>JASGHC010000006.1:0-285330 GCA_047602545.1 Micropruina sp. | reverse complement strand
GGCCGTGGTCGAAGCGGCGCACACGGGGAGACCCGTCGAGATCGGCGAGTGACTCCGTGACTGGTCACAGCGCCCCTCCCGTCGAACACTTGCTCCGTCGTTCGACCGGTCGCCGCGGGCAGGCAAACCGAGCTGAGGCGATCATCTCCGCGGGAGCGTCGCAGTGGTGGCGGGGTGGGCTCGCTGTGGTGCTGGCCGCAACCCTGACCGTACTGACGATCGCGGTGGACGGGGGGCGCGAAGAACAGGCACCGGTCGTGCTCAGCCTGGCAGCCTGCCTCGCGGTGGCGTTGATTCCTTGGTGGCCCCGGTCGGCAGGTCTCGCGTTGGCCGTGATCCTCGGGCTCCAACTGGCCCTGCCCGTGAGCGTGGCGCTCGGCGTCGGCGTCGCCTTCGCGCCGTTCGTGGCGATTCTGTGCAGCACCGCGCGCGAACGGAGCCTGGTGCAGCTGTCCATGTCGCTCGGATACGGAGCGCTCTTCGTGGCGATCCTGCACCAGCGGACGTTGGGCACGATGCCGTGGCTCATCGCGATCGGCACCACGGCCATGCTGATCGCCGTTGCCTGGGTGATCGGGACAGCGCTCGGTGCGGGCCAGAGTGCGCTTAACCGGGTCCGGGCCGCCGAACTCCAACGACAGCGACTGGTGGTGGCTCGAGAACTCCACGACACGGTGGCCCGCGAGCTGACCAGGGCCTCGCTCCAGGCCCAGTCCGCACTGCAACAGCATCCTTCGGCGCAACTCGAAGGAGTCGTTGCCCACATCCAGCAGGCGTCCGCGCAGCTTCGCTGGATCCTCGCCCTGCTTCGCGACTCGGACGAGGCACCCCACGCGGACCGCTCAGGAGGAAGCCCGTCCGAGGCCCTCGCGGCAGCGACAGCCCGCCTTGAGGCTCAGGGTTTCACGGTGATCGCCACCGTGGACGGCGAGCTGGACGCGGTTCCGCCCGCGCTCGTCCCGACGCTACGGGCCGTGATCGACGAGGCCTGCGCCAACATCGAACGTCATGGCGACCGGTCGCGGCCCTGCGTGATCATCGTCAGCATCGCCGGCGTCGGCGTCGACGCGGTGTTCATCAACGACAGCCGATCGGACCACACCCCGGGGGGTCCGGGCGTGGGATTGATCGGAGTGAGGGAACGCCTCACCCTGATCGGAGGTGAACTCGCAGTCGAGCAGAACGGCTCCCAATGGATTTGCCGGATCGCCATTCCCTTCTGATCTGAGCAACCGCTCACAACGCCGGCCGGAGGTTCCCGATCCGCACGGACCGCTGCGCCCGGGCGGCGACCGTGTCGTCGTGGGTGACCAGTAGCAGCGCACAGGTTTCCTGAGCGACCGTGGCGCGGCTCCGGTGGATCGACATCGGCCGGCTCGGTAGTCATCCGTGTGATGACTACCCGCTCAGGCACTGGCGCATTGGACCGCTGACCGAGAGGTCAACCGAAGGCCCACGCGTCACGATCCGCCCGCCGTCGCGGCGTGGTCGTCGCCGTCCAGACCGAGCTTGACGGCTGCCACCGCGAGGGTGACCCGGTTGGTCACGCCGAGCTTCTCGGTGAGCCTGGTGATGTGGTACTTGACGGTGGACGGACTGAGGTGGACGGCCGCACCGATCTGATCGTTGGTCAGGCCGCGGCTGACCAGCCGCAGGATCTCGATCTCGGTCGCGGCAAGAGCTTCGCCGACCTCAGGTAGGGCGAGGCGCCGGCTGAACCGGGGCGACAGCACCGACAGGCCGGCGCAGGTGGTCCGGATGGCGTTCGCGACGGCGTCGATGGACGCCTCCTTGTGGACCACTCCGACGGCACCGGCGTTCAGCATGCCCGACACGGAGCGCTCGTCGGCGAGCGAGGTGTACGCCATCACTCGCACCGCCGGATGACGCTCCCGAACCAGTCGGGTCAGCTCGGCACCGCCCATGCCAGGCATCGAGATGTCCACGACCATGACGTCCGGTGGATTCTCCGCTGCCGCCGCGAGCGCCTCCCGTGCGGTGGCGAAGACCCCGATCACCCGTAGGTCCTGGTGTTTCCGGAGCAGTTCGCTGACGATGTTGCGCACCAGCAAGTCGTCGTCGACAAGGGTCACGGTGATCGGTCTGGCCACTCGGGAAGCGTAATCGTCAGGTCCCAAGCCGCACCCCCGGCACGCAGTAAGGCACAGCGCCTCACAGTGGCCCGCATCGCCGAAGGGCTCGCCGTGTCGTGGAACACCGCCAACGACGCCGTCCTGGCCGAGGGCAAACGGGTCCTGATCAGCGACCCGGCCCGGTTCGACGGCGTGGCCGTGATCGGGGTCGATGAACACGCCTGGCGGCACACCCGCAAGGGCGACAAGTACGTGACCGTGATCATCGATCTCACCCCGGTTCGCGACCAGAAGGGTCCGGCGCGGCTGCTGGACATGGTCGAGGGCCGCTCCAAACAGGTGTGCGCGACCCGGCTGGGCGAGCGCGACCAGGCCTGGCGCGACCGCGTCGAGATCGTCGCCATGGACGGCTTCACCGGGTTCAAGACCGTTCGCCACCGACGACCACTACCGGTGAGGCCCTCGGAAGCCTCGCGTCGACAACCTGCTTAACTAACCAGATGGTTCACAAACGACCAATTTCTATGCATACTGATCCCCACGACCTCGCGATTCACACTTGGGAGACGCACTGATGGCATCGACGACGAGCCAACCGAAGCCCCTGCGGCCCGAGCAGCAGCAGGAGCTCGACGACCTGCTGGCCAAAGCGCGCGCCGCGCAGAAGGTCATCGAGACCTACGACCAGGAGAAGGTCGACCGGCTCTGCCAGGCGATCGCCTGGGCGGTGGCCAACAAGGTGACCTTCACCCGGCTGGTGCACGAGGGCATCGAGGAATCCGGCCTGGGCGACCCGGTCAGCCGGATGGGCAAGCGGATGAAGATCCGCGGCGTGCTGCGCGACGCGCTGCGCCAGCCCAGCGTCGGCGTCATCGAGACCGATGAGGCGAAGGGCCTGGTCAAGTACGGCAAGCCGGTCGGCCTGATCGGCTGCATCGTGCCCACCACCAACCCCGACCTGACCCCGGCCGGCAACGCGATCTACTGCGTCAAGGCCCGCAACGTGATGATCTTCTCCCCGCACCCGCGGTCGAAGAAGACCACCTTCGAGACCGTCCGGCTGATGCGCGAAGCGCTCGAGCGCGAGGGCGCCCCGGCCGACATCCTGCAGTGCATCACCCAACCCAGCGTGGCCATGTCGCAGGCACTGATGGCGGCGTCCGACCTGGTCATCGCGACCGGCGGGCAGCCGATGGTGCGCGCCGCCTACAGCTCCGGCACCCCCGCCTACGGGGTCGGCGCCGGCAACTCGACGATGATCATCGACGAGACCGCCGATGTCGCGATCGCCGCCCGCAACAGCCGCATCTCGAAGACCTCCGACTTCGGCTCCGGCTGTTCGGCCGACGGCAACCTGATCATCCACGAGTCGATCTGGGACGACATGATCGCCGCGCTGCAGGCCGAGGGCGGCTACCTCGCCGAGGGTGAGCAGCGTGCGGCGCTGGCGAAGGTGATGTGGGACGACGAGGCGCACCGGCTGCCCGACACCGTTGCCATCGCGCCGTCCGAGCTGGCCAAGCACGCCGGCTTCGAGGTGCCCGAGGGCACGACGTTCCTCTTCGTCAAGGGCGACGGCATCGGCGACGAGTTCCCGTTCTCGCGCGAGAAGCTGACCACCCTGCTCACCGTGCACCGCTACTCCGGCGAGTTCGAGAACGCCCTGGACGCCATGCGCGCCGTCTACGAGGTGGGCGGCAAGGGCCACTCCTGCGGGATCTACTCCCACGACGACGACCACATCCACCGCCTCGGCCTGGCCGCGCCGGTCTCCCGGATCATGGTCCGCCAGCCGCAGTCGAAGGCCAACGCGGGCGCGTTCAACAACGGCATGCCGATGACCTCGTCGATGGGCTGCGGCACCTGGGGCGGCAACATCACCAGCGAGAACGTGCACCTCAAGCACTACCTGAACACCACCTGGGTGGCCCGTCCGATCCCTGAGGACAAGCCCAGCGACGAGGAGCTGTTCGGCGACTTCTACGACCCGGCCCTCGAGCCCGCGGACGCCTGAGGCCCGCCGATGACCCAGTCCCCCGAGGAGTTGGTGGAGGCCGCCCACAACTGGTGGTCAACCGACATCATCGACATCCACCCCGGCACGATCGGCGTCCGGGGCTACCCGATCGAGCAGCTGATCGGCCGGATCAGCTTCCCGCAGATGATCTGGCTGATGCTGCGCGGCGACCTGCCCAGCGCCGACCAGGCATCCCTGCTGGAAGCCGCGCTGGTGGCGTCGGTCGATCACGGGCCGCACGCCCCGTCGATCGCGATCAGCCGGATGTCGGTCACCTGCGGGCTGCCGCTCAACGGGGCGATGGCGTCCGCGATCAACGTGCTGGACGACGTGCACGGCGGCGCCGGCCAGCAGTGCATGGAGCTGTACCGCGACATCGATGCCGAGCTGACCGACCAGGGTCACCGCCCGGACACCCCGCTCGCCGAGGCCGACGCGGTCGCAGCAGCCACCACCGTCTGGGCCCGCTGGAATGAGCGCGGCGTCAGGTACGCACCCGGCTTCGGGCACCGCTTCCACCCACTCGACCCGCGCGCGTCGCGACTGCTCGGCCTGGTCGACGACCAGGCCGCGAAGGGCGCGGTGAGCGGCCGGTTCGCCACCATCGGACGCGCCGTCGAGGAGGCCATCTCGGCCGGACGCAGCCGCCGGGTCCCGATGAACATCGACGGCGCCACCGCGGTGATCTACTCCGAGCTCGGCTTCGCCCCCGAACTGGGCCGCGGCATCTTCATCCTGTCCCGCTCGGTCGGCATCCTCGCCCACGCCTGGGAGCAGACCGGCCAGGGCGGCCGGATCAAGGGCCCGATGACGCCGAAGATCCCCTACCGCTACACCGGCGAACCCCGCCGCGACCTGCCGGACGCCGACCCGAGCGGCACGGAGGGACGGTTCTTTTCGGTCCATTCCTCGGCCGCGTCGTCCGGCCCCACCACCGCCCAGCCCACCGAACCCGCCTGAGCACCCGAAACCAGGAGTCACCGATGACCACCGACCTGATCTCGCACCAGCTCGTCCGCTACCTCGAGTACCGCGACGTGAAGCACGTCTTCGGACTGTGCGGGCACACCAATATCGCGGTGCTCGCGGCCCTGTCGAAGTCGGACAGCATCGAGTTCGTCAACACCCGGCACGAACAGCTGGCCGCCCACGCCGCCGACGGTTACGCCCGGGCCACCCACCGTGCCTCGGTGGTGCTCTCCCACCTCGGCCCCGGCCTGACCAATGCCGCCACCGGCGTGGCCAACGCCGCCCTCGATTCGGTGCCGATGGTGGTCATCGCCGGCGACATTCCCTCGCACTACTACGGCAAGCACCCGCACCAGGAGGTCAACCTGCACGCCGACGGCGCGCAGCACGAGATCTACCGGCCGTTCGTGAAGCGGGCCTGGCGGGTCGAGTCTGCGCACCTGTTCGCCGAGATCCTCGACAAGGCGTTCCGGCTGGCGCAGAGCGGACGCCCCGGCCCCGTCCTGGTCAGCGTGCCGATGGACATCTTCTCCGCCGAGGTGGACGTCGCCACCTTCGACAAGGCGATGGCCGGCACCACCGAACTGGCCAAGCCGGGCCTCGACCCGGCGGTCGCCGAGCAGATCGTGACCAACCTGCTGGCCGCTGAGCGTCCGCTGCTGCACGTCGGCGGCGGCATCGTGCTGGCCGACGCCGCGGACGAGCTGGCCGCGCTGGTCGACCACCTGCAGGTTCCGGTCAGCCACAGCCTGATGGGCAAGGGCGCGGTCGCCGACGACAACCCGTGCGTGCTGGGCATGACCGGCTTCTGGGGCACCGAATTCGTCAACGCTGCGACCCGCAACGCCGACTGGATCCTGGCCCTGGGCGTCACCTTCGCCGAAGCCGACAGCTCGTCGTGGGAGGAGAAGTACACCTTCCGCATCCCCGACACGAAGCTGATGCAGATCGACATCGACCCCGAGGAACTGGGCCGCAACTATCCGCTGCAGGTCGGCGCCGTCGCCGACCTCAAGCCGGCCATCGCGGCACTGGTCGAGGCCGCCAAGCGGTTGGCTCCGGACGGCGTCCAACGGCCGGAACTGCTGGCCGAGATCAAGCGGCAGCGCGACGACTTCCGCTCCCGAAACGCCGAGGCGGTGGCCAGCGATGCCTGGCCGATGCGTCCGGAACGGATCCTCGCCGAGGTCCGCGAGGTGCTGCCCGCCGACGCGATCATCACCACCGACGTGGGGTGGAACAAGAACGGGATGGCCCAGCAGATGGACATCCTCACCCCCGGCTCGGTGTTCACCCCCGGCGGCTTCGCCACCATGGGCTTCGGCGCCCCGGCCGCCCTCGGCGCCAAGATCGCCTGCCCCGAGCGGGTGGTGGTGTCGCTGGTCGGCGACGGCGGCTTCGGCGCCAACCCGAGCCTGCTCTACACCGCCCGCGAGAAGGGCATCGCCGCGGTCTGGGTGGTGATGAACAACAACGCGTTCGGCACCATCGCCGGGCTGGAGAAGGCACACTTCGACACCACCTACGGCACCGTCTTCGAGAACGCGGACGGCCCGGTGACGACCGACTTCGGCGCCATCGCCCGCGCCTACGGCGTCCAGGGCGTCACGCTGACCAGCGCGGACGAGTTCAAGCCGGCCCTGGCGAAGGCGATCGCGGCCGGCGTCCCGGTGGTGATCGACGTGTCGATGATCAACGTGCCGACGCCCACGTCCGGGCATTGGAACATCATGGACATCTACTCCCCCGGTGCCGGCATCCACCACGCCGCCACCTCGTGAGCGTCCGATCATGACCGCCGCGCTCAGCGTCGAGCAGCAGGCCCAGCAGTACGCGCTGGGGCACCTGACGATCATCGACACCCCGACCCCGGAACTGGTCCGGATCGCCGCCCGCACCGGCTACGACTACGTCAGCCCTCGGCTGATCTGCGACGGGCTGCCCGGCACGGACCACTCCCTGGCCCGCAACCCGGCCCTCCTGCACGCCACCCGCGAGGCGCTGGCCGAGACCGGTCTGCCGGTGCACGACATTGAACTTGCCCGGATCGCCGACGATGTCGATCCGGACAGCTATGAGGCCGAACTCGCCATCGGCGCCGCCATCGGCGCCGGCCACCTCCTGTCGAGCATCTGGAGTTCCGACCACGGCTACTCGGTGGACGCCTTCGGACGGCTCTGCCGGCTGGCCGCGCAGTACGGCTTGACGGTCAACCTGGAATGGCTGGCGCTGGCCGCCGTCACGACCATGGCCGACGCGGTCGCGGTGCTGCGCGAGGTGGACGAGCCGAACGCCCGGTTGATGATCGACCTGCACCACTTCCACCGGTCGCACGAACGAGTCTCCGACCTGGCGGAACTGCCCAGCGAATGGTTCGAGTTCGTCCAAATCTGCGACGCGCCCGGCCCCATCCCGGCCGAACGCGACGAGATGGCCAGAATCATCCGCGAGGGGCGCAGCTATCTCGGCGAGGGCGGTATCGACCCGGCGGCGGTGCTGCGGGCATTGCCGCCTACGGTCTACTCGATCGAGATCCCCAGCGCCACCGACGTGGCACGACTCGGCGCCGAGGGCCACGCCCGGCGTTGCCTGGAAACCTCCCGCGCCTACTTCGCCCGCACGGGCGTCACCGAACGAGAGGCCATACGATGACCGGAACCGGAGCGATCGGGCAGCGCCTCGACCAGGCGTTGCTGTCCCGCCTGCCCGATCCCGAGACCGGCGCGCCATGGCCTGCGCCGGACGCCGACCGGCGTCCGCAGGTCAGGCCCTCCGAGGGCGGGTGGGCGCGGGGGGCCCGTCCGGCCATCCATCGGCTGTTCCTGCTCGGCGAGGGCATCGGCGCCTCCCGGACGCCGGCGCTGCACGAGTACGAAGGTCGCGAGCAGGGCATGTGGCTCTCCTACCGGATCCTGGACAGCCTGGAGTGGGGCATCACCGCCGCTGACCTGCCCGCCGTCCTCGACTGGGCACGGTCGTCCGGGTTCTCCGGCTTCAACGTCACCCATCCGTTCAAACAGGCGATCATCCCCAGCCTGGACGAACTGTCGGACCGGGCCGGCGCGCTCGGCGCGGTGAACACCGTGGTGTTCCGCGACGGCCGCGCCATCGGCCACAACACGGATTGGTGCGGCTACCAGAAGCCGTTCGCGGACGCCCTCCCGGACGCCTGCCGGGGCACCGTCGTCCAACTCGGCGCCGGTGGCGCCGGGGCGGCCGTCGCCTACGCGACGCTCGACCTCGGGTCGCCCCTGCTGATCATCCACGACATCGACGCCGAACGTACCCGGCAGCTGGTGGAGCGGATGCGCAAAATCTTCGGGCAGGACCGGGTCCAGGTCGGTGTCGACCTGGCTCGTTCACTGGCCGAGGCCGAGGGGGTGGTCAACGCGACTCCGGTCGGGATGGCGACCCACCCCGGCTGTGCGATCAACGCCGGCCTGCTGCGACCGCAGCTCTGGGTCTCCGAGATCGTCTACTTCCCCCTTCACACCGAATTACTGATGCGGGCCCGCGATGCCGGGTGCCGCACCGTTGATGGCGCCGGAATGGCGGCCGAACAGGCTGTCCAGGCGTTTGAGCTGTTCACGGGAGTCACACCCGACGCCCCACGAATGCACGCTCGGGTACGGGCAATGGTTGCCTGACCCCAACCTCCGGTGGGGCCGTCCACTACCTCGGGCGTTCACCGGCCACGCATCGAAGGCGATGCGTTCACCGGCCCTTGCGGGCCCCTGAACGAGAGGTTCTCATGTCCGCAACATCTACTCACGAAAAACAAACCGGAAAGGCGACAGCCAGCGGCTGGATCGGTAGTGCCCTGGAGTACTACGACTTCTTCATCTACGCCCAGGCCGCCGCCCTGATCTTCCCGATGATCATGTTCGACAAGACGGATCCGCGGATGGCGATCATCGGTGCGCTCGGCACCTATGTGGTCGGCTACGTCGCCCGTCCGATCGGCGCGTTCGTCCTCGGTTCCTGGGGCGACAAGCACGGCCGCAAGAACGTGCTGGTTCTCTGCATGCTGCTGATGGGTGTCTCGACCATGCTGGTCGCGGTGCTACCCACCTATCAGCAGGTCGGCATCCTGGCCCCCGCCATGCTGATGGCGCTGCGCCTGGTGCAGGGCTTCGCCGTGGCCGGCGAGATCTCGGGCGCCAGCTCGATGATCCTCGAGCATGCGCCGTTCGGACGCCGTGGCTACTTCGGCAGCTTCACCCTGCAGGGCACCCAGTTCGGCCAGATCCTGGCCGCCGCGGTGTTCCTGCCGCTGGCCCACTACCTGTCCGACGAGGCGTTCCACAGCTGGGGCTGGCGGGTTCCGTTCGCCCTCAGCGCGGGCGTGGTCGTCGCCGGCTACCTGATCCGCCGCAAGGTGGACGAGACCCCGGCCTTCACCGAGGAGCAGGAAGAGGGCACCGTCGCAGAGTCTCCGATCCGGCAGGCGTTCCGGGAGAACCCCGGCGCCATCGGCCGGGTGTTCTGCATGGCGCTGACCAACATCATCGCGGTCACCACCTCGATCTTCGGCGCCACCTACGCCACCAACAAGGACTACGGCATCGGCTTCCACGCCGACGTCTACCTGTGGATCCCGCTGCTCGGCAACGTGGTCGCCTGTGTCGTCATCCCGCTGGTCGGCAATCTGTCCGACCGGATCGGACGCCGTCCGCTGATGATCGCGTCCCCGGTGCTCTGCGGCCTGATGTCGTACGGCTACCTGTGGTCGATCAGCCAGGCGAACGTGTCTCTCGCGATCGTCTTCTCGCTGGTCATGTGGGGCGCTGTCTACCAGGGCTACAACGCCGTCTTCCCGGCGTTCTACCCCGAGCTGTTCCCGACCAAGACCCGGGTCAGCTCGATGGCGATCGCCCAGAACCTGGGCACCGTCGCCTCGTCGGCCATGGTGCTGGTGTTCCCGATCGTCGCACCCCCCGGCTCGACCAATGTGGTGATGACGGTCGGCACCCTGACCCTGGCATTGTGCGTGGTCGCATCGATCGCCGCCTGGCGCTCGCCTGAGACCTATCGTCTGCATGGTGACGACCTTGGTGTGCCCGGCGCTCAGCCGGTGCCCGAGGAGGAGTACCTTCGGCTGCGGGCGAAGGCCATTACCGAAGCCAAGCTGGCCAAGGCTTCGCGCTGATCCGTTCAACCGTTTCCCGGCCGGACGCGCTCCGCGTCCGGCCGGGAAACCCGAAAGGCTCCGTATGAAGACGACGACCAATCCGGGCACCGGGCTGGCGCTGGCCGTCCTGTTGCTGTTCGCCGGCTGGTACATGACCGCCAACGGCGTCGGCACCGCCAACCTGCTGGGTTGGCTGTTCCTCGCTGTCGGCGCGCTCACCGGCGTGATCAACCTGGTGCTGCTGCTCCGGCAGCGACGCTGACCCCTTCGATTGCGGCGCAGCAGCGCGGCGTACAGTGACGCCATGTCGGCCGAGCCAGCGACCCAGGGCGCACCGGAGCCATGCGCCGCCGCACCCGCACGCAAGACCCGCAGCGCCAAGCGCTCCAAGGCCGAACTGCTCGACGTCGCGACTTCCGAGTTCGCCCGGATCGGCTACTTCGGCGCCCGGGTCGACGAGATCGCCGCCAAGAGTTCCACCACCAAGCGGATGATCTACTACTACTTCGGCGACAAGGACGGCTTGTTCACCGCCGTCCTGGAACGTGCCTACGCCGACATCCGGGCCGCCGAGAAGGCTCTCGACCTCAGCCACCTGTCGCCCCGGGACGCGCTCGCCCGGCTCGTCGACCACACCCTGCGCTGGCACGCCGGCCACCCCGAACTGGCGCGGCTGGTGGCCTCCGAGAACGCCCTCGACGCGATGCATCTGCGCCAGTCGAGCCGCCAGGCCGGAACCAACCTGCCGATCCTGCAGACCCTGGACGACATCCTGCGCCGGGGCCGCGCCGACGGCAGCTTCGTCCGGGACGTGTCGGCCGTCAACCTGCACCTGCAGATGAGCGCCGTCGCGCTGTTCCGGATCACCAACGCACCGACCATCGAGGCCACCTTCGGCGTCCGGATGGACACCCCGGAATCCCTGGACGCCACCGTCGCGATGCTGACCGAGATGGTCTGCGCGTGGCTTGCGACACCGGCGTAGGCTTGACCGTCTGGCCAAACGGCAAGCAGGAGGTTTCTTGACCCAGCCAGCCTCGGCTCTCGACCGCGAACTCGCCATCGAGCAAGCCCACATCGACCTCGTCTACGCCCACCTCGGGAAAGCGGCGCTGGCCGCCCGCCGGAGGGCTCGGGCCAGCAACGCCATCTACAGCTCCGATCGCGGCACCTGGCTGCGCGAGGAGGACGGCACCGCGATGTTCGAGCGGGACGCCTTCGCCTTCCAGGCCGCGAAACGCCTGGCTGTGCTGGACGCCGAACACGAGGGCCTGGTCTTCGGCCGGCTCGACCTCAACGACGGCGACCTGCGCTACATCGGCCGGATCGGCGTCCGTGACGAAGAGTACGAGCCCCTGGTGATCGACTGGCGGGCCCGTGCCGCCGAGCCGTTCTACCGGGCCACCCCGTCCAACCCGATGGACGTCACCCGCCGCCGGGTGCTGCGCTGCCGCAACGACCGGGTGATCGGCATCGAGGACGACCTGCTGGACGCCGCCGACGCCGGCGACCTGGTGGTGATCGGCGAAGGCGCCCTGATGGCGTCGCTGCAGCGGGCCCGCGGCACGCACATGCGCGACATCGTGGCCACCATCCAGGCCGAGCAGGACGAGGCGATCCGCGCCGACGCCCGCGGCGTCACGGTGATCTCGGGTGGTCCGGGCACCGGCAAGACGGTGGTCGCGCTGCACCGCGCCGCCTACCTGCTCTACTCCAACCGGCGACGGTTCGAACGCGGCGGGATTCTGGTGGTGGGCCCATCCGCGCTGTTCATGAGCTACATCGAACGGGTGCTGCCCTCACTCGGCGAGGATTCCGTCACCCTGCGCTCGATCGGCGCGGTGGCGTCCGATGTGCTCGGCTTCTCCGCCGACCGCAACGATTCCGCGGCCGCGGCCGGCATTAAGGGCTCACTGCGAATGGCTCCGCTGTTGAAGCGGCTGGTCAACCTGCCGCTGGTCGATCCCGGCCGGGACGGCGCCCGGCTGCTGCTCACCGTCAAGGGCGAACCGGTCGCACTGGACGCCGCTGCGCTGGAACGGCTGCGTCGCGAGGTGCTCTCCCGGCACAAGGTCAACCGGGCCCGCGAGGCGGCTGAGAAGGCGCTGCTCACCGAGCTCGCCGCGCAGGTTCCCGACGAGCTGGAACTTGACCGCGAGACCATCGACGACCTGATCACCTCCAGCGCCCAGTGGCGGATGTTCATCAACGCCTGGTGGCCCACCCTCACCCCCACCGAGGTGCTGCGCCGGCTGGACGACCCGGCCGTCACCCGCCGGGTCTCGGTGGGACTGCTGGACGCCGACGAGCAGCGCATCCTCACCGAGTCCTTCCACCAGGACGCCTGGTCGGTCGCCGACATCGCCCTGCTCGACGAACTGGCCGCGCTGCTCGGCCCGGTGCCCCCCGAACCGGACACCGAGGACCCGGTGTTCATCGAAGGCGCCGCGGCGGCCGAGCTGGTCACGGTCGCCGACCGGCTGTCCCGCCAAGTCACCGACGACCCCGACGCCGACGCACACACCGAGTACGCCCACCTGCTGATCGACGAGGCACAGGACATCACCCCGATGCAGTGGCGGATGCTCCGCCGCCGGGGCGGGCACGCGTCCTGGACGATCGTCGGCGACCCGGCCCAGAGCAGCTGGCCGGATCCGGCCGAGACCGACAAGGTGATCGCCGAGCTGATCGGTCACGCCCCCAGCCGGTCGTTCCGGCTGAGCGTCAACTACCGCTCCCCCGCCGAGGTGTTCGCGCTGGCCGCGGACGTGGTGCGCCGTGGTTTCCCGTCCGCCGACCTGCCCGAGGCGATCCGGCATACCGGGGTTCAGCCCGACCTGCTGGCCGCCGCTCCGGGACGGCTGACCGAGTTGGTCGCCGAGCGAGCCGCCGCGTTACTCGGCGAACTGACCGGCACCGTCGGGGTGATCGCACCGCCGTCCCGGCTGGGCGCGGTCCGCGCCGCGCTGGCGCCGCTGGCGTCCGAGCGCCTGGTGGCGGTGACCCCGCTGCAGGCGAAAGGCCTGGAATACGACGGGGTGATCGTGGTCGCCCCCGACGACATCGTCGCCGAATCGCCGGGCGGCGTCCGGGTGCTCTACGTGGCGCTCACCCGTCCGACGCAGCGGCTGGTATGCGTCGATCCAAACCCAGCCGGCGGAGATTGGCGAGAATCGCTGAGGTTGCCCGCGACCGGTTGAGGGTGAAGAACTGCAGCCCGGGCGCACCGCCGCGCAGCAGGTCGGCGCTGAGTTCGGTGGCAATCTCGACGCCCGTGCTGCGCACCGCCGCCGGGTCGTCGCCGACCGCGCGCAGCCGGCGGGTCACCCGCTCGGGCAGGTCGGCCCCGGACAGCGCTGCGAACCGGTTGATCTGGGCCAGGTTGGTGACCGGCTGGATGCCGGCCACGATCGGCAGCGTGCAACCGATCGCCCGTGCCCGCTCGACCATCCGGAAGTATGCGCCGGCGTCGAAGAACAACTGGGTGACCGCGAAACTTGCGCCGGCCTCCTGCTTGGCGAGCAGCAGCCGGGCGTCCAGGTCGGGGTCGCGCTGCTCGGGGTGGGCGTCGGGGAAGGCTGCCACCCCGATGCCGACGTCGAAGTTGGCGGCGATCAGGGCGACCAGTTCGGTGGCGTTGGCCAACCCCTGCGGATGCCGCACCCAGGGCACCGTCGGCCCACCCGGCATGTCGCCGCGGATCGCCAGCACGTGCTTCACGTCAGCCTCGGCGTAGCCGGCCAGTGTCTCCAGCAATTGGTCGACGGACTGGCTGGCACAGGTCAGGTGACCGACGGTCTGCACCTCTGTCTGGGTCCTGAGGAACTTCGTCGCGGTGATCGTCCGGTCCCGGGTCGCACCCGAGGCTCCGTAGGTCACCGACAGCCAGTCGGGCCCGACGTGGTCGAGGTCGGTGATCGTCTGCCGCAGCACGTCCATGCCGGCCTCGTCGGCGGGCGGGAAGAACTCGAAACTGAAGGTCGGACGGCTCGGGTCGGCCAACAGGTCGGCGATGCTGGGGACCTCGGGGTTCACGGACACGGCCACCCACCCTACCCGCCCGTCCCCGGACCGGCGCCCGGGACCATCCCAGCTCCACTAGGCCCTCCCTAATCAGTTCTGCCCTCCCTTATAAGGGAGGGCAGAACTGATTAGGGAGGGCCTAGTGGAGCATCCGGGGACGTCCGAGCGTGGCGCTGCGGGGGGAAGGGTGACGTCGAGGGCACTAGGGTCGGGACATGGTCACGTTCGCTGCTGAGGACCCGATCGGAGCACCGTTCCGGGGGGCGGTCGGCGACACGTTGAGCGGCTTCATCGCCGCGCAGGCCGAACGAATGGTCGGTATCGGCGACCGAGCCGGCCTGCTCAGCGAGCTGGCGTTGGCCTTTACCGCCGGCGGCAAGCGGCTGCGTCCGGCGTTCTGCTGGTGGGGTTACCAGACCGTCCGTGAGACCACCGAGCCCGACGCCCTGATCCGGGCCGCCGCCAGCCTCGACCTGCTGCACGTGTCGGCGCTCGTGCACGACGACGTGATGGACGCCTCCGACGTTCGTCGCGGGGTGCCGGCGGCGCATCGCCAGTTCGAGGCCTGGCACAGCGGGCACGGGCTGACCGGTTCGTCCGAGGCGTTCGGACGAGCCGGCGCGATCCTGCTGGGCGACCTGCTGCTGGTCTGGTCGATGGAGTTGTTCACCGCGTCCGGGTTACCGGCAGACGCACTCGGCCGCGCCCTGCCGCTGTTGGACGCCGTCCGCACCGAGGTGACCTGTGGCCAGTTCCTCGACGTTCTCGCCCAGGCCGAACCGATCGGCAGCATCGATCTGATGGACGTGGTCCCTCGGGTGGTGGAGTTCAAAACCTCCCGCTACACGGTGATCCGGCCGCTGCAGATCGGCGCCGCCCTCGCCGGCGGTTCAGCAGACGCCCTGGCCGCGCTGGAGGCGTACGGTTCGCCGCTGGGCCGCGCCTTCCAGTTCCGCGACGACGTGCTGGGCGTCTTCGGAGAACCCGACGTCACCGGCAAGCCGGCCGGGGACGACCTGCGCGAGGGCAAACGAACGGTGCTGGTGGCGCACGCCCTGCAGCTGGCGTCCGAGACGGCCAAGGAACGGCTCGGCGGCCTGCTCGGCAGCCCCGAACTGGACGCCGCCGACGTCGCCACCGCCCAGGAGATCATCGTCAGTTCGGGCGCCCTGGCGGTCACCGAACGACGCATCGCCGACGACCTGGACCGCGCCCTCGCCGCACTGGACGACGCCCCTCTGCGCGACGAGGCCGTGACGGCCCTGCGCCGGCTAGCCGAACTCTCGACCAGACGGACCGCCTGAGGAAGCGCCGACCGTCGTCGGTCGGGCTTTGCCGAACCCTCTCTGGCAGGGGGTTTTCGACGAGCTCAACCAGCGCGAAGCCGCCCTGGTCAGCGCTCCCCGCAAGGGCCCCGGGCTCAGGTCAGCGGTGCCAGCCGGCGGCGATGTCGGACTCGTCGCCCCGAGCTGAACGCAGCCGGTCACCAAACGCCCGCGCGGCCGCCGCCGGGTCGTCCGCGGCGGTGATCGCCCGGCCGACCGCCACCCGGCGGGCGCCGGCATCCAGCACCTGTCCGAGATTGTCGAGGGTGATCCCGCCGATCGCGAACCAGGGCTTGGCGCCCGCGTCCGACGGCGGCGCCACCCGCGCCGCGTGGCGCACCAACTCGAGCCCGGGCAGCCCCGGCGCCCACGGCATCGGACTGAGCACCGGGCCGACCGTCAGGAAATCGACGGCACCGTCGGCCAGTGCGGCGTCCACCTCGGCAGCGGTGTAGCACGACCGCCCCACCCTGGCCCAGCGGCTCAGCCGGCGCCGCACCCGGGCCGTCTCAGGGTCGCCCTTGGCCAACTGCAGCGCATCGGCACCGCACTCGCGGGCCAATGCCGGATCGGCATACACCGACACAAGTCCGCGGCCCCGGTCAGCCTTCCGCAGCGTCTCCAGCGCCGCCAGCTTCTCGGTATCGGAGGCCGCACCGTCGCGCAGCTGGATCAGGTCGACCCCGGCGTCCAGCACCGAGGCGGCGAAGTCGGCCAGATCGCCGGTGCCGAGCCGGGCGTCGGTGACGCAGAACAGCCGCGCCGTCCGCAATCGTTCGTCCAAGCCACGCAGAAAGGTCACGACCCCAGCGTAGGGAAGGCTCGGAGCCGGGCGGATCGGGGCACGCACAACCAGCGCGGTCGTCCACCGCATGGTGGACGCCGCATGATCTCGCTTGTGCCGTCCAGGCTCGTCATGGTTCGATCGGGCCGTCGCAGTGTTCGGGAACCCGGTGCGAATCCGGGGCTGTCCTCGCAACTGTGAGTGGAGAGCCGACCTCCCATCCACGCCACTGGAGTGATCCGGGAAGGCGGGAGGCGGTGTTCGATCCACGAGCCAGGAGACCGGCTGCGGCGCTTTGACCGCAACGCCCCACGACGGATGGGGCCTCGAAAGGAAACGGCTATGCCCGCACTCGATTCGTCGACCCCTGCCCTCAATAGGGGTGACGCATGATCACCACCGCGAATCTCGGATTCCCCCGCATCGGACGCGACCGCGAACTCAAATGGGCGCTGGAGAAGCACTGGCGCGGCGAACTGGACGCCGCCGGTCTCGCCGCGGTCGCCGCCCGGCTCCGCGCCACCCACTGGCAACTGCAGCGATCCAAAGGGATCGCGCGCATTCCCAGCGGCGACTTCTCCCACTACGACCAGGTGCTCGACACCGCCGTCACCCTGGGCGCCGTCCCAGAGCGCTTCGGCGCACCGTTCGACCTCGCCGACTCGGACGCCGCAGCGCTCGGCAGCTACTTCGCCATGGCCCGCGGCGGCAACGGCGTCCCGGCGCTGGAGCTGACCAAGTGGTTCGACACCAACTACCACTACTTGGTCCCGGAACTGGCACCTGACCAGGAGTTCCGCTACTCGTCGAAGGCCACCGCCGCACAGGTCCGGGAGGCGCTCGCACTCGGCATCGCCACCCGTCCGGTGGTGATCGGACCGCTTACCTTCCTGCGGCTGGCCAAGCGCACCGACGGCGGCGACACCATCGAACTGCTGGACGCGATCCTCGATGCCTACGTCGACTGGCTGACCGACCTGGTGGCGTCCGGTCCGACCGAGGTCCAGCTCGATGAGCCCGCCCTGGTGCTCGACCTGTCGCCGGCCGAGATCGACGGGTACCGCACCGCGTACGCCCGGCTCCGGGACGCCGTCCCGGCCGTGGCACTCACCCTGGCTACGTACTTCGGCGGGCTGGGCGACAACCTTGACCTGGCAGTCAGCCTGCCGGTCGACGTGCTGCACGTCAACCTGGTCCGCGACCCGGGTCAGCTGGACGGCGTGGTTGCCGCGGCGCCGGCGTCACTGGGCCTCTCACTGGGCGTCGTGGACGGCCGCAACGTGTGGCGCACGAACCTGACCGCGGTGTACGAGCGGCTGCTGCCGGCGGTGCGACGCCTCGGCTCCGAGCGGGTGCAGCTGGCGCCGTCCTGCTCGCTGCTCCACCTGCCGGTCGATCTGGCATCCGAGACCGGTGGCGACGCCGAGCTGGAGTCATGGCTGGCCTTCGCCACCCAACGGCTGGACGAGGTCGCGCTGCTCGCCGGCGCCCTGAACGGCGACGCTGACGCGCTGACCGGACTGGCCCAGAGCACCGCCGTGCTGACCGCCCGCCGCACCTCGCCGCGGGTGCTGCAGGCGGCCGTCCAGGAGCGGCTCGCGGCCATCACCCCGGAGTGGTCGCGGCGCGCCGCCACCTACCCGGAGCGGGCCGTCCTACAGCACGCCCGGCTGGGACTGCCGTTGCTGCCCACCACCACAATCGGCTCGTTCCCACAAACCGCCGAGGTGCGCCGGCTGCGGGCCGCGCACCGGCGGGGCGAACTGGACGCCGAGGCGTACCGGGGCGGGCTCGAAGAACTCACCGTGACCTGCATCCGTAAGCAGGAGAAGATCGGCGTCGATGTGCTGGTGCACGGTGAGTTCGAGCGCACCGACATGGTGGAGCACTTCGGGTTGAAGCTGGACGGTTTCACCACCACCACGCACGGCTGGGTCCAGAGCTACGGTTCGCGCTGCGTGAAGCCGCCGGTGCTGTTCGGCGACGTGGCCCGTCCCGAGCCGATGACCGTGGCTTGGGCCCAGTTCGCCGCCGCGCAAACCGCACGGCCGATGAAGGGCATGTTGACCGGACCGATCACGATCCTGCAGTGGTCGTTCGTCCGCGACGACCAGCCTGAGTCGGTGACCGCCCGGCAGGTGGCGCTGGCGCTGCGCGATGAGGTGACCGATCTGGAAGCGGCCGGTCTGCCGATCGTCCAAGTAGACGAGCCGGCGCTGCGCGAAGGCCTGCCGCTGCGGCGCCGGGACTGGGCGACGTATCTGGACTGGGCGACCGAGGCGTTCCGGCTGGTGGTCAGCGGCGTCCGCAACGACACCGGCATCCACACCCACATGTGCTACGCCGAGTTCGGTGACGTGATGGACGCGATCATCGCCCTGGACGCCGACGTGATCTCCATGGAGGCCTCCCGGTCCAAGGGCGAGGTGGTCGCCGAACTGGCCGAGGCCGGCTACCCGAACGAGGTCGGCCCGGGCGTGTGGGACATCCACTCGCCGCGGGTGCCCAGCGCCGACGAGATCGACACTCTGCTCGAGGCGGCACTGGAAACCCTGCCCGCCGACCGCCTCTGGGTGAACCCCGACTGCGGTCTCAAGACACGCGGCTGGCCCGAGGTCGAGGCATCCCTGACCGAGTTGGTGGCGGGCGCCGCCCGCGCCCGCGCCCGCCTGGTCGCCCAGGTACAGCTCTAGCCGTTCCGGAGTCACAGATCCGCGACCCGCCCTCTCGGCGGGTCGCGGCCCGCTCTCGCCCGGCTCCGACCTAGACTCACCGGCAGGTCTGGACGGCCTACTTCCCCTGACTTGTCCGGAGCGATGGTGACGACTGTGAGCACGAGCGACCCCTTGGTGGGTGAGTTGCTGGACGGTCGCTACGTGATCCAGCGCAAGCTCGCTCGGGGCGGCATGGCGACGGTCTACCTCGCTGACGATCAACGGCTGACCAGGACCGTTGCGATCAAGGTCATGCACGAGGGGCTCGGCGACGACCAGGATTTCATCGGCAAATTCGACCGTGAGGCCCGCGCCGCGGCTCGGCTGTCGCACCCCAACGTGGTGTCGGTGTTCGACCAGGGCGTGCACCGCGGGCGTCCGTACATCGTGATGGAATACGTCGAGGGCTGCACGCTGCGACACATGATCACTCGCGAGGGTTCGTTCAGCCCCGAGCGCGCGCTGGACCTGCTGATCCCGGTCACCGCCGCCGTCGCCGCGGCCCACGAATCGGGACTGATCCACCGCGACATCAAGCCCGAGAACGTGCTGATCTCAGACCGGGGCCAGATCAAGGTGGCCGACTTCGGGCTGGCCCGGGCGATTTCGGCGCAGACCGTGACCGCGACCGGCATGCTGATCGGCACCGTCAGCTACATCGCACCCGAGCTGGTCACCCACGGCAAGGCCGACCCGCGCTGCGACGTCTACGCCCTCGGCGTGGTGCTGTACGAGATGCTCACCGGCTCCAAGCCGCACACCGGGGACAACCCGATCCAAGTCGCCTACGCCCACGTCCACAAGGCCATTCCGGCGCCGTCCAGTGCGGTCAAGACGTCCTGGCGCGAGTCGCGCAACGGCATCCCGCCCTATCTCGACGCCCTGGTCACCACCGCGGCCGCGCGACGGCCGTCCGACCGGCCGGTCGATGCCCGGGTGCTGCTCGACCACCTGCGGCAGGCGCGCGAGTCGTTGGCCCGCGGCGTGATGGACGACTCGGCACTCACCGCACGAATGAGGCGCACCACCCTCGATCCCGAGAACCACATCACCGAGCCGGTGCCCAGCCTGCGCAGCCCCGTCGAGGGGGAACGGACGCCGACCCTGCGGTTCACTCCGGCCACCCCGATCAGCCCCGGCCTGCCCGAGATCACCGACGGCATGCCCTACTACGACGGCCCCGTCGAACCGGCCCCGGCCGGGCGGACGCGGCGACGCTGGCCCGCCCTGGTCGCCATCGCCCTGGCGGTGCTGCTGGTCGGCTCCGGGCTGTGGTGGGTGTTCGCCGGTCAGTACACCAGCACGCCCGCCCTGGTGCGGCTGAGCCAGGCCCAGGCGCAACAGGCGGCCGACCAGCCGGCCTGCGGATCACCTTCGACAGCGAGTATTCCGAGGACGTGCCGGCGGGCCAGGTGGCACGCACCGATCCGGCGGGCGGCGAGCGGATCGTGCACGGCGGAACAGTCAAGGCGTTCCTGTCCAAGGGTCCGGAGCGGTACAGCCTGCCCGCACTGCGCGGACTCGACGTAGCGACCGCCACCGACGCTTTGGCGAGAATCAACCTGACCGTCGGCAACGTCACCCAGAGCTACGACGACACGGTGCCGGCCGGCAAGGTGATCAGCGCCTCGTTCAAGGAGGGCACGCCGCTCAAGCGCGGCACCGCGGTGGACCTCGTGGTGTCCCAGGGCCCGGCCCCGGTGACTCTCGCCGACTGGACCGACAAGCCCCTCAAAGATGCCCAGAAGGCACTGAAGGACCAGGGCCTGAAGGTGCAGATCGAGAAGCAGAACCACGCCGACATCGAGAAGAACAACGTGATCAGCCAGACCCCGCCGGCCGGCGAGGTGCATCGCGGTGACACCGTGACACTGGTCGTCTCCAAGGGCCCGGTGATGAAGGTGGTTCCCAACGTCCGCGGCTACTACCTCTCCCGAGCCCGGGAGATCCTCACCCAGGCCGGCTTCAAGGTGAGCGTGAACCGCCTGATCAATTTCGGCTTCGACCGAGTGGTCGGCACCAGCCCGCGCGCCGACAGCAAGGCGCCGCTGGGGTCGACGGTCACCGTCAATCTGGCTTAGCCCCCGCGTCCGGCCCGGTGTGGCACACCCTGCTCAGTAGCCTGTGCCCGTGCATCTCTCCTTCGGTCTCGGTCAGGTCCTGCTGATTCTGCTCGCCGTCGCCGCGGCGGTCGGGGTGTTCTTCCTGGTCCGCCGGCAGCGCTATGTGAAGTCGTTGCGCGATCAGGGCTGGACGTTCGAGGGCTCCCCCACCCTGGAGCGCAGCTACGGCCTGAACTGCCCGCCGTTCGGCCTCGGCTACCGCCGCACAATCGACGACCTGATCACCGGAAGCACCTCGTCCGGCGTGCCGTTCGCAGTCTTCGAGTACGGGTCGCTGGGCTACCTGGCGGCGCTGATGCTGCCCCGTCCGCTGCCCGAGTTGTACCTGGGCGACGTCGCTCGTCCGGGAGCGAACGGGCAGCAGAAGATCGTCGGACGATGGACGGTGACCGCCGCCGATGCGGCCTGGGCCGAGGCGGCGCTGAGCACGATCCTGAGTCCCGCCGAGGCGATGGCCGCGGCCGGGCACCGGGTCGACCTGTCCGTGGACGGCGCCCGGCTGGTGGCGCTCGGCGTCCCGCGTGAAGCCGCGGCAATGCGATCGTTCCTGGAGGCTCTGGCACCGATCGCCCACGCACTTGCCTCGCCGGCTCTGGCCCGCTTCGAGGCACCGGCCCCGCCGTCCGAGTTGAGCATCTACGGACGTCCCGACTGGATCTACCGACCCGCCGACGATCAGTTCCTGGCCGAGGTGGTGGCCACCCAGGCCGGCTACGGTCACCAGGCCCGCGACGTCGTCCTCGGCACGGTGCAGGGCATCCGGATGATCGGCCTGACCCACACCTGGAAGACCGACCGCACCGAAACCAGCACCGACTCCAACGGCAACACCACGACCCGCACGGTGACCGACAACCACTCCGAGGACATCCTGGAGTTCCACCTGCCGTGGCGCTTCGGCGACCTGTCGGTGAACTGGCCCGGCTGGGGCAACCGGGTGCGCTTCGAGTCGAGCGACTTCGACCGGGCGTTCAAGGTACGCAGCCCGCAACCGAAGTTCGCCTCGGACGTCTTCCATCCCCGCCAACTGGAGTTCCTGCTCCGCGCCCAGCCGTTGCCGTTCGCGATCGAGTCTGGACGGGTCCGGTTCGCCCTGAACAGCAACACCCCGGAGCGGATCATGCATTGCGCCGACTTCCTGATGGCCTTCTTCGCCGGCGTCCCCGGCTTCGTCTGGGCCGACCTGGGCCACACCCAGCCGCCGATCAGCCGCGACCTGGACGGCTACTGAGCCGCGTGGCGAGACCTCGCCCCCACGCCACCCGCCGCCGTCAGTTCACCACGGCCCAGGGCTGCCCGTCGCGCAGGTCGTGCATCTCCATGCCGGTCATCGCCTCGAGGCGTCCGTAGATCAGCTTCACGCCGCGCTCGTGCAGCAGCCCGTCGTGAATCGGAAAGCCATGAGCGGCGTCCACCGCGCGAGCGAAGTCGACGGTCTCCTTCATCGCCGCCCACGGTCCGTACAGCGGTGCCGCCAGGACGTCGATGCCGGCCGGCGCCGTGGCCAGCGAATCACCGGGGTGGAAGACGGTGGGCTCGCCCTCGGCGCTGATCACCAGCCCGACGTTGCCGATCTGCGGAATGTCACGATGGATGACGGCGTGCAGGCCACCGACCGCGTTCACCGCGACGCCGCCCAGCTCGATACTGCTGTCAGCGGCCAGGCCCTCGCCGCGCGGCAGGTTCACCGCCTGCAGCACCTGCGGTTCCACCCAGACCTGAGCCTGCGGGTTGTTATCGATCAGGCCACCGACATGCTCCGGATCGACGTGATCCGGATGCTGGTGGGTGACCAGGATGGCGTCCAGGTCGCGCAGGTCGTGCCAGGCGCTGGAGAAGTTGCCCGGGTCGATCAGGATCCGCCGATCGGTGACCTCGACCAGGACGGCGGAATGTCCGAGGTGGGTGAGCTGCATGACCGCAGCGTAGCCGCGCCGGACGGAGCCGGCACGGTGCTCGACTGTTCCCTGGCGTCAGGCCAGCCGGGGTGGCGCGGCGTACTCGTCGCGCTTGCTGGTGCCCACCCGCATCCGGGCCATCGCGACGACCAGACCGACGGCGGCGGCGACGCCGTCCACGACCGGGACGCCGACCCGCTCGGTCAGCCGGCGGCACAGGTCGGCCATGCCGGCACAGCCCAGCACGATCACGTCCGCCTGGTCCTGGCGGACCAGCCGGTCGCACCAGGCCGCGATCTCGTCCAGCGCCTCGCCGGTGGCATGCTCCAGGTCGAGCACGGGTATACCGGTGCCGTAGGCGGCGACGCAGGCGCGCTCGAAGCCGTGCCGGTGCAGCAGGTCCTGGGCCCGGCCCAGGGTCCGGGACAGCGTGGTGACGATGCCGAAGCTGCGGCCCGACAGCACCGCCACGTGCATGGCGGCCTCGGCGATGCCGACCACCGGCACCTCGACCAACTCGCGGGCGGCGTCCACCCCGGGGTCGCCGAAGCAGGCGATCACGTAGCCGTCGCTGCCGCCGGCCTCGGCGTCGGCCCGGATCAGTTCGGCGATCGCGACGGAGGCATAAGCCTCGTCGTAGTGACTCTCGATCGCAGCCGGCCCGTGCTCGGGGCAGATCGCGACGATCTCGACGTCCGGAGCCGCCACCTCCCGGGCGGCGGCCGCGATTTTCGCGGTCATCGCCCGGGAGGTGTTGGGATTGATCAGCGTGATCCGCATCGGGTCAGTTGGCCGCCGGCTCGAGTGCGATGGTGCCGCCGGCCACCTCGACGCTGCCGTCCGAGACACCCGCGGTGAGGTCGTCCAGCGACGGCACCTGCGGGTTCCTGCGCTCGAGCAGGACGAAGATCAGGTAGCCCAGCCCGCAGCCGATGAACCAGGTGTAGTTGCCCAGCCAGGAGACGTCGAAACCGCCCAGATCGGCGATCAGCTTCGGCAGGACGCCGATCAGGATCGTCGGGATTCCGGCACCCAGCACCGTGTACACCGCATTCTTGTTGTAGCCCTTGGTGTACCAATAGGCACCTTTCTCGGACATCGTGAACATATCGTCCACGAGAATCCGCTGCTTCGCCGAGACGTAGTAGCCGGCGATCAGGATGCCGAACAGTGGGCCGATCATCGCGCCCAGCACACCCAGCGTGTAATGGATGGCGTCGGCGTTGGAATACCAGTTCCAGGGCAGCAGGATGACCGAACCGACGGCAGCGATCATGCCGCCGGTGCGCCACGAGATCTTGTGCGGCGCCACATTCGAGAAGTCGAATGCCGGCGAGATGAAGTTGGCCACGATGTTGATGCCGACGGTCGCAGTGACGAAGGTGAGACCGCCCAGCAGGATCGCGAACGGGGTGTCGATCCGTTCCACGGTGTGGATCGGGTCGGTGATCAGTTCGCCGAACACCGGCACCGTGGCCGAGGCGGTGATCACGGTGAGCAGCGAGAAGAACAGGAAGTTGACCGGCAGGCCCCAGAAGTTGCCCTTCCTCACCGCCGTGAACGACTTGCCGTAGCGGGCGAAGTCGCCGAAGTTGAGCATCGGCCCGGAGAAGTACGACACCACGATCGCGATGGCGGTGATCATGACCGGGATGGACGCCCAGAAGTCGAGCGGCTCGCCGGCGGACAGGTCGAGGCTGATGTTCTGCCAGCCGGCCTTCGACACCAGGTAACCGGCCAGCACGATCATCACCACGTAGACCGCAGGACCGGCCCAGTCGATGAACTTCCGGATCGTCTCCATACCGTTCCAGAACAGCGCGGCCTGAGCGAACCAGAGGATCGCGTAGGAGATCCAACCCAGCGCCGACAGGCCCAGGAAGCCGACGTCGAGCAGCGCCGCACTGCCCGGCCAGAATTTGAGGAAGATGATGTTCAGCGACTCTGCGGCCAGGAAGGTCTGGACGCCGTACCAGGCGATCGCGATCAGCCCGCGGATGATCGCCGGGATGTTCGCCCCCTTGATGCCGTAGATCGCGCGGTTGATCACCGGGTAGGGAACCCCGGTCTTCTGGCTCGGTTTCGCGACCAGGTTCGTGAACACCTGCACGATCATGATGCCGATCAGCAGCGCCACCAGCACCTGCCAGCTGGCGATGCCGAGCGCGAACAGCGAGCCGGCCGTGACATAGCCGCCCACCGAATGCACGTCGGACATCCAGAACGCGAAGATGTTGTACGAGGACCATTTCTGCTCACGCAACGGAGCCAGATCCTCATTGGCCAGTCGCGGGTCGTATTCGGGCTTCATGTTTCCCGAGCCGACCGGCATGCCGGCGGCTTCGACAATGTCTTCCGGTTTCGTTCCCGTCGCGGCGGGTCCGTCTTCAATGCGTGTCATGGTGCACCTCTCGGTTTGCCACCGACCCGGGCGGGGGCCCGGGTGAGCCACCGTCGGGCGAACCCGATCCGTGGCGATACGACACGCTAGGAGGCGAAACCGCGAAACCCTTTTCCGTCGTGTAACACAACGGTGAAATGCGCGTACACGGAATTCCGGTCGGGACACCGGGAGAGGATCGAACCCCGTGGACTCAGAAGTCCTCGGCGCGGTACTCCTGCACCGGATTGACCCGCTTGATCCGTCCGTCGGTCAGCCGCTCGGCGATCTGGAAGGCGAGTTCCAGCGACTGGTTGCGGTTCAGCCGGGGATCGCAGGCAGTCTCGTAGCGGTTGGCCAGATCGGCCTCGGCGAGCGCATCGGCGACCCCGCCCACGCATTCGGTGACGTCGTCGCCGGTGAGCTCCATGTGCAGGCCGCCCGGCCAGGTGCCCAGCTCTTCATGGACGTCGAAGAAGCCGTTCACCTCCTCCACCACCTGGCTGAACGCCCGGGTCTTGTAGCCGAGCGCGGTCTCGAAGGTATTGCCATGCATCGGGTCGCAGATCCAGGCCACCTTGCGACCGGTTGCCTCGACGGCCCGGACGATCGGCGGCAGCGACTCGCGCACCTTCGCCGCACCCATCCGGGAGATGATCGTGAGCCGTCCGGGCTCGTGCGCCGGATCGAGGGCCTCGGCCAGCGCCACGGCGTCCGCGGCGGTGGTGGACGGACCCACCTTCACGCCGATCGGGTTGCGCAGGTGTCGGACGAAATCGATGTGCGCGCCCTCCACCTCCCGGGTGCGCTCGCCGATCCACACCATGTGCGCCGAGGTGTTGTAAGGCGTGCGGGTCCGCGAATCGATCCGGGTCATGGCGTGCTCGTAGGGCAGCAGCAGCGCCTCGTGGCTGGAGTAGAAGTCGACGGTGCGGAACGCCTCCTTGTCGACGCCGCAGGCCACCATGAACGCCAACGCACGCTCTATCTCGTCGGCCGTCGCCTCGTATCGAGCCTCCACACCCGAGTTCCGGACGAAGTCCTGGTTCCAGGTGTGCACCGAGCGCAGGTCGGCGAAGCCGCCGGTCACGAACGCCCGGATCAGGTTGAGCGTGGCCGCCGAGTGGTTGTAGGCCTCCAGCAAACGTTGCGGGTCGTGGGCCCGCGCCTCCGGCGTGAAGTCGAGTCCGTTCACGGCGTCGCCGCGGTAGGCGGGTAGCGTGACCGCGCCGCGGGTCTCGGTGTCCTTGCTGCGCGGCTTGGCGTACTGACCGGCCAGCCGGCCCAGCTTCACCACCGGCACCTGGGCGGCATAGGTCAGCACCACGGCCATCGACAGCAGCACCCGCAGCTTGCCGCGGATGTCCTGCGCCGTGCCGGTGCCGAAGGTCTCGGCACAGTCGCCGCCCTGGAGGATGAACGCCCGGCCCGCGGCCACGTCGGCGATCTTCTCGCGCAGTTCGTCGCATTCGCCGGCGAAGACCAGCGGCGGCCGCTTGCGCAACTCGGCGATCACCCGCTCCAGCCGGGCCTGATCGAGATAGGTCGGCTGCTGCAGAGGCTGGCGGGACTGAAGTTCTTCAAGCGTTGGGATCGGCTGCGACACGCCGGTCAGGATACGCGGTCGGGCCGTCGGGCTCCGAACCGACCCCCGTGGTTGGGACGCGGGGTTGACGGCCGGGAACGGGGCGGCCGAACCCCTCCCACCCGCCGCTCAAGCCGGCGGCAGCTCCGGTTCCCTGGTGTTGATGCCGGGCCGCTCCAGGATCCTTGCCTCGGCCTCGGCCTCGGTCAGCGATCCGCTCTTCACCGACGTGCCGTACGCCTCGACGTAGGTCTGGCCGGAAAGGTCGTGGATCGCAGCCATCACCTGGTCGGTGATCCAGCGCAGGGTACGCGGGTCGTCCACCCGGCCGTAGTACCGGCTGAAGTCGAGCGGCTCGCCGATCACCACCAGCGGATGGTCGATCCACGGCAGACCGGCCTTCTTGGTGAGCTGGCTGTTCTTCATCGCGACCGGGACGATCGGCACCTGCGCGGCCAGCGCCATGCGCGCCACGCCGGTCTTGCCCTTGTACAGCCGCCCGTCAGGCGAGCGGGTGCCCTCGGGATAGATCCCGACGCAGCCGCCGTCCGCCAGCACGTCGAGCACCGGACGCAGTCCGTCCAGGCTGGCGCGTCCACCGGAGCGGTCCAGCGGCACCTGACCCACCGCACGCAGGAACCACGCGACCAGCTTGGAGAAGGGGCCACGGTTGCCCTGGAACAGCTCCGCCTTCGCGGGAAAGGTGACCTGCCGGGTGATCATCGCCGGCAGCACCACCGTGTCGCCGGCATCCAGGTGGTTGCTGGCCAGGATCACCCCGCCCGTCGCCGGGATGTTCTCCTCACCCTCGGCGCGCGCACCGTAGAGGTGCTTGATGACCGGCCGGAAGATCGCGTTCTTGAACAGGGAGTAGAGCACCCGCACCTCCATGGCATCACCTTGTGCCGATCACCCTAGCGGCCTGCCGCTGCTCCCCCACGCCGGTCCCCTACGATGGCGCCATGCAGGTGCACGAGTTCGCCCAGCCGTTCGTCGGCGGCCCGGGCGACGGCGTCGGTGTGCTGTTCCTGCACGGCTTCACCGCAAGTCCCTGGACGTTGCGCGCCTGGGCCTGCGCCACCGCCGAAGCCGGTTACCGAGTGTCGGTGCCGCGACTGCCGGGGCACGGGACCAGCTGGCGCGAGCTGGAGGTGACCGACGGGCGCGACTGGTACGCCGCCGCCGAGCGAGCGTTCCTCGAGCTCCGCGACGAATGCTCGGCGGTGTTCGTCGCGGGACTCTCCATGGGTGGGGCACTGGCGCTGCAACTGGCCGAGCGGCACGCCGACGAGGTGGCCGGCCTGATCCTGGTCAACCCGGCTGTGGTGGGTCATCCCCGGCTCACCCTGGTGCCCTGGGCGAAACATCTGGTGCGCACCGTCGACAGCGTCGGCAGCAACATCCGCAAGCCCGGCGTCACCGAGCACAGCTACCCGCGGACGCCGTTGCGGGCCGTGCACGCGATGATGTGGCTGTGGGCCGGCGTCCGGGCCCGGCTCGACTTGGTCTACTGCCCGATCCTGCTCATGCATTCGGTCGCCGACGACGTGGTGCCGGCCATCTCCAGCGACATCGTGCGGCGCCAGGTGTCGTCCGAGGAGATCATCGAGGTGGCGCTGCCCGACAGCGCCCATGTCGCCCCGTTGGACAACGATGCCGACCTGATCGTCGCCCGCACGCTGGACTTCCTGGCCGGGCACACCACATCATGAGCCGCGACGAGCCCGAGGACGCCCGGTTCGACGAACTGATGGCCCGTGAGTTTCCCGTCGGCCTGACCCCCTCCGACGATGCCGGACGGCGGCCCGACGCCGAGCCCTCCGGAACCTCCCGGGTGCCGCCGGAGTCCCCCGCGACGGACTCGGCCGCCCAGGGCCGGACGGCCGGCCTGCCCAGCGACTTCCGCAGGTGGACGCCGCCGGACGAGCCCGACGAGCCGTTCATCCCGCCGTCGGCGCCTCCGGGCAGGCGGTGGAGCACCGCAGGCATTGCCGGCACCGCTTTGGTCGTGCTGCCCCTGGTGCTGGTGGTGCTGGCCGCGTTCGGAGTCCAATTCCCGACGTTGGTGTCGGTGCTGTCCGGGCTGGGCTTCTTCCTGGGGGTGTTCCTACTGCTGCAGCGGCTGCGGCAGCGTCCCCCGGTCGACGGTGACGGCGCGGTGGTCTGAGGCGCTGCCCCCGTGGCTCAACGCAACCGGGCGACCGCGTCCCGGTACCACGCCAGCACGGTCGAGTCGGCGACACCGGCGCCGCCGTAGGTGCGGGCTTCCGCCTCGTCCAGGACGCCCGGCCAGCCGATCTGGTCGACCATTGCCTGTACCGCCACCTGAGCCAGCGCGTAGCTGGCCGGGGTGGCCTGCTGCACGTCGGGCAGTCCCCGCGGCGCACCACCGGCGGCCGCGGTGCGAGCGAGGCGGCGGTTGGTCGCGGCCAGCTGGGGGTGAGCCTGCGCGGTGAGGGCTTCGGCGATGCCCTCGACCAGCCAACCGGGCGTGCCGGTGAGCCGGGGCGAGAGCATCCAGGCATGCACCGCCTCGTGGGTGATCAACGCCCGGTCATCGGCGGACTTCTGAGCCACCGTCGGATTCACCACCACCCGGACGCCCGCACTGTCGGCCAGGCCCGGCACCACGGTGACGGCGGCGGTCTGCGCGGCACCCTGGCCGGCGTAGGTGGCGAAGCCGGTCAGGGCGTCCGGCACGACGACCACTACCGGCTTGGCCCAGTGTCGGCGCGGCGGCGCGACCCTGGCCAGCGCCGCAACTCCCGCCTCTGCCGCTCGCGACCAGCGGCTCAGATTCGACGCCGTGCCGGCAGCCACCACCAAGGCCGCCGACACCCGGACGCCCAGCGGTTCGCCGAGCCATTCGGTGCCGGAGGTGGCGGCGACGAGGTTGGCGATCCGGCCGTCCACCAGGCTGGCGGTCGCTTCACTGCAGACCTGTGGTTCACCGGGCAGACCCCAGCACACCCGCAATCTGTCGGTGCTGGCGGTGAGCACGGCCGGCGCCTTCGAAAGGGTGGCGAACATGCGCTGACCGAGCGCCTGGGAGCCGGGCGACGATGCGAAGGCCGCCAGAAAGCGCCGCTCGTTCTCAGTGGCCAGGCTTTCGGTCAAAGTGCGGGCCTGGTCGTCCAGGCGCACGCTCGACCCCGGTGCGCACGCACCGAGCAGCAACGCCGGGCCGGCCAGCACCAGAGTGCGGCGAATCCGATCAACCGACGACGCGGCGGGCACCCTGATAGGCCGGGTAGGAGGCGAGCTTGGTGATCTCCAGATCGTTGCGCGGGTTCCGCGCGTGCACGAACAGCCCGTTGCCCATGTACATGCCGACGTGGTGGATCGGGTTGTAGAAGAACAGCAGGTCACCGGGCTTGAGTTGGTCGCGCGACACCGGACGGCCCAGGGTCGACTGGACGCGGGACGAGTGCGGCAGCGAAATCCCGACGGTGCGGTATGCGGCCAGCATCAAACCGGAGCAGTCGAAGTCGTTCGGACCCTCGGCGCCCCACACGTACTGGCCGGTCGGCACCTTGGAGACGGCATATTTCACCGCCCGGAGAGCCCGGGAGTCGGCCGATCCGGTGTCGTCGACCAGGTCGTCCTTGATGGCCTCGCGCGAGGCCTCACGGGAGGCCGCATCCTCGGCGTTCAGCCGCTGCCGCTCCTGCTCGGTGAGCTGATCGACCAGCGCCTGCCCCTCAAGGATCTTCGCGTCGATCTGGCCCTTCAGCGAGGCCAGACGCTGCTCCTCGGCGGTGATCGTGGTCACCTGATCGCGAGCGGCGCGCTGCAGATCGGCGAGGCCGGCCTGCTGCGTCTGATAGTTCTGCAGCAGCGCGTTCATGTTCTGGTCGAGCTTGCCCATGGTGGACATGTCGGCGAGGAATGCGTCCGGATCGGGCGAGGTGACCAGTTGCACGGTGATGTCCACACCCTGGCTCTGGAAGCGGCTGATGACCACCTGCTGCGCCTGCTTACGCAGCCGGTTGACTTTGCGCTGCTGGGCGGCGATGTCGGAGTTGAGGGTGGCGACCTTGGTCTTGCCCTCGGCCAGTCGCAGCTTGACCTCGGCCCACTGCTCACCGATCTCGCTCTGCTGCTGCTCGATCGCGGCCAACTTCTCCTTGGCGTCGCTCAGTGGATCCGCGGACGCCGGACGCACCGTCGGTCCGGCGAACACGACTGCGGCCCCAGCCACAGCCACCAGTCCGCCTCGAAGAAAGGCACGCAGTCGCACCATCGCCTCCTGACGATCACAATGGGGTCACTGCGGGGAAGCCAGCGGACCAAACCTGAAAAATGTTAAACGACGCCTTCCCCCGACGCAAACCAGTCCCCCTCCGGTTCGAGCGTCGGGTGCAATGATACCGCCTCGACCAAGCGAAGGGGAGGCAGCAGCCCCTGCGACGTCATCGCCCGCAACGCGCTGACCTCATCGGAGCAGAATTCGACCACACCGCGATCGGCGCCCAACAGCGCCGTCACCATGCACTCGCCACAGGCGGGACCGCGTACCGCGCAGGTTCCGCAATCGATCCTCAGCATCTCCATGACCGCAGTCTGCGACCCGGCTCCGACAGTTTTCGTCAGTGCCGGCTCCTGACCTGCCGGCCATGACCACGCTGACCAGCCAACCCACCTTCGACGACCTGGGCACGCCCTTGAGCCAGGTCACCTTCTGCGTGGTCGACCTGGAGACCACCGGCGGCGGCGCTGACGACGAGATCACCGAAATCGGTGCGGTCAAGGTCGCCGGCGGCGAGGTGCTCGGCGAGTTCCAGACGCTGGTCAATCCCTCCACCCACATCCCGCCGCTGATCTCCGTGCTCACCGGCATCACCGACAGCATGGTCGCCGGCGCACCCTCGCTGGCGTCCGTGCTGCCGAGCTTCCTGGAGTTCGCCGCCGGCTCTGCCCTGGTCGCCCACAACGCATCCTTCGACGTCGGCTTCCTGAAGCGGGCCTGCGCCGGGCTCGACTACGCCTGGCCCAACCCGGTGGTGGTCAACACGGTCGCCCTGGCCCGGCAGGCCCTGCTGCGCGACGAGGTGCGCAACCACAAGCTGGCTACCCTGGCGCAGCACTTCCACGCCGAGACGCCGCCCAATCACCGCGCGCTGACCGACGCCCGGGCGACCGTGACCGTGCTGCACGGCCTGCTCGAACGGGTCGGGAACCTCGGCGTGCACACCGTGGAGGACCTCGTCGAGTTCACCCGCCGGGTGTCCCCCCAGCGGCGCGCCAAGAGAACCTGGGCGGCCGGCCTGCCGGCCTCCCCCGGCGTGTACTGGTTCGTCGCCGACGGACGCGATGCCGCCGGCGGCCCCGCCGCCAGGTGCTCTACGTGGGGAAGAGCCGCAACCTGCGGACCCGGGTCCGCAGCTATTTCACCGCCGCCGAGACCCGGCCGAGAATCGACGAGATGGTACGGGTGGCCACCGGCGTCGAGCATCTGACCTGCAGCACCGAGCTTGAGGCCGAGGTGCTCGAGCTGCGCCTGATCGCGGCGCATTCGCCCCGGTACAACCGGCGCTCGAAATACCCCGAGCGGCAACTGTGGCTGAAACTGACCCGGGAGCCTTACCCACGGCTGTCGATCGTGCGGCAGCGCCTGCCCGACGGTGGCGACTATTTCGGGCCGTTCGCCCGGCGGGGCACCGCCGAGGCCGTCCAGGCGGCGCTTTACGACGCCTTCCCGATCCGGCAGTGCACGGCCCGGTTGTCGGCCAAGCGGCCGTCCGGCTCCTGCATGCTGGGCGAGCTGGGCCGCTGTTGTGCGCCGTGCGAGCTCGCCATCACCCCCGAGGCGTACTCCGAGCTCGTCCGGCAGGCCTGGGCGGCACTGACCAGTGACATCCGTCCGGTGTTGCGGGCGGCCCGGCCACGGCTCACCGGCCTGGTCGTCCAGCAACGGTTCGAGGAGGCTGCGGCCCTCACCGATCGGCTGACCGTCTTCGCCCGCAGCACGATGCGCCACCACCGGGTGGCGAGCCTGGCCGGGTGCGCACAGATCGTCGCCGGGTACCGCGACCGTGACAGCTGGGAGATCCACGTCGTCCGCCATGGACGGCTGGCCGGTGCCGCCCGGGCGCGCCCTGGCGACGTCCCACAGGCGGTGGCCCGGGCAGCGGTGGCGGCGTCCGAGCAGGTCAGCCGACCACCCGGGCCACAACCGGCGGCCACCGTGGAAGAGACCGAGCGGATCGCGGCCTGGCTGGAGCGCCCCGGCGTCCGGCTGATCGAGATCGACGGGGAATGGAGCTGGCCGCTGCACGTCGGCCTCGCCGAGGGCGACCTGGCCCGGCACGCCCTGGGCGTGGCACAGGTCGAGTACCCCGGCACTAGGCTTTCGCCATGATCACCGCGATTGTCTTCGTCCAGGCCGAGGTCGCCCGTATTCCGGACGTGGCCACCCAGATCGCCGGCTTGGTGGGTGTCTCCGAGGTGTACTCCGTCACCGGCGGCATCGACCTGATCGCCATGGTCAGGGTCCGCTCGATCGATCAGGTCTCCGAGTTGGTGACCGAACGACTGAACCGGGTACCGGGAGTGGTCGACACCGAAACCCACATCGCCTTCCGGGCGTACTCCTCACACGACCTGGAAGCGGCGTTCTCCCTCGGCGCCGAGTAGAACGGCCGGCCTCCTCAGGCGACGGTGATCGACTCGATCACGACGGGCTCGACCGGACGGTCGCCGTAGCCGGTACGCACCTGGGCGATCTCGTCGACCACCTTCTGGCTGGCCTCGTCGGTGACCTCGCCGAAGATCGTGTGCCGCCGGTTCAGGTGCGGCGTGGGCACCACGGTGATGAAGAACTGCGAGCCGTTGGTGCCGGGGCCGGCGTTGGCCATTGCCAGCAGGTAGGGCCGGTCGAAACGCAGGTCGGGATGGAACTCGTCGGCGAAGGTATACCCGGGGCCGCCCCGTCCGCTGCCCTGCGGGCAGCCGCCCTGAATCATGAAACCGTCGATGATTCGGTGGAAGATCAATCCGTCGTAGAAGTTCCCGGTGGTGGGCGCGCCCGACTGGGCGTCGACGTACTCCCGGGAGCCGGTCGCCAGGCCGACGAAGTTGGCGACCGTCTTCGGCGCCTGATCCTCGAACAAGTTGACGACGACGTCGCCGTGATTGGTGTGCAGGGTGGCGGTCTGGGCCACGGTGATTGTCCTTTCCTTCGAGCGGCCACGACGCCGCCCGGCCTGTCGCTGTGGGTGCCGTCCATCCTGACACACCGCCGGGAGGCCCCGCAGGAACGACAAACCGGTGGGAAAAGCGCCGGCCTTCGCTGGTCGAACGTGCCGGAGCCGGGACGGCGTTTGCCGAGATCGCCCGCAGGGGCGCCGCAGCCGAGACAAATCGATCGGCGAACCAGGTCGGTGGGCATCGGCGAACCGGGTCAGTGGGCGATCACAAGCCCGAACGCCAGTACCACCATCAGCACCGCGATGCAGGCATCGAAGATCCGCCAGGCCCGCGCGGTCGCCAGCCATCCCGCGAGCAGGCGCGCGCCCAGCGCAACCCCGTAGAACCAGATCACGCTCGCGGTCATCGCACCGGCGGCGAATATCCAACGACCGTCACCATGCGCGTTGGCCACGGTGCCGAGCAGGAAGACGGTGTCGAGATACACGGACGGATTCAGCCAGGTGAGCGCCAGCGCCGTCATCGCCACCCGGGCGGCCCGAGTGGTCGCGGCCACCAGCACCTGAGCACCGCCCGCCGGGGAGCCCGCCGGGGTGGACTCGTCCGCGACCCGCAGCACCTCCACATCACCGCGCCAGGCTCGGCGTCCAGCCAGCACCCCGTAGCCGACCAGGAACGCCGCCCCCACCCAGCGGACGGCGTCCAGCAGCCAGGGCACCGCGTGCAGCACCAGCCCGATCCCCGACACCCCAGCCGCGATCAGGACGGCGTCCGAGATCGCACAGATGGTCGCGGTGAGAACGACGTGCTCCCGCCGGATCCCCTGACGCAGCACGAACACGTTCTGGGCACCGATGGCGATGATCAGCGAGAATCCGAGGCCGATGCCGGCGAGGTAGGAGGACACCCGTTGACGGTACGGTCACCGCGCCGGGTCAGTCCAGATCATGATTCTTCAGATCCATTAGCATCTCTTACGATGCGACTCTCTCCCGATCTCACCGAGACCCTGGCCGCGATCGTCGACGAAGGCACCTTGGACGCCGCCGCCGCGCGACTCCACCTGACCCCGAGTGCCGTCAGCCAACGACTCAAGGCCCTGGAGCGGCAGGTGGGCAGGGTGCTGCTGATCCGCAGCAAGCCCGCCCGGCCAACACACGCCGGGCACGCCGTGCTGCGGCTGGCCCGGCAGCTGGCCCTGCTCGAGCACGACACGCTCGTCGAACTCGGTGCGGACGAACCGGCCACCGCACCGATCAACATCCCACTCGCGGTCAACGCCGATTCGCTCGGTACCTGGTTCCTCGCCCCGCTCGCCGAGTTGTCCCGGAACCATCCCGTGGTCTTCGAGTTGCATCGCGACGACCAGGACTTCACCGCCGGGCTGCTCGAATCCGGCACGGTGATGGGCGCGGTCACGTCGCGCTCTCGACCGATTCCCGGCTGCCGGGCCGTCCCGCTGGGTGCGATGCGCTACCGGGCGATGGCCACCCCCGGCTTCGTCGCCCGCTGGTTGCCCGACGGCCTGACGAGCACGGCGCTGACCGCCGCGCCGGTGGTCTATTTCGACCACCGTGACGAACTGCAGAGCAACTGGCTGAGCGACCAGGACGTCGACCCAACCCGGCCGCCCCGGCATTTCGTGCCCGCATCGGCCGACTACGCCCACGCCGTCCGACTCGGCCTGGGCTGGGGCTTGCTGGACCGCTTCCATGCCGCCGACGCCCTCGCCGCGGGAGACCTCGTCGACATCGGCGGCCCGACGGTGCAGGTCGAGCTGCATTGGCAACAGTGGAATCTCCGCTCGCCACTGCTCGACGCCATCGCCGCCGGCATCGTTGAGCACGCCCGGCGAGATCTTTGGCAGAGCGCGGGCTGACGGTCCGCGTCCCGACCACTCACCCGCAAGGGGTGGAATGCGCCGTCAAACCTGTTCGCCGCCGTACCGGGCCGGTAGTTTGGGAAACGCGGTAGAGCCGCGACCATCCGATACCACTGGAGGAACAGTGAAGCGTAAGAAGCCGCTGAAGGCCGTCGAATCGACCGCCGAATCAGCCGCAGACGCCAGCCGGGCAGCCCTCGACGAGGCGGTGCAGAAGCTCACCCCCTTGGTCGAGCAGGCGGGCGACTATGTGGACGAGGCCCGCAAGCGCGGCGCCGAGTTCGCGGCAGATGCCTACGACCGGGTGCAACCTGCCCTCGAAACCGCCCGCAAGCGCGGCGTCGAGTTCGCCTCCGAGGCCTATGAGTGGGTCGAACCCAGCTTGAAGGACGCCTACGAGCACATCGAGCCGTCCTTCAAGGGCGTCAGCCACGCGATCTCCGACGCCTACGGCCGAGTGCAGCCGACGCTCACCGACGCCCGCAAGCGCGGCGCGAAGCTCGCGGCGGAGACCCTCGACCGGGTGCATCCGACCCTCGACGACGCACTCGACAAGGTCACACCGGTGGTGGACAGCGCGGTGAAGAAGGTTCGCCCGATCGTGGACGACACCCTTGAGCGCGTGCCCCCCACCGTGGATATCGCCCGCGACAAGGTGCAGAACGACTTCCTGCCCTGGCTGGCTGCGGCACTGTACAAGGCGGCCGATCTGGTCAAGGACGAAGTGGTCGAGGTCGCCGAGCAGGTGGCCGAGGTCGAGCCGGCCCCGAAACGGCGCAGCATCGGCAAGACGCTGGGCCTGATCGCTCTCGCCGGGGCCGTGCTGGCGGGCGTGGTCTACGCGATCCGCAAGCTGCTGGCCGGCCCGGAGGCCAGCTGGGAGACCCACGAGCCGTCCCGTCCCTACGTGGCCGATCCGGTCGCCGACGTGGTCGACAAGGTGAAGGACGGAGCCAAGGACGCTGCCGAAAAGGCCAAGGAGGCCGCCGCAACGGTGGCTGACAAGGCGAGCGAGGTGAAGGACGCGGTGGTCGACAAGGCTGCCGACGTCAAGGACGCCGTCGCCGACAAGGCCGAAGAGGTCAAGGACGCCGTGGCGGATCTGGCCGACGACGCCAAGGACGCCGGCAGCGAGGCCCTGGACAAGGCCGGGGAAGCGATCGAGGACGCCAAGAAGGCAGCCGCCGACGTCGTCGACGAGGTCTCCGACAAGGCCGAGGAGGTTGCCGACCAGGTCGCCGACGCCGCCGAGGACGCAACGAAGAAGGCCAAGAACGCAAAGGGTGATGCCTCCCCTTTAGCTGAAAGCCCCTACGGCGAGGGTTCGTACGTGGGGGCTGAACCGCCGAAGGGTTACGGCATCAAGGGCAACGAGCGCTCGATGAAGTATCACCTGCAGGGCTCCGGAGGCTATGAGCGGACCATCACCGACGTGTGGTTCAGTTCCACCGAGGCCGCCGAGCGAGCAGGATTCGTGCGCGCACAGCGCTGACCGGCAGACCGGATCGGGGGTGACCGCGGAACTCGCGGTCACCCCCGATTCGCGTCTCCGGATTCGCCGGTCGTTTCGTCGCAGCCCTCGGACGTGTCGCCCCGTCGGGTCATCCGCCGCCGAGCCGGTGCTCGCCGCTCGTCGCCGCCGAGTGTGCCCGCAGCCGGGAACACCGGCAGTTCGGCGGGTTTCCGCAGATCAACCAACTAGCGAGTTTCGGACATTCTCGGATCGCTACTCACAAAACACCCCTCGAAAAATGCCTTCTAGGGTGTGAAAGCAACAGCAGCTGTTCAGCCCGCCGCCCGCCATGCCACCTGGGTGGACGCCGCGCCGTTCCGGGCGCACGTCCGGCACACGATCGAGGCGGCCGCCGTGCCCTGGCCGGTCGTCGCGGTCGCCGCAGACGTCTCCCTGGCATCCGTCCACGCGCTGCTGGCAGGAAGAGCCGGTCGCACGCAGACCACGATCGCACCGCTGATGGCCGCCCGGCTGCTGCGGCTCGATGCCCGAGCACTGCATGCGATGCGGTCGCTGCGGGTGTCGGGGTGGCTCACCGGGCGACGACTCCGCGACCTGCTGACGGCGGGCAGCGACCCCGTGCGGCTGGCGCGCTGGTGCCAGATCGACCTGAATGAACTGATCCTGCTGGTGGAGGGCGAGCCCACCACCTGCACCCGGCTCACCGAGGCTCTCGCACTGGCCGCCGAGCGGCTCGGGCAGACTGGTGGCGGGCGTTCCCGGATCGCCGCCTAGGCTGCGGCCATGACCTGGCTGCTGGCGTTGCCGACGCTGCTCGCGGCCTGCCTGGCGCTGGCCACCCCGACCATCCTGCGCGCACTGCCGGCACCGGCCGATGAGCCCGGAACGGATCCGTACGGCCGGCTGGCCACCCCGGCCGTCGCGGTCGCGGTCTTCCTGGTGGTCGCGCTCGCCGGCACCCTGGTTGTCGTCGTCGCACCCGCCGAGGCACCTGCCTGGCTGGGCCTGACCGCTCCGGGGGTGCTGGCGGCGGTGATCGACGCGCGCACCGGCTACCTGCCGAAGCGGCTGGCGCAGGCCGCCTGGCTACTCACCGCCGCGGGTTTGCTCACCGCCGGCGGCTGGCTGGGCGTCGATAGCGTGGTCCGCGCCGGCCTGGGCGCCTTCGTGACCGGCGCGCTGTTCTGGGCGTTCTGGCGTTTCGGGGGTGGGTTCGGCTACGGCGACGTCCGGCTGGCGCCGGTGATCGGTGCGGCGTCCGCCGTCGTCGGCTGGCCATTGCTGGCGGGTGCACTGCTGCTGGGTGGCGTGCTCGGCATCTGCTGGGGACTCGCCTGGCGGGCGTCCGGACGCGGCCGCGCCTTTCCCTACGGTCCAGCGCTGGTGGCAGGCCCGTTCCTGGCCCTGGCCGGTTCCGCACTGATCCCCGCGAGCTAAGGAAGCACCGATCAACGCCGCCACCGCTGGTTGAGCTACGTCGAAACCCCTTGCCAGCACCAGGTCCCCCACGGTCTCGACAAGCTCGACCAACGGAAATCAGCGCTTCCCTAACCGCGGACGGCCCTTTGGGTGGCTGCCGCCCAGGTGCTCAGCACACGAGTGGCCGCCCCGGTATCGATCGCCGCCGCCGCCGTCACGACATGCGCGGCAAGCTGTTCGCTGACGTCGCTGCCCAGGTCGGGCCCGTGGAAGGCGAGCAGCGCCGAGGCCGCGTTGAGCACGACGATGTCGCGCACCGGTCCCGGTTCACCGGCCAGCGTGCGGCGGGCGATGGCAGCATTGCGCGCCACGTCCCCGCCGACCAGGTCGGCGGGGACAGCCGGCGCAAAGCCGAGTTCGGCCGGGTCGAGCGTGGTCACCGCGATCTCGCCGTCGCGAATCAGCCAGATGTCGGACGTGGTGGTCGTGGTCAGCTCGTCCAGCCCGTCGTCGCCATGGAAGACCAGCCCACGCGTACCGCGACGAGCCAGGACACCGGCCACCAGTGCGGCGACCCGGGGGTTCGCGATGCCGACGGCCTGAGCGGACGGCCGGGCCGGGTTCGCCAGCGGGCCGAGAAAGTTGAACGGGGTCTGAATGCCCAGCTGCCCACGCGCGGCCGCCGCATGCCGCAGCGACGGGTGATAGAGCGGCGCGAACAGGAACACGATGCCGGCTTCGGTGAGCACCGCGGGCTGATCGTCGGGACGCACATCGAGCGCAACACCGAGGGCCTCGAGGACGTCCGCGGCACCACAGGCCGACGACGCCGCTCGGTTGCCGTGCTTGACCACCGGCACCCCCGCGGCCGCCGCGACCACGGCGGCCATCGTGGAGACGTTCACGGTGTTCGCCCGGTCGCCGCCCGAACCCACGATGTCCACGGCCTCGGAGTCGAGCCGAATCGGGGTGGCCCGGTCACGCATCGACTCGGCGAGGCCAGCAATCTCCTCCACCGTCTCACCCTTGGCGCGCAGCGCCACCAGGAACCCGGCGATCTGCACGTCGGTGGCGTTTCCGGCCAGGATCTCGCTCATCGCCCAACCCGATGCCTCCGCGCTCAGGTCGTCGCCCGCGATCAGCCCGGTGAGCACATCGGGCCAGGTGTGACCCACCTCAGGCCGCCCGGCTGAGTCGGGCGCGGAGCAGTTCGGCGACCGCGTCGGGCAGCCGGACCGGATCCACCGGGTACATCGATACGGCGTCGGCGCGCGACCAGGTGGCGAGCCAGGAGTCGGCGACCCGGATGATCAGCACCAGGATCGGCGGGCATTCGGCGACCTCGTCCTTGAGCTGCTTGCACAGTCCGATCCCGCCGGACGGGTTCGCCTCGCCGTCCAGGATCAGCAAGTCGAAACCGCCGACGTCCATCGCGGACAGCACGGCGGGCTGGGTGGCGGTCTCGTAGATCTCGATCTCGGGCAGGTCGGACGCCACTCGCCGTCCGAGCGCAAGCCGCACCTGCTCGCGGGTCGTCCGGTCATCGGAGTAGACCAGGATCCTGGCGGTGTCGTGGCTCATGCGCGTTCCTCGTCTGCAGGCAGCTGACCGGGGGTTTTGCCAGCATCGTAGCGCGCAGCTGCAGCCTGAGCGGCCAGCCGTTCCTCGCGGTCCAGCTGCCGATCGATGCGCACCGCTTCGCGCTGCGAATGCTGAAACCACTGCACGAAGAAGACCGCCAGGATGATCAGCGAGATCAGGTCGCCGGCACCCCACATGATGCCGCCGGCCAGGTTCTGGTCCTCCAGCGGACTCGGCGGCCAGGCCCGGTCGAACGCCAGATACCAGTCTTCGGCGATCAACTGGGGCGAACCCATGATGATCACGCCCAGGAAGGCGTGGAACGGCAGTGTGATGAAGATCAGCAGCATCCGCAGGTAGTGCGGCAGCCGGGTCGGCATCGGATCGAGGCCGAGCAGCGGCCAGAAGTACAGGCAGCCCGTCATCACGAAGTGCACATGGATCCACGCGTGCAGCCACTCGTTGGAGAGCGTCAGCGGGTAGAGCCCGGTCATGTACAGCAGGTAGGGGTTGGCGATCATCAGCGCGGTGGCCAGCGGCGGCCAGGTCAGCACCTTCGCCGGCCAGGAGTGCAGCACGCTCACCACCCGGCGGCGCCCCAGCCCGCCCAGATTCCGCAACAGCAGCGTGATCGGCGCACCAACAGCCATCAGCACCGGGGCCACCATCGACAGCAGGATGTGCTGCACCATGTGGACACTGAACAGCACTGTGTCGTAGGTCCCCAGAGCGCTGAGCAGCGCGATCGCCATGGTTCCCGCGCCGCCGACGCACCAGGCGAGCGTGCGGCCCAGTGGCCACCGGTCACCCCGGACGGCCAGCCGGCGCACCCCCCACAGGTACAGGCCGACCATCAGAACCAGCGCGCCGATCACCCACGGCTCGAAGGTCCACGCCGTCAGCAAGCGGTCCGGAGTCAGCGGCGGCGGCTGGTTTCCCGGATCGGCATGTGCGGGCAGAAGCGACGGCAACGGGGCCATAGCGGCATTATCCCCCGCCCGCAGATGACGGCGGCCGACCGCGGGTCGCGCGAGATGTAACACAACGGCGCGAGAATCAGTGGGCGCAGAGGGTGACCAATCGGCTCTGAGCAGCCATAATGACCGGGTGACTCACTCTCACTTCGAGCGCCGCGGCAGCCATGCCGCACGGGGCGGTGCACCCGATCGCGCAGTCTCGTCTGCATCCCACCAAGGGCCGTCCCGACATGGTTGCCGTCGGCACCTGGATCTGGCTCGCTTCCGACCTGATGTTCTTCGCCGCACTGTTCGCCGCTTACTTCAACCTGCGGTCGATCACCAACGCCGCGGCGGCCCAGGCCGGCACCGAGTCCCTCTGGGAATGGGGGACGGCGCACTTCAACATGCCGTTCGCCGTCACCAACACGCTGATCCTGATCCTGTCCTCGGTGACCTGCCAGATGGGCGTCTGGAAGGCCGAGCGCGGCCAGGTCGGCCGCACCGGATCGGTGCTCCAGGTCGGGCAGTGGGGCCTGCGGGAGTGGTACATCCTCACGTTCGTGATGGGCGCGATCTTCATCGGCGGCCAGGCGACCGAGTACGCCACCCTGTTCGCCGAGGGCTTCACCCTCTCCACCAACGCGTACTCGTCGGCGTTCTTCCTGGCGACCGGCTTCCACGGCCTGCACGTCACCGGCGGCCTGATCGCGTTCCTGTTCATGTTGGGCCGCACCTACATGACCCGCACCTTTACCCACGAGCAGGCTGTGCATGCAGTCGTCACGTCGTACTACTGGCACTTCGTCGACGCGATCTGGATCATCCTGTTCGGCGTCATCTACATCCTGCGCTGAGCAGCTCGACCTAGGAGGAATCCTCGTGCGTTTCCTGTCCACCAACCGGCGACACCGAGCCGCAAGGCCCGCGTTGCTGGTGATGGCCCTGCTGCTCATGGGCGCGCTGTACGCCGCCGTGGCGCCGGCCGCGCGGGTGTCGGCAGACACCGGCAACAGCCAGCAAGTGGCCGAGGGCAAAGCCCTCTTCCGGGTGACCTGCTCGTCCTGCCACGGCATGAACGGTGAGGGCACCGAGCAGGGTCCGTCCCTGGTCGGCGTCGGAGCCGCGGCCGTCGACTTCCAGGTCAGCACCGGCCGGATGCCGATGGCGAACCCCGGGGCGCAGGCCCCGCGCAAGCAGAACACCTACTCCGACGCCGAGATCGCGAGCCTGGCCGCCTTCGTGGCCAGCCTCGGCCCCGGCCCGGCCGTCCCGACCGAGGATCAGTACAAGGGCGAGAACCTCACGCCCGAGCAGCTGGCCAAGGGCGGCGAACTGTTCCGCACCAACTGCTCCGCCTGCCACAACTTCGAGGGTGCCGGTGGCGCACTGCCCAACGGCAAGTACGCCCCCAGTCTGGTCGGGGTCGACGGCAAGCACATCTGGGAAGCCCTGCGCACCGGCCCGCAGCAGATGCCGGTGTTCAACAACGGCGCTCTGCCCGACGAGAACGTCCGCATGATCGTCGGCTACCTGGAGACCCTGCACGCCCAGCCGAGCAGCGGCCTGACCTTCGGGGCACTTGGCCCCGTCGCCGAGGGCCTGTTCGCCTGGATCATCGGTATCGGCGGGCTGTGCCTGATTGCCGTATGGATCGCTGCGAAGGGAGCTCGGGCCCGATGACCATCGAACCCAAGAAAGAAAGCGCCGACCTCGAGCGCTTCCCGGTGCCCGATCCGGGCATCGAGGAACACATCGAACGGTGGACGGACGCTGACAAGAGCGCCGGTGACCGCGTCTACCGGCAGGTGCTGCTGATGCTGGGCGCCGTCCCGGTGCTGGCGATCGTGTTCGTGGTGCTGTACTTCACGATTCCGCGGAACTCGTTCATCACGATCTTCGGCATGGAGTGGGACGCCACCACCTTCCTGCTCGGCCTCACCGGCGGCTTGGCGACGTTGCTGATCGGCCTCGCCTGCGTGCACTGGGCGAAGACCATCATGGGCGACGAAGAGGTGGCTGAGGACCGGCACGCTGCGGCGTCGTCCGAGGCTGACCGCGAGGTGTTTGCGGCCGAGTTCGCCAAGGGAGCCGAGCAGTCTGGTCTCGGACGCCGCAAGCTGATCGGCGGCGCCCTGGGCGGGGCACTCGGCGTCATTGCGGTGCCGGCCGTCGTCCTCTTCGCCGACATGGGTCCGTGGCCGCTCGCGGATCTGCGCAAGCACACCATCGAGCGCACCATCTGGGCCGAGGGCGTCAAGCTGGTCGCCGACGTCAGCCGGCTGCCGCTGAAGGCGTCCGACCTGGAGATCGGTCAGCTGGTCAATGCCCAGCCCGAGAACCTGTGGGAGCATCAGGGCGCCGAATTCCAGATCGAGAAGGCGAAGGCGTCCATCATCATCGTGCGGATGGACCCGTCCCGGATCAAGATCCCCGAGTCCCGTCAGGACTGGCAGGTGGGCGGAATCCTGTGCTATTCGAAGATCTGCACCCACGTCGGCTGCCCGATTAGCCTGTGGGAGCAACAGACCCACCATCTGTTATGCCCCTGCCACCAGTTGACCTTCGATCTCGGCAACTCCGGTGTCGTGGTGTTCGGCCCGGCGGCCCGGGCACTGCCCCAGTTGCCGATCACGGTGGATTCCGACGGCTACCTGGTGGCCCGCAGCGACTTCACCGTTCCGGTCGGCCCGAGCTTCTTCGAGCGTGATTCGAACGGCGACTTCAAGGAAGGTGATCGGTGATGGCCAAGCCCGCTGACGTTTCGGGCGAATCACCCGATCTGAACCCGCAGCGCCCCCCGAAGGGGGGCCTGCCGCCGGGAATATCGAGCGGTGCCGTCTGGGCGGACGAGCGCCTCGGCCTGGCCTCGCTACTCAAGAAGAACCTGCGGAAGATCTTCCCCGACCACTGGTCGTTCCTGCTCGGCGAGATCGCGCTGTACTCGTTCATCATCCTGCTGCTGACCGGCGTGTTCCTCACCATCTGGTTCAAGCCGTCGATGGCCGAGGTCGAGTACGAGGGCACCTACCAGCTGATGCGCGGCCTGCCGATGTCCGAGGCGTTCGCCTCGACGTTGGCCCTGTCGTTCGACATCCGCGGCGGCTTGTTGGTGCGGCAGATCCACCACTGGGCGGCGATGCTGTTCGTCGCGTCCATGACGGTGCACATGCTGCGCATCTTCTTCACCGGCGCGTTCCGCAAGCCGCGTGAGATCAACTGGCTGATCGGTGTCGGGCTGCTCTCCATCTCGCTGATTGAGGGCTTCGCCGGCTACTCCCTGCCCGACGACCTGCTCTCCGGCACCGGCCTGCGGTTCGTGGACGGCCTGATCCGCTCCATCCCGCTGATCGGCACCTGGGCGGAGTTCTTCATCTTCGCGGGCGAGTTCCCCGGTGAACTGGTCATCCCCCGGCTGTACATGGTGCACATCCTGCTGGTCCCCGCCCTGCTGCTCGGACTGATCGCAGCCCACCTGGCCCTGGTCATCTACCACAAGCACACCCAGTACCCGGGCCCGGGCCGCAAGGACGGCAATGTGGTCGGCTACCCGCTGTTCCCGGTGTACATGGCGAAGGCCGGTGGCTTCTTCTTCGTCGTCTTCGGGGTGTCGATCCTGATGGGCGCCACCATGTCGATCAACCCGGTGTGGAACTTCGGTCCCTACAACCCGGCGCAGGTGACGGCCGGCTCGCAGCCCGACTGGTACATGGGCTGGGTCGAGGGTGCCATCCGGATCATGCCCAACTGGGAATGGCATCTGGGCAGCACCACCTGGTCGTGGAACATCTTCCTGCCCGGCATGGGCCTGATGGGCCTGCTGTTCGTCGGGCTCGGTGTGTACCCGTTCATCGAGGCCTGGGTCACGGGCGACAAGGCCGAGCACCATGTGCTGGACCGCCCACGCAACAATCCGACCCGGACCGGCATCGGTGTCGCGGCGATGACCTGCTACGCGATGTTCTGGCTGGCCGGTGGCAACGACATTCTGGCCACCCAGTTCCGCCTTTCGCTGAACGCGGTTACCGAGTTCATGCGGATCGCGGTCTTCCTGGCCCCGGTCGTCGCCTTCATCGTCACCAAGCGGATCTGCATATCGCTGCAGCGCGCCGACGCTGAGCGCGTCCTGCACGGCAGTGAGACCGGCATCATCGAGCGGGCACCTGACGGTGGCTACTCCGAGCCGCATCGTCCGATCACGGTCAACGAGAAGTTCACGCTCACCCAGCACGCGCAGGGCACCGCGCTCGAAGATCGCACCCGCCACCGATGCACACGGCGTGGCCGAGAAGGGCGCCGGTGTCAGCAAGTGGCGGGCCCTGATGTCGCGCTGGTACTTCGCCGGGGTGATCAGCAAGCCGTCGGCCGATGAGATCGCCGAGGCCGATCATCACGCGGAGGGCCACGACGACGATCACGAGGTCGCTGCGAGCGACAAGCCCAGCGAGATCACGCACTGATCGCCTATCGATCACCGCAGCGGTGCCGCCGAGATTCGTTCTCGGCGGCACCGCTCTTTTGTTGGGTTCGGACTTGCGTCGGGAAACCGCTGAGGAAGCGTCGACTCGACACATCCACCCTGTCCGCTCGCTGGCAAGGGCCTCGACGACCTCAACCAGGGAAGCGCGAGTTTCGGTAGTTCAACCTGGTCGACACCTCTGACCACATGATGCTGTCAACAAGTTGGCCAGCTGTGGTTGCCCTGCTGCTCCGAGCGAAGACGTCCCTGGCGGGATGCGGCGACCCCAGTTCGTGTGGTCGCATCGGGTCATCCGGCGCGAGAGATGGGTTTACCGATCGCCCGCCGGATCCACTGCTCAATCCCGCCCGGCACTCCCCCACCCGGCGCGGCATTGGTCAGCCGTTCCACATCGCTGCCCACGGTAAGATCTGCCGGTGCGCTTTCTGAATCCGATGCCGTCCCATGACCTCACCTACGACGATGTGTTCATGGCGCCGCGACGCTCCTCGGTGGCCTCCCGGCTCGATGTTGACCTGACCAGCACCGACGTGTTGCGGTTGCCGCTGCCACTGGTGGTGGCCAATATGACCGCGATCTCCGGACGCCGGATGGCTGAGACCGTGGCGCGCCGCGGCGGCATCGCGATCATCCCCCAGGATCTGCCCACGTCGATCGTGGCCGAGACCATCGGACGGGTGAAGGAAGCCCACACCGTCTTCGACACACCGGTGCACGTCGACCCCAACACCACCATCGGTGAGGCCCTGCACCTGCTGCCCAAGCGCGCGCACGGCCTGGTGGTCGTCGTCGAGGACGGCGTCCCGGTCGGAATTCTCGGCCCGTCCGAGGCGTCCGGGCTGGATCGGTTCGTGCAGGTGCACGAAGCCATGTCGACCGACCTGACGCTGGTCGATCCTCAAACCTCGCCCGCGGAGGTCTTCGAACTGCTCAACGCCCGCCGCCACCGTGTTGCACTGGCGGTGCGCGACGGCAAACTGGCCGGCCTGATGACCGCCAAGGGCGCCCTGCGAGCCACCCTCTATCCCCCGGCCTTGGACGCCGCCGGACGGCTCCGGGTCGGCGCCGCGGTCGGCATCTCCAAGGATGTCGAGCGACGTGCCGTGGAATTGTCGGACGCCGGCGCCGACGTCTTGGTGATGGACACTGCACACGGTCATCAGGAGCGGATGATCGAGGGCCTTCGGGTCGTCCGTGCCATGCTGACCGCGCGTGGCAGCTCAGTGCCGGTGGTGGCCGGCAATGTGGTGACCGCCGAGGGCACCGCCGATCTGATCGAGGCCGGCGCCGACGTCGTGAAGGTCGGGGTCGGTCCGGGTGCGATGTGCACGACCCGGATGCAGACCGGCGTCGGACGTCCCCAGTTCTCGGCGGTGCTGGAATGCGCGGCCGAGGCCGAGGCCGCGGGTAAGGCGATCTGGGCCGACGGGGGCGTCCGCCACCCGCGTGATGTGGCGCTCGCGCTGGCTGCCGGTTCGGGTGCGGTGATGATCGGCTCGTGGTTCGCCGGCACCCACGAGTCGGCCGGCGACCTGGTCACCGACCACGACGGCCGTCCCTACAAGGAGTCGTTCGGCATGGCGTCCGCACGCGCCGTGCGGATGCGCACCCGCGAGCAGTCCCGGTTCGAGCGCGCCCGGGCGGCGCTGTTCGAGGAGGGCATCTCGCAGTCCCGGATGTATCTGGACCCGGCCCGTCCGGGCGTGGAGGACCTAATCGACTTCATCGTCGCCGGCGTCCGCTCCAGCTGCACCTACGCCGGCGCCCGCACCTTGCGCGAGTTCACCACCAACGCCGTCGTCGGCATCCAATCCGCCTCCGGCTTCAACGAGGGACGCCCCCTGCACGTCAGCTGGTGACCCCCCACCCACTAGGCCCTGCCTAATCAGTTCAGCCCTGCCTTATAAGGCAGGGCTGAACTGATTAGGGAGGGCCTACCTCCGTGCGGCAGGCCAAAGGCCCACGGTGAACTGCCTACTGATCGGCAACCGGCCTGATCAAGGTGCGCGACGCGAGCGCTCGACGAATACGATCGGGGACGAGTCCGGGTACCTGCAGCTCCCGCCACATCCAGCGGACGACGACGTAACCCTCATCGATGAAAGTCTGGGCACGAAGCTTTTCGGCCTCAATCGCCGTGCGCGGGTCGACACCGTAGCTTCCGTCGTACTTCCCCCCACCGTCATACTCTCCGATGACCTTGCCACCCCAGTCGAAATCGGGCCTACCGAGGAATCGGCCGTCCGCAGTGAGCTGATCGACCTGCAACTCGGGGATCGGGATGTTCGCCAAGAGCATCACCGCGCGGCTGTAGCTTTCACCGAAGCTCTCACTCGCCGCGTTCCCGAACGAGACCGCTCGCACGGCTCGGGTATGCCCGTAACCGGTCGTAGTGGCGAGACTGGCGCGATCCAGGCCGCGGCGAAGGGCCGCATCCACAACCGCCACGGCGTCGGGAAAAGGGAGCCGTCGGACCAGGTCAATGACGGTGCGCTGCGCGCTCGTCGTAGGAAGGCCGTCGATGACGGTGATCTCATCCTCATCAAGCGCCGCCGGCGTAGCCTCAAGCAGCCGATTCCGCGTGTGTCGGCCGCCCATCGTCCGAATCACTTGGACCGGCAGACCTTCTGTGACTCGGACTGGCAACCCGTGCAGCAGCCCTGCCGACTGCCGTGCAAAGTAGGTGCCGTGGTTGATCTTGAGTGCAGCGGCCTGAATCTTGCGCCGATGCCCTTCCCAGGCAGCAAGCTCCTCGGGCAACGCGACGACACCACGACGCAGTCGAACCAGCGACCCGGAACGCAGCGCCCGCTCCAATGCCTTGCGGTCGCACTGCTGATCGAACATCCACGATTTGGTGGTGAAGACTGTCATACCCGCACCTTGAGCACCAGGACCACCGAATTGCTCAAACTCGTCGGGGCTCATGGACACCTCGGGAGCACTAGTAGCGTGTCGCCGCTAATATCGATTGTGTTTGGTGGAGATTGAGGTTTGGCAGGTCTTCCTTCCCCTCTGCCAGTCAGGACGTTCGTCATGCCGTCGCGCAAGAAGTATCCGGTGGTGTTGTCGCCGGAGGATCGTGAAGAGTTGGAGCGGGTGGCCCGCAGCGGGGTGCATTCGGTGTCGATGGTCCGGCGCACCCGGGTGCTGCTCGCCTTGGATACCGGTGCGGCTGCGCCTGGGCCGGTCGATGAGCGGGCGGTGATCGCGGCGCGGCTTGGGGTTTCGTGCGACACGATCCGGTTGGTCTCGAAGCGTTTCGTGGAGTCCGGTGGGGACGCCTGGTACACGGTCGGGCGTAAGCCGCGTGAGATGCCGCCGGTGCCCTCGCAGATCACTGGTGAGGTCGAGGCCCGACTGATCGCGTTGGCGTGCTCGACACCGCCCGAGGGTCGGGCCCGGTGGTCGTTGCGGTTGTTGGAGAAGCACGTCGCGCTGGTCGAGGACATCCCGGACCTGGACCACTCGACCATCGGGCGGGTCTTAAAAAAACGAAACTTCGTCCTCACCTGAAGAAGTGCTGGGTGATCGCGCCGAAGGCCCACGCGGAGTTCGTGGCCCGGATGGAGGCCATCCTCTCGGTCTACCACCGCATCTACGACCCCAGGTTCCCGGTGGTGTGTATGGACGAGAAGCCCTACCAACTCCTGGCCGATGCCCGAGCGCCGGTTCCCGCCGCCCCGGGCCGCGACCTGCTCCAGGACTCCGAGTACGTCCGGCACGGCACCTGCTCGATCTTCTGCTGGGTCGAGCCCCTACGCGGCTGGCGCCGTGTCAACGCCCAGCCGCAGCGCACCAGAGCCGACTGGGCACGCCAGGTCCAGCGGCTCCTCGACGAGGACTTCCCAGCCTCCTCAGGCGTGGAGAAGGTCGTGCTGGTGATGGACAACCTCAACACCCACGGGATCGCCTCGCTCTACGAGACGTTCGAGCCCGAAATCGCCTTCGCACTGGCCCAACGACTCGAGATCCACCACACACCCAAGCACGGGTCCTGGCTCAACATCGCCGAGATCGAACTCGCCGCACTCACCGTCCAGTGCCTCGCACGCCGCATCAGCAACCTCGACGTCCTCAACAACGAACTCGCCGCCTGGCAGGCCCAGACCAACGCAGACCAGCGACAAGTCGAGTGGCAGTTCACCACCGAAGACGCACGCATCAAGCTCCGCCACCTCTACCCGACTCTAAAGCAAACATAAGAAGCGACGGTCTACTAGGCCCTCCCTAATCAGTTCAGCCCTCCCGTATACGGGAGGGCTGAACTGATTAGGGAGGGCCTAGTCGCGCGGGTTGGAGCAGGGCTTTGGTGGGCGTGGGCGCGGGGCCGCCGCGACTCAGTGCTGGTAGTCGCCGCGGTAGTACTCGAAGACCCAGCCGCTGAGTGCCCAGATGCCGAGACAGACGGCGAGGATGCTGATCCACCATCCGAAGACGGGGCCGAGGGCCAGCAGCTGTACGGTGAGTGCCACCCAGAACGGCCAGATGCTCTTCGGCGGGAAGAATCCCAGGGCACCGGCGCCTTCGGCGATCTCGGCGTCCTTACGGTCCTCCAGCCGGGCATCCATCTTGCGGGAGAGATTGAACAGGTAGAACGCCACCATTGCGAACAGCAGCATCGTCATGATCAGCGCGACGGTGCCGATGATCTCGTGGGACATGAACCAGTAGATCGGCGTCACCACGGCAACAAAGATCGCGATCGCACTGAACATCCAGGCTTCGACCTTCATGGCTTCACTCCCCCTTGGGGTTTTCGATGGAGGACGCCGAGCCGACGCCGGTCAGTAGGACGTCCAGTTCCTCGGCGCGGTCCACGCCATGGATCTCGGGATGGTGCAGATCGAAGGCCGGCGACTCGGAACGGATCCGCGGCAGCTTGCTGAAGTTGTGCCTCGGCGGCGGGCAGGACGTCGCCCACTCCAGCGAACGACCCCAGCCCCACGGATCGTCGGTGTTCACCAACGGCGCGTTGCGGCTGATCCACATGTTCCAGAAGAACGGCAGCATCGAGATGCCGAGCAGGAAGGCACCGACGGTGGAGACCTGGTTGAGGAACTCGAAACCCTCGGTGGGCAGGTAGTCGGCGATCCGTCGCTGCATGCCCTCGATGCCCAGCCAGTGCTGCACCAGGAAGGTCAGGTGGAAGCCGAAGAACAGCATCCAGAAGTGCACCTTGCCCCAGCGCTCGTTCAGCATCCGGCCGGTGAACTTGGGCCACCAGTAGTAGAAGCCGCCGAACATCGCGAACACCACGGTGCCGAACAGAACGTAATGGAAGTGCGCGACCACGAAGTAGCTGTCGGAGACGTGGAAGTCCAGCGGTGGGCTGGCCAGGATGACGCCGGTCAGGCCTCCGAACAGGAACGTCGTCAGGAAGCCCATCGCCCAGATCATCGGTGTTTCGAAACTGATCGAACCGCCCCACAGGGTGCCGATCCAGCTGAAGAACTTCAAGCCTGTGGGCACCGCGATCATGAACGTCATGAACGAGAAGAAGGGCAGGTTGACCGCGCCGGTGACGAACATGTGGTGCGCCCAGACCGCGACGCTCAAGCCGCCGATCGCCATCGTCGCGGCGACCAGACCCACGTAGCCGAAGATCGGCTTGCGGGCGAACACCGGCAGAATCTCGGTGATGATGCCGAAGAACGGAATCGCGATGATGTAGACCTCGGGGTGCCCGAAGAACCAGAACAGGTGCTGCCACAGCACCGCCCCGCCGACGCCGGGATCGAGGATATGGGTGCCCAGCCGGCGATCGGCTTCTAGCACCAGCAGTCCGGCGGCGAGCACCGGGAAGACCAGCAGCACCAACAGCGAGGTGACGAAGATGTTCCAGGTGAAGACCGGCATCCGGAACATGGTCATGCCGGGCGCCCGCATGCACACGATGGTGGTGACGAAGTTCACCGCGCCGAGAATCGTTGACAGGCCCATCACGTACAGGCCCATCAGCCACAGGTCACCGCCGACGCCGGGCGAGTTGATCGCGTCCGACAGCGGAGCGTAGGCGAACCAGCCGAACGCCGCAGCACCCTGCGGCGACAGGAAGCCGGAGCAGGCTGTCACCGAGCCGAACAGATACAGCCAGTAGCTGAGCATGTTCATCCGCGGGAAGGCAACGTCGGGAGCACCGATCTGCAGCGGCATGATCGCATTGGCGAAGGCCGCGAACATCGGGGTCGCGAACATCAGCAGCATGATCGTGCCGTGCATGGTGAAGAACTGGTTGAAGGTCTCGTAATGCAGGTACTGCAGACCCGGGAAGGCCAACTCGGCGCGGATCGCGAGGGCGAGCAGGCCGCCGAATCCGAAGAAGGCGAAGGCCGTGACGAAGTACAGGTTGGCGATCAGCTTGTGGTCGGTGGACGTCAGCAACGTCATCGCCCTACTGCCCCAGTTGGCTCGGCGGACCGCCCGTCGTTCCGTCGATCCGAGGGTCACTCGTGCAACGCTCATCGTTTGTGCTCCTCATCTGCCGGTGCCGACGGAACGGTGTTCACCCAGACGGGTGGCTTGAGCTCACCGGTCTGTCCCTTGGCAGCCAGTTCCTTCAGATGAGCGTTGTACTCCTCGACGCTCACCACGTGCACCTTGAACAACATGGCCGAGTGGTACGTGCCGCACAGCTCCGCGCACTTGCCGAGGAACTCGCCGGTGCGGCTGGGCGTCACGTCGAAGGAGTTGGGATGCCCCGGGATCACGTCGAGCTTGAAGTAGAACTCCGGAATCCAGAAGGAGTGAATGACGTCGGCCGAGGCGAGGTTGAACCGCACGGGCTCGTTCACCGGCAGGTACAGGTCGGGCAGCCGCTCGACGGTTCCGGTGTCGTAGACGACCGCGTTCACGGCAGCATTCTGCTGCTCCATGTAGTTGAAGGACCACGACCACTTCTGGCCGATCACGTTCACGGTGTGGACGGGGCGGTCGTTCACCTTGGCCAGCACCTGGTCCTGGCTCTGCACGGTGAAGAAGAACAGCACGCCGATGATCAAGAACGGCACCGTCGTGTACAGGATCTCCATCGGCAGGTTGTACCGGCTCTGCCGAGGTACCTCGCCGTCATGCTTGCGGCGATACCGGACGGACACCCAGAGCATCAGGCCCCAGACGAAGACGCCAATCACCATGGAGGCGATCCAGGCGCCGTTCCACAGATTGCCGATCCAAGGAGCCTGCTCACTGGCCGCCACGGGCATGCCCCAGCGCCCCCATTGCGCCAACGTGTCCTGGCTGCAGCCGGTCAGCGCCAACGCCACCAGGGCGCCGCCCCCCAGCGTCAGGACGCGTCCGGCGCGTGTGCGGTTCTTCACCACGGGCGTTCCGCCTTCCCACGACGGATGCCCCCGAAGACATGATCGCCCCGGGCAGGCATCCGAATCGTCAGATTCCTAGGGGCTCACCCTAACCCAAAAGCGCATCGGGACGCCCCCCTGGGGCGCCCCGATGTTGTCGAAATTGAGATTGTTACCCGTAGTCCCGCCCGCAGCCGGGGTCCGGGCTCAGTGGAAGCTGTCGCCGCAGGCGCAGGAGCCCTGCGCCTGCGGGTTGTCGATGGTGAAGCCCTGCGCCTCGATGGTGTCCACGAAGTCGATGGTGGCACCGATCAGGTAGGGCGCCGACATCCGGTCGGTGACCACCGGCACGCCGAACCACTCCTTGGTGACGTCGCCGTCGAGTTCCCGATCATCGAGGGACAGCTGGTAGCGCAGGCCCGAGCATCCGCCCGGCGCCACGGAGATGCGAAGGAAGAGGCTCTCGTCGGGCTGTTGCGAGACCAGATCCTTCACCTTGGTCGCCGCCGCCTCGGTGAGGATGATGCCGTCGATCTCGAGCTGCTGGTCCAGGGACATGGTGACTCCGGTTTCTCGGGGATACTCAGCCGGAGCAACGCCTCCGGTACGAGTGGGTATTCCGAGATCAGTGTAATCGCTCGCCGACATCGCCAGGAACGCCGGTCACCAGCGCGCCGACCAGCCGGCGACGAGGCGCCGTCCGGTCGCGGTCAGCGCGGCACCGGTATCGCTGCCCGGCTCCAGCCAATGACCCGATTCCACACCCATCACCCGCATCTCGCGCTCAGACATCTCGATCGTCGGCGAGACCACCAGCAGCGGGGTCTCGGCGGCTTCGCAACGCCGGGCGAGTTCGGTGACCACTCCGCCCCCGCGCGTGCCGAAGTCGAACGAATCACACGCGGTGACCACCAGGTCCGCCGCCGCCAGGCCGCGGTCGAGGCCGACCCGTTCCGCACAGAACGCTGCGCCGGTGCTGAGCCGGCCGCCCAGTGCCAGCACCGCGAACCCGGCCCCGCCTGCCGCTCCGGCACCGGCTGCACGGGTGTGACCGGCGCCGGCCAGTCCGGCGAACCGCTCCAGCGCGGCATCCACCGCCAGCATCCGCTCCGCGGCCGTACCCAGTGCGCGTCCGCGCCGTGAGGTGATGCCGCGCAGGCCCAGCAGCTCATCGCCCAACTCGCCCGGAGACACCAGCCCGACCAGATCACAGCCGGCGAACCAGGCCTGGGCGGCGTCCAGATCGAGTCGTCCGATCTCGGCCAGCGGCTGCGGGCCGGCGTCCAGGGGGACGTCGGCGGTGGCACCGAGCGCCCCGAGCAGCCCGGCCCCGGCGTCGTGCACGTCGAGCACGCTCAGGTCGATCACCACGGACGTCGTCCGCTCGTTTCGCGCAGCCTCACCGCGGACGGCACCGCCAGCCGGCAGGGAGCGGTCACTTTGCAGTGCGTAACCGACCAGGCATCCCAGTGCGGCACTGCTTCCACTCAGCGGGTCGGGCGGCAGCTCCGGATCGGCACCCACGGCGAGCAGTCCCGGACGGCGGGCCAGCCAGCCGGCGCGCAGAGATTCGAGTTCGCCCGCGGGCTCGACCAGCGCCTGGCCGAGGGCCCGCCCGCCGTCCGCCAGGCCCACCGCAGCGACCTCCGCCGATTCGGCGAAACCCCTGGCCAGCGACTGCGCGGCGGCCCGCGGCGACAACTCCGCCACTGCGCCGCACGCGAGCAGCACCCGCGGACGGCGCTCAGCCATCGAGGCCGGCGCTCACCGCAGGTTCTCGGAAGAGCCGGCCGGCGGGGTCGCCCCCGGTGGGGGAGGCTGCTCGAAGGTGCCGACCGTCAGTTCGCCAGGCACCTCCCCCGGCTCCGCTGCCCCGCCCAACTCTCCCGGCTGTGCGCCGCCGGACAGCGAGGCCTTGAGTGCGGCCAGCTCGTTGTCCACCTGGGCGCCGGACGCCAGCGCGTCCAGTTCGCGGGTGAGATCGTCCTGCGCCAGTCCGGTCGGATCGTCGAGGGCACCGCTGGCCAGCAGCTCATCGACCGCGGCCGCACGCGCCTGCAGCTGGGTGGTCTTGTCCTCGGCGCGCTGGATGGCCTGGCCGACGTCGCCCAGTTCCTTGCCGAGACCGCTGAACGCCTCGCTGATCTTGGTCTGGGCCTCGGCGGCGGTGTAGGTCGCCTTGATGGTCTCCTTGCGGGTCCGGAAGGCATCTACCTTGGCCTGGAGCTGCCGGCTGGCCCGGACCAGCCGCTCCTCTTCGGCCTGCAGCGCCGCGTGCTGCGTCTGCAGCTCCGCGAGCTGCTGCTGGAGTCCCGACTTGCGGGTCAGCGCCTCGCGGGCGAGATCCTCCCGGCCCGCCTCCAGAGCGCGGGTAGCCGCCACGGTCAGCTTGTCCATCTGCTGATTGAGCTGTCCGGCCTGCAACTCGACCCGCTTGCGGCTGGTCGCCACCTCCGCCACCCCGCGGCGCACCTGCTGGAGCAGCTCCAACTGCTTGCTGTAGGAGTAGTCCAGCGTCTCGCGCGGATCCTCGAGCTTGTCGAGAGCCTTGTCGGCCTTGGCGGAGAAGATGGCCTTCATCCGTTGGAAAAGCCCAGCCATGAGGGGTCGCCTTCCGTTGACGTGCGCGATCGCGACCAGCCTATCCGGCCGCCGAACCCGGCCACCGGCGACGTGGCGGCCCACACCGTCCCGGGCCGGTGTGGGCGGTCGGTCGCGGGCGGCGTGCGGGGTAGGATGAAGGGTCATCTGATCCGCCGACATTGAGGTTCGACGTGGGATTGTTCTCCGCCAATAAGGACAAGGAAGCCGCTCAGGAGCCGGTCGCGGCGCCCGAGGAAACAGGCACCGCGCCGCGGGCGAAGGCCGTGCCCACACCCAAGCGCCGCGACGCCGAGGCCGCGCGCCGAGAGCGGCTCAATCCCCAGCTCAGCCCCAAGGAGGCCAAGCGGAGGTCACGCGAGCAGGCGGCCGTTGAGCGGCGCAAGCAGATGGCGGCGGTCAACAATGCCCCCGGCAAGGTGCTGATGCGCAACTGGGTCGACAGCCGGTTCAATCTGGCCGAGCTGTCGATGCCGATCCTGATGACGATGCTGCTCTTCGTGCTGGTGCTCGCCCCGATCTTCCCGAAGCTGGTCGAGCCCGCCACGTACGGCACCTGGGGTTTCATGATCCTGATCGGTATCGACATCACCCGGATGTGGCGCGGCTTCAAGAAGCTCGCCGCGCAGCGCATTCCGAAGGAGCCCCTGAAGGGACTGCTCTACTACGGCTTCAACCGTTCGCTGTCGGTGCGCCGGCTGCGCGTGCCGCGTCCGGTGCTGAAGCGCGGCGAGAGCTTCTGAGCCCAGAGCTCCGTCGGCCCCGATAGGGAAGCGCTGATTTTCGTTGGTCGTTACGTTGATTCAGTGCTCCGATAGGCTTCGCGGCCGCGGCTCAGACGGCGACCTTGCGGCGTTCCCCGCGCCACAACACCACGCCGAAGGCCGTCAGCCCGGCACCCACGACGCCGACCACCGGACGGGCCCACTGCGCGGCGCTGGCCCGTTCCTCATAGGTCTGGATCTTGGTGCCTTCGGCGTTGTGGCACACCTCGCCCGGACGCATCACCTGGTCGCGGCACCAGATCGTCGGGTTGGCGCTGAACGCCACCGCCCACAGCACCGCCACCAAGCCTGCGGCCGCCAGAGCCAGATGCGCCCACTTGCGCCAGCCCCGACCGTTCATGCGCGCACCCCGGGGGCGACGAACGGCGGCTTGGCCACCTCGAACGGCTCCTCCCGGTTGCGTACCCGGACACTGATCGGCGTGCCGGGCGGTAGCGCGGGAGGCAGCAGCGCCAGCGCGATGCCCTTGCCCAGGGTGGGCGAGAAGGTGCCCGAGGTGACCTCGCCGACCACCTCACCGTCATGGACGACCTCCATGTGCGGACGCGGAATGCCCCGTCCCTGCGCTAGCAGCCCGGTCAGTCGGCGCCCCGGGCCGGACGCCTTCTCGGCGCGCAGGGCGTCCGCGCCCCAGAAGGTGTCCTTCTTCCAGCCGATCGCCCAGCCGACCCCGCACTGCCCCGCCGACAGGTCGGGCCGCAGGTCCTGGCCGTGCAGCGGGTAGCCCATCTCGGTGCGTAGCGTGTCGCGGGCACCGAGGCCGCCGCGCGATCCCGTATTGCTCGCCGGCGGCGAGCACCGCGTCCCAGATCTTTCCCGCATCGGTGGCGGGCACGACCAGTTCGTAGCCACGCTCGCCGGTGTAGCCGGTGCGGCAGACGGTCAGTTCGACGCCGTCCAGGTTTCCGACCGCGAAGCGCATGTAGTCGTGACCGACCGGCAGCCCGAGCGCGGCCAGGGTCTCGTCCGAGGACGGGCCCTGCACAGCGAGGACGGCGTGATCGTCGTGCTCGTTGGCGACGGTGATGCCGTCGGGCGCGGCGGCTGCGAGCAGCGCGACCACCTCGGCGGTGTTGGCGGCGTTGGGGATCAGGAAGATCTCGTCGTCGGCCAGCCAGTACCAGATCAGGTCGTCGACGACACCGCCGGCGTCGTTGCAGAGCAGCGTGTACTGGGCCTGACCGACGCCGATCTTGTGCACGTCGTTGGTGATGCAGCTGTTCAGGAAGTCGACGGCGCCCGGCCCGGTGATCCTGGCCTTGCCGAGGTGGCTGACGTCGAAGATGCCGACCGCGTCACGGACCGCCTTGTGCTCGGAGACGATCCCGGCGTACTGCAACGGCATCGACCACCCGCCGAATTCTGCGAATTTGGCACCGAGGGCCTGGTGGCGATCGTGCAGCGGAGACTTCTTCAACTCCGGCATTGTTCTCCTTCGAGCGAGCCTGGCGGCAGCCTATCCGGCAGGTCGACCTCGACTGCGGCGGCGAGACTGATTGCCCGTCCGCGCGCGGCCCTCCGCCGCTGAACCGGTGGACAGCCCCGCTTCGGATTTCCGCGATCGAGTTCGGCACCTCGACCCGCTGCAGGTCGTCGTCGCGTCCGATCAGTTCGTTGGGCGCGGCACGGACGAGGTCGCCGGCCTCCGCGCCACGCCGGGCCCGTTCGGCGATCAGGTCGAGCCGCAGCGTGTCGGCTGTGCCCGCACCACCTCCTGCACGGCGCGTCGCCCTGGTCGGCACCCGGTTCGCCGCGCCACAACGCCAGGGCGCAGCCGAGTTCGGCGAGTGCGGCCAACAGCAATCAGGCAGAGCGGCGCAGGATCTCTTCCAGCTCGTCCGCAGACAGCATGATCGGGTTGCCCTTCATCGAGGATGACGCAGCCGCCTGCGCGCAGATCTGCGGGTACTGCTCGGGCGTCACGCCGAGCTGGCCGATGGTCGGCACCCCCAGCACCCGGACGGTCTCGGCCAGCCAGTCCAGCAGGGCGTCCACGCCGGCGGTGCCCGAGAGCAGCCTGCCGGCCTCGGCGTACCGGGCCAACGCCGGGTCCTCGGGGGAACGGTCGCGCAGGGCCGCCACGTTGCCGCGGCAGCATTCGCCCAGCAGGGTGGCGCAGGTGAGTCCGTGCGGCGCGCCGGTCAGTCCGCCGACCACGCCGGCCAGGCCGTGCACCGCACCAAGTTTCGCGTTGGCCAGGGCCAGGCCGCCGAGCAACGCGCACAGCGCCATGTCGGTGCGGGCGTCCAGGTCGTCGCCGTGGGTGTAGGCGCGGCGCTGGCTGCGGCCGGCCCGGCGCAGCCCCTCCGCGCTGAAGCCGTCGGTGAGCGGGTTCGCCATCGGCGAGACGAACGACTCCAGGCAGTGGGTGAGCGCGTCCAGTCCGGACGAGGCGGTCACCGCGGGTGGGCAACCGAGGGTCAGTTCGGGATCGACCAGCGCGACCCGGGCCAGCATGGTCGGGTGCCGCATGCTGACCTTCACGCCGTGCTCGGGCGAGGTGACGACGCCGTTCATGGTGACCTCCGAGCCGGTGCCGGCGGTGGTGGGCACCGCCACGAACGGCAGCGGCCGGCGCGCCATCGCCCGTCCGGCGCCGATCACCTCCAGGTAGTCCAGGACGTCGCCGTCGTTGGGTGCCAGCGCGGCGATGATCTTGGCTGCGTCCAGCACCGCGCCGCCGCCGAGACCGACCACGACGTCCGCGCCGTGTTCGCGGGCTGCCACCACACCGGCGCGGATGTCGTCCAGCGTCGGCTCGCCGGTGATCGGCCAGCTGCGGGCGCCGCCCAGGCCCGCCAGCAGGCTGGCGAACCGGCCGGGGGTGGCCCCAGTGCAGACGAACGGACGGGCACCCAACTCGGCGACGGCGTCCGGCAGTTGGGCGGAGGAGCCCGGACCGAACGCGATCCGGGCAGCGGTGGCGAAGGCGAAACTGGTCACCGGCCCAGGATCGCATGCCTGACGGCAGGCTCGCAGGCACGTGGCTGCGACTAAGGTGACGGGTGATTCCTCCCCGGCACCGATAGGACACCCAGTGACCGTCTTCAGCCTTCCTGCCCTGACTCTGGCGACCTCGTGCCCGCGGGATGCCGACGTGGTGATCTTCGGCGTGGCCGAGAGCGCCGGCGAACCGGTCCCGGTCGGAGTGCCCGACGACATCGAACGCCGGACGGCGAAGCTGTACGGCCGTCCACTGCTGGCCGTCGCCCGCGAGTTGGGCGTCGAAGCCACGCCGGGCAGCACCGTCACCCTGGCCGGTCCCGACGGCGTCCGCCTGGTCGCAGTCGGCCTGGGCGAGACCGACGTGACCCCCGAGCAGATCCGCCGAGCCGCCGGCAACGGCGTCCGGGCCGCGGCCGGGCTGGCCGGCGAGCGCGGCATGCGAATCGCCCTCTGCCTAGACGCCGTCGAACCCGAGGTGGTGCGCGGCGCCGCCGAAGGGGCTCTGCTCGGCGCCTACCGGTTCGTCAAGCTCAGCGGCAAGGACGCCAAGGACCCGATCGCCTCGCTGACCGTGGTCAGCAGTTCGGCCAAGCCGGAGGCCCGGCGTGCGGTCGAGGCCGCCAAGACGGTCGCCGCCGCGGTCTGCCTGGCCCGCGACTGGGTAAACACCCCGGCCAACCAGCTGTACCCCGAGAGTTTCGCCGACGCGGCCAAGAACGCCGCCAAGGGCACCCGGATCGACGTCGAGATCCTCGACGACAAGGCGCTCGAGCGCGGCGGCTACGGCGGCCTGACGGCGGTCGGCGGCGGCTCGTCGCGCGGCCCTCGGCTGGTTCGCTTCGACTATGCCCCGCGCGGCGCCAAGGCGCACCTGGCATTGATCGGCAAGGGCATCACCTTCGACACCGGCGGCCTGAACCTGAAGCCCGCCGACGGCATGTACACCATGAAATGCGACATGGCAGGGGCCGCCGCGGTGCTGGCCGCCACCCGGGCGATCGCCCAGCTCGGGCTCAAGGTGCGGGTCACCACCTACGCCGCGATGGCCGAGAACATGCCGTCCGGAACCGCCTACCGACCCTCGGACGTGCTCACCATGTACGGCGGCACGACGGTCGAGAACGTCAACTCCGACGCCGAAGGACGCCTGGTGATGGCGGACGCGCTGGCTCGCGCGACCGAGGATTCCCCCGACCTGATCATCGATGTGGCTACCTTGACCGGCGCCTGCATGGTGGCGCTCGGCGAGCGGGTCGCCGGCCTGATGGCCAGCAACGACGAGGCCGCCGACTACGTCCTGGACGCGGCTGAGTCGGCGGGCGAGGCGTTCTGGCAGCTGCCCATCCCCGAGGGCACCCGGAAGAAGCTGGAATCGAAGGTGGCGGACCTGCGCTCGGGCGGCAACCGCTACGGCGGCGCCTTGTCGGCGGCCGCCTTCCTCCAGCACTTCGTCGCCGAGATCCCTTGGGCACACCTGGACATCGCGGGGCCTGCGTTCAACGACGAGGGCCCTTACGACTATGTGCCCACCGGCGGAACCGGCGTCGCGGTCCGCACCCTGGTGGCGCTCGCCCAGTCCCTGCAAGGCTGAGCCCGTGCAGACCGATGTGGTGATCGTCGGCGCCGGGGCCGCGGGCCTGCTGGCCGCCGTTGCCGCCCGGCGCCTGGGACACCGGGTGCTGGTGGTCGAACGCAGCGCCACGGTGGGTTCGGTCACGGCGTCCGGCGACGGCCACCTGTGGGTGCCCGGCAACGACCTGATGGGCAGGGGCGGGACGCCGTCCGACTCGGCCGAAGAGGCGCTCAGCTATCTCAACGGGCTGTCGACTCCTGCCGACGAGGTGATGGCGGCCCGCCGCGTCGCGTTCACCCGCACCGCCGTCGCCGTCGCGCGGTGGCTGGTGTCGTCGCGGATCGGGCTCGAGGTCGTCAAAGGCTTGCCGGACTGCCGCCCCGAGGCCGAGGGGGCCAAGGCCCAGGGCCGCACGATGCGGGCGAAGGCGTCCGCGGTGCAGCTGGACGACGAATGGGCCGGACGGCTGCGGCGCGCCGATGTCGACGAGGGTTCGGGGCTGCTGGCGCGGCTGCGCCGCCTCGGCGGCGGTCCGCAACTGGAGGGTGGCGCCGCGCTGGTCGGCGAGCTGCTGCGCCGCGCGGTCGGCAGCGGGGTGGAGATCTGGCTCGAGTCGCCGATGATCGAACTGATCGTCGTCGACGGGGCCGTCACCGGCGTCCGGATCGACCACGAGGACGGCGAGGTCGAGGTGAGTGCCGAGCTGGGCGTGCTGCTGGCGTGCGGTGGCTTCGAAGCGGACGCCGACCTGCGCAAACAGCATCTACCCGGTCCGACCTCGGTGGCCTGGTCGGTGGGTGGCGGCAACGACGGTGCCGCGCTACGGGCCGGAGCCCAGGTTGATGCCGCGGTGGCTGAACTCGACCGGGCCTGGTGGACGCCGGTGCTGCTCGCCGACGGAGTGGCGCACCGGCTCGACGTGGCCCGGGTGGCCCCGCACGGCATGATCGTCGACCTCGCCGGCGACCGCTACCACAACGAGGCCGAGCCAGGCGTGTGGGCCGGACACTGGATGTACGAGCACAACCGCGGCGGGCTGTCGGTGCCGTCCTTCCTGGTCATCGACAACCGGCATCGCAAGCAGCACGGCCTCGGTCCGTGGCCGGCTCGTCGCCGCAGGCCGCGATCGAGGCGGGCGAGCTGGTGCGGGCGACCTCGCTGCAGGAACTCGCCGAGGGCCTGGCCGTCGACCGGGCCGGGTTGCTGGGCAGCGTGGTGGCGTTCAACCAACTGGCCAAACGCGGACGCGACACCGACTTCCGCCGCGGCGACAGCGCCTGGGACAAGTCCTTCGGCGACCCGCTGTTACGCCGCAACCCCTGCCTGGGATCCGTCGACCGGCAGCCGTTCTGGGGCGTCCGGGTCTACCCCGGCGACACCGGCACCGCGGGCGGTCCGGTGATCGACACGCGTTCCCGGGTGCTACGCACCGATGGGACGCCGGTCGCCGGCCTGTGGGCCTGCGGCGGCGCCGCGGCGACCATGTTCGGCGGCACCCAACCCGGGGACGGCGCCGCCCTGGCGTCCGCACTGGTCGAGGCGTTCCGCGCCATCGTCGACCTGTCCGATCAGCTGGACCGGGTCGACGAAGCGCTGGCCTGAGCTATCGCCGCTGGTTGTGCGTGTCGGAACCGGATCCGTCGCCCGGGTGTCTCGACAGGCTCGACAGGCGAAAGGAGCTCGACCGCCGACGACTCATTCGGTGACCCGGCGGCCCTTCTGCCGGGCGTTGAAATCACGCATCCGTTGCGGGTAGCCGACCACCGCCGCATCGTAGAGCGGCAGGCCGTGGCGTCCGGCGAACTGGCGCCCCCAGGCGGGCGACTCGATGGAACGTCGCGTCCATTCGCCGTCGAACGCCACCAGCAGCAGGCTGGTCCGGGCCATCGTGGTCTGCGGTTCGAGGAACGCCTCCACCCCCCGGCGAGTGGACGCGAACTCGTCCAGGTGCGCGATCGTGGCACGCTCGACCGGCGGCCCGGAGCTGGCCCGACGCCAGAAGTCCCACCTCAATGACACGCAGCCATTGTGCATCGCACCTGACCGGCATGAGGAATGCGGGCTGTTAAGACCTGCTCAAGTCGGTGACGACGGGATAGGGTGTGGCTTGGTTCTGACAGTCCGTCGAAGGAGACCAACCCATGTCAACGCCCGTTCCTTTGCCCGCCCTGGGTGAGAGTGTCACCGAGGGCACGGTTTCGCGCTGGCTTAAGCAGGTCGGCGACACCGTCGAGGTGGACGAGCCCATCGTCGAGGTCTCCACCGACAAGGTCGACACCGAGATCCCCTCCCCCGCCGCCGGCGTGATCCTCGAGATCAAGGTCGCCGAGGACGAAACCGCAGCCGTCGGCTCGGTCTTGGCCGTGATCGGCGACGCGAGCGAGGCCGGCGGCGCTGCCTCGGCCGCACCGGCTGCGCCCGCCGAACCAGAGCCCGCCCCGGCCGCAGCACCCAGCCCCGCCGAAGCTCCGGCGCCCGCTGCCGCCGCTCCGTCCGGCGGCGCCGCATCCGGCACCGAGGTCAAGCTGCCGCTGCTCGGCGAGTCGGTCACCGAAGGCACCATCTCCCGCTGGCTCAAGCAGGTCGGCGACACAGTCGAGGCCGACGAGCCGATCGTCGAGGTCTCCACCGACAAGGTCGACACCGAGATCCCGGCGCCCACCGGCGGCGTGCTGCTGGAGATCCGGGTGAACGAGGACGAAACCGCAGCCGTCGGTTCCGTGATCGCGGTGATCGGCGAGGCCGGGGCCGCGCCTGCTGCGGCAGAGCCCGCTCCCGCCGCTCCGGCGGCGTCCGCACCGGCGCCTGCCGCACCGGCGCCCAGCCCGGCCGCTCCTCCGGCTCCGGCCGCGCCAGCGGCGTCCGCACCTCCGGCAGCGCCGAAGCCGGCCGCACCCACCGAGCCCGAAGACGTCGGCTACGTCACCCCGCTGGTCCGCAAGCTCGCCGCCCAGCATGGGCTGAGGTTGTCCGAAGTGACCGGCACCGGCGTCGGCGGACGCATCCGCAAGCAGGATGTCCTCGCTGCCGCCGAGGCCGCGAAGAAAGCTGCCGAGGCCGCCGCCGCTCCGGCACCAGCTGCTCCGGCTCCGGCCGCCGCCCCCGCTGCACCGGCATCCGCTCCGGCCGCCCCGCCCGAGGGTTCCAAGCGCGGCACCACCGAGAAGATCAGCCGGATGCGTGCGGTGATCGCCAAGCGGATGGTCGAATCGCTGCAGGTGGCCGCCCAGCTCACCGGCACGGTCGAGGTGGACTTCACCAACATCAGCCGGCTGCGCAATCAGGCCAAGGTCGAGTTCCGTCAGCGCGAGGGCGCGTCGCTGTCCTACCTGCCGTTCATCTGCAAGGCGGTCTGCGAATCGCTCAAGCAGTTCGACAAGATCAACGCCACGATGGACATCGAGGCCGGCACGATCACCTACCACGACGCCGAGCACCTCAGCCTCGCGGTGGACACCGATCGCGGCCTGCTGGTGCCGGTGATCAAGGACGCCGGTGATCTCAGCATCGCCGGTATCGCCCGGAAGATCGGCGACCTGGCCAAGCGGGCCCGAAACAACCAGTTGGGTCCGGATGAGATGTCCGGCGGCACCTTCACCATCACCAACTACGGCTCGGCCGGCACGCTGTTCGACACCCCGATCATCAACCAGCCGCAGGCGGCGATCCTGGGCACCGGAGCGCTGGTGAAGCGCCCGATGGTGGTCAAGGATCCCAAGCTCGGCGAGGTGATCGCGGTGCGCGACATGATGTACCTGTCGCTCAGCTACGACCACCGCCTGGTCAACGGCGCGGATGCCGCCCGCTTCCTGTCCGCGGTCAAGCACCGTCTGGAGGCCGGCGACTTCGCCGCCGAGGTCGGCCTCTGATCGGCCGCACTGCCTGAACCGAACGGTGCCCGTCGCCCTATGGGTGGCGGGCACCGTTGCGTGTGTGGACGGGCAATGATCGCTGGCGTCCAGCATGAGCGCTGTTGCCAGCAGGGGTGGTCCGTTCTCCCACGGCCAGCCTCTCGACGGCCCCGCTCCCCTTCCTGGCCGCCGCGCCCCGCCGCGCCCCGCCGCGGCCGACGACGACGACCCAGTCGCCCGTCCAGCCAGATCTCCCGACGATTCCTGGCCCCATGCTGCCGCCATCTCCACCCCACCCCCAACGACGTCCGGCTACCACCGCCCCGTCCCCGGCTTGCGCGATCTCGACAAAGCTCGCCACTGAGGAGAAAGCTCCCCGATCTCGCGTCACAGCACGAGACCCACGACGTTTCCCACCATCGGACGACGTTGTCGAGACCGGCGGCCCGAACCAGGGCACCGGGGACAGACCGGACAACCAGCGAACAAATCCGAACGACCCCGGGTCGTTACCGAATCCGAAAGGCCATCCGGGTACCACGCGCCGTCCTGAACACCAACCGGCAAGGGTTCCGCCGGCTACCAGCAGGCCGTCGGCGAGCAACTCGCCGAGGAAGCGCGGGTGCTTCGGGAAATCCGCCGGGGCGACGACACCCTCCGGCGGGGCGACCGGGCCTGCGGTGTGCTCACGGACGAACCACCAGTTCCCCGGACCCACAGGGGCGGGCTGGCCGCGGGCATAGACTGCCGAACGTGTCCGAACCCCGCGATGCCGACGAGCGGCCCGTCCAGTTTCAGTACTTGGGGCTGACCGATGATCCGCCGCGGCTGAGTGAGTACGTCCCGACCTGGGAGTACCAGCGCGAGGTGCACGCCAAGGTTGCTGCCGACGAGCTGCCGCCGCAGGTGCTGTTCGTCGAACACCCCCCGGTCTACACCGCCGGACGCCGCACCGAGCCGCAGGAGCGTCCGTTCGACGGCACCCCGGTGGTGGACGTCGACCGCGGCGGCAAGATCACCTGGCACGGCCCCGGCCAGCTGGTCGGCTACCCGATCGTGTTCCTGCCGCGCGGCGTCGGCGTGGTCGACTACGTCCGGCGGGTCGAGGAGGCGCTGATCCGGGTGCTCGCCGACTACGGGCTGGCCACCGGACGTGTTGACGGCCGCACCGGCGTCTGGCTCGCGCCGACCGCGACCAGGCCGGAACGCAAGATCGCCGCGATCGGCATCCGGGTGTCGCGGCAGACCACGATGCATGGGTTCGCCCTCAACGTGACCAGCCAGCTCGGCGGTTTCGACAACATCGTGCCGTGCGGCATCGTCGACGCCGGGGTGACGTCCATCGCCGCTGAGATCGACGGACCCCCGCCGACCCTGGTCGAAGTCGCCCGGGCGATCGAGCCACATCTGAGCGAGTTGCTCGCCCTGCGGCCTTTCACCAGGAACGCCGAGTTCGCACTCCCGGACGCCGTATCGGGCGCCGCCCGCTAACCCCGCCTTCCTTCGAGCGAAGGAGGTGCCCGATGAGGGCTACGGCGTCCTGGTCGGCACACTGACCGCGGATGAGCGTGACCGGCCCGACAACCAGGGCCGCTGGTATCGCGTGCTGCTCTCCATCGACGTTGCGGGCGCACGCTACAAGGCCGCCGTGGACGTGGACAGTCATCAGTCGGCGACCGGCGTCCAGGGGAAGGTGGTCCCGCCCCGAAACGCCACCTGCGCACACCCCGGCAGGCGGGGTCCGCACCTCGACAACCGGCGGACCTGGGCAATCCCGGGAACGTGGGCCGGCCCGATGCTCTCGGCGTCCGCTCTCGGCACGCCACCGCTCGGCGTCCGCTCTCGGCACGCCACCGCTGGGCGTCCGCTCTCGGCTTAGCCAGCGGCTCGGCCGGTGCGCGTGACGATAAGATGACGCGGTGACCCTTGCAGACGACGCCGTCAGCCCGCCGCCGACCAGCCCACCCGTGGGCCGGCGGTTGTTGCGGCTTGAGGTGCGCAACGCGCAAACCCCGATCGAGCGCAAGCCGCCGTGGATCAAAACCACCGCGCGGATGGGTCCCGAATACCGGCAGCTGACTCAGCTGGTGAAGGACGAGGGCCTGCACACCGTCTGTCAGGAGGCCGGTTGCCCCAACATCTTCGAGTGCTGGGAGGACCGCGAGGCCACCTTCCTGATCGGCGGGGACTCCTGCACCCGGCGCTGTGACTTCTGCCAGATCGAGTCGCGCAAGCCGTCCGGCTACGACAAAGGCGAACCGCTGCGGGTGGCCGAGTCGGTGCAGACCATGGGTTTGCGCTACGCCACGGTGACCGGTGTCTGCCGCGACGACCTCGAGGACGAGGGCGCCTGGCTGTACGCCGAAACAATCCGGCAGATCCACACCGTGAACCCGGGCGTCGGCGTCGAGATGCTGGCCCCCGACTTCTCCGGGCACCGCCACCTGCTGCAGCAGCTCTTCGACACCAAGCCGGAGGTGTTCGCGCACAATGTCGAGACGGTGCCGCGGATCTTCCGCCGGATCCGTCCGGGCTTCACCTACGACCGTTCGCTGGAGGTGCTGCGCTGGTCGCGCGAGGAAGGCCTGGTCACCAAGTCGAACCTGATCCTCGGCATGGGTGAGACCCGCGAAGAGGTCACCCAGGCGTTGCACGACCTGCACGACGCCGGCACCGAGTTGATCACCATCACCCAGTACCTGCGTCCCTCGCCGCGGCACCATCCGATCGACCGTTGGGTCACGCCCGAAGAGTTCGACGAGCTGGAGCAGGAGGCGACCGAGATCGGCTTCGTCGGCGTCCTGTCCGGCCCGCTGGTTCGTTCGTCGTACCGGGCCGGACGGCTCTACCGCACCGCGATCGAGGCCCGCCGCCGCAAGGAACGGGACGCCGCGAAACCCGCCAATGGAACCAAGCCGGCCGACGGGGCCAAACCGGCCAACGGCACGCACAGCAACGGCGATACGATCACGCTGGCCAACGGCACGCACAGCAACGGCGATACGATCACGCTGGCCAACGGCATTACCCTCCCGTTGTCGGGGGGCGCGTCGGCCGCCAACGGGACGATCGAGCGTCCGGCCAACGGCGCCGCCACCAGCACCGCCACGATCAACGGGAGCACCATCCATGGCCAGTGAGAAGGCAAAGGCCCTCGCCGCCCAGCAGAAGGCCGAACGCAAGGCCGAGAAGCTGCGCAAGAAGAACTCCGACGACCCGCGCGACTGGGGCCGCGTCCGGCAGATGATCGAGGCCTACAAGCGCACCAACGAGGTCGATCCGCAGCTGAAGTGGTGGACGGTGGCCGCGGTCGCCGGGCCGATGTTGCTGTCCATCGGCGTCGGGATGTGGCTGCAGCCCTGGTGGTTGTGGCTGATCACCGGCATCATGCTGGCTCTGCTGCTCGCGATGTACGTGCTCACCTGGCGGGTGAAGAAGGCGAATTTCAAGCGCTACGAGGGTCAGGCCGGTTCGGCCGAGGTGGCGTTCCAGCTGCTCAATAGGAAGAAGTGGAGCTATGAGCTGGGAATCGCCGCCACCCGCCAGATGGACGTCGTTCACCGGGTGATCGGACGCCCCGGCATCGTGCTGGTCGCCGAGGGCAGTCCGGCCCGGGCACGCGCGCTGCTGGCCAACGAGACCAAGAAGCACGAGCAGGTCGCCTACGGCATCACGGTAACCACCGTCCTGGTCGGACGCGACCAGAACCAGGTGCCGTTGGAGAACCTGCAGAAGCACATCGAGAAGCTGCCGAACGTGCTGCAGCCGCACCAGATCACCGAGGTCAAGCAGCGACTGCGGGCGCTGGACGCGATGCGTCCCAAGATTCCGGTGCCGCGCGGCCCGATGCCGACCATGAAGGGCGTCAACCGGGCGATGCGCGGCCGCTAGGGAACCGCCAAGCTCAACCGGCGGCGCCGGCTTGGTCCGCCTTGCGGCCACCGGCCTCAAGGGAGTGCCCGGCTGGTAGTTCCTGGTGTCCGCCGAACTGCTGCCGCATCGCCGACAGCACCTGGTTGGCGAATTGGTCCTCGTCGCGGGAGGCGAACCTCTCGAACAGTGAGGCGGCGAGCACAGGGACGGGCACACCGATGTCGATGGCGGCCTTGATCGTCCACCGGCCCTCTCCCGAGTCCGACACCCGGCCGGCCAGGCCGTCGAGCGTGGGGTTCGCCTGAAGCGCGGCGGCGGTGAGGTCGAGCAACCACGACGAGATGACCGAACCACGCCGCCACAGCTCAGCGACCCGGGCGGTGTCGATGTCGAACTGGTAGTACGACGGCTCTTCCAAGGGCGCGACCTCGGCCGAATGCTCGGCCTCGCGAATGCCGGCGTCGGCGTTCGCCAGAACGTTGAGCCCCTCGGCGAAGGCCGCCATGATCCCGTACTCGATGCCGTTGTGGACCATCTTCACGAAGTGCCCGGCCCCGGACGGCCCGCAGTGCAGGTAGCCCTGCTCCTCCGTGGTCAGTTCACCGGTACGGCCCGGCGTCCGCTCGATGTCGCCCGGTCCGGGCGCAACAGTTCTCAGGATGGGCTCGATCGTGGCGATCGCCTCGTCCGGACCGCCTACCATCAGGCAGTAGCCGCGCTCCAACCCGAAGACCCCGCCGCTGGTGCCGGCGTCGACATAGTGGATGCCCTTGGCCGCCAGCGCCTGGCCGCGGCGGACGTCGTCGCGGTAGTTGGAGTTGCCGCCGTCGATGATGATGTCGCCCGGATCGACCAGGCCGGCGAGCTGATCGACGACCCGCCCGGTGATGCCGGCTGGGATCATCACCCAGATCACCCGCGGCGATTCCAGCTTGGAGACCAGGTCGCCCAGGCTCTCAGCACCAACCGCACCCTCAGCGGCGAGGTTCGCGACGGCGTCCGCGCTGACGTCGGAGACCACGCATTCGTGGCCGTCCCGCATCAGTCGTCGCACGATGTTGGCGCCCATGCGCCCTAGTCCGACCATTCCCAACTTCATGAGTACTACTCCCCTTCGTGAAATGACATTGTCGACGGAGTCCTCGGCCGCTGCCGTCTTGGATCAGTTGACCAGCAGCCGCTCGTCGGTGAACTCAGGCGACGGCATGCGCGTGAGATGAAGTCGGGCCATGATCTCTCGAACCTCGTCCTTGGTCGACCCCTCGCTCACGAAGCCGGTCCCGGTCGATCCGGCGAAGTGCGGAGCAACTCATGGCCCCCGGCGTGCCGGAGCCGGTGTGCAGCTGGATCCACGCGGAGACGCGGTTCCAGCCAAGGCCGGTGATCGGCGTCGGTCAGCGGTTCCCCCGAGGACGTCCTGGCCACATTGGCCGGTGGGTGTAAGTCATCGCCCTCCTCCAGGTCCCAACCCAGGCGGCCCACCAGCATGCCGGCAACCGTTGACTTCCCGGTACCCGAGACCCCCATTCATCACGAGGACGATCGGCGGCTTCTGTTCGGAACTCGGCTCGGCCATGGCTACACCACCAGATCGAGGAGCAGAACCCCTGCCAAGCCGACAACGGAGATCAGGCACTCCAGAATCGTCCAAGTCTTGAAGGTCTGTGGAACGTCGGTGCCCATGTACTGCTTGACCATCCAGAACCCAGCGTCGTTGACGTGCGAAAGGAACACCGAGCCGGAGCCGACGGCGAGCACCAACAGGGCGATCTCCGGCTGCGGCAACGTAGCCGCGACCGGCGTCATAATGCCGGCGGCCGTGACGGTGGCGACGGTCGCCGACCCGGTCGCCACGCGCACCAGGGCCGCGACGAGCCAGCCGAGGAACAGCACCGAGACGCCGCTGCCGATCACAAACCGGCTGATCACGTCGCCGATCCCCGTGTCGATCAACACCTGCTTGAAGGCACCGCCGGCTCCCACGATCAGCAGGATTCCGGCAATCGGGGGGAGGCTGCTCTCCAGCGACTCCTGAATCGCCTTGCGACCCATCTGGCCACCTCTGCCGAGAATGACGATGCCTACCAGGACGGCCAACAGCAGTGCGATGGTGGGGGTCCCGAGGAAGTCGAGAAGCGACTTCACCGGCCCCGCAGACCCCGGCGCCATGACGCTGGCCAGCGCCTTGGCCATCATCAGGATGACGGGCAAAAGCACGCTGACCAGGGCGGCGCCGAAGCTCGGACGCGGGCTCGACTCGGGATCCTCGCCCTGGTCCTCACGAGTCACGAAGAGATTCGGAACCGGGACCGGCGCCCACTTGGCGGCCAGCCCACTGAACAACGGACCCGCAACGATCACCGTCGGGATCGCCACGATCACGCCGAACGCGAGGGTCAGGCCCAGATTCGCGTTCAGTGTGGAGATCGCCACCAACGGGCCGGGATGTGGCGGAACAAGGCCATGCATGGCGGAGAGTCCGGCCAGCGTCGGGACGGCGATCTTCATGAGCGGCAACCCGGAGCGGCGGGCGACCAGAATGATCACCGGCATCAACAGCACCAGCCCGATTTCGAAGAACATCGGCAGACCGATCACGGCCCCGACCAGGGCCATGGTCCAGGGCAACATCCGTGCACTCGACCGGTTGACCAGAGTGTCGACGATCCGGTCGGCGCCACCGGAGTCGGCGAGCAGTTTGCCGAACATGGCCCCGAGACCGATGAGCACACCGACGCTACCCATCGTTGCCCCGAAGCCCTTGGCGAAACTCTCCACCGCATGCGTCGGCTCCAGCCCTCCGGCGAGACCGACGGCGAGCGCACCGATGGCCAAGGCCAGGAAAGGATTCATCTTCAACCAGGTGATGAGGACGATGATCAGTGCGAATCCGGCCAGGGCCGAGATGATCAGCTGGCTGTCGGACACCACGAGTGGAAGCACCTGCGGCAGTACGCCGCCAAACAAGGGAACGGTCATTGTTCCTCCAAGGTCTCGAAGCCACACCATCACGGGAGGCTTCTGTATGACGTTTGAGGAAATGCTAGGTGATATGTACGACCTATTGCGAACCTTTTCTCTACTTGTCTGACATATTGTTCAGCCGACTCGATAATGTGGGTATCGTCGCCGCATCCTGAGGGAATGTCGAAGCTCCGTGAAGCGATCGGCTCGTTGCATGAGTCACTGGTGGAGCGCTGGGGCTCGGAGATCGCATCCTGAGCTCGTCCGGCCGGCAGCCGGATCGCAGGCGACCAGGCTGCTGCCGACCTCGGGGTGTCGCGCACCGTGGTGAGAGAGGCGATCCGGGTCCTGGAATCGCTCGGGCTGGTCAGCGTGCGACGCGTCGGGGCGAGGATCCACGGCGCTGCTCACAACGCCGTCCAGATCCGTCCGCGCGACGGACCCTCCCTCGGGCGGAACCGGTCTCGCGATCAATCGCTCACGCCTCAACGGGCGCTTCTTCGACCCACACCGCGGACGCCACCTCCTCGGGGATCGCGGCGGCGTCGACGACGGCGTCCGGGACAATGCCCAGCGCCTGGCAGTGGGTCAGCACTGCCGCGTCGGCGTCCGATACCCGGACGACTCGGTGCGGCCCGACGATCCGGGTCAGCCGGACGGCCCGCCGTTGCCGCAGGGTGCCGTCGGCGGCCGGGATGGGGTCTCCGTGCGGGTCGGCCACCGGGTATCCGAGCAGGGCGTCGATCCGGTCGATGAGCGTGTCGGACGCCGCGTGCTCCAGCGCTTCGGCTTCGTCGTGCACCTCGTCCCAGCGGTAGTCGAGAACGCCGACGAGGAACGCCTCGATCAGCCGGTGCCGACGTACCATCGCCACGGCGAGCCGTTCGCCCTGCTCTGTGAGCCGCACCGGACGGTAGGACTCGTAGGTCACCAAACCCTGTGCGGCAAGGCGTTTCACCGTGTCACTGACGTTGGCTTGGGAGGTGCCGATGCGGGCCGCGAGGCCCTTGGTGGTGATCGGCGGATCACCCCACTCGGTGGCAGACCAGATCACCTTCAGGTAGTCCTGAGCCACCGTGGTCAACTTGTCGACGCCGGTCATCATCCCAGGGTATGCCCCATCGCGGTGAGGACCAGCAGTGCGAGGTTAAGCGCCATGATCAGCGCCACCACCGTCCAGGCGATCGTGCGCAGCCGCCGTCCGTTGGCGAACCGGCCCATCACCGCCGGGTTGCTGGTCAGCAGCACCAGTGGGATCGCCGCGAACGGGATGCCGATCGACAGCAGCACCTGGCTGAGCACCAAGGACCAGGTCGGGTCCACCCCGAACGTCAGCACCGCCAGCGCGGGCACGAGAGTGATCGCCCGGCGGGCCAGCAGCGGAACGCGTACTCGCAGCAGCCCCGACATGATGGACGCCCCGGCGTAGCAGCCGACCGAGGTGGAGGCCAGCCCGGAAGCCAGCAAGCCGACGCCGAAGATGACGCCGATCGTGGGACCGAGCGCGACGCTGATCGCGGCGTGGGCACCCTCGATGCTGTCGGTGCCGACGACGCCGTTGAGGCTGGCCGCGGCGAGCAGCAGCATGGCGATGTTGACCGTGCCGGCGACCAGCAGGGAGAGGCCGACGTCCCATCTGGTGACCCGCAGCAGCCGGCGAACCCCCTTCGCACCGTGCAGTCCGTGCCGGTCGCGGGCGAGCGACGAGTGCAGATAGATGGCGTGCGGCATCACGGTCGCACCGAGCATCCCGGCCGCCAGCAGAACCGTCTGGCTGCCTTCGAAACGCGGGACCACCCCGGCCAGGGCCGCCCCCCAGTTGACGTCGCTGACCAGCAGTCCGGCGCCGAACCCGACCGTGATCACCACCAGCAGGCCCATCACCACGAACTCGAACGGACGCTGTCCGCCGCGGGACTGGATCGACAGCAGCGCCATCGACACCACGCCGACGATCAGCCCGCCGAGCGGCAGCGGCACCCCGAACAGGATGTACAGAGCGAGCGCACCGCCGATCACCTCGGCCAGGTCGGTGGCCGCGGCGACCAGCTCGGCCTGCGCCCAGAACAGCAGCCGCGGACCTCGGCGCAGCCGCTCACCGAGCAACTCGGGCAGGCTCCGTCCGGTGACCAGGCCGAGTTTCGCCGACAGGTACTGGATCAGCACCGCCATCGCGTTCGCCGCGATCAGCACCCAGACCAGCAGGTAGCCGTACTGTGCCCCCGCGGTCAGATTGGCCGCGACATTCCCCGGGTCGACGTAGGCGATGGCCGCCACGAACGCCGGACCGAGCAGCCACGGCAACCGGCGCCGGGCCGGCTTCGCCGCCGGCGTCCGCGTCATCGTGGTCACGAAAGTTAAGCTACACGAACTTTTCCCGCTGAGAAGGGTCTGGCCGGACTCTCCCGCGCAACCGGTACGAGGGGACGGTTCTTTTCGGTCCACGTTGACCGGCAACCCGGTACGAGGGGACGGTTCTTTTCGGTCCACTTGGCTCGCAAGAGGTCCCCGTGGACCGAAAAGAACCGTCCCTCCGTACCGGTGCCAGCCACCCTCTGGGAGTCGAGTGCCAAGATCGGAGGCGTGGCGACTCCGATCGCAGACCTCGCACTGCTGAGCAACTGCCGCACTGCGGCCCTGGTCTCGCGCGAGGGTGCCATCGAATGGCTGTGCCTGCCGCGGCTCGACTCGGCGTCGGTGTTCGCCTCCCTGCTCGGCGACGACGAGGACGGGGTGTGGCGGCTGCGGCCCTCGGACGAGGCTGCCCGGGTCGAGCGGCGCTACGACGGCGACACCTTCATGCTGGTGACCCGGTGGAAAACCCCGACTGGCGTGGCCGAGGTGCATGACTTCATGCCGATCGGACGCGACCCGCAGGCCGGCGTTGACCGCACCGACCTGGTGCGACGGGTGGTCGGCGTCTCCGGGACGGTCACTTTCGACACCGACCTGCGGCTGCGGTTCGACTACGCCCGCGCCCTGCCCTGGGTGCGGCAGGCCGGGAGCCGGCGATCGCCTGAGTTGATCGCGATGGCCGGCCCGGACGCCGTGGTGCTGCGCGGCGTCCGGCTGCACGCCGACGGCCACCGGCATCGTGGCGGCTTCGAGGTCGCCGCCGGTCAGCAACTCGACCTGACCCTGACCTGGTTCCCGTCGTTCCGGCCGGTGCCGGGGGCCTTGGACGTGGCCACAGCGCTCACCGAGACCCGGGACTGGTGGCAGTCCTGGGCCGACCGGGTCGAGCATGAGGGCGCCCACCGGGCCCATGTGGTGCGGTCCTTGCTGGTGCTGCGGGCGCTCACCAACCACGACACCGGCGGGATCGCGGCGGCCGCCACCACGTCCCTGCCCGAGAACATCGGCGGGGTGCGGAACTGGGACTACCGCTACGTCTGGCTGCGCGATGCGGCGCTGACGCTGGAGGCCCTGCTGGCGCACGGCTTCCTGGGATCTGCCGACCATTGGCGCACCTGGTTGCTGCGGGCGGTCGCCGGCGACCCGGCCGACCTGCAGATCATGTACGGGCTGGCCGGTGAGCGGAACCTGCCCGAGCGAGAGTTGCCACAGCTGGACGGCTACGCGGGGTCGCGTCCGGTCCGGATCGGCAACGGCGCAGCGCTGCAATACCAGGCGGACGTGGTCGGTGAGGTGATCGTCACGCTCTCCGCCGGTCGCGAGGCGGGACTCACCGAGTCGGCGTTCTCCTGGCCACTGGAGAAGCACCTGGTGCAGTATGCGGCGGAGCAGTTCGAGCGGCGCGACAACGGCATTTGGGAGATCCGCGGCGAACCGCAACACTTCACCCACTCGCGGGTGATGATGTGGGCCACCTTCGACCGGGCCGTCCGGGCGGTGGAGCAGCACGGGCTCGACGGGCCGGTGGAACGCTGGCGCGAGTTGCGGCAGCGCGCCCGTGACCAGATCGACGGACGGGGCGTCTCGAACGGCCACTTCGTGCAGTACTACGGCACCGACGAGGTGGACGCGTCCCTGCTGTTGCTGCCGCAGGTCGGCTATTGCACCCCCGACGATCCGCGGATGCTGGCCACCGTGGAGCGGATCGAGCAGACCCTGATCCGCGACGGCCTGGTGCTGCGCTACCGCACCGACACCGGCGTGGACGGACTTCCCGGCGGCGAGCACCCGTTCCTGGCCTGCTCGTTCTGGCTGGTCGAGCAGTACGCCACCTCGGGCCGCGCCGCGGACGCCGAGGAGCTGATGCGGCGGCTGTGCTCGTTCGCCAACGACCTCGGCCTGCTGTCGGAGGAGTACGACCCGATCGGCAACCGGCAGGTCGGCAACTTTCCGCAGGCGTTCTCACACCTCGCCCTGGTACGCGCCGCGGACGCCTTGGGCGCGTCCGGACACCAGCCGCGCTGATCGCTAATCCCTTTCCTGGGTGGGCTATCGCAGCGGGAGGTAGATGACGCGGCCCTCCCATTCGCCCGGCTCACTTGCTTCGGCCAGCAGAGCGAGGTCATCCATGACCGCGCCGATGGGAAGCGCGGTGCGCACGAGGAATACCCCAGGCATCGGCAAGCCGGCAATGACTCGTTCGTGAGCGAAGTCCGGAATGGTCGCAATGTCGTGGGTCACCAGGGCCCTACCCTCAGCGGCAGCCCAACTGAGGACCCCGGGATCCTCGGCGGTCCGCAGTCCGACGTCCTGGACTCGGACGATATCGATATCTCGCCCCAGGCGTAACAGGCCGACGACGATCTCCCGGTTCAGGTTCTCATCGGCGAGGAAACGGACGTTCACCGGCCCAGTCGCGCGAGCAGCCGCGCACGCAAGCCGTCCGGCGGATACTCGCGCTCGATACTCGCCTGGAGCTCAGACCCCCGCTGCTCGCGCTCACTCAGGTAAGCCTCGACATCGGCACGATGCCGAATGTAGTAGCCGAGCACGGCGTAGACATCGGCCAAGGCGACGGTGTCGAAGGCCTCCTGGATGGCCTCCGGGGATTCGCCGCGTTTGAACGCAGCCACCAAGGCGTCGATCGGGACGCGCGTACCGACGATCATCAGCCGCCCGGCATCGTCCATGACGAGCGGGATCGGATCCGGCTGAATCGCAGCAGCGGTCATACCAATCACCTCCTGTTGGGCAACATCGTACCGCCGGGCTTTGCGACCCAGAGTGGAGTCGCCTGCCTCGTCGCGCTCGAGCCGGAGTACCGGCGTCCGGCTGAGAGACTTGAGCCGTGGCGGGATTTCATCATGTGGAGTTGTGGGTCGCGGATCTTGCCGAGGCCCGCACGGAGTGGGGCTGGTTGCTGCGACAGTTGGGCTTCAGCCGCCAGAGCGAGTGGCCCGAGGGGGAATCGTGGACGGCCGGAGGCCCCTACCTCACTCTGACGACGTCTCCGAACCTGTCTGGAACCACGCATGACCGCCGAGCGCCGGGGGTGAACCATCTCGCATTCGCCGCGGGCGCTCCCTCCCGCGTCGACGCGATCATGGCTGGCTCCAAGGAGCACGGATGGCGTCCCCTGTACCGGGACCGCTACCCGCACGCTGGAGGACCGGACCACTACGCGGGCTGGCTGGAGAACTCCGCTGGGTTCAAAGCCGAGATCGTCGCGGATGAGAAATAGCCCCACTCTGGTTCGCTTCCGTCGCGACGAAGCCTGTGATCGAGGGCTGCGGCGCCGACGGAGATCTCATCCGGAGCCCCCGGAGTGGGTGTGCATCCGCATGCCGGTCTCGTTGAAGATGCTGATCACCTGGGCCGGACGGCCACCGGCGGCGCTCATCGCGTGCGGGGTGCGGGTGTCGAACTCGGCGGCTTCTCCCCTGGTCAGCACCAGGTCCTGCTCGCCGAGCCGCAGCCGGAGGCGTCCGGACAGCACGTAGAGCCACTCGTAGCCCTCATGCACCTTCAGTTCGTCGCACTGTTTCGTCGGCGGGTAGGTGATCTTGTAGGTGTGGATCGGCGAGCCCTCGGGCGCCAGCGGGACGATCAGCATGCCGTCCCGACGGATGGCCGGACGCCGCACGCGCGGGTCTGGCGCGTCGTCGGCGAGCAGGTCGTTGACCCGGATGCCGAGTTGCCTGGTCAGCGGCACCAGCAGTTCGAGGGTGCCCTGCCGCTTGCCCGATTCCAGCCGGGACAGTGTGCTGGCCGACACCGATGCCCGGGTGGCCAGTTCGTCCAGCGTCCAGCCCCGTGCCTTGCGGGCCGCGCGGAGCCGGGTGCCCACCTGGTCGAGCACGTCCACCATTCTCCTCCTTGCATATTCAGCAAACTCATTTGCAACTATGCCATTCTCGGACAACCATGGCGGCATGACGGATTCCGAGTGGGACGTGGTGGTGATCGGCGGCGGTCCGGCCGGGCTGGCCGCCGCTTTGATGCTGGGCCGGTCGCGGCGCCGGGTGCTGGTGGTCGACGCCGGCAGCCCGCGCAACCGGTTCGCGACGCACATGCACGGCGTACTCGGCAACGAGGGTGTTGATCCGGCCGACCTACTGGTCCGGGGCCGCGCCGAGGTGGCGGAGTACGGCGTCCGGGTGGTCGACGGCTCGGTCGCGCGGGTGGATCTCACCGAGCGCGGCGTCCGAGTTGAGACCTCCGACGGCACGGCGCATGAGGCGAGGGCGGTGCTGGTCGCCGCCGGGTTCACCGACGAATTGCCGCCGATCCCGGGGCTGGCACAGCGCTGGGGAACCACGGTGCTGCATTGCCCGTACTGCCACGGCTGGGAGGTTCGCGATCAACGGCTCGGCGTGCTGCTCACCTCGCCGCTGGCGATCCACCAGGCCGAGTTGCTGCGGCAGTTGAGCGACCGGGTGACGGTGTTCACCGCCGGCATCGAGGTGCCGGACGTCACCCGGCACCGGTTGCGCGCCCGCGGCGTCCGGCTGGTCGACGCGGCGGTCACCGAGATCGTCGGCGAGGGCGACGCCATCGGGGCGGTCCGCACCGCGGACGGCGACAGCCATGACGTTGACGCATTGTTCACCTCCGGACGCCCACGCACCCACGAGGACTTCCTCGCTCATCTCGAACTGGCCCGCACCGATACTCCGTTCGGCAGCTTCCTGGCCGTCGACCCAGCGGGGAAGACCAGCAGCGACCGGATCTGGGCGGCCGGCAACGTCGCCAGCCCGATGGCGAACGTGCCGATGTCGATCGGCGCCGGCACGATGGCCGGCGCGGCGCTGAACGGTGCGCTGGCCGGCTGGGACTTCGACGCCGCCGTCCATGCCGACTGGCCCGAGGTTGCCCCGGTCGATTTCTGGGAGGAGCGCTACGCCGGTTCTGGCGCGGTCTGGTCGGGGCGGGTCAATTACAGCTTCGCCGCGGTGGTCGCCACTCTGGACGCCGGCACGGCGCTGGAGTTCGGCTGCGGCGAGGGTGCGGACGCGATCTGGCTGGCTCAGCAGGGTTGGCGGGTGACCGGCGTCGACATCTCAGCCACCGCCATCGGACGGGCCACCGAGGCTGCCACGAAGGCCGGGTTGGTGCCGGACGGCGTCCGTTTCGTCGCGGCCGATCTCGCCGACTGGTTGACCGACGACGCGTATGGCCTGGTCACAGCGAGCTTCCTGCACTCACCGGTGGCCTTCGACCGCACCTCGGCGCTGCGCAAGGCAGCCGGGTATGTCCGGCCCGGCGGACACCTCCTGGTCGTCTCGCACGCCGCGGCACCGCCGTGGTCCGAACGGCTGTCCGGCCATCACCACCACTTCCTCAGCCCGGCCGAGGAGGTCGAGGCGCTCGCCCTGGACCGCGCCGACTGGACGACGGAACTGGCTGAGGTGCGCTCCCGTCCAGCCACCGCCCCGGACGGCCAGCCGGCCACCCTCGACGACACCGTGATCCTGCTCCGCCGGGCCGAGTAGGCAGCCAATCCGCCGCTGGTTGAGCCTGTCGAAACCCTGGTCAGAGCGCAAAAGCCGGGGTCTCGACAAGCTCGACCGGCGAAGATTGCGTGTACTCAGTCCACCAGGGAGGCCGGCGCGAAACGCACGGCGAAGGGCGCTTCGACCTCGAAAAGCTCCGCACCTACCACGTGAGCAACCTCTTGGTAGGCGCCGCCGACCAACCGCCACGCGGTGACCGAAGGTGGTTCCGGATCGACGGCCCAGTTGTACTGGCAACCCGCCCGCTCGAGCCGTTCCTTCTTCAACAGCAGGTCGATGCCGCGTGTCGACGGCGACAGCACCTCGACCGCCAGCAGCGGGCCCCCCGGTAGCTCCTTCTCGGTGAAGGCATCCTTCGGCGCCACCACGAGATCGGGTTGCAGCACGGTGTTCTCGGCCAGCACGACGTTGACGGGAGCGAACAGGACGACGAGCCCGGCGGGTGCCGCGGCCCGCAGCAGCAGGTAGAGGTTTCCGGCGACCGTCTGATGCGACACCCTCGGTGCCGGCGTCACGACCAGCACCCCGTCGATGAGTTCGTACCGATGACCGTCATCGGGCAGCCGATCGAGATCGGCGCGCGTCAACTCTCGCCCATGGGGCAGGAAGCTGCGCGCGTGAGTGGTCATCGACGTCATGATATTCGCCCTCTCGCCCACGGCCCCATTCAAGTGACGGAACTCCCCCCGCGACAGGGGCAGGCATCAATCTGTGGATAACTCCCAGGAACACGAAACGAGCGACCGGGCGGCGTCCGCGGGCCTCGCCGTCCGACGTCCGACGACGACTGGCGACTGACCACAACGGGAGCCACTGCCGCTTTGCAGAGTGGCAGTCGCTCCCGTTGTGGTCAGTCATTGTGGGCCAGCCGCTCGACGGGCCAGCGACTGGAGCTCACAGCTGAGGGCGGCGCCGCTCGCCGCTCGCAACGATCACTCCACCGATTCGGACAACTCCAGCCAGCGCTCCTCCAGGTCGGCCACCTGGGCCTGCCGATCGTCTATCTGGGTCATCGTGGCAGCGAGCCCGGTGTAGTCGGTGTGATCATGCTCGGCCAGCGCCGTCTGGGCGACGTGGATCTCGTCGGTCAGCTTGGCGATCCGGCGTTCGACGGACGCCAACTCCTTCTGCAGGGCCCGCACTTCGGCACCCGACAGCACATCCGCCGCACTGCTGGCCGAGCCTGTCGAGACCCCCGCCCCGACCGATCCGGACGCCGCCTGCCCGGCCCGTAGCCGCAGGTACTCGTCCACCCCACCAGGCAGGTGCCGCAGGTGGCCGTCAACGATGGCGTACTGCTGGTCGGTGACCCGCTCAACCAGGTAGCGGTCATGCGAGACCACGAGCAGGGTGCCCGGCCAGGAGTCGAGCAGGTCCTCCATTGCGGCCAGCATGTCGGTGTCGACGTCGTTCGACGGCTCGTCGAGGATCAGCACGTTCGGCTCCGAGAGCAGCACCAACAACAGTTGCAGCCGCCGCTTCTGGCCACCGGAGAGCTCCCCGACCCGGGCCGACAGGTGTTCGCGGGCGAAGCCGAGCCGCTCCAGCAGTTGCGCCGGGGTGAGCTCGCGACCGTCGATGACGTAGCTGGTCCGGGTCCGGGCCAGCACCTCGCGGACCCGGTCGCCGGCGATCTCGGCCAGCGCATCGAACTGCTGGTCGAGCACCGCCAGTTGCACGGTCTTGCCGCGCTTCACCCGCCCGGACGTCGGCCGCACGGTGCCCGCGACCAGCCCCAGCAGGGTGGACTTGCCGGCCCCGTTGGCGCCCAGAATCGCGGTCCGCTCCCCCGGCGCGATCCGCCACTCGATGCCGCGTAACACCTCCTTGTCGCCGAACCGGACGCCGGCGTCGATCAGATCGACGACGTCCTTGCCCAGCCGGGCGGTGGCCAGCCGGCTGAGTTCCAGCCGGTCCCGCGGCGGTGGGACGTCCTCGATCAGCTGGTTGGCGGCGTCGATCCGGAACTTCGGCTTGGACGTCCGGGCCGGGGCGCCGCGACGCAGCCAGGCCAGCTCCTTGCGCATCAGGTTCTGCCGCTTGGCCTCCACCGCGGCCGCCTGCCGATCGCGTTCCACCCGCTGCAGCACGTAGGCGGCGTAGCCGCCCTCGAACGGCTCGACGATCCGGTCGTGCACCTCCCAGGTGGCGGTGGCCACCTCGTCCAGGAACCAGCGGTCGTGGGTGACCACCAGCAGCCCGCCGGCGTTGCGTGCCCAGCGTCCGTTGAGGTGGGCGGCCAGCCAGGTGATGCCCTCCACGTCGAGATGGTTGGTCGGCTCGTCGAGCGCCACCACGTCCCAGTCGCCGACCAGCAGCGCGGCCAGCGCGACCCGGCGGCGCTGGCCGCCACTGAGGGTGTCCACCACGGCGTCGAAGTCCAGGTCGGCGACCAGGCCGGCCAGCACGTCCCTGATCTTCGGGTCGGACGCCCAGACGTGGTCGGCGACCTCGCCGACGATGGCGTTCCGCACCGTGATGCCGGTGGGGAGCGCGTCCTCCTGGGTGAGCATGCCGATCCGGACGTCGCCACGCCGGCGTACCCAGCCGCCGTCCGGTTCGAGGCGTCCGGCCAGCAGCCGCAACAGCGACGACTTGCCGTCGCCGTTGCGACCGACGACACCGATCCGGTCGCCCTCGTTGACCCCGAGGGTCACCGAGTCGAACACGACCCGGGTCGGATACTCCAGGTGCAGCGCTTCGGCTCCGAGCAGAAAACCCACCGGTCAAGGTTAGTAGGGACACCCTCGCGGCGGCAGACTCGTCCGGCCCGGGCTCAGCCGGTCGCCGCCGGCGCTTTCGCCTGCAACGTCGTCAGCACCGCCGGATCCTGCGGCTCCATCCAGGCGATGACGTCCGACCCGCGAGCCTAGGCACACAGTTCCCGGCGTTCGGCGAGGGAGCAGGCGACCTCGGCGTGGCGCCGGCCCCTGCCGCGGTGTCGGAGGGGTCTGCGACAATCGGCTGGATGGAGCCCCACGCCACACCGTTCACGGCCACCTACCGCCTGCAGCTGCACTGCGGCTTCACCCTTGACGATGCGGCGGGGGTCGTTCCACACCTGGCGGCGCTGGGGATCAGCCACCTCTACCTGGCGCCGATCCTGACCGCTGTGCCCGGCTCGATGCACGGCTACGACGTCCTCGACCACGCCGCGATCAACCCCGAGTTGGGTGGCCGGGACGCTTTCGGACGCCTTGCCGCGCAGTGCCGTGCGCACGGCCTGGGCATCGTCGTCGACATCGTGCCCAACCACATGGCACTGGTCGCCGGTCAGTGGCGCAACGCGCCGCTGTGGGACGTGCTGCGGCACGGACGGGGGTCGAGGTTCGCGCACTGGTTCGACGTCGACTGGGAACACCTCGGCGACCGGTTCGGGCTGCCGATCCTGGGTGCCCCGCTCGCCGAGGTACTGTCCGAACTCACGCTCGACGTCGGACAGCCGGACGAAGGCCCGGCCGCCGGCCAGCGGGTGCTGCGCTACTACGACCATCTGCTGCCGCTGCGCCCGGACGGCCCGGACACCACCGAGCTCACCGAGCTCCTCGCCGCACAGCATTGGCTGCTCGCCTCGCACACCGAAGCGGCCCAGGTGCTCAACTACCGGCGGTTCTTCGAGGTCGACCAGCTGGTCGCCGTCCGGGTCGAGGAGCCGGACGTCTTCGACGCCACTCATGCCCTGCTGCTGGAGCTGCATCACGAGGGGCTGATCAACGGCTTCCGGATCGATCACCCCGACGGCCTGGCCGACCCGGAGGGGTATCTGTCCCGGCTGGCGGCGGCCTGCCGGGTGGGGACGCCGATCTGGGTGGAGAAGATCCTGGAGGGCGCCGAACGACTGCCGGCCTGGGACTGTCACGGCAGCACCGGCTACGACGCCGCGGCGGTGATCGACGCCGCCCTGGTCGACCCGGCAGGGGTGGACGCCGTGACCCGCACCTGGGTCGCGACCGGGGCGGAACGGCTGCTGGCGGCCTGTGTCGAGGCCAGCAAGCGCCAGGTGCTGGCCCAGCTGCTGCAACCCGAACTGAACCGCCTGCAGCGAGCGGCGGTCGCCGCACTGCCGGGAGCCGACCCGGCCCGGCTCCGCGCCGCATTATCGGAGTTGCTGGTCCAGCTGCACGTCTACCGCGCCTACGTCACCCCCGGCCGGCCCGTCGACAGCGCGCTGGTCGCGCCGCTGCATGAGGCCCTGGAGCGGGTGCGGGCCGACCGGCCCGACCTGGCGGATGTCGCGATCACCCTGGCCGGCGTCCTGAAACGGCCCGAGACCGCCCCCGGCGACACCGACGCCGCCCGCGACCTGTGCGTCCGGTTCCAGCAGACCACCGGGCCGGTGATGGCCAAGGGCATCGAGGACACCGCGTTCTACCGCTGGCACCGGCTGGTGGCGCTGAACGAGGTGGGCGGCGACCCGGCCCACGGCGAACACCCGGGGGTGCAGGCCCTGCACGCCTGGGCCGCCGAGCAGGCCGGACGCTGGCCACTCGGCATGACCACGCTGTCCACCCACGACACCAAACGCAGCGAGGACGTCCGTGCCCGGCTGCTGGCGCTGGCCGGCGATGCCGCCTCGTGGAGCCGGATCGCCAACCTGGCCGCCGGGGCGTCCGTGCGGCACGGGGTGGACGCCGCCACCGGCCACCTGGTCTGGCAGACGATCGCAGGCACCCCGGGCCTCAGCCCCGAGCGGCTGGACGACTACCTAACCAAGGCGCTGCGGGAGGGCAAGCAGCGCAGCAGCTGGTTGCATCCCGACGACGACTACGAGCAACGCGTCCGCGCGCTGGGCCGGGAGATCCTGGCCGGCGGTCCGGTCGGCGCCGCGATCGCCGAGGCCGGAGTGTCGAACGCCGACGCCATCCGGGCGGTGACGCTGGCCCAGAAGCTGCTGCAGCTGACCCTGCCCGGCGTCCCGGACACCTATCAGGGTGCCGAGGTGCTCAACCTGAACCTGGTCGATCCGGACAACCGCGCCGACGTCGACTTCGCCGCCCACGCCGTCCGGCTCGACGAACTGGACGCCCGGGCCGGCCGGGCGCTCGACCTGGACGACGAGGTGCTGCTGGTGACCTCGCGCACGTTGCGGCTGCGCCGGGCACGGCCCGCCGACTTCGCTGCCGGCTACGAACCGCTGGAGCTCGGCGCGGGCCTGCTCGGTTTCGCCCGAGGCTCGGACGTCCTGGTCGCGGTCCGCCGACTGCCCCGGACGCCGTTGCCGGACACCGTGCCGCTGCCCGGGGGCGACTGGCGGGACGTGTTCACCGGCGCGGGGCATCGCGGCGACACCGGCGCACTGTTCGACGTCCTGCCGGTGGCGCTGCTGGTCAGGGTCGGCTGATGCGACAGCGCTATTCGGTGTGGGCCCCGGAGGCCGGGCGAGTCGATGTCCGGCTCGGCGTCGACGGTGACCGGGTCGAGTCGATGGCCCCCGAGGGCGGCGGCTGGTGGTCGGTGGACGCCGAACCCGGCGACGGCCGGTACGCGTTCAGCCTGGACGGCGGCAACCCGATGCCCGACCCCCGCGGACGCCGGCTGCCGGACGGCGTCCACGCCGCCAGCGCGCTGGTCGACCCGGCCGGTTTCATCTGGACCGACGGCGCCTGGACGGGCTGCCCACTTGAGGGCTCGGTGATCTACGAGCTGCACATCGGCACGTTCACCCAGGCACGCACCTTCGACGGCGCCATCGAACGGCTCGATCATCTGGCCGCACTCGGGGTCGACGTCATCGAACTCATGCCGGTGGCGTCCTTCCCGGGACGCAACGGCTGGGGCTACGACGGGGTCGCGCTGTACTCGGTGCACGAACCTTACGGTGGGCCCGAGGGGTTGCGGCGGTTCGTGGATGCCGCCCACGCCCGCGGGCTGGCGGTCTGGCTGGACGTGGTTTACAACCATCTCGGCCCGGTCGGGAATTACCTGCCGCAGTTCGGTCCGTACTTCACCGACCGGCACCAGACGCCGTGGGGTGTCGCGGTCAACCTGGACGGCCCCGGCAGCGACGAGGTGCGCGGGTACTTCCTCGACAACGCCCGGCAATGGTTCCTCGAGTTCCACCTGGACGGACTCCGGCTGGACGCGGTGCACGCGCTGCACGACGAGTCGGCCATCCACCTGCTGGAGGATCTGGCGGCGCTGGCCGAGGACGTCGGCGCCGCCACCGGCGTCCCTCGGGTGCTGGTCGCCGAGTCCGACCGCAACGATCCCCGGACGGTGGTGTCACGCGGCAGTGGAGGGGCCGGCGGACAGGGCCTGGACGGCCAGTGGGCCGACGACATCCACCACACCCTGCACGTGCTGCTGACCGGCGAAACCCAGGGCTACTACGCTGATTTCGCCGACCCGCAGGCGTTGCCGAAGGTACTGGCGCACACTCCGTTCTTCCACGACGGCGTGTTCTCCAGTTTCCGCGGACGCCGGCACGGGCGTCCGATCGAGCCGTCGATCACGCCCGGCTGGCGCTATGTCGGGTCGCTGCAGACCCATGATCAGATCGGCAACCGCGCCACCGGTGAGCGGCTGTCCCATCTGGCCGGACGGGGCCGGGCCGCCATCGGTGCCGCGCTGCTGCTCACCTCGCCCTACACCCCGATGCTGTTCATGGGTGAGGAGTTCGACGCGTCGACACCGTGGCAGTACTTCACCGACCACGAAGAGGAGTGGCTGGCCGAGTCGATCCGCGAGGGACGGCAGGCCGAGTTCGCCGAGCACGGCTGGTCGGGCCACGTCCCCGACCCACAGGATCCCGGCACCGTCGAGGCCTCCACGCTGCACTGGGCCGACCTGGACGACCCCGGACGCCGCGAGTTCCTGGACTGGTACCGGACCCTGTTGCGGTTGCGCCGTGAGCTGCCAACCGTCCGGGACGCCCGGCTCGGCGAGGGTGCCGTCGTCCGGAAGGACGATCTGCTGTTGGTCCGCCGCGGCACCATCCAGGTGCTCGCCAACCTGGGTGACGAACCGGGCAAGCTCTCGGTACCGGACGGCTCCGAGCTACTCGCCCGCTTCGGCGAGGCCGTCCTCACCTACGCCGGCGAGGTGGCCCTGGGTGCGCACAGCACCTGCGTGTTGCGTGCCCCGCTGCCCGACATCACTGGCGAAATCCCCCGCATCGTCCTCTAGCGCCTCGGGTCACTCACGCGTCGGCTCCGGCTCCGGCTCCTCCGCGACGGCCCGGGTGACGTCGCGCAGCTGCAGCCACCACGGGTTCTTCGGACGGCGGAAGGTGCGGTCCATCAGCCGCATCATCGACTCCATCGGCACGTCGGTGAGCTTGGACTCGGCGAGGCCCACCAGGTGGCTGCCGTCGGCCCCGGCGGCGAACTCCCCATCGATCAGGTCGAGTGCGTGGCCGGCCATCCGGGTGGCGAGCAGCCGGTCGAACGGGGTCGGCGAGCCGCCCTGCTGCTGATGCCCCAGCACGCCTTGCCGAACGTCGTAAAGCCCGCGGCCCTCCTCCTCCAGCAGGCCCGCGATGACGTCGGTGGTGTAGTGCTCGTTGGCCCGCTCGTTGCGGACGGCCAGGAACAGCGATCGGCCTGCGGCGAAGGAGCGGCGCAGCCATTTCACGTCGTCGTTGAGCTGGTCGAGGGTGATGCCCTCCTCGTGCAGGTAGATCCGCTCGGCACCGCCGGCCAGGCCGCCCATCAACGCCAGGTAGCCGCAGTAGCGCCCCATGGTCTCCACCACGTAGGACCGGGTGGTCGCCGAGGCCGACAGCTTGATCCGGTCGATCGCCTCGACGATCACGTTCAGCGCAGTGTCGGCGCCGATGGCCAGCTCCGAGCCGGGCAGGTTGTTGTCGATGGACGCCGGAACGCACACGATCGGGATCCGGAACGCCGGGTACCGCTCACGCTCCTCGTGCAGCAGGTGACCTGCCTGGTAGCCGTTCCACCCGCCGATCACCAGCAGCGCGTCGACCTGGTGGTCCTCCAACTGCCGGCTGAGCGCGTACAGATCCTCCAGGGCAGGAATGGTTCGCCGGACACCGAGCCTGGCGCCGCCGTCCGCCGTCCAGGCCTCCACGTCACCCCAGGTCAGCTCCTTGATCCGGCCTTGCCGCAGCCCGGCGAAGCCGTCATGAATACCGAGCATGGTGTGGCCGCGGCTGATCCCCAGCCGGACGGCCGCCCGCGCCGCGGTGTTCATCCCGGGCGCCAGCCCGCCGGCGTGGATGATGCCGATCCGCCGCGCGTCTTCCCCCGCGGCGACCCGGGACGGCTCGGACATCTCGGCGAACAACTGCGTCATGGTGACGAACGACCCGCCGCGTTTGGCCATCGCACCGGCATAGTCACCAGCCTCGATCAGGGCCGGCACCTCGCGGGTGTTCCGCACCGCCTCCATCAGGTCGATCCCCACGATGCGGTTGCCGCGGAAACCGAACACCCGGCCCGGCGTGTCTGCGTCCGCTGCGAGCAGGGCGCGGGCCGCTTCGTAGCCCAGCCAGGTGGAACACCACCGGTCGAAGGCGCTGGGAGCACCGCCCCGCTGCACATGGCCCAGGATGGTGACCCGGGTGTCCTCACCCAGCCGCTCCTCGAGCGTGCTACGGACGTACTCAGCAGTGATCGAGTTGCCGGAGCGATCGGTCGCTCCCTCCGCCACCAGAACGATCGAGTCCCGGCGTCCGGCGGAACGACCACGGCGCAACTCGCCGCACATCGTGTCCTCCCAGCCGTCGGCCGGCGGATTCTCCGGGGTCAGCACATAATCACAGCCCCCCGCGACAGCCGACATCAACGCCAGGTAGCCGCAATGCCGGCCCATCACCTCGACCACGAAGCTGCGCTGATGGCTGGCGGCCGTGCTGGCCAGGTCGTCAATCGCGGAGACGATGCGGTGCAGTGCCGTGTCCGCCCCGATCGTCATGTCGGTGCCGACCAGATCGTTGTCGATGGAGCCGACCAGCCCGGCGATCATCAAGGCCGGATGCGCATCGGCGGTGGCCTGATCCAGGTCACCGGCTTCGACCAGCTCAGCCAGCAACTCGGGCCATTCGGTGCGGAACGCGTCCAGCCCGGACAAGCTGCCGTCGCCGCCGATCACTACCAGCCGGTCGATGCCGGCGGCCAGCAGATTACGGGCCGCGATCCGGCGTCCGGCACGTTCGCGGAACTGCTGGCTACGGAAGGTGCCGATCACCGTGCCACCGCGATGCAGCACGTTGCCGACGTCGTTCCAGCCGCCCTGCCTGATCCGGTCACCTCCGTCGATCAGGCCCTGGTAGCCCTCGAAGATCGCATAGACCTCCGCGCCCAGGGTGATCGCCGTCCGGACGACGGCCCGCACCGCCGCGTTCATGCCTTGGGCGTCGCCGCCGCTGGTCAGGATGCCGATCCGCTTGCCGGCGCCGAGTTCCACCATGGGTCAATCCTGTCGAACTCGGAACCCTGGCGGCGACGAACCCGGCAAGTGTTCACCGTTTCGTCGCCGAATTCGAGGAACCAGCCGCCGCCGGTTGAGCCTGTCGAAACCAGCACCCCGCCGGTTGAGCCTGTCGAAACCAGCATCTCGACAAGCTCTATCAACGGTGGCCGGACAAGCTCGATCGACGGGGACGGAACTCGATCAAAGGGGTCGGGGACGCGAAACGGGGGGTGACCGGCTGGTCACCCCCCCGTTCCTAGCCGGTCACTTCGTGAAGCCGACGTTCTCCCACTTGACGGTGCCGAACGCCACGGCGCCGATGTTGGCCAGCTTGGCCCGGACCCCGATCAGCATCGGGCGCTGGTACAGCGGCAGGGTGTGGACGGACTCCCAGATCGACTTCGAGACCTGGTCACCGAGTTCGGTCCGCTTGGCGGGATCCATCTCGGTGTCGATCTTCGGAGCCAGCTCCTCCACCGTCTGGTTCAGCAACTGGGCGAAGTTGGATTCACCGTAGGTAACCTTGCCGTCCTTGCCGACGGTGGCACCGTAGATCTGCCGGATGTCACCTAGCGGGTACGGGGTGCCGATCCACGAGAACGCGATGATGTCGAACCCGTGATCGGTCAGCACGCCCGGCCACTGCTTGTCGGTGTTGATGTTCTTGAGCTTCAGATTGACGCCGATGTCCTTCAGCATCTTCTGCGCTTGAATCCCCTCATTCTCGGACGCGGACACGCCGGTCAGCACGGCGAAGTTCACATCGAGTTCCTTGCCGTCCTTCTCACGGAACCCGGTGCTGGCGTTCAGCGTCCAGCCGGCCTCGTCCAGCTTGGCCTTCGCACCCTCGACGTTGAAGTCGATCCCCGTCGCTTTGCCCTCGTCGACGTAACCGGCCTGGTTGGCCATGTAGAGGTTGTTGTTCAGCGGCGTGGCATCCCAGTCGATACCGGCCAGATCGGACCGCGCGATCGAGCCACGGTCCAGCCCCATCACGATGGCCTGGCGCACCTTCACGTCGGTCAGGTTCGGGGCCTTGCTGTTGAAGGTGAAGTGCCGGAAGTTCGGGCCGGCCGCCTTCCGCACCACGGAGTTCTGCGCCTCACTGGCGGTCTTGAAGCCGTTCGGGTCCGAACCCATGTCGTAGTAGTCGAGTTCGCCATTGGCGAATGCAGTCGCCTGCGCATCGGACAGGATCTTCTTCCAGGTGAGCTTGGTGAGCAGCGGCTTCTCGCCCCACCACTTCTCGTTCGGAACCATGATCGTGGTGCCCGACTGATTGTCGACCGACTCGATCTTGAACGGGCCGGACTGCCAGCCGAGCTTCATGCCCTTCTGCCACCCGGTGTTGAACATGTCGGCCGTGGCGACGCTCTCAGCCCGCAACGGCCCGCCGGCGATGATCTTGGTCCAGTCGGGATAGGTGCTCTTGAAGCTGATCACGACCTCATAGTCGTCGACGCCCTTGGTCACCGAGGCAATCTGCTCCCAGCCGGCGGTGTTGATGTTCTTGTAAGCCTTGTCGGAACCATTCAACGCCTTCACCGTAGCGATCCAGTCCTTGACCGTGATCGGTGCGCCGTCGTTCCAGATCGCGTTCGGGTTCAGCTTGAGCGTCAGCTTCAGATTCGGGCTGATCTCTTCCTTCGCGTCCAGCAGATAATCATGATTGATCTGCGGCTCGCCCAATGCGTTGTAGTCGTAATAGGCGGGGACGACCGGCTTCTCCAGGTCAATCATCTCCTTATCGTTACCGGCCGCCGTGTACGGGTTCCAGTCGCGGTATTCGTGCGAGATGGAGCCGATGAATTCACCACCCACCAGCTGATCGCGCGGCGTCTCGTTGATATCCCAACCCGCCTTGACCGCGGTCGCCGACCCCCCGGTGGCCGGGGCGTTCGGTTGGGCAGGCCCACCGCACGCCGCCAGTCCCAGCGCGGTAGCACCGGCAATCAGTGGCAGAACAAACCTTGATGCCTTCACTCGTCCTCCATTTATGACACGCGTTCTTGACCGGAGGGGAACCAGTTCGACTTGGGGCCGATCCTACCGCGACGGTTCCCGGCCGCGGCGAGTAACAGATCACCTTCTGCTAACGATCGCGAGCGATTCAGAGGACGCGGACCACTTCATTGAAGTGACACGCCGACGCGTGATCGGCGGGACCCGAGACCGAGAGCAGTTCCGGAACCTCGTTGATGCACGTGGTCTGGCCTGCCGCGCCGAGAGTTAGGAATTTGGGGCACCGGGTACGGAATTTGCAGCCGGACGGTGGATCGGCCGGGCTGGGCAGATCACCCTGCAACAGGATGCGCCGCCGAGACCGCTCCGCGTTCGGGTCGGGCAGCGGGATCGCCGACAGCAACGCCTGGGTATAGGGGTGGGACGGATGACTGTAGACGTCGTTGACATCCCCGACCTCGACCAGCTTGCCCAGGTACATCACCGCCACCCGGGACGCGATATGCCGGATCACCGCCAGGTCGTGCGCCACGAACAGGTAGGCAAGACCCAACTCCAGCTGCAACTCCTGCAACAGGTTGATGACTCCGGCCTGGATGGAGACATCGAGCGCCGAGACGGGCTCGTCCAGCACCAGCAGCTTCGGCTTCAGGGCCAGCGCCCGAGCGATCCCGATGCGCTGCCGCTGGCCACCCGAAAAGTGCGCGGGATAGCGGCTGGCATGGTCAGGCTGCAGGCCGACCAGGGTGAGCAGCTCCTTGACCCGCTCCTCCATCTGAGCCTTGCTGAAGCCGTGCACGCCCATCGGCTCGGCGATGATGTCGAAGATCGGCATCCGCGGATCGAGCGAGGCCATCGGGTCCTGGAACACCACCTGCAGGTCCCGGCGCAGCGCCTTGCGCTCGGCTCGGGTGAGCTTCGCGGTGTCCTTGCCCAGCACCACCACCTTGCCCTCGGTGGGCCTGACCAGGTTGAGCACCTCGAGCAGCGTGGTCGACTTGCCACACCCCGATTCGCCGACGAGGCCAAGCGTCTCCCCCGCCTTCAACTCGAGGTCAATCCCGTCCACGGCATAGACGGTGCCGACCCGGCGCCGGTAGATGGCGCCCTTCATCAATGGGTAGTGCCGCTTGAACCCGGTCAACTCCAGAACGGTCTCGCGCTTCTCCCTCGGCACCCGCTCCAGCGCGGACGACGGCATCTCGGGCGCCGGGAAGATCTCCGCGTGACCCAGGTGGCCCTGCTCGATCGTCGCGATCCGGTGGCACGCCGCCGTGTGATCGATGCTGGTGGTAGGCATCAACTCTGGCTCGGTGGAACGGCACACATCGATCGCCATCGGGCAGCGCGGCACGAACGGGCAGCCGGGCGGCAGGTTCACCACCGAGGGTGGGCTGCCCTCGAGGGTGGGCAGTGCGGTGTCAGCTTCCTGGTCGAGCCGCGGCACGGTGCCGAGCAAACCGATCGTGTACGGCATCCGCGGGCGGTAGAAGATGTCGTCCACGCTGCCCTGTTCCACCGGACGCCCGGCGTACATCACCGTGACCCGGTCGGACATGCCGGCCACCACGCCGAGGTCGTGGGTGATCATCAACACCGCGGCGCCGGTCTCCACCTGTGCCCGCTTGAGCACCTCGAGCACTTGGGCCTGGATAGTGACGTCGAGAGCCGTGGTCGGCTCGTCGGCGATGATCACATCGGGGTCGTTGGCGATCGCCATGGCTATCATCGCCCGTTGTCGCATGCCGCCGGAGAACTCGAACGGGAACGACTTCACCCGCTGGTCGGGATTGGGAATCCCCACCAGGTCGAGCAACTCCACCGCGCGCTTCATCGCGGTTGACGTGCCGACGTCGTAGTGGGCTTGGATCGCCTCCACCAGTTGGTCGCCGATCGTGTACACCGGCGTGAGCGCCGACAGCGGGTCCTGGAAGATCATCGCCAGGCCGTCGCCACGGATCTTCGACATGTCCTTGTCACTGCGGTCGAGCAGCTCCTTGCCGTGCAGCTTGACCGACCCGGTGATCTTCGCCGAGGTCGGATGCAGGCCCATGATCGCCAGCGACGTCACCGACTTGCCCGAACCGGACTCGCCCACGATCGCCATCGTCTCGCCGGCGGCGAGCTCGAAGCTCAGTCCCCGGACGGCCTGGACGGCTCCCGCCTCGCTGGGGAAGGTGACGTGCAGGTCCTGCACGCTGAGCACCGGACCGTCGGCGCCCGTGCGGGGGGCCTTCGAAGCCAGGGACTTGGCGACTCTCATGCCTGACCTCCCGAGGCGGACGTGGGATCGAGGGCGTCGCGCAGGCCGTCCCCGATTCCGTTGACACACAGCACCAGGAAAACCAGCACGGCCGACGGCCCGAGGAACACCCACGGGTAGGTGGTCGCCATGGTGGCACCCTCACCGATCAGCGTGCCGAGCGACGTGTCGGGCGGCTGGACGCCGAAGCCGAAGAAGGAGAGGCCGGTCTCGGCGAGAATGGCGTACCCGACGCCAAGGGTGGCATCGATGATCAGCAGCGAGGACACATTCGGCAGGATGTGCCGCACGATCGTCTTCGGGGCCGACAGGCCCATGAACTTGGCAGCCAGCACGTACTCACGCTCTTTGACCGACAGCGTCAATGAGCGCACCACCCGGGCTGACAAGGGCCAGGCAAAGAGCGCCAGCAGTACGACCAGGATCATCCAGGAGGAGTCGCCCTCAGGAGCGCCGCGCGTCATCACCGCGATCACCAGGAAGCTGGGCACCACCAGCATCAGGTTGACGATCCAGAGCATCGTCTTCTCGTACCAGCCGCCCAGGTAGGCCACGGAAGCACCCACCATGGCGGCGATCGAGGTTGAGATCAGCGCCACCAGAAAGCCGATGATCAGCGACTTGCCGAGGCCCCGGATGGTCAGCGCCAGCACGTCGCGTCCGGCCCGCGTCGTCCCCAATAGGTGAGACGAACTCGGCTCCGTCAGAAAGTTGTAGGAGTCGATGTCGTCGTACTTCCAATAGAAGATGTAGGGCCCGGCGACCGCCAGGAAGACCAGGAAGGCGATGCCCACGACCCCGACAACCGCCGTCTTGTTGCGCAGGAAGCGACGCCAGATCAGCTGACCCCGGGTGAGCCGCTTCCCCGGCTTCTGACCGGTTCCGGCCGCTTGTTGCACCGTACTCATGTCATCCCAGCCTCACCCGCGGATCGAGGATCGCGACCATGATGTCGGAAAGTATGGCGCCGACCAGCACGCACACCCCCGCGAACGCGGTCACCGCCACCGCGCCGTTGACGTCGTAACCGGTGATCGTGTTGACGGCATACATGCCGATGCCTTGGAAGTTGAACACTCGCTCGGTGTAGGTGGCGCCGGTGAACAGCGTTGCGACGGTGAAGGCGATGTAGGTGCCGGTCGGAATGAGCGCCGTGCGCAGGGCATGCTTCATGACCGCCTTCGAGCGCGGCAGACCTTTCGCCCGCGCCGTCCGGACGAAGTCAGCACCGAGCGAGTCGAGCATCAGGTTGCGCTGGATCCGGCTCATCGACGCCGCACCCAGCAGCATCAACACCAGCGTTGGTAAGAACAGATGCTGCAGGCGATCCACCAATTCGGCCATCGGATAATCGCCGACCTCACCGGTTTCGCCGATGAACTCGAAGAACCGGGTGCCGGTGAGCTCGTTGAAACGGATGGCCAGGATCTGCGAGACGTAGCCGATCACGAAGGCGGGGGTGGAGATCAGCAGCAGCGAAATCACCGTCACCGTCCGGTCGGCCACGCTGTACTGCCGGGTCGCCGTCCAGGCGCCGAAGGCGACCCCCAACGCGATGCCGAGCAGCGAACCGACCAGCAGCAGCCGCAGGCTGATCCACATCTTGATGCCGATCTGCTCTGCCACGTCGACACCGAACGGCGAGTAACCCCAACTGCCGTGCAGCACGCCGTTCAGCCAGGTCAGGTAGCGGTCCCACAGCGACACCTGGTCGCTCAGGTTGTACTGCCGCAGCTGCGCCTCAATGTCCTCAGGGGGGATCGGTGGCTGCCGCAGGGCGAACAGTTTGCGGGGATCCATGGCGCTGGCCGCGAGGAAATAAGTCAGCGAAACAGCAACGAAAAGGAGCAGCAAATAGTTGACCAACCGCTTCACCACGTAGCCAATCACGTGACTCCCCTCGACGGCCTGATGGGGCACAACATAGCGCGCCAGGCCTTGTCCGAGTAGCTGTTCGGGTCAACCCTCAGCGTCGATTAATCACCACCGTGCCGAGCACCATGTCGTTCAGCGCGCGCCGCTCGGCCCCGATCACGATCGTCGGGATCACCAGGCAGATCATCGCCTGGCGGGCGATCGCCCGCCACACCCCGATCGGACGGCCGTCCAGCCGGGCCACGCCGATCCGCGCCAGGATGTGCCCGAAACTGCCGCCGGCGAGTGCGGTCAACACCGCCGACTGCACGAAGAAGACGGCCATGATCATCCAGCCGCGCCACCCCCCATCACGCAGCACGCCGGTTCCGAACAGGATCACCGCCATCGCCATGGACGCCGCCCAGTCGATGATCAGCGCGGCGATCCGGGCCCGCCACGTCGCCAGGGCACCGCGTCCCGACTCGGGCAGCCCGAGCGACTGCCCGGGGTACTGCGCGACCTGTTCCGCGGCTTCGTCACTCATCATGGCCAGTCTAGGGCGAGCGCCCCCGCCAAGGGGGTACCACGCCGCTCACCGAGTGGGCCTCGCACCGACCCGCCCCCACACATCCGGGGTGGCCGGACCACCGCTCGCCGTAACGCCACTGAAACACATGCGCAACCGAGCGGAAACCAGATCTTCCTACCGTGGTGATGTTCGCATCCCTCAACTCACTCGGAGGAAAGATGTTCCAAAGCGCTGACGACCTGTTGGCCTATGTCAAGAACGAAGGCGTCGAGACGATCGACATCCGGTTCTGCGATCTGCCCGGCGTCATGCAGCACTTCACCGTCCCGGCCAGTTCGTTTGGCCCGGAGGTGTTCGAGGACGGCCTCGCCTTCGACGGCTCTTCCATCCGCGGGTTCCAGAAGATCCACGAGTCGGACATGGCACTGCTGCCTGATCCGACCACCGCCTTCATCGACCCGTTCCGCCGCTCCAAGACGCTTGCGCTGAGCTTCTTCGTGCACGACCCGCTGACCAAGGAGCCGTACAGCCGCGACCCCCGCAACATCGCCCGCAAGGCCGAGGCGTACCTGAAGTCGACCGGCATCGGCGACACCGCGTTCTTCGCCCCCGAGGCCGAGTTCTACATCTTCGACTCGGTCCGGTTCGAGACCAAGCAGAACGCCAGCTACTACTACATCGACTCCGAGGCCGGCGCCTGGAACAGCGGCAGCGAGTCGGACGGTGACGGGCGTCCGAACCGTGGCTACAAGGTCAAGTACAAGGGCGGCTACTTCCCGGTCGCCCCGGTCGACCACTTCACCGACCTGCGCGACGACATGGTGCGCAACCTGGAGAACGTCGGGCTCACCGTGGAGCGGGCGCACCACGAGGTGGGCACCGCCGGCCAGGCCGAGATCAACTACCGCTTCAACAGCATGCTGGCCGCGGCCGACGAGGTGATGAAGTTCAAGTACGTCATCCGCAACACCGCCTGGGAGGCCGGCAAGACCGTCACCTTCATGCCGAAGCCGATCTTCGGCGACAACGGCTCGGGCATGCACGTGCACCAGTCGATCTGGAACGACGGCGTCCCGCTGTTCTACGACGAGAACGGCTACGGCCAGCTCTCCGACATGGCGCGGCACTACATCGGTGGCCTGCTGCACCACGCCCCGTCCCTGCTGGCGTTCACCAACCCGACCGCGAACAGCTACCACCGCCTGGTGCCCGGCTTCGAGGCCCCGGTCAACCTGGTCTACTCGGCCCGCAACCGGTCGGCGTGTATCCGGATCCCGATCACCGGCTCGAACCCGAAGGCCAAGCGCATCGAGTTCCGCTGCCCCGACCCGTCGTCCAACCCGTACCTGGCGTTCGCCGCCTGCCTGCTGGCCGGCCTGGACGGCATCCAGAACAAGATCGAGCCGCCCGCCCCGGTCGACAAGGACCTCTACGAGCTGCCCCCGGACGAGCACGCCGAGATCAACCAGGTGCCCGGCACCCTCTCGGAGGTGCTCGACAAGCTGGAGGCCGACCACGACTTCCTGCTCGCCGGCGACGTGTTCACCGCCGACCTGATCGAGACCTGGATCGAGATGAAGCGCGCCGACGTGGACGCCCTGCGCCTGCGTCCGCACCCGCACGAGTTCGAGATGTACTTCGATCTGTGATCATCACACCTAGTCAACCTGAGGTCTGACTAGGCCTAGTCCGCAAAGAGTCCGCACGGGACGCGAAAGCAGCCGCGATCGCCTCCCGTGCGGACTTGTCCTTGTCCGGGAACATGTGCCCGTAGGTGTTCAGCGTCGTCGTCGCCGACGCATGCCGCAGCCGCGTCTGCACCACCTTCACGTCCAGGCCGGCAGCGATCAGCAACGACGCGAAGTAGTGCCGCAGGTCATGGAACCGGAACCCGTCCGGCAGCTTCTCCACACCCCGCCTCTCGTCGGACTGCACCTGATCGCGGGCGGCCCTCATCGCCCGCTCGATCGCCCACGGAGTCGTCGGCTTCCCGAACACGTCAGTGACGATCGTCGACCCGCCGGACGCCTCCACCGCCGCCGCCAGCTGCAGCGCCAACTCGTCCGGCACCGGGATCGGCGTCTTCGCCGTGTCCGACTTCAACGGCTCGGCCGGGTACTGGATGGCCGGCGAGATCACGCCCCGCATGAAGTCGACATCGACCACCCGCAGCGCCGCGGCCTCCGCGACCCGTAAGCCGGCGAACGCACCCAGCAGGACCGCCGGCCGCAGATGCGCCGGGAACGCGTCATACACGGCCCACACCTGCGCCGTGGACGCCACGTAGGGCCGCGGCTTCGCCTGACCCGGCGACGTCCGCCTGGAGCACGGAGACCGCGGCAACAGGCCGTCATGGACGGCATCGCCGAGGATCTGCGCCAGCCGCCGATAGATCGCGTACGTGGTCGACGGCGCATAGGTCTCCTGCAGCTGCGCCGTCCATGCCTTCACCGCCGACGGCTTCACATCGGCAAGCCGCTGATCAGCGAACGTCTTCTTGATCACCACGATGTGCGTCTTCGCCTGCCGCACCGTCCCCTTGCGGCGCGTCCCGTAGCCCTCCACCCAGGTGTCGCACCACTCCCCCACGGTCAGCTTCTGCTTCGTCGGCGCCACCCACATGCCCGTGACCAGCTTCGACGTCTCCTGGTCCAGCCAGCCCTGCGCGTCCACCTTCCGCCGGAAGTGCTTCGCATGCTCCTTCCCGGCCGCGTCCCGGTAGCGGGCCCGCCAACGGCCGTCAGGGCGCTTCGCGATGCTCGCCACCGAGGGAACCCTCCTGTGGGAATGCAGGCGAGTCGGCGGTCAGATCGAACTCGCCCTGGAGACCCTCCGCCACGAGCCGTTGACGGGCCAGCTCCATGGCGCGTCCAAGTGTGAACGCCAAGGCGTCACGAACGGCGCTCTCGACTTGAGTGCGGATCTGTTCTTGCTCCAGCGCCGTCCGCAAGTTCTGATCTAGGGAGTTGTGCTCGATCTGGAAGTCGAAGATCGCGTCGAGGAGCGTGTAGAAAGACTCCGAGACTCGGCTGGCACCTTCCATGAGGTCCCACTCCATGAATGGCGCGAGACCTGTCTGAGTCATCCCGTCGAGGCCGACAACGTCGAGGGCCGTGGCGATAGCGACTGCCTCGGACAAGCGAAGCCCCCTTGCCCGGGCGCGCTTGTCGTCATCTTGATCCACCTGCCACTCGAGCTTTGTGATTGCCGAGGCAGGTAGCGCGAACCCTCGACGGTTCACCTCGGCGGCAAGTCGTTCTTGACTCCAGTCCCGCGCCAACCGCATGGCTCTCATCTTCCGGACGAACTCAACTTCTGCAGACTCGGCTTCCTCCATCACAGAGGGATGCTACCTCCCGATACTTGCGCTCGCCAATCCCACTGGCTACCGTTGATCTACGGGAGGGATTGTCCCTCCACATTGAAGGAAGGATGCTCATGCAGGGCACTACCAACTTCGACGCCGCGGAGATCCTGCGGCCGAGGGATGTCGTGGAGATGACCGGCGGCCTGGTCACCGAGGGAACGCTCGCCTGGTATCGGCACATCGACGACGGCCGCGGACCCAGGTGGGGACGGCTCGGGAAACGGAAGATCTTCTACAAGCGCAGCGATGTGCAGGCATGGCTCGATGCCCAGTACAACACCAGCCCGGCCGATGGGAAGGCGAGCGCATGATCGTCAGTCTCATCCCCAACGTGCTGGACTCGCTCCGGAGCGGCAGCGAGCACCGCAACGAATGCGCGGGTCTACGAGAGTGGAAGCCGCTGGAGTGGGCGGCCCAGGACCCGGACGACGACCCCCACATGATCAGCATCGGCTACTGGCTGGGTGCGGTCCGGGCTGATGGCTCCCCGCAACCCGAGCTGCAACTCAGGCTCTCTGCCGATGCCGGGATCCTGACTCCCGATGAGGCCCGGGCAATCGCCGCCAGCCTGATCACGGCCGCGGACTATGCCGACGGCTGCACGGTCGTGGAGGACTAACCCATGCCCTCCACCACGAAGAACACCCCCGCCCAGCGGCAACTGGACGAGGGCGAGAAGTCAAACCCCACGGAAGGAATCGACATGACCCAGACTACCGCCAACCAGCGCACGAGCCCCGCCGCGGTGTTCATCTGCGACTACTGCGGCACGGCCAAGGCGTCCCGCCGACTCTGCTCGACCCAGTACCTCAAGTGCGTCGGCTGCGAACTCACCACTCGACACGGCCTCGCCGGCGTCCGCACCCAGGACGGGCTCACCGCACACAGGGACAAGGACTGGCGGGAGGCCGCCTTGGTCGAGCGGCGGGAAAAGACCCGCGCACTCCTGGAACTCAAAGACATCTACACCAGGCTCGGCATCGACATCGTCTACGCCGACGAGATTCTGAACAGCCGCGAACAGCACTGCTACGCCGCCGTCACGCGGGACCGGCGCGACGGCGACTGCTGGACGGTCACGATCTCGATGGAAGCGACCCCCGACGGAGTCAAGAAGGCACTGACCGACGCGATCGGCGCGTTCACCAGCAACGAGCATCTGCTGGCGTGCAAGCCCGGTGAGGTCGTCAGCAGGTGCTGGCGCCAACCGGATCTGATCGCGGGTGGTGCGGCATGATCCACATCCACGAGTTCCGCGCCGGCGAGGTCAACTGCGCCGTGTGCTTGGAGCACCGCCAGGACTGCGACTGCTGGCGTTGCGATCGGAACATCACCCTCACGATGCCCGACACGCTCACCTCCGAACAGCGCCGCGAGATCAACGCCCGGATCCGCGCCACCTTCGATGTGCACGTCGCTGAGTTCGTACGCCGCAACAAGACCGAGGTGGTGACCCGATGACCGACCCGACCACCATTACCTGCCCGTCCTGGTGCACCGCAGACGCGGCGAACCACATTGATGAGGATTCGGGCCCGTCACAGCACTCAACTTCGTTGGCCAAGGACAACTGGATTGTATTCCTCGATCAGGAAGGCGACGGGGCGCCCGAAATCATGGTGGAAGATGATCACCGGCCGCTGACGGCAACGCAGGCCCGGGAGTTGGCCGCAGCCATCCTGACGGCCGCCGATCAGGCCGACGGCAGAGAGCCGGAACCGTGGCGCAACCTCGTCAACTGGTGGCTGAAGACAAGGAACACGAAATGAGTACCCGGCTCGCATTCGGGCAAGCGATCGAGCATGCCCAGCTTAGGGCTGACCTGCCCCAGGAGCGCTCATGACCATCCAGGACGCACTCGACAACGCTGACAACTGGTGGCGGGACCCTGCCGAAAGGGCACTCGCCTGGTGGGCCGAAACCGGGCAACCGTTCACCGTTGACGATTTGCGCGATCTCGGTGTGCCTGAACCTGACAATCCCGCCCGCTGGGGTGCGCTATTCGCCGGCGGACAGAAACAAGGACTCGTGCGCCCCATCGGCTATTCCCAATCCCGACGCCGCGTCCGGCACGGCAGCGTCATCCGCGTCTGGAAAGGAATAGCAGTCGAGGAGCGGGCAGCATGACGTGGACACGCTTGGATGACCTGTGGACCGAGCAGAAAGAAATCACCGATCTGAGTTTCGAGGCCCGGTGGCATTACCTATGCCTCATCCAAGCGTGCTCCCGTTCGATGCGCACCGACGGGGTGATCCGAGAGGTGGATGCTCTCCGATGCTCAGATGTCGAAGAACCCAGGGCCGCGATGAACGAGATCTACAAAGCTGGGCTGATCCAGGTCGCCACCGGCGACAACGGCAAGAAGACCGTGAAGTTGCTCCGCGTAGACGATCACCTGCCCTCAGCCTCGACGATCGCGAAGACCGAGGCCGACCGGATCCGCCAGCAGCGGAGCCGGAAACACAAGAGCGGCGATCACTCGATGTGCTACCGACAGCGGTGCGACCAGGGCGTCCTGGACGAACCCACCCCGTCACGCGTGACGTCACATGTGACCGAAAACAAGCAGATTGAGCAGGACTCGGACAAGCAGATGAACGGGCGTTGCTCTGACCCTGACTGCGATCAGCCTCTGACGAACCCGATGTCGAGGAAAGCTGGGAAGTGCCCGGCGCACATGAGGCGGGCAGCGTGAACGAGATCATCGTCTACACGGCCCGCGAGGCTGCCCAGGTCGCTCGCTGCTCCCGAGCCCGGGTTGACGGAGCCTGCTCGACGGGAGCGCTCGCCGCTCACGATCTCACGCCCAACAGTTCGCGCCGCTCCTGGCGCATTCTCGCCGAGGACCTGCGCGAATGGATCAGGGCTGACTATCCGCTTACGAAACATGAGGATGCCGAGCGGTGAGCCGCACCAAGTGGGCTGGACAGGACAGCCGGAATGCCCGCGCTATCTGCAGACCGCTGGTTGAGCAGGGCGTCCCGTGCTACCGCTGCAAGAAGCCGATCCTGCCCGGACAGCAATGGCACCCCGACCACATCATCGACCGGGCACTCGGCGGCACCAACACCCCCGACAATCTGTGGCCCTCGCACGCACGCTGCAACACCAGCGCAGGAGGAAAGATGGGCGCCGCAATCACAAACGCACGACGCCAACAATTGAAAGCACAAAGGAATAGCCGAAACAATTCTGAAAAGGTCGAATCTTTTGGCGGAATGGAAACAGCCCACGGCTACGCCCCCTTCGATTTTCTACTCGGTGATGTGCCGGATCTGTCGCATGTGGTGGCGACGCCGACGATCCTGAGCCCGTGGCCGGCGGACGTGGACCTGGCGGAGGCTCACGAGGGTGCTGGCTGGTTGTCGTTGCCGCTGTTCCGGCAGGGCGTCGAGGTGGCGAGCGTGTTGCAGGCGATGAAGGACGCCGAGGCCAAGGTCCCGCTGTATCGGACGGTGGTGGTGGAGATGGCGCGCCGGTCGACGAAGACGACGGCGATCCTGGCGACGTTGCTGGGTCGGGCGTTGAACCGGCCGGGCTACAAGATCGCCAGCACGGCCCAGAGCGGTGTGAAGGCTCGGTCCAAGTTGCTGGAGGTGCAGGAGGCGCTGCGCAGCGCGGGGTTCGAGGACCAGGGTCTGGGTCGGTGCCTGCAGGGAATGGGTGACACCCGGATCCGGTTCGCGAACGGGTCGCTGTGGCAGTCGTTGCCGCCGGACCCCGGAGCGTTCCGCAGCGAGGCGTATGACGTCGTCCTGGTCGACGAGGGCGGCGAACTGCCTCCGGAGAAGGCCACCGCGCTGATCTCTGGTCTGTTGCCGACCATGGACCCTCGGCCGCAGGCTCAGTTCATCGTGGCCGGGACGCCCGGCGAGAGCCGCGCCGGGCTGTTGTGGACAAGGTTGGAGCGGCTGCGGAAGGGTCACCCTCGGATCGGCGGTGTCGTGTACGAGGCGCCGGACCGGGCGATGTTCATCGACGGTGAGACGGGTGCGGTGGACTGGGAGTTGCTGGCCCGTACCCATCCTGGGATCGGCACGCTGACCGACGTCGAGACGATCGTCGGGAACCTGGAGGACATGGGGCTGGCGAAGTGGTCCCGGGAGTACTTGTGCCAGTGGCCGCTGAACGCCGGCGTGCGGGCCCTCGATGTGGCTGCGTGGGCTGATTGCGCCGCCACGGACGCCCCGGCACGGCCGGAGAACGCCGCGGTGTGCTGGGATATCGACAAGGACGGATCTCTGGCGGCGCTGGTGGCTGCGTGGCGCGACGCAGACGGTCGGGCCTGGTTGGAGGTGCTGGACGTCCGCGCCGGCTACGACTGGCTCCCGAAAGCGGCCCAGGCTGCGCAGGGCGAGCATCGCGGCCCGGTGATGTACGACGCGATCGGCGCGAACCTGGACGTTGCCGAGGAACTGTCCCGGCCGCCGTACCGGGTGCGGACCAAACCGTTGACGACCCGGGAGCAGGTGGGTGCGACGGCGCGGATCGAGAAGGAGATCAGCCGTCGCAACGTGCGGCATCTGGACGACCCGGCGCTGACCGGGGCGGTGGAGTCGTCGGCGTGGCGTCCGACCGGGAACGCCCGCCTGTTCCTGCGGGTCGCCGGCTCCTGCACGATCGTGGCCGCCGCTGGGGCGTTGTGGGCCTACGACCAGCGCAGCCCGGCCGCCGGCCGGCGTCGCCGGATCCGCTCGAGCGCGCAGATGGTGGGTGCCCGATGATCCGCTACAGGCTCGACCGGTCCGAGTCCTGCATCGTCGGCATCTGCTGGGAGCCTGGATGTGGCTTCCGCACGCTGAGTAGCACCAAGGAGGGCGCCCTGTTCGCTCGCGCCCAGCACGAGGCCACCTGCCACATGAAGCGCGGACGCCGCAAGACACGCCGACAGGATGCAGATTCGTCGGTTTTCGCTTAACTGCGGATGATGGAATCATGGGTTTGTTCGATAAGTTGCTCCCGCGCCGTGAGGCGGTCGGGATGCTGCTTGCCGACCCCCGTATCGCGCCGATGGCCTCCCCGTGGGCGGGCGCTAGCCTCGCACGCGTCGCTCTGGCCGACATGGCCGGCATGCGGATCACCGGGATCAGCCGCGAAGAGGCCATGAAGGTGCCGGCGGTTGTCCGCGGCCGTGGTCTGATCGTCGGGCACCTGTCGCGCCTTCCGCTCAAGCTGTGGGATGTCGCTGGCGACACCGAGTTGGCCGCGCCGGTGTGGCTCGGCTCGACCAGCACGCTGCAGTCGCCACGGATGCGGCTCGCGTGGACGCTCGATGACCTGATCTTCACCGGCCTGTCCCTGTGGGCGGTCGAACGCGACAGTGACGGGCAGTTAACCGATGCGATCCGGGTGCCGCGTGCCGAATGGACCGTAGATCCTGACTCGCTCGGTGTGATCGTGCGCGGCGTCCCGGTCACCGACCCGCGCCAAGTGCTGCTGTTCGAGGGCACCCAGGAAGGCCTGTGCCAGATCGCCGCCGACGAAGTCCGTGGGTCGCTCGACATGTCCACGGCGTGGCGTCAGCGGGTCGAGTCCCCGATCCCGAACGTCGCCCTCAAGCAGACCGACCCGAACGATCAGCTGACCGACGGCGAGGTGGATGACCTGGTCGAGGACTGGGAAGCGGCCCGCCGCGCCGGAGGTACCGCGTTCGTGCCCTACGGGGTCGAGCCGGAAGCGATGGGGCAGGTCGCTGCCGATCTGTACGTGGAGGGACGTAACGCTGGCCGGCTCGACATCGCCAACTACCTGCAGGTGCCGGCCAACCTCCTCGAGGGCTCCATGTCCACCGCCAGCCTCACCTACAGCACCCAGGAAGGCCGGCGCTCCGACTTCATCGACACCTGCCTCGCCTACTGGGCCGCACCCGTCGAAGCCCGCCTATCCCAAGACGACGTGTGCCCCGACGGCACCGCCGTCAGGTTCGACTTCACCTCACTCACTGCGGTCCCCGCACCGCCCACCATCACCAGCACGGAGGACTGACGCCATGCACCTGTTGCGCTACTTCACCTACGACCATCTGCCCGCCGGCCCGCTCCGCGAGACGTCGGCCCTGTTCGCCGACCTGGCCGACGCCCTGGCTGACGCCCTGCCGGACGGCCCGGAGAAGACCACGGCCATGCGGAAGCTGCTCGAAGCCAAGGACGCCGGTGTCCGCGCCGCGCTCGACATCATCGACACGGAGAACTGACCCATGACCGCTCTGACCCTGCTCTCCACCGGCAGGATGACCGCCTCTCTGGAGGACCGTGTCATCTCAGGCATGCTGCTGCCCTTCAACGAAGAGGGCCGCACCAACCTGGGTCGGCTCACGGCGTCCGCCGACTCGGCGTTGACCCTGGCTGACCTGGTGCCGCTGAACGTCGAGCACAAGCCGCAAGATGTGATCGGCAAGGCCGTGGCCGTTGAGTCCACCCCGGAAGGCCTGCGCTCCTCGTTCAAGGTGCTGGAGACGCCCGCCGGTGACGCTGCGCTGCTGGAGGTGGCCGAGGGTCTCCGCGCCAGCCTGTCCGTCGAGGTCGATCCCGTCGTCACTCGTGGCGGACGACTCGTGTCCGGCACGGTCGTCGGCGCCGCACTCGTCGCCAAACCGGCCTTCGTTGGCGCCAAGCTCAGCGCCGCCGAAGAGGGCGCCGTCCCCGACACCGGCGAGTCCCCGGCCGACCCGCCGAAAGTGCCGGATGTGGTGATCAACGGCGCCGAGCTCGACGATGTCGAGTCCGTTGAGGTCACCCCGGAACGCATCACCGTCACCACCAAGACCTCCGAGGCATCCGCCGCGGACGAACCGAAGGAACCCGTCATGACTGCTGCCCGAGTGCAGAACGCCGCGCTGCTGGGCGCGAGCAAGCCGAAGAACGACAGCAACGCCCTGTTCGCCGCGCTCGCCGGAGGGTTCGGTGCCGGCCTGTCCGGTGGACGCCTGGAGGCCGCCCTGGCCGATGTGGTGCCGGCGAACATTCTCGGCATCGAGCAGCCGCAGTACGTCGGCGAGCTGTGGGCCGGGCAGCCGTTCGAGCGGCGCATCATCCCCCAGTTCGACCACTCCGACCTGAACAGCTTCACCATCCAGGGCTGGGAATGGGGCACTCAGCCCACGGTCGGGCTGTACACCGGCAACAAGACCGAGATCCCGTCCGCGGCGATCAGCACCGTCGCCAAGTCGGGCACGCTGCAGCGGATCGCCGGCGGTCACGACATCGACCGCAAGTTCCGCGACTTCTCCAACGCCGAGTTCTGGGAGGCCTACTTCCGGAAGATGGCCGAGAGCTACGCGAAGGTGTCCGACGACTACATCCGCAGCCAGGTCGTGGCCTCCATCGGTGCCGGCACCCAGCGGCAGCACCTGGCCGCCGGCGCCATGCCGTCCGGTGTCCCGGCCGCGCTCGCGATGATCGTGAAGGCGTCGATCAAGATGCTGGACGACCTCAACACCTTGCCGACGGTGGCGTTCGTCACGAGTGACTTCTGGGAGCCGTTGTTCTACGTTCAGCAGCAGCAGGTGCTCGCCTACCTGAGCACGTCGCTGGGGTTGAAGGAAGGCGACGTGGAAGGGTTCAAGATCGTGCCCGTCCCGACCGGCAGCCTCACCGCCGGCGCCTGGGTCGGGAAGGTTGTCGTGGGCCACAAGTCCGCGTTCAACGTGTACGAGCTGCCCGGCTCCCCGATCCGGGTCTCGACCGAAGACCTCGCCCGAGGCGGCGTCGATGAGGCCCTGTTCGGCTACTGCGGCTACATGCTGGAGAACGCCAAGGGCCTGATCAGCTACGACACGCCCAGCTGACCATGGCGAGTCCCGGCATGGAGAACGGCTGGGTCACGACCGCCCCTGGCGATGACCGTCTGGAGGTGTTGTGGCCGGGGGCGGCCGACTACGGTTTCGATCTCGACTTCCCGTTGCAGTGTGCCGCGATCCAGTGCGCCATGTTCGCCCCGCCCCTGGCCGAAGGGGTGCCGGTGCCGGACCACTACGTCGCTGCGCAGGTGTTGCAGGCCCGGGCGTTGGTGCGGGCCGGGATCGTCGGGGACAGTGACCGGGCCGGGCTGGGTGAGACGGTCGCAGTGTTCCCGATGGACTGGACGGTCAAGAACCTGCTCCGACCCAAGCGAGGCAAGCCGTACTTCGGTGGGAAGCGGGCGGTGTCGTGAGCGGCCGCAAGCTCCTCGCCGACGCACTGAGGACGGCCCTGCCGGCCTGGCAGATCGTGTCCGATGCCCGGACCCTCGACGGCGTCCGCAAGCCGGGTGCGGCCGTGTTGTGGACTGCTCGCCGGCTGCGTCCGGACAAGGTCACCCTCGACCTGCTCACCGACGAGATCACCCTGTGGGTGCTCACCGCCACCGACCGGCCCGCTGACATTGAGGACGACCTCGACCAGCTGCTGGACCTCGCCATCGAGGTGTTGGAGTCGCTGGATTGGTGTGTCTGGGCCGAGGCGACCCGCGGCGTCCTGGCCGAAACCTGGCATGGCTGGCAACTCACCGTCACCTGCAACTACCGAATCACCACCTAGATGAGTAAGTCCAAGGTCGGTGTGGCGTCTGGGGGTTGAGGGGAGGGTGTCGCAGAGTCGGTGTTGCTAACCCATGTCAAGCTCTGGAGGCTTTGATGGACACCGATCTGGACACCCTCGCGACTGCACTCTACGTGACTGCTGATGATCTGTTGAAGGCTCACCCCGAACAGGTTCCGCAACGGCCTGAGGTCGGGTTCGTGGAGCGGATCAGTGATGCTGAGCTGATCGTGTTGGCGGTGATGCAGGCGTTCCTGGGTTACACCTCGGAGGCCCGTTGGCTGCGGTACGCCCACCGGCATCTCACCGGCATGTTTCCGTATCTGCCGCGACAATCCGGCTACAACAAACGGTTGCGGAAGCTGAACGGCACCATGGCATGGCTTGCTGCTGAGCTGGCCCAACATGTGCCGGTCGCGACTGATGATGTGTGGGTGGTGGACTCCACCCCGGTGGAGTGTGGCCGCTCTCGGGAGACCGCGAAACGCTCTGACTTGGCCGGATGGGCCGAGTACGGGCGTGTCAGATGGTCTGTGTAAGTGATTCCTCGAACGATGAGAGGTATGACCATGACTATGACTAAGGACGAGCAGGCGGCAGCGCCGGGTCCGTTCGGATCGCCGGTGGCGCCGGCGTCGGCGCGGGAGACCGTCGAGGAGATGGTGCAGGCCGGTCTGTTGGATGCGGTGTTCGACCGTGTCGAGACCGGTGATCTCCAGCTGACCGGTGAGGGTGGCTTGTTGCCGGAGATGATCAAGGCGGTGCTGGAGCGCGGTCTGCAGGCCGAGCTGACCGATCACCTGGGCTATGCCAAGCACCAACGCGGTGACGGGACGAATGCCCGGAACGGGACCACGCCGAAGACGATCGCGACCGAGGTCGGTGACGTCGCGTTGGCGACGCCGCGGGACCGGACCGGCAGCTTCGAGCCGCGCCTGGTGCCCAAGGGCGCCCGCCGCGCCGGCGGCCTGGACGAGATGATCATCAGCCTCTACGCCGGCGGGATGACGGTGCGCGACATCCAGCATCACCTGGCCCGCACGATCGGCACCGAGTTGTCCCACGAAACCATCTCGAACATCACCGACGCGGTCGCCGAGGAGGTCAAAGCGTGGCAGGCCAGGCCGTTGGAGGAGATCTACCCGATCATCTACCTCGACGCGCTCGTGGTGAAGGTCCGCGACGGCCACCAGGTCCGCAACAAGGCCGCTCACGTCGCGGTCGGGGTCGATCTCGACGGCGTGAAACACGTCCTCGGGATCTGGGTCCAGGCCAACGAGGGCGCGAAGTTCTGGGCCGGGGTATGCGCCGAACTGCGTAACCGCGGCATCCGTGACGTCCTGATCGTGTGCTGCGACGGCCTGACCGGCTTCCCCGAAGCGATCGAGGCGACCTGGCCGCAAGCAACCGTGCAAACCTGCGTTGTCCACTTGATCCGGGCCTCGATGCGGTTCATCAGCTACACCGACCGCAAGAAGGTCGCCGCCGCGCTGCGACCGATCTACACCGCCCCGACCAGCGAGGCCGCCGAGCTCGAACTCCTCGCCTTCACCGAATCCGAGTGGGGCCGCAAGTACCCGGCCACGGTCGCGACCTGGGAGAACGCGTGGGAACGGTTCATCCCGTTCCTGGCCTTCCCACCCGAGCTACGCCGGATCATCTACACCACCAACGCGATCGAATCGTTGAACTACCAACTCCGAAAGATCATCAAGAACCGCGGCCACTTCCCCAACGACGACGCCGTGATCAAGCTGCTCTGGCTCGCCATCCGCGACATCGAGGACAAACGAGCCCGGCAACGCGCCAAAGAAGCCGGCCTGCCCCGCAACCAACGCAAAGCCCCCGGCCGACTCGTCGAAGGAGCAGGCGTACACGGCTGGAAAGCCGCACTCGGCGCCCTCGCCCTGGCCTACCCCGACCGACTCACCCGCTACCTATGAACGGCCCCCTCATGACCAACCAGACCGGGCACACCGAGCAGACCGAGCAGCTCGTCCGCCGAGCCATCGGCGACGCGCTCCTGGCCATGCAACGCCTCACCGCCTGGCTCGAAAGCGGCGACCCCGCCGCCCCCGCCTGCGCCGAAGCACTCAGCCTCAACGAAACCGACGACCCCATCACCATCGCCAACTGGACCGACGGCATCGCCTTCGGCCTCGAACACGCCATCAACAACCACTAAAACCGGAAACTACTTACACAGAGAACTTGACAAGCTCCCGAGTACGGCTATTGCGCGTCCCATTCCCGCTACTTTTGGGGACTCCGGCTGCACCTGGTGTGCACCCTGCACGGATTGCCGTTGGCGTGGGCGTTGACCGGCGCGAAAGCCAACGAACGTGACGTGGTGGAACACCTGCTCGACACCACGGCGGCGTTGCAGGACCGGCCCACCAGGCGGCGGCAGATCCTCATCGCGGACAAGGGTTACAGCGGCCGCGAGTTCGAAACCGGACTGACCGAGGTCGGGATTGATCTGCTCCGCCCGGCCCGTAAAGGAGAGAAGCCCCGACCCGGGCAGCGGTTCTTCAAACCGCTGCGCCAAATCATCGAATCGGTCAACGACACGTTGAAAGGCCAACTCGACCTCGAAGCCCACGGCGGACGCACCCCGGCCGGTGTCGCCGCCCGGGTCGCGCAACGCATCCTCGCCCTCACTGCCGCCATCTGGCACAACCACCAAGCAAACTCCCTAGCCAGAAGAAACCTGGTCGCCTACGACCACTAACACCCCTGGGACTTGGTCATCTAGGAGTACTTGATGGCCACCATCGCTCATCCCGTCACCGACGCCTACGTACTGAAGACACTCAGCATCCTGTTCAAGCTCAAGGGCGCCACCGATACCGACGATTTCACCAAGCACGTCGGTGGTGTCACGTTCACCCCGACCGCGCAGTCTGGTTCGTGGACCGGCGCCAGCGGCAACGTGATCAGTGAGCAGGGCATCGCGACCTGGGTCGCGACCCTGGGTCTGGTGCAGGACCTCGACGATGACGGGTTCATGTTGTGGCTGCTCGCCCACGAAGGTGAGAAGGCCGACGTGACCGCCACTCTGAAGTCCGGCACCGGGGCGTTCACGTTCACCGTGACCCTGACCCCGGCCGCGATCGGTGGCGAGGTCGGCCCGAACCCGTTGTCGTCGTCGGTGACGCTGCCGATGGACGGCAAGCCCGTCTTCGTCCCGCCTGCTCCCTGATCCCCTGGTGTGGGTGGGGCAGCTGGTCCGGGGCTGAACGGCAAGGCACCTGTGACCGGGTCGCCGTCGCCCCACCCACACCAGGCCAAGACGTAGGAGGCAATGTCGTGATCGCGATCGACGTGGGTCGGGCACCGGCGGAGTTGCGTGCCGCGGTGCTCGCCATGAAGCAGGCCGACAGCGAGATCCGCCGTGGTGTGTCGGCGCGGATGCGGGGCGAGATGAACCCGGTGTGGAAGGGCGAGGTCGCCCAACGCGCCGCGGGCGGGATGGCGGCCCGGGTCCTGTCCCCGGGTGCCCGGATCACTGGTGGGAACCCGCCGCAGATCATCGCCGCCTCGTCCCGGCGAGCGATCGGGCGTGGGTTGGTGCCGGACCGGAACTGGGCCGGCTACGAGTACGGCGCCAACGACTCCACCCGGATGGTCACCTCCGCCCGTGGGAAGCGGTACCGGCGGCATGTGATGCGGCACCTGCCGAAACGTGGTGAGGGACGAGTGCTGGAACCGGCCGCCCGGGAACTCCTGCCCCGCATCGCCAGCTACTGGGCGCAGAGCGTGATCAAGGTGTTCATGGACGCCGCCGAAGGCAAGGAGTAGCCCCGTGGCGTTCAAGATCAACCTGCTCGGTGACGCCCGCGGATTCCTGAGCATGACCGGTGATGTCGAGAAGGCCCTCGAGGACGTCGCCGACAGCCTGGACGACCTGGCCCGCGACACCAAGCAGAACGCCGACGAGGCCGGCCTGGAACTCGAGCGGGGCTTCTCCGACGCGTTCGACAAGGTCCGCCGCGAAGGCAAGGACACCTCGCGCCGGATGGGTGACGACCTCAAGGACGGCGCCAAGGAAGCCGGCGAAGGGTTCAACGAACTCGGCGACGAAGCGAAGGACTCCGCGAAAGAGGCCGCCGCCTCGTTCTCCGGCGAGTTCACCGACGTCGCCGACTACATCCAGGAAGTCCTCGCCCAAGCCCTGCAGGGGTTCGGCCCGATCGGCGCCGCCGCCGGTATCGCTGCCGCGGCCGGGGTCGGCATCCTCATCTCCCAACTGGAGGGTGCCACCGACAAAGCCAACGAGCTGAACGCGCAAATTTCGGAGGTCGCCGAAGCACTCGTCACCGACCCCGGCTCGGCGCTCACCGACCGGATCAGTCGGATCCGTACCGAGTTGCTCAAGATCCCCGAGGTTGACATTTGGGGCACGATCACTGGGAAGATGCCGGTGGCCGAGTTCGACCGGCTCGCTGATGCCATGACGAAAGCGAACCTGGCCGCCGAACAGCAAGCGCTGATCGCTCGCGGGATCGCCGGCGACAACCAGGCCGCCGCGCAAGCCGCCCAGATGCTCGCCGCCCGACAGGACGAACTCAACGCCCAAGCCCACCGCGGCTCCACCATTGCCAGCAACCAGGCCACCGCGAACCAGGACGTCATCCACTCCCTACGCGGCCTCGAGGGCGGGTTCGGCGCGGCCGCCGACCTGGCCGAACGGTACGGCACCAGCGCACTCGGGAAAGCGATCGAGGGCACCCAACGCCAAGCCGCGGCCGCGGAACGCGCCAAGGAATCCAACGAGCAGTTCGCCGACTCGCTCAAGGACGCCGGCGCGGTCCTGGATGACTACAGCGACAAGATCATCAACAAGGGCAAGATCAACTTCGCCGAGTGGCGACGCAAGCAGGAAGAGGCCGCGAAAGCGAACAAGGCGATCCTGAAGTTCGACGCCAAAGCTGAACTGTCCGACCAAGCCCGGGAGAACTTCCGCCAGTTGCCGCGGGAAACCCAGGAAGCGATCGCCCGCGAGTGGGGCAAGTCGAAGAAATCGAAGAAGAAGATCGAAACCTACCTCGACATCGACGCGAAAGCCGACAAGGTCACCCTCGACACCAGCAGCGCGCAGAAGAAGGCCGACGGTAACCCGGTCGAGGTGCCCACCACCGTCAAGAACGACGGCGCCCTCAAAGGCGCCCAAGAAGCCGCCGACGCCGCCCAGAAAGTCGCCAACCGCGACAACAACCACATCGAGTACCACACCCGTATCGACACCGGCGAACTGCAACGCCAAGTCGACCGCGCCGCCGCGTCGATCCGACCCCCGACGATCACGATCAAGACCCGGGTGCAGAAGGAGACGCCGTGATTGTCGCTACCGGTCAGCCGGTCACTCTGATTGCCATCAGTGGCCAGGCCACGGAATCTCCTGCCGGCACGTTCACCGTCAACGATGCCACCAGCTCAGGTTTCGCCGGCGTCACCGTGGCCGGCGTCCCGGCTGGTGCCCGCTGGACGGTCACCGCCGACTCCGGGCCTGCCTCGTGGGGGCTGTACGCCTACTGGCGTACCGCCGCCGGTACCCAGACCGGCCCGACCGTCCACTCGGTCGACCCCGTCACCGGTGCCGGAACGACGATGATCGATCTGCCGGCCAAGCCCGCTGACGCCACCAGCGCCCGGCTCGGCATCGAGATCCGCAGCACCGGCACCGGACGTGTCGTCCAAGTCACCGCCGCATCATGGACCCTCACCGCCACCACCGAGCTGTTGACGGCGCAACTCGACCGCCCCTTGCACCGCACCGCCATCGACCGCATCACCGCAGCCGTCCCGCACATCCAAGCCGGCACACCCGGTCTGCTCGCCGGCCAGATCACCTACCTGTGTGACGATCTGAACGCTGCACTCGCCCTTGATGCCGTGTACACAGCTGGGCCGGGAGTGTTCGTTCGTTCGTTGACTCCGGACCCCGAGCATTCCGGCCTGTACCTGGCAGACGGTCTCGTGCCTGATCCCGAGCATCCCGGCCTGTACATGGTCAATCCCGAATTGATGGTCCCCGTGTTCGGTCTCCCCGGGATGTACACCGCACCCCCGCTCGCGAACCTGAGACATGTCGCGGTCGGCACCATTCGGATGGCCGCTGAGCGGGCGACGCCTGGCCGGCCGTCGAAGTGGCTGTACACCGTCGAAATCCGAGAGGTTCCCTGATGGCAGGCAACAACCCCGCCCCCTGGCTCCCGGGCAGCATCGCGCTGCTCGAGCAGCCGCTCGTCGAGCACACCTACGCGGTGAAGATCTGGACCGGGAACCTCGCCCTCAACAGCGAACGCGTCGAGGTACCCGCCTACGACGTCCAAGTCACCCTCTCGTCGGTTCGGGTCCCGTTCGGCCTGGCCACCTTCAAAACGCCGATCCCGCCCTGGCCCGGCATCGACTGGCCCACCGGGAACGTGCTGCACGACCTCCGGTCCTGCATCGCCCGCATCGTCCCGGTATCCATCCTGGCCGGCTGGAAAGCCAGCGACGGCGGCGACGACCGGCACACCATCCTCGCCGGCTACGTCACCAGCATCGAGGTCCGTCGTACCGCCGACAGCAGCTATGTGCAGTGGACCGTCACCAGCTCCGAACAGCTCTGGGAATACCCCTCCCACCGCACCTACAACCCGTCCAACAGCTACACCCGCCTCCAGCAAGTCACCGACGCCGTCAACGGCTCCGCCGACCCCTGGTACGTCGCCCCCGTCGTGACCGAAGGCACCCTGAACACCCCCAGCAGCGGCCAACTCGCCAACTTCCGCGACTGCGACATCGCGATCGGTGACACCGTCGGCGACTACCTGCGCCAACTCGCCCAGATGCTCGGCCAGGTCATCCGACCCGACTGGCGCAACGACACACTCCGACTCAAGGTCGAAACCCAACCGGCCTACAACACCGCCGCGGCGCTGATCCTCACCAGCCCCGCCGAAGCCAGCGAAACCTACAGCTACGACGAGTGGGGAACCATCCTCACCCTGCGCGCCCAATGGATCGCCGGCGGCGACGAGAAGACCAGCCAACGCCAGTTCGCAGCCACCGCCGTCGGCGGCATGCCCATGTTCCCCAACACTCCCACCCGCGGCACCATCCCCGCCGTCCCGCAAACCGCGACCGTGTGGACCAAACCACCCGCCGGCGCTGTCCCCACCGACCCCACCTGGGCACCGACCGCGCTATGGATGGACCGCATCACCAGCAAGAAGGCCGCACTCCTGCAAGCCACCAGCCGCGCCGCCTGGTGGCTCGTCCCCGGCGACGTGGTCACCTACACCAACCTGCCCACCACCCGCGACACCACCACGACCATCGTCGCCGACACGATCACCTACGACCTCGACAGCGGCCTCATGACCATCAACGGCTACGCGCCCTAGGTGCTCTAGCATCTGCTCATACTTCAAGCATCCCGCCTCTTAGGAAATCAATGCTGTTCAGAATCGAACCGACTATGCGGGTCACCGCTTGCACATTTCTCGGCAAGAAGGACCTCGCCAAGTTCGGGAGCCATCCCAACTTCCCCAACGTGTTCGAGCCGACCACAGTCGGTTCACCGGACCGTGTCTTGGCGATCGCGCTGCGCCACGGCGTCGCCATTACGGATGGCCTGGCCGTGGACGCCTATCCCGTGTTTGCACTCGGGCGACCTACCGAGCTCCGGAAGCTCCGAGACGACATGATGCGGAACCGCGAGCAGCTTCGTCCTGAGCACGAGATGGTGGACCGGTGGCTCGGCGTGCCCGGCGAGACGCAGAGGCTCGACGCTGAGATGGACGAGGTGATTGATAGGCAGATCGACGAGGCAGACACAGAAGCCGATGGCTATCTGGCCGGAGCGGTGAAGCCGGAACTCGTCGAACACTGGCGGTCACTGGGCGGCCCCGTCCTCCCGTGAACGGTCCGCAGAAAGTCCGCAAGATTCCCAGCAACTACCCCGCCCGGCTCAACGCCACCAACGCTCCGCCCCTAGTCAACTCGCGGTAGCCAATCTCACCCATCATCCCCAATCGTGGGGCGGCAGTTCGAGATGTACTTCGATCTGTGACACCTCCGTTGTGAACTGAAAAGGAACCGTCCCCTGAACCGTCGGGGGACGGTTCCTTTTCGGTTCAGCTGCACGAGGCCGGTCCATCGCTCGGTGGACCGGTCTCCGCAGGTCTGGGCAGGGTTGCGGCGCCGCGACTGCCCTGGGACGCGCCGGATTACGTCCGATCCGGTGGCCGGTTCGCCTCGGCCGCGGTGCGGACCGCACAATCGGACGTAATCTCGCGAGCATGATCCGGCCTACACCAGGTGGGAGCGGGTTTCCGCGGGTGCCGGGGCGGGGTTCGGGTCAGGACGGCGGGGCGAGGCGGACCAGGTTGCCCCAGGGGTCGTCGAGCTCCACGGCGACGCCGTCCTCGCGGAGCTGGACACCGTGGTCACGGAGCCGAGCAGCCGCACGGGCGACCTGGTCGGCGTCCGGCAGGGCGATGTCCACCCGGCCCAGCCCGAGCGCGGGAGCTCTCAGCCCGGTGCCCGCGCTGTGCCAGGTGTTCATCGCCATGTGGTGGTGGTAGCCGCCGGCCGAGACGAACACCGCACCCGGCACTTCCGCGGTGAGCTCGAAGCCGAGCAGGTCGGTGTAGAAGTACTTGGCGATGGCCGCGTCCCCCACCTTGAGGTGCACGTGGCCGACCGCGCCGTCGAGGCGGTCCAGGGCGGCGCGCCGGTCGGGAGCTGTCGACAGCAGGTCGCGCGCGGCGTCGGTGAGATGTTCGCCGATGAAGCCGTTCGGGTCGACGTAAAGGGTGTCCATCACGACCTGGCCGTCCTGCCAGCGCCACTCGCTGCGTGGCCGGTCCCAGTACAGCTCAATACCGTTGCCCTCGGGGTCATCCAGATAGAACGCCTGCGACACCAGATGGTCACCGGCCCCGGTGTACAGCTGCGGGGTGTTGATCGCGACAGACGCCAGGGTGGCGGCCAGCGAAGCCCGGTCGCCATGCAGCAACGCGGTGTGAAACAGCCCCGCACTACGCCTTTCTCCCTTGGGCAGGTCGGACCGGTGGCGCAGCGTGACCAGCGTCTCGGCGCCGCGTCCGAGATCGACTTCGGACGGCCGTTCGGCTCGCACGTCGAGGAGCAGCACGTCGCGGTAGAACCTGGTCAGGGCATCCAGGTCGGCGACGTCCAGGCTCACCCCCGACATCCGGGTATCTGCCGGCAACAGCTCGGTCACGCATCCCTCCCTCGTCCGTGACGCCTCGTCACGCACCTCTTTCTGACCCGTCAACAAAGATCGTGGCCCGAGTGTTCCCGGCGTCCCGGTATCCGCGTCGCACACTCCGCGGGTGAGTTCGGGCAGGATTGCGGCTGAGCCGTCCGGACGCCATCGAGGATCACGTCGCCACCGTTCCTTAGGTGCCGATGGTGGGGCATCGGTCCAGTAACATGCCGCCATGGCCGGCCAGCACTCACGTCCCCGCTGGCACTACTCACCGCAGCACATGTGGATGAACGACCCGAACGGGCTCATCCACAACGCCGGCACCTGGCACATGTTCTACCAGTCCAATCCGACCGGGAACGTCTGGGGGAACCTTTCCTGGGGCCACGCCACCTCGTCCGATCTGCTGCATTGGACCGAGCATCAGGTGGCGCTGTGGCACACCGACACCGAGCAGATCTTCTCGGGCAGCTGCGTCTTCGACAGCGACAACTCCTCCGGCCTGGGCACCACCGACTGGCCGCCGCTGGTCGCCGCCTACACCGCCGCCTACCTGCCCGGAAGCGACCTCGAGGGCCGGCAGGCTCAGGCCCTCGCCTACAGCCTCGACGGCGGCAGCCATTGGACGAGGTACCAGGGCAACCCGGTCCTCGACCGGGCCTCGACCGATTTCCGCGACCCGAAGGTGTTCCGGCACGGTGCTGGCTGGGTGATGGTCGCCGTCGAAGCCGAGTTGCGCCAGGTGGTGATCTACCGCTCGGCCAACCTGATCGACTGGACGCACACCTCCACTTTCGGCCCGGCGCACGCGGCCGCCGGTGTCTGGGAATGTCCGGACCTGTTCGAGTTGCCCGTGGCGAACGAGTCCGGCAACAGCAAGTGGGTGCTGTTGGTGAACATCAATCCGGGCGGGGTGGCCGGCGGGAGCGGCTGCCAGTACTTCGTCGGCGACTTCGACGGCTCCACCTTCACCCCCGACCGCATCGTGGGGGTGTCGACGGATCCGGCACTCGGACTCGATGACCCGCTGCTGCGCGCCTACGACTGGCTGGATTTCGGCCGCGACTGCTATGCGGTCACCTCCTTCGCCGATGTACCGGACGGCCGGCGCATCGTACTGGGCTGGATGAACAACTGGGACTACGCCAATGACGTGCCGCTGACCGGCGGGCGCAGCATCATGACCATCCCCCGTGAGCTCGACCTGGTGAAGGTGCGTGATCGGTACCTGCTGCGGCAACGTCCGGTCCGCGAACTGCCGGACGCCGCCCTGCAGCGCCACACCCTCACCGACGGCGACCGGCGGAGCGTGCGCGGAGTGACGCTGGAGTACCGCAACGGTGTCCTCAGCCTGGACCGGCGCGGCGTCGGCCAGGAGTTCCACGAAGGATTCGGTTCCCGGCAGTGGGCTGAGATCCCGGAGCGGCCCACCAGCGTGACGGTCGACATCCTGCTGGACACCTGCTCGATCGAGGTGTTCGCGGCGTCCGGTCTCGTGGTGATCAGCGACCTGGTGTTCTTCTAGGCAAGACTGAGCAACGCAACCACCGCCGGTTGAGCTTGTCAAAACCCCTTGCCAGCACCGGTCACCCAGGGTCTCGACAAGCTCGACCGACGCAAATCAGCGTTTCCCCAGGGTTCCTTCGCACTCGCTTCAGCCTGACGGGTGAGGCGGTGTCGGCAACGCACGGCATACTGCCCGCATGGGAACGATCATGTTCGTCCACGCCCATCCCGATGACGAGGGCACGTTGACCGCCGGGTCGATGATCCGGGCATCCGAAGAGGGGCACCGGGTGATCGTGGTGTTCGCCACCCACGGCGAGCACGGTGAGGTGCCCCACGACCTGCGGCGCGACGAGTCCCTCGCCGACCGCCGGATGGCCGAGGCGTACCGGGCTGCAGAGGTCGCCGGGGTCGCGGCCGTGCACTGGCTGGGCTACCGCGACTCGGGCATGGCCGGCTGGGAGCAGAACGATCATCCGGACTGCTTCCTGCAGGCGCCGGCCGAGGAGTCCGCCGGACGGTTGGCCGCCCTGATCGCGCAGGAGCAGCCGGACGTCCTGGTCGGCTACGACTGGCACGGCAACTACGGCCATCCCGATCATGTCCGCGTGCATCAGGTGGCCCGGCGGGCGGCCGAGTTGACCGACCCACGTCCGCGGCTGTTCGAGGCCACCATGAACCGCGACCAGGTGCGCCGGCATTACCAGCAGGCACTGGCGTCCGGCATTCCCGACAGTGAGGGCTTCGATCCGGACCGTCCGATGAACGACGGCAACCCCTTGGGCACACCCGAAGCCGAGATCAACCTGCAGGTGGACGTCAGCGGCCAGGTGGTTAAGCGTCGCGAGGTGATGGCCTGCCACGCCAGCCAGGTCACCGACATCCAGGGCTGGCTGGAACTGCCGCTGGAGACGTACGCAACCGTGTTCGGCACCGAGCATTATCTGGAGGTCGGCAGCTCGGACCCGATGCGGCCCGGCTGGTTCTTCTGAGGGGTTTCATCCACGAAGCTGCCGCTGTGTGCGCACGGCATCCGCCGAACGAGCAACGCCGCAGCGTCTTCCGGGTCTCCACAGACGAGCACCCGACCATCGTCGAGGGCGCCACGATGGCCTTCTCGTTCCGCACCGTGGTCGCCGAACCCCTCGGCAGCGGCACCCCCCGCCGCGCCGGCGCACCCCGCTGATCGACCGCGTGCGGCGGCGACCCCGACCACGAGAGGTTAGCTCCCTGTGCGGGGGGCTCCAGGGTGGGTTGGTCAGATCGGGAGCTTGCGGAAAATCGGCGTCGGGATGTGGCGCAGCACCATCATCACGTAGCGGAAAGTAGGGGGCACCCAGATCAACTCCTTGCCGGCGGCGACGGCGGCGACGATCTGCTGCGCGACGTCCTCTTTGTCGACCGTCAGCGGCGCTTCCTTGACGTGCGCCGACATCCGGGTGCGAACCTGGCCGGGGCGGACCACCAGCACCTTCGGGCCGAGGCCCGAAAGCGCCTGGCCCAGGTTGAGGTAGAAGGCGTCCAGGCCGGCCTTGGTCGAACCGTAGACGAAGTTGGAGCGGCGCACCTTCTCGCCGGCCACGGTGCTCATCGCGACGATCTGGCCGTGGCCCTGGGCCTTGAACCGCTCACCGAGCAGGACGCCGACGCTGACCGCGCCGGTGAAGTTGATGTTGCAGATGGCGACTGCCTTGGCCTGGTTCTGCCAAAGCTCCTCGGCGTCGCCGAGCAGGCCGAAGGCGACCATCGCCAGGTCGATGTCGCCACCGGCGAAGGCGGCATCGATCGCCGCCGGATGGGAGGCGAAGTCGGCGGCGTCGAAGTCGACCACCTCGACCGAGGTCGCACCCTGGGCCTTGAGTCCGTCCACGGCGGTCTCGACTCCTGGGTCGCCCGGCATGCAGGCCAGCACGACCCGCAGCGGCTGGCGGCGCAGATACTCGCCGACGACGGCGAGGCCGATCTCGGACGTCCCTCCGAGCAGCAGGATCGACTGCGGGTTGCCGACGGCGTCGAACATGGGATCTCCCTCTTCTTCGGGTGCGGGTTGCCGCGGCCCGGGTGGTCTAGAGCAGTGTGGTCAGTACGGAGTGGGCAGTGTCAGAGCAGTTCGAGCCGGCGGGCCATGTCGGAGGCGAACACGCCGTCGGGGTCGATGGCACGCCGGGTGGCGATCCAGGAATCGATCTCCGGATACATGGCGTGGAAGGCGGCCGCCGTGGCGCGCGAGTCCTTGGCGGTGTAGAGCCGTCCGCCGAACTCGAGGATGCGGGCGTCCAGGCCGGCCAGGAACTCGTGCAGGCCGCGCTTGATCGGGAAGTCGACGCAGACATTCCAGCCGGCCATCGGGTAGCTCAGCGGCGCCCGGTTGCCCTCACCGAACAGCTTGAACACGTTCAGGAACGAGTAGTGCCCGGAGCGCTGGATGTCGCCGATGATCGCCTTGAACTCGTCCACCGCGGACGGCGGAACGACGAACTGGTACTGCAGAAAGCCGGCCGGACCGTAGGCCCGGTTCCATTCGCTGAACATGTCCAGCGGATGGTAGAAGCCGGTCAGGGTCTGGATCTTGTTGCTGTAGCTGCCCGACTTGGCGTACCAGGCGGTGCCCAGCGCGCTGAAGGACAGCTTGTTGGCCAGCCCGTTGGGGAACACGTCGGGCAGCGCGAACAGCGGCTTCGCGCTGAACGCCAGCGGATCGGCAGCCAGCTTCGGGGCGTACTCCTGGAGCTGCGCCAGGGTGGCCAGGCTTCCCCGGGAAAGTGCCGCCCGGCCCAGTTTCGGCGGCGCCGAGATGGCGTCGAACCAGGCCGAGCTGTAGTCGTAGCGCGATTCGGAGCCGTCGGAATGGACGGCGATGGTCTCGTCCAGGCTGTGGGTGACGATGCCGTCGGCGAGGAAGTAGGCGGTCTCGGTGCGGGTCATCCGGAGCCGGACCCGCAGGATGATGCCGGTCAGCCCGATGCCGCCGATGGTGGCCCAGAACAGCGTGCCGTCGGGGTCCGCGTCCGATCCGTGCGGGGTGAGGGTGAGGACGCGGCCGTCGGCGACCAGCAGGTCCATCGAGACGACGTGGTTGCCGAACGAACCGGCCGAGTGATGGTTCTTGCCGTGCACGTCGCAGCCGATCGCACCGCCGATGGTGACCTGCCGGGTGCCGGGCAGCACCGGCACCCACAGCCCGTGCGGCAGGGCCGCGCGCATCAGGGCGTCCAGGCTCACCCCGGCGTCCAGGTCGACGATCGCAGAGTCGGGATCGATCGAGTGGATGGTGGCCAGACCGTTCATATCCACCACCAGGCCGCCGGTGTTCTGTGCGACGTCGCCGTAGGAGCGGCCCAGGCCGCGTGCGACGACACCGCGCTTCAGGTGCGAGGGGCGTCCGGCGTTGTGGTCGGCGACCGCGGCGACTGCGGCCTGCACCTGCTCGGCCGAAGTGGGCCGCAGCACATGGGCCAGGCCGGGAGCGGTCCGGCCCCAACCGGCGAGGGTTTCGGTGGACGTGGGCAGATCTGTAGCTGAACTTGGCATCGGGGTCGATTCTATCGCCGCCGTCGTCAGCCGGGTGCCCGTCCTGGGTCAGGGCACGCGGAGTTCGGCGAGCGGATCACGACGGGATGCCACGATCGCGGGCGGGAGTGCACCGAGCCCCGATGCGGCCACGGTCAGGATCACCGTCGCTGCCACGAAGTCCATCGGCGGCAGCGGTTCGTGCCCGATGACCAGCACCGTCAACGCGACCAGCGCACCCAGCACTGACGCCACGCATGCGATCAGCACAGTCTGAACTGTAATCAGCCCGGCGATCAGGCTGCGGGTCGCGCCCAAGGCTCGGCGCCGGCCGAAGTCCTTGCGCCGGATCATCACCAGGCCGAACTGGAGCGTCCCGACCAACACGGCCAGCACGCCGGTCAGCATCAGCGTCAAACCGCGGCTGAAACCGCCCAGTTGGCTCTGAACCAAAGCACGGAGCCGGGCGATGTCGGACGACGCGGCGACCGCACCCCCGCTGGGTCAACCGGGGCCAGTGGTGGCGCCGGTGGCCAGGCGCATCGTCCTGACCTTCGAATCTACTGCTGTCGTCGTTGCGGACGGCGCCGCAGCAGCCGGCGTCCGCGGGACCGGCGGGAGACCGACCGGGACTCCCTCGGGGCCGAGTTGGACGACGCCGGCTCGAAGACGTCGACGACGTTCTGAGCTCGCCGGATCGCCTCGGACAGCTCGACGACGTGCTGCGCCGGGTCGAGGGCACCCATCGACGTCACCGTGCGCAACTGGGCCTCGGTCATGCCCTGTGCGATCACCGGGATGCCCCGCCGATGCAGCTGCCGGACGGTGTCCTTGAGCGCCTCGCCGCCGGAGGCGTCCAGGATGTGCATGCGGTGGAAGCGGATGATCACCACGTCAACCGGCTCGACACCCGTCACCTGGTCTGTGAAGCGGGCGGCGTCGCCATAGAACAGCGCGCCGTCCACCCGGAAGATGGCGACCCGGCCGCGCAGATGCTCCTGCTCGGGGGTGTAGTCGATGACGCCCTCGCGGGTGTCGGCGGGCAGGTATTGGCGGCGCACGATCGAGTACTTGGCCATGTGCCGCAGGCTCATCACCGCCGCCATCGCGGCGCCCAGCAGCACGGCCGCCACCAGGTCCAGGAAGACGGTCGCGAGCAGGGTGATCACGAAGGTGTTGCGGTCGGCCCGGGTGGTGCGGAAGATCGTCCGAAAGACGGCCGGGTTCACCATCCGCAGCGCCACCACGACCAGGACGCCGCCCAGTGCCGCCAGCGGGATCCGGGACACGATCGGGCCGAGCGCCAGCATGATCACCAGCAGCAGCACGGCGTGGGTGACCGAGGCGAGCCGGGTGCGGCCACCCGAACGGACGTTGACCGCAGTGCGCGCGATCGCCCCGGTCGCCGGCAGCCCGCCGAACAGACCGGACGCCAAGTTCGCGAGCCCCTGCCCGACCAGCTCCCGATCGGGTTTGGTGCGTTCGATGTCGGGCACCATGCCGTCCGCAACCCGGGCCGACAGCAGCGACTCCAGGGCGGCGAGCGCGGCGACGGCCAGCGCGGGCGCCGCCAGGTCACGGATGGCGACCAGGTCGAATACGGGCAATGCCGGGGCCGGCAGCCCGGCCGGCAGCGCACCGATCCGGTCGACCGGCAGGGTCGCGATCTCGGCCACCACGGTCACCACGACGATCGCCAGCAGCGAGATGGGCAGCTTGGGGAAGCGGCGTCCGGGCAGGTGCAGCACGATGGTCAGCGCGGCCACGATCAGCGGCGCGACCGCCGCCGACCAATCCGCGTGCTGCAAGGTCTGATAGGTGGCCATCAGGGTGGATTCGGATTCACCCTTCGGTGCCCCGAGCAGCAGCGGGAACTGCTGCAGCAGGATGATCACGCCGATGCCGGTGGTGAAACCCTCGACGACCGGGAACGGCACCATCTCGATCGCCCGGCCCATCGCGGTGAGACCCATCAGCACCACCATCAGGCCCGCGATCACCGCGAGTAGCGGCACCTGCTGGACGCCGTGCTGGGCGATCACCGGCACCAGCACCACGGTCATGGCTCCGGTCGGTCCGGAGATCTGCAGATGGCTGCCGCCGAAGACCGCGGCGATCACTCCCGCGACGACGGCGGTGATCAGCCCGGCCGCCGCCCCCACCCCGGACGCCACACCGAAGCCGAGCGCCAGCGGGAGCGCCACGACACCGACGGTCACCCCGGCGAGCAGGTCGCGTCCCCACGAGCGGGGCAGTTCGGCGTAGTCGGAGCGCCGCGGCCACAGTCCCTTGAGGCTGATCAGGTGGTCACCGACCAGCCCGACGGCGCCGGCGAGGCTCTCCTGGGCGGACGCCTGGGACGGCTGGACCCGGTAATCCCGCTTCATGCGCTCGCCTTCACAGCGCGCATGGTAGCGACTCGATGTGACGATCGAGGGCAGACCCGCGGCCGCTACCCGCAGATCGCCGTCCGGGCCTGGGCCGGATCGGAGGGGATCCGCAGCAGGGTCAGCTTCGGCGCCACCATGATGTTGCTGACGAAACGCTGCACGGTGAGCGGTTCGGAGACGGCGCGGATCAGGGTCGGAATGTCGCCGCAGGCCAGCGTGGCCCGGGCGTCGGCGAGCGCCTTGTCGTGGGCATGGACGTCGGACGCGGTGTACCGCGCCATCGCCCATACCACCGGCTTGTAGGCGTGGCCGACCCGGTACTCGGCGTCGGGAGGCAGCACCAGCCGCGAGCCGATCGGGTCGCCCAGCGACGGCGGGTCGATCATGGTGACCTCGAGCCCGGCGCCCACCCCGGCGATGCCGAGCGAGTTGATCACCACGTAGACGCCCTCGCCGTTGTAGGTGGGCAGCTTGTCATCGGGTTTGGTGATGTCGACGAAGTAGGAGCGGCCCCCGGCAAGATCTTTCGCGGCCCGCTGGGTGAGCTGGAAGCCGACGTCGGCGGACCAGTTCTCGGCGATGACCATCGCGCCGGGACGGTCCGGGACGAATTTGGCGTAGTAGCTGCGCTCGTCCACGATCATCCCGTTCCACAGCACCGGCCGCAGCACCAGCCCCGCGACCAACGCCCACACCATGGTGAGCACCGCCGCCGTCCGGGCCACCACGGCCCCAGCCACGACGGCGACCGGCGCAAACAGCAGCACGGTGGCGGGCAGCAGGAACCGGGCGTGCATGAAGTCGCCGCCCACCGACACCACGAAACCGGCGTGGATCGCCGCCGCGGCCAGCGGCCCGAGCCAGAGCGCGGCCAGGCCGCCGTCCCGGTCCTGGGCGGCCTTGGCTATACCGGCGACGAAGAACACCAGTGCGATCCCGACGGGAATGTAGAGGTAGTAGGTCGAGGCGTAGTCGAGCAGGTAGCGCAGGCCCTGGGCCACGGACGCGTTGGCCTTGGCCAGCGCCGTGTTCGGCACCAGCGAGGCGTAGTAGCCCATCCGGAAGACCTCGTAGCCGACCGGGATCGCCAGCGCCAGGCCGGCCGCCCCGAACCAGCCGCCGATCCGGCATTCGGACTGGCAGAGCAGCATGATGCCGAAGACCAGGCTGACCAGCGCCAGGTCGGGCCGGATCAGCACCCCCAGGCCGATCAGGACGGCCACCGGCCAGGGTCGCCAGGCCGGGAGCGGGTTGCGCGGCTGGTTCGCCCAGCGCCGGGCCAGCGCCCAGAAGCAGGCGGCGATCCAGCAAAAGGTGAGTGAGGTCTCCAGGCCTGAGGTGCCGAAATCCCAGAACGGGGTCAGCCCGGCCAGCGCCGCGGTACCGAGCGGCAGCACGACGGACGCCCGTGGCGGCACCAGATGCAGACCGCCCAGACCCAGTAGGACCATCGCCAGCGTGATGAACCCGGTGCCCAGCCAGACCATCACCTCACCCACCTCGGCCCACGGAGCCAGCAGCTTGCCGAGCGTGACGAAGCCTAGCCACAGGGTGGAAGTGCCCACCTCGACGCGCTCGTTCAGGTTGTAGGTGGGCCCGTTGCCCGCGACCAGCTGCAGCACGACCCGGACGTTGATGAAGCCGTCGTCGGAGACCCAACGGCGCAACCAGGTCTGCACACCGACCACGGCGGCGGGCAGCAGGATGGCCAACGCCACCCAGATGCGCCTGGCGGAGGAAGGTGCGGCCACGGGTTCCCTTTCGTCGTTTCGGGTCGGCATCGTGCCGGGTTCGCATCGTGCCGGTTTGCACGGAGCGGGTCCCGCACAGTGCCGGTCTTGCACAGTGCCGGTCTTGCACAGTGCCGGTCTTGCGCAGTGCCGGGTCGCACCGGGCGGGTCTCGCATAGTGCCTGGTCGCACCGGGCGGGTCTCGCACGGTGCGGGTTCGCACAGTGCGCGTCGGCAGGGTGCGGTCGGCGTCCATCATGACAGCCGCGTCCGACACTGCCCGCACTGCCCCGCCGGTCGTCCGCAAGCACGAGGTGGACTGATCCGGCCCGCCGCCTCCGCGGCCCTCGTCCCCCAATCGCTCGCCGAACCATTTCGGGATCGCTGAGTTCGGCGCGCCCTGAATAGTCCGGCGAGCGGTGGGATCGGCGCCGGCACTACGGTGGAGCCATGGACGTGCTGCTGCTCGGCACCGGCGCCTCGGACGGGGTCCCGAACGCCTGGTGCACCTGCCCCACCTGCGCCGAGGCACGGGCGTCCGGCGCGATCCGGACCAACGCGTCCGCGCTTGTCGACAACGTATTGCTGCTCGACTCCGGACCGGAGGCGCCCCGGCAGGCGCAACGCTTCGGACGCGACCTGTGCGGCCTCCGGACGGTGCTGATCACCCATGCCCACGACGACCATCTCAATCCGTCGTTCCTGATGCACCGCGGTTGGGTGAGCGAGCAGCCGCTGCAGGTGATCGGGCCGGCGCCGGCGATCGCCCGCTGCGTGGACTGGCTGAAGCCCGGGCAGACCGTGGTCACACTGACCACCGTCACTGCCGGCGACGAGTTCACCGTGAACGGCTACCGAGTGCTCGTACTGCCGGCCACCCACCACGCGCTGGGCGAGGCAGTGCTGTACGCGGTGGAGCACGACGGACGGCGCCTGCTGTACGCCACCGACACCGGTCCGTGGAAGCCGGCCGTGCTGGACCTGCTGACCGGATGGAGGTTCGACCTGGTGTTGCTCGAGGAGACCTTCGGCAACGCCGTCCCACCCGGTGAGGGTCACCACACCTTCGCCACCTTCGGCGCCGCACTGGACGACCTACGCGGCATCGGCGCCGTGGACGGCGCCACCCGAGTGGTCGCGATTCACCTCGGCCACGACAATCCGCCGCTGGCGGAACTGACCGGTCGGCTGGCCGGGTTGGGCGCGGAGGTCCATCCGGATCTGACCCTCCTGCGGGTTTGATTTGCTCCGGTTCCCGGTCCGCTGCGGCACGCCGGGACCGGCGCGCTGCGCTGCGCATGAAGTACGCCCGCATAGCCAACGGCGAGTTGCCGGTCCCCCGGATTGTGCTTCCGTTCCCCCCGGTGCCCGGTGCCGGGTGCGCGGTGCGCGACCCCCGTCCCCGTCAACGGTCCGCGGTGCGCGACCCCCGTCCCCGTCAACGGTCCGCGGTGCGGAGTGCCCATCCCCGTCCGCGGTGCGGAGTGCCCATCCCCGGTCCGCGGTGCGCAGTGCCCATCCCCGGTCCGGGTCCGGGTCCGTCCCCGGGTCCGGGTCCGGGTCCGGGTCCGCGAACTACCGATCTCACCATCAGTGGCCACTTTCAGTTTGCGTGCCAGATTTCGTGTTATTGCATGAAATCGGCTACGGATCGGGCCAGTGGCTCCCGATGGTGAGATCGACGGCCCTCAGCAGGTGGGCAGAGTTATCCACAGATTCTCTGCGGGGTAGTGCCTCGCCCGCCAGCATGGCCGATAGTCGCAGGATGATCCCTCCGGAACTCGCCCAGGTCAACATCTTCACCACCAGCCAACTGCGCGAGCGCGGCATCGGTCAGGACGAGGTTCGCCGGGCCGTCAACCAGGGCGAACTCGTCCGGCTGAAACGTGGTTGGTACACCCGTCTCGCCCGTGACCAGCCGAGCGAGCGACATCGGCTTCGGGTTCTGACCGAACTTGCCGACCATCCGGGCACAGTGCCGAGCCACTATTCCGGCGCGATCCACCTGGGGCTTCCGGTCCATCGACCCGATTGGGGTCGTGTTCACCTGATGCGAACAACCTCAGGCCCGGCGCAGAACCGGGCCCACGTCGTGATCCATCGACGAGTGCCCGAAGCCACCCAGGCTGATCCCGCCTTGATCATCGCCCAGACTGCGCTGTTCTGCCCGATCTCGGGGCTGATGTCACTCGACAAAGCACTTCGCGACGGCACAGTGACCCTGGCGGACTTCGAGCGCTGGTCGAAGCTGCTGGTCGGTCGTCCGGGGCACCAACATCTCCGCGTCGTCCGCAGGCTGACGGACGAGCGTCGTGAGTCTCCACTGGAGTCACAAACAGCACTAGTGTTCGACCGCTGGGGCTGGTGGATCGAGCCTCAATTTCCGGTACCCGGCACGAGCTACCGTGCCGACGGCCGGCTCAAGGGCACGCGCGTCCTGATCGAATGCGACGGATTGGGCAAGTACGACGAGCCTGGTGCCCAGGTGAGGGAAAAGCTTCGAGAGGACGACATCCGCGCCCTCGACTGGGAGGTCGTGCGAGTCACCAGCGAACTGTTGGACGAGCCGCTCACGCTGGCACGACGGGTCAAGGCAGCACTGGATCGAGCGTCCGCATCCCGGGTCGAACGCGCCTCGCGACCTCAGCATCGGGTGGTGCCTGACCAGTTGCGTGACACCACGCCCACAGCGGAACCAACCGACCACACCCGCCGATCTCAGCATCGGTGACGACTCACCAGTTACGTGACACCACGCCCACAGCGGAACCAACCGACCACACCCGCCGATCTCAGCATCGGTGACGACTCACCAGTTACGTGACACCACGCCCACAGCGGAACCAACCGACCACACCCGCCGATTTCAGCATCGGTGACGACTCACCAGTTGCGTGACACCACGCCCACAGCGGAACCAACCGACCACACCCGCCGATCTCAGCATCGGTGACGACTCACCAGTTACGTGGCGGCTTTCGTGCAGTAACACGAAAGCCATCACCGAGCGGTGCAGTGGGCACGGATGGTGAGATCAGCCTGCCCCCGAACACGCGGGGCACCCAGAACAACGGGCACAGATGGTGAGATCGGCAGACCTCCGACACGCCAGCGCCCAGGACACTTCCCGGACGGATGGCGCCGAGGACACCCGCCGCACCGCACCCCGCCGCGCCCCGCCGCGGAAACCGCTATGACGCTTCGAGCTCACGGAAGCTACCTGGCTGCGTCCCCACCTTCACTCTGGTCGACGGCGGAAACCGCTATGACGCTTCGAGCTCACGGAAGCGCTTGCCCTACTCCAGCCCCCAGAAGACATGGTCCATCACCAGCCGGGCACGCCGGGTTCGGCGCCGGTATTCGTCCAGGAACACGCTGGATTCGCCCTTGTCGTAGCCCAGCAGCTGGGCCACCGCGGACGCCTCGCGCGGGTCGGTCGGAATGGTGTCGGCGGCCCGGCCGCGCAGCAGCATGATCGCGTTACGGATGCCGCTGGCCATCGTCCAGGCATCCCGCAACGCGGCCGCTTCCTCAACCGGGACGAGGCCGGCGTCTTCGGCCGCGGCGAGTGCCGTCAGGGTGGACGTCGTCCGCAGCTGCGGCAACCGGTCGCCGTGTTGGAGCTGCAACAACTGCACCGCCCACTCGACGTCGGTGAGCCCGCCCGGGCCGAGCTTGGTGTTGCGCAGCGGATCGCTGCCGCGGGGGATGCGTTCCACCTCCATCCGCGCTTTCAGCTTGCGGATCTCGTGCACCTGCTGCCGGGCCATGCCGCCGGCGGGGTACCGCACCGTGTCGATGGCGTGCAGCAGCGCCGTCGACAGCTCCGGGTCACCGGCGCCGTGGGCGGCCCGCTGGAGGGCCTGCGCCTCCCAGGTGGACGACCACCGCTCGTAGTAGGTGACACATGACGACAGCGAGCGCACCATCGGGCCGCCCTTGCCCTCGGGGCGCAGGTTGACGTCGATGTCGAGGGCAGGGTCGGGGCCGGCCTTGGAGAGCACCGCGCGCAGCTGCGAGACCACCTGGGTGGCGATCTTCAACGCATCCGGACGGTCGGAATCCTCGATCACGAAGATCGCGTCCGCGTCCGAGGCGTAGGAGAGCTCGGCGCCGCCCCAGCGGCCCAGCGCGATCACCGAGATCCGCGGCGACCATTCGAAGCCGCGACGGACGACCTCGAGTGCGGCATCGATGGTCGCACTGAACAACTCAGTCAGCCCGGCCCCGACGCTGGCCAGGTCGATCAGGCCGAGCAGGTCGGCCATCGCGATCCGCAGCAGTTCCCGGCGCCGAACGGCCCGGACGTGCTGCACGGCCACGTCCAACTCGGAATGGCGTTTCACCGAAGCACGCATCTCGGCCAGGACCTCCGTCCGCGGCCGGGGGCGCAGAGACTCCGCATCGGCGAGCATGCCCACCGACTGGGGTGCCCGCATCATCAGGTCCACCGTGTACCGGCTGGAGGACAGGATCTTCGCCAACCGCTCGGCCATCACGTCGCCGTCCCGCAACGCCCGCAGGTACCAGTGGGTGCGACCCATCGCCTCGGACACCCGCCGGAACGCGAGCAGCGCGTGGTCGGGGTTGGGACCGGCGGTGAACCAGCCGAGCATCGCGGGCAGCAACTGCCGCTGAATCTCCGCCGGCCGGCTCAACCCCTGCGACAGTGCCTCGATATGCCGCAGCGCCGCCTTCGGATCGGCGTAGCCGAGCGCCCGCAGCCGCACCTCGGCGCCATGGCTGGTGAGCCGGACGGCTTCGGACGGGATCCGCGCCACCGCCTCCAGCAGCGGCGAGTAGAAGACCCGCTGCTGCAGTCCGAGCACCCGCCGGGAGGCGTCCCGCCAGCGGGTGCGCAACTCGTCGGCGTCCGCGACGCCGACCCCTCGGGCCAGCCGGCGCAGGCTCAGCGCGTCGGTCGGCATCAGATGGGTGCGACGCATCTTCTCCAGCTGGATGCGATGCTCGAGCAGCCGCAGCAGCCGGTAGGCGGTGTCCAGGTCCTTGCCGTCGGCGCGTCCGACGTAGCCGAACTCGATCAGCTTCTCCAGCGCCGCCAGGGTCCCCCGCTGCCGGACGCGGTCGTCGGCGCGTCCGTGCACCAGCTGAATGAGCTGGACGCTGAACTCGACGTCACGCAGCCCGCCGGCACCCAGCTTGATCTCGCGTTCCGCTTCACGGGCGGGCAGCAGCGAAATCACCCGGCGGCGCATCGCCTGGGTTTCGGAGACGAACTGGTCATTCTCGGCCACATGCCACACCAGCGGCGCAACCATGTCGACGAAGTCCGTAGCCAGCCCCAGGTCACCGGCCATCGGCCGGGCCTTCAGCATCGCCTGGAACTCCCAGTTCTTGGCCCACTTCTGGTAGTAGGTGGTGTGCGACGCCAAGGTGCGGACCAACGGTCCGGCCTTGCCCTCGGGACGCAGCGCGGCATCGATCTGCCAGATCGTGCCGGCCGCCGTGTGCGCCGAACAGACCCGGGTCAGCGCACCGACCAGCTTGGTCGCGACCGTGACCGCCTGGCCGGTTCCGCAGACCGGTTCGCCGGCCTCGTCAAGGGCGGGCTCGGCGATGTAGAGCACGTTGACGTCGCTGATGTAGTTGAGTTCCTGGCCGCCGGTCTTGCCCAGCGCGACGATGCCCAGCCGGGCGCACTCCCAGCCCGGCACCTCGCCACGGGCCAGGGCGAGCGCGGTCTCCACCGTGGCATCGGCCAGGTCGGCAAGCTCGCCGGCGACTGCCGGCAGCAGCGCGAGCGCATCCTGAGACGTCAGGTCGGCGGCTGCGATCCGCACTATTTCGCGGCGGTAGGCACTGCGCAGGTCGTCGGAGCGGGCCGGATCGGCAACCGGGGCGTCCAGGTCCGGGTCGGCGCCGACCGCGGTGAGCAGGATGCGGCGCAGGGTCGCGGCGTCGCGGCGTCCGGGTTGTTCGCGGAGCACGTCGACATCGCCGGGGTGGGCGCCGAGATGCTGGTTGAGCGCGACACTGGCGCCCAGCACGGCGATCGACCGCCGAGCCCAGCCCTGATCGGCGCACAACGCAGCCAGCAGACCCGGACGCTCGCCGGTGAGCCGTTCCAGGCCGCTGATCGCCAGGTCGGGGTCGGCACCGGCCAGGATGTCGGAGACCAGGTGGCCGCAGCTGTCGCCGAGTTCATCGTACCAGGTGTTCAGGATCGCCGCGGCCCGGTGCGGGTCACCGAAACCGAGACGCGCCAGGTTACCCTCGGCGGTCGAGATGCGGCTCATAGCGGCGATGTTATCGTCGGGCGCGTGCCGTCCCGCCCCGTTCGCCGTCCCAAAGCTGCACTCGATTGGGCCGAGCTGGACGAGTTGGCCGCCCTCGACGTCCCGGACCCCGCCCGCCTCGCCCGAGCCGCACGGACGCTCTGCACCCGAATCGCGTTCGACCGCCCAGGACGGACCGTCGAGTTGCGGGTGCCACCGTACGCCGCCGTCCAACTCGCCCTGGACGACGGCAGCACCCACCGCCGCGGCACACCCCCGAACGTCGTGGAGACCGACGCCGTCACCCTGCTCGCCCTGGCCACCGGACGGCTGACCTGGGCGGACGCTCGGGCTGCGCACCGCGTCCGGGCCAGCGGGGCGCACAGCGACCTGTCGGCGCTGTTCCCGCTCCCCCGGGCCGACGTCCAGCCCGGCTGAGCACGGCAACGACAAAGAACGAGCCGGGCGCCACCCCGCACGTCGTCCTCCGGAGAACGTCCGTCGGAGGCGCGCTAGCATCCGAGGATGATCTCCGAGCGCGAGTACCGCCAGCGCGCCCAGGCCCAGGACGACTGGGCGCCCGGCTGGGACGCCATCACCGAAGCCTTCGACCTGGTTTACCAGGGCGTCAATCCGCCGCACCTGGCCATCGACCTCGCCAGCCGCGCGAGGTTCGGCGGGAATGACTACCTCGACGGGGTGAGCCTCTACCCGACCCCGTTCGGCACCCATCACCTGGTCAGCTATGGGATGAGCTGCCTGTATCCCGATCCGGACGACTACGGCCGCGAGCACAGTGGCTGGGGCTACGAGATGACGATGCAGGTGGCGTCGGCGTCACCGCAGCAGTGTCACTGGGCGGTCGGCCTGCTGTCCAACGTCGCGCGGTACACCTACACCGCGAAGAAGTGGTTCGATCCCTACCAGCTGATGGTCGGGCGCCATGAACCGATTGCGCAAGGCAGCGGATCCGCCCTCACCGGGTTCATCACGGTGCCCGATCCGCTGGTGCCCGGGATCGACACGGTGCACGGCCGGGTCGAGTTCACCCAGCTCGTCGGCGTCACCCAGGCCGAGTCGGACTGGGTGCTCGCCGACGGCACGCCCGGGCTGCCGGAGCGGTGTGGTGAGCTGGCCGAGCGGATGGTCGCCGCCGGCAACCGCACGTACGTCACCGACCTCGCCCGGACGACGTCCTACCTGGACTGATCCGCCCGTCGCACCACCAGAGCCCCCTGAAGTCGGCGGGGTGACCGCATCGCCGCTTCATAGCGTCCTGTCCAACTACTTCTGGCCTCCCCCGTCGACGGGAGGCCAGAAGTAGTTGGACAGGGGTTTGTCGGCTGACTAGGCGGGATGGCGCGACCCGACCTCAGAGCGAGGGCAAGGCGGTCCGCAGCTCCCAGGGGGTCACCTGGGCGCGGTAGGACTCGTACTCGGCCCGCTTGTTGCGCAGCACGAAGTCGAAGACGTGTTCGCCGAGGGTCTCGGCGGCCAGTTCGGAGTTCTCCATCAGGGTGATCGCGGTATCCAGCGAGCGGGGCAGCGGCTTGATGCCGAGCGCCTGGCGCTGCCGTTCGGTGAGCGACCAGACGTCGTCCTCGGCACCTTCGGGGAGCTCGTAGTCGTTCTCGATCCCGGCCAGGCCTGCACTCAGCACCAGGGCGTAGGCCAGGTACGGGTTGGCGGCCGAGTCGATCGAACGCAGCTCGACCCGCGCCGAGCCTCCCTTGGACGGCTTGTACATCGGCACCCGGACCAGTGCGGAACGGTTGTTCTGACCCCAGCAGATGTAGCGCGGCGCTTCGGAGCCACCGACCAGCCGCTTATAGGAGTTCACCCACTGGTTGGTGACGGCGGCGATCTCGGCGGCATGGGTGAGCAGGCCGGCGATGAACTGCCGTCCGATCGTGGACAGGTGGTATTCGGCGGACGCGTCGTAGAAGGCGTTGCTGTCGCCCTCGAACAGCGACAGGTGGGTGTGCATGCCCGAGCCGGGCTCGTTCTCCAACGGCTTGGGCATGAACGAGGCGAACATGTTCTGCATCGCTGCGACCTCTTTGATCACCACCCGGAAGGTCATGATGTTGTCTGCCATGGTGAGGGCGTCGGCATAGCGCAGGTCGATCTCCTGCTGGCCGGGGCCGCCTTCGTGGTGGCTGAACTCGACCGAGATGCCCATCTGCTCGAGCAGGGTGATCGCCTTGCGGCGGAAGTCGGTGCCGGCGTTGGTGGTGGTGTGGTCGAAGTAGCCGGAGCGATCGACCGGCACCGGCGGCTCGCCGGGCACCAGCGGCTGCTTGAACAGGTAGAACTCAATCTCGGGGTGGGTGTAGAAGGTGAAACCCATGTCGGCCGCCTTGCGCAGCGCCCGCTTCAGCACATAACGGGGATCGGCGAACGCGGGCGAGTCGTCCGGCAGACGGATGTCACAGAACATGCGCGCCGTGCCTTGGGCGGTGCCGCGCCACGGCAGCAACTGGAAGGTGGCCGGATCGGGGTGGGCCACCATGTCGGCCTCGTAGACGCGGGTGAAGCCCTGGATCGCCGAGCCGTCGAAGCCGATGCCCTCGGCGAATGCGCCTTCGAGCTCGGCGGGAGCGATCGCCACCGACTTCAGGAACCCCAGCACGTCGGTGAACCAGAGCCGGACGAAGCGGACGTCGCGCTCCTCCATGGCGCGCAGGACGAACTCTGTCTGCTTATCCATGGCGGCTAGTCTGCCGCCAGCCGTGTTTCAGTTGGGTTACATCCGCCAAGCGGTTCACGTTGCGGCGGCACAAGCAGGCCGCGGTTGGTGCATATGGCTCGTCGAGCTACGTCCGATTCGGGAGCCACTCCGGCTCGCACCGCGTGAGCGCCTCCACAGTCGGACGTAGTCTCGCGAACCGCAGCCGGCGTCAGTCCTCGTCCTCGCGATCCCACTGCTCGTTTCGCTCGCGCACCTTGTCCAGCGCGTGGGCGGCCTCGTCGCGCGTCGGATAGGGACCGAGCCGCTCCTCGGCCTTGCAGCCTTCGTACGACTCGACCGCGTGGTGTTTCAGGCACCAGTACCAGCCCTTGTCATTCATCGCCGGCCCCCTTGTCGCTCGGACGCCCCCACTATGATCGCGCCCGTGACCGCGATCAAGCCCTACCCGCAGACGCCCCAGCGCCGGGTACCCGCCGGGATCGTCCGGCCACACTACGTAGGACGGCCGGCCCCTGACCGCTACCGCGGCTCGGACGTGCAGAGCGCCGACGTGATCGAGCGGATGCGGGTCGCCGCGGCTGGCCGCGCAGGCGATGCAGGTCGCGGCCGATGCGATCGCTCCCGGTGTGACGACCGACGAGCTCGACCGGGCGGCCCACGAGTTCCTGTGCGACAACGGCGCCTACCCCTCCACGCTCGGCTACCGCGGCTATCCGAAGTCGATCTGCAGCTCGGTCAACGAGGTGATCTGCCACGGCATCCCCGACACCCGGCCGCTCGAGGACGGCGATCTGGTGAAGATCGACGTGACCGCCTTCGTGGACGGCGTCCACGGCGACAACTGCGGCACCTTCTTCTGTGGCGAGGTCGACCAGGCGTCCCGCGACCTCACCGAACGGACCCGGGAGGCGCTCAACCGGGCGATCAAGGCGGTCCGGCCGGGCCGTCAGGTCAACGTCATCGGACGGGTCATCGAGGCCTACGCGAAACGCTTCGGCTACGGCGTCGTCCGCGACTACACCGGGCACGGCGTCCACACGTCGTTCCACTCCGGCCTGGTCATCCCGCACTACGACGAGCCGTCGCTGACCACCGTGATGCAGCCCGGCATGACCTTCACCATCGAGCCGATGTTGACCCTGGGCGACTACCGTTCACATTTGTGGAAGGACGGCTGGACGGTGGTCACCAACGACCGCAGCCGGTGCGCCCAGTTCGAGCATTCCCTGGTCGTCACCGACAGCGGCGCCGAGGTGCTCACCCTGCCCTGATGGTCATCGGTCGAGCCTGTCGAGACCGGGGCGGGCCTGGTGTTCAGACCGGGTTTCGACCAGGTCAGCCAACGGTCACTGGGCGGATCAACAGTTGACAAGGAGGCCACTGATGGCGCAAACGGGCTGGTACCCCGATCCGGGCGGGCAACAGGGCATGTTCCGCTATTGGGACGGCTCGGCCTGGACCAAGCAGCTGTCCGCGAATCCCGGCGGTGCGCCGTCCGGGCCGGGCGGCCGGAACCCGGCGACGATCTGGGCCATCGTGGCCGGGGTTGTCGTGCTCGCGCTGATCGCCACGTTCACCCTGCCCTCATTGCTCGGCTCGCTCCTCGGGGGTCCATCGCCGAGCATCAGCCGACCGCCGGCGCCGACCATCTCGGCCTGGGACGAGAACGACAGCCCGACACCCTCCCCCCGCCCGACACCGAGCCGGACGCCGACCCCTACCCCCTCCCCGACACCGACCCCGACGCCGTCTCCCCCTGAGACCAGCCTGCCCTGCCCGCGCTACGACACTGCGGTGGTGAAGGGCCGGCTCTTCGGCGGCGGCCTCAGCGTGCCGGTCATCCGCGACTCGCGCTGGACCGTCAACGCCGTCCGCACCATTCCGTGGGCGATCTGCGCCACCGGGCTGCAGCGCCAGATCACCGGAACCTGGGTGAGTGAGGTCATCCTGGCCGGCATCCAGCCACGCTCGATGGTCGGTTCGCTCCAGCAGCAGGCGGACGCCATCGCCGCCGACTCGGTGGACCGGTTCTACAACCGAGGCCGCGGGAAGCTGGTGATGAAGAGCAGCAAGGCGATCAAACTCGACGGCCTGAACGCCTGGGAACTGCGCTACGAGGTTCAGATCGACTACCTCGGCCCGATCCGCGGCGACAACGTCAACGTGGTCGTCGTGCAACACACCGACGGCTCACGCAGCGCCCTGCTGACCTTCGCCACCATCGGCGACACCGAGACCCAGCGCCAGGTGGACGCCAGCCGGAACGCGGTCAAGGTCGAGAAGCGCTGACAGGCACAGCCCGCCGACCGTCATCCACCCGGCCTCACCCCGCGATCTCGACAGCCCCGATCGCCGAGGAATGAGCCTGTCAAGATCCGCCCTGACCCGGACGGCCCTCCCTAATCAGTTCAGCCCTCCCGTATGGGGCAGGGCTGAACTGATTAGGGAGGGCCTAGTACTACAGGGCTAGTTGGTGGTGGAGTCGTGTCTTGGTGTGGCAGCGGCGGGCGTGTTGTTGGTGTTGGCGTCGCCAGTGGAACCAGTGCAAGGCGAGAGCGAGGGCGGATTTCCCGGTGTGGAGGATGGGCCGCCGGATGTCGGCGAGGCTGATGGTGCGGCGTTTCCGGGGTCGGGTTTTGTCGGGGCCGGTTGCGGGCCCCCTTTTTTCTCGGTGTGGGCGATGACGGCGAGGAAGGTGTGGGCGAGCATGGCCATGGTGATATGGCGATGCCAGGGATCCCAGTTACGGACTTGGTAGTTGTCGAGTCCGACTTCGTTCTTGGCGGCGCCGAAGCATTCTTCGATCGGCCATCTCGCGCCGGCCACGGTCACTAATTCGGTATGGCCGGTGCGGCGGGGGTTGTAGCAGGTGTAGTAGGCCAGTTCGCCAGTATTGATGTTGCGTCGGATCATGTATTCATGATCGGGGCTGCCGGTGGGAAGGAAAGCCCAATCGTAGACGCGGTAGCCTTTCGTGCCGATACCACAGGCCCGGCGCTGCCACGCGGTGTGGTTCACTTTGGCCGTTAACCGTGCGATCGGGGTGTCGTCCATACCATTTTTCGGGTCGGGGACCATCGTGTTTTTCGGGATCGCCATCACGTAGGCGATTCGGCGGGTGTGGCAGAATTCGCGTAGTCCCGGGTTTTGGCCGAATTCTTCATCGGCGGTGAACCAGGCGAACGGCACGCCCGCGTCGATGGCGTCGCTGAGCATGTCGATGACCTGGGCGGGCCGGGTCTGGAAGGCGATCTGGTCGGGGACACCCGCGGCACGGCAGCGGTCCCGGTCACCGATCCACGACTCTTCCGGGAGGTACAGGCGTCGGTCCAGCAACGCCCTGGACCGGTCCGGGGTCACGTAGGCCAAGAAGGTGGCGATCTGACAGTTGTCGATCCGGCCCAACGTGCCCGAATACTGCCGCTGCACCCCGACCGACTGGCGGCCCTTCTTCGCGAACCCGGTCGGATCAGCGACTAGCACCGCCTCCGGATCGGCCAGATTCTCCAGCAGATAGCCACGGTTGATCGCCAACAACTCGGTGGCATCCCACCGGGTCAAATTCAAGAACCGTTGCAACGCTTTCGGCTCTTTCGCCCCAACATATTCCGATATCGTCCACCCGTTCTTGCGGGGCAGCTGGGCTAACAGGCCCCGCAGATACTGCTCCGCATGCGCCCGCGGCTCGGCCCGGTGAAATAATGGCTGCAACCGTTGAAGAACCCGGCCGAACTCAGCATCCCAGGCCGCCACATCAGCACCCGTCACCACATCATCATAGCCACACTCATTGTTCCGCGATCCCATGAACCGATTGTTTCACCAATTCAGCAAGAACAGGGACATGCACGCCGCCCTTCCGGAAGCAAAATACGAGACACTCGATCGTCGTTTCAGATTTCGCCAGGTGACGCCGAATCAACACTATTTCCCGCAACACGCTGGATTGTCCGCAGGCAGGAAATACCGACCTGAAGAATAGATCAGTGATGCCATGAGAATCCAATTCCATTGGTGGCGGGCTGGTCCAGACGACACCACAGGTTGATCAACCAACCCACCGCCACACCCCACGATGCGAGTTCACTCGCCAGACCCACACCCAGACTGAACTAGCCCTGTAGTACTAGTGGTGGGAGTCGACGAGGTTGACGATTACTAGGAACGATTCTCATCATCTATAGTCGCCAGCGGGTTTCAATGGCTGGAGGGCGAAGGATGAGCGATCCGTATGCGGCGACCGCCGGTGCCTATGACCTGCTGAACGCACCCTGGCGATCGGCGCAGATCAACGCACTCGAGCGGCTGCGCCCGTGGCTGCGGCCGGACGCCGGAACGATTCTCGACGTGGGCGCCGGGAGCGGGCTGAACACCGCCTGGCTGCTGCGCACAGTCCCCGATGCGCGGGTGCTCGCGCTCGAGCCCAGCCCGGCGATGCGAACCCTGATCCTGGCGCGGATCGCCGCTCACCCCGACTGGCACGATCGGGTGACGGTGCGGCCCGAGGACTTCTTCAGCGCCACACTGCCCCCGTCCATCGGCGGGGCGATTGCGCTGGGCGTGCTGGGTCATTTCGATGCGGGCGAACGGGCGGCCGTGTTCGCCGAGCTCGCTAACCGGTTGCCGGACGGCGGGGCGGCACTGATCGATCTCCAGCAGCCCGAGCGGCCCGAGCCGGTCCCGGCGGCCACGATGGCCAGTACCCGGGTCGGCGAGCTGGAGTACCGGCTGATCGGCGAGGCGACCCCGGCCGGCGGCGACCGGCTGCGCTGGCGGATGACCTACCTGAGCCTCGAGGGCGAACGGGTGCTCACCGAGGAGACCGCCGAGCACGTCTACCATCACCCTGCTCCGGCGACGGTGACGACCGAGGCGGCAGCAGTCGGACTCGACACCGAACGGCTGGACGACACCACCTACTGGCTGCTCCGGCGGGTCTAGTGACCCTCGCCAGACTCCCCGTCATCGCACTGACCGGCTACCTGGGCGCGGGCAAGACCACCCTGCTCAACCACCTGTTGCGCGCCCCCGACTCGCGGATCGGTGTGGTGGTCAACGACTTCGGCGCGATCAACGTGGACGCCGCTCTCGTCTCCGGACAGGTGGACGAGCCGGCCTCGATCGCCGGCGGCTGCCTGTGCTGCCTGCCCGACGCCGGCGGCCTGGACGACGCGTTGGAGAAGCTGGCCGATCCGCGCCGCGGGCTGGACGCCATCGTGGTCGAGGCCAGCGGGATCGCCGAACCGGTGGCGCTGGCCCGGCTGCTGCGGTTCAGCGGGGTGGACCGGGTCCGTCCGGGCGGCCTGGTGGACGTCATCAACGCCGCCGATCATCTCGAGACGGTCGACCGGGGTGGGCCGCCGCCGGCCCGCTACGCCGCCGCGACGCTGACCGTGATCAACAAGATCGACCAGGTGCCGGCGTCCGAACGTGCCGGACGGCTGGAGAGGATCGCTGCCCGGGTGCGGGCGGGCAACCCGCAGGCACATCTGGTGGCGACCACGAACGGACGCATCGATCCGCTGCTGGTCTTCGATCCGTCCGGGCGGCCCGTGGCCGAGCAGCAACCGGAACTGGACCTCACTCCCCCGGGCCCTGCCGAGGCGCATCCCCATGCCCATGCCGACGCGGTGACGGTGAGCGCTGCTGGCCCGGTCGATCCGGGCCGGCTGCTGCGGCTGTTGGAGGAGCCGTCGGCGGGCGTCTACCGGCTCAAGGGCGGCGTCCGGGTGGCCACCGCCGGTGCACCGCGCCGCCATGTGGTCAACCTGGTCGGCCGGCAGATCCACGTCACCGACGGGGCCGCCGCCGTCCCGGACGCCCTGGTGGCGATCGGCATGCACCTGGACCGCGACGCCGTCCGAACCCAGTTGGAGGACGCGCTGACTCCCGCCGATTCGCGTCCGACCGCTGCGGCGCTGCGCCGGCTGCTGCGCTATCGCCGGCTCAGCGCGTAGAAGTTGCCGTGACCAATCAGACGCCGCCGAAGCAGCTCATGCCGCGTATGTAATGATAACTACTCTCATCATTGGTGATCGCGGTGATCACCTGGCGAACCCATCGGGCCTCGGCGGCCACCTGTTCGAAACGAGGCAGGCTCGATCAACCGAGAGTGCTTGGTCCGCGCTGACTCAGGGCGCAATCAGTACGACGCTCGGGTAGTAGGTCCGGACGCGGACCGGATCACGGGTCAGCAGCCGATGACCACGGACCGCGGCATGGGCACCAATGTAGAAATCGGGCAGTGGGGAACGACGCACACCCCCACGCCGTCGGTAGGCCAGGAAAGCCTTGCCCGCGAGGAAGCCCGCCTCGAAGGGCAGCGGCTCGCGACCGAAGGCGTCCGGGGCAAGCACGGCGTCGAGATCCTCGATGCGGGCGAAACCGGTCGATACCTCGGCGTAGATGATCGGATTGATAAGTACCGGGCCACGGTCGTAGGCATCGGCCAACTGCTGCTCCGACCAAGCCACCCAGGTGGGGTCGGCGGTCAGAACATCCAGCAGCACGCTGCTGTCGACCAGGGTCGCCGGGCCGCTACTCGTCGGCACGGAGCAGGCTCAACAGCTGGTCGGTGGTCAACTCGGTCGTGGCCCTTCCCCGCATTCGCTCGACAAGACGCTGGCCCGCGGTGTCGCTGCCCGACGCGCGGACGATCTGCAGCGTCCCGTCGGTGTCGATCACCTCCACCTGGTCACCGGGGTGAAAGCCGTGCCGGGCGCGCAGGTCAGCCGGGATGGTGACCTGTCCCTTCGCGTTGAGGCGCATGGACGCTCCTGTACTACGTAGTATTCGTAGTACAGGATACGCCGTCCAGCCCTACAACTTGGCCAGCTGGGCGGCGACGTCCTCGAGTTGGCGGATGACGCTGACACCGCCGGCCTCGAAGTCGCTGCCGTCCGCAGCTGCTTACTGGCGCCATTCCAGCACAATACATACATTTTATGTATGATACATTACATGAGTGATCTATCGCCTATGTCCTTCTTCGGGCGTAAGTCGCTCCTCGCCTCCCTGCAATCCCAGTTGGATGCGGTAACACGATCGGGAACCGGGCGAATCCTGGCTGTCCGAGGCAGGCGGCAGATCGGCAAGTTGACCACCATCGAGCGGTTCATCGACTCCACCGACGTGCCGTCGCTATTCGCGACGGCCGTGTTCGGCGCCACCACACTCCAGCACCTCACAAACGCCACCATCGCGATCACGCAGGCACGCCACCCGCTGCCCAACGCCGGCTTGCTGACCCAGTCGCCGGCCACGTCATGGCGCGACCTGCTGGGCCGCGTCGCGCTCGCCGCCCAATCCGGCCCGGTGATCATCGCGCTCGACGAGTTCCCCTGGTTCACCCGAGCGGACCCGACCCTGGAGGGCGAGTTGCAGGTGCAGTGGGATCGGACCCTCGAGCGGCTACCCGTCCTCCTCATCCTGATCGGGTCGGACGTGACGATGATGGAGCGGCTCGCCACCCATGACCGGCCACTGTTCGGCCGCCTGCGGCCGATGTCGATCCCGGCCCTGAATCCGGCCGAGCTCGCCGAGGCCATGCCGGGAGCTACCCCGACTGAGGTCTTCGATGCCCATCTGATCACCGGCGGCTACCCCCGGTTGGCAGCTGATCTGGCGGAAGCTGGCGGGACCCCGGCCGAGTTCGTGCGCGCGTCCTTGACCGATCCGTTCAGCCCACTGGCCACCACCGCGCGGCTCACCTTGGATGCCGAGTTCCCCGACGGCCCTATCGCCTATCGGGTGCTCGCCGCGATCGGCGCCGACGACACCGCCAAACCCGGATTCACCCAGATCCTCACCACCATCGCCGACCCGGCGGACCGTAAGCGAACCGAGACCGCGATCACCCGCGCCTTGCGGTCCCTCACCGACGACAAAGCCCTGATCGAGCGCGAACAGCCCGCCTGGTCCGCAGCTTCGTCGCGACTGCGGCGCTACCGGATCACGGATCCGTATCTACGGTTCTGGTTCCGCTTCATCGAGCGGCAGACAGACCTGATCGCCCGCGGCCGCTCCGACCTGGCCGTCGCGGCTTTCGACCGGGGCTGGCCGAGCTGGCGAGGCCGCAGCATCGAACCGGTGGTCAGGCAATCCTTGCTTCGACTGGCCCTCACCGACCCCAGGCTGACCGACGTGGACGCCGTCCGCCCCTGGTGGGTGCGGGACAACAGCGTCGAACTCGACGTCGTCGCCACCACCCGGTCACGCACCGCGATGGTCGGAACGATCAAGTGGCGCGCTCGGGGCGGGGTTACCGACCGCGACCTCGCTCGACTCCGTGCCGATCGGGGCCGCGTGCCGCACACCGAGAACGCACTGCTCGCCGCCATCAGCCCGCTGGGCGAGGCACCAACCGGCGTCGACGTCAGCTACAGCGCCGCCGACCTGCTCGCCGCCTGGGACGCCGGATAGGTCCCGCTAGGTCACCTTGAGCGGCTGACCTGGAACCCGACGAGCTCGACCAACGGCACCTCCGTTGGTCGAGCTTGTCGAGACCCATCCCGGCCAGGAGGGGTTTCGACAAGCTCAATCGGCGAGGACGACGACTCAGTGCTCGTCGTAGTGATCGCCATGGACGGCGTGGTGGTGGCCGTCGTGCACGTAGTCGACGTGATCGCCGTGCTGCACGGCCTCATGCCCGCAGTCGTCGCCATGGGCGTGGTCGTTCGGGGCGTGCTCGGCCTTGGCCTCGTGCTCGTCGTAGTGATCGCCGTGCGCGGCATGCCGATGGCCGTCGTGCAGGTAGTCGACGTGGTCGCCGTGCTGCACGGCCTGATGGCCGCAATCGGCGCCGTGAGCGTGGTCGGCCGTCGTGTGTTCGGCGGTGAGGTGATCGGTGGTCATGGTGGGCTCCCTTCCCGGAGTCAGTCGTCCGCTCCCGGGTCGGAAGCGGGTTCCTGGACGTGGGCGAGGGCGTCCGCGATGACGTGGGTGACGTGCCGGTCGGCAAGGCGGTAGGTGACCTCCTTGCCGGAACGACTGGCGGCGACCAGGCCGCCCTGACGCAGCGTGCGCAGATGCTGGGAAACCAGCGGCTGCGAGAGTCCGGTTGCCGCGGTCAGCGCCCCCACGGTTCGCGGCTCCTCACCGATCAGCCTGAGCAACAACAACCGCGACTCGTTGCCGAGCACCTTGAACAGTTGCGCCGCCGCAGCCAGACCGGCTTCCGCGTCCATGGTCTCCATGTCACCACACTTATTAGAAAATTGCAATATGTTTATATCGAGAGCTGTTCTCATCATCACCTGCCGCCGAATGGTAGTGATATCTCCGCAGGCGGGCCGGATTTCCACCCTGCCGCAGTCGCCGGCGACGTGCCCATTGCCGAGCACTCCGAGCCATCCGCCGGCAAACCCGCTACCCACAGCCGAGATCGACGCACGGGACGCTGTCGGACGACACCTCTTGACGCCACCGCGACACGGCGGTTAGGTGAGGGCACGCGGGCATCGCCGCCCCCGGGGTGCCCCGCCCGACCAGGAGTAATCATGACTACCGACCAGCTTCCCCCCGTCAGCCTCACCTCCGAGCAGATCACCAAGCGCGAACGACACTGGACGCCGACGCGGATCGCCATCTGGGTGGCGATCGCACTCCTGGGCGGGACGGCCTGGGTGATGATCGCGCTGGTGCGCGGCGAGACGATCAACGCGATCTGGTTCGTATTCGCCGCGGTCTGCACCTACCTCATCGGCTATCGGTTCTACGCGACCTACATCGAGAAGAACATCACCAAACCCGACGACACCCGAGCCACGCCGGCCGAATACCTCGACAACGGGCAGGACTACATGCCCACCGATCGCCGGGTGCTCTACGGTCACCACTTCGCCGCCATCGCCGGCGCCGGACCGTTGGTCGGGCCAGTCCTGGCCGCCCAGATGGGGTACCTGCCGGGAACGATCTGGATCATCGTCGGCGTCGTCCTGGCCGGCGCCGTCCAGGACTACCTGGTGCTCTTCTTCTCGATGCGCCGCGGGGGGCGCTCGCTGGGTCAGATGGCCCGCGATGAACTCGGCGTGATCGGTGGCACCGCCGCGCTGCTCGCGACGCTGACCATCATGATCATCATCGTCGCCATCCTCGCGCTGGTCGTGGTCAACGCCCTCGGCGAGAGCGTCTGGGGCGTGTTCTCGGTCGGCATGACGATCCCCATCGCGCTGTTCATGGGTGTCTACCTGCGCTACCTGCGGCCCGGGAAGGTCACCGAAGTCTCAATCATCGGTTTCATCCTGCTGATCACGGTGATCATCGCCGGCGGCTGGGTCTCCAAGACCGACTGGGGACAGCACTACCTGCACCTGGATCGTCCGATGCTCGCCTGGTTCATCATCATCTACGGCTTCATCGCGGCGATCCTGCCAGTGTGGCTGCTGCTGGCCCCGCGCGACTACCTGTCCACCTTCATGAAGGTCGGCACCATCGTGATGCTGGCCGCCGCGATCATCATCGTGCGGCCCGAGATCACGGTGCCGGCGATCAGCGAGTTCGCCGGACGGACCGACTCGCCGGTGGTACCGGGCGCTCTATTCCCGTTCCTATTCGTCACCATCGCTTGCGGTGCACTCTCCGGCTTCCACGCGCTGATCTCGTCGGGCACCACACCGAAACTGATCGAGAAGGAACGGCAGACCAAACTGATCGGCTACGGCGGCATGCTGATGGAGTCTTTCGTCGCGATCATGGCGCTGGTTGCCGCCATCTCCATCGACCGCGGCATCTATTTCGCGATGAACGCCTCCGCGGCGGTCACCCAGGGCACCGTCGAGGGCGCCGTCCAGTTCGTCAACAGTCTCGGCCTCGCCGGCGTCCAGGTCACACCCGACGTGCTCGAGTTGACCGCGCAGGCAGTGGGCGAGCACTCGATCGTGTCCCGGACTGGTGGAGCCCCGACGCTCGCCGTCGGTCTGGCGACGATCATGCATCACCTCATCCCCGGCGACGGGATGATGAGCTTCTGGTACCACTTCGCGATCATGTTCGAGGCGCTGTTCATCCTCACCGCCGTGGACGCCGGCACCCGGGTGGCGCGGTTCATGCTGCAGGATTCGCTCGGCAACTTCCTGCCCAGGTTCAAAGACACCTCGTGGCGGCTGGGAGCGTGGCTGGCAACCGCGATCATGGTCGGCGGCTGGGGCGCGATCCTGATCATGGGGGTCACCGATCCATTGGGCGGCATCAACACCTTGTTCCCATTGTTCGGCATCGCCAACCAGCTGCTTGCTGCGATTGCGCTGGCGGTCTGCCTGGCGATCGCCGCCCGCACCGGACGCAAGGCGCTGTGGGTCATCGTGCTGCCACTCGCGTTCACCGCGGTGATCACCATCTATGCCTCCATGGAGAAGATCTTCAGCAGCGTCCCCGCGATCGGCTACTGGGCGCAGCACCGGGCCTACGCCGACGCACTGGCGTCCGGGAAGACCAGCCTGGGCAGCGCCAAGACGGTGGCTGCGATGGAAGCGGTCGTGAGGAACACCTCCATCCAGGGCACCCTGTCGATCATCTTCGTCACCCTCGCCATCATCGTGATCGTGACCGCGCTGATCGCCACCACCCGGACGCTGCGCCACGGCGGCGGAGAGAGCACCGAGGACCCGGCCGTGCCGTCCAAGATCTATGCACCGGCCGGCATGCTCACCTCGGAGGACGAGAAGGCCCTGGAGGCTGAGTGGGCCGCCTATCACGCCGAGCATCCGCCGCTGGTCCGGCGCGGACACCACTGAGTTCGATGACCGACGTCCGCGCCTCTTCGGCGTCCGGCCAGGCCTCGGTCGGACCGGACGCCGGGTGGTGGGCACACGTCCGGTGGTTCGTCAACGGACTGACCGGCCAGAACGCCTACCAGGCCTACCTGGCCCATCACGCCCGCACCGGCTGCACCACACTGCCGATGTCCGAACGGGAGTACTGGCGTCATCGCACCGACTGGCAGGATAAGAACCCGCAGGGCCGGTGCTGCTGACGGGCCCGCCGGTTGACAGGGTCCTGACAGCGTCGGGCCAGGGCAACCTCAGAAAGCACGGGGATGGTCGAATCCACGTGTCCCTGAGTCCGAGGAGTTCTCATCGTGTCCCGTTCGACCAAGATCGCCGTCGCCTCGACCGCTGTCGGCCTGCTCGCCCTGGGCGGCGCTCTCAGCATCGCCGGCCAGGCGTCCGCCGACCCGACCACCTCCCCGTCGTCCAGCCCGTCGGCGGCGCCGCCCAACCCTGGCACCGGCAAGGACGGCCATCGCGGCGGTCCCGGCCGCGGCCCGCACGACTCCGACCTGGCCCAGAAGCTGGCCGAGAAGCTCGGCGTCGACCAGGCCAAGGTCACCGAAGCGCTGAAAGCCGCCCGTGAGGCGAACAAGCCCACCTCACGTCCTTCGACCGGGGCCAGTCCGTCCGAGCGGCCGAAGCGGCCGGACCCGGCGACCCGCGACGCGGCGCTGGCCAAGCAGCTGGCTGAGAAGCTGGGCATCCCCGAAGCCAACGTCGCCAAGGCGCTGGATGAGATCCGCGCCGAGCGGCAGACCGAGCGGGCGGCTGAGCTGAAGAACCGGCTGGACGCGGCCGTCAAGGACGGGACGCTCACCCAGGCCGAGGCGGACGCGGTCACCAAGGCCGTGGAGAAGGGCGTGATCGGCGGGCGCTGAGCCCGTGACTCCACCGCCGCCTACCCGGGCAATGACTTCAGCCGTCGGGCCACGCCGTGCTGGCGGCGGCGTGGCCCGGATCCTTCCTAGACTGCTCCGATGGGCCTCCGCTACTCCCTTCTCGTGTACTCCGACGACGGCGCGCTCGACCTGACGCGTCCTCGTAGTGGTGGCGAGGCCGATGCCGTGATGCGGAGGCTCTTCCCTCGGACGCCATACCGCCGGGTCCAGACGCAACCTCTGCCTACCAGCTGCTTCCCACCACGTGATCGCCCAGCGCTCGCGGTGTTCGACGGCGGCGTCCTGATCGCCACCCAGGATGCCCATCTCTACGATCCCGGCATCCTCAACAGGAGGTATCTCAAACTCACCGAGTGGCCCGACCTGCGGTTGCTCACATCCCGCTCCTCCAACAACATGTTCGGCTACGGCCGCTGGCGGGAAGGAGCGCTCGCACGGTGCCTGTCCGTCAACGCGACGGCCGCGGTCTGGCGCAACCACGGAACGCCCGAGCCGTTCGAGGGCAGCGCTCCGGTCAGCGAGCAGCGCTGGCTCGACCTCAGCAATGCGGCATTGGCATCGATCCTGCGTCTGGACGGCGACGCGGGGCCGACAGTGCCGAACGCGGTGCCCTGGGAGGCCGTTGCCTTGCATGTCTTCGCCCGAGCTGACAGAGGCTGACTGGATGCGGGCACGCTCGGCACCGCCCACGCCTGGCTGACGACGGGCGGCACGCACGCCGACCCGCACCGGATCGGTCCAGGAATGCCCGGCCGGTTTGATCGACGTCTCCCCAAGCCGAGGCGGACGCCGTCACCAAGGCTACGTCGAAAGGGGTGATCGGCCGCCGTGAGTCAGCGGCACATGCGAGCGCGCGTTTGCCTGTGAAGGCTTGGTGGCTAGCTGCGTCGTCCCTGCGCAGAGGACAGCAGCCAGGACTGAAAAGCGGCGCTGGGTTCCACTCCAAGTTCGCGACGTGCCAAGTCGCGGTACCGGACGAAGGTCCGGCGGGCTTCGACGAAGTTGCCTTCGGCGACGTGCGCCACTGCGAGTACGCGGTGTGCGCTCTCACGCAGCGGCTCCACCGCCACGGCGTCCATTGCTGCATCGATAGCCTCGCCGTACCGTCCGGCGGTACACAGGATGCGGCTGAGCACTTCCAGCGCGTGCAGCATGCGCTGCCGGATGCGTTCCCGCTCGAAGATCACCCACTCGTCGTACCAGCCGGGCAGCAGTTCGGCGACCGCGCTGGTCCATTCCGGCACGTGAAGGTCGGCCTCGGTGGCAGTGCCGTCGACGAGCCGGTCCACCCAGGCACACAGCGCCTCCAGGTCGGTGGTCGTGCGCTCGCGCAAGAAGATGCTGCTCTTGTCCGACTCAAGCACGCCGATGCCGGCCCCCCGCAACCGCCACAGCGTCGAGCGCAGATTCCCGGACGCGCGATTCTCCGTGCCGTCGGGCCACAGCGAGCCGGCGGCCTGCCGGCGGTCGACGCGCCCGCGCTGGAGCGCCACGAACGCGAGGAGGCGCTTACAACCTTCCGGGACGAGGTAGGGATGACCGTCCTGCAGAACACGCGGCTCGCCGAGAAGGTAGACCACGTCAGCCGCCGCCTGGCGGGGTTCCAGATACGCGACACTCATGAGTGCCCCCATCACGAGAAGTAGGAGCCTCAGAGGCTAAGCAGGATGCGTCACGAGAGCGTCACATCCGGCCAGGTGGGCGGCTCGCCTCTCAGCAGTCCTGCGTCGGCCCTACTTCGGGGTCCTTGGCTCAGGGTGTCCTTTTCGGCGCATGGCGGTGGTGTCCGCAGCCACAGTCGCCGTCGGTGTCGTCCTCCTCATCATCATCCGGGCAGGCCGGCTCCTCCGGCGGACACGGCTCCTCCGGCGGGCACGGCTGGTCCGAGCCGCACAAGCGGTCGTAGATCACCAGCACCTCGTCCACCGGCGTCGCGACCAGCTTCGCGCACCACTCGGCCGCAGCCTCGCGGCGGCAGTCCAGCGTGCCCTTCGCCCCGGTGAGCAGCGAGACCGCCTCGACCCCCTCGGCCCACGTAGTGAGCGCGAGGCACAGGCATTGGACGTACGCGGCGTTGTCGGCGTAGCCGCTCCAGATGCGTTCCAGGCTGCGGGTGAGCAACAGCGCTGCCGCGTACTGCTTCTTCAAGTCGATCTTGGCCGGATCGTCAGCCAGCGCCGCCAGGATCGCATCCAGGCCGGCCTTCGCCGCGTCCACCCGTTCGGTCAGTTTCGCCGGCTCGACCACCAGCACGCCGAAGCACGCCTTCGCACTATCGACATGGGCCTGATAGCGCTCGATCCGGCGCAGCAGCTTGCGGTAGCTCCGCGGCGGTTCCGGGTCGAACTCGATCACCGTCACACAGCAGCCGAGCGCGCCCTCACAGCAATCCAGCTGGAGTTCGACCTCGCAGAACGCCTTCTCGAGGCAGCGCGCCACGCGGTCCTGCTCGATCAGGCAGCGAATCCGCTCCAGCAGGTGCTTGACCTGGTGCTTCAGGTCCTGCACCTTCAAAGCCGCGTCATGGCGGCGCTCGCGATAGTCGGAGCGAGCCTGGATGTAGGCGTCCCGGGCCGCATCCAGGTCGTCCGCATGGGCCTTGGCGTATTCGAGCTGGTCCGCAAGACCCTTGTCGCGACACTTGCGCTCATCGATTGCCGACGACGGGTCGCACCCGCAGTCGGTCTGTGGGGGTCGGCAGTCCCGCCAGTCGTCTGGACCGGGTGTGCCCGGTCGATCCTTGCTCATGGTGCTCCCTTCGGTGACGGCGAGCCGAGTCTGTTCAGCACGCTGTCACCGTGCCGTCGCGCCGGACGTCGCTGGCGACGCGACGGTGACGGCCGCGTCCCCACGATGACGGGCATGGCGGGATTCCAGGCGTTGAAGGCGGCCGGCGTGAGCATCGTCGCCCTGCTCAACCGCCGTTTCGGTGAGCGGGACGGCGGCGCGGGCCTCACCGCCATGCTCGCCAACACCCGCGAGTTGAAGACCATGGAGAACAACAACGGGCAGCTGATCCAGCAGCCCGCCATCTCGGTGTTCTGCTACCGGGTGAGCGTGAACCGGGAGACCCGTCCGGCCTGGTCGGCGGTGACGAACGCGGACGGCATCCCACACCTGCCGCTGCAGCTGCACTTCCTGATCGGCGCCTTCGCCGCCAGCGTCGAGGAGGAACTGCTGTGGCTGGGCTTGGCCGCGCAAGTACTGGAAAGCGAGGGCATCCTGACCGGCCCGCTGCTGCTCCCGGTGACCCAGCCGTCCGGCCCGATGGTGAACCCGTGGCTGCCCGGCGACATGGTCCAGGTGGTCACCGACGACCTCGCCATGGACTCGATGAGCGAGGCCTTCCAGGCGCTCAGCACCGACTACCGGCTGCAGTTGCCCTACCTGGCCCGGGTGATCTGCATCGACGGTACGCCGCAGCCCGTCGCACCCAGGGTCGCCACCGTCGCCGCCCGCGTCGACCGGGTAACGACATGACCGCCGACACCATCGCGACGAGCGTCGGCGCGGTACCGGTGCTGCACCGCCTCGCGCTCGGGCTCGTGACCAAGGACGTCGTGACCGACCGAGGCACCACCGGAGCACTGCGGGTGGGCTGGGAGGCATCCGGCCACCTGCTGCCGCGCGGCGCCGCGGACTGGTGGCCGTGTGTCGACCTCGAGCGCATGGGCGGCGGCCGGTTCCGCCTGCGGGCCACGCCGCGGGGCCCCGAGGTCCTGACCGTACGCCTCTTCGATCCCACCCGGCGCTACGTGGGGCGGCGCCTCCAGGTACCACTGTGGCCCTACCCGGCCCTGGTCGACCCGTCGCCGGCGAACCTTGTGTCCGTGGCGTCCCGCACGCTGCAGGCCTGGTTGTTCCCCGGTGCGGCCTACCCGGTCTCGTCCGGCATGACCGTCGTCCGCGGCCGCGTGACCAGGCAGGGCGAGCCCCTGCCGTGGGCGCGGGTGAGCGCCACCGCCGGTGGAGCGACGGTGGGAGACGCGCACGCCGACGACCGCGGTGAGTTCCTCCTGCTCCTCACCGACACCAATCAGCACCCGCTGCAGAGCAGCGTGACCGTCAACCTCGTGGTACGCGCGGCGGGCGCGCCCGCAGCCGTCCCCGATCCGCCGGTCGAGGCCGTCGCCCGCCCGTCCAACCCGCCGCTGCCGGGTGACCTCGACAATCCGCTACTGCGGGGACGCACGGTGCCCGCCGGCTACGTGCCCAACACCGCTGTGCTTCCGCCGCTCGTCGTCAAGGTCGGTGAGGAGATGGTCCTTCCCGCCGACGTCCCGTTCAATCCCTGAGGAGAACACCCATGCCCGAGTACCTCACTCCCGGCGTCTACGTCGAGGAGACGAGCTTCCGGTCCCGCTCGATTGAGGGCGTCGCGACCTCGACCTTCGGAATGGCCGGACTGGTGCGCTACGGGCCGACGCCCTACTTCCTCACCCCGCCCAACTGGCCGCGTCCGCTCGTCATGGTGCCCAGCCCAACCCTGGTGACCAGCTATACCGAGTTCGAGCGCGCCTTCGGCGGACTCTCCGAGGTGGGCAACGACGGCCTGGCGGACCGGGTGAACTACCTTGCCTACGCCGCGCGTGCCTTCTTCGGCAACGGCGGACGCCGGCTCTACGTGTCGCGCGTTTTCCCGTACGCCGTCAACGGCAATGACGTGCCTACCCTGGCGGGCAACTTCGCCGCCCTGCCGGTGGGCAACCCGGCGATCGGCACGTTCCGCGCCCGCTGGCCGGGCGCCGCGGGCAACGAGTTCGCGGTCTCGGTGAGCTTCCAGCGCAGCAAGAACGTCCTGATCCCCGGCCCGCCGGGCAAGCCCGCGGTGCTCAAGGGGCTGCAACCGGGCGCTGTGGTGGAAGTCTTCGCCGCGCCGGCCAACATCCCGAAGGACACCGTGCCTCCGGTCGCGCCGGTGGCGGCGAACGTGCAGGTGGTGGCCCGCGCGGCCGACGGCACCCTCGGGTACCGCGGTGCGGGAAACGTCGTCACCGCCCCCGCTGCGGGCTCCGGCGTGGCGCACCTGACGATCACGGTCAATGTCCGCTGGGCCCAGCGCCTCGACTCCTATCCGGGCCTTGAACTCGACAGCGTGCATCCTCGTGGCCTGGCGAACGTCCTGCAGGCCGAGGACCCCGTCGACGAGCTATCCCTGGTGTGGTTCGACACCGGGACGGTTCCCCCCGCGTCCCTGGCGGCGTCCGACCTCGTCACAGCGCTGGTTGCGCTCGCCGAGCCGGCGTTCCTCACCGGTGCGACCGAGGGTAGCCAGGTCAGTCCGGGCGACATCGCCGGCAGTCCCGCCGACCCCGACGACGAGAAGCGGGCCGCCACCGGTCTCGCCGCCCTGGCCGAGGTGGAGGACATCGCGATCGTGGCCACCCCGGACGCCGTCCGCTTCGCCGAGCCGGCCCAGGAGACCGCGACGAACAACCTGATCGCGCACTGCGAGGCCATGAAGGCGTACCGGGTCGGCATCGTCGACCCACCGCGGGACAGCTCCATCTCGCAGGTGCGGCAGTTCCGGGCACGGTTCGACACCACCTACGCGGCCATCTACTACCCGTGGATGGACATCCTCGACCCGACCGTCCGGTCCGATCCCGCAGCTGCCCCGGCGATCCTGCAACTGCCGCCGAGCGGCTTCGTGGCGGGCGTGTGCGCCCGCACCGACATCGCCCGAGGCGTGCACAAGGCGCCCGCCAACGAGGTGATCCTCGGCATCACCGGGTTCCGCCAGAACGTCACGTTCGACCGGCAGTCCGTACTGAACCCCGAGGGGATCAACGCGCTGCGCTTCTTCGAGGGACGCGCAAACCGGGTCTGGGGCGCCCGCACCATGAGCTCCGACCCGGAGTGGAGGTACCTCAACGTGCGACGGCTCTTCCTGTACTTGGAGCACTCGATCGACCGGTTGACCCAGTGGGCGGTGTTCGAGCCCAACAACGAACGCCTGTGGGCCTCGATCCGTCAGGCGATCGAGGATTTCCTCATTACCGTGTGGCGCACCGGTGCCCTGATGGGAACCAAGCCCGAAGAGGCGTTCTTCGTGCGCTGCGACCGCACCACCATGACCCAGAACGACCTCGACAACGGCCGGATGATCGCGCTCATCGGCGTCCGCCCGACCTATCCGGCCGAGTTCGTCATCTTCCGCATCGGCCAATGGACCGCCGACGCGCAGCAGAGCTGATCCGGCAACCACGAGGCAGGTGAACCATGGCAACCAGAGACAATCCCTACGGGGCGTTCAACTTCCTGGTGAAGCTGGGCGACGAAGGCGGTGAGCAGCAGGTCGTCGGCGGCTTCTCCGACGCGAGCGGCCTGGGCAACGAGATCAAGTACTCCGAGTACCGCAACGGCAACGACCCGGACAACCACGTCCGCAAGGTGCCCAACATCAACACCACTGACGACGTGACGCTCAAGCGCGGACTGATCGGCGACCTGCGCCTGTTCGCCTGGTTGAAAGCGCAGCGTGAGGGCGACCTCGACCCCCGCACGGTCACGATCACCCTGATGGACGAGGGCCACCACGACGTGTGCTCGTGGGTGCTGCGCAACGCCCAACCGAAGAAGTGGGTGGGCCCCACCCTGGCCGGCAAGGGCGGCGGCGAGGTGGCCATGGAGGAACTCCACCTGGTCGCCGAGCAGATCGACTTCAAGTCGTGACCCTGACCACCGGCTTCCAGGCACCGGGCCGTCCCGGCGTGTTCCTGGCGCCCACGCCGCCGCCCGACAGCCTGCAGCGTGTGCGCCTGGACGTGGCCGGTTTCGTCGGTGTGGCGCCGCGGGGACCGGTGGATCAGGCCGTCCGCCTGGGCCGTTGGTCGGAGTACGTGCGGATCTTCGGTGGGATGGAACCCGCCCCCGGCGGCCCGGCCCGGCTGCTGCCCTACGCCGTGTCGGCCTTCTTCCGGCAGGGTGGCCAGGTGGCGTACGTGGTTCGCCTGGCCCCGCACGGACAGGGTGCCGTGCCGACCGAGCAGGCAGCCACCACCTTCCTGCTCGAGGTGGACGGGGCTCCCGCCGTTCTTCGTGTCGCGAACGAGGGGGCCTGGGGTGATTCGCTGCACCTGCACCTGCGCTACCAGGCGAGTGCGTCGGGACGCGCGGACCTGGAGAGCCAGGATGTGCTGCGGCTGCCGCCGGGTGCCGTGGCTCCGGTCGGGTCGCTCCTCCGCGTGGCGGTGGGCAGCGGCTGGCCACCGTGGCGCTGCGCTGGGTCACCTGGATCGACGACCGGTTGCCCCGGGGGGAGCGGTCGCGCGTCCGGCTTGACCACGACCTGCCGCTGGAGCCCGGCACGACGGCCCGCTTCCAGGTGGTCACCGGAACCCTGGCGATCCAGGACCCGGACGGGATCAGCGAGGAACTCACCGGCCTCGGGCTGCGCGCCGAACATCCCCGCTGGATCCCGCTCGCCTTGGCGAGGGAGTCCCAGCTCGTCGTGGCCGCCGGGGATTGGCAGGATGTCGACCTGACCCCGTCCGTCGCGCTCTCGCCGGTGAGGATCGGTCTGGCGAGCAGCGGCGTCGACCGGTCGCACCTGGTGGGGTCCGACTCGTTCTTCGACCCGGACGACTCGAGCGTCGACGAGGACGAGGCCCCGGGGGCGAGCGCGGTGCACGTCGGGGTCGACCGGATGGCACGGGTACCGGAACTCGGCCTGCTGTGCGTGCCGGACCTGCAGTGGCGCCCCTACACCCCGGCGACCGAGCCGCCCCTCCTGCGTCCGCGGGCGCCACGCCGTTGCTGCAGTGTCTGTGACGCGGCCGAACCGGAGCCGGAGCTGCACCCGGTGGAGGCGATTCCCGGTGGACTCGATCCGGGCGCACCGGCCGACCTCGACCAGATCATCGACCGGCAGGCCCACGTCGTCGACATCGCCCGCCGGCACCGGCGTTTCGTTGCGCTCCTGGACGTGCCCCGCGGCCTGTCCCTCGGGCAGGTGACCGCCTGGCGGGCGCACTTCGACTCCAGCTACGCCGCCGCTTACCACCCGTGGCTTGCGGTCGCCGACGGACCGGGCGGACGGGCGCTGGCGATACCGCCGTCCGCGTTCGCCGCCGGCATTATCGCCGAACGGGAACTGCGGCTCGGGCTGCCGTGGGGCCCGGCGAACGAACTGGCCACCGACGCCGTTCGCGCCGAAGCGACGGTCACCGATGCCATGCACGACCGGCTGCACGACCTCGGTGTCAACGTGTTCCGCGCCGAGCGGGACGGCTTCCGGCTGACCGCCGCGCGCACCCTGTCGTCCGACCCCGACTACCGGCAACTCAGCGTCCGCCGGCTGATGACCATGCTGCGCCTCAGCCTGGAGCGGCAGACCCAGTGGCTGGCCTTCGAGCCGAACACCCCCGAACTGCGCCAGCGGCTGTTGCGCGTGCTCACCGGCTTCCTGCGCGACCTCGCCCGGCGAGGAGCGTTCGCCGGGCGCACCGAAGCGGAGTCATTCTTCGTCCGCTGCGGTGACGACGTGAACCCACCGTCGTCCCAGGCGCTCGGGCGGCTGATCGCCGAGATCGGCGTCGCGCCGGCGGTGCCCCTGGAATACATCCTGGTGCGCATCGCGCGCGACCCGGACGGCCGCCTGGCGGTGGTCTCCGATGAGTGAGGTCTTCCTGCTGCCGGCGTTCCGGTTCCTGGTCACGCTCACCCGGGTGGCCGACGGCGGCTCACCGCCCGGTCCATGGGACCCCGACCTGCTCGACCAGGAGGGCAGGTTCGCCGAGTGCAGCGGCCTCGAGTTGGAGGCCGACATCAAGGAGTACCTCGAGGGCGGCCACAACGACGGCGTGATCCGTCAGGTCGGCCGGGTGAAGCTGTCGCCGATCGTGCTCAAGCGCGGCATGTTCTCCGCCAACCCGCGCGCGGCCGCCAACACCGACCTGTGGCAGTGGCTCACCCGCATGGTGAGCGGCGCACTGCCGGTGTCCCGCTACGACGGCCGGATACAGATCTACGACCCGGCGCTGCGCACCGCGCTGGCCACCTGGACGTTCGACCGGGGACTGCCCCAGAAGGTGACCGGGCCGACGCTGAACGCGAAGACCGGCGAGATCGCGATCGAGGAACTGCACATCGTGCACCAGGGCTTGCGAATGGAGGCGCCACAATGACCACCGAACTCGTCCGGGCCACCCTGACCCGGCTGAAGCAGAAGGCGGGCAAGGGCAAGAAGGGCAAATCCAGCTTTGAGGTCGACGGCGCCGGCTTCGCCGTCCAGTTCAACCCGACGACGCTGAAGCTCACCCGTTCGAACAACATCGACAAGGGTGCGGCCACCACGAACACGCAGAAGCGCCAGGTGCCGTCGGTGCAGCCCGCGACGCTCGCCTTCGACCTCGAGTTCGACACCGCCGAGGGTGACGGCCAGGGCAACCCGAAGGACGTGCGCGACCTGACCAGGGTCGTCCGGCAGTTCACCGAGCCCAGCAGGGACCGCCCCACCCAGCCGCCGCCCGCCGTCCGCTTCGACTGGGGCACGTTCCGATTCCAGGGCATCGTGACCCAGCTCACCGAGGACTTGGACTACTTCTCGCCGGACGGGCGCCCGCTGCGAGCGAAGGTCTCGGTGACGATCACGGAGCAGAACCCCGAATGGGAGGCGGGGGACGTCGGCGCCGGCGCCCGTGACGCCCGCGACCTCGGCCGTACCGCTGCGGCGAGCCGGCCGAACAGTCCGGGCGGTGCAACGGTGCCGGCAGCGGTTCCCGGCAGCGGTCCGGGCTCCTCGCCCACCCCGAACCCACTGACGACCGCGTTGGCACGGGCCGACGAGAGCGTGCAGCAGCTGCTCAACCGGCTCGACGCCGACCCTGCGACCTGGCGTTCGGCAATGGCCGGGCTGGACAGCCCCCTGGCGCTGCCGGCCGGGGCACAGGTGCAGCTGGGGGCCGACGTCTCAGCCTCGGCGTCGGCCTCCGCCGGCTTCAACGCAGGCGGCGGTTTCACCGCGTCCGCCGGCGTCAGCGGCGTCGCTCAGGCGCGGGCGGCGCTCGGGTTCGACGCTGAGGCGTCCTTCGGTACGGGAGCGGTCGCGGATGCCCAGGCCGGCTTCGCGCTCGCTGAGGCCGGTGGCATCGGGGTCGCGACGGTGCGGGTGCAGGCGGAGGCTGCTGCGGGCGCCCAGGCCGGGGCCCGCGCCCAGTTCTCCGTGCCCGAGGTCACCGCAACCGCGAGTGCGCAGGCCTCGGTCGCGGTGCCCGATCCGCGCACCCTCAGCTACGGGCGCGGGGTGCCGCTGCGGGCCCGCGCATCGTGGTGACGCTGCGGTAACGGTGTGGCCGCGAGACTGCCACCAGTCCCACGGAAGGATCGGGACCCATGAGCGTTCATGTCGGCGAGGTCCACACCGAGTTCTCGAGTGCCCGGCCGAACGTCGGCGAGGCGGGCGGCACCGCACCGGTAAGCCCGCGCTACCCGGGGGCCGGCGAAGACGAGTGGCGCGCAACGCGCGCCCTGGTGGACCGGCGCCATCATCGGGTTCGCGCGGAGGACTTCGATGACTGACACCCTCGTCGGCGTCGCTTCCCCGGTCTTCACGATCGCGGGTGAGGCGGTCGGCGCGCTCGCACGCGACTGCGTCCGGCTGATCGTCAACGAGGGGGTCGAGGGGCTGCGCACCCTTGAGGCCCGCTTCGTCGGCACCGGGGTGGGCGCGCCCGGGCCGCCCGGGGAGTTGCTGCACCTCGACGGCACCGAGTTCGACTTCGGCACCGACCTGCAGGTGGCGCTCGGCCCGGACGGGGCCCAGCACGAGGTGTTCGACGGCACCGTCTCCGGGATCGAGGTCGTGCTGGGCGACAGCGAACAGGTCGAGGTGGTGATGCTGGCCGAAGACCGGTTGATGCGGCTGCGGATGACCCACCGGATGCGCACCTACACCAACGTGACCGACGCCGATGTGGCGCGGCGGATAGCCGACGCTCATCAACTCGACGCCGACGTGACCGTCGAAGGGCCTCGCTACGACGTGCTGCAGCAGGTGAACCAGAGCGACCTGGCCTTCCTGCGCGAACGCGCCCGACGGCTGCAGGCCGACCTATGGTGCACCGGGAAGACCCTCCACTTCAGCCAGCGACCGGCACGCAAAGGCCGCGCGATCACCCTGATCCACGGCGCGGACCTGTTGAGTTGCTCCATCTCCGCCGACCTCGCGCACCAGCGCACCGACGTGGCCGTGAGCGGTTTCGACGCCCGGAGGGAGAAGGTGATCGACGAGCACGCGAAAGCGGACACCGTCCGATCCGAGGCGTCCGGCGGGCGGACCGGCCCCGAGGTGCTGCAGAAGGCGTTCGGCGCCACGGCGAGCTTCCGGGTCCGGGAGGTACCGCTCACCACCGAGGAGGCGCGCGCGTGGGCGAAGGCCGAGATGTTGCGCCGGGCCCGCGGCTTCGTCACGGCCACCGGCACCACCCGCGGCAACCCCGAACTCACGGTTGGCAGCCTGCTGCGGCTCGAGCTCGTCGGAGCACCCTTCGACGGGAACGGCTACTACGTCACCCACGTCACCCAGAGTTACGACAATGTGCACGGCCTGCGCACCACGTTCACGGCCGAACGCGCGACCCTGAACCAGGGGTCGTGATGGCACTGCCAGCACCGGCCGATGGCCAGGCCGCCCGCTACTTCGGGGTGTATCCGGCAGTGGTCACCAAGCTCTTCGACGACCCGGACGGAATGGGCCGCGTGCAGGTGCGATTCCCGACGCTGGGCGTCGGCGGCGACCGGGACGTGCGTGCCTGGGCGACCCTGTGCAGTCCCTACGCCGACGGCGACCAGGGCCTGCAGATCATGCCCGAGAAGAACAGCCAGGTGGTGGTGGCGTTCGAGGCGGGCGACTTCCGCCGGCCCTACATCGTCGGCGCCGCCTGGAACGGCACCACCCCGCTCGCGCACAAGCCGACGCCGGACAACAACATCCGGATGCTCCGTACCCGGGCGGACAGCCGACTGGAGTTCGACGACACCGCCGGCGCCCCCAAGGTGAGCATCACCACCAGGAAGGGCTACAAGGTCGTCATCGACGAGGGTTCGCAGGAGATCACGATCACGCACCCGAACCGGTGCACGATCACGCTCACCTCGGGCGGTTCGGTTGACATCAACGGCGCGACCGAGGTCAACATCAAGGCGCCCGAACTCAACGTCACCGCGGCGACGTCCAACTTCAGCGGCATCGTGAACTGCACGACGCTCAACGCCAGCGTCGGCATCACCTCACCGCTGTACAGCACGGGAGTGGGGAACCTCTGGTGAGCACGGGATTCGCTATGCGGTCGCCCTGGTACGACCGGGTGCGTGAGTCGATCGACCTCCGCTCGCCGGCGGCCATGCGTCCGCGGTTGCAGATGTACGACAGCACGCAGTTCGTGAAGCAGCTGCGGCGCGACCCCGCCGACAGCGTGGCGTTCGGCCCCGACGACGTGTGGACCTATCCGGTGCCCACGACGCCTTCGCTCAGCGACGGCAGCAGGCTGCGCCTGGCCACCTCGAAGCTGGTGCGGACCCACCTGCGCAAGCTCTACCAGCCGGTGCACCAGCGCTTCTACGTGGTGGTGGTGGAGGTGTTCTGCGACGCCCCCGGCCTGCCCAGGGCGGGCTCACACGACGAGATCGGGGTGTCGTTCCGGATGCGCCGGATGAACACGTCGTTCACCGCGAAGGGACGCCCCGCCCGGCGGGTAGCTGCCGAACTCGTCCACGAACTCGCCAAGAAGCAGAACATCGACACCTGCACGCTGGCACCCGACGTCCGCGACGTGTGGTGGGCGGACGTCGCCTGGCGCCGGCAGTTCGAGACAGCCCACGCCGACGACCTGGCCGCGCTGACCACCCAGGTCGACCTGCAGCAGTGGCTGGTGGACCCGGCAGGGCACGGACGGTGGCGCACCGTGGACGACGCGTCCGATCCGGCCGGGAACGACGAGACCGAGGAGACGATCGAGATGTGGCGGCTGCCGGTCCGCGAGATCGACGCCGACAAGAACTGCGAGGGCCCCGAGACCCGGTCGTTGTGGTTCGGGGTCGTGCCCACCTTTTCCGACGAGCACTGGATGGCGCCCCAGCCCGGTGGCAAGCCACCCCTTCCCGAAGCGAAGCTCGACGACCACGCCATCTACCAGCTCGAATGCATCGTGTCGCAACCGCGTCCCGGCTGCCCGCCGCTGACCTGGGTCAGCGCCCCCACCGAGCCGTTCCGGCTCGCCGACCCGATGGACCCCGCGGGCACGAAGAACCGCACCGTGACCGTCACCCTTCCCGACCTGCGCCGCCTGGCGGCGCGCGCCGGGGAGAAGCAGGGCCCGGGCGGCGTGCGGGTGGTGACGCCCCCGGACTCACGGCTGATGATCAACCCGTTCAAGGGCATTCCCGAGTCCGGTGCCGGACGGGTGGGCGCCGGCGGCGAGATCTGCACCTTCGCCTTCGAGTTGTTCTTCCTGGTGGCGTTCTTCCTGTTCCTGATGTTCCTGCCGATCGTGGTGCTGGCGTTCCAGTTGTGGTTCCTGCTGGCGCTGCGGTTCTGCATCCCGCCCCGGATCGGATTCCAGGCGACCGCCGACTTCATCGCGACGGGCAAGGTGTTGGCGCAGGTCGGTGCGAACGCGACCCTCCGCACCGAGTTCAACATCGCCCTCGGCAACGACTTCCGGCGCTTCGGCCCGGGAGAGGTCGCCCCCGACTGGGTCGAGAAGCTGGACGGCGCAACGGATCCGAGTGGCGCCCTCATCTTCCGCAACGACTCGGCCATCACCCACGCCGTGATGGCTGGCGCCGACCCGAAGGACGCGGTCGAGCCCACCCCGCCGCCGCCGCGAAAGCCCAGCGTGGACGACCCGCTTCGCGCGGTAGCGGGACCATGAGCATCGCTCCCCCGGAGCGTGGTGCGGCGGAACGGGCTGCCCTTGACGAGGTTGCGGCCTCGAAAACCACCGCTTCCGCAAGGGCAGGGGCAGCTTCGGGGATCATGGCTGGGAAGTTGTCGCGGGAAATCGCCCTGGTGACTCCGGCTCGCGGTAGCGAAGCACCGTCCTCAACCGCCCTGGGATGGACCCAGCATGGTCAGCCCCACCTGTCGCCGGAAATGGACTCGCACCCGTTGCGGGACGCAGTCGCGGCCCACGAGTTCGTGCATGCTCAGCAGCAGCATGCCTCAGGCTCACCAACATCCGACCGGCGGGCACTCGAGACCGAGGCAGAGCTGGGCGGCCGGGCCATCGCTGCTGGCCGCTCCTTCCGCCCGGTGCTGACCGCACCAGCTTCGATGCTCCTTGGCTACGACCCGTTCGCATGGTTGCCCAACCCGTCTGAACAGTCTCAGGCGGAGGCGGCTTCGATGAACCTGGTCGGAGGCGATCCAGCCCGGGGGCAGGTACGCGTGGCGATGGCTGCGAGTCAGTCCGACACGGCCGGCCCGGAAGAGTTGCGCTACCGGCTGGATTCTGATGGAGGTGGCAGCCGGGGCACAGTGGTATCCACAACTGAAATCATCGTGCGCCACGACCCACGTGCCCAAGTCACGGTCAACACCGGTCAGCAAGTGGGTCAGGTGGATCAGGAACTGGGGCTCTTCCGTACCGAACCCCGACCCACGTACCCCTATCAGATCGAGTACACACGGCACATCATCTACTCCGACGATGAGGGGCGCAGCGCCGAAGTCGAGGTCACGGGAACCGTCTGGCTCAGCGACCAGTCGTGGGCCCGTGCGGTCGCGTCAGCACCACAGCCATCGTTCGAGGCCCTGCTGGGCTTCGTCGGTGACCGAGGTGCCATACGCGCCACGGTGTGGGGGTCGAGTGCGGTAACCAGCTATTTCGACATCGCCCGAGTGGACGGCGAGTCAGTGTCCCTCGCAGCGATGGTGTCGACGACAGCAGGCGGCATGGCGGACGGTTCACGCGCGCATTCACTCGGCGCGTCACCACCGGCGGACTTCCTCGACCCGCGACTCACGGCCGGCGCTCAACACGCGTCCCTGCGCAACTTCTTGTCAATGGAGGATCTCGCGGAGTTGACCGATCGACTCATTCGCCAAGCTGGCGGACGAGAACCGGCCAGTTGGCTCGAGGACGCCCTGGACACACTGGCCGGCTGGCTTGCCCCGATCGGGGACGCGCTGAGCGACCTGGGTGAGGCGGTCTGGGACGCCCTACCCACCTGGCTCCAGGACGGCCTGATCGAGTTCGGCCGGTTGGCAGCCGAACTCGCGTCCGACGTCGCCGACCTTGCGAGTTCACTCGCCGGTGCCATCGAGCAATGGTGGGACTCACTCCCACCGTGGGCGAGGGGCGTACTGAAGGCCATTGGCGTCTTCGTAGGCGGCCTGGCCGCGGTTGCGGCACTGGCGGGCTTGGTCGTCGTTGCGTCCGGTGGCGCCGTCGCGTTCGGCACAGCAATGCTCGTGATCGGCGCCGTGGCCATGGGCATCGGCTTCGTCGCGAGCCTCGTGTGTCGAGGACAAGAAGCACTGGCCAGCGACCCGATGTCGATCCTGGATGTACCCATGGTCGCGCTCCTCGACGTCGTGGGAATTTCCGGCATTTACGAGGGCGTCACCAATACCTCGATCCTCACTGGTCACGACCTCGACATGTCAGAGGAGCAGCGCTGGGAACGAGGCACCACCGGTGGGCTACAGCTGGGTACGCTGATCCTCGGCGCACGCGGCTTCCGCGGCGGACGTGTACCGCCGTCGCTGGAACCGGTCGATGTCGGGTTCAACGGTCCGCGCTCGGGCTTCGACGGGCTTCCCGCCGCGAGGCTTCCCCGGAACCTCCCAGAAGGCTACGCCTGGCGTCGGGTCGGTGCCCAGTGGGAACTGGTTCGAGATCCGGCAACGCCAGCACGCAGCGTCAACATCAGCACGTTCGATGATGGGACGGGACGTCCGAACTACGTCGTCGTTGTCAACGGACGCCCAGTGAGTTCTGACACCTTCACCCGGCCACCGAACAACACCTATCAGGGCCCACAACGCCTACCGACTGATCTGGAGGGGACCGGGGCTAACAACCCCTTCCGCACTGGCGACGGCGTCCTCTACGACAAGGGCCATATCGGCGACTTCGCGGACACCCCCGAAGGTCCGGGCGTCCGGCCCCAAACGCTGGCGCCCGAGAACTACACCCCGCAGGCGAGTTGGTGGAACCGGTGGGTGCGTAACGGCTTGGTCCGTCGGATCCGTGCGGCCGGCAATGGATACCGCGAACTGCCCATCTACGACGCCAACCCACCGGTGACCGTCAACGGTACCCCGATTCCCCGCGAGTATGTGTTCATGGAAACGCGTCCGGACGGAACCCCGCTCAGGGCCTGGCGTATCCCCAACGACCCCACGTTGACTGCCCGGACCCAGGCAGTCCTGCCCCAGTATGAAATGGCACCGGCAGACATCCCCCAGGTAATGCTGCGCCCCGATGGCACCGCGGCGCCACCCGGGACCCGTGTGGGTGGCACCGTAATCGTGGGGTCAGTGGCTCCGCAGGAGTCCGACAGGAGGAGCAATGACCAGCGCTGAATACGTGTTCGAGGCGCAGTCGCGGGCGGTAACCGCCCCCCTCGATGCAGCAGCGCTGCTCTACAGCGTTCTGCAGACACCGAAGGGCCTGCCATACGCCACCTTTCGCTGGCGCACCGACGGCCTCCCCGCACTGAACTGCACCGCCGTCCTGTACGGAGGCGCCTGGCGGTTGACCGCGCACGAGACATCGGTCCCGGAGCCTAGGGCATACGCCGAGAAGGGGACGCTGCTGTCCTCCAACGGACGACTTCCTTTGGTCAGAGGGTTGTTCGACACGTCAGGCGACGAATTTCGGGCCGTCCTCTCGCTGCGGCTGCGACCGCACATGCTCAACGGGACCGGGCTGATCGACCTCCTAGTGCACCTCGCTACCTCGGTTGCCTTCCTGCGGGCGGAGGTGGCCGACCCACCACCACTGCCGGTACTGGCACCCGACGCCGAGAGCGACGCGTCGAGAGACGGGGCTCCCGCCCTCCCCGCGCAGGTAAGCAGCCCAATGCCCGGCTGGCGCGAGATCGTGGTCGCGGATACTGAGCTCGCGTGGAATCGTCTGGCTGCTAACCCAGCGCTCGCGGATCGCCTCCATGACTGGACGCCCGTCGGCACACTCGTCGACCTCGACGGCCATGTTGCGGCCCGCATCACCACCCTCGCACGCGAACCGGGGCTGCCCGAATGGGCGGAGTTCGCCCTCGACGACGCCCACAGGCTGCTCGCCGCGGCCCGCCGGGCACTCGAAGGGTCCGACACGACCGGTGGCTGACCCTCGACCCATTCCGACGACGGCCGAGTGACGCGCCTACATCCACGAGCATGTCACCCGGATCGTTGTCCAACCGGGGAAGCAGTTGGACGCCCGTGTTCGATCAGCGATGGAGAATCAGTTCGGAGTCGGCCTGGACCGCGTGCGAGTACATGATGGCTCTGAGGCCACCGAGAGTGCCCTGTCGCTTGATGCACTCGCCTACACCGCGGCTGAGCATGTGGTCCTGGGCGCGTTCCAGACACCCGACCCGCAGCACGATCGACTGCTCGCACACGAGCTGGCGCACGTCGTCCAGCAGCACAGGTCAGCCTCATCGCCCACCTCAACCGTCAACGATTCCCGCGCTGAGGTCAAGGCACAACAGGCTTCGGACGGAGGCAGCACCGCCCTCACGCCCACAAAGCCCGCGATCGCGCAGGCGCCCACCAGGATAGGAGCGGCCTTCACGCATCCCAAAGGCGCGACGTCGCGGTTCACGAAGGTCCATGCGACCTTCGACAGCGCCAGCCTCACCGTCTTTGACGGGACGACTGCGATCCTCACTCATCCCGCGCAATCCGGGCGCCCTGTCAGGGTGCGCCAGGCTGACGCGGCAACATGCAAGGGTGTCCACGTCGGACTCCTACCTCAACAACCCGCGATATCCTGGCATCCAGGACTTCGGACCGATCCCCGAGGGCGACTATGTGTTCAGCCTGAGCACCTTTGCCACATTCTCGGCGGCCGAGCAGTTCACGATGATCTCCGGCGGTACGTTCATCGATCCGTTCGGGGTGTCACTCCCCGGTGGCGACTGGGGCTCGGGACACGCACCCCTCAGGCCCGTCAGGATTCTGCCCGGCCCTCCGGGCTGCTGGAACACGGCGAAGCGCAGCGGCCTCTTCTTCCACGGCAGTTCGCTCCCCGGTTCGTCGGGTTGCATCGACAACGACGGCATCGATGCACTGCTCAAGCTGCTGGTCGGGTATCGCAAGAACGTTCCCGTCAAGGTCACCTACACCAGCGCCCCTCCCGCCGTGGGGTGGGGCACCCGCAGACTGGGCGGCTTCACCTACCCGACCGATGACAGGGGCCAGCCGATCAAAGACCCGAGCGTCTGGGACCGAGTCAAGAGCGCTACCGGTGACTGATGCCGCGCCGGCTGGTGCGCGGGCCCTTCTCCCACTCCTTCCTTCGCGACGCTCCCTGCAACGCCTCCGTGACGCCCTCCGGGCCACCATCAAGCCATGGCGGACGTAGTGGAAGTCTGGACGGGGACAGGGGTCCGGCTACCGTTCCTGCCCGCGGCGGGCGACGGGTCGCTCGACTGGCTCGGCGGCCTGGACCTGATCCGGCAGTCGGTCAGCACGATCCTCGACACCGAACCGGGCGAGCGGATCATGCTGCCCAGCTTCGGCTGCGGGTTGCGGCGCTACCTGATGGCGCCCAACAACACCACCACCCGCACCGCGATGGCGGCCGACATCCGCGCCGCCCTGGAGACCTGGGAGCCGCGCATCCAGCTCACCAACGTCGCCGTCACCCCCGACCACGACCCGTACCTGGTGTGGGTCGACATCGCCTACGTCCGACGGGCCGACCAGCGCCCCGACAACCTCGTCTACCCCTACTACCTCCGGTGAGCCCCGCATGGCACTGATCGGACCCATCCTCGACAACCGGACGCAGCAGCAGCTCCGCGACGAACTGGTGCGCCGCATCCCGGTCTACACACCGGAATGGACCAACCACAACGAGAGCGATCCGGGCATCGCGCTGCTGGAGCTGTTCGCCTACCTCGGCGAATCCCTGCTGTACCGCTTCAACCAGGTTCCGGACAGCACCCGGATCGAGTTCCTGCGCCTGCTCGGTGTCCAGCCGCGGCCGGCACAGCCCGCGCAGGTGCTGCTGTCCGCGGTCACCCAAGAGCCGGCCGGGGTCCAGGTGCTGCCCGGTTCGGAGGCGGCCGGAACGGTCTCCTTCCAGACCACCGACGAGCTCTACGTGTGGCCGCTCACCGCGCTGGGCGCGGGCAAGACTCCGCTGGCCGCAGGCGTGGGTGCCGCCGACAGCAAGGCGGACGCCCTGGAGCGTGCCAGCCTCGACCCGGCGTCGGCGGCGTTCTACCGGACGGCACTCACCGCGGCCGACCCCAACGTGCCCGACGCGGTCACCATCGACGTCAGCGCCCAGCTCGACCGGAGCCTGTGGGTGGCGCTGCTGGCGGAGGACACGCTCGATCTCTCGGCGTTGTCCCGACGCACCCTGTTCGTCGGCGTCGCGTTCGAGGAGAGGTTCGACGATCCTCCGGTCCTTGCCCAACTCGGCGACGACTTCAGGGCTGGTGCGCTGACTGAGGACCCACGGCCCGTGCAGTGGCAGTTGTGGACCGGCACCGACCCGACCGGCAGCGCCGTGTTCACGCCGCTGAACGTCGTGGGAGACACCACCCACGGCATGATCACGACCGGCGTGGTGAAGCTTGAACTGCCCGACCGGATGCCGATCCTGCGCAGCCTCGGCGGCGGGGTCGCGGACAACCCGCCGGTCCTCGACGACGAGGACGTCCGGCAGCGGGTGGTCGCCTGGCTGCGGGTGCGCCGCCCGGCCACCAACGACGTCGGCGACGCCATCCACCGCGTGCGCTGGGTCGGCGCCAACTGCGTCCAAGCGGAACAGTCCCGCACCCCACCGCCCGAACTACTCGGCTCGGGGACGGGGGACGCCGACCAGCGGTTCCCGCTCACCCACTCCCCCGTCCTGGACGGCACAGTCCGGCTCCAGGTGGAGGAGCCGCAGGGGTGGGTGGACTGGGACGAGGTGGACAATTTCGCGCGCAGCACTCTCGAGACCCGTCACTACACCGTCGACCACGCCGGCGGTGCGGTTGTGTTCGGCCGAGCCCGGGTGCCGCAACTGGGCGAACGCATCCGGGTGCTGTCCTACCGCTACAGCGACGGCGCGAAGGGCAACCTGCCCCCCGGCGACGTGACCTCCTTCCCCGTGCAACCGGCCGTCACCGTCACCAACCCGTTCCCCGCCGTCGGCGGTGCCGACACCGCACCCCTGCCCGACGCTCTGGCGGCGATCCCCGGCGAGGTGCACCGTCGCGACCGCGCGGTGGTCGCCGAGGACTTCCAGGCCCTCGCGAAGATCACCGGTGTGGCGCGGGTCGAGGTGCTGTCCACCTTCCACCCCGACTTCCCCACCGAGGACACCGCGGGCGTCACCACCCTGGTGATCCTGCCCGACGAGGACGTCCGCAACCCTGACGCCCCGGTCGCCGATCTCGGCCTGTTGCGCCGCGTCGCAATCCACCTCGAACCGCGTCGGCTGGTCACCGCCGAGTTGTACGTCATCCCGCCCGAGTATGTGGCGCTGGCGGTCTCGATCGGCGTCGAGGTGCGCAAGGGCTACCCGGTGGACGCGATCCGCCGCTGGGTTGAGAAGATCGTGCGCCAGTACCTCTCCGCGGTGCCGCCGAACGGCCCGGACGGTGCCGGCTGGCCGTTGGGCCGGACCGTGCGCGCGGCCGAGCTCGAAGCCGTCGCCGTGCAGGTGGAGGGCGTCGAATACGTGGTCCGCGCCCGGCTCGCCGCAGTCTCCGTCGCCGCCGACGGAACCCAGGTGGCCGAAGAGGTGGACTGGATCGTGCTGCAGAAGTGGCAGCTGCCCGAGATCGTCGCGATCGACGTGACGCGCGGCGAGCCGATCGAACCCGGAACGGTTCCGCAGGACCCGCCCGGCCAGGTCCCGGTGCCGCTGCCGCCGGAGGTGTGCTGATGAGCTCCGACCGGGGATTCGCCCTGCTGGCCGCACCGGACCAGTGGGCGCGCTGCGTCCACGACCGCACGGTGCTGCTGCCGGACGGCGGCGTGGGCCTGGACTGGACGGAGGTGCCCCCTCCGTCCCGCTGGAGCGACACGGACGGCCGCTGCGACCCACCGCCGCCGCGACCTGCGTCCGCCTGCCCGGGCGGCATCACCAGCGACAGGTGGTGCCGGACCTGGCGCACCCGTCCGGAGTTGGGCACCGTCGAGGTGAGCCGCCGTGGCGAGGCCCCGCACGGCGGTTGCCCCGACGGCCTGCGGCGTCCGACCGGCATTGCCGTCGACGGGCGCGACCGGGTGTACGTCATCGAATCGCAGGCCGGCGTCGTGATGGTGGGCGACCTGTGGTCCGGCCGGGTCCTGCGCCGCGTGCCGGTGCCCGGACGCCCGGTGGACGTCGTCGCCATCGGGGGCGACGAGCGTCCGGCGGCACTGGTGCTCACCCGATCACCGGGCCGGGTGTTCCGGATCGAGGGCGCCACCGGCTCCTGCCCACCGCCGGAGCGACTGCGCCGCCCGTGCGGGCACCACGGCCTGCACCCGGCCCGCGTCACCGTTGTGTCGGGTCGCGTGGTGGTGCTGTGGCGTGGTCGCCGGGACGCGGTCGTGGCGGACCTGTCGGGGAACGAACTGGTCGCGGTGCCGCACGCCACCGACGTCGAGGGCTCACCGAGCGGGCTGCTGGTCGTGGCACGGCGTCCAGGCGAGACCTTCCTGCGCTTCCAGGAGCGCGACGGCGTGCTGGTCGAGGACAAACCGCTGGCGGCGGCCGACTACGACGGCGGCGCGATCACGCTGAACCCCGCGGGACGGATCGTCTACACCACGGCCACCGGTAGTCGCAGCACCCAGGGGCCGCAGGCACGCCACGTGCGCACCGGCAGTGTGACGACGTACCGCCTCGACGGCGGCGCCTACCGCACCCGGTGGGGCCGGCTCTTCCTCGAAGCCTGCCTGCCGACCGGAACGTCGCTGACGGTGCGCGCGATCACCTCCGACGAGGACGAGGTCGAGAATCCTGTCGCGGCGGCACCGCCCGGCCGCGGCAACCGGACGGTGCCTGCTCCCGAACTGACCCCGCCGCTGCCGCCGTCCGAGGCGATGGACGCGGCCCCTGCGCTGCCGGTGCTCGACCTGCACGACGATCCGCTGGGCACCGTCGGCGCCCCGCTCACCGGTGCCGGGTGGGCCAGCTACGAGTCCGGCGTGGCGGCACCACCGGGCCGTTACCTGTGGCTGCGCCTCGAGATGAGCGGTACCGAACGCACCTCGCCGACCGTCCGGGCGATCCGGGTCGAGCGGCCCGGCCACGCACTGCTGTCCGCGTTGCCCCGCACGTTCTCCGCGGTGGACTCTCAGGCCGACTTCCTGCACGGCTTCCTCGCACCGGCAGAAGGCGTGCTGCACGACCTGGACGTGGCGGCGGCCGACCGGGGCCGCTTGGTCGACCCGGTCACGACGCCGTCCGACTTCCTGCCCTGGCTGGCGGCCCTGGCCGGCATCGTGCTCGACCTGAGGTGGCCCGAGGACGCCCGCAGGGCCCTGCTGGCGGAGGTCTATCCGCTCTACGCCCGCCGCGGCACCGCCGCCGCGATCGAGCGCATGCTTCAGCTGTACCTCGGCCGCCGCGCCCGCGTCGTCGAGCGCTGGCGGCTACGCGGCCCCGGTGGCGGCTTCCTCGGACTTAGCCCGGTCGGGCTGGACGCGCCCAGCGTCGGCGGGACGACCCGCAAGTCGGTGTCACTCGGGAACTTCACCGTCGGTGGGCCGGCGAAGGCCGACGCGTACGCCCGCCTCGCGCACCGGTTCACCGTGCTCGTACCGGGCTGTTTGACCGCCGAACAGCGCGCGGTGGTGGGCGACATCGTGGGCTCGCAGAAGCCGTCCCACACCGTCGGCGACATCTGCGAACTCGGCGACGGCCTGCCGGTCGGCCGGCTGCGGTTGGGCCTGACCGCCTTCGTCGGCCCGCGTGCCGCGCTGTCCCCCAGCCCGCTGGGCGGCGCACGGCTCGGCGTCGGCAGCACGCTCGGCACGGCTGAACCGGGATCCCGGCTGGGCGAGACCAGGCTCGGGGGGGTGCGGGTCGGATGAACGAGCTGAGGATCGAGCGGATGAGCGCCACCGTCTGCGACTGGCCCGAACCCGACCAGGTACCGCGGATGTTGCGCCACGTCTCGGCCGAACGGCTGGAGGACGCGCTGCGCACCCGTCCCCTGCCTGAGGGCGAGTGGTGCGTCCGGCGCCTCGACGTCGCGGTGGAGCTCGACCCGGAGCGTCCGCTCAGCGCCCTCGAGACCGACTGGGCCGACCGGATTGTCACCGCACTGCGCCTCTCGCTGCGCGACGGCTCCCCGGACGTGGTGCGCTACATCCGGCCCGAGGCTGCGGTGGACGAACTGCTCGCCGGCCTGTGCTCCGGCCGCTTCGACCACGCCTGGGCCTGGCGCCAGGTGGGCCTGCTGGAGCCGGGCGATCCCGAGCCGCACAGCGCCCCCGCCACTGTGTTCCTGCTGGTCCTGGGACGACTGCAGCACGGGCGCCTCGCGGCCCTTGCCCGGCTCGTCAACACCGTCGGCGTGCCGCCCGTGCACCGCCTGCTCGGACGGACCGGGTGGGTCGAGGCGGCCCGGCTGGTGGCGGCCGAAAGCGGAATAGCCTGGACGCCGTCCGGCGAGTCACCACCCGTGGGAGCTTCGGGCGTCGGGTCCGCCGCGGTGGCCACGCCCGCCTCGCGCACCGAGGATCCCCTGCCGAGCGCGTTCACGGGCACAGGACGGCTCGCGGCCGATTTCCGCGCGTGCGGCCTCCGGGTGCCGGACGAGACGCTCGAAGCCTGGGCGGTGCTCGTCCTCGCCGCGTCCGATCCATCGGCGCTCCGCCGGCCGCCGGCGCGGCTGCGTCCGCTCCTGACCGGAATCGGGGCACTGGTGCGGCCGGCGGCGTCGGCGGGTCTGGGCGTCACCGGCACCTCACGGGCGCCGGTGGCCGCACCGTCCGGACGGCGTCCCACATCAGCGGGCGACGCGCCCGCTGCGACCGAACCCGGCGATGCGGGCCCGGGTCCTGATCGGACCGAGCCGTCCGCCGCCGACCGCCGGCCCAGCGGTTTTGCTCCTGCCCGGAGGGGTTCCGCCCCGCGCGACACAAGGGCACGACCTGGCGCGACCGAGGACCACGACGAACAGCGCGGCGCCGGCGGCCTCGAAGCGGGCACCCTGACCCAGTGGGGCGGCCTGCTCTTCCTGCTGAACTCCGCCGCTGCTGCCGGCTTGCCCGAGTTGCTCGACGAACCGCCGTTCTCAGCACGCCCCGCACGCTGGGTCGTGCGCCTGCTCGGGCTCACCCTGGTACCGGTCGGGCCCGGTGACCCAGCCCTGCGGGCATTCACCGGAATGACGGAGGACGCGCCGCAGAACCTCCCCGACGGCGACGAAAGCCGGGCCATCCGCAAGCTGGCCCGCCGCTGGACGGCGGTGACCGCAAGCCGGCTGCGCACCGATGGCCGCAGCGGGGGCAAGGCCGCCGACGCCGCGCTGGTGCGCCGGATGGCGCGACGCCGCGCCACCATCGCGCAGGAACCGGGTTGGGTCGAGGTCGGACTGCACCTGACGGAGGTGGACACCGACGTGCGACGGGCGGGGCTGGACGTCAACCCGGGCTGGGTGTGGTGGCTCGGCCACGTCGTGAGGTTCCGCTATGAGTGACCTCGCCCAGCTCGACACCGCCGGCTTCGACACCCTCAGCCTCGACGCTTCCAACGTCGGCGCCGACCTCACCGCACGAGCCGGCCGCCTGGCCGTCCGAGTGGCCGACGTGCTCGAGCGGTGCTGCAGCCCGGAGTCCGGAGCGGCGCAGGCCGTCGGCTTCCTGCGCGACTGGGCGGCGTCCACCGAGGCGTCCCGACCGGCACCCCTGGAGTCACCGCTGCAGCGGCTCGTCCACGGCTTCGGACTGGTCGAGCAGGAGCAGGACCTGCTGCTGCTCGCCGGGCTGCCCGAGGAACACGAAGGGCTGGCCGCCACGTTCCGCTCCCTGCACCCGCAATCCGAGCCACGTCCGACCGCGGGCCTGGCCGCGCTGCTGCGCGGTGGATCTGCCGCCGAACGGTCACTGGTGCGACACCTGCTGTGCTCGGGCGCGGCCGCCCGCCACCACCTGCTCGAGCTCACCGGCGAAGGACCCTTCTTCGAGCGCTCGCTGGCGCTACCCGCCGAATTGTGGTCGGCGCTCCACGGCTGCGACGCCTGGCCGGCGGCCCTGACCCGCGTTCCCACCTGCGGTCCCCCGCCGGGCATGGATGCCTGGCTGGACCAGCCCGATGTGCGCGCGTGTATTCAGGCCGTCCGCCGACGCGCCCACGCGCTTCTGGTCGTCCCGCACGAGGACCCGGTCGTCGGGCGGTCCCGCTGCGAGGCCATCGCCGCGGCCGCCGGCTCAGCCGTGCTCGGCGCGCTGCTCCCCAGCGACGGCCGGCTCGACCTGCTGTTGGCCCACGCGGTCGTGCGGGGCGCCGTACCCATGGTGGTGCTGCCGGACCGCTCGGGCGCGACCGCGAGTGTTCCGCTCGGCGACTTCCCGGGGCCGGTCCTGGTGACCGCGGCACCCGGCTCGTTGCTCCCGCCTCCGGACCGTGCGGTGCTCAGCGTCGACGCGGGCCCTGCGCCGCTCCGCGCGCTGCGCTCAGCCTGGTCCGCGGCGCTGCCCACGATCGACGGACGGGTCGGCTGGCTGGCTGCGAGACACCCGCTCGACCCCGCGCTCACCGCGCAACTGGCGCTCGACCTGGCTGTGGTCGGACAGGACCCCGATCCGGCCCACGTCTCCGCCGTCGTCCGCAACCGCACCGCGGTCAACCTCCCGCCGGGAGCGCGGCTGGTCGTGCCGGCGGTGCCGTGGTCCCAGCTGGTGCTACCCGACGACGCGATCGAACAGCTCCAGGCCGCGGTCGACCGGCTCGACCAGCAGGACACCGTCCTCGACGACTGGGGCCTTGGCACCGGCGCGCAGGCGACCCGCGGCGTCCGGCTGCTCTTCACCGGGGCGCCCGGCACCGGCAAGTCTCTCGCCGCCGCAGCGCTGGCGAGTGCCGTGGGCACCGACCTGATGGAGGTCGACGTGTCGCGACTGGTGTCGAAGTGGCTCGGCGAAACCGAGAAGAACCTCGCCGCCACCTTCGACGCGGCAGAGAGGACCCAGGCAGTCCTCCTGCTGGACGAGGCGGACGCCCTGTTCGGCACGCGCACCGAGATCTCGGACGCCCACGACCGCTACGCCAACCTGGAGACGGCCTACCTGCTGCAACGGATCGAGCGGTTCACCGGCCTGGTGGTGCTGACCAGCAACCTCCGCCAGAACATCGACCCCGCGTTCACCCGGAGGCTCGACTTCGTGGTGGAGTTCCCGCTGCCCGACCTGGCGGCCCGCATTGCGCTGTGGCGACGCAGCCTACCCCTCGCCGGCCTTGGCGCGATGCTCGGCCGCGACCTCGACCTCGACGGGCTCGCCCGTCTCTACCCGATTCCGGGCGGCTGGATACGCAACGCCGCGGTGGCCGCGGCGTTCCGGGCCGCCGCGTCCGGTGAGCCCATCACCCAGACGAGCCTCGCCGAGGCCGTCCGCCGGGAGTACCTGAAGGCTTCGACCCCGTTCCCGGGTGCGCCAGCAAGGAGACGCGATGACCACGACTGAAGAACACCTCGCGGGCACCCCGCGCGAGACGGCCGATCCGGCGCTGTCGCTGCCCCTGTGGCCGTGGACGGCCCTCCATCCGGCGACCGGCATGCTGCTCGGCGCCGACGACTTCGAGGTGCTCGCCGGCAATCCACGAGGCAAGCATCGGCTGCACAACGCGTGGCTGCACGGCAGCGGCGTGGTGTGGGGCTTCGGGGTGCGCCGAAGCGGCGACCGCGACCTCGAGGTGTCCCCCGGGCTCGCGCTCGACGGGGTCGGGCACGAGCTCCACCTGGGAGCGCCCAGGTGCGTGTCGATCACGCCGCTGCTGGAGGCCGGCCACGACCCCACCTGCGGCACCCATGAGGTCGTGCTGTGCCTGGTGGCCGGCTTCGACGCCTGCCTGGACGCGCCGGTGCCCGCCCTGGCGAACCCCTGCGACGTCACGCGGGAGACCCAGGCCTACTCCAGGGTGGTGGAGCAGGTCCGTCTCGACCTGGTGCGCGGACATCCGGCGCAGCTGGCGCCGCCATACCACCGGGTACGGGTGCTGCTCGGCCTGGACACCGTGGGGCCCGACGACGAGCCGGGCAAGCAGGCACTCGTCGCCCGCAACGAGGTGCTCGCCACCCGGATGTCCGCGCGGGCCAGGGAGCTGCGCTGGCAGTTCCGCTGCCTGGCCGCCGCGGACGCCATCGACTGGCAGCCCGCCGGCGACGCGTGCGATCCGGCGCTGTTCCCGACCGGCGACGACCGGGCCGGGGTGGTACTGGGTTGCCTGCACCTGAGGGTCCGTGACGAGTCGGGCTGCCCCGAGATCATCGACGGGCACCTCGACACCTGCTGCCGGACCACCCTGCTGCCGACCTCGGTCATCCAGGAACTGGCCTGCGGGCTGGCCCCGGGCCTGATCGGCGGCAACGACGCGGAGCTGGGCTGCGGACCGCAGGCGGTGCCCGACAGCATCGAGTGGACGCCCGACGGCACCGAGTTCTCCTTCGAGGTCACGGCCGACCTGCTGCCGGCGACCCTCACCCGCGCCGCCATCGTGGTTTGTTCGCTGTCGAACTCCGGGTGGGTGGTGGAAGATCTTCGAGCACCGACCCAGGTATGACGCGGCCACGAAGCGCGTCTGCGTCCGGCTCGCCGACCGCCCGGTGCACCGCCTGGTGCGGGTCGTGGTGCAGGGCACCGGACCAACCCCCGTCTACGGAGCCGATCCCACCGTGCCGCTCGCCGGCGTGGTGGGTGACGACCCGGGCACTACCGGCCAAGGCCGGGACGCCGTGCTGACCACTACCAACCCGACGAACCCGAGGAGCTGATCGACGTGACCACGACCACTGGCGACTGCGGCTGCCACGGCGCCGCCGCCCCACTCTCACCCGCTCGAGCCACCGCTGCCGTCCTGACGTTGACCGGCCGACCGGCCGTGGCGTCGACGCCCGCCCGGTCCGCGGCGCGGGGCCGCATCGTGCTCGACGGCTTCCGCGGCCTGAACCCTCGCGACGGACTGTTCCTGCGAGCGGAGCACCTCGCGCTCATCCAGGACTACGCCCGGGCGCTCACCACGGCCCTGGCCGCCGCCAGCGGGCCGGGCGTCGTGCATGGCTTCGGTGTGCGCCTCACCGGCACCTCGCTGGAGGTCTCCCCCGGCCTGGCGGTCAGCCCGGGCGGGCGGCTGCTGCGCCTGGCGAACACCACGAAGATCCCCCTCGACGACACCTCCGTCCCGGCACGCCGGCCGGACGGCTTCTGGCGCGTCGAGGTGCACTGGGAGCAGGGCACCTCGGGCTCTGCCCCGGTGTACGGCAGCCTGTGCAGCGACGCCTGTGCCGATGGCGGGACGACCATCGAGCCCCTCCTCGACGAGGGCGTGTCGATCCGGATCGTCGCCGACAGCCTGCTCGGGCTGGAAAAGACGTCATGCCTGCAACGGCGCAACTGGCTGGCGTCCGCCTACTTCGAGCGCGAGCGCGCGAGCGGACAGCCGTGGCTGGTGCCCGCCGAAGCGGGCAACGCGGTGTCGCTGTGGTCCCACGATTTTCAGGACGCGACGCCGCTTCCACCGGACGCGGGCGTCCCGCTGGCCCTCCTGCTGCATAAGGAGGAGCCGTCCGCGTACGAGCTGGATGTGTGGGCGGCGCGGCGCCTGGTCGACGGCAGCGGCGCGAACGCCACCTGGCGCAACCGGCTGGCGATGCGCCCGTGGTCGGTGTTCCTCGCCCAGATCCTGCAGTTCGAGGCCCAGATCACGGGCCTGACTCTGGACTCTCCGACCACCGCGCCGGGAGGCGGTGAGGTCGTCTCCGGCGAGCAGGCCGCCCACGAGCTCCTCGGCGAGGCCCAGCGTTTTGTGCAGGCAGTCAAGCTCACCGACCGGCTCCGCGACCGCGAGTCGTTCCGGCGACTGGCCGAGTGTGTTCAGCTGACGACGGAACAAACGGCGCCCGCCGCCGCACTGCGGGCCGCCTCCCTGGCCACCGAGTACGGGGTTGGTGAACTTCCTCCGGCAGGCTATCTGGTCGTGCCCGACCCGCCGGAGGTGATCACCGGCGAACTGCGGGCGTTCTTCCACAACGTCGACCTGCGCCTCCGCCGGGTGCGTGCCGACCAGGTGGCCGACGAGGTGATGGCCGCGCAGCATCGGGACCGCATCCCGCTGCTCGAGCCGATACCGGGACGCCGTCCCCAGGTTGACATCCTGGTTCCCGTGGTACCGGCGGACAAACCGGAACTCGCCACCGACGCGTACCGGTGGATCGCCTTCGTGCGGCAGGGTCCCGAGCCGCTCGCCCCGCCGGTCCCGCCCTTGCCCGCACCCGAGACCGAGGATGTGGCCGTCTACCTGCTGTGGGACGACGAGCCGGGCAGGTTGCTGCAGCAGTTCACCCCGGACGACCTCACGCGGGCGGAGAAGATCGATCTGGGCACTCTGAGCTATCCGAAGGGCGGCTGGGCCTATCCCGGCGGTTCGGTCGCACGCGAAGTGCTCGACGTGCTGGATGGCGCCCGGCCCGCCAGTCTGGTGGGCCTCACCCGTGGCGACGACCGGCCGCTGGTCGCCACCCGGGCCGGGCTGTTCGGGACGTCCCTCGATTCGGGAGTCGTCCTTCCCGTCCTCGCCCTCGACAATCAAGCCGTCGAGGCGATCGTGGTCGTCGCGCAGATCACCGTCAACTGAGGACCGGACGTGACCAGACAGCGACGAGGACTGGGCACGGACGTCCCCGACCCGATCGCCAACCGTGCAGCCAATGCCCACCGAGGTGCGAGGGCGAAAGGCGTCGAGCATGGGGCGACCGCCGAGGCCGCGTTCAACGCACCGGGGCGAAGGCCTCACCCCGAACGCGCCAGGAGCGCGGACGGCAACTCGCGGGAAGGTACTGGTGGGACGGCTATGACCGGAGACGCGATGTGGGGGGTCTGCACCGTGCAGGCTGAGGTGCAGCCCGAGCACCTACTGATCACGATCACCACCAGCCGTGCCCTGGAACCCGGTGCGCGCCGGACCTTCATCTCCCGTCCGCGACAGGTCGCATCGGTGCGGGAGGCGTTGGCACTGACCGAACAGTTCCTGCAATCCTTCGCCGTCTGGGAAGAAGGCGCCCCCCACCGGTCCCCGCCGTCCTGATGGCCCGATCGCTGCCCACGAACGGGGCCAGCAGGCCGCGCATCAATGGTGATGGTCGACCGTCGAGTTCGGCCTCAAGAAGGTCGGCGTAGCAGCGGTACTCGCGTATCGCCTCGGAAACGTTCCCCTGACGCAGGTGCACCCGGATCAGCACCCGGTGCGCACTCTCCCGCAGGGGCTCTGCTTGGGTGACCGCGAGCGCCACCTGGAGGGCGTCGCAGCAGCGTCCGAGGTCGAGCATTCCCTCGGCAATGCGGTCGAGCGCCTGCAGCCGGATCTGCCGGAAGCGCTCCCGCTCAGGCATCACCCACTCCTCCGGCCAGTCCGCGAGCAGGTCACCGGCATCGATCAGTTCCCGTGCGAGGGCGAGCGAGATGCCGTCCGCCGACGCCGGACCGATCACGGCCAGCGCCCGCCGCGTGACCTCATCCACATCCACCGAAACACTCGGAGCGAGCCAGAGGTGCGAGCTGGAACTCGCCACCACATCGCGCACGGGCAGCCGCCACAGCGTGGAGCGCAGGTTCGCCGCCGCGCGGTGCGGGTCTGCATCGCACCACAGCACCTCGCCGACCCGCACGCGCTGCACCGGGTGATCCTGGAGGGCGAGATAGGCCACCAGCCGCTGCGACGACGGCGCCAACGCCACCGGCACGCCGCTTCGGTACAGCTGGAAGTCCCGAATGATTTCCAACTGCACTCTCGGCTGGGTCGAAGTCGACGACACAATGCTCCTTGGGGCGGCACGCCCAGAATGCATTCGTGACACCGCTCGAAAAAGTGGCTGAATTGCCACCCGCCACGCCCGAGTCCTGCACAGCGGCGCGGTGACAGGCTCATCGCGAGAGCGGGGTGAGACGAGTCGGCCTGTAAGCCGGATTCTCTCACTAGGTGCTTTGACTAGGGGTGACGCTTTCGCTCGGTCCCTGTGTGGTCCCGGCCAGAATCGCTGAGGCCCCGAATGTGGCCTCAATCGTCGCCGTCGCGCGCTCCTGATCGGTGGGCCAAAGGTGGCTGTAGGTGCGGAGCGTTTCGGCCGGATCCGCATGCCCGAGGCGCTCCGCCACCAGCGTGACCGACAACCCCGCGGCGATCAAGAGGGAGGCGTGGAAGTGGCGCAGCATGTGCCATCCACTCCTCGGTGGCAGGCCCAGCTTGCCGGCCCCGTCGCGCCACGCGTCGACGGCCGCCGACCTGGACATCGGCGTCCGCAGCCGCGTGCTGAACAGCAGGCCGCCCGGGCCTGGACCGAAAGTCTTGAGGTGCTGCTCGATGGCGGCGGCCACAGTGGGACCGATCGGCACCCTCCGATCGGAGGCCGTGCTCTTCGTCGGGCCGAACACGGGTTGTCCGGCGTTCGACCCGATCAACTGCCGATCGACCTGCAGCACACCGTCGGCAACCCGGTCGGTGGTGAGCCCGCGCAGCTCCCCCGACCGGAGCCCGGAGCCGGCGCCAACGATCACCATGGCGTGGTAGCGCTTCGGCACGTGGGCGGCGACGTGCTCGACCTGGGCCACGGTCAGGGGCGTGATCCTCTCCGTCGGCAGCGCGGGCAGCCGGACGCCCTTCACGGGCTTCTCTAGGATGCCGTCGTCGACCGCCATGGTGAGCATGCTGCGGACGTATGACGTCGCCACCCGGATTCGCGCCGCGGAGTAGCCGGCCTCGACCCAGCCGTTCACAGCCTCCTGCAGGTTGCGCCGCTCGATGTCGGCCACCGTCAGATCGCCCAGGACGGGCAGGATCAGCGCGCTGAGCGCCGAGGAGACGGTGGCCTTGGTTCCGGGTCGGTGATGTACCTGTGCGGCCTGCCAGCGCTTGGCCAGCTGGGCGAGGGTCTCGCCGGACGTCGGCCGCCGCTGTAGTCCGAGCTGATGCTCGGCGAGGAAGCTGGCCGCGGCGTCCTTGTTCGGGAACCCCTTCGACCGTTGCCCGGCCGGCGTTTCCCAGCGCACCTGCCAGCGCAGCCCCTTGCCCCAGCGATCGCTGCGGACCTTGCGGCCGTTGGGTCCCGGCTGCATCCAGCGGTCACGGATGTGGCCCATGGCGATCCTCTTCGGCATCGTGGTGAGCGAGCCGGCCGCGCAGGTAGCGCAGCTCGGCGGGGTGTAAGTGCGCGAGGCGGGCGCGCAGGGTCGGGACGTCGACCCACAGCTCCTCGGCGGCCTCGGACTCGTGGCGGGCCCACGCCAGCGCCTCGCCCAGGGCGTGCAGGTCGATGAGCTTCCGGGCCGCCGCGGCGTTCACCGCGGCCTCCTCCTTCGCCCTGGCATGGCGCGGGAACGGCCCGCGGTGGACGTGTTCGAGCTCGTGGGCCAGCGCGGAGCGGCGTTCGGCCTGCAGTAGTCGGTGGTCCATCAGGATCAGCCGCCTCGGCCAGTGACACTCAGCGCGGATACCGCGCGGCAGAGTCACGAAACGGATGGTCCAGTCGGTCAGGCGCCGAAGTTCTCGCCAGGGGTGATGCACCCATACGAATGTAATCGAACAACCGTGTTAATCCATCCGGCGAGAGTCACCCCTAGGGGTGACTAACGGTTTCACGCCGCCCGGTCTCTGCTGAGTTCGTTGCTGGAGTTGCGTCCGCTCCAATTCGTGGCGGAACGCCCGCAACCGCGAACTGGGGTCGAGTGAGATCGTCGCGAACCCGCGAAGCAACGCCCTGATGGTCAGCACTTCACCGAGTGCCAGTCGGAAACCGGCGCGGATGTGGCCACCGTTGAAGCCTGGCGAGCGGTGAAGCTGGTCACTGACGGGCGCACTCTCAAGAGCGCCTCCACAGAGTCCTGCGGGACGTGGAACTCCCGCGTTAGACGGTCGACCGGCAGGTCAACATCCAACTCGATAACCTCCACGCCGACCACCATGCCGAACTCATCCAGGTCGACAAGAACCCCCGGAGCGATCTGCTCTGTCCTCACCACGGGCTTGTCGCTGACCCAGAGGTAGGCGACATCAGCGTTGAAGTCAACCTCGATACGTAGTCCAGCCATACCCTCAATCCTTCCACGCCGCGGACTTAACTACTACGGTTTTCCCAGGTTTTGGTGGCCATGGCGCCACAACCCACACCTTGAGCAGCCGACCATCAACCTTCGCTTCAAGCCTCACGCTCTCCTGCGAGGGGTCATTATGCGTCGATGTCGGCCCTGATAGAACAACCTCCAGGTGTTCGTGCTTAATCCCCCGCTGGTTCATCCGGGCGTAGGTGTGCTGACCGCACCGGTATGGCGGCACCCCCACCGCTTCACTCTCCTGGCGAGGGATGCGAGATCGTGACGATCAACGTGCGGACGGTGACGTTGTCGATGCTGATCTCGACCACGTACTCGCCCTGTTCGCTCACCACGGTCGTGTTCAACGCGAACAGGACGTGCCGACGAGTGTCTGCGTACGTCGTCGGCTCCTCGGCTCGCACGTGCGTGACGAAATCGAGGCGGCCGCCTGACGGTGATCTGAACGCGACGGTGAGATCGGCCTCGTACGGTTCCGACATGAAGCGGATCCGCCCCGCAACCGCAAGCGGTACACCAGCGCCAGGGTCCGCTATCAGCCTCAGGAAGCTCGCGTTGAGCGCCGTCAAGGTGCCGTCAGGATCCACCCTCGCGAACTGGGCGAGATAGGCGTAGTCCAGCTCAACCGACACGATCCCACATCCCCTTCCCTCAGTACTGCGCCGGAGCTGGCAGGACGAACGCACCCTGCTGGCGCTCCACGGTCCACTTCACCATGCGCGGCACCAGCCAGAAGCTGTAGATACCCAGCGTGATGATCGTCAGGAACCACCACTTGATGTAGTGCCCGAACAACGACGCCCCGCTCCCGGTGAACTTCAACCGCTGCCCGTTCACGATCGTGTGCTCGGCCTGCCACCGGCAGCGCATCGAGACGGCCCACGGGTAGGCCAGGCCCAGCGTGAAGACGGTGACCAGGAACGCACCGATCCCGACCATCAAGTAGCTGCCGGCGCCGCCGTCGAACTGGAACTGCATCGGGACCGCCGGCGCGAGCTGCTGACCCGTGGGTGTCTGCTGAACGGCAAGCTGCTGCTGGATCGGGGCAGACTGCTGCGGCTGGATGTCGGACATTGGGTACTCCTTCGGGGGTGGGTTACTACTTGCCGCGGCCCTAGGGTCGGGCCGCGGGGATCTATGGGTTGTCGTCGTCCTGGTCGACGGTCTTGCCGCGCGGATCGGCGGCCTTGAGCTCCTCGGGCAGTCCGTCGTCAGTCAGGCGTCGGTTCTTGAACTCCTGCAGGCTCCGCAGCCCGGGGGGCTCGGGATCGGTCATCTTCTCAGCGTCAGGCTGCCGGCCATCACTGCTCCTCTCGTCAGGGACCATCGTCTTGATGAGTTGAGCAAGTGCCCGCCGTTGATCGACGCTGAGGTGTCGCGCCTCGTCCGGCGGCTCCCAAGGCTCCCCTGGGTCCGGATCGAGGTCGAGTGCGTCCCGCAACTCCTCCATCGTGACCGGAAGGACAGATGTCAGCGCCTCCAGCGTCGAATCGTCGGGGCGCTTCGCGTGACGATCACCGAAGAGCCCTGTGACCGTTGCCGGCCGAAGGTTGTATCCGTTCTTCTCGGCACGTCGCCCAACCTCTAGAGCGCTCCACTCTGGCGGCTTGCGCTCGTTGAGGAGCTTGGACAACTTGCTCACGGCTACGACTCTCCGTCTCCACCTTGGCTATCGGCAAGCAGCACTGTAGCCAAGGTGGCTACAAACAACACGGATGTAAGCGGCAAACCCCCATGTCGCGCGCTTGCGCTTTGTAGCCATAGCTGGCTACAGTCAGTTGTAGCTAGACGGCTACTAGCGATATGGCTACAGTTCGAGGAAGGAAACGGCAGTGTTCGAGCAGAGGAGGCTGTGGGTGAGGCTCACCAGTGCACAAGCCCTCCGCCAGTACATGGAGTTCCGCGGAGAGACCAACCGGTCTCTCGCGCGGAAGACTGGCGATGGCGTCGGCCGCGAGATCATCGGGCACCTACGTAGCGGCAAGCGCCGGACCTGTTCAGCCCGTACTGCCGCCGCCATCGAGGAGGCGCTGCAGTGCCCGCCAGGGTTCCTTTTCGTGCCCACGCTAGCTACCAGCTCGCTAGCTGCTAGCGCCACTCGTAAGCGGGTGGCGTGATGTTCCGCGCGATCGTCGATTTCGTCTGGCACCCGCGAGCGCTGGTCGTCCCGACCTGGTTCCACTACGTGGCTGCGTTCACTCCGCTGGGCGTGGGTGCTTCCCGTCTGGCCACTGACCCACACCCAGCTTCTTGGCTAGGCGCGCTAGCTCTCGCGGGTTGGACCGTATGGACGATTCGAGGGCTCCGTCAGGACCGACTGGTCGCGGAGTTCCTCTGTCGCGCCATCGGCGCACCAGTGGGTGTTGCAGAGTCTGTTCGTATCGGCGCACTCCCACCGGTGACATCGGGCTCCCGGGGGTCCACATCCACAGCTTCCGGCCTGGGCGATGGGGGTGGTCGTAAATGACCGCGAACCAGCTGTCGTCGGTCGTATCCGTCAACCCGTCGAGCGGAGCCGTTGCACCGGGTTCCAGCCGTGGGATCACCCACCCCGGTGGGGGGTTGTCGCCTTCTATGGAGCAGGCCTCGGGCAGCACCAGCAGGTTGCTGGCCGCCACGCTCCCACTGTTCAGTACCGAGCCGAAGTGCACCGGCCCGACTCGCCTGACCGAGGCCGAGATCTCCGGCGCCGGCCGTCGGCGGAACGCCCGGACCTCCTGCCAGAGGACTACAGCGAGGGTCAGCACCGCAGCAACAGCGGCAATCCATTCCAGCATGCGCGCCATCTTCGCAGGCGGTGCCCGATGACCGGCCACGAACTGCATTCGGGCAGTCGGATCGAGTTGACCAAGGGCGTCCTGGACAGCCTGGTTCGCGAACTGAACCGCATGGGTCGTGCAGTCCAAGAGTTGCTCGACCAGCAGTCGGGCGACGGACGACTGGACGTTCAGGAGGTCACCCACATCGTCGTGAATGACCCTCTGCCTGCGGATGTCAACTGGGCGCGGGTCGAGCGGGTGCTCGGCGCGAAGATCGTCAACGGTCTACCGGATCGGCAGATCGTTGGCCCTCCCCTCGTCGCTGAGGGCGAGGCCGATCTGCTGTGCGCCGAACGACAAGAAGTGGATGGCCTCGGCGAGCGATCTGATGTCGGGGTCCGCGTGGCTCTTGAGCTTCGCACCTGGTGCGGCAGCTGCGACGCTGACGAGGCGGTCGTCCGATGATCATCATCGCTATCGCGTACGCCGTCGTCGTCGTGATCGGCATATTCCTCGCCGTCACCCTCGCGGTCCGGGAGGTGACCCGATGATCTGGCTCCACCTCGACATCCCGCACCTGACGAACGCCGGCGGCGTCATCGTCCTGCCGTTCATCATCGGTGTCCTGGTCCTGCTCGCCCACATGCGTGATCGGAGCCGGTCATGACCGGCCCGAAGGTTTGCGGCTTTACCGGCTGCGACGTGCTCACCCGTCAGCGGATGACCCTCACGGTCGCGGACGTGGTGATCCTTGATCGCCCGATCTGTGACCCGCACCTTACCTACGAGTTCCCGCTGACTTCGGGGACCTCGCTGATCGTGACGAAGGCCGCATCGTGAGGGCGCTCGACAAGGTCATCACGGGTGTCGGCGTAGCGGGTTTCGTCGCCGGTGTCGCGATCGCCACAGCCCCGTTCCTGCCGGTCGATGCCCGCCAGGTGCTGGACGGTGCGGGTGGCCAGCACGCGACCATCGTCGTCACCGACGACCCGGCGTGGAACTGCGCCGCCCATGTGGGCGGCGGATGCTTCCGGCCAGCCACACCGAACACCATCTACGTCGCCACCAGCCTCCACGGCGCCGCGCTCCGCTACGTCGTCCTCCACGAGTACGCACACGCCCAGCAGCACGCCGCGGGGCGCCTACTCGACGAGTGCGAAGCCGACCGGATGGCCGTCGATACCGGAGCCGATCCGAGTTACGCCCACTACCTGCCGAACTGCGAGGCCCGCTCATGACCGCCGAAACGATGCCGGCCGGGGTCGCCTGGTTCACCGCGAAGCAGGTCGCCGAACACTTCCAGCTGCCGGAGTCGACCGTCACCCGCAAGATCCGCAAAGGCGAGATCCGCGCGAAGAACTTCGGCACCGACCGATGCCCGCGCTACCGAATCAGCCGCCGCGAACTGCGGCGCCTCGAAGCCTGAAAACGAACCAACTCGCTACCGAAACGCCAACGCTCAAGGGGGGCGGATTTCAATGACCCAGAGAACGGTCAAAGACCAGCAGGGACTTAATGCGGCACTCGCCGACAAGGCCATCGACCTGATCATCATCAAGAGCCCGAGAGGCATCTGGCTCACCATCGAGTCCAACGGCACCCACCGGGCCACCGTCCAGGCGTCGGACTCGGCCACCGTCGAGGCGTCGGGCTCGGCCACCGTCGAGGCGTCGGGCTCGGCCACCGTCGAGGCGTCGGGCTCGGCCACCGTCCGGGCGTGGGGCTCGGCCACCGTCCGGGCGTGGGACTCGGCCACCGTCCGGGCGTGGGACTCGGCCACCGTCGAGGCGTGGGGCTCGGCCACCGTCGAGGCGTCGGGCTCGGCCACCGTCGAGGCGTCGGGCTCGGCCACCGTCGAGGCGTCGGGCTCGGCCACCGTCCGGGCGTGGGACTCGGCCACCGTCGAGGCGTCGGGCTCGGCCACCGTCGAGGCGTCGGGCTCGGCCACCGTCCGGGCGTGGGACTCGGCCACCGTCGAGGCGTCGGGCTCGGCCACCGTCGAGGCGTGGGGCTCGGCCACCGTCCAGGCGTGGGACTCGGCCACCGTCGAGGCGACTCCGTATGTCGCGGTACACCTGCACTCTGCCCGAGCCAAGGTCTCCGGTGGCGTCATCATCGACATCACGGCGCTGAATCTCACCGACCCGCAGATCTGGTGCGACTACCACGGCGTCACCGTCGTCGATGGAATCGCGACGCTGTACAAGGCGGTCGGAGACAACTGGTCGACCGATCGTGGCTTCGACTACTCCCCGGGCGCGAAGCCGTCGGCGCCGGACTGGAGGCCCGACAGCGAGTGCGGCCACGGCCTGCACTTCTCACCCCGACCCAGCCAGTCGCGCACCTACTACACGGCAGCCACCCGCTACGTGGCCGTCGGAGTGGCGCTGGCGGACCTACGCCCGATCTCCGGGTTCGGCGCTGCGAAGGCCAAGGCGCCGCGGGTGGTCACGCCCTGCCGCGAGGTCACCCTCGACGGCGACCCGGTGGAGGCTGCGAAGTGATCACCGCATCTCCTGAGGTCCGGCAGCACGCCGACCAACAGCGCCGCCGCCACGTCACCCTCAAGGTCCGAGCCTGGGGGGTCGCTCTGGCCGTCGGGCTGGCCGCTTGGGCTACTGCGCTCATCGCGCTGCTCATCGCGATCGGGGTGATGGGCCGATGACCGTCGCGGACCGCGGCTACGACGACCGCGACACCTACACCTCGACGCCAGACGCCGCCGCGGCGTCCGCCAGCTACCACGCGATCGACGACCGCGACATCCCGCGCCGAGAGGAGCTCGACGACCTCATGCGAACCGTCGTGGACCCGGGCTGGTGGGACGAGGTCGAAGAGCTCGCCGATCGGATCGACCGCAGATTGGCGGCGTCCTGATGAGTGCGGCTCAGTGGGTCGATGTCGCGACGATCCCCCGCGATCGGTGGCAGCGGCCGATGATCATCCCGCCGGACGGCGGCAAGCCCGTCGCCTACACCCGGGCCACGACGTTCGCGGGCTCCATCAAGGAGACCAACGCGCTGATGGAGTGGAAGGCCCGCCAGACCGCGATCGGGCTGGCGACCAGGCCGGATCTCGCCGCCCGGGTGGCGGCCGCCGGACCTGAGCCCGACGACGAGGCCAAGGCCAAGGCATGGAAGGCCGACCTGGGCAAGCTCTGCGCCTCCGCCCAGGAGGCCGCTGGATCGTCGACCAAGTCCAATCTCGGGACGGCGCTCCACGCGTTCACCGAGGCCGTCAACCGCGGCCGCACCGACGTCGTCATCCCCGAGCAGTACCTGCCGCACATCGCCGCCTATCAGGAGGCGACGCAGGGCTGGCGGATGCTCGGCATCGAGGCGTTCCTCGTCGAGGACGAGTACCAGATCGGCGGGACCGCCGACCGGATCGCCGAGGTGCCGGGCCTGGGTCTGGTGATCGCCGACGTGAAGTCCGGCGCCAAGATCGCTCAGTACCCGCACGAGGCCGCCGGCCAGCTGTCGATCTACGCGCACAGCAAGCGCTACGACCCGGCCACGGGAGCCCGCACGCCGATCGACGGCCTGCGCACCGACGTCGGCGTGATCATCGCCCTCAACGCCGCCACCGGCAAGTGCGACCTGCACCTGATCAACCTGATCGCCGGCTGGGAATCGGTCCGGCTGTGCGCGGAGGTGCGCGCCTGGCGACGGAAAAAGGATCTTCTACAGCCGCTACGGCCCGCACCCAGGCCTGACCGGCGTACCCAGGTCGCACTGCAGGTCGCGATCGCCGAGGCGCCCACGCGGGACGAACTCATCGCGCTCTGGCAGGCCGCCGATGCCCGCGGCCAGTGGAGCGACGAACTGACCGAGTTGGCACGAACCCGAATGACCACCCTCCTGGCGACCGCCTGAGGGAACACCTACACACCAAGGAGATTCACCATGACCGAACCGAACTGGGAAGACGTCCCGGTCCAGAGGGGCGCCTACATCGGATGGGGTGAGCACGTCGGCCAGCACGTCACCGGCCGCGTCCTCGACTACGACCCGACCGGAGGCACCGACTTCGCCGGGAACCCGTGCCCGCAACTGTCCGTCGAGTTGATCGAGGCCTCCGCCAGCTTCAACAAGTCCGGCGAGCGCACCGACTTCGCCGCCGGCGAGCTGGTCGTGCTCAACGCCGGCCAGGTCAGCCTCAAGCGGGCCCTGCGCGCCGCCGACCCGTCCACCGGCGACCTGATCAAGATCACGCTGTCGAACCTGGCCAAGACCGCCAACGGCACCGTGAAGGAGATGAGTGTGCGCATCGCGAGAGGTGCCGGTAGCGCCCCCACCGCGAAGCCGGCCGCTGCGCCTGCGCCGTCCGCCAACCCGTTCGCGCAGCAGGCGGCGGCGCCCGCGGCGAACCCGTTCCAGGCCGCCCCGACGCAGGCTCAGCCTCCGTTCTGACCCATCCGGTCAACCACTCAGGCCCACGTCACCGAACTGGGCCTGAGTGGTTGACCCCACCGAAAAGAGGAGGACTGTGAGCACGCTCACGAACACGCTCGCCGTCACCATTCCCGACCCTGGCCGACTCGCCGAGGCCGCGAAGTGGGTGGCCCGGATCCTGGGCGGCAAAGCGATGATCCCCGTGCTGCAGGGCATCAAGCTGACCGCGACCGATGGCGTCCTGCGCCTGTCGGCTTTCGACTTCGAGAACTCGGCCGAGACCGAGGTGCCCGCCGAGATCATCACGGCCGGAGAGGCACTCATCCCTGGGCGGGTCTTCGCCGAACTCGCCGCCACCAAGATCACCCGCATCGAGGCCGACGGCTCCGACCTGGTCATCGCGGCCGGGCGGGCCAAGGTGCGACTGCGGACCTTGAACCTCACCGAGTATCCCTCGGTGCCCGAGCCGCCCGTGCCGACGCACACGATCGACAACGCCGCCCTCGCCAGCGCGGTCGCGCGCCTGGCGCCGTTGCGCGACGCCGAGAGCGAGAAGGGCAACCCGGCCTTCGCCGGCGTCGATCTCCGGGCGGACGGCGACTGGCTGATCCTCCGCGGCGGGTGCCGCTACGTCATCGCCGAGGTCTTGATCCCGATCGAGGGCGACGGGGCGCTGGCCGCCCTGCCGCCGATGAGGATCGTCGGGGAGCTCACGAAGGGCGTCAGTGGCCGCGCCGGGATCGCTACGCCGCACGAGTCGATCGCCCTGACGGTCGGCGAGCGGGTCAGCACGATGCGCTGTCTCGCGGTCGAGATGCCGGACCTGAGCAAGGTGCTCGACGCCCACACCGGGTCCTCGACGAAGGTCAAGACGGGCGACCTGCTCGCCGCCCTGGGACACACGGCGATGTTCTCCGACCGGGCCCGCCTCGACCTCACGCCCGACCGCATCGTGGTCTCGACGGCCACGCCGATCGGCAAGGGCTACGCCGAGGCCGAGAGCAGCCTCGACATCGCCGCCGAATCCGACGACTCCCGCAGCGTCGTCGTTCATATCGACCGCTTCATGGCGGCGCTGCGCGTCCCGGACCATCCCGAGATCGTCATTGGCTTCAACGCCACCGGCCGTCCGCTGCTGGCGATCTCGCATCCCGAATCCACCGCGAGGGCCTCGTTCATGGCCATCGACCCACAGAGAGCGACCGGAAGATGAAGACCAAGACCAGGCCAGCCGCCACCCTGCCGATCACGCTCCCTCAGCCACCTCGGTTCAGGCCGGGCAGCACCGGCTACGGCAGCTTCGACTCGGCCGAGTTCGCCGCCTTCATCGAGCGGCGCCACTCGACCGAGCACACCGGCTCGCTGCGCATATGCCCCGACGACGTGTGCGACGCCTGGTGGCGACTGGTGGTGGAGGGCCGATGAGCCGCACCCGAGCCAGCGCGAAGGCCGCCGGCACCCGCCTGGAGTCCCTCGTGGCCGGCCACCTCGCCGAGCACATCGACGACCGCATCGAGCGGCGCGCTAAGACCGGCGCGGCCGACCGCGGTGACATCGGCGGCGTCCGGACGGCCCACGGGCATCGCCTGGTCGTCGAAAGCAAGGACTACGGCGGCCGCATTAAGGCCGCGGAGTGGACCCGCGAGGCTCACATCGAAGCCGGCAACGACGACGCGATTGCCGGGATCGTCGTTGCCAAGCGCCGCGGGGTGATCTACGCGGGCGACCAGTGGGTGCTAATGACGGTTGACGACCTGATCGCCATCCTCACCGGCACTCGACCGGACAGCGATCAGTGAGGCCCGAAATGCACACACGTAAACCCATCGGCGACCGCCTGGCGGCAAAGACGGTGAAGCAGGGAGATTGCATCCTGTGGACCGGAGCCATCGCGAATAGCGGCTATGGACGCATCGGCATCGAGGGCACCAAGACTGATCAGGTTCATCGCGTTGCGTACGCACTGGCGCACGGCTCGATCCCCGATGGACTCCATATCGACCACGTCTGCGCTAACCGCCTGTGCGTCAATCCTGACCACCTGGAAGCGGTCACTCAGGCAGAGAACAACCAGCGCATGTGGAATCGCCAACTCGCGGTGACATGCCGGCACGGTCACTCGACCAAGGAACACCGAAGGACGCTTCCATCGGGTCGTTCGTACTGCGCCGAGTGCCATCGAAACAGGAAGCGCCGCGCCGACCTGGTGGCCCTGCTCACCGGGGATCGGGTGGAGCAATGATCACCCGGTCTGAACTGCAACGCCTGCACGGCCGCGCCGTCGGTGGCGCGCGCAGGTACTGGTGCGACGGGCTTGTTCAGGATCTCCTCACCGCCCTCGGCGAGTACCTGGAGCAACCGGACGAGACGGTCGAGATCGCCTACCTGAAGACCACCATCGCCGATCTGCGCAACGATCGAGATCCCGCTCGGGGTGAGCCGTTGAGGCTCTACATCGCGGGACCGATGACGGGGATCGAGGACTACAACTTCCCCGCATTCCACCGCTCCGCCGACGTGCTCCGCCAGGCCGGCTATCGGGTCGAGAACCCGGCCGAGACCGGCGTTCGCGACGGCTGGGAGTGGCCGGACTACATGCGCAGCGCGGTCGCGCGCCTCGTCAGGTGCGACGGCGTCGCGTTACTGACCGGCTGGGAGAGCAGCCATGGGGCCCGGCTAGAGCACTACATCGCCACCAACCTCGGAATGCGGGTCCGGACGGTCCAGCGCTGGTTCGAAGAGGGAGCGCTGGCGTGAGCACCTACGCGGACTTCCTCGCTCGCAAGGCCCAGCTGGCCGATGCCGGTGGCTTCGCGCCGTCAGGCCTGCCTGATCACCTGTTCGACTTCCAGCGCTTCCTGGTCGAGTGGTCCGTGCGCCAGGGCCGAGGTGCCCTGTTCGCCGACTGCGGCCTGGGCAAGACGCCGATGAGTCTCGCGTGGGCCGAGCAGGTCCATCGCCATACCGGCAAGCCGGTGCTGTTGCTCACGCCGCTGGCGGTCGGCTTCCAGGTGATCGCCGAGGCCCACCGGTTCGGCCACGACGCCGAGCTGTCCCGCGACGGGAAGGCCGCGGCGCCGATCACCGTCACAAACTACGAGCAGCTGGCCAAGTTCGACTACGGCGACTTCGCCGGCGTGGTGTGCGACGAGTCCTCGATCCTGAAGAGCTTCGATGGCGTCACCCGCAGCGTCGTCACGGAGTTCATGCGTCGACTCCCCTATCGACTGCTCGCGACGGCTACCGCCGCTCCGAACGACTGGATCGAGCTGGGCACCTCGTCGGAGGCGCTCGGCGGACTCGGCCACATGGACATGCTCACGCGGTTCTTCACCAACAAGCTCCGCACGACCTCATCGCGAGGTCGCGGCCTCGGCGGTGAGGTCGTCCAATGGCGCCTCAAGGGTCACGCCGAGCAGCCGTTCTGGCGCTGGGTGTCGACCTGGGCGCGGGCGATGCGCAAGCCGTCCGACTATGGCTACAGCGACGAGCGATTCAACCTGCCGCCTCTCGACATCCGCGAGCACGTCGTGGTCGCGCGGGAGGAGCACCCCGAGTATGTGATCGACCTTCCCGCCGTCGGTCTTCGGGAGGAGCGCGCCGAGACACGACGCACCCTCACCGAGCGCTGCGAACAGGCCGCAGCGGCACTGGCCGACGCCGACCATGGGGTCGCCTGGTGCCACCTGAACGACGAGTCCTCGCTGTTGGCGAGGCTCATCCCGGGTGCGGTCGAGGTGTCCGGGTCGGACTCCCCGGAAGCCAAGGAGGAGAAGCTCTCGGCGTTCACCCGGGGCGACATTCCCTTCCTGGTCACCAAGCCGTCGATCGGCGCCTGGGGGCTGAACTGGCAACACGCGCACCGCATGACCTACTTCGCGTCCCACTCCTACGAGCAGTGGTACCAGGCCGTTCGCCGCATGTGGCGCTTCGGGCAAGCCCAGCCCGTCCAGGTCGACGTCATCGCCAGCGAGGGCGGCCGCCGAGCCCTCGCCAACCTGCAGCGGAAGGCCGAGCAGGCCGACCACATGTTCACCGCGCTGGTCGAGCACATGGGCAACGCCCAGCGCGTCGCCGGCGTCACCTACGACAACAGATTGGAGCTACCGACATGGCTGGCGTCCTGAACCAGCAGGTCACGTCGCGCTGGGCGATCTACAACGCCGACGCGCTCGACGTGATGGCCGAGATGCCCGACGCGTCGATCCATGCGTCGATCTATTCACCCCCGTTCGCCGGGCTCTACGTCTACTCGAGCAACGACCGGGACGTCTCCAACGCGCGCACTACTCCGAGTTCCGCGAGCACTACGGCATGTTCGTGCAGCAGATCCACCGGCTGACCAAGCCTGGGCGATTGACCGCGGTGCACGCTTCACCGATCCCGTCGAGCAACACCGGCCGAGACTGCTACTTCGACTTCCCCGGCGACGTCATCAGGCTGCACGAGGAGAACGGCTGGGACTGGATCACCCGACACGTGATCTGGAAGGAGCCGCTCGCGGTCCGCAACCGGACCATGGCCAAGAACCTCGCCCACAAGACCATCTGCGACGACGCCTCGGCCGCCGGAGTTGCCTCAGCCGACGAACTGCTGATCTTCCGCAAGCGCGGCGAGGTCACGGAACCGATCACGCACCCGACCGGGCTCGACTACTACGCCGGCGGCGAGCCGATCCCGGACGACCTGCGGCGTTATCGCAACTGGCCGGGCAAGCAGACCGAGAACCGCTACTCGCACTGGATCTGGCGCCGCTACGCCTCGTCGATCTGGGACGACATCCGGATGGACCACGTCCTACCGTTCCGCGATGCCAAGGACCCCGACGACGAGAAGCACGTCCACCCGCTGCAGCTCGACGTCATCGCCCGCTTCGTCCAACTGCGCACCCGCCCGGGCGAGGTGGTCCTGACTCCCTTCATGGGGGTCGGATCCGAGGTCTACGAATCCGTCCGTCTGGGCCGCTACGCGATCGGTGCCGAGCTGAAGCCGTCCTACTACGTGCAGGCCGAACGCAACCTGGCGGCGGTGGACGAAGCCGTCGAGACCGATGAGCCGGACCTGTTCAACTTCGGCGGTGAATCATGAACGGGCAGATCTCGGTCCTGGATGACGAGTATCTCCACCGGCGACTGGTCATAGTCATGGCGGCTGTGGCCGGCCCCAGCCTGGCCGGCCGGGTTGACGCCTACCTCGCGCGATCTAGGCGGCCGTGACGCCCGAGGAGCAGTCCATAGCGGACGCCATGGCCGCCGACGACTGGGCCGAGGCCGAACGGCTCGGGGGGATCCTCGACGCGCAACCCCGGCCAGTGCCCGACCTGCTGGCGTCCGCGCTGTGGTACGCCTCCATCGGCCTGCAGGTCTTCCCGCTGCAGCCCGGCCGCAAGGTGCCGTTCACCGGCTCCAACGGCTGCAAGGACGCCACCACCGACGCAGCGATGATCCGCCGGTGGTGGGCGGCAGCGCCGAACGCCAACATCGGCATCGCCACCGGCCACCTGGTTGACGTGATCGACATCGACGGCGCCCCCGGCATCCGTTCCTGGCTCGACCTGGAGGCACCGCCCGAGGCCATCGGGAACGTCCGGACGCCGCGGCCCGGAGGCAGTCACCACTACCTCCGCGCGACCGGCCGCGGGAACCGCGCCGGGATCTTCCCGGGCATCGACTACCGCGGGCTGGGGGGCTACGTGCTCGCGCCGCCGAGTTGGCTCGACGAGCAGCCCGGGCAGCCCTACAGCGGCCACTACACGTGGTCCAAGCCGCTCGCGATTTCACCCACAATCGAACAGGAGACGTAGTGGCCACCTGGGAGGACGCCTGGCGCACCGAGGAGGCGCCGCCGGCTGCACCCGCACCGCAGCCGATCGCCGGGGATGAGGTCACCCAGCGATACGCCCATCGCGCTGTCGAGGCGGAGTCGGAGCGGGTGCGCGGCGCCGCGAAGGGCGAACGGAACCACGTCCTGAACGACGCCACGTTCGCCCTCGCGCGATTCGTGGCCAACGGCGTGCTCGCCTATCAGTACGTCCACGACACGATGCTCAGCGCCGCGATGGCATGCGGGCTCGGACGCCAGGAGGCCGAGCGCACCATCGGGTCGGCCTTCCGTGGCGCAGCCAACAAGCCCAGACCGATCGCTCCCAATGGACTGAACGCCGACGCCGTCGACGTCGCCGAGGTCGCACTGGCTGAACTTGTCGGAGATCCCGACAGGTTGGGGGCGAGTGAACTGTTCGGGAATGCCGAACAGTTGGAGGACGCGGGCGGCGAGAGACCTAGAACCTCATGGTGGGCGTGGCCGGTCGAGCAGATCGCCAGAGGTCAAGAGTCCGAACCGGAACCCGACATCGGCGTCCGGACGGACGGCTGCGGCCTGTTCTACCGGGGCAAGATCAACGGCCTGATCGGGGAGAGTGAGAGCGGGAAGTCGTGGCTGTCGCTCCACGCCGCCCACCAGGTCGCGGCCAGCGGGGAGCGCGTACTCATCTTCGACTTCGAGGACACCGCCCGCACCACCCGAGAGCGCCTCGCCGCGCTGGGTTGCACCGCAGAAGCGATGCAGCGGGTCGCCTACGCCAGCCCCGACCAATCCCTGGACGCGCTGGCCTCATCCGACGTTGCTGAGGTGCTGCGCGACTGGCGGCCGACGCTGATCATCGTGGACGGCCTCAACGCCGCCATGACGCTGCTCGGCCTCGACCTCAACAGCAACACCGACGCCACCACTTTCCACGTCAGGCTGCTGAGGCCGCTGGCCGCCACGGGTGCGGCCGTCCTGACTGTGGATCACGTCCCGAAGAACCCTGAACAACGCGGGAAGGGTGGAATCGGGGCGCAGGCGAAACGCGCCATGATGACCGGCTGCACCATTCGCGTCGAGGTGTCCGAGCCGTTCGGACGGGGCTCCGACGGCCGCCTGAAACTCTACGTGGACAAGGACCGGCCAGGCCACGTCCGCGGCCATTCCGGGAATGGGAAATACGCCGGAACGTTCATTATCGAGTCCCACGATGACGATATTCGAGCGCACATCGAAGCACCCGACATCAACGTGAAATCGTGGCGGCCGACCGCCACGATGGAGGCGATCAGCAACCTCCTGCGTGCGCAGCCGATGGGACAGAATGCCATCGAGGGCATGGTCGCAGGGCGCGCGAAGACCGTTCGGGATGCCCTGCGCCACCTGGTCGAGGACGGCTACGTGAGGGTCGAGAGCGGGCCTAACCGGCAGCGGTTGCACCACCTGATCCGGCCGTATGCCAGCGGCGTCGAGGAGGTCGCGGCCGATGGCTTGTGAACTCCGTCCCCGGTGCGTCCCGGTGCGTCCCCGGTGCGTCCGGGACGCACCGGGTAGTGGTGCGTCCCGTGCGTCCTACCCCGAAGGGGACGCACGGCGGACGCACTTACCCCAAGACGCACATCTGACCAACTCGGTTGGGACGCACTCATGACCCGCCAGGCCCATCCGGCCAAGCACCTCGACTCACCGGGTGGTCGGGGCGTCCGGACGGTGGCCTGCCGCAGCTGCCGGACGTCGGTGCTGCGCGGCCTGGACGACGACTGGTGTGCCCGGCTACGTCGAGGTCGACCTCGAACCGCTGTCTCCACTGGGCGAAGCACTCGCCATCCTGTGCGGCCGGCGCACATTCCGGCTCCACCGCATTGGGCGGCAATATCGCCTCACCCGCCGCGCATGGTTCGGGATCTTGCAGTATCCGGCGGGAAAGTCGCGCCTGTCGGTCAGGTGGGACGTTCTGGTCGAGCACGTCCACCATGACGCCACGCTGCACCCGTTCACCATCCATTCCGTATTCGCAATCGAAGAAACTCGAAAGGTTGCCGCCGATGAATGCCCGTACTGACTTCCCGATCTGCGACTGGTCCGGCCTGATGCGCATCAGCTGCCCACCCGAATGCCCAGACCACGGCAGCGGCTTCACCGGCACGGCCGCCGAGCAGCGCGTGATGCTCGGCGCGATCGAGGGTGCCGCGTTCAGGCGTCCAGTCACACACATCGCCGACCTGGAGCACTTCGCGGGCAGACCACTACCGGCCTACAGACCCTCTCAGCGGCCCGTGAACGCCCCTTGGAGCGTCGAACACATCCCGGGTGACCTCGGTTGCCCGGACGCCCACGGCAGGCCGCCAGGCGCCGTTCTGTGCCACGCCTGCGCCAACCTGCTCGACGGACTACTCGCCGACACGCCCGAACTGATCACCGAACTCGCCACCGCCCGACGCCGCGGCGTCCGGTTCGTCGGTGGCACCGACGACGCCGGCGGCGTCCCATGGAGCGAAGCCGCCAGCCGCTGCCACCGCGACCTGGTCAAGTTCGGAGCCGAACTGCCCGACCTCGACCAGCACACCGCGCTCGTCCGGCTCGGCCACCTCCACCGCCTCGGCCGGCGAATCATCGACCGACCCCGCGACCTGATCAACCTCGGCAACTGCCCCATCTGCAGCCACGAGATCCGCCAGGAACGACCCACCGTGACCGAGCTGGAGCAAGCCACCGCGCAAGTCCGATGCAGCCACACACCCGTTGACGGGCCCGCCTGCCCCTACCGCGCCGACTGGCACGACCACCAACGCAAACTCCTCGACCAGCGGGCCGACATGCTGCTCACCATCAACGAACTCGTCGGCGTCCTCACCGAAGCCGGCGAACCAGTCAGTCGCGACCGGATCAAGTACCTGATCCGCAAGCACGGACTCCCCCGCGAACGCATCACCCGGCCACACCTGCGCGGCAAGGCCATCGTCACCGAACAAGTCTGGGTGCATCGCCTCGGCGACGTCCGCGACATGATCGCCGAGATGACCGCGAACGCTGCGCACGTCAGCTAGCATTACCCTCGATGTCGGGACGAAGTGTGTCCAGACCAACGTTCAGCGTGACACCGGCCGCTCAAAGATGATCACCAAACCGGCGGTCCCGCCCGGCCCCACACGGCCCTTCACCTCGGTCTCCGTCACGGACTTCACCATCCAACCCTGAGCTGCATATCCGTTGAGCATCTGCTCCAACGCGTCCGTGTTGACCTTGTCGCCGATCAGCGTCTGCCGCACCGAAGCAACCTTGTACTCCATCAGCCGACCCTGCGAGATCATCCACTGCCGCCACGCCGCGGCAGCCTGAGGATCAACACCAGCCGCGCCAGGCGGCCCCTGCACCACACCCATCACGGCATCGTCACACGACCAGACGGACCGGCACCAGGGTCGGGCCATCGATGACCACCCCCTGGGCTAGGCACCCCTCCCCTCCCCCACCTCGGCTACCCGAAGGTCACAGCGCCGAAATCTCCCCGAGCCTGAAAACCCCAGGGGGGTATGCCTGATGGTGGCCAATCCGAGGACGACGAACGGACATCGCAGACGTGAGGTTCGGGCCCGCGTGCTGGCCGAGGAGACCGTTTGCCACCTGTGTGGGCAGCCGGTTGACAAGTCGCTGGGGATGCTGGAAGGCCGCCACGGACCCCGATGCACGGGCAACGGCTGCTCGGGCTGCGTCCCGCACCCGATGCGCGCCGAGGTGGACGAGATCATCCCGGTCTCGCTCGGCGGCAACCCCTACGACCGCGGGAATACGCGGCTTTCGCACAGAGCATGTAACCAGGCCAAGGGCAACCGCCCGCACATCCCGCAGCCGGCCGTCACCGTCCCGCAGTTCCCGTTGACGAAGGAGTGGTGATGGCCGAACGTCGCAAGTCGCTGACCATCGCCGCCCGTGACGGCGATCGGCTCGCCGAACTCCGGGCGCTGCGTGCGATCATCGCTCGGTCGATCACCTCAGCGGAGAAGGCCGGGTCATTCCGGGAGATCTCCCCGCTGGCCGGGAAGCTGGTCGAGATCGGCAAGGAGATCGACCAGATCGAGGAGAAGGCCGGCCAGATCGAAGCCGAGGCGGCCCCAGATGAGCCCTTCGACCCCAGCGACGTCTAGCCCGAAGCTCAGCGAACTCGCCCGTCGCCTCGTCGTCCCGTCCGGCATCGTCACGACCGCATGGCCGGGCGTTTCGGCGCAGCTGAGGAAGCTGGGACTCGGGTTCGACCCGTGGCAGGTCGCCGCCTCGAAACTGGTCCTCGCCAAGCGCTCCGACGGCCTGTATGCCGCCGGCGTGGGCGGCATCACGTGGGCGATCCCCCGCCAGGTGGGGAAGGCCCTGGACGTGGCCACGCCGATGCTCACGGCTAATCGCGGCTGGACGACGATGGGTGACCTCGCCCCCGGCGACGAGGTCTATGCGCCCGACGGCCGTCCCACCATGGTGACCGGAGTCTCGCCGGTCATGCACCAACACTCGTGCTACCGAGTAACGACGACGGATGGTCGATCGATCGTCGCCGACGCCGAGCACCTGTGGACCGTGACGGACCGGTCTCGCGAGCGATCGAAAGGTCCGCTGAGTGCTCGTGTGCGCTGGTACGAGCAGGTCACGCTCACCACCCAGGAGATGGTCGATGCCGGCCTCCAGCGTGCGACTCGGTCGAACGGTCGAAACGAGTTCCGGTTCCAACTGCCGCGGCAGATGTCAGTCCAGTCGCCGGACGTAGAACTGCCTATCGACCCGTACATCCTCGGCGCGTGGCTCGGAGACGGCACCGCAACAAGCGGCAATCTAACCTGCCATGCGAACGATGCCCCCCATTGGGTGGCCGAAGGCACGGCGGCCGGATATGACGTTGTGGTCCGAGATGGGCGTACGGCCAAACGACTGGTGTTCACCCATCGGCGCCGCCAATCGCGCTCACTTCTGGCACAGCTTCGATCAGTCGGGTTGCGCGGGAACAAGCACGTTCCAGATGCGTACCTGACCGCGGGGACGGCTCAGCGCGAAGCGCTACTGCAAGGCCTGATGGACAGTGATGGGCACATCGATCAGCGTGGAGCCGTCGAGTTCTGCAACACGAACAAGGAGATCGCCGAGGCGGTCCTGCTACTTGCCCGGTCCCTTGGGTGGCGGGCCAGCATCCATGAGGGCGTCGCCCGCCTCAATGGACGGGTATGTGGCCCCAAGTTCAGGGTCACCTGGAAACCGAAGACCTTCGACCCGCATTCGCCCTTCCGGATGAGACGACATTTGGCCAGGGTGTCTTCCCAGGCGGACACGGCCGGGCGCCACACGGTCAGCATCGCGTCTATCGAGCCGGTAGACTCGGTCCCAGTGCGATGTATCGCCGTGGATTCATCGGACCGCCTCTACCTCGCCGGTCGAGGCCTGATGGTCACGCACAATACGCACGCTGTAGGCGGTCTCGCGATGGCGCTGTGCATGGCTAACCCGGGGCTGACGGTCATCTGGACCGCGCACCAGCTGCGTACCAGCAACGAGACGTTCAAGGCGATGCTCGGCATGACCCGCCGGCCACTCGTCCGTCCGCACGTCCTGCGTCCGAGGATGACCAACGGCGAGGGCGAGATCCCGTTCGTCAACGGCTCGCGGATCCTGTTCGGCGCCCGCGAACGCGGCTTCGGTCTCGGCTTCGCTGACGTCGGCATGCTGATCTTCGACGAGGGCCAGCGGGCCACCGTGAAGGCTCTTGACGACCTGATCCCGACTACGAACACCAACGCGAACCCGCTGGTGTTCGTCATCGGAACCCCTCCCCGGCCTACCGACCAGGGTGAGGTGTTCCACCGCCGCCGGGCCGACGCGATCGCCGGCCTCGACGACCAGCTGTACCTCGAGTTCGGCGCCGATCCAGGCTGTGATCCGCGACTGTGGCCGACCGGTCACGTCGACTGGGCGCAGGTCGCGGCGGCGAACCCGTCCTACCCGCTCCGGACGCCGCGGGCATCCATCCTGCGCATGCTGCGGATGCTCGGACCGGAGAGCTTCCGCCGCGAAGGACTCGGGATTTGGGACTCCGATACCCTGGAGACTTCCACGATCGCCGCGGGCACCTGGTCGGCGCTGGCGGGGACCGCGCCGTCGGACGGGCTTACCTGCTACGCCGTCCGGTTCTCGGTCAACCGCGAGTCCGTCGCGTTGGCGGCCGCGATCCGGCCGACGGGTGGGCGTCCGCATGTCGAGGTCATCGACGAGCGGCCGGCAACCTCCGGCGTGAGTTGGCTGGTCAACTTCCTCGTGCCGCGTTGGCAGAACGCCGCCCAGATCGTCGTCGATGGCAAGTCCGGCGCCGGCGCGCTGGTCACCACACTGCGTGAGGCCGGCGTGGGACGCACCACGCTGTTGCAGCCGACCGTCGATCAGGTCATCACCGCCCACGCGCTCACGTTGGATCTGGTGACCTCCAGCGGCATGACCCACGGCGGCCAGCCCGGTCTCGATGCGCAGGTGGCACGCGCCGCGCAACGCACCATCGGTAACGCCGGCGGGTGGGGCTGGCGGTCCATCACCGGCGAGTCCATCACCAGTTGGGACGCCGCTACCTACGCCCTGTGGGCGGCCATGACGACGAAACGGCGACCGGGCCGAGGGGGAGGTGCTGTGCTGTGATTGCGACTGTCCCCTCCGAATGGGCTGCGACCATCTCGGGTGTCGCCCCGGTGGTCTCTGGTCTCGATGCCGATCACCAGGCGGCGCTCTCTCGCCTCACGGCCAAGATCGCCACCCGTCGCGCTCGGAACCGGCTTCGCCGTCGCTACTACGACTACGAGCAGGGGCTCAAGGATCTCCAGATCTCGCTGCCTCCCGACATGGCCGTCACGACGGTCCTCGGGTGGCCGGCCAAGGCTGTCAACTCCATGGTCCGCAGGACCGTTCTGGACACCTGGACGCTCCCTGAGGGCACGTCGAGCGCTGACATCGGGCTGGACGCCATCATCGAGGACAACCGACTCGACAGCGAACTCCCCTCCGCGCTCACGTCGAGCCTGCTGCATGGCGTGGCCTTCGGATTCGCCACCGCGGGGGGTGTCGGCGAAGCGCCTGCCATCCTCTCGTTCAAGTCCGCCGAATGGGCATCCGGCACTTGGGATCCACGCCGCCGACAGCTTTCCGAAGCGCTCAGCATCGTGGCCACCGACCTCATGGGCACCCCCACCCAGATGGCGCTCTACCTGCCCGGCCTGGTGATCGATCTACATCGGGACGGCGACCGCTGGGAACTTTTTCAGTTCGAGCATGACCTCGGTATTCCCGTCGAGCCGATCCCCTACCGGGTCGCACTTGATCGTCCATTCGGTTCCTCGCGGATCTCCCGGCCCGTCATGGAGTTGACTGATGCTGCGGTGCGCACGTTCGTCCGCACCGAGGTGGCCGCGGAGTTCTACAACGCCCCTCAGCGCTACGCCCTTGGCGCCGGCGAGAAGGCGTTCAAGGACCCGGTCACCGGCGAGCCGCTGACCGGATGGCAGGTCATCCTCGGCCATCTGCTCACGCTGGACAGGGACGCCGACGGGAACTTGCCAACCGTTGGAGAGTTCACCCAGCAGTCGATGGAGCCGAACGCGGCGCATTTCCGGATGATCGCCCAGGCGTTCGCGGCTGAGACCTCGCTTCCGCTGCGCTCCCTCGGCGTGGTTGGCGACAATCCCGAGTCCGCGGACGCGATCGCCGAGGCGAACAAGGAACTTGAGCTGGAGATCCGGCACTGGCAGAAGTCCTGCCTGACGCCGGTGCTGCGTCGGCTGATGACCAGTGCGTTGCGCATCATCGACGACACCCCGGCCGCGCGTGACGTCTACCGGCGGATGGCGCCGCACTGGCAACGCCCGGACACGGTCAGCCTCGCGGCGGCCACGGACGCCGTGGTGAAGCTCGACACGGTCGCCCCCGGGTTCGGCCAGTCCGAGGTGGGCCTGGAGATGGCTGGCCTGGAGCCTGATCAGATCGCCCGGTTCCGTGTCGAGCAGGCCCGTCTGCGTGGTCAGGCGACCATCGAGGCGCTGATTGCCAGCAACCCGCCGGCGGCCATCGATGGCGCAGTCGAGGGCTGATCTCGCACGGATCGCGGCCGCGCTCAACAGGCTGTCCGACCACGCCAAGGCGGCCCTGGTCGCGGCGCTCAAGCCGGGCGAGCAACGCATCTCGACGTCCCGAGGCGTGCTGGACGCGTGGCTGGCCATCGTGGAGACGTTCGGTTCTGCGGCCGCAGCGCTGGGCGCGGATCAGTTCGAGCGGGCCGCCACCGAACTCGGCCTGGGCGAGCCGGTCACGAAGCTCGTCCGCGGCTCCGACCCTGCACGGGCGGAGGCACGGGCACGGTGGGCGCTCAGCCAGCCGAACCAGCTGGGCAACCTGAAGGTCATCCTCGACGAGCTGGTGAAGCAGCCGTACCGCTCCACGATCGCAGCCAGCGCGTTCGTGTCCGGCGTCAAGTGGGCACGAGTGCCGATCGGCCTCACTTGCGACTGGTGTTTGATACTCGCCTCACGCGGTGCGGTCTACGAGAGTGCCGAGTCTGCCGGCGAAGCGAACAAGTACCACGGCGAGTGCGACTGCATCCCGACTCTGATCCGCGGCCCGCAGGACTACCCGCCGGGCTATGACCCTGGCCAGCTGTACCGCGAGTACAAGGCGCGTCAAGCGCGGAAGACCCTCATCATTCCGAAGTCCGCTCAGGTCGAGCCACATGAGCTGGACACCGCAGCCAAGATCGCAGCACGCGGACACAGGGTCGAGTTCCTACCTGCGGCCAACATCCAGGGCGTCAAGACGCCGGACCTCCTGGTCGACGGCGAGAAGTGGGAGATGAAGGCGCCGCAAGGCTCCGGCCGGCACACCATCTCGCACCAGATGGAACGAGCATCGAAACAATCCGATCGACTCATCCTCGACACCGCGCGAACACCACTGGACGACCAGCAGATCGTGAACGAGGTTCGGCGCCGTGTCATCGATGGCCGCTCCGGCATCCGCATTGCCTGGGTTGTGCTGAAGAACGGCACCTGGGTCGAGATCGAGGCTCCAAGAACGTGAATGGCGGCCCCGCTGTGCCAACTGCACTGCGTTGCCGCCAAGGCCAGTATACGCCGGTTTCACGCCAGATTTCACGCGATCCCTCAGCGGTCAATCGAGGGCCATTGCCGACGGGCACAAACGGAGAAGGGGAAAGTTCATGACCGAGGAAGCACCGAACGGCCAGCAGCAGAATCCGCCGGCCGCACCCGCGTTCACGCCGCCCGCCACGCAGGCGGACCTGGACCGGATCATCGGTGAGCGGGTGGCCCGGGAGCGCGCCAAGTACGGCGACTATGGCGACCTGAAGGCCAAGGCGGCCAAGTTCGACGAGGTTGAAGCCGCGTCGAAGTCAGAGCTGCAGAAGGCTATCGAGCGTGCCGAGGCAGCCGAGAAGAAGGCCACCGAGTTCGAGAGCCGCCAGCAGATCACGGCCTGGGCTAAGCAGGTCTCCGAGAAGACCGGAGTCCCGGCCGACGCCCTGCGCGGCTCAACCCTCGAAGAGCTGGAGGCGCACGCCGCCCAGGTCAAGGCGCTCATCCCCGAAGCCCCGAAGGGAGCCCGCGCTCCCTACGTCCCCGGCGAGGGCAAGGCCCCGTCCGGAAACCTCGGCGGCCCTGCCGCCGAGTTCGCCGACTACATCGCCGCCCAGCTGCGGCACTGAGAAAGGATCATCATGGCCACAACTCTGGCTTCCATCCCCGGCGGGCTTCTGCCCCCGACCATCACCGAGCCCATCTTCAAGCGGGCAAACGAGGTCTCCGCCGTCATGCAGCTGGCCCGCAAGGTGCCGCTGTCGCTGACCGCGCAGACCAACATCCCCGTCCCGATGGACGTCCCGGCCGCCGGCTGGGTCGCCGAGGGTGGCGCCAAGCCCGTCGGCAACGCCACCATCGGCGTCAAGCAGATGCAGGGCAAGAAGGTCGCCCTGCTGCTGCCCGTCTCCGAGGAGGTGGCCCGCACCAACGCGGCCGGCCTGTTCGAGCAGCTGCGCGAGGACGCCCCCACGGCGATCGCCCGCGCGTTCGATCACGCCTGCATCCACGGCAAGGACCTCCGCACCGGGGGCGCCGGCCCGTTCGGCGAGTACCTGCTGCAGACCGGTCAGTCGGTCGAGATCGGCACCGCCAGCCAGGCCAACGGCGGCCCGTACGCCGACCTGGTCCAGGGCGAGGTGCTGGTCACCAACGCCGGCTACGAGTTCAACGGCTTCGCCGCCGACCCGCGGCTGGTGCCGAAGCTCAAGCTGTCGACCGACACCACGGGCCGGCCGATCTGGGTCGACTCGGTCACCCAGGGCACCCAGGGCGGGCAGCTGATCGGCTACCCGGCGCACTACAACCGGGGCGTGTCCGGCAGCTACCTGCGGCAGGGCAACCGTGTCCAGACGGTCACCGTCACCGGAACCCCGACCGGCGGCACCTTCACGCTGAGCTTCGGCGGCGCCACCACCGCGCCGATCGCCTACAACGCGGCCGCAGGTGCCGTTCAGACCGCGCTGCGGGCCCTCGGCGGTGCACTGGCCGGCGCCACCGTAGCCGGCTCGGCCGGCGGCCCCTACACGGTCACCATCGGCGTCGCCGGCGTGGCGTCGGGCCCGATCACCGCGGCCAGCGCCCTCACCGGCGGCACCTCGCCGAAGGTAACCGCCGCGAGCTCCCCCACTCTCGACACCGGACTGCGCGCAGTCGGCGGCGACTGGGGGCAGTGCGCCTGGGGTCAGGGCATGGACCTGACCGTCAAGGTTAGCGACGTCGCGTCCTACGTGGACGAGGCGGGCGTCACGCACTCGGCGTTCCAGGAGAACCTGGTGCTGCTGCTTATCGAGGCCCACTTCGGGTTTGTGATGGGCGACCCGAACGCCTTCGTCGCCTACACCGACCTGGCGTGATTCGTGAGGCGGGCGTCATCCCCCCGACGCCCGCCTCACCCCCACTCAACAAGGAGGCGACATGGCCGACCCGTTCGCCACAGCTGCCGACCTGGCGGCCGTGTGGCGCCCCCTGAGTGTTGCGGAGCAGGCCCGGGCGAACGCCCTGCTCACGATCGCCTCGGCGATCATCCGAGAAGCCTGCCCCGAGGTCGACGACCGCCTCACCGCGACCCCGCCGACCCTTGACGCCGCAATCCCGAAATGGGTGGCCTGTCAGATGGCCCGCAGGGTGATGGCCAACGACCTGCCCGGCGCGGTGTCACAGATGCAACAGGGAGCCGGCCCGTTCACTCAGGGACTCACCTTCGCTAACCCGACCGGTGACCTCTACCTTGGCAAGTCCGAGCTGCGGATGCTCGGCTGCGGCCAGCAGCGGGCAGCCACCATCCCGATGTACCGGACGCCGGCCTGATGTTCGGCTACGAACCTTGCTCGTTGCTCGGCGGCGGGGACCTTCCCGTGGCACTGGTCGCACCCGGCGAGGCCGGCAAGGCGGCACTCTACTGGTACAGCCAGACGACCCCACCGGTTCAGGCCGGACAGGTCGTGATAGCCCGTCTGGCGAAGTGGCTCGTCACCCAGGTCGACACCTGGGTGAGCGGCCCGGGCGGTATCCACGCCCACCTGTTGCACTGCAACGCTGAGGGAACCCTGACTCGCCGCACAGCGACCGTCAGCGGGTACGGCGTCCAACTCACCAGCCAGGCCCCCGTCGAGATCCTGGGAGCCCTCACGGTCACCTCGACCGCCGACCCTGACGGCAACGTCCAGACCACCGGCCAACTCGTCCCGGCTGGTACCTGGCAGGGCCTGTCCGGTGACCTGGTCGAGCTTGTTGACGGCACCGAGTGGGAGCAGGTCGGCGACCTGACGAGCCCCGCCGGGGGGCTGCCGGTCGTGCAACTGCGCAGGGTGCGGGCATGAAGCTGGCGGGACGCCTCGCGGCTCTACCCGGCATCCAGGGTGAGGTCGATAAGGCTGCCCACCGGGTGGCTGCTACCGCGAAGGCGCTGGCCACCGGCCACGGTGGTCTCGCCGGCGACATCAAGGTCGAGCGGGTCGGGATCTACGACGTTAACGTGGTCCTCGAGCACGAGGCGGCGCTGGCGATCGAGGTTGGGCACGTTGACGCGGTGCGCGGCTCCGGCTACGTCCCAGGCCTCCACATCATGCGGAACGCCGCCAACCTCACCAGCTGAACGGGGGCAGGACATTGGCATGGCTGGACGCTCCCGACTGGGTGCAGAACCAACTCACCACCACCTTCCCGACGTGGCAGATCACGCCCGAGGCCGACAACATCCGGCTCGACCGGCACCCGTCGGTTGTCTGGTCGCTGCAGCTGTCCAACCCGGACTCGCGCGGCATCTGGACCGGGAACCTGACCCTCGTCCTCACCTGCTCCCCGGCGTCCGCCGACAGCAATGTGGCGGCCCTCCATGACGCGGTGCAGGCCTGGGAAACGCCCGGCCCGATCCAGGGCGTCACGCTCATCAACTACACCGCCGGTCGGTCGCCATCCGGCCGGGCGGTTCGCTCCTACGTGCTCGTCTACTCCCTGACCTGGGACCACTGAAAGGAAACACCATGGCAATCGTCAAGGACGGCCTGATCGTCCCCAAGTTTGGGGCGCTGTTCACCGCCGCCGAGAACACCAGCCCGATCAGCGTACTGAATGATTTCACCCTGCTCGCCGCTCCGGCCGGCGCCGTCTGGACCCATCACGGGCACCTGAGCCGGGAGAACCTGCCCGAGACGTCGTCCGACGGTGGTGACACCGCGACGCTGTCGACCTGGCTGGAGATGAACACCGACTCGGAGACCGAGGAGTCGGTTGACACGGTCGTGTACAGCATGCTGCAGCGCGACGCGAACACGCTTGCCGCACTGACGGCGCTGTCCGACACGAAGGTGTCGGTCTTCGAGTTGTGGATGGCGGGCACTCGCCGGTTCGGCATCTGGTACCCGTCGATGAAGGCGGCCATGACGGGCCGGCCGACGCCGAACGGCACCGACCAGTACAGCGAGAGCAAGCTGTCGATGACGATCCTCAAGCCGTCGGTGTCGATCGCTGCGCAGCACAACCCGGCGCTCGGCCGGACCGGTTGGCCCAACGCGGCCAACCCGGACTCGATGTACTTCGACACCACCGCGTTCACCGGCACCGCTGCCCCGGTGATCGGTTCGGCGCTGCCAGCCAACGCGGCTGTCGGCGATTCGCTGGTGCTCAGCGGCGTGCGGTTCACCGGCGCGACGGGTATCACGATCAAGGGTGCCGCGGTCACGAAGTTCTCGGTGCTCTCCCCGACGATGATCTCGCTGGTGGTCCCGGCCACCGTATCGGGTTCTTCGCCGATCATCGTCACCACCCCGGCGGGCGCCTCGGCGGCCTTCGCCTACACGGCGGCCTGACATGGGCAAGGGCAAGGGCAAGAAGAAGCAGGCGACGTCCTTCGAGGTCGTCGACCCGACACCGACGGTCGTGTACTGGCTCGACCGGGCACCCGAGATCCGCGGGATCCGACGCCCGGCGACCCGGATGAAGATGGCGGCCATGCTGCAACGGGTCGACCCGGCACGCCTGGTCGCCGACGTAGACATGACCGACATGGCGGAGGTGGTCGCCGACATCGACGAGCTCCTCACCGTCGCCGGCGGCGACGCCTACACCGACTGGATCGAGCAGGTGCCGTTCGCCGACGGCCTGCAGGTCGAGGTGCTGTTGGAGTTCTTCAACCGGCGGATCTTCCCCGACCTGGGAAAAGACTCGAGCTCGCCGAGCTGAGCGAAGGCGCGGAAGTTGAACTCGTCCACGACTTCCGCGCCTTCTACCACCTGTCGTGGTGGGAGCAGGTCGAGCGAGGTGACGTCGAAGAACTCGACCTGCTCCTGGCTGGCCTCAAGCTGCGGCCGGACTCGCTGTGGCGAGCGACCCTGTTCACCCGGAACCCGCCGAAACGATCCGAGGGCGAGTCGAACCAGCTGGGTTGGCTCGGCTGGGACCAGGAGCTGGCGCTGTTGCTGGAGATCCGGAACCTGCTCGCCGGGAAGAGCGGACGCCTCCAGGGCCCGCCGACATCGTCGGGTGAAACGGAACTCGAATCCGAGATCGACGTGCTGATGCAGCTGCGGCGACCCAACTGACCGAGGAGGTGTGGCGATGACCGGTTACGTGGACAAGGTGGGCATCCGGGTCTTCGCCAACACCACCGGCGCCGACCGGGACATCAAGCAGCTGACGTCGAAGCGGCGCCGCGCCGTCATTGAGGCTGTGCTCGATGACGCCGTGGCGAAGCGGGCACTCAAGAAGATCCATCAGCATCCTGAGGTGGTCGAGGTCACCGCCCGCGTCGACAAGGCGCGGGCGAAGCTCGCCGAGCTCAAGCGTGAGATTGCCAAGGACGCTGAGGCGACCGTCAGTGTCAACGCCGACATCAAGACTGCGCGGTCCAAGCTGGCGCAACTACGTGCCGACCTGGCGTCCACCGACGACAAGGCTGCGAAGGTCAAGATCCGCGCCGACATCAAAGACGCGACGGCCGGCATCCAGCAGTTGCAGGCGCACCTGGCGGGCATCCAGGACCACAAGGCGCACGTCACGATCGACGCGAAGCAGGCCGCCAAGGAACTGGGCGACCTGGAGAAGGAACGCGCAGCGAAGATCCAGGCGAAGGTCGAGTCTGTCGCTGCGAAGCTCGAATTGGCCCGGGTTGCCCGTGACCGGATCGTGAACCTGCTCGTCAAGGTCAGGTCATCGGCGGCGGCGGGACAGGTCCGGTCCCTGGTGGCCGGCCTGTCCGGGCTGAACATGGTGCGCGGCTGGGGTCAGTCGCTGTCGAACCTGGGCGCGAACCTGCCGCAGATCGCGATGAAGATCGCCATGATCGGCTCCGCGATCGCAGCCCTCGTGTCGGTCGGGTTCAACGCCGCCGGTGCGGTGGCTGCCCTCGGGTCGTCGCTGGCGTCCATCGGGCCGATGGCGCTCGGCGCGGTCGCCGGGATCGGGGCCGCGGTGTCGATCGTCGGCACGCTGATCGCCGCGTTCCGTGGCGTCGGTGCCGCAGTGTCAGCGGCCGGCAAGTCCATGGGTGGCGGCGGCGGTGGCGGCGGGTCGATCGGCCAGTCGGCGCAGGAAGCCGCCCAGAAGGCGCAGCAGCTCGTCCAGGCCCAGCGTGCACTCCGCAACGCCCACGAGCAGGCCGCGCAGGCTGCCCGGAACCTGAAGGCCGCCCAGCGCGACCTCAAGGACGCCGAGCAGTCCCTGGCGGACGCTCAGAAGCGGTCCGTCGAGGCGCAGAAGGCGCTCACCAAGGCCCGTGAGGACGCCCGCCGCAACATCCGCGACCTCGCCAACGACCTGACCGACGCGAAGCTCGACCAGAAGCAGGCCGCGTTCGACCTCGCCGACGCCGAGAAGGCGTACGCCGACGCGGTCCAGCAGGGTGCCGACCCCCAGAGGCTCGCCCGCCTCCAGCTGGAGTTGGAGAAGGCCCAGCAGGCGTACAAGAAGTCCGGTGAGGCTGTCGAGGACGCCGGGAAGAAGTCCGACGAGGCCAACAAAAAGGGCATCGACGGGTCCGACGAGGTCACCGATGCGCAGAAGCGGATCGCCGACGCCGCCCGCGAGGTCCGCGACGCCCAGCGCGGTGTAGCGGACGCGCACCAGCGGGTCGCTGACGCGCACCGCGCCGTCCGGGACGCCGCCGAGGCTGTCGCTGACGCGCAGGCGAACCTGCGGATCGCGAACATGAAGACCGCCAAGTCGGCCGGCGCGGCCGGCGGCGGCATGAACGCGTTCGCGGACGCCATGAAGAAGCTCCCCCCGAACGCCCAGGAGGCCGTCCGGGCATTGCTGCGGCTCGGCGCGCAACTCGAAGGTGTCCGGCGCATCATCCAGCAGCGGTTCTTCGAAGGGTTCGCCGACCACCTGGACCGGCTGTCCGCGGTGATCATCCCGCAGATGCGGGCCGGTCTCGGGAACCTCGCCGCCGCGCTCGGCGCGTTCACCAACACCGGCATGGACGCCCTCACCAAGTCCCTGGCGGGCGGCGTGCTGCAGCGCATGTTCGACCTGACCGCCCAGTCGGTCCGCAACGCCACCGAAGGCCTCCGCCCGTTCATTGACGGCCTGGTCCGCATCGGTGAAGCCGGCTCCACATTCCTTCCTGCCATCGGCACCCGACTCGCCGAGTTGGGCAAGCAGTTCGGCGAGTGGGCGTCCAACGCCGACCTGGCCGGGATGATGCGCGAGGCCGCAGTCCAGGCTGGCCATCTGTGGTCCGTGGTCAAGAACCTCGGCGGCATCATCGGCGGCGTCTTCAAGGCGATGGACACCGGCCGCTCCGCCGGGCTCGCCAGCCTCGCCGACACCTTGGGCCGGATCCGGGACATCGTGAACAGCCCCAGCTTCCAGAAGGCAATGGGCATCGTCTTCACCGGTGCCGCGATCGGCGCCGCCGCGTTGAGTAAGGCGCTGAACCCGATCGGGAAGGCCCTGGAGGCACTGTCTCCACTCATCGGTGACATCCTCGCCACCCTCGGTGGCGCTGCAGCCTCCGCGCTGACCGGGATCTTCGAGGCGCTCGCGCAGCCCGTCGCGCAGGACGGCCTGTCGGCCGCGCTGGCCGCGCTCGGCGACATGATCAAGAACATCCCCTGGGCGTCGCTCGGCCAGGCCGTCGGCATCCTCGGGAAAGCAATCGCGCAGATCGCGCCGCTGGTGACCAGCTTGCTTGACGCAATCGCGCCACTCCTGCCACCAATCCTCGCCGCGGTCTTGCTGCTGATCCCGCCGCTGGTGAAGCTGGTCCAGGCTGTGCTGCCTCCGCTGGTGAAGATCGTCGAGGCGCTGATCCCCGTCATCGAGGCACTTGCCCCGGTGATCGATGCCCTGATGCCGATCGTCGAGGCGCTGGCCACGGCTCTGGCCGATACCCTCTCGCCACTACTCAAGGGCGTCGCCGACCTGGTCAAGAACGTGCTGGCTCCCGTCCTGAAGTGGCTCGGCGAGAACATCATCGTGCCGCTCGTCAAGGTGGTCCAGAAGGTAATCGCCGGCGACTTCGCCGGCGCATGGAAACTTGCTCAGGAGGCGGTCCAGAAGGTCTGTGGCCAGATCGGCTCGTTGCTCGGCTCGCTGGTGTCGAAAGCCCTCGAAGCGATCGGGCGATGGGCCTCCGGCATGTGGGCCAAGGTCAAGAAGATGTGGGACGACACGGTCGAGAAGGTGAAGACCGGTGCCGGGAAGGTCGTCAACTGGGTGAAGGGCATCCCCGGCCGGATTACGTCGGCACTGGGCAACCTTGGGCGACTCCTGCTTGGCGCTGGCCAGAGCATCATGAACGGCTTCCTCGAAGGTCTACAGCGCTCGTGGCGGTACGTGACCGACTTCGTGAACGGCATCGCTGACTGGATCGCCCGGAACAAGGGCCCGCTGGAGTACGACTACCGGCTGCTGCAGCCCGCTGGGCGCAAAATGATGGCTGGTCTCAAGGACTCGATGGCTGAAGGGTTCCGCGACGTCCAGGGCCTCGTCTCCGGCTTCGCGCCCCGCATCTCCGCCGACCTCACCACCGACGTGTCGGTGGGTGGCCGTCAGGGCGACGGCATGGTGCAGCTCAACTTCAACGTGGAGAACATGTCGGTACGTCGCGATAGCGACATTCGGCAGATCTCCACCGGTCTTCGTGACCTGGTCGCTTCGCGCGGCCGGTCGTCCGGCAATCTCGGATTGGTGGTGACGGGCGCGTGAAGTTCGCAGGTGTGGATTCCTCGGCGGTCGGGGTGCGGTGCTTCCCGCAGGTCGGTCAGTACATCGCTGACGGTGACAGCCAGACGGTCCGCCTGCCCGGCCGTGACGGGGAACTGTTCTTGTCGGCCACTCAGGGGCCGGTCGAGTTCCCGGTCACGGTCCGGGCTGACGCCGCTGACGCTGCGGCGGCCCGCACGCTGTTGGACGGTGTGGCGGCCTGGCTGGCTCGCGGCCCGGCGCAGCTGGTGTTCGACGAACTGCCCGACCGGTACTGGACTGCCCGGCTTCGTGGCGGTCTCGCCTGGTCACTGGGCGCCGGGTCGTACCGGGTCGTGTCAAACATCGTGATGCGCGCCGATGACCCGCACGCCTACGCCCTCACCGATGACACGGCCGTACTCACCGCTCCCGGCGCTGTGGCGCGCACGAAGGGCAACGCGCCGTCCAGGCCGACCGTGTGGGTGACCGGCACGCTGACAGGCGGCCAGTCGGTGACGCTCAACCTGTGGGGTAAGACGGTCACCCTCACCGGGCCGCTCTCGGCTGGCGAGGTCGCGCTGCTCGACTACCGGGATTACACGTTCCGAGTCGTCGCACTCACCTGGACTGAGGTAGCCCGCAACCTCGCGACCAACCCCTCGTTTGAGGCGACGAGTACGACCGTCGAGGTCCGGCGGAACTTCACCCTCAACCCCGCTGCACTGACGGGCGGGAGCAGCGCGGAAGTCCTGCCGCGCTACTCGTGGACGGGTACCTATCAGGCGTCCGGTGGCCCGGTCGGCGCGGGTGGTCCGGCGAGCTTCCGGCGCCTCACGGTCGGCGATGCGCTGTCAGTCGGCGCGGGGCGTGGTTTCGACTGGTACGTGAACAGCGAGGCAGGGGTGCCGGGCACCTCCGGGGATGCAATCGCTCAGCCGGTGACGGCAGGGGTCGCCTACACGGTCAGCTGCTGGGTGCGGGTGTCCAAAGCCGCGACGGTGGCGCTCAGCTACCGGCTGCACAACGGCGCCGGAGCTTGGCAGACGGTCAGCTCGACGGCGGTCACCGCTAATCCTACCGCCGGTGTGTGGACCCGCTACAGCTTCACATTCACCCCTGCGGCGAACGGCTACCTCGCCGTAGGGAACCGCATCAACTCGACCGGCTGGCTCGCCACCGATACCTATGACCAGAGCGGTGTGCTCATTGAGGCCGCACCCGCGCTGGGCGACTACTTCGACGGCGCCAACAGCCCCGACCCCGACCTCACTCCCGCCTGGGTCGGGACGGCCGCCGCCAGCGTCAGCGTGCTCACCGCGCCGGGATGCGCGGGACCGTCGTCCGGTCCGTACGGGATGAAGACTTTTCAGTCCGGGCTATGGGCGCTCAGTGGCGCCAAGTCGTATCGACAGTCCACCACCCAGACGTCCGGTGAACGGGTATCCATGCTCGCCGGCGGATTCGCCACCTTGATGGGGCTCACGCCGGGCGTGACCTACACGATCATGGCCACTTGCCGGATCGCGAAGCCGTTGACCAACCTTACGCCCGACCAGCCGGTTCGACTCGCCCTGCGGTGGCTGCCGTCCGGCCGCGTGTACTCCGATCCGGTTGCGAACGAGGTCGGGGTTCATTCGGTGCGGTTCGTCGCCACCCTCCCGGCAGCCGCGACCGCGGCCATGATCGAGGCCAACATGTGGGGCGCCGGTGACTTGTGGTGGGACGATCTCGCCATCGTGGAGGGTGTCTACGACGGTCCTCCATTCAATGGCGGGACGATCTCTGATTCCCCCAACCGGTCCTACGCCTGGGTAGGAACGCCGAACGCGTCCGCATCCATCGCCCGCAGCCTTACCGGCACGACTCCGATCCGGAACCTTGCCGGGAATCTGTCCAACCTGGCCCGCATCAGCTGCCCGGTCGGCGGCGGGCCTGTGTCGTGGACGACGACCGGCAGCATCAGCCAGGTCGCGATCGCCTGCAACTCGAGGTGGATCTGATGCTCCTCGACCAGCCGGCCGTCGTCATCCTCGACGCGGCCGGGGCACCAGCCGACGTCCTGCCTGACGTGTGGGACCTGAAGGTGACCACCGAGATCAACGGCGAGCAGGCCGTCAGCTGGGCGATGGCAGCCACGGATCCGCGGGCTGTGCTGATCATCAACGAGGCACACGTCCAGGTCGACGGTGTGCGCTTCCGGGTCAAGAAGGTCACCGCCGCCCGCGAAAGCGCTGACACCCCCACGATCGCCGTTTACGGCGAAGCGAGCTGGTACGAGTTGGCTGGCAAACCGAGGCTGGTCGACCGGGAATGGACCAGCAGCCTCGCCGGACCGGCGGTGACCGCGGCGCTGGTCGGCACCGGATGGTCGGTTGGTCTTGTCACCGTCACCACCGTCCGGTCCTGGACATGGTCAGCTGGGAACCCGCTGGAGGTGCTGCGTCAGATCCAGCAGGTCCATGGCGGCGACCTCACCTTCGACACCCAGACGAAGATGGTCAGCCTGCGCCCCACCCAAGGGGAGGACCTTGGGCTGTTGTTCGCCGTCGGCCGGAACGTCAACACGTTGCGCCGCATCGTTGACACCTCGCAACTCGTCACCCGGATGCATGCCGTCACCGAGGATGGCTACACGTTCAAGTCCATCAACGGCGGCAACGACTACGTTGACAACAACACCTGGACAGCCGAAGTCATCCACGGCTACCTGACCTACTCCGAGTCGACCGGGTCCGGCGCGATGCTCGCACTCACGCAGGCCGCTCTCGCCGAGTACGCGAAACCGCGCACCACCTACGAGGCCGAGGTGGTGGACCTCAGCGCCATCGCCGGAGACCAGCTCGAAGACCCCCACCTCGGCGACGAGGTGGTCATCTTCGACGAGCAGATCGGCATCCAGGCCAAGCACCGCATCGTACGCCTGGAGAAGGACATCCTGGAGCCCTGGCATACCGTTGTCACCCTGTCCTCGACGCTGCGGAACCTGGGCGACGGTACGGACGGCGGCAAGTTCTCCGGCGAGGATGACCCCTCCAAAGCCCGGCCGAAGCCGCCAACCGGGCTCAACCTGTTGAACCGCCGGCTACTGGTACAACGGATCCCCGCGGTCCTCGGTGCAGGCCACCTGGAGTCTCGTCACCGAAGGGATCTCCGGGTTCGGTGTAGCGATCGCCTACTACAGCGTCCGCCTCACCGGCGGCCGCACCGCCCGTGCTGATGCCACCACGGTCGGGTTTGACGGCCTCGACCCGAACAAGCTGGTGTCGGTGCAGGTGTGCGCAGTGTCCGTAGACGGTGTCGCCAGCGACTGGACGCCAGCCGTCCAGATCACCACCGCAACCCCGACCGCCGACATTGAACCGCCGACGGCGTTCGCGCTGTCCAGCCAGTCCGGGATGGTCACGATCGGCTGGGACAAGATGATTCAGGGTGGCGGTATCCCCTATCAGCCGCCGCTGTACCTGGCGCACGTCCAGATCCAGGAAGGCACCTCGGCGGCCGGACCGTGGGTCGACGCAGGCGCCGTCACCACCGCTGTGCCGACCCTGATCCGTCCCCACACCAACCACATCGGCGAAACCCGCTGGTACCGGGGCCGCTGCGTCTCCACCACCGGCATAGAGGGCGCCTCGTGGGGACCGGTCGGCTCGATCGTGATCTCGTCGGCGATCAACGCTGCGGTCAACGCTGCGCAGGCGAGCGCCAACGCAGCAGCATTGGCGGCCGCGGCCGCGCGGACCACGGCCGACGGGCGAAACCGGATCTTCACCCAGATCGGCACGCCCACCGCCACCGCAGTGGGTGATCAATGGTTCGTCCTCAACGAGTCTGGCCAGGTGGTCGACATCAGAGTCTGGAACGGCACCCTGTGGGTCAGCTACACGCTGGTCGCATCCGCGGTGATCGTGCCGTCCAGCATCGGCACCATCCTCCTCGCCAACGGTGCCGTCACCGCGCCAAAGATCGTCGCCGACTCGGCACTGATCTCCAAGATCTTCACCGACGAACTCCTGGCGGGAACCGTCAGCGGCACGATGATCAAGGGCGACGCGATCGACGGCAAGACCGTCACCGGCGCGATCGTCCGCACCGCAGCATCCGGCGCCCGAACCCAACTCGACACCAACGGGCTCCGAGTCATCGACTCAGGCGGAAACGACCTGGTCAGACTGGGTTTTAGCTACCCCACCGGTCTGGCGGTCCGTGACCCGAAGACCGGTGGGATGCTGGAAGCCTCCGGGATGATCTTCGGCAGCCAGTTCCTCACCCCCAACGGCCACCCCCGCGGCTGGGACACAGTCACAGTGAACACACCGAACTACACCCGGGTCGGTCAGTACGCCACCGCGATCAGCTCGCTGTCCGGCCGGGCGAACCTGGTCGCCTACGTCGCGATCGCCGGGAACTCCGGCGGTAGCGAGCTGAACTCGATGGACGTCATGGTGCAGGTCCACAGCGTCTCCAACCCGTCCTCACCGACCGCGAACCGCCTCCACGCTGCTCAGAACCCCGTCTCCTGGACGAACCTCACCGTGATGAACACCGAGACGGTACTCCTGATGGAACCCGCCGACTTCGGCACCGCCGGCAACGCCTACCCGGTCGTGTGGGTCCGGAACCGGAACAGCGGCTCCAGCAGCCTCCAAGCCTGGGTGGGCCCGATCGCAGTACTCCCAGCATGACCGAGATCCGTATCGCCGACCCCACCAACACCACGATCTGGAACCAGGTCCGGACCCAGACACGCACCGGGGTAGTACCCGCCGGCTACACGTACAGCACCTGGTTCGGCGGCAACGTCAACTGGATGGAGTACGACTGGATTCCAACCGCGACCGGAATCCAGCGAATCGACGACACGTACTCCTTCACCACCCTGCCGCTGTCGAGCCTGTACCAGCCCGCCGACGCCGACCGCGGCACGCTCATCACCGTCAACATGACCGCCACCGCCGCGAACGCCTTCGACTACCTCGTGGCCCGGTACCGGCTCGGCGGCGCCGTTAAGACGCTGCCCAGCACCGCCGCATGGCTCACTGACGGCTCGAACAAGTCGCTCACGCAGGTGTTCGTCATCCCCGCCGGCGCGACCGACATCACCGTATCCAGCGAGGACCTGGCGGTCAGCGTTGGCGCACGCATCACCGCACTGTCGGTCACCGCCGAAGTGCAGTACATGCCGGCACCGAACGCGACCACCTTCAAAATCTGGCGGCCTGCAACCGGGCTGACTGACGTGACGTCGAAGATGCTCGGCAGTTTCATCCTCACCGGCACCCAATCCGGCGACCTCGAGATCGAGCTGACATACACCTACGACCTCACCACCTGGGTTGGGAACCCGTCCCGCGCCGGTCGGCTCCTGGTCATCAACCCGACCCGCTTCAACGTGGTACACGTCAAACCGACCGGCAGCTTCGGATTCCCCGTCGCGACCTTCAACGTGTGGCACCGCTGGAACGGTGGCAGCAACATCACCGACGTCGCCCTCACCACCCCCAGCAGCACGACAGCGACAGGCTCGTACAACTCGCGCCTGAAGATCCCACCCCTGCTGATCGACGTCCCAGCAGGCCAATCGTCATCCACGCTCGCGATCTCGGTCGCACTCAACGGCGGCGTCGCCGGAGCGCAACAACCCACCCTGTTCATCCCCTGCTGAGGAGACCCGCATGCCTCAAGACGGCGTCCACGACTACGTCGACCTGACCCTGATCGTGAACCCATGGCAGGCGATCGTCGCTGTCGTCATCGTGTTCGCCCTGTTCATGTGGCCCTCCATCCAGGCACGGCAATCAGCCCGCCGCATCGAGACGACGCTCACCACCAACAACGGCGGCGGCCACGTCAAGGACCAGATGGACCGCATCGAGGCTGAGCTGCACAGCGTCGCGAAGACGCAGAAGTCGACCGACAAGAAACTCGCCGATCATCTCGCCTGGTCGGACGGATTCGTGCAGGACATCGGTGGCCGTATCAAGCAACTCGAATCAGACGAACCACCACGCCGCCGCGGCCTGTTCCGCCGGCGCCGCTGACCCCAACATCATCCCCAAGCCCCCGACCTCACCCGAGGCGGGGGCTTTCGCATACCCGAAGGAGTGCCTGATGGCCGAAACCGACCTGACCGACCTGGACCTGGGCGAGCCCGACGCCCCCGACCCGGGCGACCCGCCCGGCGTCGCCGAGATCGACACCGACTGGACGGAGGACGACGATGCCGAGCAGTAACCGACACCTGATGAACGCGTCCGAGTTCGCCGCGCTGCTCGACTCCCGAGTCGGGAAGCGCTACGTGCTCGGCCAGCCAATCCCCTACAACGCCGCCGACCCCCGCAGCCTGGACTGCTCCGGCCTGATCGCGTGGGCGTTCTACTGGTCGATGGCGTACAGCATGGGCGACGACACCGCCGCCGGCCTGTACAACCGGTCCAAGCAGGTCAGCGGCTCACCGCAGGTCGGCGACATGGTATTCCTCCGGAACAATCCGGCCCGCCCGAACGGCATCGGCCACGTCGCCATCCTCACCAAGAAGCTCAGCAACGGCGACTGGCGGATCATCGAGGCGCGCGGCCGTGCCTCCGGCGTCGTCCGCACCACGCTCAGCTACTGGAAGACCCGCAGGTACTACGCCGGTCTCCGCCGCATCCCCGCATTCAAGTTGGCCACCACGCCGAAGCCGCCGAAGGACGATCCGGCGAAGAAGCCGACCACCGGCTCGAACCTCAAGGTCGGCTCCAAGGGCGACCGCGTCGAGAAGCTGCAGAAGGGTCTCAACGCGAAGTTCCCCGCCTACTCCAACCTCAAGCCGGACGGCGAGTACGGCGCGAAGACCAAAGCTGTGGTCGAAGAGTTCCAGCGGCGCGTCGGCTTCAAGGGCCGCGACATCGACGGCGTCGTCGGCCCGAAGACGCTCACCAAGCTCGCCGCGCACGGCATCAACCTGGACGACACACCGACGCCCAAGCCGGACGCCGGGGCCATCATCATCGTCGCCGGCTCAGCCAACGCGGCCGACGGGAATCTCCACGCCAAGTACCGGCGACGCCTGGACGTCGCCCTCGGCCTGCTCAAGAAGGATCCCCAGCGGAAGATCGTCGTCACCGGTGGGGTGAAGGCCGGGCGAGGCGCCGAGTCCGAGGCTGCGAACGCCGCGGCGTACCTCAAGGCTCAGGGCGTCGCGGCGGGCCGGATCCTGCTCGAGGACACCTCCGGCAGCACGCATAGCAACTTCACCCGTGCGCTGCCGATCGCTAAGGCTGCTGGCGCGACGTCGCTGATCGTCGTGTCCGACCTGTCCCACTCGCGCCGCTGCCTCGCCTTCGCCTACGCCGCCGATCAAGCCAAGAAGACCGGCCTCCCGATCAGCGGTGCCCAGTGGTACCGGGACAGCCACACCCAGGACGCCACGGTCGCGCAGACCGTCGAGCAGGCCCGCGCCGCCTGGCCCGGCATGACCGAAGCGATCGTCAAGAAGCTCGACGCGAAATGGGGGGCCGCCTGATGTCCGCGAACACCCGCAAGGCCCTCTACGGCCTGATCCCTGCCGTCATCGCCCTGCTGACTGTCTACGGTGTCTTGACGTCGAATCTGGCCGTGCTGTGGGCCAACGTGGCCACGCTGGCCGTCGGCCTCGGCTACGCGGCGTCCAGGGCCACCGGGGACCGGTTCGGCGACCCGGAAGTCCGTCGCGCGCTCTACGTGCTGGTCCCCGCCGGAGTCGCCCTGGTCGGCGGCTACGTCTCGCTCGACATCGGCCTGTGGACGTCGCTCGTGATGGCCGTCCTCGGTGCAGCGCTCGCCGGGCTGAACGTCGACCCGGACGAACAGGCCGACGCCGGAGATGGGCTCGACGTCCTCGACGGGCGGGACGACGTTCAGGGAAGGGGGTGATTCCCCAATGAAGATCAAGCGCATCATCGTCGCCATCGCCGCAAGCGTGGCCCTGGCCATCCCGGGCACGGCTGCCGCAGTGTCCACCGATCCGGCCTCCAACGCCTGGCGTGGAGGCTACGGCGACTGGCCGGTCTGACCCCTGGCAACTAACCAAGCGGCCCCCGCTCCATCGGAGCGGGGGCCGTTTCGGCGTCTCTTGGATGGGGCCGAATCTCGGTCCCTCTAGGTCCCTCACGGCCTCCGCCGAACCCTGCAGCTGAGGCGTGGCTGGTCCCTCTCGGTCCCTCGGCAAATTGAGCCAGAATCACGCAGATTCAGCTATTGAAGTGCCGCCTGACTAGGGTCAGAGCCGAACTGAGGCGAAGATGGGGGACGAGCCGGCCTGTAAGCCGGATTCTGTGGCCCGAAGGCCGGTGATCATCCATCTGCGACCGCCGTCACCGGCGGCCTTCGCCCCGAGGGGCGTGCGACCTACCCGGACGCCTCGCGCGGGCAGCGCTCGAACGGCATCCGCGGACCCGCGTCCGAAAACACGAAGCCCTTCTTGGTCTTGCTCCGGGTGGGGTTTGCCGAGCCACCCCAGTCACCTGGGGTGCTGGTGGTCTCTTACACCGCCGTTTCACCCTTACCGCCGTCGCCGGCGGCGGTCTGTTCTCTGTGGCACTTTCCCGCGGGTCACCCCGGGTGGGCGTTACCCACCACCCTGCCCTGTGGAGTCCGGACTTTCCTCAGCGTGCGCTGCGATCACCCGGCCGACTCGTCCGGAGCCATGGTAACGCCACTGCCGGGGGATCGAACCCGCCACCGGCCGCCGCCCGGATCGGCGTCCACCCACGACGCTCACAGAGGTGCGACCTCAGGCACGACTGGAGCGACGGCGGCCCGGCCCGCCCACGGCGCTCACCGAGGTGCGACCCTGCCGCATTCGCCGGTGACCCCGGTGAGGCCGCGTTCGCCGGCGCCGCCGTGCAGATGAGGCGATCCTCATCGAGGCGTCACTCGGGTCTCATCGGCGATTGATGGAGTACTGGACAGCAGACGGGCACCAGGCCCGCTCCCCCGACCAGAGGAGACGTCATGTCCGACTCCACCTTCATTCAGCGCATCGCCCGCTGGGCCGTCCTGCCCGCCGCGATCGGACTCGGCTTCGGCCTGAGCGCCTTCACCGCGCCCGTCGCCGAAGCCGCGACCCACTACTGCAACGGCTACAAGGCCACGATCGTCGGCACCAACGGCGCCGACGACATCGAGGGCACCAGCGGCCGCGACGTCATCGTCGGCTTGGGCGGCAACGACGACATCGATGGCAACGGCGGCGACGACATCATCTGCGCCGGCTCGGGTCACGACGAGGTCGACGGCGGCTCGGGCAACGACTACATCCACGGCGGCTCCGGCCACGACGAGATCGAGGGCGGCAGCGGCAACGACCGGATCTACGGCTCCAGCGGCAACGACCACGTCGAGGGCGAAAGCGGCAAGGACAAGGTCTACGGCGGCTCTGGCCATGACCTGGTCGAAGGCGGCACCGGCAAGGACAAGGTCAGCGGCGGCCCCGGCAAGGACACCGTCAAGCAGCGCTACGCCAGCGAGCGCGAAGAGGACCGCTGGGAAGACCGCTACGGCCACGACGACTGATCGGCGCCAGGTAGCTGATCGATGACGGCCCTCGCCGGTCGAGTTCGCCGAACCCGTCACCAGCCCGGTCTCGACACGCTCGACGACGCGAATCAGCGCTTCCCCAAGCCGGCATCGGCATCCCGGTCGCCCCTCGGCGGCCGGGATGTGCTGCGTCCGGACCAGGGTGGACGGCGTTACCCGGCGAGGCCTGGAACCCGCCGAGCGACCCGCGCCGGAGAACCGACCACGACCGTCCCGGCGGGAACATCGCGGGTGACGACGGACGCCGCCGCGACAACCGCACCGTCACCGATCGTGACGCCGGGCAGGATGGTGGCGTTCGAACCGATCCAGACGTCCTTGCCGATGACGACCGGCGCCGGTACGACGTCCGCACGACGGGCCGGGTCGAGGTCGTGATTGAGCGTCGCGATGACGACGTTGTGTCCGATCAGGGCACCGTCTCCGATCGTCAGACCGCCCTGATCCTGGAATTTGCAGCCCATGTTGATGAAGACGTTGCGGCCGATCCTGATATTGCGGCCGAAGTCGGTGTGGAACGGCGGGAACAGCGTCACCGTGTCGTCGATCGGCGCCCCGGTCAGACGCGCCAGCAGTGCCCGCACCGCGGCCTCGTCGTGGTAGCTCCCGTTGAGTTCGGCGGTGATCCGCAGGGCCCGCTGCGCCGCGCGGTGCATGACGGCGAACAGGGGCGATCCGCTGGGCACGGTGCGCCTCGCCCTCAGTTCGGCGAGCAGGTCGTCGATCGTCAACTCGACTGGCATGCGAGGCACCCTATCGCCGCCGCGGGAGCGGCCTCGGCCTGCTCAGCGGGTTCGGCCGGTTCGCCAGTTCAGCGGTTCGGCCGGCTCAACCGGCGGAGGGCTGATTGTGCGGTTCACTCGGCGAAGGCTCGGAACTCCACCCGTCCGCTGACCAGATCGGCGGCCACCAGGGTGGCGGTGATCTCGGTGCCCAGCCGCAACCGATGTCCACCCTTGACCCGCGCCTCCACGGCCGGGTCGCGCAGCTGCAGCCGTCCGGCGGTTCGCTCGGGATCGACATCGATCAGCAGACCGGTGAACTCGTGCCCGATGCCGGGCGCCAGCACCATCGCCTCGACCAGGTCGATGATCCCCCGTCCGTACCGGCTGGCCCGCCGTGACGACGCCTCCATCTCGGACGGCAACTCCTCCAGCGCCGCCACCACCCACTCCGGAATCGGACGCCCCGCGCACAGGGCAACGCACAACTCGCCGGCGTAGCGGTCGACCAGCCGCCGCAACGGTGCCGTCACATGCGTGTAGGGGGCGGCGATCGCGGCATGCTCGGCGTTGCGCGGCGCCCCGTCGGTGAACGCGTCGTAGCCGGCTCCGCGGAACAGCGTCGTGCAGGCGTTCAGCATCGCCGCCTCACGAGGGACGGCGGCGTCCAGCGTGCGCACGAACTCCGGGTACTCCACCCGCTGCTTCCAGGAGATGCCGAGGGCCTGCGCGGTGCGGCGCAGCCGGTCGATCGCGTGGTCCTCGGCCGGCGGCAGGGTACGTAGAATGCCGACGCCGGCGTCCAGCATCATCCGCGCGGCGACCATGCCGGTGAGCAGCGAGATCTGTGCGTTCCAGCCCTCACAAGGCAGGTCGGTGCGGTACTCCAAGGTCCATCGGCCGTCCGCGGCGACGCACACCTGCTGTTCGGGGACGCCGAGACTGACCCCGCCGCGGGCCGCCTCGGCGGTCTCGCGGAGCCGTCCGACCTCGGCCAGCAGCACCAGCACCTCCTCGGCCGTGCCCTCGTCGAGCAGCCGCTGCACCTCGCTGTAGGAGTACCGGCGTCGGCTGCGCACCCGGGCCCGGGCCACCGTGGACGCGGTCGGCTCGCCCGCGGCGTCCAGGGTGATCTCCCAGACCAGGGCCGGCCGCACCACATCCGGCAGCAGGCTGGCCGCGGCCTCGCTGAGCACCTCGGGGTGTAGCGGCGTCCGCCGGGTCGGGGCGTACAGGGTCTCGACTCGCTGGTGACATTCGGCGTCGATGGTGCCACCCGGGGCGACGAAGGCGGCGACGTCGGCGATCGCGTAGCGAACCAGGTAGCCGTCCCCTGAGCGGGCGATGTGCACCGCCTGATCGAGATCCATCGAACCTTCGGGATCGATGGTGACGAACGGCACGTCGGTCAGGTCGCGCTCGGGCAACCGGACGTCGGCGACCGCCCGTTCGGCGGCGTCCAGCACCGCAGGGTCGAAGTCGTCCGGGACGCCGAGCGCCTCCCGCAGCTGGGCGAGCCCGTGCCGCAACGGCGCGGGCACCTGGTCGAGGAAGGCAATGGTGCGGGCGGGCATCGGCGACCTCCGTTCGCTGTCCGGCTCACCCTAACGCCGAGTTGCCGAACGCTCCCCGAACTATCTACCGCTCGCCGAATTCAGCGAGCCCTGAATAGTTCGGCGAGCGGTGGGGGCGCGGCGCGCAGGGTCGTCAGGACGCCGAGTTGCCCGAACCGGGGAGTGCGCCAGGAGCCTTCAGCACGCTGACCGAGTTCCGGATCGCGTCGGTGATCGCGGTGATCGGGGCACCCGGACGGTCCAACACAGCCGCCCACACCGGCACCAGTTCGTCTTCGTAGATGTGGCCGTGGCCGGCGGGGGTGTCCAGGCTGGTCAGCATGTCGGTGGAGATCTGGAACCAGGTCACCAGCGGCCACCAGCGCAGCGCCGGGTTGACATCGCTGCCGGCCCGTTCGCGCATCCAGTCCGGCTCCCGCCAGGCCATTCCGCCGGTAAACCGGCACATCGGGTCGGACGCGTGCTGCAGGTACACCACCCGTGGCGTTTCCCACTCACCCAGCGCCCGGCCGTAGGCGTCCGCGACCAGTTCGGTTGGTTGGGTGGCGAACCGGATGTTCCGGCCGTTGTCGATCACCGGGGTGATCTCGGGCGATCCGCGCATCCGCGACTGGGTGAGATCGCGGGCGATCTCGGTGAAGCCCGGGGTGCCGATCCACACCGCGCCGTCCACCTTCCGCAGCATGTCCTCGGCCGACACGAACGCCCCATGGCCGCCGTAGGAACCCAGCGACTCGCCGCTGGCGTACACCTTCGGACGGCGCTCGACCGGCAGGTCGTGGATCGCCTCGTCGAGCGCCGCGAACAGGGCACGCGCACAGGCCTGCGGGGTTTCCGCGTCAGCGAGGTAGACGAACGCGCTGGCCAGCTTGGAGTACTGCACCGACACAGTCGCACAGTCACCGCCGGTCAGGTATTCGACGGCTTGGACGGAGAACTCGTCGACCCAGCCGCGTCCGGCCGGGGTGTCGATCACCAGCGTCCCCCGGTTCAGGGCACCGGTACGCCGCACCTCTGCCATCGCCACGTCAACCGCAGCGTCCACGCCGCCGTCGCCCAGCGACGCGTAGACCCGGATCGGTTCTACGGCGGGTGCTCCGATCACCGCCGCGATGCCCTGCGCACCGGGTCCGCACGAGGTGAAGATCTGGCCGCGCCGGCCCAGTTCGTCCCAGGATTGCGCGGCCCCCTGGGAGCCGCTCCGGGTCGGCAACTGCGGCGCCTGCAGGTTGCGCGGACTCCGCCGGTCGAGCTTGTCGGCCTGCCGGGAGATCCGCTCCAACGCCTGGTGGAAGACCATCCGGTTGACCATCCGCAGCACCACGATGGCGATCACCACGGCCCCGACGATGGACAGCACCGACGGCAGGAACAGGTCCAGCCCCCGGGTGATCCAGGTGGTGAACAGCACGATCAGCCGGATCAGCGACGCCAGCAGGCCCATCGTCGCCAGTGCCACGAGCGTGGCGGCGATGTCGGTCCAGGCGGCCTGCTCGGACATGCCGACCAGCCGGGCGGTCTCGCGGTGCTCGCGGACCGACCACCACCAGCCGGTGATCACCACCAGCGTGCCCAGAGTGAGCAGGATCCAGAACCCGCCGGGCAGGTGCCAGCTGACCTGCACCTCCAGGTCGAGCAGCCGCATCACGGCGTCCACGGTCGTCTCGAGCAGGAAGCCGACCAGGTAGCCGACGGCGGCGCTGACCCCGCCGACCAGGCCCTGCCAGAGCCAACGCCGCGGCAACAGCGACGGCGCGAAGCTGACCAGGAACATGACCAGACCCAGGACGAGCCCGACCCCTGACCAGCCGCCCATCGAGACTCCTCTCGCCGGTTCCGAATCACCCTAACGCCGCCGACTGCGGGCAGTCTCGCCGCCCCGCGACAAAGTGCGTGTTCAGGCCCGGAAACTCGGTGCCCGAGCCCCGGTTGTCGTCACGTGCCTCGATGGGCGTCGGTGCCCGCCTAGGCTGGCCCCATGAAGCCCGCCAAAGATGTGAACACCGCCGCCGTCACCGCAGTCGGACTGATCGGCGGCTGGCTGACGGCCCGCGAGTCCGGGATCCGCCCGTTGGGCGGCGTGCTCCTGGCTGTGGCCGGCGCGTGGGCGGCCCGCACCTGGCACGTCCGACACGGCTGGGCCGCGGCAGCCGGACTGTCGGCGCTGTACGTGGGCGCGTTCGGGCTGTCGCACCCGCTGGCGAAGCGGATCGGAGCCTGGCCGTCAGTTCTCGCGGTGACCGCGGTTGCCTCCGGCACCGCGTACCTGGTCTCGGACGCCGAGCAGGAGTAACCCGGCCGCAGAATTCCCGGACGACGCCCGTGCGCCCGGACGGGATTCGTGCGCCCGGATGGCGCCCGGGTGTGCGGACGACGCCCGTGCACCCGATCACGTCCGCCGCCGATCGGCTCGTCAGACTACGTCCGATCTGAGGGGGACTCCGCCTCGGGCGCCTCAGGATTCCCCGGATCGGACGTAATCTGACGGACGCCGTCGGCGTCCTCGCCGGGACGGGGCGAATCGTCCGCCTCGTGCGGGTCGGACGCTCCGTAGGTCTCGGCCGGCCCACCCTGCGGCAGCCTCGGCGCGCGGGCCATCACAGCCCCGAGTCGGCGGTCCGGACCAGGATGCGGTCGCACTCCTCGCAGCGCAGCACCTCATCGGGCGGCGCGGCCCGATAGCGGGTCAGATCGGCGGCGGTGGCCTCGAGTTGGCAGCCCGAGCAGCGCCGGCGAGTCAGTGCCGCGGCGCCCGAGCCGCTCTTGGCCCTGATCCGGTCGTACAGGCCGAGCAGATCGGCCGGGATCTCGGCCGCGACGCCGGCCCGTTCCAGCCCGCGCTCGGCCAGCTCGGCATCGAGCACCGCCAGCTGCTCGTCCCTGGCCGCCAGCAACGCCCGCAACTCCGTTTCGCCCTCAGCACGGGCCGCGACGACCTCGTCACGGGCGCCGGTGGCGTCCTCCAGGCTCTCCATCAGGTCGAGTTCGACGTCTTCCAGGTCGCTGATCCGGCGTTTGAGGTGCTCGATCTCGTCCAACAGCGCACCGAGCTGCTTCGGGTCGGTGACCGTCCCCGAGTTGACCCGTTGCTGGTCACGTTCGAGGCGTTCCCGCACCGGCACCAGGTCGGCTTCGGCCTTGGCGACGTCTAGTTCCAGGTCGCTGACCGCGGTGTTGGCGGCGATCAACCGCTCACCCTGCTGCCGCCGCATCTGCTGCTTCTCGGCGATCTGGACGAGTTCGGGAAGCGAACGGCGGCGGTGCTCCAGTTGGGCGACGGCGGTGTCGATGGACTGCAGCGCCAGCAGTCTCGATTGAGCGGTGGCAGCAGCCTGCATGGAGGACCTCCTGGAGTTGTGACCTCCGACTGTAGTGGTCGGCGCTGCTGGCGGCCTCGAGTCGGACGGCGTCCGGCCGATTTCACCCGCCTGCGGAACCTGCCAGGGGGTTCCGCGGGCCGACACCTCGCCCGCCGTCCGGGTCAGCCGTGGACGTCCGGGTGCCCAAAGTCGCCGCGGACAGGGTTAGATGGCCGCATGACTCTCCTCTACCTCGTCCGTCACGGCCAAACGCCGTGGACGGTGTCCGGCCAGCACACGTCCTACACCGACCTCGACCTGACTCCCCAGGGCGAAGAGCAGGCGAAGGCGCTGCGCTCGAAGCTCGATCCGAGCGAGTTCGGCCTGGTCCTGACCAGCCCCCGCAAGCGCGCCCAGCGCACCGCCGAACTGGCCGGCTTCACCGACTACGAGGTCACCGACGACCTGCAGGAGTGGAACTACGGCGACTACGAGGGCAAGACCTCGCTGGAGATCCGCGAGAAGTACCACCCGGGCTGGCGGCTCTGGTTCAACGGCGTGCCCAACGGTGAGACCGCCGACCAGGTCCGCGAGCGGCTCAGCCGGGTCGTCCGCCGGGTCCGCGAATCGGGCGTCGACAAGGCGATCTGCTTCGGCCACGGGCACGCCTCCCGGGTGCTGGCGCTGTGCTGGCTCGACTTCCCGCTGATCTTCGGCCAGGCCTTCCCGGTCGAGGTGGCCAGCCTGTCCATCCTGGGCCGCGAGAAGGAGTCCTGGGCCGTCCTGCGCTGGAACAGCTGAGCTCGTGACGGGCGTGACCGACGCCGCCACCCCGGCCGGTTCGGCCGCGGACAAGCCGCTGCCGAACCGGCAGACCCCGTTCTCGGAGCCGTTCAAGGCGTTCATCCCGCAGGGCTGGGCACCCTACTCCGACGAACTGCCGGACGCCCTGCCGGCGACCGCGTTCACCGCGGCACGCCGGGCAGCAATCAGCGCCCGGTTCACCGGTGACCGGCTGGTGATCCCGGCCGGCGAGCTGTCGGTGCGCTCCAACGACACCGACTACCGGTTCCGGCCGCATTCGGCGTTCGCCCACCTGACCGGTCTGGGCACCGACCGCGAGCCCGGGGCGGTGCTGGTGCTGGAACCCACCGACGACGGCCACGACGCCACGCTCTACTTCAAGCCGCGGGCACCGCGCACCGACCCGGAGTTCTACGCCGATGCCCGCTACGGCGAGATGTGGGTCGGACAACGCGAATCACTGGCCGAGATGGAGGCCCTCAGCGGACTGTCCTGCGCGCCGATCAGCCAGCTGCCGGACGCGCTGGCCAAGAACGCCGGAGCCACCCGGGTCCTGGTCGTGGCAGACGCCGACGCCGGCATCACGGCGGCGATCGCGACGCAGCGAGCTGAGTTCGGCAGCGAAGCGGACACCCTCGCCGACGGCTCGCTGAGCGTGGCGCTCAGCGAGCTGCGGCTGGTCAAGGACGACTTCGAGGCCGACGAACTGCGGGCGGCCTGCGACGCCACCGCGGACGGCTTCGAAGCGGTCGTCGCCTCACTGCCCGAAGCGGTCCGGCGGGGCCGCGGCGAGCGCTGGGTGGAGGGAATCTTCGGGTTGTACGCCCGGCACGCCGGCAACGCGGTCGGCTACGACACCATCGCGGCGTCCGGCGATCACGCCAACACGCTGCACTGGATCGGCAACGACGGCGACCTGCGCCCCGGCGACCTGCTGCTGCTCGACGCCGGCGTCGAACGAGACAGCCTGTACACCGCCGACATCACCCGCACCCTGCCGGTCTCCGGACGTTTCTCGCCGGCCCAGCGGAAAGTGTACGACGCCGTCCTGGCGGCCCAGCAGGCCGGGATCGCGGCCGTCCGTCCGGGCGCGAAATTCGCCGACGTCCACGCGGCGGCGATCCGGGTGATCGCCGAGCACCTGCACGACTGGGGCCTGCTGCCGGTATCCGTCGAGGAGTCCCTCGACCCGGAGACCGGCGGTCACCACCGGCGCTGGATGGTGCACGGCACGTCCCACCATCTCGGCATCGACGTCCACGACTGCGCCCAGGCCCGTGATCAGAACTACCGTGGCGGCACCCTGCAACAGGGCATGGTGATCACCGTCGAGCCGGGGCTCTATTTCAAATCGACCGACCTGCTGGTGCCGGCGGAACTGCGCGGCATCGGCGTCCGGATCGAGGACGACGTGCTGATCACCACCGATGGCTGCGAGATCCTCTCGGCACGGCTACCCCGCACCGCCGACGATGTCGAGAATTGGATGTCCCGATTGCTTTCCTGAGTGAGTTCCGCGGCGTAGCATTGCGGCGGCTCGGGCAAGGAGAAACGCCATGACAGCAGTTCAGGGCAATTGGGACGCGTCTGCCGTGGTCGGCACCGTCGCCGAAGCTCCCTACGTTCCGCCCGAGTGGACGTGGGCGCGCTACTCCGCCGGGAAACGGCGCCCCTCACCCGACCTGGAGACGGCGGTGACCTCGGCCCAGGCCGGCGACGGCTACCTGTGGCTCGGCCTACACAATCCCTCCCAGCAGACCATGTCGACCGTCGGCACCCACCTCGGACTGCACGAGCTGGCGATCGAGGACGCCGTCCACGGGCATCGCCGCTCGAAGCTGGAACGCTTCGACGAACACCTGTTCTTCGTGGTGTCGACGGTCGCCTACCAGGAGCGGGCCGCCGACGCCGTCCCCGAGATCGTCACCACCGGTGAACTGATGGTCTTCCTCGGCGACTGGTACGTGATGACCTCGCGGCACAGCGGACCGTCCCGGATGCCGGAGGTGCGCGCGCTGGTCGAGCAGGAATCCGAGGACATGCCGCGCGGGCCGTCCCGGGTGTTGTACGCCTGCCTGGCGGTGGCCATCGACGACTTCGAGCGGGTCGCCGAGCAGATGGAGGACGACGTCGAGGACTGTGAGCAGTTGGTCTTCGGCGACCGTCGCGATCCGGACCTGGAGCGCACCTACCAAATCAAGCGCGAGCTGATTCAGTTCCGGCGTTGCGTCGCCCCGCTGTGCGCACCGCTGACCGCCCTGTCCACCCGAGAGTTCGCGCAGATCCACGCCAACGCCAAGCCGTACTTCCGCGAACTCGCCGAGCGCGTCCAGGCCGTCCGCGAAACCGTGCTGGCCCTCGAGGATCAGCTCACCAACATTCTGCAGACCGCGTTGGCCCGGGCCAGTTTCGACGACAACCGCGACATGCGGAAGATCTCCTCGGCGGTGGCGATCGTCGCCGTGCCGACCACCCTCGGCGCCATCTACGGCATGAACTTCGACAACATGCCGGAACTGCACTGGGTCGACGGCTACTACGCGGTGATGGCGCTGAACCTGATCGGCATGGCGCTCTTGTACTTCCTGTTCCGCAAATTCAAGTGGCTATAGCTTCCGGCTCGTGGCACGAGGGGGACGGTTCTTTTCGTTCCACCGATCACCACGCCGTGGCACGAGCGGACGGTTCTTGTCGTTCCACGGCACGGGGTGCGTTCCGCTAGTGTCGCACGGGTGAGCGCACCTACGAAGACGAAGGTGGTCCTCGACGAGTCGAAGATCCCCACCCATTGGTACAACATCGTCGCCGACCTGCCGGAGGCACCGCCGCCCCCGCTGCACCCCGGCACCAAGCAGCCGCTGACCCCGGACGACCTGGCACCACTGTTCCCGATGGGGCTGATCGCTCAGGAGGCCAGCACCGAACGCTGGATCGAGATCCCGCAGGAGATCCGGGACATCTACCGGCTGTGGCGTCCGTCGCCGATGATCCGGGCCTGGCGGCTCGAGCAGGAACTGGGCACCACCGCCCGGATCTACTACAAGTACGAGGGCGCCTCCCCGGTCGGCTCACACAAGACCAACTCGGCCGTCGCCCAGGCGTACTTCAACGCCCAGGCGGGACGGACCAAGCTGACCACCGAGACCGGTGCCGGCCAGTGGGGTTCGGCGCTGGCCTTCGCCTGCGACGTCTTCGGCCTGGAATGCGAGATCTGGCAGGTCCGGTCGTCGTATGAGGGCAAGCCGTACCGGCACGTGCTGATGGAGACCTTCGGCGCCACCGTGCACTCCTCGCCGTCCGAGCTGACCCAGGCCGGACGCGCGCTGCGCGAACGCTTCCCGGACACCAGCGGTTCCCTGGGCATGGCCATCTCGGAGGCGATCGAGATGGCCGCCGGCGACCCGAACGCGTCCTACTCGCTGGGTTCGGTGCTCAACCATGTGCTGCTGCACCAGACCGTCATCGGCCAGGAGGCACTGCTGCAGCTCGCCGAGTTCGGCGAAGAGCAGGCGGACGTCGTCTACGGCTGCGCCGGCGGCGGCTCGAACCTGGGCGGGCTGGCGCTGCCGTTCCTGCGCGAGAACCTGGACGGCCGGACGAACACCCGCCTGGTCGCGTGCGAGCCGAAGGCGGCGCCGTCGCTGACCGAGGGCGAATACCGCTACGACTTCGGCGACACCGCCGGCATGACGCCGCTGCTGAAGATGTACACCCTCGGCCCCGACTTCGTCCCCGACCCGGTGCACGCCGGCGGCCTGCGCTACCACGGCATGGCGCCGCTGGTCAGCTTCGTCAAGCATCTCGGCCTGATGGACGCCGTCAGCATCAAGCAGCGCGAAGCGTTCGCCGCCGGCGTCCTGTTCGCCCGGACCGAGGGCATCGTCCCGGCGTCCGAGTCGAACCACGCCATCGCCGGGGCCCTGCGCGAAGCCCGGCAGGCCGCCGAGGACGGCACCTCGCCGGTGATCGTGATCGGCGTCTCCGGCTCCGGCCAGCTCGACCTGCCCGCCTACTCGGAGTTCCTCGCCGGAGAAATGGCCGACAGCTGAACCCTGGGGACGGCTCTCCCGGTCACCGATGCCGCCGACCCCTCCCCAAGGAAGCGCCGATCATCGCCGGTCGAGCTTTCCTCACCACGGTCGATCTCAACCGGGTACTGCTTCCGCTCGGCCCTTCGACGGGCTTTGACGATCGCCCTGCGCGACGTGGCCATGGCCGGATCCTCCCTGTTCAGTCCGCCCAGATCGCGAAGTGGGGTGAAGTTCTGGAGTTCGACGACGGCGAGGGCGTCGTCCGCGCGCTCATTCAGGGGGCATGGAACTCTTCGGTGTGGGCGAAACGGTCACCTTCGACAAGCGCGCCGCCGAGCGGCTCGGCTGGACCCTGGTCGACGCCCGACCGGGGCCATCGTCGCCGTAGCCGGTCTCAGGCTCTCAGGCGGGAGAGATCCCGGAGCAAGCCCGGGATGACGGTGCAGCGCTTGATCAGCGCCTTGCTAAGGAACGAGGTTGCGCACCGCGGCGAACACCACCGCGACCGCGCCGATCACGACCCACCACAGGCCCGGACGCCCCCGCATCGACCGCGGCGGACGGACCGCAGGTCCGCCGAGTGCCTCGATCGTCCACAGCAGTCCGAGCAGGACCAGCACCACCACGCCGCCGACGACGAACTGATTCGCCGCCCAGGCCCCGGCCAGATCGCCGCGCAGCAGCGCCATCCCGACATGGGTGCCACCACATAACGGGCACAGCGTTCCGGTCAGCGCGCGCCATGGGCATGCGATGCCGAGGCCGGTGGTCGCGGCGAGCCCGCTCAGTCCGAGCCCGACCGCACCGAAGATGCCGAGCGCGCGCAACCCACGCCGCGCGTCGAAGGCGCGGGGGGACGACATTTCGGGCGACACGCCGCCATTATCCGCTCTTCTGGACAGCCGTCCCGGCGCTGCGCCTCGGTCACCGTAGGATTCGGTGCACCTGATCTCAACCCAGGAGACACACGTGAGCAACCAGACGTGGGACAACGACCCCGACAAGCCGGAGGGCTCCGGCGACGGCCAGCAGCCGAGCGGCTACTCCCCCGCCGACTCCGGCACCCCCGATCAAGACGCTTCGGCTCCCGGCTACACCCCGCCCGGCTGGGGTGCGCCTGCGCCGAGTGGGCCCAGCGGCACGGACGCCCCGCAGGGTGGCTACGCCGCGCCCGGCTACAGCCAGGGCTACTCCGCTCCGAGCGGATCCAACCCCCAGCAGGGTTACGGCCAAGCGCCGAGCACCCCGGACCAGTCCTTCGGCCAGACGCCGCCCTACGGCGCCCCCGCCCAAGGCGGCTACGACCCCAGCGCCGGGTACGGCCAGAACCCGTACGGCAGCGCCCCGCAGGGCGGCGGGTACGACCCCGGCACTGCCCAGAACCCGTATGGCGCGCCGCAGGGCGGTTACGACCCCAACGCCGGCGGGTACGGCGCACCCAGCCCTTACGGCGGCGGGTACCAACCGAACCCGTACGCACCGTCCGGCCCCGTACTGGCGACCTGGGGACGGCGAGCGATCGGCGGTCTGATCGACTTCGTGGCGCCCGCCATCGCGATCAGCATCATCATCGGCATCGTGATGCCGAACGGCGGGTATACCGCCAACATCGCCTCCACGCTGCTGGCCGTCGGCTGGTGGGTGTACAACACCGGCTACCGGGTGGCGACGACCGGCTACTCGTTCGGCCACAAGATCGGCAAGGTGCGGGTGGTGATGGAAGACACCGGCCAGACCCCGCCGCAGAACACCGCCATGCTGCGCGCGGTGGCACACCTGCTCGATGAGCTGATCTGCGCGCTCGGCTTCCTGTTCCCGCTGTGGGACTCCAAGAAGCAGACCTTCGCCGACAAGATTGCCAAGACCGTGGTGATCGACGAGCAGAACATCCAGCGGTAACCGTCCGCCACGACCATGGGCCGCCCCTCGGGGCGGCCCATTCTGCTTGTGCCGGCGCACCTGCGCCTCGCGGGGTGGTACGGGCCAGGGGGACGTGCTCTGGACCAGGGGACGTCCACTGGGATGCCGTCGCGAAACAGCGACCGATTCCCGGGGCATTTTGCCTCGCGCGCCTCACCTCGCTGCGGAATCGGTCGCCAGCTGACGAGTACATCGGCCGCGGCGACCGATCGAGCGAGTTCTGGTCCGGGCTGGTCGGGAGCCACGACCCGGTGGTCACAGCTTGTCGAGACCCCCGATGATGCGGGCGGCGGGAGAGGTTTCGACGAGCTCAACCAGCGGTGGGTGCGCCAATCACCGCGTCCTCAGGTGTTGACACGCGGGGTGCGGCCGTCCTGAAACTCACCCAGCGGTGGGTGCGCCGGCCAGCGCATTCTCAGCTGTCGACACGCGGGGTGCGGCCGTCCTGCTCCGACTCGCCGGACGGCTCCGGCCCGGCGGACGGCTCCGGCCCGGCGGACGGCTCCGGCCCGGCGGACGGCTCCCGCCCGGCGGACGGCCGGGGCTGGGGTGCGCGTCCGATGCCCTCGTCGGCGGCGTAGTCACCGTAGGGACGTGGTCCAGAAGCCGGCTCCGGGGTCTGCGCGGACGCCGGCTGGGCCGGCTGATCAACCTGGCCGGGCGCGGGCTGGGCCGGAGCGGGCTGGCCGGGGTAGGGCAGCCCGGCGTAGGTCGGGGCTGGGGCGGCGGGCTGGCTCGGGTACGGCGGCACAGGCTGCGCCGGGTAGCTCTGGCCCGGGTACTGCAGGGGCGCGGGCTGGCTCGGGTAGGGCGCAGTCCCCTGGCCGGGGTAGCCGACTTGCCCCTGGGCCGGGTACTGCCCGTTCTGCCAAGGCTGGGCCGGCGCGTTGCGCGGATCGAAGGCGGCGGCCCGGGCGCCGGGCATGGTGGCCAGCAGTTCGCGGGCCTGGCCGGCCACCTTGTGCTCGCACAGCAACTCGTACGTGGCGGCGACCGTCTGGCTGATCGAGTTGAAGTCACGCTTGCCCCGGGACGCCGCGTAGCCGATCGCCGAGAAGGCGACGCCGATCAGGATGCCGATCAGCAGCGCTCCCGGGAGCAGCACGAACGGGTTGGCCTGCGGCTGCAGGAACCACAGGATGAAAGTCACCATCAGGCCGGTTGACAAGCCGCTCTGCAGCCCGCGCAGCAGCACCGTCCCCCAGTTGCGGCGTCCGGTCACCCGCTCCACCGACTTCAGGTCGGTGCCGACGATCGCGATGTTCTGCACCGCGAATTTGGCGTCGGCGAGGAAGTCCACCGCAGCCTGCGCCTGCACGTAGTTGTCGTAGACACCCACCGACTGCGGGTACTCCAGTTCGAACAGCGCACTGAGCCGGGGGTTGGGCTGGGTCATCGAGTTCCTTCTTTCAGCCGACCGGGGTCAGGTTCAGCGTCCGTCCGGCCAGCGAACGGGTGCGCGAGGCGATGCTGCGCGCCAGGTCGGCCAGCGCGCGCGCGCTCGGTTTCGAGCCGTCCGCCACGACGACTGGGAACCCGTCGTCCCCACCGATTCGGACGGCCGGGTCGAGCGGCACTTCGGCCAGCAACGGGATGGGGTACCCGAGCCTGGTGGTCAGTGTGGACGCCACCTCGGCACCGCCGCCGGTGCCGAAGACGTCCACCCGGTGCGTGTCGTGGCAGTGCGGGCATTCGACGTCGAGGTAGCTCATGTTCTCGACCACGCCGATCACCTTCTGCTCCATCATGGACGCCATCGTGCCGGCCCGTTCCGCCACCTCGGCCGCCGCCTGCTGGGGTGTGGTCACCACCAGCACCTCGGCGTTCGGCAGCTTCTGGCCCAGCGACAACGCCACGTCACCGGTGCCGGGCGGCAGGTCGAGCAGCAGGAAGTCCAGGTCGCCCCAGAACACGTCCGAGAGCAGCTGGTGCAACGCCCGGTCGAGGATCGGCCCACGCCAGGCGATGACCTGGTCGCGGCTCGCTTTGAGCATGCCCATCGAGATCACCTTCAGGCCCATCGTGGGCACCGGCAGGATCATCCCGTCCAGCGAGGTGGGGGTGGCATCCGCGACGCCGAGCATCTGCGGAATCGAATGCCCGTAGATGTCGGCGTCCAGCACGCCGACCGATTTGCCCTGCTCGGCCAGCGCCATCGCCAGGTTCACCGTCACCGACGACTTGCCGACGCCTCCCTTACCGGACGCCACCAGGATCACCTGGGTGAGGTTGTTGGCGTCCGCGAACGGGATGGCGCGCTCGGCGATGCCGCCGCGCAGCTGGCGCTTCATCTCGGCGCGCTGCTCGTCGGTCATCGCTCCCAACGTCAGGTTGATGCCGCACACACCCGGCACCGCGGTGACCGCCGCGGTCACGTCGTGCTCGATCGTGCTCTTCAGCGGACAGCTCGCGATCGTCAGCAGCACGGTGAGCGAAACCACGTCATCGTCGTCGATGGTCAGCGACTCCACCATGCCCAGCTCGGTGATCGGTCGCTTGATCTCGGGGTCCACCACCCCGTTCAACGCCTCCTGGACAGCAGCGAGCAGTTCGTTGTCGGGCATAGGAAGAACCCTACTCCGGGCGGTGCGGCCCGCCGCCGGGTATCGCGCTGGGCGTAGTTCTCACCGCGTGCGACCGCGCGTCGGTTCAGGGGACGGTTCCCTGAATCAGTTCAGGGGACGGTTCCTTGAATCAGTTCAGGGGACGGTTCCTTGAATCAGTTCAGGGGACGGTTCCTTGAACGGTTCAAGGAACCGTCCCCTGAACCAGAAAGGAACCGTCCCCTGAACCAGAAAGGAACCGTCCCCTGAACCAGAAGGGAACCGTCCCCTGAACCGGAAAGGAACCGTCCCTGCGTTTCAGTGTCTGCGGTGGACGAGGACGCGCTGAGGAGCGTGGCCACCGCTGGTTGCGCTTGTCGAAACCCGATCGGCGAGCGCATTGTCAGGGACTCGCGACACTCGACCAGCGAAAGTCAGCGGTCTCAGCGCTGGTGGGGCGACCCGTCCCGGCCAGACGGACGGCCGGCGTCCCGCGTCCGGGAGTGGTCTCGGCGAGAGCCGTCCTCGGCATCGTCGCCGCCCTTGTCGAGTTCCTCCAGTAGGTCACGCAACTCGCCGCGGATGAAGTCGCGGGTGGCCAGGTCACCGATTCGCATCCGCATCGCGGCGATCTCACGGGCCAGGAAGTCGGTGTCGGCGCGGGCCTGGGCGGCCACCTCACGGTCGTGCTCTAGGCTGACCCGCTCGCGCGCCTCCTGCCGGTTCTGGGCCAGCAGGATCAGTGGGGCGGCGTAGGACGCCTGCAACGACAGCAGCAGGGTCAGGAAGATGAACGGGAACTCGTCGATGATCCACGCCTTGGGAGCGAACACGTTCCAGGCGATCCAGGCGACGATCAGCACCGTCATCCAGATCAGGAAGCTCGCGGTACCCATGAACCGCGCGAAACCCTCGGCGAAGCTGCCGAACACCTCCGCATCCATCCGCACCCGGGGCAGCCACCGCCGCTCTCGGCCCGGAGTGTTAAGCCGATCGCTAGCCGACACCGGTCACCCCCGCCTGCAGTTGGTCCAGCTGAATCCCGCGCCAGTCGTTGGGCAGGATGTGGTCGAGCACGTCGTCGACGGTGACCGCGCCCAACAGCCTGCCCTCGGCGTCCACCACGGGGGCGCAGACCAGGTCATAGGTGGCGAAGTACCGCGACACGAGAGCGATGTCCGAACTCGGAGCGAGCGGCTTGATGCCCTTGTCGACCAGGGACGCCGCCAGGGTGGAGGGTGGTTCCCGAAGCAGCCGCTGAATGTGCACGCCGCCCAGGAACCGTCCGGTCGGGGTGTCCAGCGGGGCGCGGCAGACGAACGCCAGACAGGCCAGCGCCGGGGTGAGTTCCGCGTCGCGCATCATCGCCAGGGCATCGGCGACGGTGGCGTCCGGGGCGAGAATGACCGGCTCGGGGGTCATCAGGCCGCCCGCGGTCGACGCGTCGTAGCTGAGCAGCGAGCGGACGTCTTCGGCCTCTTCGGGCTCCATCCGTTCCAGGATGTCCTCAGCCACCTCGGGCGCCAGTTCCGCGATCAGGTCGGCGGCGTCGTCGGGATCCATCTCTTCCAGGACGTCGGCCGCGCGCTCGACCTCCAGCGACTGGATCACCTCGACCTGTTCGTCCTCGGGCAGCTCCTCCAACGCCTCGGCCAGCAACTCGTCGTCCATCGCGTTGACCACTTCGGCGCGCCGCTGCGGGTCCATGTCGTGCAGCTCACGCGCCACGTCGGCGGGCTTCATCTCCTGCAGCTCGGCCAGGATCTGGTCGGAGCCACGGCCCGTGATCAAGGTGAAATCGGGCACCTCGTCCCAACCCACGATGGTGACGTGCGGCTTCACGAACGGACGCCGCCGCGCCTGGTCACGCAGCGCCACCTCGGAGAGTTCCCAGTCGCGCTGCCGGGCCCGCCGGATGGCCAGGTCGTAAATGGTGAACAGCTGAGGATTGCCGCGCCGGAACACGGTGCGGTCGAACAGGTCCTCGATCGCGAGGTCCTCCTGGTCACGCCGCTCGAACCGGCGGGTGTTGACCACCCCCGAAATGATCACCTGGTTGGGATCGATGGAATGCACCCGCTCCATCGGGAAGAAGATCCGGCGCAGCGCGAACAGCTCAACCACCAGACCCTTGACCCGCGGCGCCCGTCTGCCCGGACGGTTCTGCAGCACCACATCGCGCACCTTGCCCACCTGGTCGCCGCTGGCGTCCAGCATCGGCAGTCCCTTGATCCGGGACACGAAGATCGACGAGCTGGAGGTCACTCTGGGAGGTTAGCGCTTCGCTCCCACGGACGCCGACCCCCAGCAGGCGTTGATCGGCGGGTTGCGGTCAACCCGGGGGGGCGAGGCCCCAGAGTCGCGGACGCCCGCGCCGGGCCCGGCACCCATGGGAAGCCGTGCCGGCGAGCGGCGCGTCGCGGAAGCCGCGCCGGCGAGCGCGTCCGGGTCGCAGCAAGCCCGGCCGACGACGATCAGCGTTTCAGGTGGCCTCGGAGTCGAAAGGCGGCAACGGACGGGTACCTGCAGCCGCGTCCTCGAGGCCGCTCACCGCGCCCGAATCCACCTCGGCCGGCGAGTCCACGGGGCCCGCCGCGACGGCGGCGTCCAGGCTGGCCCGGGCGCCGCGCAACTCCTGCGCGACCGAGTCGAGTTCGTCGGTGGCGTCCGGCCCCAGGTGCTTGGCGATGAACGCCTTCGGGTTCAAGTCAGAGAGTTGCAGGTCGGCGTACTCGGGACCCAGTTCCTCGCGCACCGGCCCTGGGCGTCGTTCGCGATCCGCCGGACGGCGTGCAGCACCCGGGCGGTTTTGCGGGCCAGCTCGGGCAGCTTCTCGGGGCCGAATAGAACGATCGCCAACACGAGCAGCAGAACGATCTCGCTCGCGTTGAAATCCATGGCTCACAGGGTAGTGCGAACGACCGGCGCAACCACTTCCGGGTCACGGACACAGCACGCCCACCCTCACCGCATCAGAGTCCGGCGGCGTCCAGCAATGCGACGAAGGCTGCCTTCTGCTCGGACGAGGCCGCGAGCAACGGGCCGCGCAGCACGGCCGGCGCGAAGCCTCGGGACTCCAGCCCGGCCTTCACCAGCATGCAGCCCTGGGTGGCGAACACCCCGTTGAACACCGGCAGCAGCGCGGCATTGTCGGCGATGGCCCCGGCCAGGTCACCGGCGAGGAATTTCTCGATCATCACCTTGGCGCGGACCCCGGTGAAGTGGGTCGACGTGCCGACCACCCCGACCCCACCGACCGCGAGCAACGGCAAAGTGTAGGCGTCGTCGCCCGCGTAGTAGGCGAGGTCCGTTCCGGCGATCACGACGGCTGAGGCAGCGGCGTTGCCCTTGGCGTCCTTGACCGCAACGATCCGTGGGTGGGTCGCCACCTCGAGCAGGGTGGCGGTCTCGATCGGCACCCCGGCACGGTGCGGAATGTCGTACAGCATGATCGGCAGTTCGGTGGCGTCGGCAACCGCCCGGAAGTGCGCGGCAATCGCGTCCTGCGGCGGGCGGGAGTAGTACGGCGTCACCACCAGCAGCCCGGACGCCCCGGCCGCCGCCGCCTGCTCGGCGAGCTCGATGGTGTGCCGGGTGTCGTTGGTGCCGACACCGGCGACGACCTGCGCGCGGTCGCCGATCTCGTCCACGACGGCGGCGAGCAGATCGGCCTTCTCGGCGTCCGTGGTGGTCGGTGACTCGCCGGTGGTGCCGTTGATCACCAGGGCGTCGTTGTGCTGCTCGTCCACCAGGTAGGCGGCCAGCTTCCGGGCCTCCACCAGGTCGATCGCACCGTGCGGACTAAACGGGGTGACCATCGCGGTGAGCACGCGACCGAACACAGGCTGGGACATGGCGGCAGTGTAACGGCGTCGCCGGTGAGGTTGTCGGACCGTCGGGCCCGGCATCGGTGCGCCTTCGATAGGCTGCCCCCGTGAGTCCCGCATCGCGCTCGGCCGCCAAGGCTGCCACCCCGTCCCCGTCCTGGGCGTTCTCGGAGGAATTCGTTCCCGACGACGACACCATGCGGCTGGCCCGCGCCGCCAGCCGCCAGCTCGCCCTGACCCCGGCCAGCCAGGGGGTCACCTCGGCGCTGACCTTCTTCGCCCGGCTGATCAACGCCCGTGCGGTGGTCGAGATCGGGACCGGCGCCGGAGTCTCCGGATTGGCGCTGATCCGCGGCATGGCGTCCGACGGCATCCTCACCTCGATCGACCTGGAAACCGAACACCAGGTGGCGGCCCGGCAGATCTTCGCCGCCGAAGGCATTCCGCCGCGACGGGCCCGGCTGATCGCCGGCTCGGCGCTCAACGTGCTGCCGAAGCTGAGCGACGGCGCCTACGACATGGTGGTGGTCGACGGCGACCCGCTCGAGTTCGTCGAGTACGTCGACCAGTCGCAGCGGCTGCTGCGCGACGGCGGCTTGCTGGTGCTGCATCACGCCCTGTGGCGCGGGCAGGTCGCCGAGGAAGCCAACGAGGACGACGAGACCGTCATCATTCGCGAGGCGCTGCAGGCGGTCCAGGGCATGGAGGACTTGACCGCCACCCTGCTCCCTGTCGGCGACGGACTCCTGGTCGCCGTCAAAGCCTGACGGCATCACCACCTCGCCCGACTAGGCCCTCCCTAATCAGTTCAGCCCTCCCGTCAACGGGAGGGCTGAACTGATTAGGGAGGGCCTAGTGCGTGCCTGTGGCGGCTGACAAGGGCGGACGGCCGCCGGCACTGCCCAGGCTTCGGTTACGGGCCGGGGATGGGGAAGCTCTTCGGCACCACGGTCAGGCCGTCCTCGACGTAGAAGCCGCGCGCCTTGTCATGCTCGGGATCGACGCCGATCTCGACGCCGTCCGGCACGTGCACGTTCTTGTCCAGGATGGCCCGGCGGACGACCGCGTTGCGACCGACCCGGCAGCCCGGGTAGAGGATCGACTCCTCGACCTTGGCCCACTTGTCGACGATCACGTTCGGCGACAGCACGGAACGGTCCACGTCGCCGCCGGAGATGATGCAGCCGGAACTCACGATCGAGTCCTCAGCATTGCCGCGCAGGGTGAACTTCGCACCGGGTGCCTGCACCTGGTCGGTGAACATCGGCCACCTGCGGTTGTACAGGTTGAAGTCCGGATCGACCGAGATCAGGTCCATGTGGGCGGCGTGGTAAGCCTGGATGGTGCCCACGTCACGCCAGTAGTTGAGGTCGCGCTCGGTGGCACCCGGAACCTCGTTGCGGGTGAAGTCGTACACCCCCGCCCGTCCGGCGTTGACGAAGTCGGGGACGATGTTGCCGCCCATGTCGTGCTTGGTGTCGGCGTTGGCGTCATCGTTGAGCGCCTCGACGAAGGCCTTGCGGGTGAAGATGTAGTTGCCCATCGACGCGAACGACTCGTCGGGGCTGTCAGGCAGGCCGGGCGGGTCGGCAGGCTTCTCCAGGAAGCTCTTGATCTTGGAGTTCTCGTCGGCGTCGATGACACCGAAGGCGGTCGCCTCGGCACGCGGCACCCGGATGCCGGCCACGGTGCAGTCGAGTCCGGAGTCGATGTGCGCCCGCAGCATCTGCGAGACGTCCATCCGGTAGATGTTGTCTGCCCCGAACACCACCACATAGTCCGGATCTTCGTCGTTGATGAGATTCATGGACTGGTAGATGGCGTCGGCGCTGCCCTGGAACCACTGCTTGCCGGTCCGCTGCTGCGCCGGCACCGAGGTCACATAGCTACCCAGCATCGGCGACAGCCGCCAGGTGACCGCGATGTGCCGGTCGAGGGAGTGCGACTTGTACTGGGTCAGCACGCAGATCTTGGTCAGGTCCGAGTTGACGAGGTTGGAGAGGACGAAGTCGATCAGCCGGTAGGTGCCGCCGAAGGGCACCGCGGGTTTGGCTCGATCGGCCGTGAGTGGCATCAGGCGCTTGCCCTCACCGCCCGCCAGGACGATGGAGAGAACGGTCGGGTTGCTCATGATCCGAACATAGAGCCCTCTGCACCTCCGGGACAGTCCCACGGACGAAATTCTCAGTCGCGTCGCCCGTCTGCGACCACCGTTTCACCAAGACATCGCCAAGCCGACGTCCCGGCCGCGGCCCAGCCCCTCCCCTGGCGTGGGTTCGGTGTGCAACGATCCGTTCATGTCACTGCGTGTATCCATCCTCACTCGTGAGTATCCGCCGCACATCTACGGGGGCGCCGGCGTGCATGTCGGCCAGCTCGTCCCGCAGCTACGCAAGTTCACCGAGTCCGTCAACGTCCAATGCATGGGAGAGCCGCGCGAAGGCGCGACGGCGCATGCCGAGGACTACCCGGCCGGTGCCAACGCCGCGCTGCGCGTCCTGGGCGCCGACATCTCGATGGCCGCCGCCATCCCCGAGGTCGACGTCATCCACTCCCACACCTGGTACGCCCAGTTCGCCGGCATCGTCGCCGGTCACTTCCAGGACGTGCCGCATGTGGTCACCGCCCACTCCCTGGAGCCCGATCGGCCCTGGAAGGTCGAGCAGCTCGGCGGCGGTTACCGGGTCAGCTCCTGGATCGAGAAGACCGCCTTCACCCAGGCCGACGCCGTCATCGCGGTGTCGGCGGCGATGATCACGAACATCTCCAACGCCTACCCCTCGATCGACCCCGAGCGGATCCACGTGGTCAAGAACGGCATCGATCCCGAAGAGTTCAAGCCGGACGCCCACACCGATGTGATCGACTCCCTCGGCGTCGACCGGGACAAGCCGATCGTCACCTTCGTTGGCCGGATCACCCGCCAGAAGGGCCTGATCCACCTGGTCCGCGCGGCTCAGCAGTTCGACCCGGACACCCAGGTGCTGCTGCTCGCCGGCGCACCCGACACCCCCGAGATCGCCGCCGAGTTCGACGGCGCGTTCGCCGAGCTGAACAAGACCCGCAGCGGGGTGAAGTGGGTGCAGGAGATGCTGCCCCGGGCCGCCGTGCGTCAGGTGCTGACCCATTCGACGCTGTTCGCCTGCCCGTCGATCTACGAACCGCTGGGCATCGTGAACCTGGAGGCGATGGCCTGCGAGATCCCGGTGGTCGCCTCAGCGGTGGGCGGCATCCCCGAGGTCGTGGTGGACGGCGAGACCGGCCTGCTGGTGCCCTACGACCCGGCCCAGGCCGGCGACCCCGCGTTCGTCGCGGACTTCGAGGCGAAGTTCGCCGAGAACGTCAACGCCCTCACCCGCGATCGCGACCGGGCCCGTCAGATGGGCCTGGCCGGACGCCAGCGCTGCATCGACGAGTTCAGCTGGGAGAAGATCGCCCAGGAGACCGTCGAGGTCTACGAGAAAGCGATCGCCGCCCACAACAGCTGACCCTCCCCGGCCGGGCTTGTCGCGACCCTCGCCTTCCGCGGAAAGCAGGGTCTCGACAAGCGCGACCGCCGGGCGTCGGCTGCGGTCACCCCGCGCCGTCAGAGTTGCGCCAATGCCGAAGGCCCCCGGAATATCCGGGGGCCTTCGGCATTGGCGTGGGAAGCGGCGCTCAGGCGGGGTTGACGACACCCGTGAGCGCTTCGAGGAGTTCGGCCGCCTCGGCCGCGTTCATTTCGATGACCAAACGTCCGCCCCCCTCGGCCGGGATCCGCATGGCGATCACGCGCCCTTCCTTGGCCACCTCGATGGGCCCGTCGCCGGTCCGCGGCTTCATTGCTGCCATTGCTCACCCTCGTTCTGTTGGGGACTTACCGCCGCCCATTATTCCAGAACCCGGTGGAGGTTGCCGGGACGCCGCCCTGACCAGAACGGGATCGGCCCTGATCCGCTGCCGGTAGCGGACGGTCGTGCTCAACCCGGAGCACTCGGCCCGTCAGCCTCGGGCGTCGCCCTCGCCCGTCGGCCGGAAGAACGCCGGTCGCTCGTCGTCGCTGTCTTTGGACGCGCAGGATCGCTCCGGACCAGGCGCCGGCAGGAGAGGCTCCGGGGCGGGCACGACGGTGGGGTCGGGGTCGGGATGCCCCGGGTCAGGGTGGGCAGCGGGATCGGGTCCGCCGTCCACCCCAGGATCGGGGACGGCGGGCGCGGGCACCGTGTGAACCCGGGCCGAATCGAGCTGGCGCGCCAACCGGTCCAGCAGGCCGTCGACCTGGTCCATCGAGTAGCCGCGCACGACGACGGAGAACCGCAAGCCGCGCAGGTCGGCACCGGTCACCGTCCCGGTCGGCACGTGCGGCCGCGGGGTGTCGGTCACCGTCCCGGGCAACTCACCCAGCCGTCCGGACGCCGCTACGGCCGCCAGTCCGAGCACCCCGACGGCGATCATCCACAGCACCCATTCCATACCCGCCCCTTACTCAGGTCCGTTGCCGACGGCACCCGCGCCCGTCGCCCAGCGAATAGCCTCTTCGACGTCGTCGGTGACCATCAGCAGGTCGAGATCCACCTCCGACACGTAGCCGCCGGCCAGCACCGACGAGCGGATCCAGTCCAGCAGTGGCTGCCAGAAGGCGGTACCGTACAACACGATCGGGAATGAGGTGACCTTGCGGGTCTGCACCAGGGTCAGCGCCTCGAACAGTTCGTCGAGGGTGCCGAACCCGCCCGGCATGACGATGAAGCCCTGCGAATACTTGAGGAACATCACCTTGCGGGCGAAGAAATAGCGGAAGTTGATGCCGAGGGTGACGTGCTTGTTCAGCGCCTGCTCGAACGGCAACTCGATGCCGAGCCCAACCGAGGTGCCGCCGGCCTGCGCGGCGCCCTTGTTGACCGCCTCCATGATGCCGGGGCCGCCGCCGGTGATGGCGCAGAAGCCGGCCCCCGCCAGCCCCCGTCCGATCTCGACACCGGCCTGCCAGACGGGACTGTCCTTGGGCGTCCGGGCCGATCCGAAGACGCCGATCGCCGGACCGAGCTCGGCGAGCGTACTGAAGCCCTCGACGAACTCAGCCTGGATCCGCAGGGTGCGCCACTGGTCGCTGTGGATCCAGCCGGCGTCGCCCTTGCCGGCCAGTAGCCGCTGGTCTGTGGTGGTTTGCTGAACCTGGCCTTCGCGCCGAATCACCGGGCCCTGGGTACGGGTGCGCTTGCTCACGCCGGCCAGCGTAGCGGGCTCAGCTGACGCGATTGCCACCGGGCACGTCCTCGCTCGGACAGCATCGACCAGCGCTCCCCTAACGTCCCCACGACTCTGTGGCGTCGGCATTCAACACTCGTCCGAGCTCGGCGACCCGGGCTTTATCGGGCAGCAGGTAACCCAGGCCGCCGTCGGTCACCCCGCCGCCCGCGGTCGGCAGCTTGATCGTCAAGGGCCGTTGCTGCGTGGACCGCAGCCGCAGGTCGACGAAGAGTTCCACCATGGTGCGGGCGTCGAGGCCGGTGTCGACCACAATGTCTCCGGCGAGTTGGTCGAGCACCGCCTTGACTGTGCTCGGGTTGAGCAGCGCCTTGCTGGTGAGCAACCGTTCCACGATCCCCTGGAGGACCAACCGCTGGCTCTCCGCGCGGTCCAGGCCACCGTCGCTCGCGCCGTCCGGGCGGACGAAGGCGAGCGCTTCCTGACCGGTGAGATTGACCTCACCACGGGGGAAGGCGAAGCCGCCGGTGGTCGCGGTCATCGGATTGTCGATCCGCACCCGGCCGAGCATGTCGATCAGCCGTGACATGCTGTCCAACCAGGTCAGCGCGACATGATCGATGCGAATGCCGAGCAGGCCTTCCACCGACTGCACGACGGCCGGCGCACCACCGTCGGCGTAGCGGGCGGCCAGCCGCTGCCGGCTGCCGTCCGGCGCGCCGACCAGAATGCTGCGCGGCAACGACACGACATCCACCCGCTGCCGGGAACTGTCGACATGGACCACCATCATCACGGTGGCGGAGGCCTGCCGCTCGCGGGAGTCGCTGCCGATCAGCAGCAGGTTGAGCGACCCGGGCACGCCGGGCCCGGCAACCACGGCGCGGGCCGGCAGCAGCGACGGGCTCCGGCTGATCCCGGACGCCGACAGCCACAGCGAACCGATGGCAGCCCCCGCCACGATGGTGACGGCAAGCAGGCCGGCGAGGACCCCCGTGCCCACGCGCACCAGCGTCCGGACACTGCGGCTGCGCGGCCGCGTCCGTGAATAGTCAAGTAGATCGCTGATGGCCCGATCCCCCCGGTCGGCTCATTCCGTATGCTGCCGCGGTCCCCTCCCGAAGGAACCGCCGACGATACGCCAGCGTACCTCGCCCGCGGCTATTCCCGGGCTACCGCCTTGGGAAGGCGCTGATCCCCGACCACCGCTGGTTGAGCGTGTCGAAACCCTCCCGGCGCACGCCAAGGTCTCGACACGCTCGACCAACGAGAATCAGCGCCTTCTTAAAGCAACCGCTGATCAATCATGTCCGGCTGCGGCGCACTCGGCCTCGCTCGGACAGCATTGATCAGCGCTTCCTCAACTCAACCAGCGCAGGATGGCGTCGCGGCAGGTGATCAGGTCGCCGACTGGGCAGAACTCGTCGTCGGCGTGCGCCTTGGACGGGTCGCCCGGGCCGAAGTTGACGGCCGGAATACCGAGGGCCGAGAACCGGGCCACATCCGTCCAGCCGAATTTCGCGGAGGGTTCACCGCCGACGGCAGCCAGGAAGGCCGCCGCGGCCGGGCGGTCCAGCCCGGGCCGGGCGCCTGCGGCAGCATCGATGAAGGTCAGCTCGTAGCCGTCCAGGACGTCGCGGCAGTACTGCTGCGCCTGCTCGATGCTGCGATGCGGAGCGAAGCGGTAGTTGACGGTGGCTGTGCACCGATCGGGAATCACGTTGCCGGCGATGCCCCCCTCGATCGCGACGGCGTTCAGGCCCTCGTGGTAGCGCAGGCCGTCGACCTCGGGTTGCTCGGGCTGATGGGCGCCGAGCCGGGCCAGCAGGTCGGCGGCGTCGTGGATGGCGTTGTGCCCCATCCAGGCCCGGGCCGAGTGCGCGGCCCGGCCCGTGGTGGTGACGGTGAACCGCAGCGTGCCCTGGCAGCCGCCCTCGACCCGGGCGTTGGTCGGTTCCATCAGGACGGCGAAGTCACCGGCCAGCATCTCGGGCCGGGTCGCCGCGATCCGGGTCAGCGAGTTGGCCGACGCCTCGACCTCCTCGTGGTCGTAGAAGATCCAGGTGAGATCACTGGACGGCGCCTCCAGGGCGAACGCCGCCGCGAGCATCACCGCAACCCCGCCCTTCATGTCGCAGCTGCCGCGTCCGTAGATCAGGTCACCCTCCCGCCACGACGGCAGGTTGCCGGTGAGCGGCACCGTGTCCAGGTGACCGGCGATGACGACCCGCTGGTCGCGTGCCAGCGCCGTCCGGGCGATCACCGTGTCGCCGTCGCGCAGCACGCTCAGATGCGCGCAACCCCGCAGCGCTCGCTCGATCTGATCGGCGAGTTCGCGCTCGTTCCCGCTGACCGACTCGATATCGACGATGGCACGGAACAGCGCGACCAGATCGCCGCGGGGATCGAGAGTCATGGGCTGAGCGTAGCGAGGGACGCCGCGTCGGACGGCCCCGCTAGGCTTGCCGCCATGACCGACACCCGCTCAGCCTGGGGCTGGGGCCTGGCCTCCGTCCACGTCTCCGGACAGGTGCTCGACACCTGGTTCCCCGACCCGCAACTCGGCTCGGCGAGCGGTGAGGCGGCGCCGAGGCAGTTGATCGCCGCGCAGGCCGACGACGACGAGCGGGGCGTCCGCACCGAGGCCGTGCTGGTCGAGATCGACCTTGACGCCGCACCCGCCGGCACCTCCGACGCCTACCTCCGGTTGCACCTGCTGAGCGCCCGCCTGGCCCGCCCCCGTGAGCTCAACCTGGACGGCATCTTCGGCGCACTTCCCAACGTGGTGTGGACCTCGGCGGGGCCGTGCGCGGTTGACGGCTTCGAGCAGGTGCGGACGGCACTGCGGGTCAGCCGCGGCCACCTCACCGTGTTCGGTGTCGACAAATTCCCGCGGATGGTCGACTACGTGGTGCCGTCCGGGGTGCGGATAGCGGACGCCGACCGGGTCCGGCTGGGTGCCCATCTGGCGTCCGGTACGACGGTGATGCACGAGGGTTTCGTGAACTTCAACGCGGGCACGCTCGGCACCTCGATGGTCGAGGGACGGATCTCGGCCGGCGTGATCGTCGGCGACGGCAGCGACATCGGCGGTGGGGCGTCCATCATGGGCACGCTGTCCGGCGGCGGCAAAGAGATGGTGACCATCGGCGAACGCTGCCTGCTGGGTGCCGAGTCGGGCCTGGGCATCTCGCTCGGCGACGACTGCACCATCGAGGCCGGGCTCTACGTGACGGCCGGCACCAAGGTCACCCTGCCGGACGGCTCGGTGGTCAAGGCGCGCGAACTGTCCGGGCGTCCGGGCCTGCTGTTCCTGCGCAACTCGATCACCGGTGCGGTGCAGGTGCGACCGAAGTCCGGTGGCACTTTCGAGCTGAACGCCGCGCTGCACGCGAACTGATGCGTCCTCGCTGGCCGCGCATCGTATTCGTCACGATCGCCCTGGCGGCACTCGTCGGCGGATTGTTGTGGGGTGGCGCAGTGATCTGGTCGAACGCGACCAAGCGGCCGCTGCCGATGGACGACCAGTGCCTGGCGAGCGCCGACGGTGCGAACGTCACGCTCACCCCCGAACAGGCGGTCAACGCGACGATCATCACCTCGGTGGCGCTCAGCCGCGGCCTGCCCGCTCGTGCGGCGACGATCGCCTTGGCCACGGCCTATCAGGAGTCGGGCATTCGCAACCTCGACTACGGCCATGCCGACTCGGTCGGGCTGTTCCAGCAGCGGCCCAGCCAAGGGTGGGGCACAGTGAAGCAGATCATGGATCCGTACTATTCGGCCGGCAAATTCTACGACGAGCTGGTGCGGGTGAAGAACTGGCGCACCGGCGACGTCAACGATGTGGCTCAGGCTGTGCAGCGCTCCGGCCATCCCGAGGCCTACCGCAAGCACGTCGAGAAGGCCCGGGTGCTGTCCACGGTGCTGACCGGGAACACCCCGGGCGGGTTCAGCTGCACCATCGACTCCCCCGGCAAGCCCGATCCTGCCGACACCGCGGCGCTGCTGCGCAAGGCGCTGAAGTCGAAGGTCGAGGTCCGCTCCACCGACGCCACTGTTGTGGTGGCCACCAGCAGCGAGAACATCGCCTGGGCGTCGGCGAACCTGGCGATCGCCCATGTCGGTCAGTTCGGCGTAGCCCGGGTCAGCGTCGGCGGCAGCGACTGGGTACACAACCCGCACACCCTCGCCTCCTGGTCGAGCATCGGCGGCGGGCGCAGCGTGACGATCGGCTTCAGCTCGAAGTGAGGCGTGCCGCAGCTGCGGCGATGCGTTCGTCGGTGGCGGTCAGGCCGACCCGGACGAAGTCGCCCGACTCGGGGCCGTAGAAGTCGCCGGGGGCGACCAGGATGCCGCGTTCGGCCAGCCAGTTGACGCTCACCCGGCCGGATTCACCGCGGGTGCACCACAGATAGAGCGAACCCTCCGAATGCACCACTCGGAAGCCGGACGCCTCCAGCGCCGGACGCAGCAAGGCCCGGCGCCGCCGGTAGCGCTCCCGCTGTGCGGCGACGTGCTCGGCATCGTCGAGCAACGCGACCATCGCCGCCTGGACCGGCGCCGGCACGATGCCGCCGGCGTGCTTGCGCAGCTCGCGCAGACCACCGACCAGTTCGGCATCCCCGGCCAGGAAACCTGCCCGGTAGCCCGCCACGTTGGACCGCTTGGACAGCGAATGCACGGCCAGCAGGCCCTCGAGCGAACCCTGGTTCACCTCCGGATGCAGCACCGAGATCGGCTCGGCGTCCCAGCCGAACTCGCCGTAACACTCGTCGGAGGCCAGCACGGCCCCGCGTTCGCGGCAGTACCGCACCCATTCACCCAGTTGCGCGGCGGACAGGATCTCGCCGTGCGGGTTGGCCGGCGAGTTGATCCAGACCAGCGCCGGGCTAAGCCCGGCGATCTCGGACGGGTCGTCGCAGGGCACCACGTCGGCGCCGACGAGCCGTCCGCCCACTTCGTAGGTGGGGTAGGCGATCCGCGGAATGACCATGGTGTCGCCGGCACCCAGCCCGAGTAGATGCGGCAACGCGGCCACGATCTCCTTGGTGCCGATCACCGGCAGCACACCCTCGTCCGTGATCGGCAGGCTGGCCCACCGGTCGGCGAGATAGCCGCGGATCGCCGCGCGCAGCGCCGGCGTCCCCCACACCGTCGGATACCCGGGCGCATCGGACGCCTCGGCGAGCGCCCGGCGACCCACCTCGGGGGTGGGGTCGACGGGCGTCCCGACCGAAAGGTCGACGATGCCGTCGGGGTGCGCCGAGGCGCAGGCTTTGGCGTCCGCCAGCGAGTCCCAGGGGAAGTCCGGCAGGCTACGACCGCGGAGCTTCACTCGCCCTGCGGCGGCAGGCCGAGCACGTGCGGATGATCGAGGTCGATCGGGCCCATCTTGGCCGCGCCACCGGGAGAACCGACGGTGTCGAAGAACTGCACGTTGACGTCGTAGAACACCTTCTGGTCGGAAGGCACGTCGTCCTCGTAGTAGATCGCCTCGACCGGGCAGACCGGCTCACAGGCACCACAGTTGACGCACTCGTCGGGCTGGATGTACAGCATTCGGTTGCCCTCGTAGATGCAATCCACGGGACATTCCTCCACGCAAGCCAGGTCTTTCACATCGACACAGGGCTGCGTGATGATGTACGTCATCTCGATCCTCTCCGAACCTTCGTTGAATCGTGGAACACTCTAGCGTGCGCAACCGTCAGGACAGGGGGTGCCCATGGCCGGAATGGACGCCCTGAGCCCCCCGCTCCAGGTCGGCGAACGGGTTTCGGTGCGGTTGGCCGACCCGACCCACGACGTGGTCGGATTCGTGACGGCGCTGGAACCGCTGACCCTGGAGGATCGACACGGCCGCAGCCAGGTGGTCGCTGAGCAGAAGGTGCTGGCGGCGCGCCGGGTGGGGGTGTCGCTGGGCCGCGACCCGCGCTCGACGCCCCGGGACCTGCTGGACGGCCTCGCCGGCCGCGCCGGAATCGCGATCACTGCCGAGCCCGAATTGCACCGGATCAGCGACCTCTTGGCCGGTCGCCCGGCGCCGGCCGAGGTGTTCGCCGGACGCCGCGAATGGTCGGACGGCGGTCATCGGGCCAGGGTGGAGGGCGAATGGTTGACCACCGACGTCACAGATCCGGCGCTGCTGATCGACCTGGCTTGGTGGGCGACTCGGCAGAACGCCCGGAACATCCAGGTGCGCCGCTGGAGGGGTAGCGATTTCCTCAGGCGGTGAGATGCGTCGCCAGCCGCAGGGCGAGAGCGGCCGTGGTCAGGCTCGGATTGGCAGCGGGAGAGGCCGGGAACACCGAGTTGTCGCAGGCGTACAGGTTGTCGTAGGCGAGGAACTTGAGGTCGGCGTCCACCACGCCCGCGCCGGCGCCGGTCATCCGCAACGTGCCCACTTCGTGCGCCACGCCGCCGATGGCCGCCGTCTGCAGGCCGAGGCCGTCCTCGCCCAGCACCGGCTCGGCGCCGATCGTCGCGAAGAACTGGGCGGCGAGGGCGTCGGTCTCGGCCAGCACCGCCGCGGACGGCCCGGCCGGGAACACCGTCACCTGGACGTCGTCCGCGGGGTTGCCGGTGACCGCCACCTGGTGGTTCGCGCCCAACTCGGCGTAGTGCATGAACACCAGCTCGCACAGCATCCAGCCGGCCCGCGCCTCGCGCTCCAGCGCCAGATGCCCGGGGTTGATGAACCGGCCCTGGTTGAAGTCGGCGCCCAGTTCGACCACCACCGCATACGGATGGTCGGTCAGAGTGGCCTGCGGGTGCCGCAGCAGCACCTTGGCCGACTGGGTGGCGCTGGCCAGCGGCGAGCCGGGCGGCAGGGTGAAGTGCCGGTAGCGGATGGTGTGGTCGGTGATGCCCTTGCCGATCAGCCCCGCGGGGTCGTTCAGTCCGCTCTGCAGGGCGATCTTGGCCGACTCGATGGTGCCGGCGCTGAGCACCACCTGGTTCGCGGCGAACGTCCGCTCGCGCCGTCCGAGCAGGTCCCAACCGGTGACACCGGTGACCCGGGCCGGGTTCGCCGGGTCGACGTTCACCCGCCAGACGGCGGTGTTCAGGTTGACCGTCGGCAGGACGTGCCCGGGGTCGTCGAGCAGCCGGTCCTGCATCAGCAGGTCGGCGGTCGAGAACAGCCCGGCGCCCAGCGACAACTCGGTCGCCCCTTCGTACTGGACGGCCATCCGGGCATCCTGGGCGGTGAACCCGGGCAGCGCCGCGGCCAGTGCCGCACGACTGGCCGCCTGGTAGGGGTCAGCGTCCGGCGGCACGCTGCTCATCGCCGTTTCCGCGGCAGCGAAACCGCTGGTCAGCAGGTAGTCGCGGACGGCGTCCGGCCAGTCGGCGAGCTCCCACGGCGCCTGCCGCGGGATGAGACCACCCCAGAAGATCGACCGGCCGCCGAGGTTGAAGCCCTGGCCGCCGGCGTAGGTCGAACCGGGCGTGTTCTGGTAGGCCTCCACCTTGAAGTCGGGCCACAGCGACCAGATGTGCTTATCGAACTGGCCGACCTTGAGCCGCCGCGGCAGGTTCCCGATGTGAGTCGGGAACAGGTACGAGCCGGCCTCCAGCACCAGCACGTCCTTCCCGGCACCGGCGAGCTGTGAGGCCAGGATGCCGCCGCCCATACCCGAGCCGACGACGATCACGTCGTAGACGTGGTCGGGGCTCAGGTTGCGGGTGAAGAACCGCTGGGCCACCACCGGGTTCTCGGTGACCAACTCGTTGGCCGGCGGAAAGATCCACTCGCCGCCCACCTGGTCGGCGTAGTCGTGGACGCCGGCCAGCGCCTCGGGCGGCAGGTACAGGTTGGCTCCGTCCATCCAGCGTCCGGGGGTCAGCACGAATTTGAAAGCGATACCGTCGCCGAACGCGGCCTCGTCGAGGTCGAACGTCCAGGCGCCGTCGGTGTACACGCCGCCGCGGTCGAGGTCCCAGTTGGGACCCCAGCGCAGGGTGACGGTCTGGTTGGGCGCGAATTGCTCGGTGACGAGCCGGATGGTGAACATGGCGGTCCCTCTCTGATCGGCGAACCCGATCGAGCGCCCGCGCGCTGCCGGCAGTGCGGGGGCACCTCGGCGGGCGTGGGCGACAGAACGCTCAGTTGCGAGCATTCCGGCTGACGTGTCGAGCGTCAAGAGATGGCCGGGCGGCCCAGCGATACATCACCCTCTCGTTGGTCGAGCCTGTCGAGACCCGGGGATCCGCTGATCTTCGTTGGTCGAGATTGTCGAGACCTTGGGGCCTTGGTGCTGGCAAGGGGTTCCGACGTCGCTCAACCAGCGGTGGTTGCGTTGCTCGCGCTTCCCAAAGGAGTTTCGACTAGTAGCGTGTCGCGACCAGCTCAACCAGCAAGAATCGACGCCTCCGCCAAACCGGAGCAGACCGAGAAGAATCCCCCTCAGCCGGCGATGCGGCGCTCGGCAGCCTCGACGGTGTTCTGGAACAGCATGGCGATCGTGGTCGGGCCGACACCACCGATCCGGGGAGTGATCCAGCCGGCCACCTCGTTGCAGGACTCGTCAACGTCCGGCAGCAGCCGTCTGCCCTCGTACCGGACGCCGCCGCCGACGACCACCCGGCCGGAGGTGATGTGCTCGGGGCGCAGGATGCCCGGGACGCCGGCCGCCGCGATCACGATGTCGGCGCGCCGGGTGTAGTCGGCCCAGTCCGGGACGCCGGTGTGCACCACCGTCACCGCGGCGTTGCCGCCCGGACGCTTCAGCGACAGCAGCATCGACAGCGGCCGTCCCAGGGTGAATCCGCGGCCGAGCACGACGACGTCGCGACCGGCGACGGGGATCTCGTAGTGCAGCAGCAGTGCCTCGATGCCGGCCGGGGTGCACGGCAGCGGGCCGGGCATGCCGAGCGCGAGGCGTCCCATGTTGAACGGGTGCGCGCCGTCGGCGTCCTTGTCAGGGTCGAGTTCGGCGAGCGCCGCCTCGTAGTCGAGGTGGGCCGGGATCGGGTGCTGGATGAGCACCGCGTCCACCTCGTCGTCGGTGTTGAAGTCACGGATCGCCGCGATCAGATCGGCCTGCAACGCATCCTGAGGCAGTTGGAGGTGGCGTCCGCCGAAACCCAGCGAGGCAGCCATCTCCTGCTTCATCCGGATGTAACCGGCGGACGCCGAGTCGCCGCCGACCAGGATCGTGCCCAGCCCGGGATTGTGTCCGGCGGCCCGCAACGCCGCGATCCGCGGCTCGAGATTGGCGAAAACAGCATCGGCGACCGGCTTGCCCGGCATCAACACAGCACTCACGAAAGGTCAGCCTATCGCCGCCCTCCGGTACCGGACGCCGGAGGTGCACTCGCCGAACCTTCCGAGGCTGGGAGGATCACGCCCGCGAGAACCGTCCCCGAGTGTGCGAATCTCGCACGTCCGAGAACCGTCCCCGGCGTGCGGGTTTCGAACGGGAAGAACCGTCCCGGTGTGCGGCGTCAAGGCTTCGTGCCGCAGAGACGGGGGTCAGGCTGTTGGAGCGCCAGAAGAACGGCTCGGACTTGGCCAGCTTCTCGCCCTCGCAGAACAGCCGCATGTAGCGGACGTGGAAGCCGCTCATCGCGCCCTGCGGGATGCAGCCGTGAGGCCGGCATCGACCGGTGCCGCGTCCACGGTCGCCCCGTGTTGTCGCCGGCGATGGCGCAGCCGATCAGGCAGGCGCCGCCGAGCACGACCAGGGCACCGCCGGTCACCCACAGGACGAGCCGACCGGGTCCCGACAAGCTCGACCGACGAGAACCCGGCGGGGTTTCGAGATACTCGACCGTCGCGAATTTCGAGCGAAGACGCTCAGCGACCGAGGCCGGCGTCCACCTCGATGGCGAAGGGCACGCTGAGCACGCCGGTCGAGACCAGGCCGAGCCGGGCGGCCGCGGTCTCGACCAGCGAATCCAGGTCGAACCGGGTTGGCGCCGTGACCACCGAACCCGAGATCGACTCGCTGGACTCGGCGGGCCGGAATTGCTTCAGGAAGCCCAGCATCGACACCGAGCGGACGGCCACGTCGTCACGTCGCAACCCGGCCAGGGCACAGGCCCGATCGAGTGCGGCGCCCATCCCGCCGAGGTGATCGACCAAGCCGCGCTGGTGCGCGTCGACGCCCGTCCAGACCCGGCCGTGCGCCAGCGGCTCCAGGACCTCCAGGGCCATCTTCCGGTCGGTGGCGGCCTTGCTGGTGAAATCGTCGTAGATGGCGTCCAAACGACGGTCCAGCGCTGCCCACTGCTCGTCGCTGAATCCGCTGTTGGCCGACATGAAGGACGCCCAGGCGCCCGCCGTGACGTCACTGAGCACCAGGCCGAGCTTCTGCTTGATCTCGGTGGTGACGAATTTGCCGGCCAGCACCCCGATCGAACCGGTCAGGGTGGTCGGCTGGGCGACGATCTCGTCGGCGGGCATCGCGACGAAGTAGCCCCCGGACGCCGCCATGTCGCCCATGCAGGCGACCACCGGACGCCCGGCCTCACGCAGCCGGAGCACCTCGCGGCGGATCGCGTCCGAAGCGATGTACGAGCCACCCGGAGAGTCGACGCGCAGCACCACGGCCTTGACCTGATCATCGGCCGCGGCGGCGCGCAGGTGCTGGCAGACCACCTCGGACGCAGCCATCGGCTGACCACCGGCCTGGCGTTGCGGACGCCCGGCGACGATCGCGCCACGCACCTCGACGACCGCGACCGCCGGCCTGGTCCGCGCCTGCACCAGCTCGCGGGCGGCCGACACCTTGCCGTAGCGATGCACGAACCGCAGCCCCGCCTGAGCGCCGCCCCAGGCCCGGCGAGCCTCGGCGTAGACCTCGTCGCGGTAGCCGATCCGGTCGACCAGTCCGTGCGCGACCGCCTCGTCAGGGGTGAGGGTGCCGGCGTCCACGCTGGCCCAGACCTGCTCGGCCGTCCGGCGCCGGCGCTGGGCGACGGCGTCGACCGCCCAGTGCGCGATCGAATTGGAGATCTGCTGCATCATCTCGGTGTTGGCCGCGCTGATCTCGTGGGCGGCGTAGGTGTCGGCGGCGGTCTTGAACTCCTTGCGCTGACCGAACTGCGGCTCCAGGCCGATCTTGTCGAATACGCCCCGCAGCAGGGCGATCTGGGTACGGACGCCGCCGAGGGTCAGCTCACCGGACGGCTGCACCCACACCTTCTCGGCGTGCGCGGCCAGCGTGTACGGCAGCAAGCCGCTGCTGAACTCGCCGAACGACTCGGTGTAGGCCCAGACCGGCTTGTGCTCGCCGAAGCCGGCGATCAGGTCGGCCAGCTCGCAGCACTGCGCCGCCGTGATCGGGCAGGTGCCCAGGTGCAGGATCAGCCCGCTGACCGCCGGGTCGCCGGCCGCCTCCCGCAGGCCGTCGCGCAGCGCCCGCATCGACGGTGCGTTGATCAGCTTGAACGCCTCCAGCGGATTGGCCGGCGCGTTGCTGAGCACCGAGTGATCGAGGTCGAGTTCGAGGATGACCTGATCGCCGGCTGGAGACTTGCGCAGCAGAGCGGACAGCGTGCCGAAAGGATCCATGGCGCCCAGCGTATGCGGGGCAGGGGCTGCCGGGGGAACCGATCCTGCCAACCGGAGCGCTGGTGGATCATGCCCCGACGTGCTGCGCACCCGGTGCGCGATCTGCGACCGCCCGGCCCTTGCGTGGGATGTCACGCGCTCCGGTGGGTGGCCGAACCGAGACGAATCGAGTGATGTCAGCGCGTCGCCGCGCCGTCCGGGCCTGCGGGGGCCAGCATGAGGAAGGTGATAGGACGCAATGGGCCCCGGGCCGGCCGACGTTGGGGACGGGTCTCCGTCCTGGTAGCTGCCGCACTGGCGGCCACGGCCACCGGATGCGCCAAGACCCCCCCTGTGCTCGATCCGCCAGTGACCGCCACTCCCGTGCCCTCGGAGTCGCCCAGCACCACACCGACCGCGTCGCCGAGCGGGACGCCGTCCGGCTCGACCAGCCCCACCACGACGCCCACCACGACGCCCAGCACGACGCCGACTTCGTCAGCGAGCACGAAACCGACCGCCAAACCCACGGTGAAGGCCGCCGGAAAGCTCAGCCTGTACAGCCCGGCCAGCAAGAAGCTCACCGGGACCTGCGCGACCGTGTCCGGCGCGCCGACGCTGAAGGTGTCCGACCGGTCCAACGACTTCTTCGGCACCGTCGACGCCACCATGGTGCTGTCGGGGCGCCGGACCACCGTGTCGACGCTGACCATCACGCTCGGCGAGGACTCGGAGTCGATCGCCCGCACGCTCAGCTATAACGCGGCCCAGCCCGCCAAGGGCACCTCGGTCAACCTGACCGGAAAGGGTGCCACCTTCACCGCCAAGGGCAAACTGAGCAATACCGAGAACGGCAAGGCCGCCGGCACCATGCCGGTCACCCTGACCATCACCTGCGCCGGTACGAACTGGTAGCAGGTGAGACCCGGCCCCCGTTGAGCGAACGTCTCGAAGCCGGGCCTCGACAAGCTCGGCCGCCGGGGGCCGGGTCTCACCTGACGCCTGCGCTACTCGGCGATCTCGACCGTGGCCTTCTTCTCGGCGGTGGCGTAGCCGGCCTTACTGCCGCGCACCACGACGCTGACCTTCGCGCCCTTGTCCTTCGCGGTCAGCTTGAAGCGGGTCGTGGTGGCACCCTTGACCAGGGTGGAACCGCGGTACCACCGATAGCTGAGCGCAACGGAGCCCGGACCCCAGGCGCCGGCCTTGACCTTGAGCGTCTTGCCGGCCTTGCGCGTGCCGGTGATGGTCGGCGTGGGCGCGGTGAGCTGGCGCGGGACGGTGGCGGTGGCCGCCGACTTCGTGGTGACCGCGGCATACCCGGTCTTCGTGCCGGTGACGGCGACGCGCAACGCCGCGCCGCCGTCCGCGGCGGTCACGGTGTAACTCGCCGCGGTCGCGCCGGCGATCCTGGCACTTCCCCGATACCACTGATAACTGAACGTAACCGGTGCAGGTGCCCAGCTTCCAGCCTTCGCGGTCAGCGTCGAGCCGGCCTTGGCGGCGCCGGAGATCGTCGGCTTCGCGGCGGTCTTCAGCGTCAGCCGCGGGACCGTGGCAGTGGCGGACGAGGTCCGCACCGTCGGCGTGTACAACTGCCGCTTCCCGGTCACCTTGACCCTCAGCGACTGGCCGGCGTCGTCCACGGTCACCGTCCGCGTGCTTGACGTGGCGCCGCCGATGCGGGTCGTACCCCGGTACCACTGGTAGGAGAGCTTCACCGAGCCCGGACCCCACTTGCCGGCGGCGGCGGTCAACTTCTTGCCCACGACGGCCTTGCCGCTGACCTTGGGCGTGCCGCCTTCCAGGGTCATGAAGAGGGCGGCCCAGGTACGGTCGTTGGCGATGCCGGTCACCGACAGACCAACGGAACCCTGGAACGCCTTCACCGCGGCCACCAGGTCGGTACCGAAGGTGGACGCGCCCTCAACCGGCTGGCCGGCGGACACCAGGAGGGCGGCCAGGCCTCGCACTGCATCGCCCTTGGCCCCGCTGGACAGCGACGGGGTCAGTGAGTTGATCGTGATCGGGCCCGCCTCGCCGTCGACCTCCAGCTTCTTCGCCTTCTGGAACTTCTTGACCGCCGCGGTGGTCGCAGAGTCGTATTTTCCGGTGGTCGCCACGGCGTAGCCGGCGGCATTGAGCAGGTACTGCAGCGCGGTCACCTTCGGACCGGAGTCACCGGAGAGCAGGACCAGGTTGAACGCCACGTTGTCGTAGAAGCCGAGGTCGTACTCGGCGATCACAGCCTTCAGCTTCGCCGCATAGCTGGTCGCGGACTTGGGACGCTCCACCTTGGCGATCGCGGTCACGAACGCCCCGACATCACCCATCACCTTGCGCGCGGCGGCATAGCGGGAATCCTCGGCCACCGCTGCCGCATGGGCTGCGAAGCCGTCCGTGAGCGAACGGTACTTGGCGTACCTGACCTTGCCGATGGTGACGCAGGTGTTCTGGAACACGCGCGACGCCGACGCCGCCGCACTGTCCTTGCCGGCCAGCGAGAACGACGCCTGCCGGCGCAGGCCCGCGTAGTACTTGCGGTTCTTCCAGTAGCTCAGCGTGGTGCGCACCACTCCGTAGGCACGACCACGTGCTTCGATGACCCGCCAGCCACCGTTGTCCAGCTTGCCGGTGACGATGGCGACGTGGCCGATTCCGTTGGACCGGGCCGGGTTGTTGCGCAGGAACACCAGGTCCCCGACCTTGGGTGAGCCGCTGACCTTCTTGGTGGCGTTGTACTGCCAGGCCGCCAGGTCGGTGATCCGGTTCCCGGACCGGGCATATAGCCACTCGACCAGTTCGGAGCAGTCGAATTTCCGGGGGCTGGGATCGCTGGCGGACGCCTCGGCACCCAGCACGTACGGCTTGCCGACCTGATCATCGGCGACCTGCGCGAACTGGGTGGACGTCATCTTCGGGACGCATGTGACGCCGAGGTAGTTCTTGGCCTGCCTGGCCGGGGCGGAGGTACCCCAGTCGCTGTTGACGATGGCCTGTGCCATCGACACCGAGGCAGGGACGCCGTAACTTCGTTGCGCCTGTTGGGCGGGCGCGACCAGCCCGGCGATGAAGGACTCTTTCGCCTTCTTCGAAATGGTGGCGGCGCTGACGCCTGGAGCATCGACCAAGGACATGGTGGCGATCAGGAGCAGCGCGACGGCGGGTGACAACAATCTCGACAGAACTCGCACCCCTTTTAGCTACCTAGTGGACAATGTCGAAGGCAAATATGGACTTGAGAGTTGACATTCAGCCTCTCCTCAGAAATCGCCACGACTAGGTGGGATACATGCGTCCCGCGTTCAACTGATCGTTCAGGGTTGGTCGAGGGTTGCCCAAGAGAATGCGTCTGGTCCGGACCTTCCGGGCATCTATCACGTGTTTCAAAAGCCTTGGGAAAGGTCCGATAATCACATCGGTGTAATTTCAAGCAATGACTAAACTGGTTGCTGTTCGAGCATGTGGAGACCCCCGTGTCGACCCGGAACGACATCGATCCGGGCGCCTGGACGGCACCCGGATCGAGAGAGGTCGGTACTGGTTCAGCCGATCAGCGACGTGGCCTTGGCGGCCGCCGCATCCGCGGTGATGCCGTACTTCTCGAACAGCATGGCACCGTCGGCGGAGGCGCCGTAGTGGTCGATGCCGATCGCTTCGGTGTTGGCTCCGATGAGGTCCTTCCAGCCCACCGACACACCGGCCTCGACGACGACCTTCGGGGTGCCGGACGGCAGGACCTGCTCCTGGTAGTCCGCGTCCTGGGCCTTGAACCACTCCACGCAGGGCAGCGACACGACCCGGGCCGGAACACCGTCCGCCTCCAGCTTCTCGGCCGCGGCGAGCGCCACCTGCAGCTCGGAACCTGTGCCGACCAGGATCACCTTGGGCTCGGCGGAGGCCTCCTTGAGCACGTAGCCGCCCCGCGCGGTGTTCTCGGCACCGGCCAGGCCGGCACCCTCGGAACGGTCCAGCGTGGGCACGTTCTGCCGGGACAGGATCAGCGCCGCCGGGCGGTTCTTAGTGCGCAGGATCTGCGCCCAGGCGTGCGCGGTCTCGTTGGCGTCGCCAGGACGGACCACATCCAGGTTGGGGGTGAGCCGCAGGCCCATCACCTGCTCGACCGGCTGGTGGGTGGGGCCGTCCTCGCCGACGCCGATCGAGTCGTGGGTGTAGACGAAGATGGTCGGCACGTGCGACAGCCCGGCCAGCCGAGGCGTGATCCGCATGTAGTCGACGAAGGCCAGGAAGGTGCCGCCGTAGACCCGGGACAGCCCGTCCATCGTGATCGCGTTGATGATGTTGCCCATGGCATGCTCGCGGATGCCGAAGTGCAGCGTACGTCCGCCGGGTGCGCCGGTGAACTCGTGGCTGCTGCGCTCGGCGGGGATGAACGAACTGACGCCGGCCATGGTGGTGTTGTTCGAGCCGGCCAGGTCGGCCGATCCACCCCACAGTTCGGGCACGGCCTCCGCCAGCGCCGACAGCACCTTGCCAGAGGCGGCCCGGGTGGCCATCGAGCCCGGCTCGAAGACCGGCAGCGCGGCGTCCAGGCCCTCCGGGGCCTCGCGAGCCACCACGCGATCGAGCAGTTCGGCCTTCTCGGGGTTGGCCGAACGCCAGGCTTCGTAGCGCGGATCCCATTCGGCGCGCAGTTCCTGGGCGCGGGCCGCGCTGTTGGCGCGGACGGCGTCCACCACCTCGGTGTCGACGGCGAAGGGCTTGTCCTCGAAGCCCAGCGTGGCCTTCAGCGCGCTGATCTCGGCGGCGCCGAGCTTCGAGCCATGCACACTGTGGTCGCCCTGCTTGTTCGGCAGCGGCCAGCCGATGATGGTCGTCACCTTGATGAAGTGCGGCTTGTCGGTGACCTGCTTGGCCCGCTCGAGGACGTCGTACAGCTCGGCCACCTTCTCCTCGTAGGTGGTGAAACCGTTGGTGAAGTCGACGTGGTAAGTATCCCAGCCGTATGCGGCGTAGCGGGCCTGGACATCCTCGGAGAAGGCGATCTTGGTGTCGCCCTCGATCGAGATCCGGTTGTCGTCGTAGATCAGGAACAGGTTGCCCAGATCCTGCGTGGCGGCCAGCGACGACGCCTCACCCGAGACGCCCTCCTGCATGCAGCCGTCGCCGGCGATGCAGTACACGTCGTGGTCGAACACCGACTCGCCGGGGGTGGCCTGGGGATCGTAGAGCTCACGGGACCGGCGAGCGCTCATCGCGAAACCGACCGCGTTCGCCACCCCGGCGCCCAGCGGTCCGGTGGTGCACTCGACACCCTTGGTCACGCCGAACTCAGGGTGGCCCGGGGTCAGCGAATCCCAGGTGCGCAGGCTCTCGATGTCGTCCAACTCCAACCCGAAGCCGTGCAGGTACAGCTGGGCGTACTGGGTGAGCGAGGAGTGACCGGCGGACAACACGAAACGGTCGCGGCCCAGCCAGCGCGGGTCGGACGGATCCGACTTCATCAGCTTCGCGTACAGCAGGTAAGCGATCGGCGCCAACGAAACAGCCGTGCCCGGATGACCGTTACCGACCTTCTCGACAGCATCGGCAGCCAGCACGCGAGCGATGTCGACCGCCGTCGCGTCCTGCTCCGTCCACGTCAGATTGCTCATTGAGTATTCCTCTCGGATGTCGCGCCTCGGTGCGCGGGAGACGCTGGAAAACGAACACACCCACACTATTGGCTTGTTGACCTGGTTGGGGAGTCGCTCACGGCAGTCTCGCATTCTGTGTGGAAAATCACGCGAGACGCGCGGCACCGCGACGGGACGGGAAGCCGCTCAGGGACGTTCTGGGTGCAACCGACCGACCCTTCGCCGACCGCTGAACCTCCGGCAGCGGCGCCCGCGGGTCACGATTCCAGTGCGCGTCCGGCCTGCTCAGGGAGCGCCAGCGAGGCCCCGGCGGCGAGCAGGAAGGCCACCCCGAACACGCCGAAGACCAGCACCGATCCGCCGGCTCCCAGCATCAGCGGCACGCTCAGCGGGGCGATCATCGACGCGACCCGGCCGAAAGCTGCGGCCGATCCGGTGCCCTTGCCGCGCACCCCGGTCGGGTAGATCTCCGGACCGACCGCGTACAGGGCACCCCAGGCGCCGAGGTTGAAGAACGACAGTGCACAACCGGTGACGATGATCAGGGTCTCGGTGGTGGCGAAGCCGAAGGCGGCCGCCGCGACAGCTGAGCCGGCCAGGAAGGTGGCCAAGGTGCCGCGACGTCCCCACTTCTCGATCAGCCAGGCCGCGACCGCATACCCCGGCACCTGAGCGAGCGTGATGATCAGGGTGAACTCGAACGACCGCACCAGTGGGAAGCCGCGCTGCACCAGCAACGTCGGGATCCAGATGAACGCGCCGTAGTAGGACAGGTTGATGCAGAACCACACTGCCCACAGCGCGGCCGTGCGCACCCGGTAGGCGGGCGACCAGATGGAGTTGGTCGGCGCGGTCGCCGCGGCGGGGGCGTCCGGACTGGGCACGGGCGCGACCCCGGCCGACTCTTCGAAGCTGCGAACGGCGTCCTCGGCCTCAGCGACCCGTCCCTTGGATTCCAGGAACCGGACGGATTCCGGCAGCCCCCAGCGGATCACCGCCGCGTAGGCAGTGGGCACGATGCCGACCGCCAGGGCCCAGCGCCAGCCGTCCGGCGAGGAGGGGACGACGAGGTAGCCGATCAGTGCGGCCAGAATCCAGCCCAACGCCCAGAACGCCTCGAGCGCGACCACGACCCGGCCCCGGATCGCCTTCGGCGCATACTCGCTGACCAGCGTGGACGCCACCGGCAACTCCGCACCCAAACCGATGCCGACGATGAACCGCAGCACGATCAGCATCGCCACGCCGCCGACCAGGGCGGAGGCGCCGGTGGCGATGCCGTAGATCAGCAGGGTAAGCGCGAAGACCTGGCGGCGTCCGATCCGGTCGGCGAGCAGGCCGCCCAGCGAGGCGCCGATGGCCATGCCGACGAAGCCGATCGATCCGATCCAGGACAGTGTGCCGGCGTCCAGCTTCCACTGCGCGGCCAGGGCGGCCATCACGAACGAAATCAGCCCGACGTCCATGGCGTCGAGCGCCCAGCCCACCCCCGAGCCCACCAGCAGCGTGCGATGCTTGCGGGCGAACGGAAGCCGGTCGAGGCGTTCCGAGCGGGTCAGCGACGTCTCCGTGACGGCGTCAGACATTATTTGTCCTCCCTGCCAATAAAGCTGCCTCAGTGTAGGACGACGGTGTCGCCCGTGGAATGCCCGGTCCGGCGTGGGAACGCGGAGACGACTCTTCGCGCGGACCACTCCGCGAGGGAATTGCCCTGCGTCGTTGAGGACGTCCGGTGCGCTCCGAGGGCACCAGAGAGTGACAGGCCTAGACTAGACTTAGCTAAGTACATATGATGGCGTCATGACGACGGTCAACATTCATGAGGCGAAGACTCACCTCTCCCGGCTACTGGAAACGGTGGAAGCCGGCGGGGTGGTGACGATCGCGCGGGCCGGCAAACCCATTGCCGACCTGGTGCCGCATCGGCGCATGGACCTCGTCTGGGGTTCGTGGGTCGACGCGCCGCCGTTGCCCGACGACTTCGATGAGGTCCGCACCGAGATCGTCGAGATGTTCGAGAACGTATGAACGGCTACCTGCTCGACACCAACGCGCTGTACTGGCTGATGACCGACGACCCGTCGATGGGCCCGGCAAGCCGTGCCGGCATCGCCCAGGCGTCCGTCGTCGCCTATTCGGCCGCCTCGATCTGGGAACTCGAGATCAAGCGACGCCTCGGTCGAATACCGCGTGACACGCCCTTCGAGCCGATCGGCACGGAGACCGGGCTGACCGAACTGCCGATCACTGCCGCGCATGCGGGTGCGACCGGCCTTGTCGATCTCCCCCACCGCGACCCCTTCGACCGGATGCTGCTGGCCCAAGCCACCGTCGAACGACTCGGCCTGCTGACCTCAGATCGGCTGTTGTTGAGCTTGGGGCGTCCGGACGTTGTCGACGCCCGACTCTAGGGAAGCGCTGGTCGAGCTTGCCGAGACCTGAGCGTGCGCGCGCTGGCAAAGGTGTTTCGACAAGCTCAACCAGCGGTGGTTGCGTTGATCAGCGTTTCCCCAGTTACCAAGGGCGGACGAAGACGGCGTAGCTGCGCGCCGGGACGCGGGCCCACTCGCCGTCCACCCGGGCGCCTTTGACGACGACGTCGTGGCCGCGGGCCTGCACCGGGTGCAGCACGTGCCGGCGGTCCAAGCCGGGCACCGCCAGCCGCACCGGCAACCCGGTGGCGTTGAAGATGGCGACGAGGTTCGACCAGTCGTCCTGGCTCCGGTCGCCCACGCTGTCGTCGATCCGCATCGCGATCACTCCTGGAATCTGGTGCGCAGTGTTGGACAACGGGAAAGTCATCTTGGTCCGGATCGCATGACCGCAGGCCAGCCGGAACAGCCTGGTCGAGGCGCGTAGCCGGAGCAGGTCAAGGGCCTGGGCATGGGCCTCGGCGACGTGGGCGGGGGTCGGTTTCAGCGCCACATCGGCCAGCAACGGCCGGAAGTAGTCCCACTTGGGGCCGTTGTCGCCCTCGGGCGGCAGCCCGGCCCCGAAGCCGTTGTCGGTCATCGTCCAGTCCAGGAAGTTGAACCAGTCGCCGGAGTTGTACGAGTTCCGGTCCAGGCTCTTGCTGCGCAGGATGTCGGTGCCGGCGTGCCACAGCACCGGCCCCTGCCCGAGTGTCGCGAGCGCCAGGCACAGCGTGTTCACCCGCACCCGGTCGGCCATCGGCGTCTCGATCGGCAGCTTCAGGGTCAACGCATCGAACAGGGTCTCGTTGTCGTGCGCGTCGACGTAGTTGATCACCTCGTCGGGTTCGGTGGCGTAGCCGGCCGGCTGTCCGTTGTATTCGAGTTCGTCGCCGCGAACGAACGTCCGGCGGCTGTTGGCCGGCAGCCAGTAGTCACGCAGGTTGCCGGTCAAGCCCAGCTGGATGATGTCGGTGTCGAGCAGCAGCCGGTCACGCTGGTGGTAGCCGTCACCGTTGAGCGGGGCCTCGTTGGACGCCGTGAACAGGCCGGTGCCGAAACCCTGCCCGCGCGGGTCGTCGTCGAACGGTCCCCCGCCGCGAACGGCGTCCCGCAGCCGGTCGTTGAAGGTACCGATGCCGGTGCCGGCCAGGTTGCCCTGCCGGGCCTGGACGAACCGGGCGTCGTCGGCCACCTCGCCGAAGTTCCAGCCCTCGCCGTAGAGCGTGACGGCGCGGCCGTCCACCCCGTCGCGTTCCGGGGTGAGGGCGTCCAGGGCGGCTCGAACGGCGAGCATGTTCGCCCGGCTGTGGTGGCCCATCAGGTCGAACCGGAAGCCGTCCACCTTGTAGTCGCGGGCCCAGAGCAGCACCGAGTCGACCATCAGCTTCTGCGCCATCGCGTGCTCGGTGGCCACGTTGGGGCAGCACGTCGAGTGCTCGGTGAAACCGAGCGGCGACAAGCGGTGATAGTAGCCAGGGACGATCCGGTCGAGCACCGATTTGGTGTTCTGGCCGTAGCTGGCGGTGTGGTTGAAGACCTGGTCGAGGACGACGCGTAGACCGAGCCCGTGCAGTGCGCCGATCATGGCGCGGAACTCGTGGACGCGTCCGGAGCCCTCCGCGCTGGCCAGGCTGGCGCAGTACGAGCCCTCGACCGCCTGGTAGTGCCACGGGTCGTAGCCCCAGTTGTACGGGCTGTTGGTGACCGTGAGCGCGATCAGCCGCTGCTGGCGCGGGCTGTCCGCGGGCGCCGCCCTCAGGTCGGCCTTGGGCGGACGTTGCTGGCGCTCCTTGGCCTCTTCCACGCTCGCGTTGTCGAAGGTCGGCAGCAGCTGGACGGTGTTCAAGCCCGCGTCGGCCAGGCGCTTCAGATGCCGGGTACCCAGGCTGTCCCTGGTGAAGGCGAGGAAGCTGCCGCGCTCCTCGGCCGGCACCGATTTGTCGCTGATCGAGAAGTCCCGGACGTGGAGTTCGTAGATCACCTGGTTGACGGCATGACCCAGACGGGGTTGCGGGGCCGTCCGCCATTGGGCGGGCGCCAGTTCGGGAGCGCCCAGGTCAACCACCACCGAGTGGGTCGAGTTGACGGTGAGGGACACCGAGTAGGGGTCGGTCACCTGGTTGGTGACCACCCGGCGTCCGCTCGGGGCATAGACGGTGACCTCCCAGTGGTAGCGGGCGGCCAGCCAGTCCGGCCGTCCGGCGACGGCCCAGCAGCCGTCCGGCTCGCGGGTGGCCGGCAGCGAGCGCCCCGGATCGTGCAGGTCGTCGGCGGCACCCCACAGCCGCAGCCGGACGTCGCGTGCGGTCGGTGCCCACAGCCGCAGGGACGGCACGCCATCCTGCCAGCTCAGCCCCAGCCGGGCGTCGACCGCAGCCACATACACGTCGTCCAGCACGCCGGGCAGCTGCAGCGAGCCGGCGTTGACCAGCCGTCCGGACGCCTGATGCAGGCTGAGCACCACCTGGCCGCGCAGCATCTGCTCGGCCTGTGCCGCGGTTTCGGGCCGGAGCCGCAGGCACAGGTAGCCGCGCAGCTGGGGCCGCTCGGCGAGCACGTCTTCGGGGAGCCCGTCGGCGTCCAGGCTGACCTCGTCGGTCTCCCAGGCCACCGGTTCCCGCGCGTCCGGGTCGATGCCGCCGTCGGGCGACCAGTGCAGCTGCCAGTCGAGTCCGCTCGGATCGACGCCGCTGGGGACGCCGTCCGCGGGCCAGGCGATCAGACCGCGTCGCACCCAATGCCCGGGCGCGAGGGTCAGGTCGGGCGGACCGGGCAATCTGCGCATGGCGGCAACCTCATCATTGAGAAATTCCGAACCCGACCATCGTGCCTCGTGACGGAGGCGGCGGCGGGACCGGCTCGCGGCGCGGCCGAGAAGCGCGGACGCGCCGGGCGCTGGCGTCCCCGGAGGCGCGCCCATCGTGCGCGTCAGCGCATCTGCTGGGCGCGCGCCTTGGCGTCGGCGATGGACTGCGGGGTCGCACCAGGCTCCCCTTCGGGAATCGGCACGACGGCCACGGCGGTGCCGTAGCAGCAGACCTCGGAGAACTGCGCGGCGATATCGCCGGTGTCGAACCGGCACGCCACGATCGCGTTGGCGCCGCGCTGAGTGGCCTGCTCCCACATCCGGGACATCACCTGCTGGCGCGACTCGTAGACCAGCTGGGTGTACTCGTTGACCTCACCGCCGCCCATCGCGCGGAAGCTGGCGACGAAATTCGCCCCGATGTTGGCCGACCGCACGGTCATGCCCATGACCTCGCCGAACACGGCCTCGATCCGGTAGCCGGGAATGTCGTTGGTGGTGACGATGAGCATGATCGCATCGTATTGCGCACCGCGCGCTGTGCTGGACGACCCGCTCTGTGGGACACGTGTTCTCCGCGCCCGCGGCGGCCATCTCGCCAGGACGGCTCCATTCCCGTTCAGGGGACGGTTCCATTCCGGTTCAGGGGACGGTTCCAGTTCCGGTTCAGGGGACGGTTCCAGTTCCGGTTCAGGGGACGGTTCCAGTTCCGGTTCAGGGGACGGTTCCGTGAACCGAAACGGAACCGTCCCCTTTCGGTTCAGCCAGGTGGGGCGGTGGAGCGACGCCGCCAACCGCGGTGCAGGCAGGCTTCTCCGCATGGTGGGCCGAGTCTCAGACTCCGGCGCCACCACGGGGGTTAGGGCTGTCTACATAGGGTGCGAACATGGCCGACTCGTTGCACCTCAGCGCCGGTGACTACACCGGCGACCTGCCGATCGCGGAGGGCGCCATCCGGGCGACCGGGCTGTCCGCGGTCCCGACCGACCGTGGCCCCCTGTCCTCCTACGACCCGGGTTTCGTGAACACGGCGGCCTGCCGCAGTGCCATCACCTTCATCGACGGTGAGGCCGGCATCCTCGAGCATCGCGGCTATCCGATCGAGGAACTGGCCGAACATTCGACCTTCCTCGAGGTGGCCTATCTGCTGATCAACGGCGAGCTGCCGACACCGACGGAACTCGAGGACTGGGACCACCAGGTCAACCGGCACCGGCTGGTCCACGAGAACGTGCACGAGATCATCAGCGCGTTCCGCTACGACGCCCACCCGATGGCGAAGCTGATGGCCTCCGTCGCCTCGCTGATGACCTTCTATCCCTCGTCGCGGCGCATCGCCGACCCGGAATCCCGCGAACTCAACGCCTTCCGGCTACTCGGCAAGATGCCGACGATGGCCGCCGCCGCCTTCCGGCATTCGATCGGACGCCACCCCGTCTACCCCAGCGACGAACTGGGCTACGTGGAGAACTTCCTGGCCATGCTGTTCCAGTCCCAGCAGCGGGTATGGCGGGCCGACCCCCGGCTGACCAGGGCTCTGGAGGTGCTGTTCATCCTGCACGCCGACCACGAACAGAACTGCTCCACCACCGCGGTGCGCACCGTGGCCTCGTCCGGCAACGATCTGTACACCTCGTGCGGGGCCGGCATCGGCGCTCTTTTCGGCCCGCTGCACGGCGGCGCCAACGAGGCCGTGCTGCGCATGCTGCGCGAGATCGGCAGCCTCGACCGGGTGCCCGAGTTCATCGAGGGCGTCAAGAACGGCAAGGGCCGGCTGATGGGTTTCGGCCATCGCGTCTACAAGAACTACGACCCGCGCGCCAAGGTGATCAAGAAGGCCGTGGACGACGTCTTCGAGGTCCGCGGCACCAACCCGCTGCTGGACATCGCGGTGGAGCTGGAGAAGATCGCGCTGAACGACGAGTACTTCGTCTCGCGCAAGCTCTACCCCAACGTCAACTTCTACTCGGGACTGATCTACGAGGCGCTGAACTTCCCCAGCGAGATGTTCACGGTGCTGTTCGCAGTGCCGCGGACGGCCGGCTGGATCGCCCACTGGCAGGAGCAGTTGACCGACCCCGATCAGCGGATCATCCGGCCCAAGCAGATCTACACCGGCTCGGAGCGACGTCCCTACCTGCCGCTCGGACAGCGGTGAACCAGACCTGGGTCACACCCGTCAGCCTCACCGGGTGGGGCGTCCGGCTGGTTCCACTGGAGCCCGGGCACGCCGAAGCGCTGGCGCGCGCCGCAGCGGACGGCGAGCTGTGGAAGCTGCGGGTGACCAGCGTGCCGGCACCGGGCGAGGAGGCCGGTTACATCGCCGACGCCCTGGCCGCACCGGATCGGGTTCCGTTCGCCGTGCTCCACGACGCCACCGGACTGGTGCTCGGCAGCACCAGCTATCACGACATCGCGCCCGACGTCCGTCAACTGGAAATCGGCTACACCTGGTACGGACGTAGCGTGCAGCGCACGCATGTGAACACCGCCTGCAAACTGCTGCTGCTCACCCACGCCTTCGAGACGCTCGACGCCGGGGTCGTCGGCTGGCGCACCGACAACGAGAACTTCGCCAGCCAGAAGGCAATCGAACGACTCGGCGCTCAGCGGGACGGCGAGTTGCGGCACCACAAGCTACGACGCGACGGCTCGGTACGGAACACGGTGATGTACAGCATGCTGACCGACGAGTGGCCGCCGGTGAAGGAGCGGCTGACCGCACGGCTGCGGGAACGCTGACCCTGGCTCGCCGTCGTTCGCGTCCGTTCAGACCCGCTCATCCCACCGCCGGTCGAGCTTGTTGAGACCAGGCCGTCCCACCGCCGAGCAGCCCGACCGCCTCCGTCGCCGCAGGCACGACGGGTCACCGGGCTCCTCCGATCTCACCATCGGTGCCCGCTCTCAGCTTCCGTGGCCGCTCTCATGCAATAACACGACAGCGGCCACCGAAGGTGACAGCCGCCACCGATCTCGCCATCGACAAGGCATCCGGCGGGCGCCACTACGCTGTCCCGCGTGGCTTTGACAATCGGCATCGTCGGACTGCCCAACGCGGGCAAGTCCACCCTGTTCAACGCGCTCACCCGTAACGAGGTGCTGGCGGCGAACTATCCCTTCGCGACCATCGAACCCAACGTGGGCGTGGTCGGCGTCCCGGACGAGCGCCTGCCGCAGCTGGCGAAGCTGTTCGGCTCCGAGCGGATCGTGCCGGCCACGGTCAGCTTCGTCGACATCGCCGGCATCGTGAAGGGCGCGTCGGCGGGTGAGGGCATGGGTAACGCCTTCCTCGCCAACATCCGTGAGGCGGACGCCATCTGCCAGGTCACCCGGGTGTTCCGCGACCCCGACGTCACCCATGTCGACGGCGCGGTCAACCCGGGCAACGACATCGACACCATCACCACCGAGCTGATCCTGGCCGACCTGCAAACCGTCGAGAAGGCGCTGCCCCGACTGGAGAAGGAAGCCCGGATCAACAAAGACCGCCGCGAGACCCTCGCCGCCGTCCAGGCCGCCCAGCAGGTGCTCGACTCCGGACGCGGCATCTACGCGGCCGACCTCGACCGCGAACCGCTGCGGGAACTCTTCCTGCTCACCGCCAAGCCGTACATCTACGTCTTCAACTGCGATTCGGACGAGCTCACCGACACCGCACTGCTGGACCGGATGCGCGAGCTGGTGGCGCCTGCCGAGGCGATCTTCCTGGACGCCAAGATCGAGTCCGAACTGGTCGAGATGGAGCCCGACGAGGCCCGCGAGTTCCTGGTCGAGATGGGCATCGACGAGCCCGGCCTGGACGTCCTGGCCCGGGTCGGCTACGACACCCTCGGCCTGCAGAGCTACCTGACCGCCGGCCCCAAGGAGGCCCGCGCCTGGACGATCCGCCAGGGGGCCACCGCCCCCGAGGCCGCCGGGGTGATCCACACCGACTTCCAGAAGGGCTTCATCAAGGCCGAGGTGGTCTCGTTCGGCGATCTCCTCGAACTGGGCAGCCTGCAACAGGCCAAGGCGGCCGGCAAGGTGCGGCTCGAGGGCAAAGACTACGTGATGGCCGACGGAGACGTGGTCGAGTTCCGCTTCAACGTGTGACTGCGCCCCGTCTGCCCCTCACCGAGGCACGTACATTCTAACGCTGCTCTTGTACAATCGAGCCGTGTCTACCATCACTGCCTCCGAGGCGCGCAAGAGCTTCGCCGCCGTCATCAAGGCCGCCCAGCACGAGGCGGTGGTCGTGGAGCGCCGCGGCGAGGCGCAGGCCGTCGTCGTATCCGCTGCGGAGTACGAGCGCCTGAAGAGCGCGGCCGAAGAAGCAGAAGACGTGGCCGCGTTCGACGCCGCGATGGCCGAGGAGGGCCCGAACATCCCTTGGGAGCAGGTCAAGGCCGACCTGGGCTGGTGATCGCTGCTCGTGACGTATGAGATCGAGGTTCGCCCGGCGGCGCTGCGTGCCCTGAAGAAGATCGACCGGCAGGACCAGGCGCGCATCCGTGGCGCGATCGCGCTGCTCGCAGCCGATCCCCGCCCGCCGGGAGCGAAGGCCCTGCGCGGCCGCCCAGGACTGAGAATCCGCGTCGGCAACTACCGGATCATTTACGCCGTCCACGACGACCGGCTGCTGGTCGTGGTCGTGACGCTCGGGCATCGCCGCGACGTGTACGAACGGTGAGCGCTGGGCAAGACGAGGGCGTCCAGAGGTTAGTTGGTCTGTGCCGGAACGCGGTCGAGTTCAGGTTTAACGTCTAGCGTTATTAACGGTTTGCGCCATATAGTTGCCTCGTGATCAGGTCGTTCGGCAATAAGGACACCGAGCGCATCTGGCATGAGCAGTACGTCAAGCGTGTCGACCGGACGCTGCAACGAGCGACCTTGCGGAAGCTGGAGTTGATCCATGCGGCACAGGACGTAGAGGATCTGCGGATACCGCCGGGAAACCGCTTGGAGCGGCTGGCCGGCGATCGTAGCGGGCAGTACAGCATCCGGGTGAACGCACAATGGCGTATCTGCTTCGTCTGGACAGATGGAGGTGCGGAAGATGTCGAACTCGTCGATTACCACTGAGACCGACCGGATCGAGCCGATCCATCCGGGCGAGATCCTGATGGAGGACTTCATCGAGGGCTTCGGGATCACGCAGAACAAGCTGGCCGTGTCCATCGGAGTGCCGCCGCGGCGGATCAACGAGATCGTGCACGGCAAGCGGGGCATCACCGCCGACACGGCGATCCGCCTGGCGCGGTACTTCGGCACGTCCGAAGAGTTCTGGATGAACCTGCAGTCGAACTACGAGTTGCGCCTCGAACGTCACGCACTTCGCGACAAGATCGCCGAGATCACGCCTCTGAGCGTCGCGTGATTCCCGATCCGGGGTGTTGCATTGTTCGGAAGGTCGTTGGCTCCGTCGTCCGCGACCGGCGACTGCTGGTCGGTGGAATCGGGCCAGCCAGGTCTGGCCGATGCCCCCGTCCCGATTATTGCGACGTGCTCGACGACGCCACCTTCAGTCGAGTGCGGCGAGCGCACGAGCCCGGCAGTCCGGGGTGTTGACCCGGATCGTGCTGACCGGGTGGCTGACCAGCTCGGACGCCGGCCGAATCGGCCGACGCACCAGCTCACCGGCGCAGTTCGGGCACACCAGGCGCAGCAGTTCGCGCGCACACTCCCCGCACCACGTGCATTCGAAACTGCAGATGTAGACGTCGGCACTGCTCGCAGCCAGGTCACGGTCACAGCACTCGCAGTTCGGTCGGAGTTCGAGCACGACCCAACCGTACACTCGCACGCCCGAACCTTCTGGGCTGGAGCAGGCGATTCCAACCTAACGCATAGCGTTACTAACGCTATGCGTTATACAATGGGCGAGCGATCAGATCGTTCGCCGACCGCGACACTGAGCGTGTGTGGCGGCGCGAACCGGCGAAGCGGATCGATCCGAGAATTCACAGGACGGCGAACAAGAAAGCTCCGCCCACTGGATGCGGCGACGGCGCTGGACGCCTTGCGCGTTCCGCCCGGCAACCGCTTGGACGCACTCAAGGGCGACCGAGCCGGGCAGCACAGCATCCGGATCAACGACCAATGGCGAATCTGCTTCCGTTGGAGTGATGGTGGCGCCGAACACGTGCAGATCGTGGACGACCACTGAGGAGGGATGATGGCCGAGAAGCTCTACCCGCCGATCCACCCGGGCGAGGTCCTCATGGAGGACTTCATCAAGGGTTTCGGCATCACACAGAACAAGCTCGCGGTCTCGATCGGCGTGCCACCGCGCCGCATCAACGAGATCGTTCATGGAAAGCGGGCGATCACCGCCGACACCGCGCTCCGCCTGGGACGATACTTCGGGATGCCCCCACAGTTCTGGCTCAACCTGCAGACCCGGTACGAGTTGGAGCTCGCAGAGGACCGTGTGGCCGACCAGATCGCGGCGATCACGCCGCTGCAGGTCGCATGACCCTCGCGTTGACATGACTGAACGACGCGGGCAGGCTCAGCGGATCATCAGGTCACGCGATCGAGGAAAGAACGAGATGGGCAAGCGGAAGACCGCCGAGGAACGAGCCGACGAGCAACGACGCTATGCACTGGCTCGCGCGGCACACCTGGACGCGGACTTCGAACCGTTCTTCGTCGATCCCAACCAGGCGATCCGCAATGTCGCCGCCATGAACCCGGCGGCCGGCACGGCGGTGCTCGACCGCTTCGCCGAGGACCGCTTCTGGAGCGTGAAGGTCGCCGTCGCCGAACATCCGAACGTGGCGCGCATCACGCTGCTGCGGCTGTTGGAACGCGATCCGAGCCGGCGCGGCGTCGTCCACCACGCGGCCCGCAGGCGACTCGAAGCGGACGGCGTCGCCTTCGACGACGACGGGCTGGCCATCGAGCCTGCGCTGTAGGTTGCCGGCATGAGTGGCCCGGACCTGACGAACCTGAGCATTCCCGAGCTGCTCAGCTTGGAGGCCGGTATCGTCACCGAACTCACCCGGCGCGGACTGGTGCGGACCAGGAACAAGCCGCTCGGAGACATCGCCGAGCAGGTCGTCCTCCAGGCCCGTGGCGGAGCCTTGGAGCCGAACTCGACCAAGTCCCACGACATCACCACGCCAACCGGCCGGCGCATCCAGGTGAAGGCGATGGGCACTCGAGCTGCCGGCTCGTCGGGCAAGTTCAGCCCGTTCCGGAGCTTCGACTTCGACACGGCGGTCTTCCTGGTGTTCGAGCACGGCGCCTTCGAACTCGTGCTCGCTCGCGAGGTGCCGGCATCGGAGGTCGACCTGCTGGCCCGCTATAGCGAGCACACCAACGGCAAGCAGCCCACCCTTCGACAGATTCGGAATGCGGGCGTCGATGTGACCGACGAGATGAGGGCGGCCTACGCCGCGCTGGACGGGCCCACTCCGTGAGCGCTGACGCAGTGTGCCGGGGACGGTGAGCACCGGCGCGCAGCGTGGGCGCTCGCCAGCGGAGGCGAATCGGTCTCAGCCGAGCCCGAAGACCGCATGGGCCGCGACGAACAGGGTCGCGATCGACGCCACCGCGAGCCGGAGGGTCCGCCGTGCGGCGGCGTTGCGCGGAATCGGCGACGGCAGCAGGGCGAGCCACCATACGGCGAAGAGCACGGCGCACAGCCCGACCGCGAACCCGAGAGTCGGCAACGAGAAGTCGAGTTCGGCCAGCGTTCGCTTCGGGTAGCACTGCCACAGTCCGTACCGGTCGATCGCGATCGCCAGGACTCCCGCCCCCAGCATCGTGGTGACGAGCGCGAGCGGGACGGTCGCGATCCGGACCAGCGCCCACAGCGACGAGCGCTGCTCGGGCACGGACGCGGCGCCAGACGCCGCACCGGGAGCACGGGAACGGATAACCAGGACGGTGACCGCAATGACCAGGCCGAGCGCGAGCCCGGCGAGGACGGCGGTGAGATAGCTGGCGGTCGCGACGGGCCTCTGGTTCGCACGGACGATCTGATGCCCGGGCGCACATCGCACGCGAATCGCAGCCCGAATTGGCTGGGGAGTCTAGTGATCGTGGGTGTCGGGGCACCGGCAAGGTCTGCCGGCACCGCAGCCAAGTCTCGACGGGAATGGCCTTATCGTGCCGTCCGTCGGCACATCCCGCCGCGCGCCGTAGCAACCCGAGGCTGCCTATGCTGCACGACATGGCCCAGGACCAGCCCGCCCAGCCTGACCTGGGTCCGGCGATCGACGAGACCATCGAGGCGCGCGGCGCAGACACCCAGCGGCGGCGACTCGAGTTCAGCCTGTTCGGCGTGGCGCTGGCGCTGGAGCTGGCGGCGATCGTGCTGCGGATGTCCGGCAGCAGCTTCGTCGAGGTGGTGGTGTCGAACTGGCTCGCCATCGCCGCGTACCTGGCCGGGCTCGGGGCGATCTTCGTCCGCTATCGGGGCTGGGACGTCCGCAAGGCGGATCCGCGCAACCACACCTACTACCTCCTCCTCTCACCTCTGGCCGGCATCGCGATGGTGGCCGTCGTCGGCCCCGACCGGGACGCGGGCTTCACCAACACCGCCAGCCTGGTTCCCGGACTGATCGCCTCCAGCCTTGCCTGGGGCTGGGCGCACAACACCCGGATGGCCAAGCGGGCCGACTTCGTCGAGGCCACCGAAACCGCGCGGACCATCTTCTGGGGGTGGACCAGCATCGGCGTGCTCACCCTGATCGAGCGGATCACCCATGAGCTGCGCGGCACCCCGTACGTCAATCCCGACCTGGTCTCTTCGCTGGTCTCCCTGGGCGCCTTCCTGATCCTGGTGTCCACCGGCTACACCCAGTACATCCGTGCCCAGGAGCAGATGCAGCACGGCGTCCATCGTGCGGAACGTACGCGCCGCAAGGGCGAACGCCGGCCCCGACGGTTGCTCACCCGGACCCTTCGGCAACCCCAGCAACCTCGGTGAGGGTCACCCGGTCGAAATGCGGCGGCGCGCCCCTCAGGCCTGGATGACGTCGGTTGCGGCGAAGTCACGTCCCTTGAAGAGCAGCGGCTCGCTGCGGATGCCGGCCAGCGCGTAGCTGAAGGTGTCACCGAGATTGAGCCCGGCCGGATGGCGGCCCTTACCGAATCTGCGCCAGGCCGACGCGGCCGCCTCAGCCTGACGCTCGTCGACGGCGACGACCTCGGCCTCGAGTTCGGCCAGCAGGGCTCCCAGGTCGGCGGCGGCCTCGAGCCCCTGTCGCGCCTCGGCGACGATCAACGCCTCGGTCAGGCTGACCGCCGAGACAGCCAGCGTGGGCGCTCCGGTCATCGCCTTCAGGTACGTCTCGGCATCCGACTCACCGAGGATCACCGCCATCAGCGCCGAGGTGTCGACGATCACTGCGGAAGCCCGTTCTCGTCATAGCCCAGGATCTCGTCGGCGGACCGAGCATCGAGCGTTGCCCGCTGCCGCCCACGGTCGACATAGCGCTGCAGGTCGGCGAATCGCGCGCCGACCGACGCCTGCCGACGCAGCCGCGTCAGCCGCTCCCCGATCGCGATCCGCAGCGCTTCGGTGATGCTCTCGCCGGTCTCTCGGGAGAGCTCGCGGGCGAGGGCGTCCGTGACCGGATCCTTAATGTTCAAAGCCACGATTCCATCCTACAAGGAAGAACTACTCCCTCTTAGGAAGAATCCGAGACAGACCACCGACCATCGAGGAGCTGGCCGCGGCCACGCCGTGAAAGGTCAGAATCAACGTTTGGCACTACTCGCCCACCGCCGATCTGAAGACGAGGCACGAGGCTGGGACGCCGCGGGAATGACACGACGTTCTCGGGGTGATGCCCATCGAGGACTTCGGATCCGCCATAGAGTAGGTATGTGCCTACATGAGTGAGGGGGCGTTCAGGATGACGACAATGACTGCGCGCGAGTTCAACCGTGATGTCAGTGCCGCGAAGCGCGAAGCAAACAGGGGGCCGGTCGTGATCACTGATCGCGGCGAGCCGGCCTACGTGCTGATGTCGATCGCCGAGTATCGCCGCATGGGCGAGACCGGCGCGTCCCTCGTCGACCGTCTGAGCATGGACGATGACCTCGACATCGAGTTCCATCCCGCCCACATCGAGCTCGCGGTTCCCGAGTTGTGACCTACCTACTCGACACCAATGTTGTGAGCGAACTCCGCAAGTCGAAGCGTAGGGCAGATCCTGGGGTGCGCTCCTGGGTCGCTGCGCGTGTGGTGTCCGATCTCTACCTCTCGGTGATCACCGTCCTCGAAGTCGAGGTGGGGATTGCACGGCTGGCCAGGCATGATCCGGCTCAGGCATCGCGGCTGCAGGCGTGGCTGGACGACGAGCTGCTCCAGGCCTTCTCCCGCCGGATCCTCGCTGTGGACATACCGGTTGCGCGCTACGCAGCACGACTCCACGTCCCCGACCCTCGGCCGAAGCGGGATGCGCTGATCACGGCGACGGCGGCTGTCCACGGCCTGACCGTCGTCACACGCAACGTCAAGGACTTCGACTCCCTCGGCGTGGCTGTCGTCAACCCATGGAGTTGAGCCGTGCGTCGTTCGGCCATTCAGGTGTGGCCTGCGAGCGCGTCGTGGACCGCACGGCGGTACTGCGGCCCGTCCGGTCCGCGGTACAGGTCTCGCGAGAAGAAGCGAGACTTTTCCAAGTACGGAGCACTGTTGTGGATACGCGTGGCGAGATCGGACAGGTAGTCGTGACCACCGAGACGGTAGGCCTTGAGTTCGGCGTCGCTGAGCCGGATCAAGGCGCAATCGTCGACCAGTGCGGTGTAGCTGTACCGCGCGTCGAGGTAGCGGGAGCCGTCCTGCTCCAGCAGGAACCATCCGCCGGGTTCGTGATCGAGGTAGCGCATTTCATCCTCCAGTAAAGCAGCTGGCGATGACCGGCTTGAACGTGGCCTCTCGACCCGGTCAATCGGTCGAACGCTTACTCTGAAGTGACTCAGCCGACTCCGAGGACTGCGTGGGCCACGGCGAACAGCGTCCCGACGGAGGCGACCACGAACCGGATGGTGCGGCGGGCGACCGCGTTGCGGGGTAGCGGGGACGGCAGCAGGGCCAGCCACCAGATGCCGAAGATCACCGCACACAGCCCCAGCCCGAACCCGATCACCGGCAGCGAGAAGTCGAGTTCGGACAGCGGCCACGACGGTGAACACCCCCATAGGCTGCAGCGGCCGAGCAGAATTGCGAGAACTCCCCCGCCCACTAGCGTGGTGAAGCACGCGAGGGGGACGGTCGCGATCAGCATCAGCGCCCACAGCGGCGAGCGCTGATCGGGCATCACGGCCGCCTCGGACGCGACGTCGGCCGAATTGCGCCGGACGATCACGATGGCAAGCACGATTGCCACGCAGCAGACGAACCCGACGAGCAGGAAGAAGAGAGAGTTGGCGGTCACGCTGGGCCTTCCACGCCTGATCGGGCCGATGCGGCGGCATGCAGGATTTCGACCCCATGACTCGCGACCTCGCCGATGACGTCATTGGTCGGGTCCGCGTCGGTGATCACCCCGGAGATCTGGCTCCACGGCAGGACACGGTAGGGCGATGCCGTGCCGATCTTCTCGGACGAGGCGAGTATGTAGGTCTCTGCCGCACGTGCCGCCAGCGCCCGCTTCATCGCCGCGTCCTCGGAGTCGCCGGTGGTGAGCCCGGCCTCCGGGTGAACCCCGGTGACACCGAGGAAGCAGAGGTCGGACGAGACATACTGGGCAGCCTCCACGGCGGCAGCACCGCAGGCGACAGCCGAGTGTTTGAAGATCCGGCCGCCCAGCATGAGCAGTTCGGCCCTCGGGTGTGGCAACAGCGCCGACGCGATCGTCGGGCTGTTGGTGATGACGGTGCATTCCAGATCCCGCGGAAGCAGCTGTGCGACCGCGAGCGCCGTGGTGCCGCCGTCGAGGATGAGCGCTCCTCCCGGGCGGATCAGAGACACCGCCGTCGCGGCCACCGCCCGCTTACCCTCGGGCTCGACGCCCTGGCGGGCGGCGTAGTCGACGATCGCGGGGGAGGCGGGTAGCGCACCCCCGTAGACCCGCTGGCACAGCCCCTCAGCAGCCAGGTCGCGCAGGTCACGGCGGATGCTGTCCACCGAGATGCCCAGGTCAGTCGCGACGTCGAAAGCCACTATCTTGCCTGATTCTGCAAGGAGTCTGAGCAGATGGGCACGTCGCTGGGCGGCAAGCATCCATATTCCTTCCTGTTTGTCCACATTATTGCAGGTATGGTGATCCCATGACGACAACGGATCGTGGGCAGACCCCCGGCATCGACGTGCCCGACCATCGTGGACGGATCGGTCTTGATCGCACGGGACGGGAGTTGGACCGCAACCCCGAGGTGGTGATCCGGGACGTCGAGCTGACCTCGCAGGGCTGGCACGTGCTCAGGCGCACGACCTTCGACTACCGGCGACGTGACGGGCGCTGGGAACGCCAGCAGCGGGAGACCTATGACCGCGGGAACGGCGCGGTGATCCTTCCCTACGACATCGAGCGTCGAACGGTCCTGTTGACCCGCCAGTTCAGGTTTCCGGCCTATGTCAACGATCATCCCGACGGGCTCCTCATCGAAGCGGCGGCGGGACTCCTGGACGCCGATGACCCGCTCACCGCCATTCGTCGCGAGAGCGCCGAGGAGTTGGGCGTCAGCCTCTCCCGGATCGACCACGTCTTCGACGCCTACATGAGCCCCGGCTCGGTGACCGAACGGCTGCACTTCTTCGCAGCCGCCTATACGCCACAGAACCGCACCAGCGACGGCGGGGGCGTTGCCGACGAGGGCGAAGACATCGAGGTGCTCGAACTCGACTTCACCGAAGCGCTCACGATGACCACGTCGGGGCAGATCGTGGATGGCAAGACCATCATGCTGCTGCAGTGGGCAGCCCTGCACGGTCCATTCGCCCGGACCGTCGGCTGACCGACGACTCCCAAAGGAAGCGCTCCGAAGGAAGCGCTGGACGACGGCGCTCAGCCCGAAGCCCGACTAGTACTACAGGGCTAGTTGGTGGTGGAGTCGTGTCTTGGTGTGGCAGCGGCGGGCGTGTTGTTGGTGTTGGCGTCGCCAGTGGAACCAGTGCAAGGCGAGAGCGAGGGCGGATTTCCCGGTGTGGAGGATGAGCCGCCGGATGTCGGCGAGGCTGATGGTGCGGCGTTTCCGGGGTCGGGTTTTGTCGGGGCCGGTTGCGGGCCCCCTTTTTTCTCGGTGTGGGCGATGACGGCGAGGAAGGTGTGGGCGAGCATGGCCATGGTGATATGGCGATGCCAGGGATCCCAGTTACGGACTTGGTAGTTGTCGAGTCCGACTTCGTTCTTGGCGGCGCCGAAGCATTCTTCGATCGGCCATCTCGCGCCGGCCACGGTCACTAATTCGGTATGGCCGGTGCGGCGGGGGTTGTAGCAGGTGTAGTAGGCCAGTTCGCCAGTATTGATGTTGCGTCGGATCATGTATTCATGATCGGGGCTGCCGGTGGGAAGGAAAGCCCAATCGTAGACGCGGTAGCCTTTCGTGCCGATACCACAGGCCCGGCGCTGCCACGCGGTGTGGTTCACTTTGGCCGTTAACCGTGCGATCGGGGTGTCGTCCATACCATTTTTCGGGTCGGGGACCATCGTGTTTTTCGGGATCGCCATCACGTAGGCGATTCGGCGGGTGTGGCAGAATTCGCGTAGTCCCGGGTTTTGGCCGATTCTTCATCGGCGGTGAACCAGGCGAACGGCACGCCCGCGTCGATGGCGTCGCTGAGCATGTCGATGACCTGGGCGGGCCGGGTCTGGAAGGCGATCTGGTCGGGGACACCCGCGGCACGGCAGCGGTCCCGGTCACCGATCCACGACTCTTCCGGGAGGTACAGGCGTCGGTCCAGCAACGCCCTGGACCGGTCCGGGGTCACGTAGGCCAAGAAGGTGGCGATCTGACAGTTGTCGATCCGGCCCAACGTGCCCGAATACTGCCGCTGCACCCCGACCGACTGGCGGCCCTTCTTCGCGAACCCGGTCGGATCAGCGACTAGCACCGCCTCCGGATCGGCCAGATTCTCCAGCAGATAGCCACGGTTGATCGCCAACAACTCGGTGGCATCCCACCGGGTCAAATTCAAGAACCGTTGCAACGCTTTCGGCTCTTTCGCCCCAACATATTCCGATATCGTCCACCCGTTCTTGCGGGGCAGCTGGGCTAACAGGCCCCGCAGATACTGCTCCGCATGCGCCCGCGGCTCGGCCCGGTGAAATAATGGCTGCAACCGTTGAAGAACCCGGCCGAACTCAGCATCCCAGGCCGCCACATCAGCACCCGTCACCACATCATCATAGCCACACTCATTGTTCCGCGATCCCATGAACCGATTGTTTCACCAATTCAGCAAGAACAGGGACATACACGCCGCCCTTCCGGAAGCAAAATACGAGACACTCGATCGTCGTTTCAGATTTCGCCAGGTGACGCCGAATCAACACCATTTCCCGCAACACGCTGGATTGTCCGCAGGCAGGAAATACCGACCTGAAGAATAGATCAGTGATACCAGGAGAATCCAATTCCATTGGTGGCGGGCTGGTCCAGACGACACCACAGGTTGATCAACCAACCCACCGCCACACCCCACGATGCGAGTTCACTCGCCAGACCCACACCCAGACTGAACTAGCCCTGTAGTACTAGTAGGCGGTCAGCCCGCGAGCGCGGAAGAGGGACCGGGTCGACTCGACCAGATCCGCCGAGGGTGGCGCGGTGTCGGCGAGTCGGTAGTCCAGGCCCAGTTCGGCCCACTTGTCGCGGCCCATCTGGTGAAACGGCAGCACCTCGACCCGGGACACGCAGCCCAGGGACGCCGCGTAGTCGGCGACCGGTTCGATGGTCGCCCGATCGTCGGTCAGCCCGGGCACCAGCACGAACCGGATCCAGGTCTCGATGCCGGCGGCGTCCAGCCGGCGTCCGAAATCGAGGGTCGGCTGCAGGCGGCGTCCGGTAACCCGCCGGTAGGTGGCCTCGTCGCCGGCCTTGACGTCGAGCAGCACCAGGTCGACATCGGCCAGCATCGCGTCGTCGGCGTTGCGGCCGAGGAACCCGGAGGTGTCCAGCGCGGTGTGGATACCGAGTTCCTTGGCGCCGCGCAGGATGCGACGGGCGAACGCGGGCTGCTGCAGCACCTCGCCGCCGGACAGCGTGATGCCGCCGCCGGTGGCCCGGAAGATCGACCGATACCGCGTGATCCGGGCCAGCAGATCGTCGGCGCGCACCGGCAGGCCGCGGTGCGGGTTCATCGTGTCCGGGTTGTGGCAGTACAGGCAGCGCAGCGGGCAGCCGGCCAGGAAGGTGGTCATCCGGGTGCCGGGGCCGTCCACCGCGGTGACCAACTCCCAGGAGTGCACCGAGCCGATCTCGCCGGTGTGCTGCGCGAGCAGCAGGTCGTGGTGCGGCAGATCGGCGACCGGGATGCCGCCGAGCATGCCGGGCTGGACGGCGTCCGCCACTGTCACACCGATTCGTGGAAGGTGCGGGACAGCACGTCCAGCTGCTGCTCGCGGGTCAGCTTGGTGAAGTTCACCGCATAGCCGGAGACCCGGATGGTGAGCTGCGGGTAGTCCTCCGGGTGCTCCATCGCGTCGAGCAGGGTCTCCCGGTTCAGCACGTTGATGTTGGCGTGGTACAGCCCCTCGCCCATGCCGGCGTCCAAGATGCCGACCAGGTTCGCGACCCGCTCGGACTCCGTCCGGCCCAGTGCGGACGGGGTGATCGTGTTGGTCAGCGAGATGCCGTCCAGCGCGTCGTCGTAGGAGAGCTTGCCGACGCTGAGCATCGAGGCCAGCATGCCGTGGGTGTCCGCCCCGTTCTCGGGGTTGGCGCCGGGCGCGAACGGCGTGCCCGCCCGATGCCCGCAAGGGAACGAACCGGTGGCCTTGCCGTACACCACGTTCGAGGTGATGGTCAGCACCGACTGGGTCGGGACGGCGTCCCGGTACAGCTTCAGGTGCCGGATCTTGTCCATCACCGTGGACACCACCAGCTGGGCGATCTCGTCGGCCCGGTCGTCGTCGTTGCCGTACCGCGGGAAGTCGCCCTCGGTGCGGTAGTCGACCACCAGCCCGGACGCGTCCCGCACCGGGACGACGGTGGCGTACTTGATCGCGGCCAGCGAGTCGGCAACGATCGACAACCCGGCGATGCCGCAGCCCATCGTGCGAACGATCTCGTCGTCGTGCAGGGCCATCTCGATCGCCTCGTAGGCATAGCGGTCGTGGCAGTAGTGGATGATGTTCAGCGCCTCGACGTAGGTCTCCACCGCCCAGGTCAACATCTCGTCGTACCTGGCCCAGACCATGTCGTAGTCGAGTGGGCCGTCGCCGTCGACGCCGAGGAAGCCGGGCACCACGCGCTTGCCGCTGACCTCGTCCCGGCCGCCGTTGATCGCGTACAGCAGCGTCTTGGCCGCGTTCAGCCGGGCACCGAAGAACTGCATCTGCTTGCCGATCGCCATCGGCGAGACGCAGCAGGCGATCGCGCTGTCATCGCCCCAGTGACCGCGGATCTCGGCGTCCGACTCGTACTGGATCGCGGAGGTTTCGATCGAGATCTGGGCACAGAAGTCCTTGTAGCCCTGCGGCAGTGCGGGATCCCAGTAAATGGTGATGTTCGGCTCGGGAGCCGGACCCAGGTTGCGCAGCGTCTGCAGCAACCGCAAGGAGGTCTTGGTGACCAGGGTGCGGCCGTCGTCGGCAAAACCGCCGTCGGACCAGGTCGCCCAGTACGGGTCGCCGGAGAAGATCTGGTCGTAGTCGATGGTGCGCAGGAAGCGGACGATGCGCAGCTTGGTGACCAGCGCGTCGATCACCTCCTGCGCCTCGGACTCGGTCAGCATGCCGGCGGCCAGGTCGCGTTCGGCGTAGATGTCGAAGAATCCGGACAGCCGGCCGATGCTCATCGCGGCGCCGTCCTGGCTCTTCACGCTGGCCAGGTAGGCGAAGTAGGTCCACTGGACGGCCTCGACGAAGGTGGTCGCCGGCCGGGACAGGTCGAAACCGTAGCTCTCGCCCAGGTTCGCGAGCTTCCGCAGCGCCTTGATCTGGTCGGACTGTTCTTCGCGGCGGCGCGCCCAGTCCTCGCTGAACGGCTGACCGACGGACGCGTTCAGCGCGGCCCGCTTGGCCTCGATGAGCGCAGCGACGCCGTACAGCGCGACCCGGCGGTAGTCGCCGATGATCCGGCCCCGGCCGTAGGCGTCCGGCAGGCCGGTGACCAGGTGAGCGCTGCGGGCGGCCCGGATCCGTGGGGTGTAGATGTCGAAGACGGCTTCGTTGTGGGTCTTGCGGTGCTTGGTGAAGATCTCCTTGACTCGCTGGTCGGGCTCCAGCCCGGCCTCGGCGATGGCTGTTTCCACCATCCGCCAACCCCCGTTGGGCATCATCGGACGCTTCAGCGGCACGTCGGTCTGCAAGCCGACGATCACGGTGTCCTGATCGCTGATGAAGCCGGCTGGGAAGGCGTCCACGTCGGCCGGAATGTGGGTCTCCACGTCGTAGACCCGCTGGGCCCGCTCCACCGTGAGGTAGTCACGCTGCAGGGTGTGCCACACCGCGAGGGTGCGGGCGGTGGGGCCGGCCAGGAAGGCCGCGTCGCCGGTGTAGGGGGTGTAGTTACGCACGATGAAGTCGCGGACGTCGATCCGCTCGGTCCAGGGGCCGCGGACGAAACCCTCCCAGGCGTCGTCGCGAAGTGCAGGGATGGTTGCCACGGCGGTCAAAGGGATCTCCTCGTGATGCAGCGCGCGGCACAGTGCCGCGCTGGACGAATCCATTCACGCCATCCGGCCTTGTCAACGTGCGAATCGGCAATGTCGCCCGAGACGTGCTCGCGCTGGCTACTATAGCGCGTAGTAGACGA
>JASGHC010000005.1:0-1396826 GCA_047602545.1 Micropruina sp. | reverse complement strand
GGCAACGTGCCGTTCGCGAACGTGTTCTGCTTCCCGGTGGGCATGGACTGCACGAACGAGCGAACGAATGCCTCGACCGCCCGCGCAGTCGCTTCGCTGTGCCCGAGGTTCTCGTGAAGAGCACCCACACTCACAGTCGCATAACGGTAGAGGGTCGCCGAGTTGAACTCGACGGTCCCGATCATCCCTGCGCCGGTCTCGTCCTCCGGGTTCTCATCGTCAACCGCGGTGTAGTAGTCGTACTCGTTCGTCACGGCATGCGTGCTCAACGCGTGCGCTACCTGGCAGGCCGCGTTGACGTTCAGGTCAGCGTCGTTGGCCACCATCCTCCCAAACAGTGCGAGATCGAAGCTGTTGCCCTCCTTCAGGATGTTCTTGGCCGCGCGCGCGTTCGGGGGACCACCGTCGGACTCGACCGCGAGGGCAGCGAGCTTGTCCAGTTGCTGGTTGCTGAAGAAGACCAGGTACTCCGTGAGTTCAGGCTCTCCTGCATCGGCCTTACGACGCGCCTTGGTCTTCAGTCCTGCCTGGTCGAGGACAGCGGTGGCGCGGGCCTGGGCATCCTCTGTCCCGATGGACGAATTCAGCCGCTGGACTCGTCCGGCCAGCAGTTCGACCGCCCGCTTGGTGCGCACGCCGAACTCCGTCGTATCCAGGTAGTCCTCGAAGTCACGCCGCGTTGCACGCTTCCACGCCTGGCTACTCACCCGTGCGCGCCGCACTCCGCCGTAGAGCGCCGTCTTGGGACTACCTGTGTCATCGCGATTGAGATTGCTCGGCGGCACGGACTGGATGACGTGCACATCGATGGTGAGGTTCATTCGGGTTCTCCTGTCGTGGCGCGCGGCCGGTTGTGCAGTTCGCGACCCCATCGGGCCACGACGTGTGCGCTGTCCTGCTTGGGATCGAGAAGTCGCCAGAGGTTGACAGCCAGCTGGGCATAGTCAAGTGGGATCGGATCGGACTCGCTGCGCAACAGGGTGATCAGACCTCGCAAATGGTGTAGGCGGCCTGAGGCGTCATTTGCCAGTACCACTTGATGCAGGCGACGGATGCTTGACTCGTCCGCTTCACCGTTGTGCGCTCTGGCCTCCGCCAACCGCCGGACAGCGTCTCCCAAGGTGGCTCCCCTGACGTGGACAGGAATCTGGTTCGACTGCTGATGCGTGGCGTAGAGGACCAAGGCCGCATGGATCGCTCTCTCCGCCGGACTAGCCTCATCATCCTTGCGCCGGGAACGCAGCTGATCAGGAAGATCAGCGAGGGTCACCGCCCACACCATCGGGTCCGCGCCGACGGCATCCGGCGCGCAGCGACGTAGGCGAGCCAGTGTGGCGGTGGACTCGGAGTTTTCCCCATCGGAGGGATCGAGATACGAGCGTTGGAGCCGTCGCACGCGCCGGCCCACGTCCTCGCTCAACACTTCCGCGCGGGTGACCGCAGGTTTGGGATCCGTCATGATGCGACCTCCTGACGTTGCGGAACGGGGGCGATTCCGAGCGCCTTGTTCAATGCCGCGCGGAACCAGATCTCGGCGAGCCCTGAATCGATGCGCTGCTTCTCATCGGACCCCATCCTGGAAACCGGACGCCCGACGACAGCGGCCGGCCCCGCGGCCGTGATCAGGGACTGACCGGCATCCAGAAGGATCCGCCGCACCTGCTGACTCCAGTCGTCAAGACGCTCGGCAATGGTGGCTACGTCTACCAGGTCACTCAACCAGCGCCGGTACGGTCCGTCCAACAGGCTGTAGCCGAACTCGAAGGTGCGTGGCCTGGGACGCTCGGAGTCACCTCCGGCCGCCTGTTCCAGGTTGCTGGCTAGGTTCGCCAAGGCAACGACGGCGCTACCGGCTCGGGCCGCGGCATCCACAGCGCACTGGGCCAGGATCGGTTCAGTGAGCGCGGCAGCACGCGCGTCCAGGCCGTCGTCGACCGCGCCAGCGATCGAACTGGCCTGCGCTCCGTATTCGAGCCCGACCGTCCGTAGCCGGACGCGGAAGCCGGCCGGCAGGCATCCTGACTCGATCAGCGTGGCTAGCCAGTCCAGGACGGGTGCCCGATGGGTGACACCCCTAGCCGTGATCAGTAGCGAGCCCAGGCCTTGCCAGATCCTCTTCTCCGGCACATGCAGCACGGGCATATACACGTCGCCCTCGCCGCGCTTGGACTGGTTCTGGCTCTTGCGCCAAGAGGACATCGGCTCGTTGCCGCTCTGGTTCTGCGGGCCCAGGCGGTCGCCGTTGGAGATCTGTACGTCAACGATCAGCCCGTTCCGCTCCAGCAGGCGGACACGACGCGACGGCCAAGTGAACAGGTCGGCGGGGCCAGTCGGTGCGAGATGGTCAGCGCACACGCCTGGCGGCAAGGCGGGGCGCTCCCACACCGGGCGATCGTCGGGATTGGTCCCCAGCGACAGTGGCAGGTTGAGCAGCAGCGTCTCGAACAGGTTTGCCCCGTTGACAACGATGACGCCCAGGTTCCCGACCCAGGCCGGATAACCCATCGAGTAACCCTTGCCCCCCTTTACTCGATCATCGCCAACAGCTCCGGTCTTGATTCCCGCCGGGTCGAAAGCATGGCAGTGGACAAGCCATCGGGCAGCTTCCGGCAAGGAAAGTTCCTCGATCTCCCGGCCAGCTCTGGTCGTGAAGTACTGGTGTCCGTCGGGCACGTCGGCTATCAGCTTGATGAGACCGGATGCGTTTCCACTGGCGGTATGCAGATCAGCCACCTGCATGAATGGCTCACCCTGGTGCAGGAGGTAGAAGCGTTCGCGGTGCCTCTCGAGATAGCCCCACACAATATCTGTGGGGAACTTCCCGGAACGCCACCAGGCATCCCACAGGTCGATGCTCTCGTCATCGCCACGGGGGCGGGCGGACCTCGAGGCTCCAAGTAGTACGGCTTCGAGCACGCGCAGGACCGCCACGTCTTGCGTCGGGATCTCCCCAGCAAGTCCACTCAGGTGATGCGCACGTCCGAATACCTGACGCAGCGACAGGTCGAGGACCTCGCCGGTGTGCGTGCGCACCCGAACCCACGGTTCATCCAGGAGGTTGAACGCACCACCATCTGTCGTCATCGACCTGACTCCTCGGGACTGGACACTCGGAGGCCCTGCTCGGAATCGTAAGACAAGACACGACCAGCCACCTGCGAAACTCCGGAATCATCGAAAACCAACACGAGTTGTCCAGCAATCCAGCGGGACTGCTGCCAGCCGGAATAGTCAGCCATGCACTCCAAGTCCGAAATTACGCTGTCGATCACGGCCGGATAGCACAGGGACGCGGGCAACCTCAGCGTGCAAGCGGCCATCGCGCGGGCCAGTTTCTCGTCTGCTGCGGTACCCCACTGAAGACCCTCCGGAACGACCGCTCCGGCATAGCGCGCGATTCCGGCAGGGAGATGAAGCAAATCATCCGCGGTGCGCCAGAGCGCGATCACCTCCAGTCCCTCGTCGCTGTCGCGCACCTGAGATTTGCCCTGCTCCTCGGCCCTGTCCGGGTCACCCGCCTCCACATCGATCAGACCACTGATGGTGCTCGGCTTCGCCGGTGAGTCCATGAGGTAGGTGTGGGCTCGCGCGATTGCGCGCTGCCGTTGCCTGAACTCCTGATCCTCTGCCGCATGCCATGCGTCCTGCCAACCGTCAGGAGGCTGAGCTTCTGGGTCATAGGCCAACCGGACGAGGCGTGGGATGTCGTCGGGGAGTCGGATGGACTGCAACTCCTTCAACACGGAGGCGGCACGCAAGATCCGCTGGCTCCCATACACGGCTCGCGAGCCACGCACGGCCTGCGGGGGGTCGGCCTGCCAATCGACCACACCACGAATCCATAGCTTCGGATGAGCGACTCCCTCTGGCCGGTCCTTGCGCGCATGACGATGCAGACGCCCGGCCCGTTGCAGCATCAGATCCGCCGGCGCCAGATCGGTCACCATCAGATCGAAGTTGACGTCCAAGGACTGCTCGAGCACCTGTGTGCCTACGACGATTAGGCGGTCAGGGCGGTTGCCTGTCGGCCCCAATTCCTGGACGAGTCTGGCTTCGCGTCGGGCTCGATCGGGTGCAATAAACCGACTGTGCACGAGCCGGACGTGGCTACCGAACTCGTCCCGCAGAGCCGCGAACGTCTCCTGTGCCCGGGTAACCGTGTTGCAGATCACCGCGGCGCAGCCACCATCCATCAGCGCCGCACGGAGCAAGGTGACGAGGTTGTCCAGATCGTCCGAGAGGCGCCCCAGACTCACATCGAGTACGCGGGCGTCCGACGCTACTGCGATCTCGGCGAGTTGATGGTCGTACATCGAGATCCGGGGATAGTCGTCCGATCGGGATGTTGCGATCGATTGCATCGACCCGCTTCCCTCAGCATAGGCACGAAGGAACTCGTCCCGTTGCTCCGGAGGAAGGGTTGCCGACATCAGGATAACCGGCGTTCGATAAGCGCCGAGCCAGCACAACAATCGCTTGAGGTACTCACGCATGTAGTCATCCGCAGCGTGTACCTCATCAATGATCACGACCTTGCCCACCAAACCGAGGTGCCGCAGAACGATGTGTTTTGCCTTGAGCGCGGCAAAGAGGCTCTGGTCGATCGTCCCGATGACGAAGCTGGCCAGACCGTTCCGTTTGCGGCCCCGGAGCCACTCGTTGACCACTACCTCGCCCACGGAATCGCCTGAGTCGGATTCGCTGCAGAGGCTCCCCCTCCAATCGCGCCGCAGCAGGCCTGTGTAGTTGTCGTTAAGCGCAGCCTTGCCATGCGCCAATGTGATGCTTACATCACGGTCGGTCACCGTCGTTCTCAGCCACCGTTGCACGCGATAGAACATCGGATCTGCAGTCGCCATCGTCGGCAAGCCGACGAATACCCCGCCAAGCCCGAAACGCTCCGCCAGCACCTCAGCAGCGAGCAGAGCCGCTTCCGTTTTGCCGACACCCATCGGTCCCTCGACGATGAACAGGCCTGGTTCACGCGCGTTGCGGGCTTGCGCAAGCAGACTTTCCTGAAGCGGGCGGGCACGACACCCCTCCAGCGCCGGGAATCGCTGCACCAGAAGCTGATCCGCATCGGCCGCTCCTGCGATCGGGAGCCATGGCTCCGGCAGATCAAGAAGGTCGAGTGCGGAACCTAACCGATCACCGGAGAGGTCGTCGACATAGGGGAAGTAGTCGGTATTGGACGCGATCCAGTCGGCCATGATCACGATGCCGGTAAGCAGAACCTGCACCGGCACCTGTACACGTCGATTCAGCCACTCTGCCAGATGGTCGCCAGCACCGACATACTCGGTCATCTTTTCCAGGATCTCCGCACGCACCTCACGCCATCGCCCATCCCCGAGTTGAAGAGGATGATTACGAGCGGCCTGAAGCACCAACGCGGAGGGCGTCGTGCCATGGTGGCAACCCACCACACACGTCAACGTGCTCCGGACGCGCTTCGTCGACGACGGGTAGCGACCGGCCAACCAGTCGTCGAGCAGCAACTGCCCGGCGGTGGCGTGCGGCACTTGTCGGTCCTCAGGTGTCGGCCGCGCATCGAGCCCATGGTCACGCATGCGACCCAACACCTGCGGCAGGACCGGCAATGCCTTCGCAGCGAATGCTGGTGTCACTTTGCCGATGTCATGGATGCCGGCCAGCCAGCAAACCAACCGACGTCCTTGATCATCCGTAAGCCCCTGAGCCTTACAGATGAAGCTCCGCGTGGCGGGTGGCAGGAAGCTCTCCCACAAGTAGCCCGCCACTGCGGCTGCATCCTCCAAGTGCCTCACCAAAGGCATCCAGCTATCAGAGGCTGGGTCCAGTTTGCCCCATACCGACCACGCCGCACCCGACCACGCCATCGCACTCCCCGCTCTGCTTCGCGACCGAAGCTACCGGACCGCCCTGACACTTCCTTGGACCACTGATGCGTTTCGAGCCCAGGAAAGATCCTTACAGCTACAATCTTTCATAGAATAGCCGAGTCCTCGAGTGCCTGCTCTAGCAACGGCGCGAGGCTTGCAAGACGCATCCGCGGACCGCCATCAAGAGCAAGCACGTTCCGATCGGCCTGCCCCCGCCAGCGCAGAACAGGACGATCGACTGCAACCCCGCGCAGGCGGGGAGACATGACCTCACTACAGCCACAATCGGCTCACCTCCGACCCGGCGGAGCTGCGACACGAAACCAAAAGAACTCAGGCGCGGGCCTGAGCTCTTCTGGATGCCGTGGCGCGCCCGGAGGGATTCGAACCCCCAACCTTCTGATCCGTAGTCAGATGCTCTATCCGTTAAGCTACGGGCGCTTGGGTGGCGTCCGGACCGTGCCGAACCACCGACAGACGAGCTTAGTTGATCAAGTCCGGCTGAGTCCAACCGATGCCCAGCAGGCCCGTGCAGGGTGCGGCAAGATGGTAGACAGAGTCATACCCAACCGCTTGCAGCGTGGCAGGCAGAAGGAGCCGAGATGTCGGTCGATTCTCTCCAGGTCGCCCAGAACGCGCCGCCGAACGCGCCGGAGTCACTCGTCACCTGGGTCGCCGGTGTCGCCGAGCTCACCCAGCCTGACGCGATCTACTGGTGCGACGGCTCCGAGGCCGAACGCGACCGTCTGTATGAAGAGATGATCGACGCGGGCACCCTGATCCGACTCAACCCCGACAAGCGGCCGAACAGCTATCTGGCGCGCTCCACCGCGTCCGATGTGGCCCGGGTCGAGTCCCGCACCTTCATCTGCTCCGAGCGCGAGCAGGACGCCGGCCCGACCAACAACTGGGCCGAGCCGAGCACGATGAAACGGACTCTGGCTACGCTTTTCGACGGCTGCATGCGGGGTCGCACGATGTACGTCGTGCCGTTCTCGATGGGTCCGCTGGGCGGGAACATCTCCAAGCTCGGCATCGAGATCACCGACTCGCCCTACGTGGTAGTCAACATGCGCATCATGACCCGGATGGGCACCGAGGCGCTCACCCACATCGGCGCCGGCGAATACTGGGTGCCGTCGGTGCATTCGGTCGGGTATCCGCTGGTCGACGCCGAGGGCGATGCCCGCGCCGACGTCCCGTGGCCGTGCAACGACGAGAAGTACATCACCCACTTTCCCGAAACCCGTGAGATCTGGTCGTTCGGCTCCGGCTACGGCGGCAACGCGCTACTGGGCAAGAAGTGCTACGCGCTGCGGATCGCCTCCGTGCTGGCCCGCGACGAGGGCTGGCTCGCCGAGCACATGCTGATCCTCAAGATCACCGGTCCGGACGGCCGCACCTACCACCTGACCGCCGCCTTCCCGTCGGCCTGCGGCAAGACCAACCTGGCGATGCTGCGTCCGACCATCCCGGGCTGGAAGGTCGAAACGATCGGCGACGACATCGCCTGGATGCGTCCCGGCCCCGACGGACGCCTGTACGCGATCAACCCTGAGGCCGGCTTCTTCGGCGTCGCCCCCGGCACCTCCGAGGCGACCAATCCGACGGCCCTGCAGGCCCTCGACCACGACACCATCTTCACCAACGTGGCGCTCACCGACGACGGCGACGTGTGGTGGGAGGGCATGACCGACGAGCCGCCCGCGCACCTGACCGACTGGCAGGGTAACGACTGGACGCCGGACTCCCCCGGAAAAGCCGCCCATCCGAACAGCCGTTTCACGGTGCGCGCCGACCAGGCGTCCTCGATCGCCGACGAGTGGGAGGACCCGGCGGGCGTCCCGATCGACGTCATCCTGTTCGGCGGACGCCGCGCGCACCACGTGCCGCTGATCACCGAAACCTACGACTGGCGCCAGGGCGTGTTCGTCGGCGCCACGGTCAGTTCCGAGCAGACCGCCGCCGCCGAGGGTGCGGTCGGTTCGTTGCGCCGCGACCCGTTCGCGATGCTGCCGTTCTGCGGCTACAACATGGCCGACTACTGGGCGCATTGGCTGCGGATCGGCGAAACGCTGGGCGAGCAGGCGCCGCGGGTCTTCCAGGTGAACTGGTTCCGCAAGGACGCCGACGGCCGCTTCCTGTGGCCCGGTTTCGGCGACAACGCCCGCGCCATCGAATGGGCGCTGAGAAGGGTGAACGGCGAAGTGGAGGCCGTCGACGCGCTGAACGGACGGCTCCCCCGTCGCGAGGACCTGAACCTGGACGGCCTCGACCTCACCGACGAACAACTGGACGAACTGTTCGCACTCGACCCGGCGGCGTGGGCCGCGGAGGCCGACCTGACCCAGGAGTACTTCGCGCAGTTCGGCGACAGTCTGCCGTCCGCGCTGACCGAAGAACTGGAGGCGTTGCGCCGGCGGATCGCCGAGGCGTCCTGAACGAACCGATCCTGGTCGGCCGAACCGGCCACCGCTCGTCGAGCCTGTCGAAGCACCCTGATTTCGCTGTAGCGGTCTTGGCCACCTCAACCAGTGGCACCGGAGCCGCGAGGCCACCCTCGGGGTAGGCTGCCCGCCCATTCCGCTCGATCGTCGCCCCCTCGTTCTGCTCGCAGCCGTGCCTGTTCTGCTCGCCGGATGTAGCTCGGCGCCACCCGCCGGAACCACGTCCGCAACGCCGCCGCCGGCAATCAGCGCCAACCCGTGGATGAGTTCGGCGGACGGGTCTCGGCAAGCTCGACCCACGGTGATGGTCACTCGACCACCGTGACCGGTCAGCTGTTCAGGTAGGTCGCCAGGTGCTGGCCGGTGAGGGTGCCGGCCTTGGCGAGGTCGGCGGGCGTCCCCTCGAAGACGATCCGGCCGCCGTCGTGACCGGCGCCCGGGCCAAGGTCGATGATCCAGTCGGCGTGCGCCATCACGGCCTGGTTGTGCTCGACGACGATCACCGACTTGCCCGAGTCGACGAGCCGGTCGAGCAGGCCGAGCAGGTTCTCGACATCGGCCAGATGCAGGCCGGTGGTGGGTTCGTCCAGCACGTAGGTGCCGCCCTTGGCAGACAGGTGGGTGGCCAGCTTCAGCCGCTGCCGTTCGCCACCTGACAAGGTGGTCAGCGGTTGGCCGAGGCTCAGGTAACCGAGTCCGACGTCGGTCAGCCGGTCGGTGATGGTGTGCGCCGCAGGCACCCGGGAATCTCCCGCGGCGAAGAACTCGGCCGCCTCGGCCGCCGGCATCGCTAGCACCTCGGCGATGTTGCGACCGCCGAAGGTGTAGTCGAGCACGGCCGCCTGGAACCGTTTCCCCTCACAGGCCTCGCAGACGCTCGACACCGTCGCCATCACGGACAGATCCGTGAAGATCACCCCGGCGCCGTTGCAGGCCGGGCAGGCACCTTCGGAGTTGGCGCTGAACAGCGCCGGCTTGACCTTGTTCGCTGTCGCGAACGCCTTGCGGATCGGGTCGAGCAGCCCGGTGTAGGTGGCCGGATTGCTGCGCCGCGAGCCGCGGATCGGGCTCTGATCGACCGAGATCACCCCCGCCGACAGCGGAACCGACGAATGCACCAGCGAACTCTTGCCCGAGCCTGCCACCCCGGTGATCACCACCAGCACACCGAGCGGAATGTCGACGTCCACCTTCCGCAGGTTGTTCGCCGTCGCGCCCCTGATCTCGAGCGCCCCGGACGGCGTCCGCACCGACTCCTTGACGCCCACCCGGTCGCCGAGGTGGCGTCCGGTGACTGTGTCGCTGGAGCGCAGCCCCTCGACCGTGCCCTCGTAACAGATCCGGCCGCCCTTCGAACCGGCACCCGGGCCGAGGTCGATGATGTGGTCGGCGATCTCGATGGTCTCCGGCTCGTGCTCGACCACCAGCACGGTGTTGCCCTTGTCCCGCAGCTGCATCAGCAGATCGTTCATTCGCGCCACGTCGTGCGGATGCAACCCGGCGGTCGGCTCGTCGAAGACGTAGGTGACGTCGGTCAGCGACGAACCCAGGTGCCGGATCATCTTGGTGCGCTGCGCCTCGCCACCGGACAGCGTCCCCGACGGACGGCTCAGCGACAGATACCCGAGCCCGATCTCGACGAACGAGTCCAGGCTGTCCCGCAGGCCCTCCAGCAGCGGGGCGACGGACGGCTCGTCGAGCCCGCGGATCCATTCGGCCAGGTCCGTGATCTGCATCGCGCAGGCGTCGGCGATGTTCACACCGTCGATCCTGGACGACCGCGCCTCCGGCGCCAGCCGCGTCCCCTCGCACTCGGGGCAGTCGGTGAAGGTGACCGCCCGTTCCACGAAGGCGCGGATGTGCGGCTGCATGGCGTCGACGTCCTTGGCCAGCATCGACTTCTGGATCTTCGGGATCAGCCCCTCGTAGGTGACGTTGATGCCCTCCACCTTGATCCGGGTCGCCTCTTTGTAGAGCAGGTCGTGCAGCTGCCGCTTGGTGAAGCGCTTGATCGGCTTGTCCGGGTCGAAGAAGCCACAGTTGCGGTAGATCCGTCCGTACCAGCCCTCCATCGAGTAGCCGGGCACCAGCAGCGCGCCCTCGTTGAGTGACTTGTCCTCGTCGTAGAGCGCGGTGCGATCGAAGTCAGTGACGTTCCCGCGTCCCTCGCAACGCGGGCACATGCCGCCCAGCACGCTGAACGACGCCTTCTCGGCGATCGTCTTGTCGCCGCGTTTCACAGTGATCGCGCCACTGCCGGACGCCGAGGGCACGTTGAACGAGAACGCGTTGGGCGGCCCGATGTGGGGCTGGCCGATCCGGCTGAACAGGATGCGCAGCAGCGCGTTGGCGTCGGTGACGGTGCCGACGGTCGAGCGCGGATTGGCGCCGATCCGCTCCTGGTCGACGATGATCGCCGTGGTCAGGCCGTCGAGCAGGTTGACCTCGGGCCGGGCCAGGCTCGGCATGAAGCCCTGCACGAAGGCGCTGTAGGTCTCGTTGATCAGCCGCTGGCTCTCGGCCGCGATGGTGCCGAACACCAGCGAACTCTTCCCCGAACCCGACACCCCGGTGAAGACGGTCAACCGACGCTTGGGGATCTCCACGGTGACCCCGGTGAGGTTGTTCTCCCGGGCACCCTGCACCCGGATCAGGTCGTGGCTGTCGGCGAGATGCACCCCGCCGGTCGAACCCGTCGAAACCACCATGGTCGCTCCCGAGGTCATGGCCGCCCGAGCGGCCTGGTTGGGCGCCACCACCCTACTGGCGCGGCGCTGCGCCGACATCGCGCGGGACGCTGCGAAGCATTCGAAGCCAGCACGGTCGTGCGGAGCAGGCGTGCCATCGCAGGCGGACACCCCGCAGTCGGCTCGACCGGCACGTGCACCGAGATGCGCGTTTTCCGCGGGGCAGGCAGGCGAGTCAGGACTGCGCGCGGAGAAATGAGCGTTTTGACTGGCGCCCACTCGGCTCAGAACGCTCATTTCTGCGCAACCCGCGCCGGTTGGCGGGTCGCGCTCGCTGATAACGCTCATCTCTCGGCGCGGAGCCCGCCGTGGGTCAGGAGGCCGACCGAATCAGCTCACCCTCTGGCCGGAAGTCGGCGCCGTCCGGGTCCACCGGCCACACCGTCAGCTGGAGTCGTGCGACGCCGGAGGCGATGGCGCGGACCCGGTCGAGCCAGGCCCGGCCGGACCGCGTGGACACCAGGTCCGGGGGCGCTGCCAAGCCGAGCACCTCGCGTCCGCGGGCGAGTTCGGCGGCGATCCGTTCGAATACGGTCTCCAACTCATCCAACTCGGCGAGCCGCTCGGCCACCTGGGGCGGCGCCGGCCGTCCCGACACCGTCAACGGACGCTGTAGGAAGGCCGGGACGGGCAGCGGCCACAGCACGATCTGATTCCGCTCCGCCCAGGCCGCCAGGCCGTCCGCGGCTACCGGGGCGTCGTGGCCGGTCAGCAATCCGTGCCCCACCAGCAGGATGCCTCCGGCGTCCCGGTCAGCGATCTTCACCATGTCGTCCTCCTTTGCGAGGATGCCGGGCGCCGCCCCCTGCGGACGACGGCGCCCGGGTATCGCTCAGTCGAGCAGATCCGCGTACAGCGGGGTGCTCAGGTAGCGCTCGCCCCAGTCCGGGGTGACCACCACGATGGTCTTGCCGGCGTTGGCCGGGTCGGCGGCCAGGTCGGCGGCGGCCCGCAGCGCGGCACCGGACGAGATGCCCAGCAGCAGGCCCTCCTCCTTGGCGACCCGCCTGGCCCATTCGATGGCGTCGTCGGAGGTCACCTTGATGATCCCGTCGACCACGCCGCGGTCCAGGATGTTCGGCACGAAGCCGGCGCTGATGCCCTGGATCTTGTGCGGGCCCTTCGGCTCGCCGGACAGCACCGCCGACTCGGCCGACTCGACCGCGTACAGCTTGACGCTCGGCTTGCGCTCCTTGAGAACCTGGCCCACACCAGTGATGGTGCCGCCGGTACCCACCCCTGATACAACGATGTCAACGGCACCCTCGGTGTCCGCCCAGATCTCCTCGGCGGTGGTCCTGCGGTGAATGTCGACGTTGGCGGCGTTGTCGAACTGATGCGCGACGATCGCCCCGGGGATACTCGCCGCGATCTCCTCGGCACGCGCGTTCGCGCCTGGGACGCCGTCCGCGGCGGGAGTGAGTACCAGTTCGGCACCGAGTGCCCGCAGCACAGCCCGGCGTTCCTTGGAGAAGGTCTCCGGCAGGGCGATGATCACCCGGTAGCCGCGCGCCGCGCCGACCCAGGCCAGGGCGATGCCGGTGTTGCCCGAGGTGCCCTCGACGATCGTGCCGCCGGGCTGCAGTGAGCCGTCCGCCTCGGCCGCGTCGATGATGGAGACGCCGATCCGGTCCTTCACCGAGTTGGCCGGGTTGTAGTACTCGAGCTTGGCCAGCACGGTCGCCTGGCTGTCACCGTAGAGCCGGTTGATCTGGACCAGTGGCGTGCGGCCGATCAGCTCGGTCGCATCCTTGAAATAGGCCATCCTTCTTTTCCTCCCAATGGGTCTGTCGTTGTCGATGAGGCTTGTGGGGTACGTTTTTCGGATCAGGCGACCCGGGGCGCGGCGAGCTGGTCGAGGGCATCCAGGACGTCGGGACGCCGTGCGGCGCCCACGATCCGGTGGCGCACCGCCCCTGCGGCGTCCAGGAGCAGCACGGTCGGGGTGCGGGTCACGCCGAACTCCTCGACCAGGTCGAGCCGGCACTCGGCGTCGATGTCGATGTGGGTCACCGTCGGACGCGTCGCAGCGACCTCGGTGAGCAGCTTGTGGGTCGCCCGACAGGGCGCGCACACGCTGGAGGAGAACTGCACGAACGTCGCCTCGCTGCCGAGGCCGGCACCCAGCCGGACGGCGTCCAGCCGCGGTTCGACGTCCACGACAACCGCCTTGGCGCGTCCGTCGGTGAGCTTGCGGTAGCCGCCGAAGGCAAGCGCGACGACGGTCGCCGCGAGCACGATCCACAGTCCGGTCATCGGATCACCTCGCCGTCCCGGTGGCGGCGCGGCTGAACAGCCGCCGTCCGAGCAGGTAGATCTCGCAGCCCAGGCAGAAGTTGAAGACGGCGTTCAGCAGCGCGGCCACCAGTGCGAAACCGATCGATACGTAGAACAGCGTGGGCAGGTTCGCGATCGCACCGAGCAGCCCGGCGAGTCCGAAGACCAGGCCGACGGTTTGCGCGAAACGGGGCGGGCGGGCGTCCTCGAGTTCGCTCGGCGGGCCCAGTCGGGGCCGGACGGCGACCCGGAAGACCCAGCCCCAAGGATGGGAGCGCAGGCCGAGCAGCGATCCGGCGGCGAAGGCGAGGGTTTGGACGATCAACACGGGCAGACTCGCGCTCGGTCCGAGCAGCAGGGTCGCGACGAGGAGGACGGCCGTCACGACCGCCGCGAACCGCTGGCCGCGCGGGTCGGTCAACTCCGGCTTGGTCTCGGTTCGGCTGGTGGCAGACATCGGTAGTCCTTCGAGTGGCGTGGATGAGTGGGGTTCGGCCCGACAGCACGTCCTGCGTGGAATCGCATGAACTCGATGGGGGATGACCGCAGCCATGAGCGCGATCAGGATCGTGTTGTCGGAACGATCAGCTGAAGCGACAACACATTCGGGCACGGTCGAGCACCAAGAGGGGTGCGACGCGTCCGACGAACATGGAAGTAATGGTAGCACCTTTGTCGAACAGGGTCACCCGACAAACCCTCACTGCCGCCATCTGGCACAACCACCAAGCAAACTCCCTAGCCAGAAGGAACCTGGTCGCCTACGACCACTAACACCCCTGGGTTAGGTCACTCGACGGGCGGTCGGGCACTCCAAGCGAGAACCCTCACCCGCCACGGCCACTCTTGAGCGAGCCACCAAGTCACTGTGTGAAGCCCGCACCGGAAGCCTTGAAGAAGGAAAATCCCTAGTCAAAGAGCAGTTACACGGCCACGCGAGGTTTGGCTTGAAATGACGCCAGCCCGCTACAGGCCAGCGTAGAACGGGATGTAGCGGGCGTATCGACGAGAGGACGACTCGGCGTCCATCGGGACGATGAGACCCTCATCCATGGCCTGTTGGATGTGCAGCGACACCAGGGAGCTTCGGCCGTCGGCGAGCCCGTAACGGTTGCGGAACGTGTTGTTGGTCATCGGACGCCGGCCAGCCCACATCCGGCAGGCGTGCATGAACACGGCCCAGTTCCGCTCCGAGGCCGACATCGTCATGAAGTCGTGCTTGCCGATCAAGACCGCCTTGGTCAACCCGTCCCCGGCGTAGAACTTGGGGTCCGCGGCGCCGGTCTCCTCGTTTGCTTCAAGCGTCCGCTGGACGCCACTGCCGCGCGCCTCGCACATCTTCAGCTCACGCATCATCAACGCAAGCGACAAATTGCGCGGCCGAGTGTCCTCCGCAAACCTCCGCGGATCAAGGAGCGGCTCCCCCGGATTGGTCACCTCAATCCGATCCTCGTACAACTCGACCGCAATCAAGGACGGGTGCGCCTGGAAGTCTTGGTGAGCGATCGCATTGGCAAGGATCTCGCGCAACCCAACAGGGTTGTACATCGGCACGTTCACCCGGTGAGCAGCATGGATCCGCTCATCGACAGGAACAGCCGCGTTCACCAGCTCCAGCAGCGGCCTGAACTCGAGCGCATACCCACCCTCGGGCAAAATGTCCCGACGCGCTGAGGTCCGGGTCGAGCCGGCATACTGGACGAAGCGAAGACGCCGGCTCGTCAGAGCAGGGAAGTCGGCCATCCGCCGTGCCAGAAGCGAGGCGCCGAGCCCCGTGACGCCGAATCTTCCGCCTTCGTCGGTGAGGATTCCGTTGGCGGCAAGGGCGTGACAGCGCTGGGTGGCGTCCCGCGGAACCTCCGCGCCGTCAACTCCAGATAGAGCGAAGAATTCACGCGTCGCCAGCAGGTCCTCTACCGCTTCGGGAGTCAGCCCGCCCACCTGGGGCGTGTCAAGGAACGGCGGCTCGGTCTCGGCGAAAATCGCACGGAGGCGATCAGGGGTCATGTCGACAAGGGACTCCCCTTGGCGCATCAAGTATCTACCGTCAAGGGCAACTGGTCGTCCCGCGGGGCGCGAGCCGACCTCGATCACCACGACCCGCCGGCCGTCAATGGTGAGTTCGTCGACTTCCACGCGCAGCCCGAGCTTGCGGTGAAACTTGTGCTCGACATCCTGCGTGTTGAGGAACGCTTGGGTCCCGCAGGCCATGCGTGGAGGCTTGTCCGTCACGCCGAGGATCAGGTGGCCCCCACCTTCGTGCGCCAGTGCTGCGCAGTACTCCAACGCCTTGTCGTGCGCGAACATGCCGGACGCCGACTTGAACTCGACCTGACGCGTCTCGCGCGGCAACAGCATCAACTGCTCAACCAACGCCAGCTTGTCGATCATGAGTCCCCGTCCGCTCCGCTCTTCGACAGCCTAACCGCCTCAGTCCACGGCGCCGTTGGAGGTCTCCTTGAAACAGCAACACCGCTCGTCGGAGGCATCTCAGTGCAACCTCAACGGTTCGCCCTGAAATGAGACGGTGCGCTCGAGTCGATCGTACGTTCGAGGCGTGGCGCCGATGCTTCAGACCGTTCTGCTCGATGCAGAACCCGCGAGCATCGTCAGATCAGATCGGGAGCAAGCTCCGTGAGGTCGATCCAACTCAAATTGTCGCGACACTGTAGCGACAATGTCGAAGTCCAGGAATTCCTCGGCGAACTGGACTATGCGACGAGCAGTGGGATCGACTAGCTATCGGCTCTCGCGCTCCCCAGCAGATGCCTCGGTCTAGCCATCGCGGTCCCCAAGCCGGCGGACTCCACCCGCCCGCATCCCGATCCCGCTGAGGCAGCGCGAGCGCGCTGTGCGCCTCGAAAGAGGTCCTCCAGTTGACGGCAGCTGACCCGGCGCCGGACCTGCCGACAACTCGCCCACATGGGGTGCGAGGACTTACTGGCCCGCGCCGTCCGCAGTACGCCCAAGGCCTTTGCTGCTGTGCCGGCGGCACCCGCTTTCGTAGCAGGTTGCATCGTCGTTCTCGCTCCTGAGATCGTCCAGGCCCGTTCGCCGGGGTCCGCACAGGTCCACGCGAGAGCCGTATTCGAACGAGAAGCGAGGCCTCAACTGAGACTAGAACTGAGACCACTCGCCTCAATTTGAGGCGTAACGCTCCTCCCGAGAACCCTCAGGAGGAGCGTTTCCCCTTGTCGTGGCGGAGGCGGCGGGATTTGAACCCGCGATGGGCGATAAACCCAAACCCGCTTAGCAGGCGGGCGCCATAGACCGGACTAGGCGACGCCTCCTCAGCCGAGGCCTGAGCCTACTCCAGGCGCGCGGGGTACGCCAAAGTGAGGGACGACCCGCCTCGGGACGGCGCGACGAGACTGCATGGCCGGGGCCGGCGATCGCGGCGGCGATCGAACCCTCAACCAGTCGCTCGTGACCACCAAAGTCAACAACTACAATCGGCGTGTCCCGAGACCGGAGCAAGAGGAACGAATGACCGAACCGCAGCATGCCCTGCCCGATTCCGCCGACGGTGCGGACGGCTCGCAGACCGATCAACCCCAGGGAACTGCGGAGGCCGGCCGCTTCCGCTGGGCAATGGTCTGGACGGCGCTGGGCACGCTGGTCCCCGGCCTGGGGCTGTGGCATGCCGGACGGCGCGTCGCAGGCTCGATCGCCATGGGTCTGTTCGCGGCACTGCTGCTGACCATCGGCTATCTGGGCTTCGCCGGACGGGACCGCTTCCTCGCCCTGGCCACCAACGTCGACGTGCTCAACGGGGTGGCGTTGAGCCTGTTGGTGCTGGCGCTCGGCTGGGTCGTGGTGATCACCGCCAGCCATCTGGCGCTCCGCCCGCCCCGTCCGTCGACCGCCCAGCGGGTCGCCGGCGGCGTTCTGGTCGGCGCCCTCTCGCTGGCCGTCGCGGCACCGCTCGCCGTCGGCGCGCAGTACGCCCGTTCGACCGCGGACTTCCTGGGCACCGTCTTCACCGAGGAGCCCTCCGACGGGCCGACGACGCCGGGGGCGCCCACGCCGTCCAGTCCGTTCGGCGACAAGGAACGGATCAACGTTCTGGTAATCGGGGGTGACTCCGGCACCGGCCGTGACAACCGGCTCGGCCTTCGCGCCGACACCGTGATGGTCGCCTCCATCGACCTGCACACCGGCGCGACCACACTGTTCTCGCTGCCTCGGCAGACCGCGCGGATCCCGTTCCCGAAGGACTCCCCACTGCACAAGTACTACCCCAACGGCTTCTACGACGGGGTCAGCGGCGCCAACGACGAGTACTTCCTCAACGCCATGTACAACAACATTCCGGATCGCATTCCGCACGATCTGCTCGGCAAGGTGAAGAACCTGGGCGCCGAGTCGATGAAGATCGGCGTCGGCGAGGCCCTCGGTCTCGGCAAGCTCGACTACTACGTGATCGTCAATATGGACGGCTTCAAGTCGTTCATCAACGCGCTCGGCGGCGTCACCCTGAACGTCAACTACCGCATTCCGATCGGCGGCAAGACCACCGAGGGAGTTCCCCCGAGCGGCTACATCGAGCCCGGCCCCGATAAGCATCTGAACGGACGCCTCGCGCTGTGGTACGCCCGCGGCCGATACGGCCTGAACGACTACAGCCGGATGGAGCGGCAGCGGTGCGTGATCAACGCGGTGGTGCAACAGGCCCAGCCGCAGGTCGTGCTGACCAACTTCGAGAAGATCGCCGCGGCCGGCGCCAACACGATCGAGACCGACATTCCCCGCAAGGTCCTGCCGGAGATGATCGACCTGGCGTTGAGGGTGAAGAACACCAACCTGCACAGCGTGGTGTTCCAGCCGGGCGTCGCGGGCTGGGTCAGCTCCAACCCGCCGTGGCCGGACGTCCAGCGCCGGGTGCAGCAGGCGCTCAAGGAAACCGGCAACGCCGAGAACGGGAAGACCGCCACTCCGTCCGGAACGCCGAGCGCAAGCGCAAGCTCGAAGCCGACCAAGAAGTCCGAGAACCTCAGCGACTCCTGCGCCTACCACCCGGCGAAGTAGGGACTCCTAGGCCAGCACTTGACTTGATCACAAGCCCGACCCCGCTGGTTGAGCTACGTCGAAACCCCTTGCAAGCGAGCGCACACCAAGGTCTCGACAAGCTCGACCAACGAAATCGGCGCGTCCCTTACAGCTGCCCTTGGTAGCCGCGGCTGGCGTCGAGCCGGCGGGTCAGGTCGCCGGTGAGGTGCACCATCTCGGCGGTGACGCCGCGCTGGCTGACCAACCGGACGCGTCGCTCAGGGCCCTGATGAATGGTCAGCGAGGTCGGCGCCTGGGTCACTTTGGTGACATCGGCCCAGGATCCCTCCTCGCTCGAATCGGGCCCGGTGATCTGAAAGCCGTCGTCGGTGAACTCGACCACGACGCGCATCCGCCGCCAGCTGACCGCGGCCACCACCAGCAGCGCGACGGCACCCACCAGAAGCACCCAGCCGACGACCGCCAGCGCAACCGGCAATCGCAGTGCCGCCGGCAGCACGATCAGGACGGCACCGACGATGGCGAGAAGCGCTGCGACTGCCACCGCGCGTAGCGGCAGCGGGGGGGTGAGCACATGGGTACGCGACGACACGCGGCGAGGGTGGGATTCGAACCCACGGAGCGTTTCCGCTCGGCCGCTTTCAAGGCGGCTGCACTAGTCCACTATGCGACCTCGCCCGGGAGCCACATCGTAGTGCCTCCGCCCGAGAATGCTCGCCGGATTCCCGGTCGCTGGTTGAGCTTGTCGAAACCAGGTCTCGACAAACTCGACCAACGGTGCAAGGGGATTCGCGAACGCGTGTGCCGGACGGCGCCGGGAGTGCCAGTCTGAAGACATGCGAGCTGTCGTGGTCGAGACGTCCGGGCCTCCGGAGGTGATGCGGGTCGCCGAGGTGCCGACGCCGCGCGCGGGTCCGGGCGAGGTGCTGATCCGAGTGGTGGCGTCCGGGGTGAACCGGGCGGACCTGTTGCAGCGGCAGGGACGTTATCCACCCCCGCGGGGGGCCAGCGAGATTCTGGGTCTCGAGGTGTCCGGGACGATCGCGGCCGTGGGCGACGGCGTCCACGATTGGCGGGTGGGCGAGGAGTGTGTCGCGCTGCTGGCCGGCGGCGGCTATGCGGAGTACGTCGTGGTGCCGGCCGGTCAGGTGGTCCGGCCGCCGCGAGGCATCGACCTGGTCACGGCGTCCGGGCTGATCGAGGTGGCCGCGACGGTCGCCTCCAACCTGACCCAGGTCGGGCTACGACCCGGTGAGACCTTCCTCGTCCACGGCGGCACCGGCGGCATCGGCACGTTCGCGATCCAGTACGCGTCCGCGTTGGGTGCCCGGGTGTTCGCGACCGCCGGACGTCCGCACAAACTGGCGCTGTGCCGCGAGCTCGGTGCGACGGACGCCTTCGACTACCACGACGACTGGCTGGCCGCCCTGCGCCGGGCCACCGATCGGCATGGCGCCGATGTGATCCTGGACGTGATCGGCGCGAAGTATCTGCCGTCCAATCTGGATGCCCTGGCCTCGGACGGTCGGCTCGTCGTGATCGGCCTGCAGGGCGGCCGCACCGGCACCCTCGACCTGGGGAAACTCCTTGCCAAACGGGCCTCGGTCACCGCGACCGGGCTGCGCGGACGTCCGGCGGAGCAGAAGGCGGCGATCTGCGCCGAGGTCGAACGGACGGTCTGGCCGCTGATCGAAGCGGGCCGGATCAGACCCGCCGTCGAGACCCGCTACCACGCCGAGGACGCCACCGAAGCCCACCGCCACCTGGCCTCCGGAGAAGCCGTCGGCAAACTCATCCTGACCTGGTGACACCTGGGGCCCGATCCCGTCCGGTTCAGGTACGCCCGGGGCCGGGTCCCTCCGGTTCAAGGAACCGTCCCCTTCCGGTTCAGGGGACGGTTCCTTTCCGGTTCAGGAGCGCCAGCTGTGCCAGAGCCGGGCGTATTCGCCACCGACGTCGAGCAGCTCGTGGTGCGAACCGAGTTCGGCGATCCGGCCGTCGATGACCACCGCGATCCGGTCGGCGTCGTGCGCGGTGTGCAGCCGGTGCGCGATCGCGATCACCGTCCGGCCGTCCAACAGCGCCGCCATCGAGCCCTCCAGGTGCCGGGCGGTCCGCGGATCGATCAGGGACGTCGCCTCGTCCAGCACCAGAGTGTGCGGATCGGCGACCACCAGGCGGGCCAACGCCACCTGCTGCGCCTGCGCCGGCGTCAGCTGGGTGCGGCCATGGCCGAGCACCGTGTCCAACCCGTTCGGCAGCTTCTCCACCCACGCCAGGGCGTCCACCGCACGCAACGCGTTGACCACCGCCACATCGCCCTGTTCGGGGGTGAGCTGCTGGTCACGGGCCAGCACGATGTTGTCCCGAACCGTGCCGACGAAGACGTGATGCTCCTGGGTGACCAGCGCCACCTCGGTGCGCAGCACGTCCAGCGGCAGGGTCATCAGTTCGACCTCGCCGACCGTGACCGTGCCCGTCCGGGGCCCGTTGATCCCGGCCATCAGCCGGCCCAGCGTCGATTTGCCCGATCCGGACGGCCCGACGATCGCCAGCCGCTCCCCCACTCGCAGGTCGAGGTCGATGCCGTGCAGCACGTCGCGGCCCGTCCGGTAGGCGAACCGCAGATCGGACCCCACCAGATGGTTGTCGCTCGGACGCTCCGGGCCCGGCGTCCGGTCCTGCGGCACCTCGGCGATACCGAGCAGGCGCGTGGTGGCGGCCAGCCCGATCTGTAGTCGGTCGAACGACCTGAATCAGCCGGTCCAGCGGCTCGACCAGCTGCTGCACGTAGATCGCGGCCGTGGTGATCTGGCCGATCGTCACCCAGTCGTTGGCGTACCCCCAGGTGCCGAGCACCACCACGGCCACCAGCGGCAGCTGATACGACGCGTCCAGGAAGATGAACAGCAGGTTCCGCAGCGTCATCGTGTACCGCTCGGCCTGGTTCGACACCTCGATGTCGTCCTCGCCGATGTCGATCCGGCGCTCGCCCAGCCCGAGCGCCTCGACCGTCCGGGCGCCTTCGATCGTCTCGGTCATCGTCGAGTTGATCTGCGAGTAGGTGCCCGATTCGGTGATGTACCCCGGCATGGCCCGGCGCAGGTACACCCGGGCGACGACCACCAGCACGGTGATGGACGCCACCAGCGGCAGCGACAGGAACCACGAGTTGAGCACCATCGCCACGATGGTCAGCGCGGTGATCACCACCGACATGACCAGCTGCGGGAAAGCCCAGCGCACCGACTCGCTCATCTTCGACACGTCGGCGGTGATCCGGGTCAGCAGGTCACCCGAACTGGCCGACTCGACCCGCCCCAACGGCAGCCGCAGCACGGTGCGGACGATCGCCTCGCGGGCGGCGGCGAGGAGGTCGTAGCCGAACACCGCGGACATCCGGCGAGCCGCGAAGGTGAGCACGGCCTGCACGACGACCACCCCGGCGACGCCGACGATGATCGCGTCGACCGCAGCCAGCGGCGTATTGCCGGCCGCGACCTCGTCGACCAGGTCACCGAGCATCCGCGGCACGATCAGTCCCGCGGTCGCGGCGAGGACGTTGAACACGATCACCGCGGTGAGCATCCAGCGGCGGGTCGACAACAACTCGCCCATGAACCGGAACGCCTTGTTGTTGTGCGCCACCGGTAGCCCCCGTTCGGGGTTCCGGGACGCCGCGAAGAACGTCTCGGCGTGCTGCTGCCGGACGCGGAACCGCGTGTCCAGGCCGCGCAACCGGCGGACCGGGTGGGCGAGGAACGGACCGGGCGGTAGCGGCGCGGTCAGTTCCGGCGGCAACGCGAACGCGTTCGGGTCGTCCGACCAGGTGTCGGCGGACGCCGATAACAGATCAGTGCTCATCATCGGCCTCCATTCCTCGGTTGATCACGGCGCGGTAGTCCGCGCGGTCGGCCAGCAGCTGGTGATGGCCGCCGGTGGCGACCTGGCCGCCGTCCGCCAGGAACGCCACCCGGTCGGCGCTGTGCACCAGCAGCGGGGACGCCGTCATCACCACGGTGGTGCGGCCGCGACGATGCGCGGCCAGCCGTCCGGCGATCGCCTCCTCGGTGTGGGCGTCGACCGCGGACGTCGGTTCGACCAGCACCAGCACCTCGGGGTCTGCCAGCAGCGCCCGGGCCAGCACCACCCGCTGCCGCTGACCGCCGGACAGGCCGCGTCCCTTCTCGTCGATCCGGCTGGCCCAGCCGTCCGGCAGGCCCTCGAACACGTCTTCGGCGGACGCCGTCCGCAACGCCTGCTCGGCCTGCTCCCTGGTGTGGGTGCCGAGCGGGTTGACGGATTGCTGGAAGGTGCCGGCGAACAGCTGGCTGCCGGCGTCCGAGACCAGGATCCGTTCCCGCAGCGACGCCATCGTGTAGTGCTGGTAGTCCAGCCCGTCCGCGGTGACTCCCCAAGGCTGTTCGGCCACTTCGGCGTCGGAACGGGCCGCCTCGGCGCGGCGGCGGTCCTTCTCGGCCCGCGCGCGCCGCGCTGCACGTCCCTTCAGTTCGTCGTCGCTCTGCTCCTCGTCGGACGATGCCGCTACGGTCGGCAGGTATCGTCCGAGCCGGTCGGCGAGCGCGGCCGAGGCGTCCGGATCGGCGGACACCACCACCAGGAACTCGCCGGGCTTCACCGTCACACCGGACTCCACATCGTGCAGTGCCGGGCGCGCCGGCATGGTGCGGACGCCGTCCGTCCAGGGCAACTCGGCGGCCAGCAGCGCGATCGTCTTGCGGGCGGAAACCAGGCCGCGGACCCACTTCTGGGCCAACTCGAACATGGTTTGCAGCGGCCACACCATGAAGATCGCGTAGCCGACGAAGCCGATCAGCTGGCCCAGGGTGAGCCGTCCGGCCATCATCTCGTGCGAGCCGAGCCAGACCAGAACCACCAGCAACAGCCCTGACAGCAGCACCGACAGGGTCTCGACGACGGCCTGCCAGGTGCCGGCGGTCACCCCGAGCCTGCGCACCCGCTGCGACTGGGCCGCGTAGTTGTCGCCGAAGGTCTTCTCGCCGCCGATGCCGCGCAGGATGCGCAGCCCGGCGACGATGTCGGCCGCCATCGAGGTCAGCTCGCCGTTCTGGGTCCGCTCGGCAGTCTGCGCCGCGTTCAACGGACGCAGCACCGGCGCCGCCCCCACCACCAGCAGCGGCGCGGTGACCAGCACGACCAGGCCGAGCAGCGTCGAGGTGTTCATCATCATGACCACCACCAGCACGAACGCGCCCAGCGCGCCCAGCGCCCGCGCCACCACCTCGAAGGTGCCGCCGAAAATGTCCGAGTCGGACGACGAAATGCTCAGCACCTCACCGGTCGGCAGCCGGCGATTCAACACGTGCCCGAGCTGGACCGACTTGCGAGTGACCAGCTTCTGCGTGCCGTACAGCGAGATCAGCCAACCCCGGACGGCGAAGGTGTGCATCACGATGCCGCTGGCGGCTCCCACCAGGATCACCAGCGCCAACAGCCCGGCCCAGCCCGCCGTGGCCGACCAGTCGCCCCGCAGAATGCCGGCGTCGATCGTCCGGCCGAGCAGGTACGGGCTGAGCGCGCTGGGCAGAAACCAGGCCAGCCCGGCGATCGACAAGGCGATGAGCACGTCGGACTGCACCCGCAGCGTCCAGAGCAGAAAACGCGCTGGGCTGCGGGTGTCCGGCCGGGCGGTTTCGGCGCGCGTGTACGCGTCGATCCGCGGTGGGAAATCGTGCATAGCCGGACAACGTTACGCCTGTGGGTCCGCTGTGTCGAAAAATTCCGCGGCTCGACGCCAGGTGACGCCGTCGCGGCGTCCTGACCCGCGGCGTCCGGGTCCACGGCGTCTTGACCCGCGGCATCCGGGCCCGTTCCACGGCGTCCTAGCGCACGGCGTCCTGGCGCGCGGCGTGGGGGTCCATGGCGTCCTGGCGCACCGCGTCCGGGCCCGTTCCGCGGCGCAGGATCGCCGCACCCAACCCGATCGCTGCCAGCAGGTACAGCACCCCGAAGGCCATCCGTCCCACCGGTGGCAGGTAGAACTGCGGCAGCACCAAGGCCACCAGGACACCCAACGGCCAGGCCGCCCGGTTGCCGGCGTAGCGCGTCCAGGCCATTGCGAAGGCGACGCCCGCGACGGCGAGCAGCAGCCGCCCGAGGCCGAACATGGTGATCGCCACCGGCTGGTTGCGGATCTCCTCGACCAGCGCCGGCAGCCCGGTCTCGCCGGACGCCGCGTGCCGTCCGATCACATGCAGCGCGAAGGTCTCGGCTCCGAAGTACGGCAGCACCAGCACCACACCGGCGAGCCCCGCCCACCGCGCCAGCCGGGTCACGAACCGGTCAGGGAAGCGCTGATCAATGCGGTTCCGAGCGAGGACGTGCTCGGCGGGGTGAGCTGGGACCCCGGGTCTTGTGACCGTATCGGGTCATCCGGTGCACCCTGATCATCGAGAGCTACGGCAACCTCGACCGGGCGCTCACCGGAGTCTCGGACGCCACCACACCACCGACCTGGACGGCACTCGGACGCGCGCTGCGCGCCTGGGCACTTCGGACGCCGCACGAGTTCCAGCCGATCTACGGGACGCCGATCCCGGGTTACGTGGCCCCGCCGGACACCATTCCGGCTGCCGCTGCCGTCGCCGGCCACTTCCTGACGGTCGGCGCCCGCTCCGCCCCGGCGCCGTTCGACACACCGGAGCTGGCCGGGCAGTTCAGCCCGCTGGCGTCCGGTCTTCCGCACGCCCAGCCGGCCGGTGCGGCGGCCGTCCTGACCGAACTGGCCGGCCTGGTGGGGTTCGTCGGTCTCGAACTCGCCGGTCACTTCGTCGGCACCGCCGATCCGGCGGACGCCTTGTACGACGCGCTGCTGCGGCGACAGTGCGCGACGCTGGGGGTGGACGAGAGCTGAGCAGGGATGCCCTGACGAGAGGGGTCTCGCCGATCTCGACCAACGCGGCGGAACTCAGCGCAGGTCGTTATCCGGCGGTTGGTAGCCCCGATCGATGGCCTGCCGATCGTGCCGATCGGAACGGTCCCGGCGGTTGCCACCATTCATGAAGCCCATGATCATCGGGATCGCGGTGCCGACCATCGGCCACATCGGCCAGTAGTAGATCATGTGGCCCGAGGTCAGCACGGTCATCAGCCAGATCAGGTTGAACATCACGGCCATGCTGATCCACCAGCGCGGGAACTGCGCCAACCACCTGGGCTTCGCACCCTGTCCGAAGTGCGCGGCTAGCGGCGGAGCGGACGGTCCGGACGCCGCCGGGACGATGTCGGACAGCACCGGCACCAGCTCGCCGAGGCTCTTGGAACTCATCACCTGATCCAGCCGCTGGTTGTATTCGTCGTTGTCCAACCGGCCTTCCGCATAGGCGTCGGCGAGCATGCCGGACGCCTTGGTGCGGTCCGCGTCCGAGGCACGTAGCTGCTGATACTGCGGGTTCCGCGGATCGGCCGAGAACCCCGACCAGCCCTGCCCGCTGCCCGATTCCGGCACCGGAAGGTTCTGCCACTGCGGAGTTGACATGAGTCCTGCTTTCCTCGGGTCCGCCCCCATTCTGCCTCAGCACATCGCGGACGCCGCCGCTTGCGGAGGCGCTGCACGCAAGCACCCCTGGTGTGGCTCCTCAACGCCCGCCGGCGTTGTACCGCAACGAGTTCGGACGGCATTCGGCCTCGCTGCCGATCCGCAGGTTGGCGGCAATCCGGCCGTCGTCGCGCAGCGCCGCCAGCTTGGTCACGGTGCGGTCTCGGATCGCCCACGGGTCGAGGGTGTTGAGGTAGATCTTGGTGGCCCCCTCGAATCCCGCCAGGGTCGAGATACGCCATTTCAGCACGATCCGCCAGGGCATCGCGACGTCCACGTCGATCGGCCGGTAGTGCCACTCCTCGTTGCTCGGCACCTCGACGCCGGTCGCGGCATGCATCGCGTGCACCATGTCGGACATGCCCCGCAGCTCCTCGGGCGCCATCTCCCACGGGTCGCACTTGGCGCTCTTGGAGTAGATCTCCAACGACGGGAACCGGTGCCCGAAACCGGCGAAGGCGATCGCATGATCACTTTCGGCGAGCACCAGGTTCTTGTAGCCGGCGTAGTTGACCGCGTCCTCGTTGAACACATTCGGGTTGGCCCGCAGCAGCTCCACCGCGCGCTCGGCCTGGACGCCGCGCTCGTCGACCGCCACCAGTTGCTTGTGCAGGTGATCGAAGGACGCCCCGGCGGGCCGCAGCCAGTTCTGGAACACCACGACGTAGCGGGCGTACCGGTTCAGCGTGAACAGCGCCGACATCGACTCGACCGTGAAGGCGAGCAGTTGGTAGTGCTCGTCGGGGGTCAGCGTTCCGGACCCGGCCAGCTGGGTGCTGTCGACCGCGCCGTCGATGAAATGCCGCCGGCTGACGATGACGTCATGGCCGCTGCCGAAGAACCCGGACGCGTAGTCCAGCTGCGCCTCGACGCCCATCGCGTCCACCTGTTCCGGCGTCCGGCCGCCAGCCAGCAGCTTCGTCCGGGCAATGCCGAGGACGTGGGCGCGACCGGACGGCGACGCCAGGTAGGCGGTGCGCCGGGACGCGACCCGGGTGGGCAGCGTGTAGCCGTAATTGTCGTGCCAATACTGGAAGCTGAGAATCTCGAATAGGTTCGGCACCCGGCGGAATTCCGCGGTGGTGGCGAATAGCTCTTCGGCTCTGATCCGATACAGCGTCTCCCAGCTGCCGTCGTGGCCGCGCACCACCCGGGACTTCTCCGGCGGCGTCTCCAGGTAGCGCCGCTCACAGAACGCGCAGTAGCGGCCGTGCTGCTCGGGCGCCAGCGGAATCGGCGGGGGAAGCGCCACCCCAAGCGGCCTGTTGCCCCGCCCAGCGACCGTCCAGACTTCGGTGCCGGAGAACGGATTGAGTTGCTTGACGGTTCCGTCTGCCATGACGGTCAGCCAGTCAGGCTCTCTGTGGAACGCCTGCATGGGTCGTGCTCCCCTGGATCGACAATCCCGGCCAGGGTAGCGTCTCTCCTAGTGCCGAGGCACTAGCCCGCTCAGGGCCGGCCCATCCGGGCAGGTTCCGAGCGATGGAGGCCGTCGCAGCCTGCCCCGCAAGGGGCGCGTCGCAACGGTCTCCGGGGAGAATTGCAACCAAATCGTGACTGGCCGCGTCCAACCCCCCAAAGACCACCAGCCACGGAAGTGAGTAAGACATGCCGTACCGCACCAGCGCCGACCGCGCCGCCTGCATCGACAACCCGGCGCTCTTCCAGGACGATCTGCTGGAGAACCCCTCCCTGGCCCGTAGCGAGGCTGAGCGGCGCCGGCTCTCCGCGATGACCAACCGGGCCCGCGCCACCTGCGCGGATTGCCCCCTGTTCGCGTCCTGCCTCTACGACGCGGTGGTGAAGCATGACGTGGCCGGCTTCGCCGGTGGCACCACCGCGCAGGAGCGTTCGCAGATTCGCGCCTCGCTCGGCGTCGCCGTCGAGCCGGAGGATCTCGACACGCTCGCGGGCGTGCTCCGCGGGGGTCGCCAGCTCAACCACGACGAGGTGCTGCGGCAGCGGCAAGCCAACCCGCACGAGAGCCTCGAGGTGCTGGCGATGCGGCTCGGCTGCTCGTTGTCGACCGTGAAACGGCACATGCGCCGGGCGCGTGCCACCGCGGCGTCCGAGACGACGCTGGCGGTGATGAAGCCGACCATGGCGCGAGTGCTGGCAGCGTTCGAAGCGATCGTCCGTCCGGGTCGGTCCCGGGAGCGCCGGGTCGCCTGACCGCCGTCGATCGCGATCCTCCCAACGGATCGCCACCAAATCAGCCCGCGGCCGCCTCCACCACCAGGGAGGCCGCGGGCTGAACTGTGCCGTCCAGGATCTGTTCGGCGTAGCGGCAGGACATTCGATGACCCACCCGTCCGGCGATCTCGCGCAGCTGCGGCACCTCGTCGTCGCATCGGGTCGGCTGCCGGTACGGGCAGCGGGTGTGGAACCGGCAGCCGGACGGCGGATTGGCCGGGCTGGGTAGGTCACCCCGCAACAGGATGCGTTCGCGGCCGTCCTCGAACAGCGGGGCCGGTCAGAACCAGCGCAGCAGTTCTTTGGCGGTGCCGTCGGCGGCGAACGTGTCGGTGACGTGGTCGGCGAAGTCCCTGACTTCGTCCGGGGCGTCGCCGAGGGCGACCCCGCGTCCGGCCCAGCGGAGCATCTCGATGTCGTTGCGGCCGTCGCCCATCGCCAAGACGTCGGCGGCGTCGATGCCCAGGTCGGCACAGACCCCGGCCAGCCCGTAGGACTTGTCGATGCCGTCCGGGGCGATGTCGAGCCAGGCCGTGTAGCCGATGAAGTAGCTGACCCCCTGCAACCCGAGCCGGTGCGCCAGCCGCAGGAAGTCGTCCTCGGACGCGTTGGGATCGCGGACGACGACGCGGGTGACCCGGTCGGCGACGAGTTCGTCCACCTCGACCTGGATGAGTTCCCCGGTGAGTTCCCCTTGCGGGAACATCCGGTTGACCTTGAAGCCGCGGCCGATCACCTCGATGGCGAGCATCGCCTCCGGGTGCTCAGCCAGCACGCGATGGACGACGTCGGTCGGGTCGAAGGTGACCCGCTCGAGCAGTTCGAGCGGCGGATAGCTGACCCGGACGGCGCCGTTGGACGACACATGCTGCCCGGGCGGCAGCCGCAACGCCTCGGCGACCGGACGGGTGCCGGCCCAGCCGCGTCCGGTGCTCAGCACCACCGGGACACCGTGGGCGACAACGGCATCGACCGCCGCCGACACCGACCGCGGCAGCCGTCCGTCGAAGCTCACCAGCGTGCCGTCGATGTCCAGCGCCACCAGGCGCGGTCGCCATGACAATGTGCTCACTCCCCTTCCCGGCCAGGCTTTCAGGGTCGTCGCCGGACGGCAAACCAGGCACGCCCAGAGATCTCCCGGCTCCTGACCGAGCCCGCGCGTCAAATAGCGACCGATTCCGGACCCGTCCGAGGCGAACGAGGCTGGACGCTCCTCGAACCGGTCGCCAGTTGACGAGGCCTACCCGACCGGGGTCAGGAACTCCCGGCCGCCCAGGTACGGACGCAGCGCCTGCGGAATGCGCACCGAGCCATCAGCCTGCTGATGGTTCTCCAGGAGCAGGATGATCATCCGGGTCATGGCGCACAGGGTGCCGTTCAACGTTGCCACCGACTCGATGCCGGCCTCGGTGCGCATCCGGATGTTCAGCCGGCGGGCCTGGAAGGTGGTGCAGTTCGAGGTCGAGGTGATCTCGCGGTACTTGCCCTGGCTGGGGATCCAGCCGTAGCAGTCGTACTTGCGTGCCGCGCTCAGGCCGAGATCACCGGAGGCCACCTCGAGCACCTGGAACGGCAGTTCGAGGGCGGTGATGAACTCCTTCTCGAACTCCAGCAGCTTGCGGTGCAGGGCGTCGGCCTCGTCGGGGTGGCAGTAGACGAACATCTCGACCTTGTCGAACCAGTGCACCCGGAAGATGCCCTTGGTGTCCTTGCCGTAGCTGCCCGCCTCGCGCCGGTAGCAGGGCGAGTAGCCGGCGTAGAGTCGGGGCAGGGTCGCGGCGTCCAGGATCTCGTCGCTGTGGTAGGCGGCGAGCGCCACCTCGGAAGTGCCGACCAGGTACAGGTCGTCGGCGGGCAGGTGGTAGACGTCCTGCGCGGCCTGGCCGAGGAAGCCGGTGCCCTCCATTGCGGACGGCTTCACCAGCGCAGGCGGCAGGATCGGGGTGAAGCCCCACTCCATCGCCCTGGCCAGCGCCAGGTTGATCAACGCCAGTTCCAGCATCGCCCCTTGTCCGGTGAGGAAGTAGAAGCGGGCGCCGGACACCTTGGCGCCGCGGGGCATATCGATCGCGCCGAGCAGTTCGCCCAACTCGAGGTGGTCGCGCGGGGTGAACCCCTCGGCCGCGAAGTCGCGCGGGGTGCCGTGCTCCGACACCACCACGAAGTCGTCCTCGCCGCCGCGCGGGACGTCGTCGAACACCGGGTTCGGCAGCGCCAGCATCAGCTCGTCGAACCGGGCGGCGGCCTCGGACGCCGCGGCGTCCGCTGCCTTGACCTGTGCCGCAAGCGCGCGGGTGCGGGCGATCAGCGCCGCCTTCTCGTCACCCTTGGCGCAGGCGACGTCCTTGCCGAGCGACTTCTGCTCGGCCCGCAACGCCTCGAATGCGGCGATCGAGGAACGCCGAGCCTCGTCCGCGACGATCAGCTCATCGACCAGCGCGACGGACTCACCGCGCGCCTCCTGCGCGGCTCGCAGACGGTCGGGTTCGGTACGCAGCAGCTTCGGGTCGATCACCGGATCAGCCTATCGGCCGGACGCCGCCACCTCCGCGGCCGGACGCCGCCCCCGCTCCCGGACACCGCCCGCTCCCGCTCCCGGACACCACCCGCCTCCGCTCCCGGAAGCTGCCGGCCTCCGTTTCCGGACCCCGCCTGCCTCACCCCGGAAGCCGCAACATCCTTGCTCGATCGCACCGGGCGGGTCGGTTGATCAGTGCCACAATGACGCATGCGCAGCCGCCGTCCGAGCCCGGGCCTGATCGCCACCGTCGGCTTCGGTGTGTGCTTCGCATCGTGGACGCTGTTGCTGCTGATGGGCCGGCTCAGCACCTTGGATTCCCTGCAGGCGCCGGTGCCGCACTGGCAGGATCCCGTCATCCAGATCGCCTCGGCGATCGCCATCGTCTTTCATCCGGTGGCGGTCAATTGTGCGCTGGTCTGCATCGCGGTGTGGGCGTACCGGCGCCGGCTGCGCAATCTGACCGTCGGCATCGTTCTCGCCATCGGCCTGGGTTGGGGCGGTCACGAACTGGTCCGCACCCTGATCGCACGGCCGCGTCCGCCCGGCACGCTGACCGAGTTGATCGGCAACAGTGGCTACGCCTACCCGTCCGGCCACATGACCGGCATCGTGACCGCTGCCCTGGTGGTGATCGCGACCACGACCACCACCAAGCAGCCGCGGATGGTCGTCGAGTTCTGGCGCTGGGTCGGGTTGGCGTTGATCGTGCTGATGGCGCTCGACCGGTGGCTGCTGCACGCACATTGGGTGAGCGACATCGTCGGCGGCATCCTGTTCGGCGGCTTCACGGCCAGCCTGGCCCTCACGGTCACCCGGGTGCACATGCAGCCCGAGCGGCCGACCCGCGCCGCTGTCCTGGCCGCCCGCGACCCGCGCCGTTGCGCCATCGTGGTCAACCCCACCAAGATCCCCGACTGGGCCGCGTTCCGCCGGCACGTCGAGGTGGATTGTCGCGAGCACGGCTGGACGCCGATGTTCCTGGAGACCACGCCGGAAGATCCCGGACGCGGCATGACCCGGACGGCGCTGCAGGCCGGTGTCGACCTGGTGATGGCTGCCGGCGGTGACGGCACCGTGCGGGTGGTGTGTTCGGAGCTTGCCGGCACCGGCGTCCCGCTCGGCCTGCTGCCCTCAGGTACCGGCAACCTGCTGGCCCGCAATCTCCGCATCCCACTGGACGAGGCGGAAGCACTGCGGGTCGTCCTGGAGGGCCGCCAGGACGCCATCGACCTGGTCGAGGTGGCGATCGACGACGGCGCGCCCGAGCACATCGCGGTGATGGCGGGCATGGGGCTGGACGCCCGCATCATGAGCGCCACCGACGACGGCCTGAAGAAGGTGATCGGGCCGGCCGCCTACGTGATGGCGGCCGGCGACGCGGCTGCGCTGCCGTCGTTCGACGTGACCGTCACCCTCGACGGCGGTGAGCCGCTCCAGCGGCATGCCGGCCTGGTCATGGTCGGGAACGTCGGACAGTTGCAGGGCAACGTCCAACTGCTGCCGGATGCCAAGTTCGACGACGGCCTGCTCGACCTGTTCGTCGCCTCGCCGGCGAGCGTCGCGGACTGGCTGCGGATCACCACCAGCGTGATCCTGCCGGTGCCGGAGGCATCCGAAATCGACCGGGGTCAGGGTCGCCGGGTGGTGATCGAAACCTCCGAGCCGGTCGAATACCAGCTGGACGGCGACGCCGCCGGCGAGTGCCGCCGGATGTCGGCGCAGGTCATTCCCCAGACTCTGATCGTGATGGTTCCCGAGCGCTGATCGATCTCGGCTGATCGATCTTGCCCCCGGTCGCTGGCGCTCGCAACGGGGTTTCGACAGGCTCGACCAACGGGGCATCAACCCGGGCTGGGCCGGACGACCGGCGTCCGGGGCGACCAGGGCACCACGCCCAGGTCACGGACGCCGTCCGGCAGGTCGGTCACCGGGCGGCTGGTCACCCACAGGCAGTTGCCGTCGGCGTCGGTGAGCAGCTCATCGAAGCCGGGCCCACGTCCGACCAGGGAGGCGATCGAGGCAACCGAGGGCGCGAGCACGATGCCGCGCAGGGTCGGGTCGGAGCCGTCGCGATGCTCGTCGAAGGCGCCGGGTTGGCCGACGATCAGGAACCGGGTGATGGAACCGGACAGGTCGTCGATCTCACGCTCGACCACGTGCACCAACGGATGATCCACCTCGGCGCCGGACGACGCCAGTGCGATCGCCGGACCGTCGGCGGTCAGCAGCCGGCCGAGCGCGTCCGCGGTCGAGGCGCAGGGCCGGGGATCCAAACCCCAGCGCCGGACGAAGCTGGTGCACTGCGCCAGCGCCTGCGGATGGCTGAAGACGGGCGTCCCGCGCAGATCGGCGAGCGCCACCGGGGCAGCCGCATACGCGTCGAACCGGACGGCGACGTCCACCACGCCGCCGGCCACCACCGGCACGTCGGAGGCCAGCAACGCCCTGGTCGACCGGGTGACCAGCCCGGACGCCGAACTGGTGATCGGCAGCACACCAAGCCCGCCGGCCCGGGTCGCCTCCAGCACGTCGTCGAAGGAGTCCACCGCCTCGATCCGGACGTCGTGCTCACCGGCCCCGGCCAGGCCCACCGCGAACTGCCGGGCGGCGTTCTCGGAGAAAGTGCCGGGCGGGCCCAGGTAACGAAGTTCGGGACGGGTCTCGCGCAACGGCCGGGCCACTCCGTGCGGCCAGGCGTACGCCACCTCGACGGCCCGCCGGAGCCGTTCGATCGTCTCGTCGAGGTCGAGGTCGGCGCGGATCTCGGTGCGGATCACCACCGCCCGCTGCCCGGTACGCACCGCCTCGGAGACCAGGTAGGCCGCGCCCACGCCACCCTGTTCACGCACCACCGAAGCGACGCCGCCGCCGGCCACCGACTCAGGCACCAGAAAGCGGATGTCGCGGCGCAGGTAGGCCAGCCAGGAGTCGAGGGACACCTCGAGTTCGGCGTCCGAGAGCACCTCGACATGCCCGATCCCGAAGCGGGTCCGGACGGCCTTGCCGCGGCGTCCGAGCCGTTTGGCGTTGCGGATGCCCGGTCCCTGCAGCAGCGCCGCCTCGCCCCGCGGCCCGATCAGCAGCTCTTCGAGCACCAGGTGCACCGGGGTCAGGTCGACGAGGCGTCCGACCCGGAGCTTGTCCGGGCGTCCGATCGGGTAGATGCCGACCAGTCCGCCGAGCCGGCGCGCCCGGGCCAGGGCGGCGCGCTTCGACTGGCCGGCCGTCAAGGTTGCGGTGGCCGTGTTCCGGACGGTGTCGAACAGCGCGCCGCTGAACCTGTCCCGGGTGGCGGTGATCCGCGCCACCAACTCGTCCCGGGAACTCACCGACGCCGCCGCGGCCGCGAGTTCGGCGGCGGCGGTCTCGCCGTCGACGCTGGCTTGGACGTGCGCCAGGGTCAGTTCCTGGTTCTCCTCCAACAGGCTGACCGCCAGTCCGAGCAGCGCCTCGAACAGCGGCGTCCGGGCCGCCCAGAGCTCGTCGGCGAGGTCCAAGCCGCTCTCGGCGACGGCGGTGACGAAGCCGAGCAGCGCCTGGTGGGTGAGCGCCAGCACGTAGGTCATGATCCGGTCGTGCTGCTCGGGCGAGAGCACCGTGTAGATGCCGCCGCGGCTGGTGATCGCCTCGGCGAGCCAGCCGGTCGCCACCCCGCGCACCTCGGTGGCGCACACCGTCTGGCCGTCCAGCGACCGGGCCGCGGTGTCCATCAACGGGTGCAGCGCGACGGCCGTCCGATCGGGTGCGGCGGCGAGCAGGTCCATCGTCCAGCTGAAGCTGGCGCCGACCATGATGATCGGCGCGTCGGCGGGCAACAGCGGGTCCACATCGGCGAGTACGCCGGCGGCGGCGCCGTCCGGCACGGCCAGGCAGATGATGAAACCCGGCGCCTCGAGCTCGGCGGCGACCTGAGCGAGGGTTCCGGTGCGGACCGGCGTCGCCCCGTAGGCCTCGGCAGCGCCCTCCAGCAACTGGGCGGAGGAGGAGGTGTCGACCAGCACCACCTGCTCCCAGGGCAGGTCGGCGAAGAGATGGTCCGAGAGCCAGCGTCCCATTCCGGCGGCGGCACCGACGACGAGCAGTCGCAACGGTCCGGCGGGCTGCGCTGACTCGGTCACCGGGTCAGTGTAAGAGGTTCCGGAGGGAGGCGAAGTCGGCTGGCCGCCGCCTCCCAGCGTTTGCCGCTCAGCCGACCGCGGCCACGGACGCCGCTGCGCGATCCAGCGCGGGGAACAGCGCAGCCGCACCCGGATGGTCGGGACGCAGTTCGATCAGCGCGAAGTGCCGTCTGTTCGGAAGGGCCACCAGCAGCATCGAAAGATCGACCTGCTCGGTGCCGCCATGCGGCAGCGTGCCGGTCACGTGGGCGTGCGACCAGCGCGCCGGATATGGACCGATCGTCGTCTCGGGATCGTTTCGGACGTCGCTGACCTGCAGATCGGTCAGCGTCCGGTACAGCCGCGCGGCCACCTCGGCGAGGACGCCGCGACCTGTGGCGTCCAGATCACCCACCACCACCGTCTTCGGTTCGAGGTCGGCGACGATCAGGCTGACCGGCATGGTCTTGTCGCGCACCCAGCCCGGGTCGTCCGCCCAGGCGACCAGGGTGGCTTCGGCGAACAGTCCCCGGGTGTAGGTCGGCTCACCCACCGTGAACGGCTTGCCGGGCAGTTGTCCGGTCAGGTACGGCTCGACGGTCAGCCGGCGGCTCACCGGGTCGACGCTGACTCGTTGGGCGGGCGGGCTGGGCAGGAACGAGGCCGGCCCGACGGTGGGCGCCGGCACGGTCGGGGCGGGCAGCACCGGGCCCCGGACGGCCCCCACCACGCCCAGCATGACCGTCGCCGCGAGCGCCGTCCCGGCGATCGTCAGCAACGCGCGGACGGCGACGCCGCGTCGTCCCTCAGCCGTCCCGCTCACCCGGGGAGTGTAGCCAGTGCCCCGGGCCACACCTCCGCTCAGGAAGCGCTGACTTCCGGTGGTCGAGACCTTGGACGAGCCGGCACTTGCACCAGAAGCGCTGATTTCCGGTGGTTGCGTTGACCGACGCCACCTCAGGACACGGCGGGACGACCGCGGAACCGGCGCCAGCCGTCCCGCAACAGGCTCAACCGGGGCAGTTCGCCGCCTTCGGAACGCCACCACCAGATCACCCAGATGATCGCCACGATTTGCGCGGCGGTGCACAACACGTCACGCATCGCGAAACCGGCGATGACCACACCGGGACCGAACTCGATCACCCGGCCGGTGACGTAGGCCAGGGACAGCCAGGTGCCGCGCCACATGGTGATCACGTCGAGCCGGTTGGCGGCCATCAGCGCCAGCGGCACCCAGGTGATCAGGTCGTACCAACTCAGCGTGTAGGGCGAGGTGATCAGCCAGGCTGCGGTCAGCAGCGCCGCCGTCCGGACGGCGATGGTGAGCGGGTCGCGGCGCGGGTCGGTACCCGGGTCGGCACCGGGCGCGGTCTCCCAGGGCAACACCCGGGAGAGCATCCAGCCGACGGCGACCATGCCGGCCATGCCCAGCAAGGAGATGACCCGGCGGGTGAGGCCGTCGCCGACGGTGACCACACCGAGACTGAGCAGCCATTCCGCCCACGAGCCGGCCGACACGTACGAGGTGTTCCGGCCGGCGGCGAACAGCGCTTCGGGCGCGAACAACCCGTAGCCGAGCCCGATGGTCACCGCGGCCGCGACGCACAGCTGAACGAGCTTGCGGGGCTGATGCCGGTAGCCCCACACCATGGCCAGGCCGTAGTAGACCAGCGACACCTTCACGCAGCCGGCCAAACCGATGCCGACCCCGGCGAGCCAGGCGTTGCGCCGCATGAACCACAGTCCGGCAACGGCGAACACCAGGGTCAGCGGCTCGTTGTGGGCCTGGGCGCAGATCGACCAGATCATGATCGGGTTGAGAATGGTGAACAGCACCGCCCGGGTCTGGAAGGCCGGGTCGCCGTGCGCCATCTTCACCGCGATGAACGCCACCACCAGGAAGGGCAGCACCGCGAACATCTGCAGCCAGAACACCACCTGGTGCATGCTGTCGCCGCCCAGCGTCGCGGCCAGCCATTGGCTGAACGAGGCGATCGGCCCGTACACCGACGGGGTGTCCTGCCAGGGCGCCTCCATCCAGCGCATCACCGGATCGAACTCCTGACGGACGACGTTGGCCGGGGTGATGTCGTAGGGGTTCCAGCCCAGCACCATCAGCCGTCCGTAGGCGGCGTACATCAGCACGTCGGCGGAGGTCAGCGGCGGGACCAGTGAGGTGACCAGCGACAGCGCCGCGCCGAGCGCGAACAGCCGGTGGATGTTCGGACGCCAGCCGGCGTCCACCGCGCGGTAACAGATCCACAGCCCGACCGAGCCGGTCGCGATCGCCAGCCACAGGCCCAGCACCGCGACCCACTCGTTGAGCGAGACGATGCCGGCCGGCAGGTACCAGGGCGGCATCAGCGACGTCCGCGGCCCAAGCCGCAGCGCGACCGCGGACGGCCCCATGAACGCGACCAGGATGGTGACCAGGGTGGCGGCGACCATCAGCACCAAACCCCGGCGCGCGTCGCTGGTCCACTTCTGATCGAGGATCGCGCGGGCCTTGGCGACCAGCGCGTTCGGCATCGGGGGGCTCCTCGGGGTAGACAGCAGGGCTGAGACTATCGGCCGTGCCGCGCCACACCCCAGTGGATGCGTCTGGTCGAGATCATCATGTTATCGGGGACGGAAGCGTCCGGTTCGTGGGGCGCTCGTCAGATAGCGACCGATTTCAGGGCCGCTGCGCCTGAGCAGGCGAGACGCCTGCCGAATCGGTCGCTATTTGACGGGCGGGACAGGCCGGCGAGTCTGCCGAGTTCGCCCGGACACGCCCACCGCGGCGAGGGCGAGTCCGGCGAACGGGATCAGCCACAGGGCGGGGATGCCAGCCGTGCCGTTCTCGTCGGCCCACAGCCCGCCCGCATAGAGCGCGATCGCGCCGCCGACCACCAGCACAAGCCCGGTGACGACCATCATTCGGAACGCTTTCATGGCTCTTCACTCTCATCCTGGGGACGCCTCGGGCACAGTCTCCTCGACGGTTCCAAGCAACCACCGAGCACGCCTGCGCTACGGTGCGGCGATGGACGCCGGAGCGAACCTGCTGGACGACTGGCCGGCGGAGTTGCCGGAGCCGGTGTCGCTGGAACCGTTGGGCGGCGGCTGGGTGGGCAGCACCCGGTTGGCGACCCTGACCGACGGACGCCGGGTGGTGGTCAAGGACTGTCCCTATCCGGCGGCGGGTGAGGCCGACGGGCTGGCGGCGCTACGGACGGCCGGGGTGCCGACGCCGGACGTCCTGGCGGCGTCCGGGACTCGATTGGTGCTGGAGTATCTGGAGGGCACTCCGGACTGGGCGGCGATGGGCACCGCGATCGCCCGGATGCACCGCTGCACCGGTCCCCGCTACGGCTGGCACCAGGACAACCGGGCCGGACGGTTCCCGCAGCCCAATGCCTGGTCGGACGACTGGCCGAGTTTCTTCGCCGAGCACCGCGTCCGCACTCATCTGGACGATCCGTCGGTCCCGCGCGAGCTGGCGCGACGGCTGCGACGGGCCTGTGACGGAGCGGTGCAGGCGCGGCTGCCGAGCCGTCCGGTGCCGTCGCTGACCCACGGCGACCTGTGGACCGGCAACACCGTCGCCGGGCGTTGGGTGATCGACCCGGAGGTGTCGTTCACCGACCGCGAGCTCGACCTGGTGCACATGCTCGGCCCCAGCCGGAACCCGTTCCCGGCCGAGTTCTGGGAGGCGTACGAACACGAGTGGCCGATTCCGGACGACCTCGACGAGCGCCGACTGGCGCTCGGCCTGCACCACCGGCTGCTAGGCGTCCGGCACTTCGGGGACCGCAGCGTCCCCGCGCTGATCGCCGACCTGGACGCCCTGGGCTGGTAGAGCCGCTACTTCAGTAGCTTCGACAACCGACGGTCGGCGAGCGGCTTGCCGCCGGTCTGGCAGCCGGGGCAGTACTGCAGGGACGAGTCCGCGAACGAGACCTCGGCGATCGGCGTCCCGCAGACGTCGCAGGGCTGGCCGGTGCGGCCGTGCACCCGCAGCCCGATCTTCTTCTCGCCCTTCAGTTCCTTCGCCGCCCGTCCGACGGAGCGCTCGATGGCGTCGTTGAGTTCGCCCTTGACGGCGGCGAACAGCCGGGCGTGCTCCTCGTCCGACAGCGCGTTGGACGGCTTGAACGGGCTCAGCTTCGCGGCGTGCAGGATCTCGTCGCTGTAGGCGTTGCCGATGCCGACGATCACCCGCTGGTCGCGCAGCACTCCCTTGAGCTGGGCGCGTCCGGCTTTGGCCAGGATGGCGGCCAGGGCGTCGGAGTCGAACTCGTCGGCGAGCGGATCGGGTCCGAGGCTGGCCAGCATCGGCACCTCCTGCGGATCGCCGACCACGTAGACGGCCAGTTTGCGCTGGGTGCCCATCTCGGTCAGGTCGAACCCGGAACCGTCGGCCAGCACCACTCGCAAGCTGAGCGGCCCCCGCCCCGGACGGGCCGGCTTGGTCGGCATGGGGTCCCTCCACTGCAGCCAACCGGCCCTGGCCAGGTGGAACACCAGCCAGCTGCCCGAGACGTCGATGGCGATGAATTTGCCGTAGCGGCGCACCTCGCTGACCTCGCCGCCGTGCAGCGCGGACAGCGGCAGCTGGAAGGTCTTCAGCGTGCTGAACGCCAGCAGTTCGGTGCGGGCGATGGTGGCGCCGGTCAGCTTGTCGGTCAGGAACGACCGCAGCGCTTCCACCTCGGGTAGTTCAGGCATTGATGTCCCCCGCTCCCCACCCGATCGAACCCTGCTCGATCGAGCCCCGCTCGGTCAGTTCTCGTTCGGCGGCCCAGTCCGGGCCGGGCAGCGCCAGCGCCTCGTCCAGGCTGGACAGGTACTCGTCGCGGTCGATCTCGATCACCCCGAGCGAACCGAGGTGCTCGGTGCGCCACTGGACGTCGATCAACCGCTCGGGGTTACCGTCGCGGCGCATCGCGCGGGCCAGCCGGAGCAGTGCCACCTTGGACGCGTCGCGCCCGATCTCCGCGTCGTGGAACATCGACTCGCCCGCGAACAACCCGCCGATCGACACCCCGTAGAGGCCGCCGGCGAGCCGGCCGTCCGGCGTCCAGGTCTCCACGCTGTGCACCACGCCCCGCTCGTGCAGCACGGTGAACGCGTCGATGATGTCGTCGTCGATCCAGCCGTGCGGACGGGCCGGATCGGCGCAGCCGGCCAGCACCTGGTCGAAGGCCGCGTCGACCGTCGTCACGTAGTGCCTGGCGGATTTCCGCAGCGATCGGGTGACGCGCAGTCCGTCCGGCAGCAGGACGCCGCGGCGCATCGGCGACCACCAGCCCATCCGGGCCGGGAACCAGGAGTTGTGCAGCGGCATCGGGAACACCCCGCAGCGGTAGGCCAGCACCACCAGATCAGCGTCGAGCTCGTCGGACAGCCCGATCAGATCCTGCGCCGGCCAGTCCCGCGGCGGTCCGAAGATGCCCGGGCGACTCATTGCTCGATTGTGCCACCGGGGCCTGGCGATTGCGGGGACGGGAGTCCCCGACTCCGAAATCCGCGGTCCAGTCGTCACCCGAGCCCGCGGCACGCCGTCAGGTGCCGATCTGGACCGCGGTTCTCGGACGGCACCTCAGAACTCGGCCCAGCCCGCGCGGGCAGCCAGGGACGTCGCCGGGTCACCCCCGATAGTGGACCCGGACGCCCTGAGTAGGGTGGACGGCGCAGCCCGCAACGCTTCAGGAGTCACCGCATGTCCTCGCAGGAACCAAGCTCCTCCCCGGAATCCAGCAAGACCCTCGTGCAACGCGCGCCCGAGGTGGCCGGCAACGCGCTCCGCCAGATTCTCGAGTTCGCCATCGACGGCACTATGACCATCCCCGGCGCCAAGGACGCCGCCGCCCGTGCGTTGCAGACCCGCGGCGACCATGAGGCGGCCGTCGATTCGGTGGTCCGGCAGCATGTCGGGCTGGCCGGCGCGCAGGGTTTTGTCACCAACCTGGGTGGCCTGCTGCTGCTGCCGGTGGCATTGCCGGCCAACCTGGCCGGGCTGGCCGTCGTCCAGATGCGGATGATCGCGGCGATCGCGCATCTGCGCGGCTACGACCTCAACGACCGCCGGGTCCGATCTGCGCTGACCTTGGCGATGCTCGGCGAGGACGACGTGCGCAAGCAGGTGGCGTCCGGCAAGCTGCCCAGCACGCCGCTGGGTGTGGCCACCGCGCCGGTCTTCGACCCGGCGCTGGAGCATGCGGTCAGCGAGCGGGTGTTCGGGGATCTCGGCGTCAAGATGGCCGGCAAGCATGCCGTGGTGCAGGTGGCCAAGCGGATCCCGCTGGTCGGCGGCGGGGTCGGCGCGGCCGCTGACAGCTACTTCACCTACGCCCTCGGCCAGTACGCCCGGCGCGAGTTCGTCCGCCGCCGCGGCTGACCCTCCTTGCCCGGACGCCGCAAGGGCGCAGAATTGCCACCTGTCCGGGAACCGCCCTGTGATGCGATTCTCACCTCGCCACGGGAGGGGAAGGGTTCACCATGTCCATGTTCCGTCGATCCTGCGCAGTCGCCGTCACGGCGCTCGCCCTGATTCTGGTGGCGGCGCCGGGGGCGTCCGCCCACACCGCACCCCAGCACAAAGCAACACAGCGCAGCTATGTGGCGCTCGGCGACTCCTATTCGGCCGGCTCCGGGGCGCTGCCCCCGACCGATCAGTGCCTGCGCTCAAAGGCCGCCTTCCCGATTCTGCTCGCCAAGCTGGCTCGGCTGCAGCTCACCCACGCCGCATGCGGCGGCGCGACAATGGACGACGTCGCGAAGACGCAGCTCGAGGCGCTGAGCGGGTCCACCGACTACGTGACCGTCCAGGCCGGTGGCAACGACATCGGCTTCGTCCCGGTCTTCCGGGCCTGCGCGACCCTCGACGACGCCGATTGCTGGACGGCTCTTGCCGGAGCGCATGCCTACCTCAACAGCACGTTCGTCACCGATGCCAGCGCCTTGTACCAGGCGATCAGGTCGGAGGCACCACGGGCGAAGCTGGTCGTGGTCGGCTATCCGCGGCTGTTCAACGGCACCAACTGCAGCAACGAGGTGTACTACAGCCCGGCCGAGCAGGCGAAGATGAACGCCACCATCGACCTGCTGAACACTCGGCTGTCGCAGGCTGCAGCCTCCGTGGGCGCTGGGTTCGCCAAACCGACCCGTTCCTTCAAGGGCCACGCCTGGTGCGACAAGGCGTCGTGGATCACTCCTGCTGAGGCGAAGATCGCGTTCCACCCCACGGCGCTCGGACAGGCGTTCGGCCTGCTGCCCGTGGTGGCCAGCAAGCTGTTCTGAGCCGACCAGCCCTGAATCAACGCGGCTTTCGTTGGGCGAGCTTGTCGAAACCTTGGTCCCCTGGTGCCGGCGAGGGATTCGACAAGCTCAACCAGCGGTGGTTGCGTTGATCGGCACTTCCCCGACCGGCGGTCGGCGTCCCGGCCGGTAGGGTTCGGCCATGCCGGAACCCCGCTATCGCGTCGCGATCGTCGGCGCCGGGCCGTCCGGGCTGTTCGCGGCCCAGTTCCTGACCGCTCGCGACGACATCGACGTCGACATCTTCGACCGGCTGCCGACCCCGTACGGGTTGCTGCGCTACGGGGTGGCGCCCGATCACACCTCGATCAAGGCCGTCGCCCGCGCACTGGCCCAGGTGTTCGACGCGCCGAACGTCCGCTTCCTCGGCCTGGTCGACTTCGGACGCGACCTCACCCGCGACGAGCTGCTCACCGGCTACGACGCGGTGATCTATGCCGTCGGCGCCAGCGAGGACCTGCGGATGGGCGTGTGGGGTGAGGACGCCCTCGGCAGCCGGTCCGCGCGTGAGTTCGTGGCCTGGTATTCGGGGCATCCGGACGCCGAGCCGCAGTCGCTGGACGGCGTGGCGCAGGCGGTGGCGGTCGGCGTCGGCAATGTGGCCGTGGACGTCGCCCGCATTCTGGTCAAGGAGCCACTGGCGCTCAACGTGACCGACATGCCCGCCGACGTGCTGGGTGAGTTGCACCGGTCCCGGTTGAGCGATGTCTGGGTGATCGGACGCCGCGGCCCGCAGCACGCCAGCTTCACCACCACCGAACTGCGCGAGCTGTGCCGCACCCCCGGGGTTGCGGTCAGTGTCGCCCCGGAGGCGTTCGAAGGCATCGACGACGACACCCTGGACCGGCGGACCCGGGCCAATGTGGCGGTGCTGCGCGAGGCGGCCTCCACCGAGGTGGCCGATCCCCGGATGCGGTTGCACTTCCTGTTCTGGCGCCGTCCGGTCGAGTTGCACGGCGACCCGGTGCGAGGGTTGGTCCTGGAGCGCACCGAGCTGGCGGCCGACGGCCGGGTGATCGGCACCGGCGCGACCGAGACCCTCGACGTCGAACTGGTGCTGCGCGCCATCGGTTACCGCGCCGTCCGGCTGCCCGGCGTGGCGTTCGACGAGTTGCTCGGGGTGATCCCCTCCGAGCACGGCCGGGTGCTTCACGGCACCACGGTCGCGCCGCGCGAGTACGTGGTCGGCTGGATCAAGCGCGGCCCGGTCGGCGTGATCGGCACCAACAAATCGGACGCCCGCGAAACCGTCGAGCACCTGCTCGACGATCTCGCCGAGCTCGGCCCGCGCACCGATCGCGTTGACCTGATCACGTCGCTGGCCGCCCGCGGCTTCGTGCCGTCCAGCTACGACGATTGGCGGCGGATCGAATCCGCCGAGGCCAACCGGGGCGCGTCCCACGCGCGGGAACGGATGAAGATCGAAGCCTGGCATGAACTGCTCGACCTGGTGCAGGCCGAACGGCCGGGCGGGCCGATCCCACTCGGCTGAGTCATGACCATCACCATTGAGACCGACGAGCCGTTCCGGTTGTTCCCGGCCCAGCTGATTACCCGCCGCTCCTGCGGGTGCGCCGCCCTCACCACACCTCTCGACTCGAAAGCGAACCTTCGTGACCAACGCTGACCGCGACCCGGCAAGCCCGGCGCCCGACCTGCACGTTCTCCTGCGCGCCTCGGACGTGTGCGTCGTCCTCGACCTGACCGACGGACGGCTCCCCACCATCGTGCACTGGGGTGCCGACCTCGGCGACCTGAATTCCGCGGAGGTCGAAGCGCTCGTCCGAGCGTCCGCCGCACCGGTTGCGTCACAACTTGCCGACGAGCCGACCAGCCCGTCGATGCTGGCCGAACATTGGACGGGCTGGGTCGGACGGCCCGGGCTGCGCGGCTCCCGGCACGGCCGGGACTGGTCGCCGCGGTTCCGGACGGTTGCCGTCCGGGTCGATGGGGCGCCGGTCAGCGGCGGGCTGGCGGTGACCGGTGCCGGCTCGGTCGGAGTGGATGCCGTTGACCGTGCGGCCGGACTCGGGCTCTTTCTGACCGTCGAGCTGCTGCCCAGCGGACTGCTCCGCAGCCGCGCCACGCTGACCAACCTGGCCGACGACAGCTATCAGCTGGACGACCTGGCGCTGGCCTACCCGGTGCCGCAATCGGCCACCGAACTGCTCGACCTGGCCGGGCGCTGGACCAAGGAGCGGGTGCCGCAGCGCCGCGCGTTCAGCGTCGGCACCCACCTGCGCGAGAACCGCAAGGGTCACACCGGGCACGACTCCGCCTATCTGCTGCACGCCGGAACGCCGGGCTTCAACTTCGGCCACGGCGAAATCTGGTCCGTCCACGCGGCCTGGAGCGGCAACCACACCCACTACGCCGAACGGCTGTACACCGGCGACCAGGTGCTCGGCGGCGGCGAGCTGCTGTTGCCCGGCGAGATCGTCCTCGACCGGGACGAGAGCTACACCTCGCCGTGGCTGTACGGCTCCTACGGCGTCGGCCTGGACGCCGTCGCCCGGCGCTTCCACAACTTCCTCCGCGCCCGGCCCGGCCACCCCGGGGTGGACCGTCCGGTGACGCTCAACGTCTGGGAGGCGGTCTACTTCAGTCACGACCTGGAAAAGCTGCTCGCTCTGGCCGAGGCCGCGGCGTCGGTGGGGGTGGAGCGTTTCGTCCTGGACGACGGCTGGTTCGGGGCACGGCGCGACGACCACGCCGGCCTGGGCGACTGGACGGTTTCCCGCGACGCGTGGCCGGACGGCCTGCACCCGCTGGTCAATCGGGTCAACGAGCTGGGCATGCAGTTCGGCCTGTGGTTCGAGCCGGAGATGATCAACATCGACTCCGACACCGCCCGGGCCCATCCGGACTGGGTGATGGCAACCGGTGGACGCCTGCCGCTCGAGTCCCGCTTCCAGCAGGTGATCAACCTCGGCATTCCCGAGTGCTACCGGTACATCAGGGACGCCATGATGGCGATCCTCGACGAGTACCCGATTGCCTACATCAAGTGGGACCACAACCGCGACCTGATCGATGCCGGCACCGCGCCGACCGGACGGCCCGGCGTCCACGAACAGACCCTCGCCTATTACCGCCTGGTGGACGAGTTTAAGGCGGCGCACCCGGGGCTGGAGATCGAGTCCTGCTCGTCCGGCGGCGCCCGGGTTGACATCGAGGCGATCCTGCACACCGACCGGATCTGGGTCTCGGACTGCATCGACCCGCTGGAGCGCCAGCTGATGAACCGCTGGACCCAGCAGCTGCTGCCGCCCGAGTTGCTCGGCTCACACATCGCGTCCGGCGCCTCGCACACCACCGGACGCTCCCACACCCTGGGTTTCCGGGCGGCAACGGCCGTGTTCGGCCACCTCGGGATCGAATGGGACCTGACCAGGGCCAGTGCGTCCGAGCTCGTCGAACTCGGCGCCTGGGTCGGTCTCTACAAGGAACACCGCGCACTGCTGCTGGGCGGAGACCTGGTCCGGATCGACCTCCCCGACGACACCATCGCGGCGCACGGCGTGGTCGCACCCGACCAGAGCCGGGCGATCTACTCGTTCGCCGAGCTGGGACGCCCTGACGTCGTCTTCCGCGGCCGGCTTCCGCTGCCCGGCCTGGATCCGGAGCGGCGGTATCGAGTCACCCCGCTGATGCTCGACCATGCCCCGGTCGTCGAGCCACCCGCCTGGTGGGGCGTCGAACGGCAGGCCGAGGGCACTGACCTCGCGAACCAACTCGACGCCCTGGCACACGGCAAGGGGCAGACCCTGCGGCCCACGGGCGCGTTCGGCGTCGAACTGAGCGGTGCCGCCCTGGCCGCGGTGGGTCTGCAGCACGCCCCCGGGTTCCCCGAGTCCGCCCTGCTGTACCTGGCCGAAGCGGTCGACTGACGGTGCTCGCGGCCGGAACGGTACGAAAAGAACCGTCCCTTCGTACCGCCGGCCCCGTACCGAGCAGCCCGGAAGGTTATGCCGAGGCGTAGCCCTCCGGGTTGGCGGACTGCCAGCGGACGGTGTCGGCGCAGGCCTGATCGAGACCCCGCTCGGCGACCCAGCCGAGCTCGTCGCGGGCCTTGCTGACGTCGGCGTAGGACGCCGCCACGTCACCGGGCCGCCGGGCGACCACGTCATACGGAATGGTGACCCCGGAGGCTTCCTGGTACGCCTTGATCACCTCGAGCACCGACAGCGGCCGTCCGGTGCCCAGGTTCCAGACGAAGCAACCGGTGGTGTCACTGAGCCGGTCGAGAGCGGCCAGATGACCCTCGGCCAGGTTGACCACATGGATGTAGTCGCGCAGCCCGGTGCCGTCCGGGGTCGGGTAGTCGTCGCCGAACACCTGCAGGCCGGTGCGGCGTCCGGCAGCGACCTGCGCCACGAACGGCAGCAGGTTGTTGGGGACGCCCTTGGGGTCCTCGCCGATCCGGCCCGATTCGTGCGCACCGATCGGGTTGAAGTAGCGCAGCACCGCCACCGCCAGCGACGGGTCGGCCGCGGCGGCATCGGACAGGATCTGCTCGATCATGTGTTTGGTGTGACCGTACGGGTTGGTGGCCCCGGTCGGCGCGTCCTCGGTGAACGGCGGCTCGGACGCGCTGCCGTACACCGTCGCCGAGCTGCTGAAGACGATCCGCGCGCAACCGTGCGCAGCCATCGTCTCCAGCAGCGTGACCGTCGCGGCGACGTTCTCGCGGTAGTAGAGCAGCGGCAGCCGGGTGGACTCGCCGACCGCCTTGCGGCCGGCGAAGTGGATCACCGCGTCCGGCTGGAACCGGGCGAAGACCGCGTCGAGCGTGGCCGCGTCCCCGACGTTGGCCTCGACGAAATCAGCTGCCCTCCCCGCCAGCTCGGCGACCCGGCGCAGGGACTCCGGTGAGCTGTTGGACAGGTCGTCCACCACCAGGACGTCGTGGCCTGCCGCCAGCAACTCCACCGTGGTGTGCGAACCGATGTAACCGGCGCCACCGGTGACCAGAACACGCATGCAGATTCTCAACTTCCTGTCGCTGATCGGCGGCCCCCACCATATCCATCGGCGATCGGGCAGCCGGTCGTAGACTGCATCTTGTAGCCAAGGAATCGTCGATCAGCGCAACTACCGCTGATCGAGCTTGTCGAAACCAGGTGCCGGCACACGCACATTCGGGCCTCGACAAGCTCGACCAACGAAAGACAACGGTTCCCCACCAGGTTGACGATGACTGACGAAGTGGAGTCCGATGAGCGAGCGGCAGCAGGCCTGGCCGAGTGAGGCCGGCGTGGGGAAAGTGCGGGAGCTGTTCCGGCGCGCGTTCGGCGCCGAACCGGACGGCGTCTGGGCCTCCCCGGGCCGGGTGAACCTGATCGGCGAGCACACCGACTACAACGGCGGGCTGTGCCTGCCGATCGCACTGCCGCACCGCACCTACGTGGCCGCGTCCGCGCGGCCGGATGGCCGGGTCCGGATGACCACCGACATCGGCGACGAGATCTGGCAGGGCGCACTCACCGACCTGGCCCCCGGCCTGGTGTCGGGATGGGTCGCCTACTGCGGCGGACCGGCCTGGGCGTTGCGCGACTCCGGCGTTGACGTGCCTGGTTTCGACCTCGCCGCCGCCTCCTGTGTGCCGCTGGGGGCGGGACTGTCGTCGTCGGCGGCCGTGGAGTGCGCGGTCGGGCTGGCGCTGGCTCAGCTGGCCGGCGCCCGGCTGGACGGCGACGACGCGGCCCGGGCCCGGCTGGCCGCGCTGTGCGTGCGTGCCGAGAACGAGGTGGCCGGCGCCCCCACCGGCGGCATGGATCAGGCCGCCTCGCTGCGCGCCAGCGCCGGGCATGCCCTGCTGCTCGACTGCCTGGACGGCTCGGTCGAGCAGGTGCGGTTCAATCTGGCGTCCGCCGGGCTGGAGTTGCTGGTCGTCGACACCCGGGCCAGCCACTCGCTCGCCGACGGCCAGTACGCCGCCCGCCGGGCGGCCTGCGAGCGGGCCGCCGGCAGCCTGGGCGTGTCCACCCTGCGCGAGGTCACCGACCTGGGCGCCGCGCTGGCCCGGCTCGATGACGACGAGGTGCGCCGCCGCGTCCGGCACGTGGTCACCGAGATCGGACGCGTCACCGACTTCGTCGCCGTCGCCGAGGCCGGCGACTGGGACGCCGCCGGCGCGTTGATGAACGCGTCGCACGATTCGCTGCGGGACGACTACGAGGTGAGCTGCATCGAACTCGACGTGGTCGTGACGGCTGCCCGCGACGCGGGTGCGCTGGGCGCCCGGATGACCGGCGGCGGGTTCGGTGGCAGCGCCATTGCCCTGGTCCGCAGCGAGGACGCCGCGTCCATCGCGCACGCGGTGCGGGAGGCGGCGGCGTCCCGGGGACTACCGGTCCCGGACGTCCACCAGGCCACGCCGTCCGAGCCCGGAGGCTGCCTGACCGAGCCGTGAGCCACCGATCCTGACTTTCACACCTTTAGTGCCCCAGCGCGTTGAGGGTTTCGCGGGTGTCTGGGTCGATGGTGGGTTGGGCGTCGAGATGGTGGCCGCCGATGGTGATGGTGACTTGGCGCAGGGGCCTCAGTGTGGTGATGAGCTTGCGCAGGCTCCGTCCGGATCTGGCTTGTAGGTCGCGGGCGATCGCGAGGGCGGCGAACACGATGGTCAGGTGGGCTTCGATCGCTTCCCGGGTGTGGTGAAAGATCGGCCGGGCAGCCAGATCGGTTTTGGACATCCGGAACGATTGCTCGATCCGCCACAGGTCGTGATAGCTGGCAATGATGTCGGCGGCTGGCATCGTGGCTGCGGGAATGTTGGTGACGTAGCCTTTCAGACCGGCCAGTCGGCGGGCCCGTTCTACTGAGGTGTTATCCAGGGTGAGTGTGGCGCCGTCGGTTTTCACGAAGCGGGCCTTCTTCGCGGGTCGGTCACCGTCGATGATCGCTTGGGCCCGATTCGTTTGCGCAGTCAACGTGTGGCTGTCGCGGACGGCGCGTTTGCGGGAGTACTGCCAGATTGCCCGCCACGTCGTAAGGTCGGTCTTCTCGTTCCATACCGGTTCCCGTCGGGTGTTGACCCGGGCCGGGTCGGGCTGGTGCCGGCCACGCATCGTGACGGTGTCGATGATCTGCCCATCGATGAAGCTGTCACCGTGCCACCGGAAGTGTTTGGCCAAGTCATAGGGTGCTTTCGTCATCCGCGACCCGACGATGAACCGCAGGCCCGCGTCCGCGATGGCTTGGAGGTTCTCCCCGGACAGCATCCCGGCATCGGCCACCACGACCATGTCGGCCACCTGGTTACGGGCTTGGAAATCGGTCAGGACCGGGATGATCGTCGCTGTTTCGGCTTTGTTGCCCTCGTAACAGGCAATCTCCAACGGAAACCCCGAAGCGTCCACCAGCAGACCGACCACGATCTGCGGATCAACCCTCCGCTCCTTCGAGTAGCCCACTTTCCGTAGTCCGTCTTCTTTCTCGGCCTCGAAATAGAGGGTGGTGGTGTCGTAAAGCAAGAGGCTCACATCCCCACCAGCATCACTCCAGACATGCTGGAAACAGGCAGCGGCAAGCTGTGCTCGGTAATCCTTGCCGGCGCACCGTTTCAACGCCTTGTAGTAAGTGTTGTGATGAGACGGTGTGATCCCGAGCTCGTTGATCACGCGGAGGCTGTCGAGTTTCGAGGTGGGCTCCACCAACCGGGCCAGCACCAGCTGGAAGAACGCCTCATCGCCGATCACGCCGAACCCGAGCCGCTCCCACGACCCACGAATCACATCGATCAGCAGCTGTGACGTTGAGCCCTGCACGACCGCGACACCGGCCGGCGCTCCTTGCTCGTCCAGGCCAAGATCAAGCTGCTCCTGCCCGGCGTTGAGTTTCTGGGTGCCGATCTCGACCAGAGCGGCCAACTCGCCCTGGCTGTGAGCCGAGCCGAGATGCTCCACGATCCGCCGCTGGCCGTGCTTCTTCTCCACGATCTGCACCGCCACCGCACCCGAAGCGGTCTTCACCTTCCGCAGAAACGGGCTCACAACCCCTGATCCTACCGTCCGATTAGTGCCCCCGACCCACCCACCGTAACCCTCTGACAAGGCATGATGCGCTGCAAGACCCGAAGATCAGCACGAGGTGTGAAAGTCAGGTCCGAGCCCGGAGGCTGCCTGACCGAGCCGTGAGCCACCGATGGTTGAGCTTGTCGGAACATTCGACCCACCGTTGGTTGAGCTTGTCGAAACCCCCGGCAGCGTTGCAGCGGACGGGGGTCTCGACAAGCTCGACCAGCGACCTCTCAACCGACGGCGGTCTCGTAACCGCTGCCCATCCGATGGACGTCGAGCGTGCTGATCGACGCCGTCCCGGCTTCGCTGAACACCTCGACCGACCGCTCACCCGCGCCGGGGAAGACCAGCGAACTCATCACCCCGCGGCCGTCGTCGAGGAACACCTCCACGCTGCCGGCGTCCAGCAGGACGCGCATCCGCAGCACGCCGCCCGTCACCGGAGCGCTGCGATAGCCGCGCTGGCCGGCTCCGGAGCGGTGCCGATCGACCACGACCCGGCCGGTCTGGACGTCGTAGGCGACCAGGGTCTCGTCGCCGCCGGCGGTCTTGTGGACGGCAAGACCGACGCGTTCGGCGGTGCTCGCCGTCAGGTCGATCTCGATGTCGATCTCGCCGGCCGTCAGATCGCTGGCGACCACCCGGGATTCCTCGTCGGCCAGCTCCAGCGCCCCGTACCGCACGGTGCCGGTCCGCAGCGCCTCGAGCTCCGCGATCGGCCACATGGTCAGCGTGTGGTCGGCAGTCAACCCCAGCGCGCGCGGCACCGTCAGCTGGGAGCACCAGCCGTCGGCCTGGGACGGCATCGGCTGGTCCGGGCCACCACCCATCCAGCCGAGCAGCAGGCGCCGGCCGTCCGGTGCCTCGAAGGTCTGCGGGGCATAGAAGTTGCCGCCGGAATCCAGCTCGGTGTGCTCGGTGATCACCTCGAAGTCGCCGCCGGGCTGCCAGTTCCCCACCACATAGCCGACGTTGTGGATGTTGCGCCGCTGGTAGCCGTCCGGACGGGCCCGCATCGGGCAGTACAGCAGCACCCAGGCGTCGCCGAGCGGGAAGAAGTCCGGGCATTCCAGCATGAACGTGCCGGGGAGCGACGAGCGGTACAGCACCCGGTCGAAACGCCAGTCGATCATGTCACCGGAGTCGTAGAGCCACACCTCGCCCTGGTGGTCGGCGGTACCGACGCCCACCACCAGGTACCAGGTGTTGCCCTGCCGCCACACCTTGGGGTCACGGAACTGCGGGATGCCGTCCGGAGTGTCGATCAGCACCCCGGTCTTGTCGAAGTGGACGCCGTCGCTGCTGGTGGCGAGCATCTGCCGCTGGTGGACGCCGTCGGTGAAGTTGACGCCGTTGTCCCAGACATGCCCGGTGTAATACACGTGAAGCTCGCCCGACCCGGAGACGACGGCCGAGCCGGAGAACACGCCGTCCCGGTCGCCGGGCAGGCTGGGAGCCATCGCGATCGGCTCGCGGCGCCAGGTGATCAGGTCGGTGCTGCTCACATGGCCCCAGTGCATCAACCCCCAGTCGGTGCTGGACGGAGAATGCTGGAAGTACACGTGGTAACGACCGTTGTAGTGACACAGGCCGTTCGGATCGTTGATCCAGCCGGCTGACCCCGGCGATGTGGAACCGCGGGTACCACCGCTCGTTCCGCGTGCTCGCCAGGACGCCGACCGCGGCCTCCGCCCGCTGCAACGCCTCGTTCATACTGCCAGTCATCCTCTGCTCCCAGACCAGATAGTTGTGTGGATCGGACGCCACGATGCCCGCCACCCGATGGTGACGGGCATCACAAGGAGTGTGCTACTTGCCGGCGCCTGCGGTGAGGCCCTCGCGAAGCGGCTTCTGACCGAAGATGAACACCAGCAGTGCCGGGATCATCGAGATGATGACACCGGCCAGCACGGTTGAGACCGAGCCGCTACCGAGCTTGCCCTGCAGCGACACCAAGCCGAGCGGAAGGGTGAAGTTCTGCTCGCTGATCGTCATGATCAACGGCCGGAAGAACTCGTTCCAGTGGTAGTTGAACGCGAGAATTCCAACGATCGCCAAACCGGGCGTTGACAGCGGCAGATAGATGCTGAAGAAGGTCTTCCACGGACCGGCACCGTCGATCTCGGCGGCTTCACCGAGCTCGGCGGGCAGACCCATGAAGTACTGCCGCATCAGGAAGGTGCCGAACGCCGTCGGCAATGCCGGAATGATCAGCGCCAGCAGAGTGTCGGCGAGCCCCATGCCACGAATCAGCATGAACACCGGGACGATGGTCACCTGCATCGGCACCATCATCGTCGCGAGCACCACGGCGAACAGGGCGTTCTTGCCGCGGAAATCGAACCGGGCGAACACGTAGCCCGCCATCGCCGCGCTGATCATCTGGCCGGCAGCCACCAGCACGGTGACCAGTGCGGTGTTCCACACGTACAACCAGACCGGGATCTTCTCGAACACATCGGCGAACGCGCTGAAGCCGGGGGTAACCTCGTGGGTCACCGGATCCTGCGGGTTGAGCGCCGCGTACAGCGTCCAGACCACCGGCCCGAGCGTGAGGAATACGCCGAGGGCGAGCACAAAATACTTGGCAAACGTTCCGAGCCCTGACAGTGAGGATCGGGTCTTGACTGCGTCGATATTGCTCATTGAAACCTCACCCGTAGAAGACGTAGCGCTTGCTCAACTGGAACTGCAGACCGGTGACCAGCATGATCAGGAGGGTCAGCACGATGCCCACGGCCGATGCCCCGCCGAAATCGAGCTGACGGAAGGCCGACTCGTAGATCACCATCACCGCGGTCCGCGTTTCATCACCTGGGCCGCCACGGGTAAGCACCCACGGCTGATCGAAGATCTGCAGCGCGCTGATGATCGCCATCACGGACGCCACCAGCATCGTCGGGCTGATCAGCGGAAGCGTGATGTGCCGGAACTGCGCCCAGCCCACCACACCGTCGATCGACGACGCCTCGTACACCTCTTTCGGAATACCGGCGACGCCGCCGATGAACATCAAGAAGGTGAAGCCGAAGTTCTGCCACACGTAGACCAACAGCACCACGACCTTGGCGCCGAGGCCGGTGGTCAGCCAGCCGACCTTGCCGATACCGATCCAGGTGAGGAACTGGTTGACCAGGCCGAACTCGTAGTTGAACAGGTAGGCCATGATCAGCGACACCGACGCCGCCGACAGGATCAGCGGGAAGAACAGTGCCGACCGGAAGAACGTGCGCAGCCAGTCAGGCATCTTGGACTGCACCAGGATGGCCAGCCCCAGGGCGACCGCCAACTGCACGATCACGGCGGCAACCACGAACCCGATGGTGTTCAGGAAGGACACCCGGATCGTCGGGTTCACCACCATCTGGGTGAAGTTGTCGAGACCGACGAACTCGGGATTCGTGATGATGTCCCAGCGGAAGAACGCCAAGACCACGGAGCCGATGATCGGCACCACGCTGAACAGGCCCAGCCCGATCACCGTGGGAGCAAGGAAAACCCAGACCAGCGCCCGGTTCTTCTTTCGAGGATTTGATTCGGACATCAGCGTCCCTTCAGTGCAAATTCGAGGTCACGCTGCATCAGATCGAGACCAGGCTTCACGCCGCCCGGCCCGTTCATAATCGTATTGACCACATTCTTGAGCAGCGCCGACTCCACTGCCGCCTGCTGGGGCGGGGCGGGCATCGGACCGGTCGTGGGGAACTTGATCAGCGTGTCGTAGAAAACTTCCCAGTGCGCGGGACCGACCCCGGCGCCGTAGAGCTTGTCGTTCAGCGACTTGCGCGGCAGGGACGAATCCGGCTTGTTGTGGGCAATCGACATGCCCTCGACCGACACGCAGTACTTCAGCCATTCCCAGGCCTCGTCCTTGCGCTGAGAGATATCCATGATCGCGTAGCCGCCGGCGCCGAACTGGTGCCGTTGGCCGTTCATCGCCGGGAAGTATGTGACGTCGTAGGCATCATTGGCGACCCCGGCTTCCTTCAGGCCCTGCACCCAGAACCCACCCGCCGGTGTCATACCCACCGCACCGGTCGAGAACAACGCCACCAACTCATTGCCGCCACCCTGGGCCGGGTTCGCCGCCAATCCGTCGCCGACCAACTGCTGCAGCACCGAGAAACTCTCCACGGACGCCGGGTTGTTCGCGTCCGCGTTCTCCCACAGGTAACCGCCACCGCGCGGGGTCTCCTTGGGGTAGAAGCGCGGCCAGAACCAGTCACCACCGGGCGCCTTCTCCTCGGTGAGGAAGCTGGTCTTGTTGATGTAGAGCCACGGCACGACACCGCCCCACAACCGGTTATTCCAGAAGTACGGCAGGAAAGTGCCCTGGTTTCCCTTCTTCATCGCCCTGGCGAGACTGAAGAAGTCGTTGACCGTCCAGTTGTCGTTGGGCCGCTCCATCCCGGCCCGCTGCAGTGCCGAGGTGTTGTAGAACACGTTGGCCGCGTTGAAGTTGTCCGGCAACTGGAAGAGGCTGCCCTTGTAGAAGAACGCCTCGATCAGCGAGGGGTGGACGTCGTCGAAATACTCCTGCATCTCGGCGGCGTCGCGTTGCACGAACTCGTCGAGCGGATAAGCCATCCGAGAGGCGAACAACTGGGTGCCCTCGGTGGCGACGGTGACCACATCCGGCGGGGTGCCGGCCGCGATCATGGTGAGGATCTTGGCGAAATACTCGCTCCAGTCCTGGCCCTGGATCGCAACGATCCGGACCGGGATATCGGGGTGCTTCTTCTGAAATCCGGCGACCAGCCCTTGGCGTTGCTGGGCGTCCTGCTCGGTTCCGAAGAGTGCAATCGTCAGTGCGCTCTGCCCACGGCCCGGGATGTCCTGCCCGGTGAGCCGCGGCCAGGACACAACCGTCCCGATCGCACCGAGGCCCAGCGTCGCGAGCATTGCTCTTCGTGTGAAATCAGCCACTCTGCTGCTCCTTCTCCTTGGACCGGGACCCCAACGACGACCGCTGGAGCCGGCCCGAGTGTGGCGCGAATCTAATCGATTTAGCATCGGTGAGTCAACGAATTGTGGACACGTGTACGGGATCCTCCTTCGGAGGTCACCCAGCAGGGTTGCGCGTAGGACGCGCTGCTAGCATCCATGCCTATTCGGGGCCAGAGAGGATCGAGATGGCGAAGCGCGTCACCCTCGCCGATGTGGCGGCGCGCGCGGGAGTCTCGACGGCGTCCGCCAGCCTGGTGCTCAACAACCGTCCGGGCACGCGCCTCTCTGCGGCCTCGTCAGCCCGGATCAGGGCAGCCGCCGAAGAACTGAACTATCGGCCCAACCACACCGCTCGCAGCCTCCGGCTCGGCTCCACCCGCACCGTTGCCTTCCTGTCCGCGGACGTGACCACCACCCGGTTCGCGTCGGCGATGATCCTGGGACTGCTCCAGGAGGCGGACGCCCGGGACCACACCGTGCTGATCTCCGAGATCGGGCATGACAACACCCGCACCGAACGCGCGTTGCTCACCATGCTCGACCGCCAGCCGGCTGCGATGATCCTCGGCTTCATGCAGGCCCGGCGGATCCACGTGCCGCCGATGCCACCGGAGGTGCCGGTGATCATGGTCAACGGAGCCAGTGACGAACTGCATCCGAGCGTGCTGCCGGCCGACCACGACGGTGGCCGGCAGATCGCCGAAGTGCTGGCCGACGCCGGGCACACCGACATCGCCATCATCGGCTACAACCCGCATCTCGACCCGGACTGGGGCGACACCGTGACCATCGGCGAGCGGTTCGCGGGCATCGATGAGGTGATCGCAGAGCGCGGGCTGCGCGTCGCCGGTTACCGGGCGAGGCGCTGGGATCCGGACGTCGGCTTCGAAGGGATGAACGAACTGCTGGACTCCGGCGCCCGCTTCACCGGCCTGATCTGCCTCAACGACCGGCTGGCCTTCGGCGCCTACCAGGCCCTGCAGTTGCGCGGACTGCGCATTCCCGACGACGTCTCGGTGGTGTCGTTCGACGACGACGTGATCGCCGCCCACCTGCGGCCGGCCCTGACCACCGCGCTGCTGCCGTACCAGGAGATGGGACGGCGGGCGATGGAGATGGCGCTGAGCGAATCCACCGATCCCGAGCATGTCCTGGTGCCGATGCCGCTGCAGCTGCGGGATTCCGTCCGCGACCTGCGGACGTGAGCACGCAACGTCGAATCCCCCGGTCGAGACCCTGGTTCCGGCGCGTCACTGGTCAACACAACCACCGCTGCTTGAACTACGTCGAAACCCCTTGCCCGCACCAGGTCGGCGGCTGTTCGCACCAGGTCCGCGCCTGCTGGCACCGGGTCCGCGTTGTCGAGATCGCTCACCGATGGTGGGAAGGGCCCGCCGATCTCGGGTCGTCACACGAGATCGGCGAGGCAACCCTCCATCGGGCGACATTGTCGAGATCGCCCGCCCGGTAGGACGGGCCCAACCAACCGCGGACGGGTCGATCAGAGCGTCCCTCAGCGGTAGTCGCGGGTGACGCGTCCGGTGATCAGGCAGGTCACCTCGTAGGGGATGGTGCCCATCAGCTCGGCGATCTCGGCGACGGTGATCACCTGGTCGCCGGAACGTCCGATCAGCACGACCTCGTCGCCGATCCCCGCGACCGGCTCGGGGCCCAGGTCGATCATGGTCTGGTCCATGCAGACCCGGCCGACGATCGGGTAGGACGCGCCGCCGATCAGCACCCGGCCCCGATTGGAGAGCAGCCGCGAGTAGCCGTCGCCGTAGCCCGCGGGAATGGTGGCGATCCAGGTGTCGCGGGGCGCCGTCCAGGTGCGACCGTAACTCACGGTTTCGCCCGCCGCCACGGGTTTCACGAAGGAGATCTGGGTGGTCAGGTTGAGCCCGGGTCGCAGGTTGACGCTGGGTTCGGCCAGTGGATCGGGCAGGCTGCCGTAGATCATGATCCCCGGGCGGACGAGGTCGAACCAGCTATCCGGATGGCCCAGGATCGCCCCCGAGTTGGCGAGATGCTTGAGCTCGACCGGGCCGGCGGCGTCCTCGACGGCCGCGACCGTTTCCCGGAACAGCTCTGTCTGGGCGTGGGTGAACTCGACGCCGTCCGGGGTGTCCGAGATCGGCAGATGACTGAACAATCCTTGCAGGTGCAGGTGAGGGTCATTCGCTATCCGGACTGCCAGCGCGGGGGCCGCGGCGGGCTGGACGCCGACCCGTCGCATGCCGGTGTCGACCTTCAAATGGACGGCGACGCCGGTCAGCCCGACCCGTTCCGCCACCTGCGACGCCTCCGCGACGGACGCCTCGTCGACCACCGTCAGGGTGAGCGCAGACATCAGGGCGCGCCCCACCTCGTCCAGGCCGCGGGTGGGCGACAGCTTCAGGATCGGCAGGGTGATGCCGGCGCGACGCAACAGGCGTCCCTCGTTCGACGGTGGCGACGCCGAGCCAATCGGCCGCCCGTCGCTGCTCGATCATCGCCGCCACCGCGGTCGCACCGTGGCCGTAGGCGTTGGCCTTGACCGCGGCAAGCACCTGCCGGTCGCCGACCCGCGCCCGGACGCCGCGCAGGTTCGCCTCGATGTTGTCGAGCAGGGTGTGTGCAGTGGTCGGGTAGCTCATGCCGGCTCCGACTCCCCCGTCGCCACCGGACGCGACGGATCGTTGCTCCAGGCCGACCACGAGCCCGGGTAGAGGGCAACATCGAGGTCGAGAGCGGCGCCGGCCAGCACCAGCTGAGCGGCGCTCACACCCGATCCGCAATAGGCCGCCAGCGGAGCGGTGCGTTCGCCGAGAAGTTCACGCAGCCGGTCCTGCCCGGGGAGCTTGCCGTCGGTGGCGAAGAAGTCGCTGACCGGCACGTTGACTGCCCCCGGGATGTGCCCGGCGACCGGGTCGATCGGCTCGGTCTCGCCGCGGTACCGCTCGGGGGCGCGGGCGTCCATCAGGGTGCCGTCGAACCCGGCGGCACCGTCGGCGTCGATGGTCGGCAGCTGGCCGAGGGTGAGGTGCAGTTCGGACGGGTCGGCGATCGCATCGCCCGTTGTCATCGGGCGGTTCTGCGCCGTCCACGCATCGATGCCGCCGTCCAGCACCCGGACGTCCAGGCCGGCCCAGCGCAGCACCCACCAGGCGCGGGCGGCGGCGAACGATCCGGCCTCGTCGTAGACCACGATCGGACGGCTGCCGTGCACGCCCAGCGCGCCGAGACCGCGGGCCAGCACGTCGGCGTCCGGCAGCGGGTGACGCCCTTCGGCCGGCTCGCCGTGCCTGGTCAGCACGGTTTCCAGGTCGAGGAACCGGGCTCCGGGCAGGTGGCACTCGCGGTAACGGTCGCGTCCGGCGCCGTCGGGTTCACCGAGCCGCCAACGGACGTCCAGCAGGTTGACGTCGGCGAGGACGCCGTCCAGTTCATCGGCGGTGATCAGTACGTCGCGGCGGGCCATGCCCCCAGCCTGTCAGACCCGGCAAGCCTGATCACCCTTCGAGCGGCCACCTCGCACAGTCGGGCTCCGGCGGCACCCGCCAGCCGGGGATCGCCGCGCCAGGCCGGCATGGTCGCCAAGTACGCCCGGGTCTGTTCGTCGATGGCGGCCTGAGCCAGGCCGGGGTACGGCGCCCGTCGCCCGGGTACGGGGCCCGTCGCCCGGGTACGGCGCCCGTCGCCCGGGTACGGCGCCCGTCGCCCGGGTACGGGGCCCGTCGCCCGGGTACGGCGCCCGTCGCCCGGGTACGGCGCCGGTCGTCCGGGCACGGCTCGCACACCAGTAGGCCATGGATCCTCGACCTGGACGCCCGCACGCCCGCCGTCCACCCCGCGAACTGGACACGCCCACGAGACACCCGCAGCGCCGATCTCACCATCGGTGTCGACCTTCACCTTCGCCGACGACTTTCGTGCAATAGCACGAAAGCGGCCACCGAACGGGACATCAGCGACCGATGGTGAGATCGGCAGAGCCGCGGCTGTCTTCTGCGAGGTCGTCACCACCTGCCAGCGCCGAGAAAAGCCGTGGACGACACCCGCCGCCGGGCAGGCACTGCGAAACAAGGATCCGGATCAGGCACCGACTACCGTGCCCGATCCGGATCCTTGTTTCGCCGGGGTCAGAACATCATCGCGAGACCGGGGTCGGCGAGGATCGCCGCGACGTCGCTGAGGAACTTGGACGCCAGCTCGCCGTCCACCAGGCGGTGGTCGAAGGTCAGCGACAGGGTGCACACCGAGCGGATCACCATCTGCTCGTCCGCACCCTTGCCGACCACCCACGGTCGCCGCGCGATGGTGCCCAGGCACATGATTGCCGACTCGCCGAGATTCAGGATCGGCGTGCCGCCGTCCACCCCGAAGACGCCGACGTTGGTGATGGTGAACGTGCCGCCCTGCATGTCCTCGGCGGAGACCCGCCCGGACTTCGCGACCTGCACCATGTTGTGCAACGCCTCGGCCAGCTGCACCAGGTTCATCTGGTTCGCCTGCTTGATGTTCGGCACCAGCAGCCCGCGCGGGGTGGCCGCGGCGATGCCGAGATTGACGTCCTCGTTGCGGACGATCTCGGTAGCGGCCATGTCGAGAGTCGAGTTGATGTCGGGATTCCGTGCGATCGCCAGGCAGGCCGCCTTGGCGAAGATCAGCAACGGCGAGACCCGCAGCCCGCCGAACTCGCGACGCGTGCGCAGCCGCTCGACGAGCTCCATCGAGGCCGTCACGTCCGTCTGCATCATCACGGTCGCGGTCGGCACCTTGTACGACTCGGCCATGGTGCGGGCCATCTCGCGGCGAACGCCCTTGAGCGGTACCCGCGACGTCACACCGGCGGCGGCTTCGGGCACCCCCCGCGCGGCCATGGCGGCATTGAGCACATCGTCGGCGGTGATTGTTCCGCCCTCACCGGAGCCCTCGACAACGTCCAGATCGAGGCCGAGATCGCGCGCCAGCCGTCGCACCGGAGGCTTCGCCAGCGCCCGCTTCGCCGCGGAGGCGGGTTTCGGTGTCTTGCCCGGACGCGGCAACGGTCCGCCACTGGGCGCGGCGCTGAGCGGCCCGGTCGTGGTGGCCTGATCGATCGGACGGGAGACCGGCTGATCGGCGGCGTAGGAGCCGTGCACCTGGTCGGTGACCGGCCCGATCGGCTTGCCGAGGCCGGCCGGGGCCTTGCGCGGACGCCGGGCCAGCGAGGACGACTTCACCCCGTAGCCAACCAGGAACGCCTCGGATTCGGGAGCGGGCGCGGCGGGCCCGCCGGCCTGGGCGGCTGAAGGAGTCTCGGCCGGCTGTGCCTGGGTTGCTGTCGCCGGCGGAGCCTCCGTCACAGCAGACGGGGCGTCCGTCACCGCGGGCGGAACGGACGCGGGCTCGGGGGCGGTCGGTGCGGCCTGTGCTCCGGTGCCCACGCCGTCGTCGATTAGGACGATCGGCGCGCCCACCTCGACGGTGGCGCCTTCCTCGACCATCAGCCGGGCGATCCGACCCGCCCAGGGCGAGGGCAGTTCCACGATGGACTTCGAGGTCTCGATCTCGAGCAGGATGTCGTTGACCTTCACCTCGTCACCCTCGGAGACGACCCAGCGGACGATGTCGGCCTCGACCAATCCCTCGCCGGGATCGGGTAGGTGGAATTCCTTCATCGCATTCTCCTCAGTAGGCCATGGATCGGTCGACGGCGTCGAGCACCCGGTCGAGGTCGGGCAGGTAGGCGGATTCCACCCGGCTGGGCGGATAGGGAATGTCGTAGCCGGTGACCCGCAGCACCGGCGCCTGCAGCGAATAGAAGCAGGACTGCTGCAACCGGGCGGCGATCTCGGCACCCATCCCGAGCGTCATTGCCGCCTCGTGGACGACGATCGCCCGGCCGGTCTTGTTGACCGAATCGATGACGGTGGCCATGTCGAGGGGCGCCAGCGAACGCAGGTCGATCACCTCGATGTCGTGCCCCTCCTCACCGGCGGCGATCGCGGCCTCGACGCAGGTGCGCACCATCGGCCCGTAGGTGATCAGGGTGAGGTCGTCACCGGGCTTCACCACCCGCGCCTGGAACAGCGGCATCGGCTCGATCTCGGTGTCGACCTCGCCCTTCTCGTGATAGCGCCGCTTCGGCTCGAAGAACACGATCGGGTTGTTCGACGCGATGGCCTGCTGCATCATCCAGTACGCGTCCAGCGGGTTGGAGCAGGTCACCACCTTCAGGCCCGGGGTGTGCGCGAAATAGGCCTCGGGCGATTCGGAGTGGTGCTCGATCGCGCCGATCCCGCCGCCGTAGGGAATGCGGATCACGATCGGCATCTTCAGGTGCCCGTGGGTCCGGTAGTAAAGCCGGGAGACCTGCGAGACGATCTGGTCGTAGGCCGGGTAGACGAAGCCGTCGAACTGGATCTCGACGACCGGTCGGTAGCCGCGCATGGCCAGCCCGACCGCGGTGCCGAGAATGCCCGATTCGGCCAGCGGCGAGTCGATCACCCGGTCGGGCCCGAAGTCGCGCTGCAGGTGCTCGGTGATCCGGAAGACGCCGCCCAGCTTGCCGATGTCCTCACCGGCCAGCAGCACCTTGGGGTCGGCCTCCAGCGCCCGGCGCAGGCCGGCGTTCAGCGCCTTGGCGAGAGTCATGGTCGCCATCAGAATGCCTCCTGAACCTGGCCGTGGGCCTCCTCGACGGTGTCGGCACCGGGATGGTCGGAGAAGCCGGCCTCGTACTCCAAGTAGTCGTCACGCTGCTCCAGGAGCACCTCACCGGGGTCGATCACGGCGTGAGCGAAGAACTCCTCCAGGGTGGGTTCGGGCAACGTCAGGCATCCTTCGCGGACGCGGATCGCCAGCTCTTCACACTCGGCGTCCACGGAGTCCAGCCAGGCCTGGTCGATGGCTCCGGCCTTGGTCAGGTAGGTCTGCACCCGGCTGATCGGGTCGCGCTGCCGCCACCGCTCGGTCTCGTCGTTGCTGCGGTACTTGGTGGGGTCGTCCGAGGTGGTGTGGGCACCCATCCGGTAGGTGTAGGCCTCGATCAGCGTCGGCCCCTTCCCGCTCCGGGCGCGGTCGAGCGCCCAGTTGGCCACGGCGTTCACGGCGAGGACGTCGTTGCCGTCCACCCGGACGCCGGGGAAACCGAAACCGGACGCCCGCCGGTACAGCGGGATCTTGGACTGCAGCATGATCGGCTCGGAGATCGCCCACTGGTTGTTCTGGCAGAAGAACACCACCGGGGCGGTGTACGAGGAGGCGAAGATGAACGCTTCGTTGACGTCGCCCTGGCTGGTGGCGCCGTCGCCGAAGTAGACCACGGCGGCGCCGTTGACGTCGGGATCGGGGTCGCCCACCAGGCCGTCGCGCTGCATGCCCATCGCGTACCCGACCGCGTGCAACGTCTGGGTGCCGATCACGAAGCTGTACGGCTGCATGCCGGCGACCTCGTTGGCCCACGGCGCCATCGCGGTACCGCGGAAGGTGCTCAGCATCTCGACCGGATCGACGCCGAGGTGCAGCGCGATGGCGTGTTCGCGATATGAGGGAAAGACGTAGTCAGGAAGTCTCAGTGCGTTCGCCGAGCCGACCTGGGCGGCCTCCTGGCCGAGCGCCGGTGGCCACAGCCCCAGCTCGCCCTTGCGCTGTAGCGCGGTGGCCTCGCTGTCGAAACGCCTAGCCAGGATCATCTCGCGCAGGTAACCGGCGATGGTCTCGTCGCTGCCGTCGAAGCTGAAGTCGGGGTGCTGGACGCGTTCACCGTCCGGAGTGAGCAGCTGGACGAAGTCGTCTACAGCGGGGTCGGACACGTCGGATCCTTTCGGGTCGCAGGAACCGGAAATTCTGCCTACGGCGCGTTAACTTACCGGTTACGTAACCGTAGGTCAAAGCTCGGCGGGACACCAGTGGGCAGCGTCTGGTCGATCATGAGCGACGTCGCAGTCCCCCTTCCGCGGGCGCCTTCGCCCGCGGTTCCATCCTCCACCTCACGGCGTCCGGGGTCGAGACCCCGCGCCATGATGTCGTCGCGGGAGCCAGGTGCCGTCGCCCGCCTCGATGCGCTGGCACTCCAAAAGCGGACGCCCTGCGTCCGGTGAGAGCGGGGCACGGCAGCGCGGCGGATGGCGCAGCCTCGGCAACTGGCGACCGATTTCGGGCCCACCGAGGCGAGCAAGGCGGGACACCCCGTAAATCGGTCGCTAGTGCCCCGGCCACCAACCTTCGCCCGCTGCGCGACGCCCGGACGGCGCCTCGCTGCGTTCTCCTCAGTCGCCAGACAACCCGGTATGACTCCCTCGTCGGCCTTCCGAGGCATCCGACCGGACGCCGCTCGCCGGTGCGAACGTTAGTGGCCGAGGCACTAGCTGACGCCGGGGTTCACGGACGGCCAGGGCCAGGAGGGCCGAACCCCGCTCTGCGACACTCTGACTCAATCTGCCGTTCACTCTAGAGAACCGCATACAGTCCGATCGTGGATCCGATCAGAAACCCCTACGCGCCTGGGGCCGGGCAGCGCCCGCCTGAGTTGGCCGGACGCGACCCACAACTGGAGGCGTTCCGCTTCGTCCTGGAGCGGGTGGCCCGGGGACGTCCGGAACGCTCCATCGTGCTGGTCGGCCTGCGCGGCGTCGGTAAGACCGTGCTGCTCAACGCCACCCGGTCGCTGGCCGTCCGGGCCGGTTGGGGCACCGGCAAGCTGGAGGCGCGCCCCGACCAGGGCATCCGGCGTCCGCTCGGAGCCGCCCTGCACATGGCGATCCGCGAACTCGGCCACCCGGACGCCACCGCCGTCCTCTCCACGCTGAAAGCGTTCGTCGAAAGGGCGGCGCCGTCCAACACCAAGGCCTACGACCGCTGGAACTCCGGCATCAGCGCGCCCAGCATCGCGGGCCGGGCCGACTCGGGCGACATCGAGATCGACCTGGTCGAGTTGCTCACCGACGTGGCCGGACTGGCCGCCGACCAGGGCAAGGGCGTCGCCGTGTTCATCGACGAGATGCAGGACCTGGGTGCCGACGACGTCTCAGCGCTCTGCGCCGCCTGTCACGAACTGGGCCAGCAGGGTCTGCCGCTGATCGTGGTGGGCGCCGGGCTGCCGCACCTGCCGACCGTGCTGAGCGCGTCCAAATCGTACTCGGAGCGGCTGTTCTCCTACGCCCGGATCGACCGGCTGGACCGCGACTCGGCCGACCTGGCCTTGGTCGCGCCGGCGGCGGACGAGGGCGCCGCCTTCACCCCCGACGCACTGGACGCCATGTATCAGGTCACCGGCGGCTACCCGTACTTCGTGCAGGCTTACGGCAAGGTGGTCTGGGATCTGGCTCCGAGTACGCCAATCACCGCCGAGGACGTCGCCGTCGCCGCACCCGAGGCGGAACACGAGTTGGCCGTCGGGTTCTTCGGTTCCCGGCTGGAGCGGGCCACCGCGGCCGAGCGGGAGTACCTGAGGGCGATGGCGGACGCCGACACCGACGACACCGGCGCGGTGCCGTCCGCCCTGGTCGCCCAGACCCTCGGACGCAAACCGCAATCGCTCTCCCCCGCCCGGGACGCCCTGATCAAGAAAGGCCTGATCTACGCCAGCGAACGCGGCCGGATCGCCTTCACCGTGCCGCACTTCGGACGCTTCCTGCGCGCCCAGGCGGAGCCGGCCTGAGCAGACTGACCCGCTGAGTTCACCGAGACCCCGGCCCACGCCGGCAAGCCCTTGGTGGTCAACCCCTGATCAACGCGACCACCGCTGGTCGAGCCACGTCAAAACCCCTTGCCAGGAGCAGATCGCCCAAGGTCTCGACAAGCTCGGCCAGCGAAAACCAGTGCTTCCTAACCGCAGGTCGACGCGGCATGCTGACCATGTGGAAGCCGAACACGTCGTCATCTTGTTCACCGCAGTCCTGCTGTGCATCGCCGCGATGTCGGCGCTGAGCGGACTCACCCGGGTCGCCGCTCCACTGCTGCTGGTGGCGGTCGGCGGAATGGTCGGCTTCCTGCCCGGGGTGCCGAGCCTGGAGATCGATCCCGAGTGGATCCTGATCGGGGTGCTGCCGCCGCTGCTGTTCTCGGCCGCGGCGTCCATGCCGGCGATGAGTTTCCGCCGCGAGTTCCGCTCGATCGCGGGCCTGTCAGTGGGGCTGGTGGTGCTCAGCAGCCTGCTGCTGGGCTGGTTCTTCAGCGCCAGCCTGAACATCTCGCCGGCCTGGGGCATCGCCTTGGGCGCGATCGTGAGCCCCACCGACGCCGTCGCCACGGCGATCGCGCGGAAGGTCGGCGTCCCGCCGCGGGTGCTCACCATGCTGGAGGGTGAGAGCCTGCTCAACGACGCCAGCGCGCTGGTGCTGCTGCGCTCAGCCATCGCCGCCGCTGCCGGCGGTGTTGCCTTGGTCGGGGTGGCGCTCGACTTCCTGTGGGCGGTCACGGCGGCGGTCGCGATCGGGTTCGCAGTCGGCTGGCTGCACCTGTGGCTGCGCTCCAAGCTCGCCGATCCCGCGCCGTCCACGGTGATCTCGTATGCGACACCGTTCCTGGCCGCGATCCCCGCCGAACAGGTGGGGGCGTCCGGGCTGGTGGCGGCGGTAGTGGCCGGACTGATCGCCGGCTACGGCGCACCGCGGCTGCTCTCACCCAGGGCGCGGCTGTCCGATTCGCAGAACTGGAAGACCGTCGAACTGGTGCTGGAGAGCGGCATCTTCCTGCTGATGGGCCTGCAATTGCACGGCCTGATCACCCACTCCGATCACAGCGACGGCGCGCTACTCACGGTGCTCTGGGTGGCCGCGGTAGGCCTGCTCGGGTCGGTGCTGATCCGCGGGATTTACGTCACCAGCCTGGTCGCCAGCGTGTCGCAGCGCACCCAGCGCAAGCAGAGCCGCCAGGAACGTCTGACCATGTGGGCCGACTACCTGAAGCAGCGGCTGGAGGATCTCGACACCGCACCCACACCGCCGCCCGCACCCGAACGCCAGGGAGGCCCGCGGTCCGGGCGGCGACAAGCAGCTGCGCCGCGTCACGGCGAGTCGGCCGCGTGGAGCACGCAGCGGCTGAGCATGATGCTGACCCGGCTGCGCCGCGAGCGAGCCACCGTCGACTACCTGATCAGCAACCCGATCGGGCCGCGCGAGGGCGGACTGCTGGTCTGGGCCGGCATGCGCGGTGCGGTGTCGCTGGCCGCGGCCCAAACGCTGCCGTCCGACACCCCGGGACGCCCGATCCTGCTGCTGGTGGCCTTCGTCCTCGCCGGCGGCTCGCTGTTCATTCAAGGCCTCACGCTGCCGGTGGTGGTGCGGTGGTTGAGCCGTCCGGCCACCGACGAGGACCGCCAGGGCGACGCCGACGAGCGGGAGCGGCTGTTCGATCTGATGCGCCGGACCGCCGAGCAGGAGCGCGCCCGCGAATCCGGACGCGGGTTGAAGAGGGTCGAACTCGACGTGCTCCAGGCGCAACGGATAGCGCTCCTGGACGCCCGCGACGACGGCGTCTTCGACGCGGAGGTGCTGACTCACGCACTGGCCGTGGTGGACGCCGAACAGATCGGCCTGGAGCTGCGGGGCTCGCCCGAGGACGGCTGATCTCAAGCCGCGCGTTGCCTGCGAGTGAGGAACACAGCGAGGCGGCGGTCCGGGCGCCGGGCGAGGGTTGGTGGTGGCCGACGCGATCGGCTGGCCGCTCCTGCGTCGGTACCGTCGGCGGGCGGCCGCACGGAAAGCGTCCGCTACTTGGACCTCGGCCGGACGGCGCGGGCGACACTGAGCCGTCAGGCAAGCCAGCAGGTGAGCAGCCCGAGCCCGGCGACCACGACGGTGGCGACCAGTCCGAGCAGCACCGGTCGGACGCCGGCCCGGCGTAGCACCGCCAGGTGCAGCGAGGTGCCGAGGGCGAACATGGCCGCCGCCAGGAGTCCGGTCTGCAGCAGGCCGGCCAGCTGCAGCACCGGCGCGGGCAGCACACCCAGGCTGCGGAGCCCGACGGCCGCCAGGAACCCGACCACGAACAGCGGCACCGGCGGCTGCTTGCCGGCTGCCGTGGCGGATCGGCCGCGTTGTCCGACAGAGATGGCGGCCAGCACCGGCGCCAGCAACAGCACCCGCGCCAGCTTGACGACGACCGCCACCTTGAGCGCGGGTCCGCCGATGATGCCGGCGGTGGCGATCACCTGCGCCACCTCGTGGACGGACGCCCCCACCCAGATGCCGGCCGACGCCGCGTCCAGCCCGAGCAGCGTGGACGCCGCCGGCAGCAGGGCGATCATCGCCGTGCCGTAGGCGACCACCAGGGCCACCGCGGTCGCGGTCTCGTCGCTGCTCCGTCGGCGCAGGACGCCCTCGGCGCCGGCCACCGCAGCCGCTCCGCAGATGGAGAACCCGCAGGCGATCAGCAGTGACTGGGTGCGGCTCACCCCGAGCAGCCGTCCGGCCAGCAGGGTGGCCGCGATCCCGCCGACCACCACGGCCAGCACCCCGATCAGCACCGGCCAACCGAGCCCGGCGATGTCGGCGACGGACAACTGCAGCCCCAGCAGCACCACCCCGAGCCGAAGCAGCCGCCGTGACGCGATCTGGACGCCGGGCGCGACCGCTTCATCGACACCGCCGCGGCCGCCGGCGACATTGGCGAGCACGGCGCCCAGCACGATCGCCACCAGCAGTGGGCTGACGGCCGGCAGGAGTTGCTGACCGACCAGGGTCAGTCCGGCTGCACCACAGCAGAGCGCCAACCCGGGCCAGGGCGAGGCACCTCGGCGACGGTGGTGGCCTCGCGCCGGCGGTGGGACATCCGCCTGCCGGATCGGAGCGGGACTCTGCTGTGGCACGGCTCTCACCATCCGCCATCCAGCCATATCTGAGTAGACGGGGCTTTCGCATGGCAGTCATACGATGCAGATATGACCGTGGAGTTTCCGCCGCACCGCTACCCGCCGGTGGCCGATCTTGCCGTGCTGGTCGCCGCCGTCGAACACGGCGGGGTGGGTGCGGCGGCGCGTGCCTTAGGCATGGCGCAGCCGAACGCCAGTCGTGCGCTGCGCCGGCTGGAACGCCTGCTGCGCCTCGAGTTGCTGACCCGCAGCGCCACCGGCACCATCCCGACCCGGGACGGGGCGCTCGTCGTCGACTGGGCCCGGCGGGTGCTCGAAGCGAACCAGCAACTGCTGCTCGGTGCGGCCGCGATCGGACGCGGTCACGCCGGCAGTGTCCGGGTGGCCGCCAGCCAGACCATCGCCGAGGAACTGCTGCCGCGCTGGCTCGCGGCCCTGCGTGCCGAGCACCCGGGTGCCGACGTGTCGCTGACGGTGGCCAACTCCCAGGAGGTCGGACGCCTGCTCAGCACCGGCACCACGCTGGGTTTCGTCGAAAGCCCCGATCTGCCCGACAGTCTGGCGGTGCCGGTGACGACCCGCGAGATCAGCACCGACCGGCTGGTGGTGGTCGTGGCGCCTGGGCACGAGTGGGCCCGGCGCACCCGGCCGGTGCCACTGGCCGAACTGGTCGAGACGCCGTTGGTGGTTCGGGAACCTGGATCGGGCACCCGGATCGCGCTGGAGCGCGCCCTCGGCGGGCTGCCCACCGCGGCGCCCGCACTGGAGTTGGCCAGCAACGCCGCGGTCCGGGTGGCGGTGATCGCCGGGGCCGCTCCGGCGGTGCTCAGCGAGCATGCGGTGCAGGCCGCGGTGCGCGCCGGCGAACTGCGGGCGGTGATGGTGGACGGCCTGGTCGTCGAGCGTCCGCTACGGGCGGTCTGGCCGACGCAACCTCCCCTGTCGGCGCTCGGCCTGCGACTGGTGCGGCTCGCGATCGAGTTGGAGCAGGCCCGGAGGACTCCGCCGTCCAGACCGGCCCTCGACCCAGGCTGGGGAATCTAGGAAGGGCGCTGGTTTTCGTCGGTCGAGCTTCTCGAGACTTTCGGGGGACCTGGCGCCGACAAGGGAATCGGCGCTGCTCTCACCACCCAAAGGGGCGTCTCGCGGACGCGAATATCGCTGCGGGAACGTCCGTCGCTAGCGACAATGGCGGGAGACCGCGCGGCCGGTCGACCATCCTGACGACACCCGACGAGTGAGGCATTCGATGCAGAAGACGATCACGATCATCGGCGGCGGCCACAACGCCCTCACCGCAGCGGCCTACCTGGCCCGCGCGGGGGCGTCGGTGACCGTGCTGGAGCGATTGGATCACGTCGGCGGCGCGGCACTGTCGGCGCCCGCCTTCCCGGGCGTCGACGCGCGACTCTCCCGGTACGCCTACCTGGTCAGCCTGATGCCGAAGCAGGTGATCGACGACCTGGGCATTCCGCTGCGGCTGGCCCGGCGGCGCTACTCGTCCTACACCCCGGTGCCGGGCACCGACCGCGGCCTGCTGATCGACAACGGAGACGCGGACGCCACCCGGGCCTCGTTCGCCTCGATCGGCGCGGCCGCCGACGTCGACGGGTTCGCCTCCGTCTATCACCGGACGGGGGTTGCCGCCCGCGCCCTGTTCCCCACCCTGACCGACCCACTGCCCACGCAGGCACAGGCGAAAGAGCTCGTCGGAGCCGACTGGGCGGCATTGATCGAGCGGCCCATCGCCGAGCTGATCGAAGCCACGGTCGCCGACGACTTGGTCCGCGGCGTGATCGCCACCGACGGCCTGATCGGCACCTACGCGTCGATGCACGACGCTTCGCTGGAGCAGAACCGCTGCTTCCTTTACCACGTGATCGGCGGCGGCACCGGCGACTGGGACGTCCCGATCGGCGGCATGGGCGTGGTCAGCACCAGCCTGGAGGGGACGGCCCGCGCGGCCGGCGCCAGAATCCTCACCGGCGCCGAGGTCACCGGCCTGACCCCGGACGGTGAGGTCACCTGGCGCCAGGGCGACGCCGAGCATCGGCTGACGGCCGATCTGGTGCTCTGCGGCGCGGCGCCGTCCGTACTGTCGCGGCTGCTCGGCGAGACCCCCGAGCGAGTCGAGGGCGCCCAGGTGAAGGTCAACATGCTGCTCACCCGGCTGCCCCGGCTGCGTCAGGACCTGTCGTCCGAGGCGGCGTTCGGCGGCACCTTCCACATCAACGAGTCGCTGACCCAGCTGGAAGAGGCGTTCGCGGTCGCCGGGGCCGGGAGGATTCCCGATCCGCTACCGGCCGAGATCTACTGCCATTCGCTGTCCGACCCGAGCATTCTCGGCCCGGAACTGCAAGCGAAGGGCTGGCAGACCCTGACCCTGTTCGGCCTGCACCTGCCCGACCGGCTGGTCAACTCCTACGGCAACGACGAACTGCGTGGCCTGCTCCGCACCGCGGTACTGAACACTCTGGAGTCGGTGCTGGCCGAACCCGTCGAGCCGCTGCTGGCCCGCGACGGCACCGGCGAGTGCTGCCTTGAGGTGAAGACCACCCGCGACATCGAGGACGCCCTGGCGATGCCCGGCGGCAACATCTTCCACAACGGACTGTCCTGGCCGTGGGCCGACGCCGACGACCCACTGGACACCCCGGCGCGCCGCTGGGGCGTGGAATCGGGCCACGACGGCATCCTGCTGTGCGGGGCAGGCGCCCGCCGCGGTGGCGGCGTCAGCGGCGTCGGCGGCCACAACGCTGCCCGGGCCGCGATCGAATTGCTCGGCCTGTAGCCGCAGCGCAGTGCGACTGCGGCCCACCGCTCGGAGGCAGCCACTTGCCAGCTACAGCTAGATGAGTAAGTCCAAGGTCGGTGTGGCGTCTGGGGGTTGAGGGGGAGGGTGTCGCAGAGTCGGTGTTGCTAACCCATGTCAAGCTCTGGAGGCTTTGATGGACACCGATCTGGACACCCTCGCGACTGCACTCTACGTGACTGCTGATGATCTGTTGAAGGCTCATCCCGAACAGGTTCCGCAACGGCCTGAGGTCGGGTTCGTGGAGCGGATCAGTGATGCTGAGCTGATCGTGTTGGCGGTGATGCAGGCGTTCCTGGGTTACACCTCGGAGGCCCGTTGGCTGCGGTACGCCCACCGGCATCTCACCGGCATGTTTCCGTATCTGCCGCGACAATCCGGCTACAACAAACGGTTGCGGAAGCTGAACGGCACCATGGCATGGCTTGCTGCTGAGCTGGCCCAACATGTGCCGGTCGCGACTGATGATGTGTGGGTGGTGGACTCCACCCCGGTGGAGTGTGGCCGCTCTCGGGAGACCGCGAAACGCTCTGACTTGGCCGGATGGGCCGAGTACGGCTATTGCGCGTCCCATTCCCGCTACTTTTGGGGACTCCGGCTGCACCTGGTGTGCACCCTGCACGGATTGCCGTTGGCGTGGGCGTTGACCGGCGCGAAAGCCAACGAACGTGACGTGGTGGAGCACCTGCTCGATTCCACGGCGGCGTTGCAGGACCGGCCCACCAGGCGGCGGCAGATCCTCATCGCGGACAAGGGTTACAGCGGCCGCGAGTTCGAAACCGGACTGACCGAGGTCGGGATTGATCTGCTCCGCCCGGCCCGTAAAGGAGAGAAGCCCCGACCCGGGCAGCGGTTCTTCAAACCGCTGCGCCAAATCATCGAATCGGTCAACGACACGTTGAAAGGCCAACTCGACCTCGAAGCCCACGGCGGACGCACCCCGGCCGGTGTCGCCGCCCGGGTCGCGCAACGCATCCTCGCCCTCACTGCCGCCATCTGGCACAACCACCAAGCAAACTCCCTAGCCAGAAGGAACCTGGTCGCCTACGACCACTAACACCCCTGGGACTTGGTCATCTAGCAGCTCACGCTCAGCCCCCAGGTTCACCCAGAGCCGACTGAGGCCGACCAGCTGCCTCCTCGGCCGAGACCGCCGGACGCCGTCCAACACCAGGCGGGCAGGTCGTGCCCCGCAACAGGAGATGCACCGGATGGCGGACCGTCTCGTCGGACGGCGTGCCGGGTTCATCGCCCAGCAGTTGCCGAAGCATGTGCGCGGCGGCTCGGCCCTGTGCGTCGACGTCCTGAGCGACCGTGGTGAGATCGACGAACTCGGCCATCTCGGCGTCATCGATGCCGACGATCGAGACGTCCTGCGGCACCCTGAGACCGGCCCGACGCAGAGCCCACATCGCGCCGACCGCAAGCTCGTCGAACTCGGCGAACACCGCGCTCGGCAGGTCGGGCCTGGTCAGCAACTCGGTCATCGCGTTGGCCCCGCCGTCGATCCCGTGTGGTCCCTCGACCACCAACTGCGGATCGAAATCGAGGCCGAACGAAGCCAACGCCTCTTCATAGCCCAGCCGGCGGCTCATCGACGCCGTGAAATCGAAGCGGGTGTCGTCCGGCCGGCCAGCGACCAGTCCGATGCGCCGATGGCCCTGGTTCAGCAGATGCGTGACCGCCAGCCGAGCGCTGGCCTCTTCGTCGATGCCCACGGACGGGAAGCCGTCGATGTGCGAACCGATGCTGACCAAGGGCAGGCCGAGCGCCCGCAGGGCCAGAGTGTGCACCTCGGTGAGCGGCATCGACAGCGACAGGATGCCGTCCACCCTGGACTCCATCGGCATCCGAGAGAAGAAGTCGTCCCGGGCCGTCGCGTCGCCGAGATGGTAGAGCAGGACGTCGTACCCGCCGGAGCGCAAGACGTCCAGCGCGGCCACCGTCGCTTTGGCGAAGAACCACCGGGTCACGAACGGAACGATGATGGCGACAGTGCGGCGCGGCCCCGAGGTGGCGACGTCCTGCTCTGCGACCGCTCCGTAGGACAGTTCGCGGGCGGCCTGGATCACGCGCCGACGCGTCTGCGGCGAGACCTTTTCGCTGTCTCCCAGCGAACGTGAGGCAGTGGCGACCGAGACGCCGGCGAGGGCGGCGACGTCGGCAAGACGCGTGCGCTGCGCCCGCTTTGGCGCGTCCGACTGCTCTGTCACGCGCCAACCCTACGACATCGATTCGCCGGGTTTCCCGGCGGCGAGGAGCCGAGCGGGCTCACGCACCGCCCCCGCGCACGGGTTGCGCGTAGCCGCACAGCCATGCGCACGGCTGACGCATTCACCCGCCTTGAACGGCAGATGATGCAAATCCGTGCCCGAGGTTGCGACTCTCGTGCGCAGTCTGTGAAACTCGCAGGGTAAGATTTCCACTCGGTGCAAAGAGTGCGTCCGGCTCAACGCTGCCGGTGCAGTCGATACCGACAACCCACAGTGAGGTGGACGGGCATGACAGCCAATGTGATCGTCACCGTCGAGCGAGAGTTCGACACCTCCCGGAGACAGGTCTTCCGGGCTTGGACAGACCCCCAGCAACTCGTGAAGTGGCGAGGTTCTCCGGGGTGGCACGTCGAGGAAGACACCGTCCGCGGCGTCACCGAGCTCGGGGGCCGGCACTACCACGTCAAGATCCGCGACGCGGACCCCACCACCCGGGTCGCCACCGACGGCGTCTACACCGAGTACTTCGAACCGGACGTGTTCGTGTCCCGCGAGCGCATCACCGGCGACCCCGGCATCGACCCCGACAAGCCGCTGGAGTTGCGGGTCGAGTTCAACGACATGGGACGTGACCGCACCCTGGTGCGCATTATCCAGGGCCCCTACGAGCCGGACGTCGCCGGTTGGCACGGCGACGCCTGGGAGAAGGAACTGACCCGGTTGGAAGCCTTCCTCGACGGCACTGGTCCTGAGGGCACCGCAGGTAAGGGGGCCGCTGCATGAGCACCGACACCAAGGTGAGCATCGTCCGCACCAAGCCGTTGATGTCGATGCCGCAGATCCTGGTGATGAACCTGGGCTTCTTCGGCATCCAGTACAGCTTCGGCATGCAGCAGACCGCGGTGAACCCGGTGTACGAGTTCCTCGGCGCCAACCCGCACGACCTGCCGATCCTGAACCTCGCCGGGCCGATCACCGGCTTGTTGATCCAGCCGCTGATCGGCGCCATGTCCGACCGCACCTGGAGTCCGCGCTGGGGACGCCGCAAGCCCTTCTTCCTGATCGGCGCGATCGGCTGCAGCATCTGCCTGTTCCTGTTCCCGTTCGTCACCGCCGTGTGGATGGCGGTCATGCTGCTGTGGCTGCTGGACGCCAGCAACAACACCGCGATGGAGCCCTACCGGGCCTTCATCGCCGACAAGCTGCCGCCGTCCCAGCTGGGCAAGGGCTTCCTCGCCCAGTCCTTCTTCACCGGCCTGGGCATCACCCTGGCCAACGTCTCGCTCTTCGTCTTCCAGAAGTTCATCGAGGGCGGCACCGAAGCCGGTATTCCCTACTGGGTGCTCGGCTCGTTCATGCTCGGCGCGGTCTGCTCGATCGGTTCCGTGCTCGTCTCGGTGCTGCGCACCCCCGAGATCCCGCCCAGCCCGGAGGAGCTGGCGGCGCTGCGCGCCAAGAAGGGCGGCCTGGGTGCCACCCTGAAAGAGATCGGCGAAGCCTTCCGGGACATGCCGCCCGAACTGCACAAGCTTGCGGTGGTCTACTTCTTCCAGTGGTACGGCATGGTCATCTACTGGCAGTTCATCGCACTGACCATCGCCGACACGATGTTCCCGCACACCCAGGAAGGCAAGGAAGAGGCTGTCGCCTGGACCGGCCTGGTCAACGGCTGGTACAACATCATCACCTTCAGCGTCGCCTTCGCGCTGGTCGCCTTCGCCAAGAAGCGCGGCGCGAAGCTGGTCCATTGCGTGTGTCTGCTGCTGGCGGCCGCCGGCCTGTCCACCGTGCCGTTCATCACCAACCAGTACATGATCCTGGTGCCGATCATCGGCCTGGGTATTGCGTGGGCGTCCATCATGGGCGTGCCCTACATCATGGCCGTGCGGATGGTTCCGTCCACCAGGTTCGGCGTCTACATGGGCATCATCAACATGATGATCGTCGTCCCGATGCTGATCCAGTCGGTCAGCTTCGGCTGGATCTACAGCCACTTCCTGGGCGACAAACCGGGCAACGCGATCCTGTTCGCCGCTGGATTCCTGGCCATCGCCGCACTGCTGATGCTGTGGATCAAGGAGCCCCGTACCGTCCGCGACGTTGACGACGTCACCGCCATGCCCATGGGCGGGCACTGACCGGAAGGAATGAGTCGATGACAATGAAGGACTACCGCACCATCGTGGTGGGCACGGACGGCTCGTCGCTGGCCGCGCCCACTGTCGGGCGAGCCGCCTGGCTGGCCAACCACGACGACGCCAATCTGGTGATCGTCTGCGCCTACGCCAAGCTGTCCCGCCGCGACGAGGCCAAGAACGTGACCACCCTGGGCGGCGACTCCCGCATCGGACAGGTGCTTGGACGCGAAGCCGCCGGCCTCGCGCTGAGCGAAGCCATGGCGGTCGCCGGTAAGGAGGGCGCGGTCGTGACCGCGGCGCTGCTGATCGACGGCGAGCCGTCCGAGGCCCTGGTCACCACGGCCGGTGAGCAGAACGCCGACCTGATCGTGATGGGCGCCCTGCACGACCGCTCGCTGGCTGATCGGCTGCTCGGATCGACCTCGGAAGAGGTACTGAAACGTGCCCGCTGCGACGTGCTGATCGTGCGTCCGGAAGTGGAAGCCGGGGATCTCGAGGTGCCCGAGGACGCCCCCGCCGTCTGACGCCACCATCGTTGGTCGAGCTTGTCGGGACCTCGGACGGGATGACGCCCGCACGCGGTTTCGACAGGCTCAACCAACGGTGGAGCCTCAGTGGCCGGCCAGAGTCGCCACCAGGATCGCCTTGATGGTGTGCAGGCGGTTCTCGGCCTGGTCGAAGACCACCGACGCCGACGACTCGAAGACTTCCTCGGTGACCTCGAAGACTTCCCGGCCGGTTTCGGCCAGGATCTGCTGCGAGACCGTGGTGTCCAGGTCGTGGTAGCTGGGCAGGCAATGCATGAACTTCACGTCCGGGTTCTCGGTGCGCTCCAGCAGTTCGGTGGTCACCCGGTAGGGAGTGAGCAGCTCGATCCGGTCGGCCCAGACCTGCTTCGGCTCCCCCATCGACACCCAGATGTCGGTGTGCACGAAGTCGACACCCTTGACCGCCGACACCTCCTCGGTGATGGTGACCCGAGCCCCGGTCGTCGCGCCGATCCGGCGCGCGACCTTCACCAGCTCAGGCTCGGGCTGCAGCGACTGCGGGGCGACGATCCGGACGTCCATGCCCATCATGGCTCCAGCGATCAGCAGCGACCGGCCCTGGTTGAACCGGGCATCACCGATGTAGGCGAAGCTGATGTCGCGATCCTCCAGCCCGGACGACTCGCGCATGGTGAACATGTCGCACAGACTCTGGGTCGGGTGCCATTCGTCGGTCAGGCCGTTCCACACCGGCACGCTGCTGTGCTCAGCCAGCGTCTCCACGATCTGCTGCCGCGAGCCGCGGTACTGGATGCCGTCGTAGAACCGCGACAGCACTCGCGCCGTGTCGGCGATCGACTCCTTGTGGCCCATGTGGGCTCCGGTCTCGTCGAAGTAGCTGACGTTGGCGCCCTGGTGGTAGGCGGCCACCTCGAACGAGGACCGGGTCCGGGTGGACGGCTTCTCGAAGATCAGCGCGAGGGTGAGTCCATCCAGCCGCTTGACCTCGCGTCGGGCCTTCCGCGCCTTCTTCAGTTCGGCGGTCAGGTCGAGCAGCCCCCGCCATTCGGCAGGGGTGTAGTCAAGCTCCTTGAGGAAGTGACGCTGGCGCAGGTTCACGGCGTGCCCATCTGTCGGTCGATTCGATAGGAGAACTCTGCCATGACAGAATCGCGGCCATGGTGATGCGTTTCCTGTTCAGCGCTGCCGCTCTCGCATTCGCCACCTGGATGGTGCCGGGGATCCACATGGACAGTGACCAACCGCAGAACAATCTGATCGTGATCATCGGCGTCGCCATCATCTTCGGTCTGGTCAACGCCGTCGTGAAACCGCTGTTCAGGTTCGCCTCGGCGCCGCTGTTGCTGCTCACCCTGGGGCTTTTCCTGCTGGTCATCAATGCCCTGCTGCTCTGGTTCACCGCATGGCTGGGCGAGCAGCTGCACATCGGCTGGCATGTCGACGGCTTCTGGTCCGCCTTCTGGGGGGCACTGATCGTGTCGATCGTGTCGTTCATCCTGAACTCGTCGTTCACCTCGAAGAGCAATGTGAACCGCTGACGTGATCGACATCGTCTTCGTCTGCTGGGGCAACATCTGCCGCTCACCGATGGCCGAGCGGGTCGCTCAAGGGTGGGCCGAGCGTGAGGGGCTGGACGCGGTGCGCTTCAGCTCCGCCGGAACCTCCAGCGAAGAGCTCGGCGAACCGATCGATGCCCGTGCCCAGCGGGTGCTGGCTCAGGCCGGCTATTCCGTCGGCGGCCACCGCGCCCACCAGATCAGCGCCACCGAGATCCGCACCGCCGACCTGGTCATCGCCATGGAGGACCTGCATCTGTCGCGGATCCGCCGGCTCGTCCCGGACGCCGACAATCTGTCGCTGCTCACCGACTTCGACCCGGACGCGGAACCTGGCGCCGGCGTCCCCGACCCCTGGTACGGCTCCGCGGACGGCTTCCGCGGTACCCTGGCCGCCATCGAGGCGGCCATGCCCGGCGTGCTGGACAAGGTCCGGGAAATCACCGATCGCCGCAGCTGAGGGCCGGTCTGGCGGCGTCCGGCCGGTCGGCGCCGCACGGCACGGCACGACATGGCAGGCTGAGGCCATGCACATCCTCGTTGTCGATGACGATCAGGCCGTCCGGGATTCGCTGGCCCGCTCGCTGCAGTACTCGGGCTACGAGGTCACGACGGCGAGCGACGGGCTGGAGGCGCTGGCCCGGCTCTCCGCGCTGCGTCCGCACGCGGTGATCATGGATGTCATGATGCCCAGGCTCGACGGCCTGGAGACCACCCGGATGCTGCGTTCCACGGGAAACGATGTGCCGATTTTGGTGCTGACCGCGCGTGACGCCGTCAACGACCGGGTGGACGGCCTGGACGCCGGCGCCGACGACTACATGGCGAAGCCGTTCGCGTTGGACGAGTTGCTGGCCCGGCTACGGGCGCTCACCCGGCGGTCCAAGCCGACCGAACAGGAGCACATCGACAGCGAGGTGCTGACCTTCGCCGACCTGTCCCTCGATCCGCAGACCCGCGAGGTCCAGCGCGCCGGACGCCGGATCAGCCTGACCCGCACCGAATTCGCCCTGCTGCAGACATTCCTGGAACACCCCCGCAAGGTGCTCGAGCGGGGATGGCTGCTCAACGAAGTGTGGGGCTTCGACTTCCCGACGACCGCCAACTCGCTCGAGGTCTACATCGGCTATCTGCGACGCAAGACCGAGGGGGAGGGTGAAAGCCGGCTGATCCACACCGTCCGCGGCATCGGGTACGTGCTGCGCGAGACTCCCCCGTGACGGGTTGGCTGGGCCGGCTGACTGGCGGGCGGCGGGACGCTGCGCGACCGGATCGCCGGCCTGGTGGCACTCGCGGTGGCGACAGCCGTCGCGCTGACCGGCGTGGCCGCGTGGCTGATCACCCGGGTGACCGTGTACAACCAGCTGGACAGCGAGTTGATCGACGTGGCGGCGGTCACCGCGAATTGGGTCGCCGTCGACATCGAGGGCATGGGCGGCCTGGACACCAACGCCCTCAAGGCCGCCAACGTCACCGTGATGCTGGTCCGCGCCGACAACACCGTGACCACTCTGCCCGGAGCGTCGGTGAGCCTGGTTCCGGGCGTCGAGGAGCTCTCCGTGGCACGCCGCCAGCAGGGGTCGTCGGCACGCACCGGTGAGGCGTCCGACGGTCAGCCGTACCGGATCGTTGCGGTGCCGCTGAAGGCGGGCACCGCGAGCTACGCGCTGGTGCTGGGGCGTCCACTGGAGGCCACCAACAACATCATGGGGACGCTGGCCTGGTCGCTGGCGATCTTCGGCCTCCTGGGCGTCGGGGTGTCGACCGCGATCGGCTTCGTCATCGCCCGCTCCGCGATCCGGCCGATCCAGCGGATGAGTGAGGCCGTCACCCACGTCACCGACACCCATGAACTGACTCCGATCGTCGTCGAGGGCGGTGGCGGCGAGCTCGCCGACCTCGGGCTCTCGTTCAACACCATGCTCACCACGCTGCAGCTGTCGCGTGAGCGGCAGCGGCGACTGATCGCGGACGCCGGTCACGAGTTGCGTACGCCGCTCACCTCGCTGCGCACCAACGTGGAGTTGCTGGTGGCGGACGAGCGCAGCCGGATGCTGCCCGAGGGCGCCCGCGCCGACATTCTGCGCGACATCGCCGCTCAGTTGGGTGAGTTCACCACCCTGGTCGGCGACCTCGTCCAGCTCAGCCGCGACGACGTCGTGCAGCCCCACCCGGAGCCGATCGACCTGCGCGACGTGGTGCGCAGCGCGATCGCCCGGGCCAAGCGACGCGGGCCCTCGCTGACCTTCGACGTCGAGCTCAACCCGCTGTACCTGATCGGCGAGCCCGACACCCTGGAACGGGCGATCACCAATCTGCTCGACAACGCGGTCAAGTTCTCGCCGCAGGGCGGCACTATCCACGTGCTGTTGGAGGGTGACCGGCTGCGCATCTCCGATCAGGGCCCGGGCATCTCCGAGGAGGAGTTGCCGCACGTGTTCGACCGGTTCTGGCGATCGCCGAGCGCCCGGAACACCCCCGGATCGGGCCTGGGCCTGTCCATCGTGGCGCAGACCGTCAAGGCGCACGGCGGCTGGGTGAAGGCGGGTCGTTCCGCCGAGGGCGGTGCCGAGTTCATCGTCCGGCTGCCCGGCAGTGCGACCCCGCCCGAGGACGAGGTCGGCGACGAGCAGACCGCGCTGCTACCGAAGGTCAGTCCGTAACGGTCAGCGCGTGGTTACTCGCCGCCGGCGTCCGGACGAGGCGAGGCGCCGAAGGTGAAGGTGCGAACGGTGACCGCCGGCGTCGAGCTCTCCGGCTCGGCCACGGGAGGCTTCTCGGACGGGTCCGGCCGGCCACCCGGCGTCACCGGACGGACACTCTCGCCCAGCGCCGCCCGCACCGCGTCCCCGACGAGGCTGCCAGACGGACGGTACTTGCGGGTCTCGGCCATGGTCCGGATTCTACTGCGCGCGCGGGACTCGACCGCCTCGCGGGCGAAGGCGGCATAGTCGGCGGGATCGGTCCCCCCAGGCCAGCCGGTTGTACAGCCGCGAGCTGACCATCGCGTCATAGGTGGCCGCGCCCCGGTCATAGACTGATTCGGGAGCGTCCCACGCCGACTCGATCACCGCTTCGGTGCCCATCGCGTCCCTCCCCTGCGTCGCGCGCCAGCCTATGCCGCGGGACGCCCGATCCGGGAGGACGTGACACCATGGGCGCGATGACCGACCTGCCCGGCACCGCCGATTGTCCCTGCGCCGGTGGACGCTACGCCGATTGCTGCGCGCCCTACCTGCGCCGCGAGACGTGGCCGCCCACGGCGGAGGCATTGATGCGGTCCCGCTACACGGCGTTCGCGCTCGCCGACGCCGAGTATCTGCTGCGCACCTGGCACCCGCGGACCCGTCCGGACACTCTGGAGCTGGACGACCGCGAGTGGACCGGCCTGGAGATCGTCGACCGGGTGGACGGCGGCCCCGACGACCTGATGGGCATCGTCGGTTTCGTCGCCCGGTGGAGCGCCGGCGGACAGCCGGGCACCCTCACCGAGCGCTCGGCGTTCGTCCGGCGCGGAAGTCGCTGGGTCTATCTGGCCGCGACACCAGAGGCCGAATAGCCCCCGGAACGAGACGCCGGGTGCGGTCTCCCGGAACGAGACGGCGGATGCGACCGGCCCTCGATCCGCGCTCCTGATTGTCGTCTGAACCTTTCCTTGGCCCCGGACAACACCGCTCATCGCGGGTTGCGGGTGTCGGCACCACCGATTCTGCGCCGGCAAGGGGTTTCGGCACGTCCGAGCATCGCTGGACGGGTGCCGCGACCTGCCCACCGAACCTGGGTCGGCGTTGTCGCTGCCTGCTACGTTGTGCCTGGGCCGGGCGGGATCGAGTTCGGGGGACCATCGGGCCGAATGTCGTTGCCGTCCCTGCGGTCCGCCTGATTTCACCCCCTCCCGAACAGGACAGGAGCCGGATCATTGTCTGATCCGACCATTGCCGCGCGCCCGCTCGATGCAGCCACTCACCGGCCCCCACTCTCACGATGGTCCCGTGGTGCCGGTGCGCTGCTTGTCGCCGCCGCACTCAGCCTGGGCGCGATCGCCGCTGCCAGCCCGGCGAACGCCGCCGCCCCCGCCTACTTCTGCAACGACAACACCCAGCCCTACGTCCCGGTGAGTGAGGTCCAGGGCTGGGCCGCCGGGCATGCCGTCACCGGCAAGACCGTGGTCAAGGGCACCGATCCGGAAGGTTTCACCGGCAGCTACGTCGGCCGCATCGCCGATGCTCTGGGCAAGGGCAAGGACCTGCTGCTGTTCCGGCTCAGCAACCCCACCATCGACGGCACCGATGGGCCCAAGCCCGCCGGCATCTGGGCCGGCATGTCCGGCTCGCCGGTCTATGACGGCGACGGACGCCTGATCGGCGCGGTCGCCTACAGCCTCAACGCCGAGAACCTGCCCATCGCGGGCGTCACCCCGGCCGAGTACATGAAGACCATCGGCACGACGGCGGTCACGCCCGCCGCGCGGGTGCGGATGACGGCGGCCAACCTTAAGGTGTCAACCGCAGGCACTCGGGTGGCCGGCGCCTCACTCACCGGCGGACGGATGGACCAGATCAAGACCGTCAATATCGCCGGGCCCGTCGGCGCCAAGCAGAACAGCTTCACCAACCGGACCCTCGCCCGCACGCCGGGCAAAGCCGCCCCCCTGCTGCGCAGCACAAGCTTCATGGCCGCGCCCCGCCAGACCATGAACGCCGCGCCACTCGTCGCCGGGGGCAACGTCGTCGCCTCCCTGACCAGCGGCGACCTGGTCGCCGGCTCCATCGGCACCGTCACGGCCATCTGCGGCACCACCGTGTGGGCGTTCGGGCATCCGATGTACTTCGACGGCAAGACCTCGTTGCTGCTCGCCAACGCCTCCATCGCTTTGGTGGTTCCCGACGGCGCCGGCCTGGTCGGCTCGTACAAGCAGGTCTCCGAGATCTACGCCCCGGTGGGCATGATCACCGAGGACCGCTACGTCGGCATCAAGGGCACGATCGGCGCCACCACCGGCCTGCCGGTCACCGTCAACGTCCGGAACCCCCAGGGCAAGCAGGTGGAGAGCTACACCACCACCGTGGCCTATCCCGCAGTGTCGGCCGCCGCAGTCGCCGTCCTGACCGGCCAGGCGGCCATGGATCAGCTCGATCAGTACGGCGCCGGCACCGGCAAGCTCAAGTGGACGATCAGCTACAAGCGGGCCAACGGCCAGGCCGGCAAGCTGACCAACTCCCAGGTGGTCAACGATCCGCGTTACTTCCCCGACGAGATCGGCACGCCGCCCGCCGATGACGTCTGGGCGCTTTCCCAGCAGAACTTCGAGAAGGTCACCCTCACCGGCGTCTCCGTCACCCTCACCCTGCTGTCGCCGGACGCGATCGACTACGAGCTCTCGAAGGTCCAGCGGCTGAGCGGGACGAAGTGGGTGAACCTGGCGGGCAGCAAGCTCAAGTCGGGCGGCAGCTACCAACTGCGCCCCGTGTTCCAGGTGCTCCACAACGACAAGCCGGAGAGCAGTCAGGCCGGCTCGGCGTTCACGGTCAAGCTGCCCAAGACCGCACGAACCAAGGGTTCGGTGAGCCTGGTCTCGCTGGGTGGGGCCGCCTGCTCGACCGACGAGTTCGGTGATCCGGAGTGTGACGACTGGAGCAGTGTCGGCGAGAATGCGAAGAGCTTCGACGACCTGGTCACGTTGCTGCGGTTGCAGCCGTCCAACGACGGCATCGCCGGGATGCTGAGCTACCGGCTGACCAAGGGTTCCACGCACCGGTTCCTCAACCTGGTGGGTCCCGGCGTGGTCAGCGGCGACACGAACGCCAAGTTCACCATCAAGAAGTAGCCAAGGAAGCTCAACCGATCGAATCGATCCAGATCGGGCACCGCTCACGGTGCCCGATCTGGATCGATTCTGTATGCCGGGGCCTGGGCGAGACCTCTGAGCTGAGGAAGCGCTGCTCAGTCCAGCTGGGTCTGCCGCCGCAGTTCGCGCAGCTCGGGCCAGACCGGACGCAGAGCGTCCCGGGTCTGCCGGAAGACCTCACTACTGCGCCGGTAGGCGTCCCGGTTGGCCGGATTCGCGGTGAACGTCTGCATCGAGGTGCCCAGGGACGCGGCCGCTGCGGCGACACCGTCGAAGCGGCCCGCGGACACCAATGCCAGGACGGCGGCGCCCCGCGCACCGGCCTCGGGGGCGTCCTGCCGGACGACGTTCAACCCGGTGGTGTCGGCGAGGATCTCGCACAGCAGATCGGAACGGAAGCCGCCGCCGGAGACCACCAGGTCGCGGCTGATCTGCAACGCCTCGATGCATTCCACCAGCGAGAAGGCGACCCCTTCGTAGACGGCGCGCAAGATCTCGGCCCGCGTGGTGGTCAGCGACATGCCTTGCCAGGAGGCAGATGCCCGGGTATCCAGGAACGGCGCCCGTTCGCCGCCGGGCGAGGCGTAGGGCAGGTAGATGACACCGCCGGAACCGGGCGCCACCTGGCGCGCGGTGGCCTCGATCTCGTCCCAGCCGATGTCGTCGAGGGTGAGGGTGCGGCGGATCCAGTCCAGGTTGGGAGTGCCGGTCATCGGCGCCATGAACTCCAGCACCTGGGTGCCGTGGCCGGTGGCCAGCACCATCGACAGCTCCGACCGCCGGTCGGCGACCGCCGGCAGCAGGGTGCCGACGAAGCCGGTGGTACCCAGGATCAGCCAGCTGGCGCCGTCCTCGACGATGCCGAGTCCCATGCCGGTGACGGCGACGTCGATCATCCCGACACCGACCGGGGTTCCCTCGGGCAGGCCGGTGGCGGCCGCTCCCTGCGCCGACAACGGGCTGGCCTCACCGTCGGCCGGACGGATGTCGGGGAGCAGCCGCACCATTTCGGACAGCCCGACCTCGGCGGCCAGCGCGGCGGAGAATCCGGAGACGTCGCGCACGTCCAGGAACGAACGGGACGCCTCGGTGTGGTCGGTGGCACGGACGCCGGTGAGTTTGAGCCGCAGCCAGTCCTTGCAGTTCAGGTGGGTGGCAGCGCGGGCGACGGCGTCCGGATCGGTGGCGGCGAGCTCCTCGATCAGCACCGGGAACAGGCCACCGAAGACGGACGTCCCGGTGACTTCGAGCATCTTGTCAGCGCGGCCGTCCTCGGTCCAGGTCTGGACGCGGTCGGCGGCGCGGCCGTCCATCCAGGTCGCCGCCGGACGGACCGGCTCACCGTCGGCGTCCACCAGCCAGAGTCCGTCGCCCTGGCCGGTCAGCCCGATTGCGATCACTGTCGTGTCGCCGAGCTGCTCGGCGACACTGCGCAGGCAGGCCGCGACGGCGTCCCAGATCTTGTTCATGTCCTGCTCAGCCTCACCCGCGGAGCCGTAGTCGACCGGGACCGCCTCGTGATGGGTCGCCACGATCGACCCGTCGAGGGCGAACGCGACCGCCTTGACCGCGGTGGTTCCGCCGTTGACGCCGATGACCACTTCGTTCATGCTCTGCTCCTTCGGACTGCACCTCGTTGTGCTTGCTCGGTGCCGCGACAGTGCGGCCCGCTGCCAGTCCGCTCAGCCTTTCACCGGGCACGCGATATCACCGCCAGGAAGGCAGGGATTCTCGCTGGTCGAGTCGCCGAGCTTGCCGCGGCCAGAGCTGCGGAGCTTCGAAGGGGCCGCGACGTCTACGTTCAACCAACAGCGAGTCCGCGTACCTGCCCTACGGTCAATCGCGCGATGAATCGCGCCAAGCTCTCGCCCACCCGGACGGAATGAGGGGCTTGATTCGGGTTTCCTTCACGAGGAAAGATCGAAGGGTGACCAGGATGATCCGCTTCATGTTCGACTACAGCCAGAGCTGGCCGCTGTGGGAGACCAGCGCGGAAGACGGACCGACGATGGAACCGTCCGACTATGGGCTCTCACCCGAGCTGACCGAGCGGCTGCGGCTGGTCAACGAGTTCTGGCACGCGCACTTCCACTACGAAACCGGCTGGGATTCGCCGGAGAATCTCGCCACCTGGAAAGCGGACACCAGGCAGGCCCTGGCGATTCTGCGGCGCGAGGTGGCGGACATCGCCGAGGTAGTTGACGAGCGGAACCTGTGAGGTCGTCCGGCCGGTGAGTCTGCGGACTCGCTGACCTCGCCGTACGACGGCTCGGGCGTCGACCTCGCCAGATTACGTCCGATGTTGGGAGCATCACGCCTCCCCCGCCTCAGTCACCCCCCGGATCGGACGTAATCTGACGAGTCCTGCCTGCCGGCTGCCGTGGCGCACCGCCACATTGCCGCTGTCCGGCCCGCGGACGGCGTCCTAGGCTGGGCCACAGCCGTCCGAGGCCTTGCATCCGCACGAGGGAGGGCACCATGGCTGGAGCACTGCACCCTTCGGTGACCGGGATGGACGAGCGCACCCTCGGCCGGATCGATCTTCTGTTGTTCGATGCCGACTACCGCGACGCGCAGGCGGCGCTCGACGATTCCTGGCGGGTCGCGGTGCTGGCGTCCGATCCGCGCATCCGGACGGCCCACGAACGCGCCCGGGCCGCTGCGGTCGGTGCGGCGAACAGACGTCGCGACCCGTCCACCCCGCGGGTGCCCACCTCGACCACGCTGCACCGCGCGGCATTGGGAGTCGCGCTCGTTGCCGGGGTGCTGTCAGTGGCGCTGCTGACCACCCCGCGCAGCGGTCCGCTCGACCTGCAGAACGTGATGTTGCCGGCCGGGCTGCTCGCCGCGGTCGCGGTCGCGCTGTTGTGGTGGCTGGAACCACGCCGGGCCAACGGGTCGCTCTGGGGATCCGGCGTCCCCGCCGGGATTCACCTCGCTTTCGGCGGCATGTGGCTGCTCGCCGCCGGGGCTGTGTTCGCCTTCCGGTGGGGTGAGGTCGACGCCTTCGGCGCGCTGCCGGCGCTCTCGGGCCTCGCCCTGTTCGGCTGTGCCGGGCTGGCAGCCCTCGTGCTGGGCGGGTACGCCTACCGGGCCGACCGCTCCGGACGCCAAACCGGCGTCGCCCGGGTCACCGCGGACCTGCTCGACCAGCAGGACGCACCCGAGGTCTTCGAGGAACTCGACCAGTGGTGGTCGGTGGCTGGGCCTGACGCGATTCAGCACTCCGCGCCACGCATCCGGGATGTGCGTCGCGAGGTGCTCGGACGTCTGAAGGCCGCGATGCTGATCACCGAGCGTGACGAGCGGGTCGCCTCCTGGGATCCCGATCCTCTGGCATGGTCCGAACGCCGGCGGTGAGTCGAGCGGTGACGGGAATGACATCGGTGTAGTTATCCCCGACCTGTGGATCGCCCTGTGGATAACTCCGGCCTTGGTCGGTCGGGACCCAGTCCACCGCTGGTTGAGTCTGTCCAACCCAAACCCTCGTCGGTCGAGCTTGTCGAGACCTCGGGACCGCGCCCTGTCTCAGGACCGCCACCACTGGTTGAGCTTGTCGAAACCCTTATCCACGTCGAATCGGGGTCTCGACAAGCTCGCAACGACAAGGCCCGACCGACGCCAGGTTCGTCAGTTCTCCAGCGGCTTGTTGGTGGCCAGCATGTGCCGCATCCGGTCCTGGTTCGGGGGCAGCACCACGAGTTCCAGGGCGACGTCGATCTCGCGCCGGAGCAGTTCGGTCTCGGTGACCGGCTCGTCGCCGGTCAGCATGGCCGCCAGCGCGCCGACGATGCGCCGGTCAGTGGGCGAGGCGTCCGACCAGGAAGCGTCCAGCGGCTCCAGCCGCGGGCTGTGCAGCGCGAACGTCTCCGGTTCCGGACGCCGCGGGCGTCCGACGAGTTCCAGGGCGGACGCCTTAGCCCTTTCCAGCACCCGGGCGCCGTTCATCACGATCTCGTCGGACGGCAGCAGCGGCCCTTCGGCCTGCGCCTGGAACGCCGATCCGCTGATCGCCGAGGTCGACGCCAGCGCGAACGCGCGCGCCGCGGCGTCCGGTAAACCACGTAGTGAGGCCCGGATCAGGGTGCGAGTGACACCGCCCCAGGCCGGGATCAGGCCGACCTTGCGTTCCGGAAAGCCGGCGTACAGCTCGGCACCGGCCACCACATGATGCCCGGCCAGCATCAACTCGCAGCCGCCACCCAACGCCAGCCCGCGGGCCGCCGCCACCACCGGGAAGGACGCCGCCCGCAGCCGGGCGAAGGCATGCTGGCCGCGTTCGGTGAAGCTGCGCAGCTCCACCGGATCGTTCCGGTCAGCCAGGGACGCGAACACGTTCAGATTGGCGCCGGCCGAGAAGGCGCGCGGGTGGTCCGTGCCGATCACCAGCGCCGCGAACGCCCCCTGGTCGCCCAACTCGAGCGCCCGTTCGATGATCTCGAACACGCCCGGTTCACAGACGTTCATCTTGGTGCGCAGGGTCAGGCAGGCCACCTGGTCGCCCAGGTCCACGACGGCGGCGGAGTCGTTCTCGGCGAGCACCCTGGACGCCTGCGCCACCGTCAGCGGACCCGGCGGCAGCTCGATCACGGCGCCGTCGGTTCCCAGCACCGCGCCGGGTCGAGGCCGGAAGCCACCCACCCCGACCGCTTGCCGCAGCAAGGTGGGCACCGAGCGGCCTTCGGCCTCGAAGCGTTCGGCCAGCCAATCCGCACCCACGGTGTCGGCGAGTTCGAACGGTCCTGGCTGCCAGGCGTAGCCGAGCTTCATCGCATCATCGATCAGGCCGACGTGGTCGGCGATCTGGGGCGCGGTGCGGCAGCAGTAGTCGACGAACTCGCTGAGCACCGTCCACGCGTAGCGCCCGGCCGGCGAGTCGGTCTCGCAGACCGCGCGCAGGCCGCGCGCCGCCAGCGCCGGGTCGGACGGTGTCCGCCGCGGCCGGTAGTCGAAGGTCTCGGTGCCGATCACCTCGTCCACCAGGCCGTCCGGGGTCTTGCGACGGCGGGTGAAGCCGCCGGGGCCGCGGCGTCCGACCAGGCCGCGTTCCAGCAGCCCGGTGAAGACGGCGTTGGTGGTGATGTCGAACCGGTGATAGGCGTCATCGGCGGGCAGCAGCCGCAGGAAGCTCGTCCAGATCGACGGCACCAGGTTGATCCCGACCAGGTCGAACAACCCGAACACTCCGGTGCGCGGCGTCCCGAAGGCCCTTGTCATCACCGCGTCCGCGGTTTCGATGTCGACGTCGCCGGCGAGCGCCTCGGCGGAGGCTACCGCCATCCAGAAGTTGCCGATCCGGTTGGCCAAGAAGCCTGGGGTGTCCCGGCAGCGCAGCACCGTCTTGCCGAGCTGATGGTCGCCGGCCGTGCGCAGCCGCTCGGCGACGGCGGCGTGGGTCGACGGCCCGGTGACCAGCTCCAGCAGCGGCATGTGCCGGGGCGGGTTGAAGAAGTGGGTGATCGCGAAGTGGCTGGTGAACCCGGCGTCCCGGCCCTCGACCAGGCTGGCCAGCGGGATCGTCAACGTGTTCGAGGTGACGATGGCGTCCGGCCCGCGGTGCGCCTCAATGGTCGCGTAGAGATCGCGCTTGACCCCGAGGTCTTCGAAGACCGCCTCGATCACCCAGTCGGCCGCGGCGTAGGCGTCCACATCGTCCACCACGTTGCCGGGCGTCACCCGCTCGGCGAACACCGGCAGCATGAACCCGCCGGCCTTCACCTGACGCCCGATCGCCTCCCTGGCCAACCGCGACCGATCGTCGGTCTCACCCTCGGGAACCACGTCGAGCAGGCGCACCCGCACCCCCGCGTTCGCCAGCTGCGCCGCGATCCCGGACCCCATCGCCCCGGCGCCGACCACAACCGCCTGCCGCACCTCAGTCGCACTCATGGACACCTCCTCGTGCCTGCTCCCGATCGTAGTCCCGAGCCCCCTTGGCCACACACGGCCCTCCCTAATCAGTTCTGCCCTCCCTTATAAGGGAGGGCAGAACTGATTAGGGAGGGCCTAGTCGCGAGCACCTACCGAAGGGGGGAGGTGCGGCGGCGGAATCGCCAGACGGCCATGGCGACCAGCCAGGCGACCAGGAAGAGGGCGACGATCAGGTAGCCGAGATCGCCGAGGTCGATGGACGCCAGCGCGGCCAGGGGTCCGGACGTCACACCGAGCTTGTCGGCCAGGACGCCGGCCAGTTCGATGCCGCCGATTACCAGGGCGACCACCACGGACAGCCCGGTCACGCCGAGGTTGTAGTACATCTTGCGCATCGGGCGGTCACCGGCCCAGCCGTAGGCACGGCACATCAGCACGCCGTCGGCGGTGTCCAGCAGGCACATCCCGGCTGCGAACAGCACCGGCAGGGTGAGCACGGCGTACCAAGGCATGGACGCCGCGGCCGCACCGCCGGCGATCGCCAGCAACCCGATTTCGGTGGCAGTGTCGAAGCCGAGGCCGAACAGGAACCCGACCGGGTACAGATGCCAGGGCCGGCTCACCAGGGCGGCGGCGCGTCCGGCCAGACGACCCACCACGCCCCGGCGCTGCAGCTGCGCCTCCAAGGCCTCCTCGTCCAGATCGCCCTGCCGCGCCTGGACGAGCATCCTCGCCAGACCGATCCACACCACGAGGTTGATCACCCCGAGCACCACCAGGAACAGTCCGGACACCAGGGTGCCGACCAGTCCCGCGGTCTGCTGCAGCGGCGAGGCGTCATCGGCGAGTTGCCCGGCCAACGCGCCCACCCCGGCGGCGAGCAGTGCGACCAGCACCAAGACCACCGTCGAATGCCCTAGTGAGAACCAGAAACCCACCGAGAGCGGACGTTGCCCGAGCGCCAGCTGACGACGGGTGGTGTTGTCGATCGCGGCGATGTGGTCGGCATCGAAGGCATGACGCATGCCGAGGGTGTACGCGGTCACGCCGATGCCGACGCCGAACACCTGAGAGGTACCGCCGTCCGGATGCCCGCTGACCGCCGCGGCCAGCCCTCCCCACCCCAGCACGTGCAGCGCCAGGATGAAGCCGCCCATGCCCAGCAGCCGGCGGCGGTCCCCCGCGACCGCACCCAGTCGGGCCGCCGTCGGGGGTGCGTCGAGTTCGATCGTCATGCGCGCACTCCGTCCGCGATCAGCAACATCAGCCAGGTGGTCACGATGAATGGCCAGGTGTAGACGGGTATCGGCGTGAGCACGAGCAGGTACTGCACACCCACCGTGACGACAGCACCGAGGCAGGCGAGCAGCCAGGCCGTCCGACCGGGACGGAGGAACACCACCGCCAGGGCGATCGCGGTCAGGCAGGGGCTGTAGCCGGCGAGCCCGACCGACAGCTCCGCCGGCGTCGCACCTGCCGCCCATCCGGTCAGGGTGCCCAGCAGGCTGCCGATCAGACCGGCCAGCCCGACCCGCCACCCGGCCACGAACAACCCCGCCAGGATCACCAGTCCGGCCAGCCAACTCTGTGCGAACACCACCTGGCCGACCCCGGTCAGCACCGCCTCGGCCAGCTGTATCAACGGGTTGCCGGACGCCACCGCCGCCGACGGCGCAGCGGGCGGCAGCACAGCCCGGACGAGCAGCGCGATCAGTCCGCTGACCACACAGAACGGGGCGGTGAGCACCGGCAGAGGGCCGCCGGCACGCGGGAACCGGACGAACACCCCGGCGAAGGCCTGGGTGACCGCCGGGCAGGCCGCCGCTGCGACCACGGTCGCCAGAACCGCGGGCCAGGGCGCGCCGAACGACGTCCACGCGGCGGCGCCGACCAGCGCGCCGCAGTAGCCCTGCAACCCGTGCGCGACCGACAGCGTCACCAGCCGCGCGGAGACGGTGGCGACCAGCGTGCCCAGCACGGTCATCGCCGCCAGCGGGACCGAATAGAGCGCCAGGCCGGCCACCATCAGCACGCCGGCGAGCCAGCTCTCCTGCAGGAAGATCTGGCTCACGCCGAGGGCGAGAGTGCGGCCGGCCTCACCGACGCCGGCAGACGTCGACGGGTAGGTGGTCTCGGACATGGGGCTCTCCTCGGGGGCTCAGGGTTTGCGCAGGTTCAGTGGCGGCAGCCCCCACCAGCGACTGCGCACCGCGCTGTCAACCGCGAACAGCAACGCCTCGACGGTGGCCGTGTCGTCCCCCAGAACCCGGACGGCGAGCGCTGGCCCCGGCGCCAGCGACACCCCGGCCAGCACTCCGGGCGTCGCCTCGATGAGGTCCCAGACGTCCGCCACCAGATCGCGGTCGACCCGGGCGTCCACCAGCAGCAACGAGCCGAGGTGGCTGTGGCCGTCCAGTCCGCCGAGGCCGGGTATGTCGCCGATCGCCGGTTCCAGCAGCAGGGCGTCCACCAGGAACGGGGCATCGTCGCCCGGACGGCGGCATTCGGTGCGCAGCGACACCCGGGTGTAGCCGAACCGGGCACCGTCCGGCGACCACCCGGGTGTGACGATCTCCCAAGCCAGGTAGGTGGCGGACGGGTCGATCTCGACCCGGGTGAGCTGGTGGTATTCCGCGTCGCGGTAGGCGATCAGCTGGTCCGGCACCGACTCCACGACGGCACCTGCGGCCAGCCGCACGTCGGTCCGCTGCCGGGCCGGCGCCTGCGGCGTCCGGTACACCTTGGTCGCCGACTGCGTGGTGAACAGCAGCGACGCACCCTCGTCCAGGTCGAGGTCGATCCGGTAACGGTCGCCGCCCAGATAGCCGCCGCCGGGGTTGATCACCGTGTAGCAGACCTGCCCGGAGGCATCCAGGTAGTGCGGCCGCAGCACCCGCAGCGAACCGGTGTGGTACTGCTCGACCGCCGTGCCGCGACCGTTCCGGACGCCGATCCGCAGCCGGAGTTCACCGGTGGCGGCGTCCGGCCGGGCAGGACCGGCGATCTCGGCGCTCACCCGTCGAGGTCCGTCATCAGCACGTCGTGGCGCAGCCAGTCGAGCACCCGGTCGAGACCCTCGTCGGTCTTCAGGTTGGTGAAACCGAACGGCTTGTCGCCGCGGAACACCACCGTGTCGGCCCGCATCACGTCCAGATCGGCACCCACGTAGGGAGCCAGATCGGTCTTGTTGATGATGAACAGGTCGGACTTGATCATGCCCTGCCCGGCCTTCCGCGGGATCTTCTCCCCCTGCGCCACGTCGATCACGTAGATCGAGAAGTCGACCAGTTCGGGGCTGAAGGTGGCCGACAGGTTGTCGCCGCCGGACTCGACGAACACCACCTGCAGGTCGGGATGGTCGCGGACCAGCGCCTCGATCGCCGCCTCGTTCATTGAGGTGTCCTCACGGATCGCGGTGTGCGGGCAGCCGCCGGTCTCCAGCCCGACGATGCGGTCCAGCGGCAGCACCGAGTTGGCCGCCAGGATCTTGGCGTCCTCGGTGGTGTAGATGTCGTTGGTGACGGCCGCCATCGACACCTCGCCGTCCAGGGCGCGGGTGACCCGCTCGATCAGTTGGGTCTTGCCGGCGCCGACGGGGCCGCCGACGCCGATCCGCAGCGTTCTCATCGTTGGATTCGTTCCTCTCTACGACTGGTACATCCGGGCACGCAGCCGCTCGTGACGCATCTGGGCGATCTCCAGACCGGGCAGGGTCGCCCCGAAATCGTCCAGGCTCAGCTGCGGGACACGCTCCACGACCGCCGCAATCAGCGGACGCGCCGCCGCCAGGGCCCGCTGTCCGGCGTTCTGGCCCAGCGGAATCAGCCGGACGGCGTTCTGCGTCAGCGTGGTCGCGACGCCCTGCAGGTGGGCGGCGACCAGTGCCGCGGACGGCGCACCCAACCCCGCTCCCGCTACGGCGACAGCCACCGCCGGATGCCCGTGGCAACGACCGGACGTCACAGCGCCGGCGTAGTCGTCCAGCCAGGACGACGGGCAGGCGATGGACGCGATGGCCAGCATCCGGGCACCCATCGCGACCACGGCGTCCCGGGTCTGCCGCGGCAGGGTCTGGGCGTACAGATGCTGATCGACCCACCAGACCTGCTCGGGTCGCCCTTCCCGGACGGCCTCGGCGACCAGCCGGACGGCGAGCGCGTCCCCGGTGGCGAGTGGTCCGGTCAGCATCGCGGCAAGCCAGTCGCCGAAGCTGTGTTCGTCGTGCACCCGGCCGTCCACCGCGTAGGTCTCCAGGCCGAGGGAATGGCTGAACGCCCCGGTCGGCGCCGCCGAATCGCACAGCTGCGCGACCGGCAACTGCCAGGCGGGAAGGCTGCCCCAGCCGTCCGGCCAGCCGGGGTCAGTGGGTGTGCTCGGCATGGCGGAACGGAACCTGCATCACCTTGTCTCTGCGCACGTAACGCACGCCCTGGTGATCGAGGTAGTGGGCGGCGGTGTGGTCGTACTGGATGACCATCACCCCTTGATGATCGGGCAATTCGGCGAACGGTTCGTCCGGCCCGAAGAACTGCGCCTGCAGGTGCCGGTTGCCCAGGTTGTGCGCGATCACCCCCATCTGCAACACGGTGGACGGCGCGATCACCAGCACGTCGGTGGGTTCGAGGGCGATCACCACCAGACCGGACGCGTCACGCAGCAGGATGTCTCCCTCGCGCAGGTCGATCCGTCCGGCGAGCCGCAGCCCGAGCTCGCGTCCGTGGTCGGTGGTGACCCGCTGCACCTGCCGGGTGAGCGCGCTCAGCGGCAGCACCACCCGCTCCAGGTGGACCCCGGCGAGCTCCGCCTCCGACAGGTCGGACAAGTTGCCCAGGATGCGTTCGACGATCACGGCGACGTCCGGCTCAGAAGAGGAAGTAGCGCTGGGCGAGGGCGAGTTCCTCGGCCGGCTCACAGGTGGCCAACTCGCCGTCGACCCGGACCTCGTAGGTCTGCGGATCGACGGTGAGTTCCGGCGTGACGTCGTTGAACGCCATGTCGGCCTTAGTCAGGGTGCGTACGCCGCTCACCGCCCGGATCTGCTTACGCAGGCCGAGCCGCTGCGGCACCCCGGCCGCCAGCGCCGCCTGGGAGACGAAGGTGATCGAGTTCGCCGCCGGCGACTGACCGAAGGCGCCGAACATGTCCCGCATCAGCCGCGGTTCCGGGGTCGGGATGGACGCATTCGGATCGCCCATCACGGAATGGGCGATCTGCCCGCCCTTGACGATGATCGCCGGCTTGGCACCGAAGAACGCCGGCTCCCAGAGCACCAGGTCGGCCCACTTGCCGACCTCGATGCTGCCGACGACGTCGGCGATGCCGTGGGTGCGGGCCGGGTTGATCGTGTACTTGGCGATGTAGCGCTTGATCCGGAAGTTGTCACCGTTGCTCGGGTCGCCGTCCAGCTTGCCGCGGGCCTTCTTCATCTGGTCGGCCACCTGCCAGGTGCGGGTGATCACCTCGCCCACCCGTCCCATCGCCTGGGAATCGGACGAGGTCATCGAGAAGACGCCCATGTCATGCAGCACGTCTTCGGCGGCGATCGTCTCGGGCCGGATCCGCGAGTCGGCGAACGCCACGTCCTCCGGGATCGCCGGGTTCAGGTGGTGGCACACCATCAGCATGTCGAGGTGTTCCTCGGCGGTGTTGCGAGTGAACGGAAGCGTCGGGTTGGTGGACGACGGCAGGATGTTCGGCTCGGCGGCCAGGGTGATGATGTCGGGGGCGTGCCCGCCGCCGGCACCTTCGGTGTGGAAGGTGTGGATCACCCGGCCGGCGATGGCCCGCTTGGTGTCCTCGACGAAGCCGCACTCGTTGAGCGTGTCGGTGTGGATGGCCACCTGGACGTCGAATTCGTCGGCCACCTTCAGCGCCTCGTCGATCGCGGCGGCGGTGGTGCCCCAGTCCTCGTGGATCTTCAGCCCGATCGCCCCGGCCTCGACCTGCTCGGCCAACGGCTCCCGGGACGCCGCGTGGCCCTTGCCGAGGAAACCGAAGTTCATCGGCCAGTGCTCAGCCGCACCGAGCATCCGGGCCAGATGCCACTCGCCGGGGGTGATCGTGGTGGCGTTGGTACCGTCCGCCGGACCGGTGCCGCCGCCGATCATGGTGGTGACACCCGAGGACAGCGCGGTGCCGATCTGCTGCGGTGAGATGAAGTGGATGTGGGTGTCGATGCCGCCGGCGGTGACGATCCGGTGCTCGCCCGCGATCACCTCGGTGGCGGCACCGATCACGATGTCGACGCCGTCAGTGATGTCGGGGTTGCCGGCCGCGCCGATCGCGCTGATCACACCGTCGACGATGCCGATGTCGGCCTTGTAGATGCCGGTGTGGTCGATCACGACGACGTTGGTGATGACCGTGTCGGCGACCCCGTCGGCCCGGACGGCGCGTCCGTTGTGGCCCATGCCGTCGCGGATCACCTTGCCGCCGCCGAAGACGGCCTCCTCGCCGTGGTTGGTCAGGTCGCGCTCGATCTCGGCGAACAGGTCGGTGTCGCCGAGCCGGACGGCGTCGCCGACGGTCGGGCCGTACAGGTCGGCGTTCTGCTGCCGGGACAGTTCGAAGCTCATCGGTCGTCCTTCCTCAGGCGTCCAGCGGTCCGTTGACCGCGTTGGCAAGGCCGTACACCTCACGGCGTCCAGCCAGTGCGACCAGTTGGACGGTCTTGGCGTCGCCGGGTTCGAAGCGGACGGCGGTGCCGGCCGGAATGTCGAGGCGGAAACCGCGGGCGGCGGCACGGTCGAAGCGCAGCGCCGGGTTCACCTCGAAGAAGTGGTAGTGGGAGCCGACCTGGACGGGTCGGTCGCCGGTGTTGACCACCTCGACGGTGGTGGTGTCACGTCCTGGGTTGCACACGATCGGCTCGGCAGCGAGCCGGAATTCGCCGGGAATCATGGTCGTCTCCTGCTCAGCGGATCGGGTCGTGGACGGTGACGAGCTTGGTGCCGTCCGGGAAGGTGCCTTCGACCTGCACCGAGTGGATCATCTCGGGGACCCCCTCCATCACGTCGTCCCTGGTCAGCACCGTGGTGCCGAAAGCCATCAGCTCGGACACGGTGCGGCCGTCCCGGATGCCTTCGAGCACCTCGTGGGTGATCAACGCGACCGCCTCGGGATGGTTCAGCTTGAGACCGCGCGCCTGGCGGCGGCGCGCCAGGTCGGCGGCGACGACGATGAGCAGCTTCTCCTGCTCGCGGGGACTAAGTTGCATGGCTGGAGACTCCTCGCTCGAGCACTCCTGCCCACGTCGCAAAGAGCCGACGGGGACCGGGTGGATCGGCACCGAAGCTAGCACCAGGTGCGCCGCCCGGTCCCCCGCTTCATCAGACCGTAACCTGACCCACCCACCACCCCTTCCAGCAGCAGTCCCTGACACGGCCCTCCCTAATCAGTTCAGCCCTGCCTTATACGGGAGGGCTGAACTGATTAGGGAGGGCCTACCGAGTGCGGACGCCGGGGGAAGGGGTGATATCGGCGAAACGGGACGGGCGGGGATGGTTGACTCGGGACATGAAGGTCAACCTCGTGCTCGGTGCCGGCGGGGCCCGGGGATTCGCCCATGTCGGGGTCATCCAGGAACTGCATGCCCGCGGTCACGAGGTGGTCGGGGTGGCGGGGACCTCGATGGGGGCGCTGGTCGGCGGGGTGCTGGCCGCAGGCGGCCTGGACGGCTTCACCGAGTGGGTCCGGGCACTGACCCGCAGCGACATCGTCCGGCTCACCGACCTGACCCTGGGCGCACCCGGGCTGATCCGGCTGCAGCGGGTGATGCGTGAGCTGCACCGGTTCATCGGCGAGGTCCGCATCGAGGACCTGCCGATTCCCTACACCGCGGTCGCCACCGACATCGACTCCGAGCGTGAGGTGTGGTTTAGGCATGGCCCGCTGGTGGCGGCCATGCGGGCGTCCATCGCGATCCCGGCGGTGTTCACCCCGGTCCGGATCGGCGAGCGGCTGCTGGTGGACGGCGGCCTGCTGAATCCGCTGCCGATGGCCCCCGCGATGGACATGCCGGGTGAGGTGAGCATCGGGGTATCCCTGTTCGGACGGCGTCCGGGGCTGCATCTGGGCCTGCCCAGCAAGGAGTCCTCCGACCAGGCCAGCGCCGACAACACCGACATCGCCCTCGACGCCGCGCAGCCGTCCTGGACGGCCCGGCTCGCCCATTCGTTGGCCGAATCCTGGCCGGTGCGGAACCTGAACAAGCTGCTGGCGCCGGCACCGCCGCCGGCCAAGTCGTTCGAGGACTGGCCCGCCGACGTCAACCTGGCCGACCTGTTGGGCCGCTCGCTCGACGTCATGCAGGGGCGCATCGAGATGGCCCGCACCGTGCTGAACACTCCCGACGTGCTCGTCTGGGTGCCGCTGGACGCCTGCGGAGTGCTCGATTTCCATCGGGCCGAAGAGATGATCGAATTGGGACGCCGGGTCGCCATCGCGGAATTCGATCGGATGGGCCTGTAACCGACCGCTCAACAATCGGAACTCTCACCATCGGAACTCTTACCATCGGAGAAGGCAGATGCACGACGTCCGGCTGATCGCCTCGGACATGGACCACACCCTGCTCGATGAACACGGCGCGTTGCCGCCGGACATCGACGACTACCTGGACCGGCTGCGCGCAGCCGGGATCATCTTCGTGGCGGCCAGCGGGCGTCCGCTCAACCGGCTGCAGCAGATGTTCCCGCCTCGCGACGGCATCGCCTACATCGGCAACAACGGCGGCACGGTCAGCGACGGCGACACGATCCTGTTCCAAAGCCTGCTGCGCCCGCAGAGCTACCGGGAGATGGCGGAGCTCACCCTGCGGGTCACCCCCGGCGTCCCGGTCGCCTGCAGCCCGGACGCCGCCTACGTGTGGGGCGGCCACGCCGAGCACGAGGAGTACCTGGCCAGGTTCAACCCGCGGATCGTCTACATCGACGATTTCGCCGAACTGGACGCCGCGATCGACAAATTCAGCGTCTATCTACCGCAGGGCGAGAGCATTCGCTACTACGACGAGATCTTCTACCCCACCTACGCCGACCAGTTCTCGGTCACCACGGGCAGCCCGCTCTGGGTGGACCTGATGAACCCCGGCGTCCACAAGGGCCACGGGCTGCGCCTTCTGGCCGACCGCCTGGGTCTGGGACGGCACCAGCTGATGGCGTTCGGGGACGCCTACAACGACCTGGAAATGTTCGACGAAGCCGAGTACAGCTATGCGGTGCGCAATGCCCACGAGACCGTCCGGCAGCGTGCCCGGTTCGTCGCCGAGTCCAACGCGGACAACGGGGTTCTGCGAGTGATCGGCGAGGTCTTGGCGCTCAGCGGGAACCGCTGATCAACCCGGCCACCGCTGGTTGAGCTTGTCGAAACCTCAGCCAGGGAGCCCACGCCTAGGCCTCGGCAAAGCCCGCCCAACGTCCGCGCGAACCGCTGATCAACCCGGCCACCGCTGGTTGAGCTTGTCGAAACCTCGGCCAGGGAGCCCACGCCTGGGTCTCGGCAAGCCCGCCCAACGTCTGCGGGAACCACTGATCAATCGTGTCCCGGCTGCGGCGCACCCAGTGTGCGACCCCACCTCTTGCGCTGGATGACAGAGGGAAACGATCCTGCCGAGTCGGTCGAAACCGTCGGCGGCATCGGCAAGGATGGAGTACGACCAGCGCAGGAGGTAAGCACCATGACCGATCACGGCAAGCAGCCGTACGTCCTCGACATCGAGGCCACCACCATCGAGAACCAGAACTTCCGCACCACGTTGTGGACGGGCGAGCACCTGCAACTCACCGTGATGTCGATCCCGGTGGGCGGCGACATCGGCCTGGAGGCGCACCCGGAGAACGACCAGTTCCTGCGGCTCGAGCAGGGCAAGGGCCTTGTCGAAATGGGACCGGCCGAAAACGACCTCAGTTTCCGCGCGGAAGTCCAGGACGACTGGGCGATCCTGGTGCCCGCCGGCACCTGGCACAACGTCACCAACATCGGCGACGAACCGATGAAGGTGTACGCGCTGTACGGCCCGGCCGATCATCTGCCGGGCACAGTGCATGCCACGCAGGCCGACGCCGAGGCCGACCCGCACGAGCACTGACGGCCGGAGCCCAGTCCACGTCCGGGGTTCAGTCCGGCTGCGGGGCCCAACCACTTTCCGGGTTCGGCCCGCTCTCCGCGTGCCGGCCACGACCTTTGGCCAGCCCCCACCAGAGGACGGCCACGCAACCGCCCGCGAGCCCGAGCAGCAGTCCGGTCGAGCCGGTCGCGGCCAACAGCCAGGGTGCGACCAGCGCACCGACCATCGCGGCGCCGACCAGGGCCGCGTCCGCGATTCCGAGCGCGAGCGCGGTGTAGTCGGAGGGTGCACCGTCCTGCAACATCCGCGTGGTGCGGCATTCGACCAGCGTCAGTCCCGCACCCAGCAGGGCCAACGGCAACGTGGCCAGTTGCCAGGTCGGGCCCAGGGTCAGCACGAGCAGCGGCAGCACCACCACCAGGTGTGCGGCGAGCCGCGGCGTCAGCCGTCCGATCAGCCGGATCAGCGCCGGCGCGGCCAGCGAGGCGAACCCGAGCACCGCGGTCAGGATGCCGAACTCGGCGACCCCGGCGTCCCAGCGCCTCTCCGCGATGCGCAGCAACGCGACCCCCAGCACGCCGAGCACCGCGTTCAGCACCATCACGGTGCCGATCGCGCGCCGGACGGTGGCGACGCCGAGCACCTCACGCAGGCCGTCCCGTAGCCGCAGCGAGCGCCCGGACGTCGCCTGCTCGCCCGCCCCACGGGGCAGCACCAGCACCGCTGCCGCCATCAACGGCACGCAACCGGCGGCCGACCAGGTCGTCCCGGCCGCCAATAGCAGCCCGCCCAGAGCGGGGCCGACCACGAAACCGCTGACCTCCCAGGTGACCAGAAGGTTGGTGTCGCGCTCGGCGCGCGCCGAGTGCTGCGGCACCAGCGCGACCAGGCTGGGGAAGGCCGGCACCCCGGCCGCAACGACGAGCGTCGCAGCCGCCAGCGCAGGCCAAGGCAACCCCTGGTGCAGGAGCACAGTCAGCGTGACTACGAGAAACAACCGCGCACCGGCCGAAAGCCGCACGGCCCGCAGCCGTCCGATCCGGTCGCCGAGGCCACCCAGGAATGCGGACAACAGCACGCAGGGCGCGAATCGTGCCGCCCCGGCGAGCCCGATCAGCGCGGGGTCGTCGGTGATCCGCCAGATGGCGGCCAGGAGGGCGGGCCAAGGCAGCGCCGCGGCGGTCGCAGCCAGGGCGTGGTAGGCGATCAGCCGTCCCGCGACCGGTTGCGGGCAGGCGTCGGCCGGCGTGGCTGTGCGGGTCATGGCGGTCCTCTCGATCGACAGGAGGAGTCGATCGGGCCGGACCTGATGCAGTGTGGTGTCCACGGCCGTGAGTTGGGGTCAGGTGGCCGAGGCCGAGAGGCTCACCCTGCGACCGGGACGTGGCGGCGTCCGTCGCCGCGGGTGATCAGGGCCACGGATTGGCCACGCAGCCGCGCAGGTTCGCACTCTGCTGCATCATCACCGGGGCCTTCTTGCCGCTTCCGGCGCACCTCGCCCCGCCCTTGCCGAGCAGCTGTCCGACGGCGTGGTTGATCAGGTAGGTGCGATATCCGGCAAGGTCGCCGGCATAGGTCGGCGCTCCCGACCTCCACCGCTCCGCGTTGATCACCACCACGTCGCCCGCAGCGCAGGTGACGGCTACGTCGGCGTCCGAACCGCACAGCTCCGCGGCAGTCGCTCCGCTGGCCAGGTAGAGCTGCGTGGTCGCCTTCGACTTGGCCACCAGCGCGAACCGGACATCGCCGTCCCCCGTCCAGCTGCGGGGGTCGTTGAGCACGCCCGCAATGGTCGTCGCGACCGAGTCGGTGGTGAGCTTCGTGCTCGTCTCGGCGGCTACCGCGTACCGGTGAAGCGTGCCTTGGGAACCGGCCGCCGGTGCCGTGACACCCGCCCAGTCGAACCGACCGGACGCCTTCATAGTGCCGCTCGGTGAGCTGGAGGGGCTGGCGGGCGCCGAGCCGGAGGTCGAGGCGCTTGCGCTGGGACTGGCCGACGGGTTGGGGACGCGGGTTCCGCTCGGTGAGGGCACCGGAACGGTCGGCGTACCGGCCCTCTCGACGGGCGCGGACAGCGCCTGGATGCCGACCACCACGCCGACCAGCACCACCACGACCGCGCCGACCACCGCGATCCGCGTCCAGTTCGGCCTCACCCGTCCACCCTCCGGTCGATCCACCGGTTCACCTTATGCGATCCGCTCCGGCGCCCCGGCCACTTCGCCCCTGCCTTGTGCCGCGCCAGCCCACCCGGCGCTCGCCTCCAACCATTTCGGGCTCGCTGGATTCAGCGAGCCCGAAATGGTCAGGGAAACACTGATCAACGCAACCACCACTGGTTGAGCTCCACGTCGAAACCCCTTGCCAGCATCAGGTCCCCCAAGGTCTCGACAAGCTCGACCGACGAAATCAGCGTCTTCTTAGGCGAGCGCCGTGGGAGGAAGCGAAGGAGACGAGCAACGGCGCGGGCGAGTGGGTCTGGGCGTGGGGCGCAGGCACGGGGGAACGCAACAGCGAGGCGGGAAATCCCCGCCTCGCTGTGGTGGTGTCTGGTCTCGCGTGCCTGGGTCAGGCGGCTGCGACGACGTTGACGTTGATGTGAGCGACAACCCCGCTGGTCAGCTTCAGGCCGACGGTGTGCGAACCGACGGACTTGATCGGCTTGGCGATCTCGACGGCGCGCTTGTCGACGGCCGGGCCGCCGGCCTTCTTCACCGCGAGGACGATGTCGGCCGGGGTGACTGCGCCGAACAACCGGCCGGAGTCACCGGCGTTGGCCGGCAGCGACACGGCCAGCTCTTCGAGCTGGGTGCGGATCTCTTTGGCGTGCTCGACGTTGCGGATCTCGCGGGCGTCACGGGCACGCTTGATGCCCTCGATCTGCTTCTCGGCGCCCTTGGTCCACTTGATCGCGTAACCGCGGGGCAGCAGGTAGTTGCGGCCGTAGCCGTCCTTGACCTCGACGATCTCGCCGGGGATGCCGAGGTGGTCGACGGCAGCGGTCAGAATGAGCTTCATGCTGGCGTTCTCCCTTCTCAGCGGGCGGTCGAGGCGTAGGGCAGCAGGGCCAGCTCACGCGCGTTCTTGACGGCGATCGCAACCTTGCGCTGCTCCTGGACGGACAGGCCGGTCACCCGGCGGGCGCGGATCTTGCCCCGCTCGGAGATGAACTTCCGCAGGGTCGCGGTGTCCTTGTAGTCGATGTGACCGATGCGCACGGACTTCGCCGGCGCAATCTTCTTCTTGTTCACAGGCTTGCGCTGTGACTGGGCCATTGTGGTGCTCCCTTTCAGTGAGCCCGGCCGAAGCCGGAATGACGTGGATGGATGGGGACGAGCTGCCGATCAGGCTCGAACGATCAGACCGTGTGGATCAGAATGGGGGCTCGTCGCTCTGGGCCTGCGCCCACGGGTCGTTGCCGGCCGAGCGGTTGTTGTTGCTGCCGCCGGACGACCACGAATCGGAACCGCCGGAATGCCCGCCGCCGGCGTTTCCGCCACCGGCATTCCCGCCGCCGGAGTTGCCGCCACCGCCGCCACCATTGCGAGTGACCTTCGCCGACGCGTACCGCAGCGACGGGCCGATCTCTTCGACCTCCACCTCGAACACGGTGCGGCGTTCGCCCTCACGGGTCTCGTACGAGCGCGACTTAGCCGGCCCTGGACGACGACCCGCATGCCCTTGGTCAGCGACTCGGCGACGTTCTCGGCCGCCTGCCGCCACACCGAGCAGTTGAGGAACATCGCGTCGCCGTCGCGCCACTCGCTGGTCTGACGATCAAACGTGCGCGGCGTGGACGCGACGGTGAAGTTGGCCACCGCCGCACCGGACGGCGTGAAGCGCAGTTCGGGATCGGCGGTCAGGTTGCCGACCAGGGTGATGGGTGTTTCGCCTGCCATGAGTGTGTCTTTCGATCGAGGTGCTGAGTCACTCAGAGCCTGTCAGCTGCCGCCGACAGAAAAATCTCTAGCGGGTGTCGGGCCGGATGATCTTGGTCCGCATGATCTGCTCGTTCAACGTGAACTGGCGATCCAGCTCGTTGACGTCGGCAGGCTCAGCGGTCAGGTTGATCACGGCGTAGATACCTTCGGACTTCTTGCGAATGTCGTAGGCAAGCCGGCGACGGCCCCAGATGTCCAGGTTGTCGACGGTGCCACCGGCCTTGGTCAGGCCCGCGAGCGGCTTCTCCAACAGGCCATTCACCTGACGGTCGTCCACGTCGGGATCGATGATGACCATGACTTCGTATTGACGCATACGCGAACTCCACCTCCTCTGGTCTCGAGCGGCCATGAGCATTTCCCATGGCAGGAGGGCGTGTGCAAACGGTGCCGGAAGGCACCAAGGGTCGACTTTAGCGGTCGGACGACCCCCGAGGCCAATCGGGTCAGTCGGTCTCCCGGCGCCGCAACAGCGTCTTGGCGCCTTCCATCAGCAGGAAGATCGTCACCGCGAAACCGAGCGGCACCAGCCAGCCCAGGACGCTCACCGGTGCCGACCCGAACCAGGTGTTGAGCACCGGAAGGTAGCTGAACAGCACCTGCAGCAGGATCAGCACGCCGACCACGGCCAGGGCCACCCGATTGCCGCCGATCGCCTCACGGCGAAGGCTCGACTCGCGCAGGAACCGCGAGTTGAACAGATACGCCGCCTGGCCCAGGGCGAGGGTGTTGACCGCCCAGGTCTGGGCCACCTCACGATCGGCCCCGAGTGCGACAGCAACGAGGAAGGTGGCCAGCGTGGCGGCGGCGATCGCCAGCGAGGCGATCGCCAGCCTCGGCAGGTAGACCAGGCTGACCAGGGGCGCGTTCGGCGGACGGGGCGGGCGCCGCATGATGTCGGGCTCGGCGGGCTCGTAGGCCAGCGCCAGCGACAAGGTGACCGCGGTGACCATGTTCACCCAGAGGATCTGCACCGGCTCCAGCGGCATCACCAGGCCGAACAGCACCGCCACCAGCACCACCAGCGACTGGGCACCGTTGGTCGGCAGCAGGAAGAGCACCGACTTGTGCAGGTTGTCGTTGATCCGGCGGCCCTCTTCGACGGCGTATTCGATGGTGGCGAAGTTGTCGTCGGCCAGCACGATGTCGGCGGCCTCTTTGGTCGCCTCGGTGCCCTTGATGCCCATCGCAACGCCGACGTCGGCGCGTTTCAGGGCCGGCGCGTCGTTGACCCCGTCGCCGGTCATCGCAACGATCTCGCCGTTGGCCTGCAATGCCTTCACCAGCCGCAGTTTGTGCTCGGGGCTGGTCCGGGCAAAGGTTTCGGTGCGGTTGACGATGGTGCGCAGTTCGTCGTCGGTGGCCGCCTCCAACTCGGCACCGGTGACGGCCTGCTCGGTGTCTTCGTCGAAGATGCCCATCTCGCGGCTGATCGCGGTGGCAGTTCCGGCATGATCGCCGGTGATCATGGTCACCTTGATTCCGGCGGTGTGGCAGGTGGCGATGGCGCTGATCGCCTCGGGGCGCGGCGGGTTGACGATGCCGGTCAGTCCCAGTAGCACCAGGCCGGACAGGTCGTCGTGGCCGACGCTGCCGGGCGTACCGGCCGGACGGCTGGCCGCCGCCAGCACCCGCAAGCCCTGGCTGGAGAGCTCGTCGACCCGGGCGTCCCACCAGGCCCGATCGAGCGGCTCGGTGCCGCCGGTGGCCGACAGCTGGCTGGTGGCCCGGTCGAGCAGTCGGTCGGGGGCGCCCTTCACCATCAGCACCGCGTGCCCCTCGGGGGTGGTGTTCGCGGTGGCCATGTACTTGTGTTCGGAGTCGAACGGCAGCACCGCCGTCCGCGGGTAGCGCGACGGGTCGAAGCCCGCCTTCAGTCCCAGCGTGGCCAGCGCACCCTCGGTCGGTTCGCCGACCAGGCCCCAGCGGCCGTCCACCGGGGCGACGACGGCGTCGTTGGCGACCGCCATCACCATGACCACCGCCTTCAGGTCACCGCGGCCGTCCAGCGCCACCGGTTCACCCTCGAGCCGGACGTCGCCCGCCGGGTCGTAGCCGAGACCGGTCACCTCGTAGTCGGCCGCCCGGGTGACCACGGTGCGCACCGTCATCTCGTTCGTGGTGAGGGTGCCGGTCTTGTCGGAACAGATCCGGGTCACTGAGCCGAGGGTCTCGACGGCCGGCAGCTTGCGGATGATCGCGTTACGCCGCGCCATCTGCTGGACGCCGAGCGCCAGCGTGATGGTGACCAGCGCCGGCAGCCCTTCGGGGATCGCGGCCACCGCGAAACCGATGGTGGCCGAGATCAGCTCGCCGGCGGGCATGCCGTGCAGCACCTTGCCGATCGCCACCATGACCACGGCCATCACCGCGATGATCAGCGACAGCTTCTTGCCGAACGCGGAGATCTGCCTGGTCAGCGGGGTGTCGAAGGTCTCAATCTCGGCCAGCATCGTGGTGATCCGGCCGATCTCGGCTTGGGCGCCGGTGGCGGTCACCACGCCGACGCCCTGCCCCGCCGAGACCAGCGACGAGGAGAACAGCATGGACGACCGGTCGCCGATGCCCGCCCCGGCCGGCACGGCGTCAATCCGCTTGCTGGACGGCACCGCCTCACCGGTGAGCGCGGCCTCCTCGACCCGCAGGTTGCTGGCCTCAAGTAGCCGGATGTCGGCCGGCACCTTCGAACCGGCCGAAACCCGGACCAGATCACCCGGCACCAACTGGTCGGTCGGGATCTGCACCCAGTCGCCGTCGCGGCGCACCTGGGCCTCAGCGGACAGCATGTTCTTGATGCCGGCCAGCGCCTGCTCGGCCCGGCCCTCCTGGACGAAGCCGATGACCGCGTTGATTACCGCGACGGCGAGGATCACCCAGAAGTCGATCCACTCCCCCAGCGCCGCCTTCAGCGTGGCAGCGGCGAGCAGGATGTAGATCAGCACGTCGTCGAAATGCCGCAGGAACCGCCGCACCGCACCCTCGCGCGGGGGTTCGGGCAGCCGGTTGGCACCGAAGCGCTGGCGCCGGGCGTCCGCCTCGGCGGTGGTCAGGCCGGCGTCGGTGACATCCAGGGCGGCCAGCGCCTCGCCCGGACTCAACGCATACGCCGCCGCCAGCGGTTCGGTCGCGGTCACGGTCATCGGGGCTCCCTCATCCATCGCTCGCTCATCCGCCTGCAAGGATTCACTGACTCGACGACCGTTGGCCGAGCGTGTCGAACCCAGGTCATCCCGTGGGGGCCTAGGGTCTCGACAGGCTCGACCAGCGAAAATCAGCGGTCCGGTAATTCAGTGTGGCCCGGTGCACCGACAGTTTCCGGCCGACGCTCCGGCACGCCGGCGAACCCCCAGGTCAAGGGATGCAGCGGTCGCCCGTCCGGACTGCGCCAGGACGTCCGAACGTGTCGGCGGGGGCCGTTACCCTCGTGACCATGATCGCGATGGGTGCACACGTTGACTCCACCGACCCGATCGCCGAGGCCACGGCGCGCGGGGCGCAACTCAGCCAGTTCTTCCTCGGCGACCCCCAGGGCTGGAAAGGCCCACGAGTTGACTACGCCGGCGGGGCCGCGGCCCTCAAGGCCGACGCCGAGGCGGCCGGAATCGCGCTCTACGTCCATGCGCCCTACGTGCTCAACGTGGCCAGCATGAACAACCGGATTCGCATCCCGTCGCGGCAGCAGCTGCAGAAACAGCTGACGGCTGCCGCCGAGGTCGGCGCGGCCGGCGTGATCGTGCACGGCGGCCACCTCACCGCCAAGGACGACCCCGAAGCCGGTTTCGTCAACTGGTTCAAGGCGGTCGACGGGCTCGACATCAAGGTTCCGCTGCTGATCGAGAACACCGCCGGCGGCACCAAGGCGATGGCCCGGCACCTGGAGAGCATCGACCGGCTCTGGACGGCAATCGGCGCCTCCGCCAACGCCGACAAGGTCGGCTTCTGCCTCGACACCTGCCACGCCCACGCCGGCGGCAACGAGCTGCTCGGCCTGGTCGACCGGCTACGGGCCATCACCGGCCGGATCGACCTGATCCACGCCAACGACTCCCGCGACGCCTTCGACTCCGGCGCCGACCGGCACGCCAACTGGGGCGCCGGGCAGTGCGATCCCGAGGGTGCCCGCGACGTGATCCGCTCCGCCGGCGCCCCGGTCGTGGTGGAGACCCCGGGCGGGGTCGACGAGCACCGCGCCGATCTCGCCTGGCTGGCCGAAGGACTCTGACCCGGCAAGGGGTTTCGACACGCTCGACCAGCGGTGGTGGAGCTAATCAGGGCTTGCTTTGGTCTCCAGGTAGGCGACCACGGCGCGGGTGACCTCACGCCGCACCACGGGATCGGCTGCCATCGCGCCGATCGAGCCGTGCACCAGCAGATGGGTATCCGGGCAGTCTCCTCGACGGCTGCGCGGTCCTGGTGCGGCATCCGGACCTCGAGCAGGTCGGCGACTCGGGCCTCCATGCCGGCCTCCGCCGCGATGGCGTTAGCGGGCGCTGGAGCGCGGCGTCACCCTTTTCGACACCGCCGACATGTACGGACGCGGCGACAACGAGGAACTTCTCGGCCGGCACCTGCACGGCGTCCGCGAGCGGATCGTGCTGGCCACCAAGACCGGCATCGTCACGGTGCCCGGCCTGGGTCTACCGACCGGCGTCGACGGCTCCCCGACCCGGATCGCTCGACGCCACCACCCGACTCGCTCTGGTCGACTACCGGCGGCTGCTGCCGCGCTGGAAGTGACGCTGACCGTCGAACAACGCAACCGGCTGGATCGGCTGAAGGCCTCCGGCGACCGTTACCGCTCCAGCTCGGGTGTGCCGTCGCGGCGTTGACTGATGCCGAACAGGAGACGCGGCGGCAGGCCGCCCTCCGGATGCGCCGCAGCCGACGCGATCGATCAGTGCTTCCCTAGCTCAGCGGGCGGGCCAGCCGCAGACAGGCGCGCAGTTGCGGCGTTAGCCTGTCGCTCGTGACTCGAAGCATTTACGTTGCGGCCCCCGAGGGCCAGACCGGTAAGTCCGTTGTCGCCCTTGGGTTGCTCGACACCTTGCTCCGCGAGGTCGAGTCCGTCGGCGTGTTCCGCCCCCTGGTTCCGGCCGGGCAGCACGACGACATCCTCGAGATGCTGCTGACCCTGCCGGGCATCAACCTCTCCTACGACGACGCCGTCGGCATCACCTACGACGAGATGCGTGCCGACCCCGAAAGCGCGCTGACCACCCTGGTGGAGAAGTACGGCCGTATCAGCCCGCGGTTCGACGCCGTCGTGATCCTCGGCTCCGACTACTCCGACGTCACCAGCCCGACCGAGCTGGCCTACAACGCCGACATCGCAGCGAACCTCAACGCCGCCCTGCTGCTGGTCGTCAACGGCTTCGGACGCGACGCCCGCGAGATCCGCGACGCGGCGGACGCGGCCCTGAACGAGTTCACCGCGCACCACGTCCAGACCATCGGGGTGATCGCGAACCGGGTCGACCCGGCCATCCTGGACGAGACCTCTGACGCCCTGCGCCAGCTCACCCACCTGGTGGTGGCGGCGCTGCCGGCCGAACCGCTGCTGATCGCCCCCACCCTGCGCGCCCAGTTCGAGGCGGTCGGCGCCACCCAGGTGCTGGGCAACCCCGACCTGCTCGATCGCGAGTCACAGGACGCCATCGTGGCGGCGATGACCCTGCCGAACGTGCTCTCCCGGCTGGTCACCGAAGCCACGGTTCTGATGCCTGGAGACCGCTCCGGGGACCTGCTGCCCGGCTTGATCCTGGCCCACCATTCCGGCTCCTTCCCACAGCTCACCGGGGTGATCCTGACCGGCGGCTACCCCATCCCCGAGAACGTGGTGAAACTGTTCGACGGCATGCATCTCGATCTGCCGATCGGCATGACCGACCAGGGCACCTACACGACGGCGCAGGACGTGTTCAATACCCGCGGCCACTTCACCTCGTCGCCACGAAAGATCGAGGTGGCCAGGAGGATCTTCTCCGAAAGGGTCGACTCCGCCGAACTGATCAAGGCCCTCGAGGTGCCCCCGTCGCAAGTCATCACCCCGCTCATGTTCGGCTACCAGCTCAACGAGCTGGCCCGTCGGGACCGCCGCAGGATCGTGATGCCCGAGTCGTCCGACGACCGCATCCTGGAGTCGGCGTCCATCCTGTTGCAGCGCGGGGTCGCCGACCTGGTTTTGCTCGGCGACCCGGTCGAGATCAAGACCCGGGCGTCGGCGATGGGCTGGGTCCTGGACGGCGCCGACATCGTCAACCCCACCGACCCCGAGCTGGTCGAGCGGTTCGCGGCCGAATACGCCACGGTGCGCGCCCACAAGGGCGTCACCATCGAGCAGGCCCGGGAGAAGATGAAGGATCTCTCCTACTTCGGCACGATGATGGTGCATCTGGGCATGGCCGACGGCATGGTGTCGGGTGCCATCAACACCACCGCCAACACCATCCGGCCGTCCCTGGAGTTCATCAAGACCAAGCCGGGCGTGAAGGTGGTCTCGGGGTCATTCCTGATGTGCATGACCGACCGGGTGCACGTCTACGCCGACTGCGCGGTGAACCCCGACCCGACCGCCGAACAACTCGCCGACATCGCGATCAGCTCGGCCGAGACAGCCCTCGCGTTCGGCGTCGAGCCGCGAGTCGCGATGCTCTCCTACTCGACCGGCAGTTCCGGCTTCGGCGCCGATGTCGACAAGGTGCGCCAAGCGACCGAGATCGTCCGCGAGCGGCGTCCGGATATCGCGTTGGAGGGCCCGATCCAGTTCGACGCGGCAGTCGACCCGGACGTGGCGAAGACCAAGCTGCCGAACTCGCCGGTGGCCGGCAAGGCGACGGTGTTCATCTTCCCCGACCTGAACACCGGCAACAACACCTACAAGGCCGTGCAGCGGTCCTCCGGCGCGGTGGCGATCGGCCCGATCCTGCAGGGCTTGAAGAAGGCCGTCAACGACCTGTCCCGCGGCGCGCTGGTCGAGGACATCGTGAACACCGTGGTGATCACGGCCATTCAGGCCCAGGCCGACGCCAACTGACGCCACGACCCACCGATCCGACGCCCAGAACCCCTAGGAGCCTTCCATGAGCACGCCCATCCTGCTGTTGAACGCCGGTTCGTCCTCGATCAAATACCAGGTCATCGACGCCGACGACGAGGCCGTGCTGGCCTCCGGCCTGGTGCAACGGATCGGGGACGAGTCCGGCACCATCGACCACACCGTCAACGGCGAGACCTACCACCAAGAGCGCGGCTTCCCGAATCACGGCCGAGCCCTGAAGGTGATGGTGCAACTGTTCGAGGAGCACGGGCCGAAGCTGTCCGAGGTGGTCGCTGTGGGTCACCGGACGGTGCATGGCGGTGCGGCGTTCCGGGAGACCACCCTGGTCACCGACGCGATGCTGGACACCCTGAGGGAGCTGTCGCCGCTGGCGCCGCTGCACAACCCGCCGGCCATCGCCGGCATCGACGCTGCACGCGCCGCGCTGCCCGACGTGCCGCACGTGGCGGTCTTCGACACCGCCTTCTTCTCCAGCCTGCCGATCGAGTCCTACACCTACGCGGTGGCCAAGGACGTCGCAGAGAAGCACGGCATCCGCCGCTACGGCTTCCACGGCACCTCGCACAGCTACGTGTCGAAGAAAGTCGCCGAGGTGCTCGGCCGGCCCTACTCGGAGCTGAACCAGATCGTCTGCCACCTGGGCAACGGCGCCTCGATCTCGGCGATCCGCGGCGGCGTCGCTGTCGACACCTCGATGGGCCTGACCCCGCTGGAGGGCCTGGTGATGGGCACCCGCAGCGGCGACGTCGATCCGGGCCTGCACGCCTACCTGTCCCGCCAGGTGGGGATGAGCATCGACGACATCGACACCCTGCTGAACAAGAAGTCCGGCATGTTGGGCCTCTGCGGGGCGACCGATTTCCGCGACATCAACGATCTGATCGCCGAGGGCAACGCCGACGCCAAGCTCGCCCTCGACGTCTACGTGCATCGGCTGCTGCACTACATCGGCGCCTACCTGGCGGTGCTGGGCAGCCTGGACGCGCTCACCTTCACCGCGGGTGTCGGCGAGAACAACCCGGTGCTGCGCAAGGCGATCATCGACCGGCTCGCCGGCTTCGGTTTCAGCCTGGACGACGACGCGAACGCCGTCCGCTCCAAGGAGCCGCGGGTGATTTCGACCCCCGACTCGAAGGTGACCGTGCTCGTGGTGCCCACCAACGAGGAACTGGCCATGGCCCGCGAGACCAAGGCGGCCGTCGGCGCCTGAAGCACCCGCGGCCGAAGTAGGCACGCCATCGCAACTCCAACAGCGTCGCTCGTCGAGTGTGCCGACATAGGAGCGGGATCACGTAGTAGCGGCACCAACCTGCCGAGCCGCGCCTCCCGCAGTCTCACATCACTGGCCAGAGAGACGAGATCAATGATTTCAATAAGGCATGCAAGAAATAGGTGGTGACTGGAGTTGATTCGCTCCATGCACGAGTTCAAGAATCCGTCCACCTTCTTCGGCAGGTTTGTCGCTCAGTTCGCATTGGCCTTCTCCGCCTGTGTGGTCGCGGCGCTGGTGGCCCTCGCCTTCGGTCGGGATGACCTCGTCCTCGCGGGCGTGTGGTCGCTGGGTTTCAGCACATTGTTCGGCCTCGTCCGCGCGAAGATAACCAGCCCCGGCGCTCCATTCTGGGGATCACCGTTCACCAAGTCTCCGACGCCTCGTTGATCGCGAGACCGTCCGGCCATCTGCAGTTCACACGACCCTGAGCGGCGCCCGTTCCACTACCCACAGGCTTGAGGTCTAGCCGGCGTCCCGGGGATGCACCGCAACGAGACCGGGAACGTGCGCGAAGTCGCGGTCGAGGGTGACGATGCGGTCGAACCCGACCTCCAGAGCCGTGGCGGCGTGCAGCGCGCCGCGGCCGCGCAACGGGGTCGATTCGACGACGCTCAGTGAGCGCCGGAAGACCGCCGCCGTGACCTCGTGCAGGTGCAGCACCGCGAGCAGGGCGCGGGTTTCGCGCAATGCGCGGGGCCGGTCGGTGACCCGCATCCGATGAAAGAGGTACTCCTGCATCGCCTCGATGCTGGCGTGCACAGCTTGTCCCGTGCTGACCGCGGTACCGAGGAACACCCGGCTGGGCTCGCGGTCGGGGTGCTCGCCGCCGGCAGCGAGCAGCAGCACAGAGGTGTCGACGAACCAGCTCTGCCGCATCAGCGCACGCTGCCGGCCAGGTCGTCCTCAATACCGTCCTTGATCTCGCTCCAGCCGAGCCCGGGGCCGGCCGGATCGCGGGTGAGATCGAGCCAGACCTCAATGGCCGCACCGCGTTCATCGGCGCCGAGGAATCGGTAGTCGATGGCCTCGCGGATCACCGCCGCCACGCTCCGCCCGCTACGCGACGCTTCGGCGGACACCAGCCCGTACCGCTGTTCATCGAGCAGCAACTGCAACCGACGCTCCATCACCGACATACACATACATTAGCATGTGTATGCTGCGTGCCAGTCGTGCGGCGCGTGCCGGTCGTAGCCAGACGTGCCGGACGGGTCGAGCAGCAGTCGCAGATCGGTGGCGATGGGCTCAGTCGACCCCGGCCACCACGGCCCGGACGCCGAGGTGATCGGTGCCCGGAACCCGGAAGGTGTTGAAGGCGGTCGCGGTCAGGTTCGGCGTCACCAGCACGTGGTCGATGCCGATCAATGGCGGGAAGCGCCGATCGGCCGGCCAGGTGCGGACGAAGCCGGCACCGGCCAGGTCGGCAGCGCTGCGGAAGCCGTCCGCGTAGAGGTTCTGCATGGTGAGGTGGTCGTCGACGGCGTTGAAGTCGCCGGCGACGATCATCGGCGTCGCGCCGTTGCGGTCGGCCAGCCAGGTGCGCAATGTCGCGGCGTCCTGCACCCACAGACCGGGACGGCAATAGGGATTGCAGGGATGCACCGCAACCACTCGCACCGGTCCCAGCTGCGGGGTTCGGACGACGGCCGTCCACTGCTGGAAGTTGCTCGGCGGCAGCGCTTCGGAGGACACGATCGGATACTTGGAGAAGATCGCCACATCGGCGTCGGCCGCGTCGCCGGCACTGGCGGCGACCGGGGCCCGGTACTGGAACGCGGCATGGAAGCTCGCCGGCAGGCGACTCACCCACCCGGCGTGGGCCTCCACGAAGACGGCCACGTCGGCACCGGCCACGGCGCGGGCGGCACCGGCGGGGTCGGCTGAGGTCGCCACGTTCACGCTGGCGATGGTGAGCGGCTGGGTCGTGGCCGGACGCCGGTCGGCGACGAAAGCGGGCCCCTCCCACGCCACGGACGCCGTCAGTCCCACGGCACACAACGCGGCGAGCACCGCCACCACCGACCGCTTCGGCGTGCGGTGCCGCAGCGCCCGCACCGCCGCGATGCCGACCAGCAGCAGCACCGGCACCCAGAACACCAAGCCGTACGGAATGAAGGACGCCACCTTGGCCAGTCGCTCGGACGTGGGTGGCACCACCCGCAGCCAGGTCGCGCCCATTGCCGGTACGGCCGCCAGCAAGCCCAGGGTGAGCAGCCACCCCTGCCCCCGTGGTCGGCGCGGCTCGGGCGACTGCGGAGCCGCCGCTGGCGAGGAGGTCGAAGTCACGGGACAAGGGTGCCGGATCGATTCAAGTGACCCTGGTCGAACGACGTTGTCGAGACCCTCGGGACTACAGCAACTCGAACGCCGAACCGTCCCGGGCACTCAGCTGTCGCACCGCGTCCAGCCCACGACCGTTCAGCACAGCCGCGTCGCAGATGATGTGCAGCACCCGGGCGACCGCGGCGGGTGGCAGGCGCGGCTCGCGTCCGACCGCGAGGGCCAGGTCAGAGGTGTGCACCACCAGTTCGACGGTGCGGGTCTCCAGGTAGTCGGAGAACCGCATGCCACCGAGGAGGGTGTAGATCACCGGGTCACCGTCGGTAGCCGCGATGGCGGCGCGCAGCCGTCCGATCATGGTTTCGACGACCTCCGCCGGTTCGTCGCCAAGGTCATGACCGGCCGCGACGCCCCGCTCTGCCACCGCGTCATGGATCGACCGATCGACCAGGTAGCCGGCTGCCAGGTATTCCGCCGCCGATCTCAGCTCGATCTCCGCGGCCGGCTCAGGTAGTCGTGGGCGGTGGTGACGGCCCGCGCGGTGTGGCCGACCAGGGAACGGACGTCCCACACCCCCAGCGCCGGGCGCTCCCAGGCATCGTGCGGTATCTCGCTGACCAGGGCAACGAAGGCCTCGGCGGCGTCGAGCATCGTCTTCGCGGTGTCCATGCCTGACCGTACCGGCCCGGCCACCGCCAAGCACAGGGGTGAGAGACCTTTGGATTTGGACAGAATTGCGATGCTGGCTTTGGTGGATGCCTACAACAGCGGGGTCTTTCCATGCCCGCCGAGCGTCGGAATCTTACAGAAAGTGCTAGCCAGGCACGCGCCGCGTTCCGGAGTCCGACGGGCCTCCCGTATGTTGAGCAGGAGCCGTCAGCGGGCCCGGTCCTCTAGGGTTTGCTGCGCGATACGTGGAAGATCCGATGCGGAGGAAGGGACGTGGTGGCCGACGACAGCACCAACCGGTATTCGTCCGCCCCGGGGGCGGCCGGCCGGTTCGTCGCCCAGCAGTTGGTGCTGAAGCCCTATGTCTGGTCGGCGCTGCACGTCCACGAACACGGACGCCGCAACCTGGACAGCCTCAAGCCGCCGTTCATCGCTGTCGCGAACCACTCCAGTCATCTCGACGCCCCGCTGATCATGGGCTCGCTCCCGCGGCGCTTGAGCCGCAATCTGGCCGCCGGTGCCGCCGCCGACTACTTCTTCGACAAGTGGTACACCGCCGCGGCGACCCGGCTGTTCTTCAACGCCTTCCCGGTCGATCGCAAGGGGCTGCGGAACCGGAAGGGGATGGCCCGCGTGCTGCTCGGCGACGGCGTCCCACTGCTGCTGTTCCCCGAGGGCACCCGATCCCGCTCCGGCGCGATGAAGAACTTCACGCCCGGTCACGCAGCGCTCTCGATCAGCCGTAACGTCCCGGTGCTGCCGATCGCGCTGGTCGGGGCGTTCGCCGCGATGCCCTACGGGACGACCCGTCCGCCGTCGGGACGTCCGCACGTGCACGTGGTGTTCGGACGCCCACTCAAGGCCGCCCCGGGCGAGATCGCCCACCAGTTCTCCGAACGCATCTACCGCTACGTGGTCGAGCTGCATGACTCCACCGCACGGGCCTACGGCATGCCCACCCAGGCCGACTTCCACCGTGCGGTCGCGCTGCGCAAAGCGGCCACCGAGCAGGCTCAACTGGCCCGAGCCGAGGCAGCCAAGGACGTCGAGCCGCCCACCGACAGCTGATCCGGACCGCAGGGACGGTTCTTTTCGGTCCACTTCGGACCTCGGACCTATCGGACCGCGGACCGGAGGGACGGTTCTTCTGGACCGGAGGGACGGTTCTTTTCGGTCCACTTCAACTGACTTTGTGGACCGAAAAGAACCGTCCCCGGCGGTCCACTGTCCCTTCAACTGACTTTGTGGACCGAAAAGAACCGTCCCCGGCGGTCCACTCGTAGTTCACGCGGGTCAGAAGGGCTGGACGGCGGCGTCCGAATAGTCGAGCCGTTGGCGCGACATGAACCGGAACCGGTCGCCGCGGAAGTTGGAGACCGTCCACTCCACCAGGTTGCCGTCGGCGTCCCAACCGGTGCGCTGGACGCGCAGCATCGGCAGCCCGGTCTCCACCCCGAGCAGGTCGGCGGTGACCGGGTCGGCCAGCACGGTTTCGACAATGTCCTCCGCCGTCGCCACCACGGTGCCTGACTCTTCCCGGAGCGTCCGGTACAGCGAGCCGCACTCGGCGAGCTGCTCGGCCAGCCGGGGCAGGACGCGGGGCAGGTGAGCGACCTCGTGGGCGATCGGCTCGTCGAAGGCGGTCCGCAGCCGCTCGACCCGCTGCACCGGGGTTCCGGACGGCACCCCCAGCTGATCGGCGAGCTCCCCCTCTGCGACGACCTCCGCGATGTCGAGCACCACGCTGCCCGGGCGCCAGCCGTCCATCGCGAGATCCTGTGAGAACGAACTCAGTGGACGGACCCGCATCATCTTCGGCTGCGCCACGAAGGTGCCGCTGCCCTGGGTGCGAACCAGCTTGCCGTCGACCACGAGTTCGGCGATCGCCTGCCGCACGGTGGTCCGCGAGGTGCCGAAGCCGGACGCCAGCTCACGCTCGGTGGGAACCGGTGCGCCCGCGGGCAGGTCGGCGATCAGTCCCAGGATCTCCTGCTCGATCCGGTAGTACTTCGGAACCTTCACAACCGCCCCCTCGAGGTGTTGACTCGACAAACCGCTGACTTCGCTGGTCGCGTCCGCTGCTGGTCGGCCCCACCGAACCCCAGGGTGCGGCGATCTCGACAACGTCGTCCGATGGAGGGATACCTCGCCGATCTCGTGTCACAACACGAGATCGGACGACTTTTCCACCATCGGCGAGCGATCTCGACAACGCAGGCCCCGGCTCCCACCCCGGCTCACGGCTCACGGCTCCGGCTCCGGCTCCCACCCCGGCTCCGGCTCCGGCTCCGGCTCCGGCTCCGGCTCCGGCTCCGGCTCCGGCTCCGGCAATCTCGACCAAACGAACGTCGGCACGTCCGAGGCCACAGTATTGGACTAGACCAAATCCGCGCAAAGGCTTGACCGCCAGATTGGTCTATGCCAATCTCTAGGTAATGGTCTACACCAATCGACCAGGCCACACGATCCACTCATCTCGAGGAGACCGCATGAGCACCGCCGCAGGGGCTTCGACCACGAAGTCCGGCCCGCGCATTCCCGGGTTCGCCCAACTCCAACGGCTCGGCAAGAGCCTGATGCTGCCCATCGCCCTGCTGCCCGCCGCCGGCATCCTTTTGCGGCTGGGCCAGCCCGACCTGCTCGGCCAGATCAAGACACCGGTCATCGGTCCGTTCTTCGAGGCGATGAGCGCCGCCGGCGGCGCCATCTTCGCCAACCTGCCGCTGCTGTTCGCGGTCGGCGTCGCGATCGGCTTCGCCAAGAAGGCGGACGGCTCCACCGCACTCTCGGCGGTGGCCGGCTACCTGGTCATCGACGCCGTGTTCACGAACATGTCACCGGTCGTGCTGGCCGGCGTCACCGACGCCAAGGGCGATCAGGCGATGATCAACTACAGCGTCTTCGCCGGCATCATCGTCGGTCTGGTCACCGCCTGGCTGTTCGACAAGTACCACAACATCCAACTGCCGGCGTATCTCGGATTCTTCGGCGGCCGCCGCTTCGTGCCGATCGTCGTCTCGCTGGCCAGCCTGATCATCGGCTTCGCGCTCAGCTACTTCTACCCGATCTTCGAGTCCGGCCTGACCGGCGTGGCCACCTTCATCGCGGGCTCCGGCGCGTTCGGCGCCTTCCTGTACGGCTTCGCCAACCGGATGCTGATCCCGATCGGCCTGCACCACATCCTGAACACCTACATCTGGTTCATCTACGGCTCGTACACCACCCCGTCCGGCGATGTGGTGACCGGTGAGCTGACCCGGTTCGCCAACGGCGACATGACCGCGGGCCTGCTCACCTCGGGCTTCTACCCGATCCTGATGTTCGGCCTGCCGGCCGCGGCGCTCGCCATGATCCAGGTCGCCAAGCCGATGCAGAAGAAGGTCGCCATCGGCATCCTGTCCGCGGCCGGCCTGACCGCGTTCCTCACCGGCGTGACCGAGCCGCTCGAGTTCGCCTTCATGTTCGTCGCCTTCCCGCTCTACATCATTCACGCACTGCTGACCGGCCTCTCGCTGGCCATCGCCTACCTGCTCGACATCCATCTGGGCTTCTCGTTCTCGGCGGGTCTGATCGACCTGGTGCTCTACGGCACCGCACCGGCCGCCCAGAACATTCCGCTGCTGATCGGCATGGGCGTCGCCTTCTTCGCGCTCTACTACTTCATGTTCCGGTTCGCGATCGTCAAGTGGAACATGCGCACCCCGGGCCGCGAGCCCGATGACGAGTTCGAGGCCGAGCAGGCCGCGAACCTGACCGACGACGGTGGCGCCTCCGCCGGTGGTGCGGGTGGTACCGCGCTGGCCAAGGCCGAACAGCTGATCGCCGCCTTCGGTGGCCGTTCCAACCTGGTCAACACCGACGCCTGCATCACCCGGCTGCGCATGGAGGTCGCCGACAAGGCCCTGGTCGACCAGGCCCGGCTCAAGCAACTCGGCGCCGCCGGCGTGATCGAGGTGGGCAACAACGTTCAGGCCATCTTCGGCACCCAGGCCGAAGCGCTGAAGAACGACATCCTGAGCGCGATCGCCACCAATCCGTCCGGTCCGGCCGTCGCGGTCGACACCTCCGCCCCAGCCCCGGCCGAGGCCGCTCCGGCCGCCGCTGCCGCCGTCGAACCGACCACGATCCTGGCCCCGGTGCCAGGCCGTCCGGTCCCGTTGAAGGACGTCCCGGACGCCACCTTCGCCCAGGGCATCGTCGGCTACGGCCTGGCCATCGACCCGCCACGCGGCGTGATCCAGGCGGTCGCCCCGATCGGCGGCAGCGTGCTCACCCTGTGGCCGCACGCCTACGTGATCGTCTCCCCCGAAGGCGTCGGCGTCCTGGTCCACCTCGGCCTGGACACCGTCCAGCTCAACGGGCAGGGCTTCACCGCCCACGTCGCCCAGGGCGATGTGGTCGAGGCCGGCCAGCCGATGATCACCTTCGACGTCCCGGCCGTCGAGGCCACCGGACGCAACCCGATCATCCCGGTCGTCGTGATGGACCAGAAGAAGGATGGCATCGCCTTCACCGACGCCGTCATCGGCGGCGAACTGCACGCCCTCGACGCCATCATCACCACCCGCTGAAGCCCGACCCGACAAGGAGAGACAACCAATCATGGAGATCGTCATCTGCCCGGACGCCACCGCCGCCGGCACGCTCGGTGCCGGGGCCATCGCGGCCCTGCTGCAGCACAAGCCGGACGCCGTGCTCGGCCTGGCCACCGGATCGTCGCCGCTGGCCATCTACGACGAACTGGCCGCCCGGCACGAGGTCGGCGAGGTGTCGTTCGCGCGGGCCCGCGGTTTCACCTTGGACGAGTACGTCGGCCTGCCGGCGGACCATCCGGAGACCTACCACAACGTGATCCGGCGGGACTTCGTGAACCGGGTCGACTTCGGTGCCGACGCCGTGCACGGCCCGGACGGGCTGGCCACCGACATTCCGGCGTTCTGCACCTCGTACGAGGTCTCGATCGCAGCGGCCGGCGGGGTCGACCTGCAGATTCTGGGGATCGGCACCGACGGGCACATCGGGTTCAACGAGCCCGGCTCGTCGCTGGCGTCCCGGACCCGGATCAAGACCCTCACCAAGCAGACCCGGGTCGACAACGCCCGGTTCTTCGACAGCGACATCGACCAGGTGCCGACCCATTGCATCACCCAGGGCCTCGGCACGATCATGGCGGCCCGGCACGTGGTGCTGGTCGCCAGTGGCACGGCGAAGGCCGAGGCCGTCCATCAGCTGGCCGAAGGTCCGGTCAGTGCGTTGTGGCCGGCGACGATCCTGCAGCATCATCCGCATGTGACCGTGCTGCTCGACGAGGCGGCGGCGAGCCGGTTGCAGCTGGGCTCGTACTACCGCGAGACCTACGCCTCGAAGCCGGCCTGGCAAGGCCTGTGACCGTCGGCTGAGGGAGAGGATTCACCCATGTTGATCACCGCTGAGCGGATCGTCACCGGCACCGGGGTGTTCAGCCCGGGCTGGCTGGAGGTCACCGGCACCGTGGTCACCGGGCTGGGCTCAGGACTGGGCGCGGGGGTGCCGACCGGCACCCCCGCGCACGCGCTGGGCACGGTCACCGTGGTGCCCGGCTTCGTCGACATGCACACCCACGGCGGCGGCTCCGGAGCCTTCCCGGACGCGACCGCAGCGAGTTCGCTGGCCAGCCGCGACCTGCACCGGAAGCACGGCACCACGTCGATGATCGCGTCCCTGGTGGCGGCGCATCCGGCAGACCTGCTGCGGCAGGTAGCGGTGCTGGCCGAGCAGGTGCAGGACGGACTGCTGGCCGGCATTCACCTGGAGGGGCCGTGGCTATCGGCCCAGCGTTGCGGGGCGCACGAGCCCAGCGCGCTGCGCGACCCGGAGCCGTCCGAGATCGACCGGGTGTTCGCCGCCGGGAAGGGCACCATCCGGATGGTCACCATCGCCGCCGAGCTGCATGGCGCGCTGCCGGCGATCCGGCGCATCTCGGACGCCGGCGCGGTCGCCGCGATCGGCCACACCGACGCCTCCTACGAACAGACGCGGGCCGGCATCAAGGCGGGGGCACGGGCGGCAACCCACCTGTTCAACGCGATGCGCCCGCTGCATCACCGCGAGCCGGGCCCGATCACCGCCCTGGTCGAGGATCCCCGGGTGACGATCGAACTGATCAACGACGGCGTCCACCTGCACCCGGCGCTGTACCGCAACGTGACCAGGTGGGTCGGCCCGGACCGGGTGGCGCTGATCACCGACGCGATGGCCGCGGCCGGCATGTCCGACGGCGCCTACACCCTGGGCGCCCTCGACGTGGACGTGACCGACGGCGTCGCCCGGGTGGCCGGCACCACCACCATCGCCGGCAGCACCGCCACCATGGACCTGGTCTTCCGCAACGCCGTCCTGGCTTCGGGGTTGGAGCGGGACGCCGCGCTACAACTGGCCGTGAAGCAGGCCTGCGTCAACCCTGCCCGCGCCATAGGCTTGGATGCCGGCGACCTGGCCGTCGGCGCCCCCGCCGACCTCGTCGTTCTGGACGACAACCTGCAGGTCACCCGCGTCCTTCATCAGGGCACCTGGGTGAAGTGACTCAGGGAGCAGGTTGCTTCGATTCGCGAACCGCCTCGGTTCCGACGACAGACCGCGGCGTCAGCCTCACCTCGGCGAGCCGTGGGTGGCCAGGTAAGCGTCGGTCGCTTGGCGATTCCCCCGCAGGCTCGGCAGATCGACGTCGAGGTACAGCATCGGTCCGCGGCTGCGGGCGTCGGCCGCCGGGCACTCGCCGAATCGCTGGAGGCGTACCGATGAACGTCGAACGTCCCACCATCGAGGTCGAGACCGCAGTCGGCGGGTGGCCGGCTCCGTGGCCCAGCGTTGCGGAGCTGTCCGGCGAACTCGTCTCAGGCCAGGGCTGACACCTCACGCAGCCGGACCGTCCGCCGCCGCACCACCGCCAGAGCGCTGGCGCCGAGGGCGACCACCGCCCAGCCGAGCAGGGTGAACACTGTGGCGGGCGCTCCCGGAGCCTCGGTGACGATGGCTCGGACGCCGTCCAGGGCAGGTGAGACCGGCGATACCGAGCGGGCGGTGTCGAAGAAGGCGGGTGCCGCGGCGGTCACCGCTCCGACCGTGGTCAGCACGGCGAACACGATCGCCAGCAGCCGTCCGGCGGTACCGAACCAGGCCGCCAAAGCATGGTTGACCAGCACGAACGCCACCCCGGCGAGCAGCAGGAAGCCGGCCAACGCCGCCGCCTGCGGCAACGCCAGCCCGAGCACGCCGGCACCGATTCCGGTCAGCACGATCGCCTGTGCCACCGCGACGATCAGCCCCGGACGCAGCGCGCGCCAGATCAGCGTCGGCGTGGACGCCGTTGACAGCGCGAGCCGTCCGTCCAACGGCCTGACCAGAGCGAAGGTGGCCAGCGCGCCGAGCCACAACGCCAGCACCAGCAGCAGGCTCGCCCAGGCGGTGGTCGGCGGCACCACGCCGGCCGAGCTGTCCGGGCTGACCGGGGCGGCCACCACCGTGGTCAGGTTCTCCCGGTCGCTCTTGCTGTAGCTGGGCACCTTGTCGGCACCCTTGGCCAGCCCGTCGGCGAGTTTCTGCGAGCCGTCCGCGACCTTGCCGACACCGTCGGTGTACCGCTTCAGCCCGGACGTGAGCTGCGGCAGCCCGCCGGCCAGCTTGGTCGCCCCGTCGGACGCCTGGGCGATGCCCTTGCTGAGCGCGCCCAGCCCGGAGCCGAGCTGCGCCGTCCCGGATGTCAGCTGCTTGCCGCCGGCGCGGAACTTCTCCAGTTGCTTGGCCTGCTTCTTCTGCTCGGCCTTGCTGGGCAGGCTCTTGTTGAGCGGTCCGGTGATCTGGGCCAGGCCGGCTTGCAGCGGTGCCACCCCTTGCGCCGCGGCACCCGTCCCGTAGCCGATGCCGGTGTAGAACGCGGTGCACTCCGCCTGGGTCTGGAACGGGCACTGCTCCGGCGGGACGAGCGCGGTCGGATTCTTGGAGTACCCGGCCATCGCCTTCTGGTATTGGTCGAGCCCGGCGGAGAACTGGTTCAGCCCGCCGGCCAGTTTCGCCGTCCCCGTGCCGGCCGCGACCAGCTGGTCGGCGAGCTGGTTCGCGCCTGCCACATACTCCTTGGTTCCGGACGCCAGCTTGGCGCCCTGGGCGGGCAGCCCGGCGGTCTGGTTCTTCATCGTCCTCATCCCGGACGCCAGCGCGCCGGCCCCGGTCTCCACCTGCTTCGCCCCGTCGACCAGCGCGGGTCCGTTCACGTCCAGCTGGTGCAGCCCGTCGGCCAGCTTGCCGGCGGCGTCCGAGACGGTCTGGAACTGCTTGCCGGTGTCGTTGAAGCCGATGTAGATCCGGTCCAGGTAGGCCTTGGTGAGCGTCTCGTTGAGGGTCTGGGACGCCGCACTGGCCAGCACGTTGCCGAGCCAGCCGTCGGCGACGCCCGCCACCGGCGAGGTGTGCACGGCGATGGTGGCCTGCTCAGCGGTCGCCGGGTCGTCGTTGCCGTAGGAGGTGGCCGCCTCGGAGAAGTTCTCCGGAATCACCACGACCGCGGCGTAGCGCCCCGAGGCGAGACCGGGCCAGGCGTGCGCCTCGTCGGCCAGCACCCAGCTGAAGTTCTGCTGCTTCTCCGAATCGACCAGGGCAGCCGACAGCTCCCGTCCGAGCGGGATGAATTTGCCGTCCAGGTGCACCCCGTCGTCGAGGTTCACCACGGCGGCCTCGACCTGGTGCAGCCGGGTATCGGAGTTCCAGGTGCCCCAGAGGAATCCGCCGGCGACCAGCACCGGCACCAGCACCAGGGCGAGCAGGCTGCGCCAGGTCAGCGTGCGGGTGGTTTCAGGCATGGCTGAGTTCTCCTTGCAAGTTCAGCGTGCGGTAGGACGGCGGCAGCAGGTCGGCCAGATCGGCGCCGGGCGCGTGTCCCAGGACGGCGCAACCGCCGGCCTCGGTGAGCAGCCGCAGCCGCTCGGCGAGCTGGACGCGTTGCCGCGGGGTGAACAGGTCGGCCTCTTCGACCACCAGCATCGGCCCGTCGAAATCACGGATCGGGGATCGGTGGGACGGGGTGGCGACGGCGGCGATCCGGCGTACTTCGGACGCCTGCTCCGGCAGGGCACGTCCGGCCACCACCACGTCGCCGGCGGTCAGCGGCAGCCGTCCGGCCAGGGCGAGCAGCAGGGCGCGGCGGGCGGTCACCTCACCCTCGACGACCAGCACCTCGCCGGGCTTCACCGCCACGTCCACCCCCGAGAAGCCACGGTGCACGGCCAGGCCGCGGCCGTAGACGATGTGCCCGCCGGCTTCGGGCCAGGACTGCAGCATGAGCTGATGGGCCAGCGACTCACCCTCGATGTCGACCACCGGCAGCCGGCGGTCGAGCCAGCGCGGCAGCCACCAGGCGTGCCGTCCGAGCAGCTTCATCACCGCCGGTACCAGCGTCATCCGGACCACGAAGGCGTCCAAAGCCACGCCGATGGCCAGCGCGAACGCGATCGGTTTGATGGTGCCCTCACCTGAGGGGACGAAGAACGCAAACACCGCGAACATGATCAGCGCGGCCGCCACCACCACCCGGGATGAATGGATGAAGCCGTCCTCGACGAAGCGGTCGGTGTTGCCGTGTACGTATTCTTCGCGCATCCGGGAGACCAGGAAGACCTCGTAGTCCATCGCCAGGCCGAACAGCACACCCATCAGGATGATCGGCAGGAAGCTGATCACCGGGCCGGGTTCGCCCAGGTTGACGACCTCTTTGAACCAGCCCTGGTTGAACACCAGGGCGGTCGCTCCGAACGCCGCACCGACGCTGAGCAGGAAGCCCAGGGCGGCCTTGATCGGCACCCAGATCGACCGGAACACCAGGGTCAGCAGCACCAGTGACAGGCCGACCACGAAGATTCCGAACGGCAGCAGGGCACCGGCGAGCCGCTGGGTGACGTCGATCTGGACGGCGGTCGCGCCGGTCACCGAGGTGTCGATGCCGTAGTCAGTGAGCCATCGGTCGTGCTGGGCGCGCAACTGACCGACCAGCTCGGCGGTCGCCGGGTCGTCCGGCCCGGTGGTCGGGATGACCTGGATCAGGGCGGTGTCGGCGTTCTCGTTCGGCGTGGCCAGCGGCACCAACTGGACGCCGGGCATCTTCTCGATGTCGGTCTTCAGGTCATCGACGATCTGCAACGGGTCGTCCGATTCGACGATGGTGCCGGTGATCACCAGCGGACCGTTGTAGCCGACGCCGAACTCGCGGCTGATCACGTCGAAGGTGACCCGGTCGCCGTAGCTGACCGGGTTGCGGCCCGAGTTGGGCAGGGCGAGCTGCAGGTCCTTGGCCGGAACGGCGAGCGCGCCCAGGCCGGCCACCACCAGAGCAACGGTAAGCAGCGGGACGGCGGTCACCGCCCGCACCCAGACCCGGCGCAGGTCGAACCGGGGGCCGCGGGCCCGGGACGCCTTAGCCGGCTTCGGCGTCAGCCGGGCACCGGCGAAGCCGAGGAAGGCGGGCAGCAGGGTCAGCGCCAGCAGCACCTCGAAGAACACCCCGACCGCGGAGAAGATGCCCATCACACCCAGAAACGGAACCCCTGAGATGGTCAGTCCGGCCAGCGCGATGATCACGGTGAGGCCGGCGAACACCACCGCGGAACCCGCGGTCGCGACGGCCCGGGCGGCTGACTCTTCGGCGTCCAGGCCCTGACTGAGCTGGTCGCGGTGCCGGGAGACGATGAACAGCGCGTAGTCGATGCCGACCGCCAGCGAGATCATCACCGCGAGCATCAGGCTGGTCGAGTTCACCTCAATCACCCGTGACGCGAGCATGGTCACCTCGACCGCGATGCCGACCCCGATCAGCGCGGTGCCGACCGGCATCGTGGCCGCGGTGACGGAACCGAGCACGACCAGCAGCACGATGATCGCGACCACCACGCCGAGCCCCTCGATGATGCTCAGGTGCGGAATGTGGGTGGAGAACACCTCGCCGCCCAGATGCACCTCGGAGCCCGGCAGCAGAGCGGCAACCTTGTCGGCCTGGTCCTCGAGCTGTTGCTTCTGATCAGCGGTGATGCTGGTCACCGACACGTTCAGCTGCACATTGGCCAGTCCGGCGCGCCCGTTGTCGGAGATCAGGCCGTCAACGTGCTCGTTGTACGGGCTGACCACGTCGGTGACGATGGAGAGGTCCTTGAAGGTGTCGAGGGCGTCGATCACCTTGGCCTTGGTCGCCCTGTCGTTCAGCGATTCGCCCTCGGGCAGCAGCAGCACCACCTGCGCGGTGGTGGCCGCACCGGACGGGAAGGTCATCTTCAGCTGGTCGAGGGCCACCTGCGACGACGCGCCGGGAATCCGGAAGCTGTCGTTGAACTGCGGGCCGCCGACGGCGGCGACCGCGCCACCGAGCGCGGCGACCAGCGCCAGCCAGACCAGCAATACCCGGACGCCGTGCCGGTAGCAGGCACGTCCGATCCGGTACAGCATCGACGACATCGGCCGTCCTCTCCCGCAATTCTCGATACAGGTCTGTATCCGATGCAGTAGTGTATTCGATACGAGAACGTATGCAAACGGCTAGGATTTTGCGATGACCACCACCCCACGCGGCGCGCGCCCGGCTGCGGCCGAGCTCAGCCCGCGGCGCCGGGCTACTCGGGAGCGGCTGATGGATGCCGCGGTCGAGCTGTTCGGTGAGCGCGGGGTGCTGGGCTCGTCCGTCGAGGAGATCTGCGAGCGGGCCGGCTTCACCCGGGGTGCGTTCTACTCCAACTTCGATTCCAAGGACGAACTCTGCCTCGATGTGCTGCGCCGCAAGGGCGAGCAGGCCCTGGCGGCGATGCAGGCCGCGGTGGAGGTGATCCCCGAAGCACCCGGTGCGGCGGACGGCACCGAGCAGCTGATCCGCGACGCCGTGGCTGTCTTCCTCGAGGCCCAGCCCAAGAAGGTCGCCGAGATGGTCAGCATGATGGAGTTGCGGCTGCACGCGCTGCGGACGCCCGAGCTTCGGGAGGGCTGGCTGGCCGTCCATGAGGGCATCTCGCAGTCGACCTCGAGTCTGATGGAACTCGCCCTCGCACGCGTCGGTGCGACCTTGTCGCTCCCGGCCCCTCTGGTGATCGAAATGCTCGGCGCCATCTACGAGAACACCGTCAGCCTGAGCCTGTTGCGCGGCGAGAGCCGTCCCGCCGACCTGACCGTACAACTGGCCGCACTGCTGGACGCGTTCATCGCCGGCGACTGCTGAGGCTCGGCTGATGCGGAAAGCAGATCCGACCCGCGTGGCTGATTCGACGCGCGTGGCTAATTCGACGCGCGTGGCTGATCCGGTGCGCGTGGCCGATCCGACGCACGAGGACGATCCGGTGCGCGAGAGCAGCGAGACGCACGGCACCGATCCAGTGCGTGAGAGCGATCCGGCACACACCGGGGCCGACCGACCGCTCTTCGAGGCTCTCCACGCCGCCCTGGCCGCAGGAGCCGACCCCGAGCGGGCGTCCGGGCAGCAGCGCTACATGAAGTCGGCGATGCCGTACCTCGGGCTGACCATGCCTCAGGTGCGGACGGCCGTCCGGGCCGAGGTGCCCGCGCACCCGCTGCCGAACCGCCCCGCCTGGCTGACCGTCGTCGCAACACTGTGGGACGACGCCACCCACCGCGAGCACCGCTACGCCGCGATCGGCGTCCTGCGACACCGCTCGTATCGCGACTGGCTCGTCCCGGACGAGGCGCTGCTGAGCCTGCTGCGACACCTGGTCACCAGCGGAGCCTGGTGGGATCTGGTGGACGAGCTGTCCCACGTCGCCGGCGACCTGCTGGCGTCCGATCGGCTGACGATGACGGCAGTGCTGCGGGAGTGGTCGCGCGACCCAGACCTGTGGCTGCGCCGGGTCTCGATCATCGCCCAGCTCGGCGCCCGGGGGTCCACCGACGTCGAGCTGCTGAGCTACGCGATCGACGGCAGCATCGACGACCCGGACTTCTTCGCCCGCAAGGCGATCGGCTGGGCACTGCGTGAGTACTCCAAGACCGACGCTGCCTGGGTCCGCCGCTACCTGGCCGCGCAGTCGTCCCGGCTCTCCCCGCTGTCTCGCCGGGAAGCACTGAAGTGGCTGGCGGCTCACCCCACCGCCGATCTGCAAGCTCACCCCACCGCCGATTGAGCCTGTCGAAATCAAGCACGAGGGTCTCGACACCCTCGACCAACAGGGGCTCAGACGGGTCTCGACACGCTCGACGGACAGAGGTCGGCATCGTCCCCCGCGGATTGGCGACCGATTTGGCAGGCATCCTGCCTCGACAGCCTCAAGCCTCCCCCGAATCGGTCGCTGTTTGACGCGCGAGGAACGTCCGCACCTGGCCGATCATCACCGACGGCTCGTCGTTGAGCTGTTTCCAGGTGTAACGCAGGATGCTGAACCCGCCCATCGCCAGCGCGTTCTGGCGTCGCCTGTCCGACTCGAAGACCTCCGGTCTGCTGTGCACCTCGTAGCCGTCGAACTCGACGACCAGCCCTGCGTCCTCGAACAGCACGTCGGGGAAGTAGCGGACGCCCGCGACAATCAGTTCAGCGTTCGCCACCCAGCCGGTGATCCGGTGCCGCCGCAGCAATGAGTGCAGGAGGCGCTCACCACCTGACCAGGGGTTGTCGACGCTGGTCCGGACGACTCGTCGCCTGGTCTCCTGACCGGCGCAACCATCGAAGATCCGCACCAGTTCCGCCAGCTCGGACGGCTTGACCAGACCCGTGCGGAGGAACTGTTCCAGCAAGGCGCCGGAATCCCGCCCGGCGCTCTCCACCGCAAGGTAGCGGGCCGATGGGCAGCGAAGCCGTTCCACCCGGACGCGGTGTTCCTGCGGCACTCGACGGCGGACCCAGCTGATGGCCTCGCTCGAGGCGTGGCCACCCAGGTGTACCAACCTGACTCGGTCTCCGGGGGCAAACGGACGATCATCGAGGGTTCCCGTGAGCGCGGCGACCGCGTCCGTCCCCCAGAGCACGGCGCCAGGTGACGTGGCCAGGGCAGCGGCGAACCGCGTCCGGCGGCTGGTGAGGAGGGTTGCATCGACGTAGGTTCCGGGCAGCACACGCACCAGCGATCCGGCTCGCACCAGTCGATCGAACGTCGTCCGTGACTTCGGGTGGTCACGGCGGCGCAACACTCCGTTGTTCATGCTCATCACCGTGGTGAGCAGCATCAGGTCGTCGAGTTCGTCCATCGAGCCAGCGCATCATGCCAGGGGCGGCCACAAGCGCCCGGAATGGAGTTATCCACACAACTCGCCGGAGATTCTCAGCCAGCCGCACGCGAATCAGCGACCGATTCCGGGGGTGTCCAGCCTGGCTCCGCGGGACGACCCGGAAATCGGTCGCCAGTTGACGAGGGGTCGGACGCGCTCAGCTCGCCCAGCGTCCGGTGTAGAACAGCCACGCCCAGAAACACAGCACGACGACGGCGACGGCGCAGCCGAGGACGGTGAGCAGGATCCGGAAGCGGCGGCGTCCGGGGCTGACGTTCCAACCGCCGGAAAGCGCCTCGCCGATCAGGATGAACAGCGGGAACCACAGCAGCACCGCCCGGTTCACGCTGAGGAACCAGTACGAACACGAGAAGGCAAGCACCTGGACGCCCACCCAGGACGCCTCCGCCCAGCGCCGCCGGGCCAGGCAGGCGATGGTGACCACGATGCCGACGGCCATCGAGATGATCTCGGCGCGGAACACCCAGGACCATTCCGGGAAGGCCGGATAGGCGTTCGACGTCGCTGCCTCGATGGTGTGCTGCAGCGACACCCAGGGCCAGGTGAAGCCGCGCGGCCACCCGGCGGACTGCGCCCGGTACCAGGCGTTCCAGTCGCCGGTCAGCTGATGCAGGTAGACCACGTAGGCGAACAGGGTGAGCGCGGGGATGGTCAGCCAGGCCAACGCCCGGACGCGCTGCCGCCAGGTCACCGGCGGCGGCTGCCCCCACGTCGCCGCCTGCCCCCATGTCGCCGCCTGGCCCGACGTCGCAGGCTGCGGCGAGCGCGCGCCCCCGCGCCAGGGCCAGCGCACCCGCGAACGGGCTGCCGGTGCGGGGTCGAGGCCGCCCCGGCCCTGGGTGAGCGCCAGGATCGCCAGCGCACCCACCAGGAACAGTCCCGAGACCCGCAGCGTGCAGGCCACCGCGGCCAGGCCGGCAGCCGCACCCCAGCGGCCCCGGGTGGCCCGCTCCCACGCCCAGAACGCGGCCGCACAGAACGGCGCCTCGGTGTACGGGACGAAGGTGAACACCGTTGTCGGGGTCAGCAACCAGACCACGGCGGCGACTGGTCCGCCCAGCCGGTGCAGCGCCGCGGCGGACAGCGCCGAGCAGATCACGGCCAGGCCGACGCCCGTCCACAGCATCGGGACGCCCAACGCCGCGAACGCGCGCAGCGTGAGCGGCCAGCCGGGAAAGAAGGCGATGTCGTTCCCGCCGGTGTAGCCGTTGGTGGCGATCGCGAAGTAGTGCTGCACGTCCCAGTTGGTCAGCATGTCGGTGGCTGAGCGGCCGGTGGTCACCCCGACCCACAGTGCGATGCCGACCAGCAGCAGCCGGGTGATCAGCCAGGTCTGCACGACCAGCCGGCCGCCGTCGCGCACCCGGTGCGCCGGCGCTGCCGGCAGCGCCGGCCGCACCATCAGCGCAGCCACGGCACCAGCCGCAGCCAGGGTGCGGCCGGGGCACCGTCCAACACCCCGCCATCGGGATCGTCCAGCCGCCCGGCGGCCACGAAAGGACTTCCCTGCGGGTTTCGCACCGGATCGAACTCGGGCCGCAGGATGTCGCGCACCACCAGGGCCGCGACCCACAGCTGGACGCCGACCCGGACCAGCACGGCCGCCATGTAGAGCCCCTGGCCACCGGATCCGGAATCCAGCCCGCCGTCCAGATGGGTCCAGATCGCCATGAAGTACAGGCCCTCGCCGATGCTCCAGATCAGCCAGTCGCGCCAGCGCGGCCGGGCCAGCACCACGAACGGCAGCAACCACAGCACGTACTGCGGCGAATACACCTTGTTGACCACCAGGAAGAGCACCAGGACCAGCAGGATCCCCTGCGACAGCCTGGGGCGCCGCGGCGCCAGCAACAGCAGCAGGCAGATCGCCGCCGTCCCGACCACCATCCACCAGGTCTGGGCGCCGGACGCGTCGTCCATCGGGTGCCCGGCCAAGCTGAACGCGTACCAGATGGAACCCAGGTCGGCGCCGCGGTTGACGTTGAACGTCCAGAAGTACAGCCAGCCGGACGGGCTGAGCAGATAGATCGGCAGGTTGACCGCCACCCAGCTGCCGACGCCGCCGGCCAGCGCCAGCCAGAATGCGCGGAGCCGTCCGGATCGGAAGCAGAGCACAGCCAGCGGCACGAACAGCAGCACCGGGTACAGCTTGGCCGCAACCCCGAGCCCCCACCACACGCCCGCCCAGCCGGGTCGCTTCCGCGCCCAAGCCAGGACGCCGAGCGCGGTGAACGCCAGCACCATGAAGTCCCAGTTGATCAACCCGGTGGTCATCACCGCGGGGGCGACCGCGATCATCATCGCGTCCCAGGGACGGGCCAGTCGCAGATGCGCCCACAGCACCAGCATGAAGAACCCGAACAGCAGCAGCGCGTTCACGCCGACGAAGATGGCGGCGGCCCGGGCGATCTCGGCGGACGGCACATCCGGCCCGACCTGTCCGCCGAGCAGCATCGTCAACCGCCGGGAGACCTCCATCAGCGCCCCGGTCAGCACCGGGTACTCGACGTCGGCGCCGAGGAACGGCACCTTCCCTTCGGCGAGCCCGCGAGCGTAGAACAGCGGCAGGATGTCGCTGTAGCACATCGCCTTGTAGACGGGAGCGCCCAGCTGGCAGGGCAGCTGGCGCAGCATCAGCACCAGGTACGACGCCGTGCCGGCCAGCAGCACCCAGGGCCGCGGATCGAACCAGATCCCGGCGCGCTCAGCCCGCCGACCGACCGCACCACCCAGCACGTTCGCCCCGATCATCGCCTTGAGGGCTGGCTACTGGGTCGGTTCGATGGAACATTGCTCGGCGGCCGGGTGGGCTCCTCGGTCGGTTCCTCGGTGGGTGTCGCGGTCGGCTTGGTGGTCGCCGTGGGAGTGGCGGACGCCGTCCGCCTACTCGTCGCCGTCGGCCTGGTCTGTCTCGGCGGCAGCGTCGGGGTGTGGATCGACACCCGATGTGTCGGCTGATCGAACGGAATGTTCTTGAGACCTTGCTGGGCGACCTGCATGTACGACATCCAGGTGCTGAGCGGCGGGCCGGCACCGAAGAAGCCCGGGTAGATCTTGTCGAGATCGTCGGTGCCGTCCTTGCCTGCGACGAACATGACCGCGGTCGAAATCTGCTTGGACATGCCCACGAACCAGCAGGCCTGGGTGGCCGCTCCACCGTCGGCGCCCCGGTTGTAGTAGGTCCCTGTCTTACCGGCGATCGGGAAGCCCATGCCACCGGCGCGTGAAGCGGTGCCGTCCTGCACCACATGGGTGAGCGCGTAGGCGACGTCGTTCGCGACGTCGGCGTCGATGACCTGCTCGGCATGGGTGTCGGCCTTGTACAGCACGGCGCCGGAGGCGTCCTTCACCTGGGCGACCACGTGCGGCGGTACATGCTTGCCATCGTTGGCGAAGGTCGCGTAGCCGGACGCCTGGCTGAGCGGGCTCACCTCGGGAATGCCCAGCGGAAGTACGCTCACCGGATCCCAGCCGCCGGCCTTCGGCAGCCCCACCTTCTGAGCGAACTCCAAGGTCTTGCGCGGGCCGTCCTTCATGGTGGTCTCGAGATCGACGAAGGCGGTGTTGATCGAATGCGTCGTCGCCTGCTGCAGCGTGACCGTTCCGTAGTTACGGCCACCGGCGTTCTGGACGGGGCGGGTGCCGCCGGGCGGAACGAAGGCGTTGCCGTTCAGGGTGTCGTTGAGGGTGAATCCCTGGCTCAGCGCGGTGCCCAGCGCGTAGGGCTTGAAGGTCGATCCAGTCGGACGCGGCGTGGTGGCCCAGTTTCGTCCCTTCAGGAAGTCAGGACCTCCGTAGAGGGCGACGACGCCCCCATTGTCGACATCGATCGATGCCAGCCCGGCATGCAGTTGGGCGGCCTTCTTGGCGTTCCCACCGGCCGTCTGCGCGGTGACCGTCTGCGCCGCCTTGACCGCAGCCTCCTGCGCCTTGGCATCGAAGGTGGTGACGATGTTCAGCCCGCCGCCGGAGATCTGTTGGTCGGTGAAACCCTTGGCGCGCAGTTCGTCCTGCACCATGTTCAGCAGGTAGCCCTTCGGACCGCCGTACTGCGAATCGCGCTCGACCTTGGGAAACTTCGGCAGCTGGTAGTAGATCTTGGCCTTCTGGGCGTCGGTTATCTTGCCCATCTCGACCAGGCCGTTGATCGTGTACTGGTAGCGCTGGAGAAGATCGGCGGCCTGCTTCTTGCCCCGGGACGGGTCGAGATTGCCCGGATCGTTGATCATCGCGGTCAACGCGATCGCCTGGGCATCGGTGAGCTTCGCGGCGGGCTTGTTGAAGAAGGCGAGTGACGCGGCCTGGACGCCGTACGCGCCGCGTCCGAAATACACCGTGTTGAGGTAGCCCTCGAGGATCTGTTCCTTGGACAACTCGTTGCCCATCTTCGCGGCCAGCAGGATCTCGGTGAACTTGCGGGTGATGCTCTTGTCCTGGGTCAGGTACAGCACCTTGATGTACTGCTGGGTGATGGTGGAGCCGCCCACCACGTCCTTGCCCTGGATGACCGACAGCACCGCACGGGTCATGCCCGAAATCGAGAAGCCCGGGTCGGTCCAGAACGAGCGGTTCTCGCCGGCAACGATCGCGTCCTTCACGTTCTGGGGGATCTCGTCGTAGGTCAGGCTCTGCCGGTTCTGGATCTGATAGCTGCCGATCTTCTCCTTGCCGTCGCGGTAGTAGACGAACGAGGTGTTCGTCTGGAAGTCGGCGTTCGGATCGGGCAGCTTCACCGTCGCGTAGGCGACACCGAGCACGGTGCCACCCGCGACGACCAGGACCAGCACCGTGACACCCAACCAGGTGAAGAACCGGCGCCAGCCGCTTTTCTTCTTGCGGCCGGGGGTGCCGGAGGTGCGTTTGGAGGGCTCAGCCATAGATGTCCTCGACGGTTCGTTGACGGCGTGGCGGACGGCGGGTGACCCCGTCGCCCAACAGGAAGGAAGTGATCATGTGGTTCCAGCCGCAGTCGGTACACACCTCGACGACGCACACCTTGAACTCACCGAACTCGTTCTGCATCTCGTCCAGCTCGGCGCTCGACTTGATCCGGCCCGAGTACTGCCCGAGCTGGTCACCGAAAATGTAATGCAGGTGCACCAGCCGCGACTCACAGACCGGGCAACGATCGGTGGTGTCTTCGCCGTGATGCAGCGCAGCCCGGATCAGCATCGGGTCGGCATCGCAGGCATCGGAGCGGGAAAGGGTACGAGGCGAGCGCCGCAACGCCTGCAGAGTGTGACGGCGTTGCAGCGCGTAATCGATCACCTCGCGCTTGGACCACATGGGCTCAAGGGTAGTTGGCGCTCACGACAGGGGTCGATCCCGGCTTCACGCAGGACTCAAGCTCGCGGTTGTCGCTCGTGGGATCCCCTCCAGCGCGAATGGGCACCCGGGCACCGGGACAGCTAAGATCGTCGCGTTCCGCGGCGCTCGGCGTCCGGGACGTCCAACCGGGGACGTGGCGCAACTGGCAGCGCAAGACCTTTGCAAGGTCGAGGTTGAGGGTTCGAGTCCCTTCGTCTCCACCAGTTGGTCGTTGTTCAAACCAACGACTTGTCCGGTTTGAGTTCCCGTTTCGACAGCTCGCTGCCTTGTGGTGGCGAGTTGTTGTACGTCTGGGTCGAAGAAGATGTTGAAGGGCTCGCCTGGTTTGCCGTCGATGTGGTCGTCGGTCTGGACGTAGAGCTTGTCGAAGAAGGCTTGGTTGGCGATCCGCCGCAGGGAGTCGTCGATGCTCATGTACAGCTTGTAGCAGTCCCCCGCGAGTGTGAGGCAGTCGTCCAGGTGGGCTTTGGCTTGGTCGTACTCGATGTCTCCGGCGTTGATCTGGGCGTCGAGGAACGCGAGGCGTCGGGCGATCTTGTCTTGTTCCTCTTTGAGGAGGTCTACCGGTACGGCTCCGTCTAGGTGGGCGTTCAGTAGTTTCTTCCTGCGGTCGTTGAGGTCGTTGCGTTCGGCGAGGTAGGTGCCGCGATCTCTTCGTGAGGTCTCGTGGAGTCGGTCGAACTCGGCGATGATGAGTTCGCGTAGCGCGGTGACGATGTGTTCGGGTATCTCGATGGTGCGGTAGAACTCTTCGACGGGCTGCTTCGATGTCGGGGACGTACATGGCTTTGCGTTCACAGTTGGTTCTCTTGGAGTGGCGTCCTGCGCAGATGAAGTAGGGGTAGATCATGTTCTGACGGCTCCGCGCGTTGGTCAGGATGAGTCGTGATCCGCACTCGCCGCAGTAGACGCTGCCTTTGAGGTAGTGATCGTGAGCTTGGGTCTTCTCCCCGGAGACCTGGTGGGCGCTGAGAACTGCTTGGACCCGGTACCAGACTTCCATGGCGACCAGGGGTTCGTGGAGTCCGTCGTAGCTGGCTCCTTTGAAGGAGACTTGCCCCTTGTAGTAGGGGTTGGTGAGCATCCGGTGGATGGTGGACAGGGCGGGTGCCTTGGCCGGGCGTTTGGGTGTTGCCACCGTGGTCAGGCCCCGGTCGATCAGTTCTTCACGCAGCGTGATGGTGGAGTAGTTGCCGGTGGCGTAGGCCTCGAAGGCCCACTTGACCAGCGCGGCACGGTCGGGGTCTGGCTCAACGACTCGCATTTCGCGGCCCAGTTCGTCGCGTTTGGTGACGTTGAGGTATCCGATGGGTGCTTTGCCGTTGGTGCCACCGGTCTGTGCCTTCTGGGTCATGCCCTTGGAGACCTCGTTGGCGAGGTTGCGGCTGTAGAACTCGGCGATGGTGGACATGATGCCGTGAACGAGCATGCCGCTGGGGGTTTCGTCGATGTTCTCGGTGGCGGAGACGAGGATGACCCCGGCCTCTTTCAAGGCCAGGTGGATCATCACGTCGTCGGCGCGGTTGCGGGCCAGGCGGTCGATTTTGTGGACGATGCAGTAGGCGATCTGGTTGGCCTTGACGTACTCGATCATGCGCAGCAGTTCGGGCCGGTCGGCCTTGCGAGCAGACTCGCCCGCGTCCACGAACTCTTCCACGATGATGGAGTCGAGGTCGCGGGCTTTACGGAGGTTGGCTTCGCGCTGGGCGGGGATCGAGAAGCCTTCGTCGCGTCCGCCGCGTTCGGCTTGTTCCTTGGTGGAGACCCGCAGGTAGGACACCGCCAGGCAGGTGGTCTCACCGATGTAGTCGAGGTCGTGGGCTGCCGGAGGTGGTGCAGTGATGGTCATGGGTCGTGTTTTCCTTCCCCAACAGTGGGGCCAACACGAGCGGCACCGACCGCTCGCGCGGTGCGACTCGTTAGGAAAACTGGACCGGGAGCGCTCCTAGAGGAGGCTCCTTCGTGATGCCCGAAGGCTATAAGGGACTGCGCACCACGGCCACACCGGGGTGTGACCGCTGGCTTGGTACATCTACGATTCTACCGCTTCGCCCGTCGTTTGCGGAGAGCCCGGCCCGGATCGGTGTTGCTCGGTCTCGGTGCGTGACAGTGCCATGTTGACGAACAGTTGCGCGAGCTTGTGCAGGTCCGGGGTTGGGCGCAGCTGGGCTTCGATGCGGTAGTCGCGCATCCGGTCGGGAGGACTCTTTTGTTCCTTGTTCACAGGACTTCTCCTGTCTGGGGGTCGATCCCGGCGTAGAAGGCGTCTTCCGCTTGGCGGCGTCGGTTGACTTCTTCGATGACGAAGGCAACGAAGTCTTCGTCCCGGTCGTGGATCGGTGTTTCTTCGATGGGTTCGGCGGGGTCTTCGCCGGGCCAGCTGGTCTGGCGTGGTTGCCCGGCACCGATGAGAGCTTGTCAAGTTCTCTGTGTAAGTAGTTTCCGGTTTTAGTGGTTGTTGATGGCGTGTTCGAGGCCGAAGGCGATGCCGTCGGTCCAGTTGGCGATGGTGATGGGGTCGTCGGTTTCGTTGAGGCTGAGTGCTTCGGCGCAGGCGGGGGCGGCGGGGTCGCCGCTTTCGAGCCAGGCGGTGAGGCGTTGCATGGCCAGGAGCGCGTCGCCGATGGCTCGGCGGACGAGCTGCTCGGTCTGCTCGGTGTGCCCGGTCTGGTTGGTCATGAGGGGGCCGTTCATAGGTAGCGGGTGAGTCGGTCGGGGTAGGCCAGGGCGAGGGCGCCGAGTGCGGCTTTCCAGCCGTGTACGCCTGCTCCTTCGACGAGTCGGCCGGGGGCTTTGCGTTGGTTGCGGGGCAGGCCGGCTTCTTTGGCGCGTTGCCGGGCTCGTTTGTCCTCGATGTCGCGGATGGCGAGCCAGAGCAGCTTGATCACGGCGTCGTCGTTGGGGAAGTGGCCGCGGTTCTTGATGATCTTTCGGAGTTGGTAGTTCAACGATTCGATCGCGTTGGTGGTGTAGATGATCCGGCGTAGCTCGGGTGGGAAGGCCAGGAACGGGATGAACCGTTCCCACGCGTTCTCCCAGGTCGCGACCGTGGCCGGGTACTTGCGGCCCCACTCGGATTCGGTGAAGGCGAGGAGTTCGAGCTCGGCGGCCTCGCTGGTCGGGGCGGTGTAGATCGGTCGCAGCGCGGCGGCGACCTTCTTGCGGTCGGTGTAGCTGATGAACCGCATCGAGGCCCGGATCAAGTGGACAACGCAGGTTTGCACGGTTGCTTGCGGCCAGGTCGCCTCGATCGCTTCGGGGAAGCCGGTCAGGCCGTCGCAGCACACGATCAGGACGTCACGGATGCCGCGGTTACGCAGTTCGGCGCATACCCCGGCCCAGAACTTCGCGCCCTCGTTGGCCTGGACCCAGATCCCGAGGACGTGTTTCACGCCGTCGAGATCGACCCCGACCGCGACGTGAGCGGCCTTGTTGCGGACCTGGTGGCCGTCGCGGACCTTCACCACGAGCGCGTCGAGGTAGATGATCGGGTAGATCTCCTCCAACGGCCTGGCCTGCCACGCTTTGACCTCCTCGGCGACCGCGTCGGTGATGTTCGAGATGGTTTCGTGGGACAACTCGGTGCCGATCGTGCGGGCCAGGTGATGCTGGATGTCGCGCACCGTCATCCCGCCGGCGTAGAGGCTGATGATCATCTCGTCCAGGCCGCCGGCGCGGCGGGCGCCCTTGGGCACCAGGCGCGGCTCGAAGCTGCCGGTCCGGTCCCGCGGCGTCGCCAACGCGACGTCACCGACCTCGGTCGCGATCGTCTTCGGCGTGGTCCCGTTCCGGGCATTCGTCCCGTCACCGCGTTGGTGCTTGGCATAGCCCAGGTGATCGGTCAGCTCGGCCTGCAGACCGCGCTCCAGCACCGCCTTGATCATCTCCGGCAACAAGCCACCCTCACCGGTCAGCTGGAGATCACCGGTCTCGACACGGTCGAACACCGCATCCAACAGACCGGCCTGCACCATCTCCTCGACGGTCTCCCGCGCCGACGCCGGCGCCACCGGCGATCCGAACGGACCCGGCGCTGCCGCCTGCTCGTCCTTAGTCATGGTCATACCTCTCATCGTTCGAGGAATCACTTACACAGACCATCTGACACGCCCACCGATGATTCCGGGCAGGACGAACGGTAACGACGCGATAAGAACAATCGCAGCCGGAAGCGCGACCGCGCGATGGTCACCCGATGTTCTGGGCCAGAGCGCATAGGCAAGCACGGCAAGAGCCCCAACGACGATCACCGCGGCCAGTGGCGTCTCCACCCCGGTAGACGGAACGTACGAGGCGTGCGGGCCCGTGTGGTGGACATACGGCGGCTCAGTGGCACGACCGCCCACCCCAACAGGACCACAGACACGACAAGCCCCGCGATCGTGAGGAACGGCGTCGAGACGGTGACCCAATCGTGACCCAGCAGCCCCGAGACCGAGGAACGAGCGAGATTCAACACACCCAGCGCGATCACGGCACCGAGCAGCGCACCAGTAAGGACAAGCACGGTGACGGTGGTCGCGATGGTGCGCCAACCCCGTGCCGGCCGCACTCCTGCGGCCTGAAGCGCATCGACATCCCGCGACCATGTACGAGTCAAAGCGGCGGCAACGCACGCGATGAGGACAAGAACGATCACACCCCCACCGATAGGAACAAAGGTCAGGGCGGACACCGAGGGCGGTAGGTTCTCCAGTGATGCTTCCTTGACCACCTTGGCCGTGGTTGTCACCGCTGTATAGCCCGACAGATACGGCGTCAGCTCCGGGTATTCGGAACTCAAATCCTGATCGCTCACCCACCTGGTCGCGGCGGACAGATCACGGGGCTCGCCGATCATCTGAACAGTGCGAGCACTCGCATCAGCCGGGTTGGCGATGATCCCAGAGACCCGGACCGTCGCCGGAGAGTCATTGCCATCGGTGACTGACACCTCATCACCCACCGCGATCTGCAAGGAACGCGCCAGGCTCCGACTCACGAGAACATCACCCGTACCCCTGAACAGTGCGAGCACTCGCATCAGCCGGGTTGGCGATGATCCCAGAGACCCGGACCGTCGCCGGAGAGTCATTGCCATCGGTGACTGACACCTCATTACCCACCGCGATCTGCAAGGAACGCGCCAGGCTCCGACTCACGAGAACATCACCCGTACCCGTCGCGGGAGTGCCCTCAACAAGGGTGCCGAGCACCAGGACAGGATCATCCGTGATCCGTAGCGTCACATCAAGGCTGCCCGCCCCGTGGTCACATAGCCACTGGAATCCACGATAGGGCTGACACCATCCAGGCTCGTGAGAACCTGCTGCGCCTCAGGGTTATCAGTCTCCAACACTGAAACGCGCCCGCCGAGATTCGCGGCCGCAGCCTCAGTGATCGCATCACGGGCACTGGCATAGATCGTCGCCGTGCCGATGGTCAACGCACCCAGCAGAACACCCAGGACGATGAACATGAGGCTGTGTCGAGGACGGCGCACCACCAACGAGGTGCCGACCCGCACTGGGCGACGAGGCGCGGGCGTCATCGCTCACCCTCATCAAGCCTGATCGTGCGATCCAAGGTGGCAGCGACCGCCTCATCGTGGGTCGCCACCACCACCGTCAAGCCCTCATCACCCAGGCTCTTCAGGATCTCGCTGACCCGACGGGAGTTCTTCGTGTCCAACGCACCGGTCGGCTCGTCGGCAAGAATCACCTCCGCGCCCGTGACCAACGCTCGCGCGATCGCCACCCTCTGCTGCTCACCGCCAGAAAGCGACGTGGGAGCACGATCTGCCATCTCCGGGGCAAGACCAACCCGTGCCATCGCCGCCCGAATCTCCTCATCGCTGATCGGGCGCTGACGGGCCTCAGCCGCCAGGGCGATGTTGTCAGCGACCGTCAGGAACGGCACCAGCCGATAGTCCTGAAAGACCATCGCGATGCGGGCATCACCTGACGAACGCCACGACGCCCGCTCCACCGGTGAACCATTGATCGTCACCATGCCCGCCGTGGGAGCCTGCTTTCCGGCCATCACCCTCAACAATGTGCTCTTCCCACTACCGCTCGGGCCCATCAGCGCCGTCGAACCAGGCGGAAACTCTAACGACACGTCCTTGAGAACCGGCGTGGGGCCGTACTCAACAGAGACCTCATCGATATCAAGCATGAGCCACGGCCCCTTTCCCATTGCGCCGAAGACAAGGCGCCTATGTGAGCAGGTTATGAAGCTCGACGCTGCCGCAGTGTCATCCGAAAGTAGACATTCGTCAACCAGAGCGATCCCTGCACACGCTCGACTTGAAAGCTCCGCACCGACAGCCCTCAGCGGCTCGTTGTCACGGGCAGGATCAGCGGAAGCCCCTCGATCGCCTCCATCGGCGAGTTCCTTAGGCCCGCGCTGGATACAGTGGCGTGTCGCCGGTGAGCGAGTTCACGCTCTTCTTTGGCCCTGCTATCCCGAGCGCAGCGAGCTCCAGCTCCGCAGTTGGAGAGGCCGCCACCTTCTCGATGTACTCCTGGTAGGTCTTGCAGCCCTGAGCGAGCTTGGTGAACGGAAACACTGTGAGTCCTGACTCTGGATTGCTGGCCTGTTCCCAGACCGAGCGAAGACCGCTGGCATAGCTGGCGAGGACGGGCAGCGGCGCAAGCACCACGCCGGGGAGTTGGCTGTCTGCCGTCGCCACCGGCGGGCCCATGAGGTCAGGCATCGCGGTGGTCATCATCGATGCCACGATAGAAGCAGCGTTGACGGCTAATCCGGTTGGCAAGTGCTTATCGACAAGGATGACGGTCTTCTGGTTTGGTGTGCTCATGGATGCGGGAGTCCTTTTGTTCGGTTAGGGATGAAGCTGTGTGGCGAGGCGCAGGATCATTCCAGCGCCGAAGAGGATGAGGAAGCCGCCGGCGATCTTGGAGAGCCAGGGCACGATGCGCCGCAATCTGGCGAGGGCACGCTGGGAGCCGAACATGACAGCGACGAGCAGATCCCAGATCAGCAGAACGGCGACCATCCACAGCACGTAGAACGTGAGCGTCAGTGGTGGCGCATCGTGCACTGCGGCGGCGAGGCTGAGATAGAACAGAGCGTTCTTCGGGTTGAGCAGCCCGGAGGCGAGCCCGAGGGTGAAGTTGCGCCACCAGGTTGTCTTCTTCGCGGAAGGTTCATGATCGACGCTGATCTTCGTCTTCGATCTCAGGAAGGCGATTCCGATGAAGATCAGGAAGCCGCCACCAGCCGCCTGCACGACTGCCATGACGATGGGCTGAGAGATGAGCGATACCCCTGAGAAGGCGGCGGCAATGAAGACGGCGTTCGCGGTAGCGATCCCGACGCACGCGCCCGTGGCGTTACGCCAGCCACCGGTGATCGCGGTTCGCACGATGAGGAAGAAATCGACGCCGGGGATGAGGAGCGCCAAGAAATGCGCAATGGCGACGCCGACGAACTGCTCCATCTTCCCCTCGACACTAGGCGGTGAACCCTCCAAGTATCGAGATGCGTATCGCCGGGGTCTTGTACGTTATTGCAGTTATCCCCGGTAGCCGCCAGGAGAGACCGCGACATGGGAACGGAAGACTCGGTGAAAGTGGCTCTGGTCGGTGAACCCGAGCGTGTAGGCGGTATCAGCGATTGCTCGGCCCTCCCGGAGCAGGCGGCGGGCTTGGATGATCCGAGCGTTCTGCCGCCACGCCATCGGCGATAGCCCGGTGGCCCGTCGCATCGCTCGCACCAGCTGATACTTCGACATCTCGACCAGTCGTGCGAGCTCGTCCAAAGACGGATTCGACTCATCATTGGTAAGCCGCTCCATCACAGGTGAGAGCCGCGCAATCAGTTCGCGATTCGCTTCACTCGTGACCAGGTGGGTGGGAGACACTGACTCCAACTCCTGCAAGAGAACGGCGGCAGCCGTCTCGATGTTCTCTCGTGCCTCGTCGGCGAAGACCGCATCGCCGAAAGCCTCAACCACGGACGCTAACCCTTCTCGACGTAGCACCTGAATCCCCAAGAAGAGCGGGGTGTGGTCACCGTGCGGCGTGAGAGACGCAGCCCACGGTTGATCCGCATGGATCATCTGATAGACCCAGCGACCATCGTCAGGATTGCAGGCATGAACCTGCCCAGACGGGATCACCACCACGTCACCAGGCTCCAACCGAATCGAGCCACCGACCGGGCCAGAGAGAACCGAGCTTCCAGCGTCGATCAGCCCTACCGAGAAACTGTCGTGAGAGTGCGGCCGGTAGCACGGATTCTCCTGGCATGATCGCCTCGCCTCAAGACCATGCACATGGCCACTGCGCTGAAACTCGGTCACGATCACACCTCCCTACGACCTACCAGACTACGCCGAGCACGTCACCCCGATTCTGAACAGCTCAACGAGCCGCCACACGTCTGGCAGAAGAGGATCGGCCTGAGTTACGTCACTCGCCTCTGACCGTTCCGTTTCGGGTTCCATGGCCCACCTGCCCTCCGTGAGGGAGGTGGGCCATGACTGTTTCGATGCGCGTGATGAGCGCTGGCGACGGCTACAAGTACCTGCTGAAGTCGGTGGCTGCTGGTGACGGTGACAGGAGCCTTTCGACGCCGCTGACCCGCTACTACGCGGAGGCGGGCAACCCGCCGGGGTTCTGGCTCGGTTCCGGGATCGCTGGCTTCGGCGAGGGCGAGCTGACGGCACACTCTGTGGTGTCGGAGACCCAGCTCCAACTCCTGGTGGGGATGGGCCGTGACCCGCTCACGGGCGAACCGTTGGGCCGGGCGTATCAGCAGTTCGCCAGTGTGTCCGAGCGGATCGAGGAGCGAACCCGGAAGCTCAGCGAGAGTCTTGACCCGTCCTATCGGGCGGAACTGGTTGCCCAGATCGAGGCCGAGGAGAAGGAGCGCGGGACGCGCAAGGCGGTTGCGGCCTTTGACTACACCTTCAGCGTGCCGAAGAGCGTGTCGGCGATCTGGGCGGTCGCGGACGCGGGCACGCAATCCCTGATCGCGGCAGCGCATCACGCGGCGGTTGCCGAACTGGTCGAGCTGATCGAGCAGGAGGTTGCCGCAACCCGTGTGGGCGCAACCGGTCCCGATGGCGCGGTTGCACAAGTCGATGTCCTCGGGGTGGCTGCAACCGCGTTCGACCACTACGACAGCAGAAGCCACGACCCCCAGTTGCACACCCACGTCGTCATCAGTAACAAGGTCAAGACCGCTCAGGATGGGAAGTGGCGAACACTGGATTCTCGCCCGATGCACCGGGCGGTGGTGGCGATCTCGGAAATGTACAACGCGGTCCTCGCCGACCACCTGACCCGCACCTTCGGACTCGACTGGGAGTCCCGTGACCGGGGGCGGGACCGGAATCCAGCGTGGGAGATCACCGGTGTGCCGGATGAGCTGATCACCGAGTTCTCCACGAGGTCTCGCTTCATTGAGGAGGAGAAGAACCGTCTCATTGACGCCTACGTCGCTAAGCATGGACGCCAACCCAGCGACCGGATCGTGTTGACGCTGCGCGCTCAGGCCACGTTGGCGACCCGCCCTGAGAAGGACGTGCGTTCCCTGGCCGACCTCACGAGTGAGTGGCGGCAACGCGCCACGCAAGTTCTTGGTGAGGATGCAACCACCTGGGCCAGGACGGTAACCGGCAGCGAGGTTCTGCCTGCGATGGTGCGGGCCGATGACCTACCCCTGGATGTGATTGAGCAGATCGGTTGGACCGTCACCATGATGGTGGGTGAGAAGCGTTCGACCTGGACCAGATGGAACCTGCACGCCGAAGCCAGCCGACAACTCATGGGGTTGCGGTTCGCCTCGACCATGGACCGCAAAGCAATCACCGGCATGGTCGTCGACGCCGCCGAACAGGCATCGTTGCGGCTGACCCCACCCGAGCTGGCGCTCAGCCCAGCGCTGTTCCGCCGCGCGGATGGCTCGTCACGGTTCCGTCCCTACGCCTCCACCGTGTTCTCCTCGGAAGCCCTGTTGGAGGCGGAAGACCGGCTCCTGGCACGGGCCGATAAGACCACAGCGCCGACTGTTTCGCTGGCCACCATCGAGGCCATCACCGGCAAGCCGGACAAGAAGGGCCGGTCGCTGGGGGCGGATCAGGCCGCCGCATTGACGGCGATTGCGATGTCGGGCCGGGTCGTGGACGTACTCGTCGGCCCCGCTGGTGCTGGGAAGACCACAGCGATGTCGGCGTTGCGCCGGGCGTGGGAGGCCGAGCACGGGAAAGGCTCGGTGGTGGGTCTCGCGCCGTCCGCTGTGGCCGCCCAAGTCCTCGCCGACGATCTCGGGATCGCCACGGAGAACACCGCGAAGTGGCTTCACGCCTTCCACACCACTGGAGCCACGTTCACGAAAGATCAGCTCGTCATCGTGGACGAAGCCTCGCTGGCTGGGACGTTCACTCTCGACCAGATCACCGCGCAAGCCGAAGCGCAGGGTGCGAAGGTCTTGATGGTGGGTGACTGGGCGCAGCTGCAATCGGTGGATGCGGGCGGGAGCTTCGGGATGCTGGTCTCGGTGCGTGACGATGCGCCGGAGCTGACGAATGTGCATCGGTTCATCCAAGCCTGGGAGAAGAAGACCTCACTCGATCTGCGCCACGGACGCACCAGCGCTATCGACACCCTGATCAAGCATCAGCGGGTTCACGGTGCCGAGGAAGAACAGGTGATGGATGCCGCCTACACCGCCTGGCGCAGCGACCAGGCGGCAGGGAAAGCCTCGATCCTGGTGGCCGAAACCCAACAGTCCGTAACCACGCTCAACCAGAGGGCGGGCGCGGGCGGATCGGATCATCGCCGGCACCGTCAACCCGGACAAGGAGTTGCCACTGCATGATGGGACTGCCGTGTGTGAAGGCGACCTGGTGATCACCCGCCGTAACAACAGGAGACTCCGCTCCGGCAGCTCGTGGGTGCGCAACGGTGATAGGTGGGTCGTCACCCAGCTCCGCGACGACGGCTCGATCACTATCCGGCCCACGCATCGTCGGTTCGGCGGCTCCATCGTCCTGCCCGCCTCCTACGTCGCCGAACACCTCGACCTCGGGTATGCGGTCACGGCTCACCGTGCGCAGGGTGTCACTACTGATACCTCGCATGTTGTTGTCACCGCTACGACGACGCGGGAGAACTTCTATGTGGCCATGACCCGTGGCCGCGAGGCCAACCATGCCTATGTCGCTATCGACCGCCCGGACGAAGACCACTCCCAGGCCCATCCTGGCGACAACCCGGATGCCACCGCCCGCAGCGTCTTGTTCGGCGTGGTTCAGCATGTCGGGGCCGAACTATCCGCCCACCAGATGATCACCGCCGAACAAGACCGGTGGGGCTCCATCAGTCAGCTCGCCGCCGAGTACGAGACCATCGCGCAAGAAGCCCAAGCGGATCGCTGGCATACCCTGCTGGCCAAGTCTGGGCTCACAACCGAGCAAGTCGAGAGCATCCTCGCCTCCGACGCCTACGGAGCGTTATCAGCCGAGTTCCGCAGCGCCGAGGCCAACCATCACAACCTCGACCAACTCCTGCCACGCCTCATCCAGATTCGTGGCTTTGAGGATGCTGATGACATTGCCAGCGTGCTTCACTCCCGCGTTGCCCGCGCGACCGCCCGGCCCGCCGGATCAGGACGCACCCGCAAACCGCCACGATTCATCGTCGGACTCATCCCGAACGCCGACGGCCCCATGGATACCGAGATGCGCCAAGCACTGGCCGAGCGACGAGAGTTGATCGAGCAACGCGCCACCACACTCCTGGACGGGGCACTCGCCGACAACGAACGGTGGACCGCCCAGCTCGGGGCCAAGCCCGATGAGCCGAAGAAGCAGGCGGCGTGGCTGAGTGCCGCACGCACGGTCGTCGCGTACCGGGACCGCTACCAGATCACCGACGACCACGATCCTCTCGGACCGGCACCAGCGGACCAGAACGTCAAGCAGAAGATCGACGCGGCCCGAGCACGAGCCGCCCTGGCGCACGCACGACGTATCGCCAACAGCCCGGAAGCCGCCGTGGAGCGGCGTCCCGCCGTCGTTCCTCACCGCGGTCTCGATATTCAGTAGTGCCGAGGTCCGTGCCCTGATGGGGCAGGTAGAGACTTTGGTTGCGGGGTCTGAGAGAATGGACAGTGGGATGTTGAGGAGGTGTGGTCATGGTGTTCCAAGGAGAGGTCCGTTCAGTCACGGCGCTGCTTGACGCTGCCCGCACCGCACCCGAGTACACGCCCAGCAAGCAGTTCGGGGTGCTCCACACCGCCGCTGACAACGCCAACGCCTGCCGTCGTCTCCTCGCCGACGGTGAGAGTCTGGATGCCTGCTGGCGGTTCGGCATCCTGCAAACCCTCGACGACTACACCTCGACCCTGCGCCGAGGCGGCCCCGCGCTTGCTGCTGGTGTCTTCACCGACGAACCGCCGTTGACGGGCGCGGTTCAGCTTGATGCGGCCTTCGCCGCATTGGCTGACTACCTGGCCGGGCGTGACGGATGGACGACACCCGCATGGGCGCTCAACCCCGACCGTTCGACGGAGGTCTGGTATCCGGCGGTGCCGAAGGTTCTTCTTGCCGAGGCCGACCGTGAGAGCCCGCAGGCGTTTCGTCGTCGCGGGATTCTGATCACGTCGCGCTCACTGGATCGGGCATGAGTCAGGGCGGGCCTCTCGACGCTGCGAGAGTGCTCGCCTTGTTCCAGGAGCTGTCCGACCGCCTTGCTCGGGCTGGTGTCTCGGCGCAGTTGTTCGTGGTGGGTGGTGCCGCGATGGCGCTGGCCTACGACGATGGCCGGATGACCCGTGACGTGGACGCGCTGTTCGTGCCCGCACCGGAAGTCCGGCAGATCGCCGAAGAAATGAGTACCGCCCACGGCCTGGAACCGGACTGGCTCAATGACGCCGCCAAGGGCTTCCTACCGGGCGACGACCAGAATCCTGCCACGGTGTTCGAGTCGGAGTCACTGCTGGTACAGGTACCGTCCCCGGAATACCTGCTGGCCATGAAGCTGCATGCCTCACGTGATGATCGCGACCTCGACGATGCCGTCGTCTTGTTCAACCGACTCGGATACACCTCAACCCAAGACTGCATCGACCTACTCACCCAGACGTATCCGCTGGGACAGTTGCTCCCGCGTCACCGCTATCTCGCCGAGGAAGTGGCCGACCGAGCCAAAGCAGCCCGTACGCACGACGGTCCCAATCCGAGCCGCAGCACGGGACATCGCACCGGTTTCCATCCCGTCGATGAACCGTGGAAGCGCCGAGACCCCGGACCCAGCGCAAGCGGACCACAGCTGGGCATGTAGTAAGAAGGCAGAGCATCCCCGTGCCTTCGCGTGGGGGATGATCAGAGTCTCAGTGCGCTGGCCTGAGTCGTGGGCGACCGAGACCACTCAGTGCTCGGTGCCCGTGATGGTTTTGGGGAGGCGAGATCACGAATCCTGTCCGGGCGGAAACCGGACCACATCTCGCCGTCGGCAGTCTCAACGATAGGGGCTCGCATCCACCCGGCTGCCGTGAGCCTGCCGAGGGCGTCGCTGTCCGCGTTCAGGTTGATCTCGATGAAAGGAATCTCGTACTTGTTCAGGGTGCGCTTGGTGGCGTCGCACTGCACACAATCCGGCTTCGTGTAGACCGTCACCGCACTCTCGCCCGCGAAGTCAGCGTTTCTCATGGTCGTCATCGCTGCGCCTACAGCCTTGGCACCGGAGGCTCGGATCGGCGACTCGTCGGAGCGAACTCATTGGCTGTGGCCGGGCGGGATACCGGCACGGTCTGGTCATCGAGCAGGCGGAGGACATCGTTGGCGTGGGCCACCAGCGATGCTGTGCCGTGTCGCAGCATGTCGTTGGGGCCGTAACTCGCGGCGCTGGTTACCGGCCCAGGGACCGCGCCCACTGGCCGCCCGAGCGCGGTGGCTTCGTTGGCGATGTTGCGTGCCCCGGAGCGGTGGGCTGCCTCAACGACCACGCTGGCCCCGGACAGGGCCGCCATGACTCGATGGCGGGCAAGGAAGAACGGTCGCTTCGGCGGTGTTGCAGGGGGAAGCTCGGTCACCAGCAGTCCGACATCGCCGATGGTGTTCAGCATCGTCGCGTTGCTCGACGGGTAGCGCTGGTCGATGCCGGTGGCCAGCACCGCCACGGTGTGACCCCCAGCAGCCAGAGCCCCACGATGGGATGCGCCCTCGATCCCGTAGGCACCCCCAGCCACGATCACTCGGTCCTCATCGGACAAGTCGGAGGCCAGAGCACCGGCAACATGCTCCCCGTAGCGTGTCGCCGCGCGTGACCCGGTGATCGTCACCCGATCCGACAATGATCCAGACAGCAGCGATGTAGCGCCCTTCGTCCACAGGAGGTAGGGCTGGCGCGGGCCAAGATCAGCAAGAGACCTCGGCCAATGCCCGTCAGAGTAGATCAGCGTGGTCAGTCCGCGTTGCTGATAGGTCTCCGCCGTAGCAAGCACGCCCAGGTTCAAGTGCGGAGCCAGCCGGGAGCGCCACACCTGCGCCTCAGTCTCACCCAGTATGGGCACACGCAGATCGGACTCAAGAAGCCGCAGCGTCTCGACGCCACCGACCTGATAAACCACCAGGCCGGTCATCGCGTCGTCGGGATCAGCGATCATCGACAACATGATCCGCGCCGTGCGCTCATCGCGTACCTGGTCTGCCACCGTAGCCATGGCCAGTTCCTCTCACTTGAAGGTCACCGACCAGGTACGCGACTCAAGTGGGGCATCCCCGCCATGCTCCTGGCCATCCCGTACTTCGGCATCGCCCTATGGCTCGCCCGCATCATCGAGACCGGAGCACCCGGATGGCTCAACGTCGCCGTCCTCATCTGCCTGTGGTCCGGCTTCAAGATGCTCTGGCTCGGCCCCATCAGCCTCATCAAGCTCGCCCGAGTCCGCGCCCAAGAGTTCGCCGCACGCAGCCGCAGCCGCAGCCGCAGCCGCAGCCGCAGCCGCAAGCACACCAACCAGGTCGAATCCCACGACGCAAGTGAGGCTGCCCTCGCGGGAGTCCGGGAGTGACGCTTGGCTACCTCGCTCAAGACGACACGGACAACGAGACACGCTGACTTCCCAAACAAGAGCTGAGGGCCACCGAGATCGATTCTCGGTGGCCCTCAGCTTCATTCCGTGCTGGTCAGCGCTTGGACGGCTGCCTGCCCCGTGGCCGCAGCGGTACGCCACAAGCAACGATCCCGGCACGGGCACCCTCATAGCTGATCCCCAGTCTCGCAGCGACTTGCACGATGGTCTGTCCCTCGGAGTAGAGCTTCGCCGCCTCCTGCCGGATGCTGTCGGGGAACCCTCGGGGTCGAAGAGACACACCTGCTCGGCGAGTGATCTGATGGACGGTTCCGCGATGGATGCCGTAGCGGGCAGTGATCTCCTTCATGGGCACGCCATCGAGGTAGTCGGCGATGACCTTCTCCTGATTCGGGAAGCTCAAACGGGTTTGAGACCGAAGCGAATTTCTGACCACGGGACCACGCGAGTCCGTGCGAACCGTAGGATGGCGTGTACCGGCCAGGGGCTTCTTCCCGCGTAAAACCCGCGAGATCAGCGATTTCAGCGGTGGCAAGGGGTTTGAGAAGCTTCTACGGAGGACCACAATTTCAGACGTACGAGAACCGCTGACATCGGAAGTTTCCGGTGTTGGTGCGAGGGCGGCGAACGGCTCAGCGAGCCGGATCGTCGCCTTTTCGTCTTCGCTGAGGTCGATGACGTCGGCGAAGTGCGCGGCCAGCCGCTCGCTCAAACCTACGTTGTATATCTCAGGATGAGGATAGCCTCCAGCGAACGAGAAGGAGGGGGCAACGAATGTCGAGGGGACGAGGCGTACCGGCCGGGCTGAGCGCGCATCGCATCGCGCAGGTCGCGCTCCGGCTGGCCGACGAGGAAGGACTCACCGCGCCCACCCGAACCTGCTCCCCGTCATGCTCGAACGCCAGGCCCGGACCGCCCGCTCCCTCGATCTTGTGCAGACCGTCATCGCCGGGCTGACCACTCGCGGCGTGCCGCTGCTGCTCGCCGTGGACGCCGTCAACGTCGTCAGCATGCTCACCATCGCCCACGCTCTCACCGAGCACGGCTCTCAGCGCGACACCGCACCGCCGCCGCTGGACCCGGAACGTCACGCGCTCCTGCTGCAGGTCATCCTCGCCAGCGCCGATCACGACCCCGAGGCCGACGACGCCCGACGCTTCCGCTCGGCCATCGACGCGCTCATCCACGGGTACGCCGCGCAGATCGAGTGTGCGCCCGGGTCATCGGCCCCGTTCTCGAAGTCCGTGTCCCCGCGAATGCCTTGATTCCACGCGGAAACTACACCCCGGATTCGGATGAGCCGGCAATCATCCGCACCGCCGATGCCCTCGCCGACGGATCGCTGACGCTCAGCACCGCCGACGATGGGGCCGAACAGCGAGCCACGCTCCTCGAACGGCCAGGCATCGGCCCCTGGACAGCAGACTATGTTCGGATGCGCATGCTCGGTGACCCCGACGTGTTTCTCCCCGGCGACAGCGCCGCGCGCGCAGGAGCAGGCAAAGTCGGTTTGCCCGTCGAGCCGATCGCCAGGGGCAGGACCACAAGCAGCAGCCCCCATGCGATCAGATTGCCACCGAGATCATGCACGCCACGATTCGTGACACAGGTACTCGGTCCACCCGTCGCATCAGGCCCCAGGCGTCGGCAGGTGGGCGAATCTTGCGATGGTCGCCTCGGCGCGACGAACCCGGGCGGGCGTCCCGGCGGGGATCAGTTCCGGCAGGAAGCCGTAGTCGTCACGCAACCGGACGGCCACCGGATCGCCGGCTGCGGCTGCCCGGGTCTGCTCGGACCACCAGTCGGCGACGTCACCCCAGCCGGGGGTGGCGAGGGCACCGGCGAACTGCTGGACGGCGAGCCCGGCGGTGAGGGCAGCGAATTTGAGCCGGACGTCCAGCGGCCAGCCAGCCAGCGTCCCCGCCACCAGCGCGGCACCGAAGCAGTCCCCGGCTCCGGTCGGGTCGATCGCCCGCACCGGCAGGGCCGGGACGCGGGCCCAGGTGCCGCTGCCGGAGTCCAGCGCGATCGCGCCCTGGGCGCCGAGGGTGACCACCGCCAGCGGCACCCGTTCGCCCAGGATCTCCAGCGCCTCCTCCGGGGTCCGGGTCCGGGTGTAGGCCATCGCCTCCCGGTCGTTGGGCATGAAGCAGTGGCAGCCGGAAAGCCGGTCCAGCACGCACGGGTCCCACGCGCCGGTGCCGTCCCAGCCGACGTCGGCGAACACCAGCGCCCCGGCGGCCCGCAGTTGTTGCCACCACGGGTCGCCGTCCAGTTCGGCGATCACCGCCCGGGCCGTGCTACCCGGCGTCAGCAGGCGTGACGGGGGCACGGGTGCCTCGTGCCCATGGGTGACCATCGCCCGGTCGCCGTCGTAAGCCATCGAGACGGTGACCGGGGTGTGCCAGCCGTCGAAGCTCGGTGACATCGAGGTGTCGACACCTTCTTGCTCGGTCAGCACCTGACGGCACCATTGCCCGTAGCCGTCGTCCCCGAAGGCGGTGATCAGTCCGGTCCTGAGCCCGAGTCGGCTGAGCGCCACGGCAAGATTGGCGATGCCGCCGGGGGACGTGCCCATACCGGCGGCCCACACCTCGGTGCCCGGAGCCGGAGGCATCGGCAGGTCCGTGAACACGACGTCGGCGAACACCATGCCGGCCACCAGGACGTCGAACCGGCCGGGGTTCACGGCTGGTCCGTCACCGCGGCCCAGGTCGCGGCGACGCGGTCGCGCCTCCGGCGACGCCGCGCAAGCACCCCGACCGCCACCACGACCACAGCGATCCCGAGCAGAATCTTCATTCGGGCAGTGTAGAAGCGCGGTCAGCGCGGTGGCAGCGTCGGGAGTGGCGCCCATGGGTCGGTCTGCCGGTCCGCCCAGCCCGGCAACTCCTCAGCGGACATCGCCGAGACCAACTCGGCCAGCCGGGGTTGGTCGGCGACGGTCACCGGCACCCCACGCAACTGGCTCACGCCGGCCAATGGCAGTGGCTTGCCGTCGATGTTGTCGGGACCCAGATGCACGTCGAGCGTCGTCCTGCGGATCTCCCCCGGGGTCAGATCGGCGTCCAGAATCAGGCAACCCCGCAGGATGGCACCGACGGCCTCGACCTTGGCCGGGTTGGTCAGCGCGTCGCCGCTGACCACCGTCCGGAGAATCTCGACGAAGACCTCCTCGGTGCGCTCGAGGCGGGTCAACGGCTGGCGGTTGGCACTCAGATAGACCCCCGCATCGGCTGAGGACAACATCAACTGGCCGGCCGGGAAGTGCCATCCCTCGGCCGATTTCTCGGCGTCGTTCTGCACGTTGACCCCGCCCAGCACATCCACCACCCGCAGGAATCCGCCCAGCTTGAGCTCAACCAGGTGGTCGATTCGGAGCCCGAGCATCGATTCCAACGACCGGGCGACCCCGTCCCCACCGGCTGCGGTGAATCGTCCGGACAACGCCACCTCGGCATGGTCGGGGTCGGTGACCAGAAGATTGGCCGGAATCCCGATCAGTTGCAGCGAATCGCGCCGGGAGGACAGCTGGGCGAGATAGGCACTGGCCAGCGTACCGTCGTCGTCGGTCACCACCACGAGGTAGCGCAAAGGGGTTGCCTCATCGGCGGACGCGGTCGGGCTCGGCCGTCCCGGATAGTCGGGCAGCGCAGAACTGCGCGGCACCTCGGCGAGCGCCTGCGTCACCGCGCCGAGGTAGAGCGAGACCAGGCCAAGAACGCCCGCGACGACCACGAACGCGCCGAGGGTCGCCACGGCCACCAGCCGATCGCTCCGGGTATGCACGAGGACCAGGCTAGATTCCTGATCCAACAGCAGGTCACCACCAGTGCGGGAGGCCGGTTTCTCAGCGCCCGCCGACAACCGAAGTGGAACGAAAGGAACCGTCCCCGCGTACCGCGCACTGCGGGAGGTGGACCGAAAAGAACCGTCCCTCCGTGCCAGGTCTATCCGCGCCGCCGGCCGACGTGCCCGGACGCCTACTCTTGGGGCGATGGATGCACGTGACCTGCTCTTCCCGCCCGGTGCCACCCGGCACGACTGGGTGCTCGACGGCATGCTCACGCTCGCCATGCTGATGGTCACGGTGCTGCCCTACGCGCCGTGGTCGTACTGGAACTCGATCCCGCGGCCGTTGCTGCTGCTCATCCTGACGATGATGGTGCTGCCGTTGGTGCTGCGCCGGCATTCGCCGCTGCTGATGCTGGCCGGCTGCACGGTGGCCGGGATCGCCCAGGTGATCGTGGTCAACACCTTCACCGCGACCCTGGTGGTGTTGCCGATCGTCGCCTACTCGGTGGCGCGCTGGGTGCAGGGTCCGGTCGCCCGCTCGGTCGTGGTGGTCGGCGGCCTCGCCTCGGTAATCGGCCCGCTGCGGTGGGCCACCGCCACCGAGGGCGTCGGGATCAGCGCCCGCGGCATCGTGCTGTTCGTCCTGTCCGCGTTCGTCTGTCTGGGCCTGATCGTCACCCCGTACGCGATCGGACGCCGGGTGCGCGAGTTGACCGTCGCCCACGCCGACCGGATCGCCGCCGCCGAAGAGCGCTATCACCTGCTGCTCGCCGAACGGGAGCAGCAGGCCCGGCTCGCCGAGTCACGGGCCCGCGCCACCATCGCCCGCGAGTTGCATGACATCGTGGCGCATTCGCTGTCGGTGATGATCGTCCAGGCCGAGGGCGGCCGGGCGCTCGCCACGAAACGTCCGGACGCCGCAGTCACCGCGCTGGACACCATCGCCGACACCGGACGCGAAGCGCTCAGCGAGATGCGCCGGATCGTCGGCGTGCTGCGCTCCGAGCCGGAACGCCGCGGGGCCGACTGGGAGCCGGCGCCGTCCCTGGCCGATATTCCGGAGCTGGTGCACCGTGCCTCGGATCGGGCCACCCTGGTGGTGCACGGCGAGCCGCCCCGGGTGTCGCCCGCACTGGAGTTGACCATCTACCGGGTGGTGCAGGAGGCGTTGACGAACTTCCTCAAGCACGCCGGCCCGACCGCGACCGCGGTGGTCACGCTGGCCTACGGGGCGACCGAGATCATGGTCGAGATCGTCGACAACGGTCCGGGCCCCGAACTGGTCAACACCACGCCGGGCCACGGATTGCGCGGCATGGCCGAGCGGGTCACCTCGATGGACGGCCGGCTCGAGGCGCATCCACTCGCCCTGGGCGGGTTCGTCGTCCGCGCCGTGCTACCCGTCCAACCCCGACAAGGAGTACATCGATGAGCCCCATGATCCGGGTTTTCCTGGCCGACGACCAGGCCTTGGTCCGCAGCGGTTTCCGCATGCTGATCGAGGCCGAGGACGACCTCGCGGTGGTCGGCGAGGCCGCCGACGGTGCCGCGGCGGTGCAGGCGCTGACGGCGCAGCCGGCCGATGTGGTGCTGATGGACATCCGGATGCCGGTGATGGACGGCGTCGAGGCCACCCGGCAGATCGCGCAGGCCGGGCTCGGCACCAAGGTGCTGGTGCTGACCACCTTCGACGTGGACGAGTACGTGTTCGCCGCGCTGAAGGCCGGAGCCTCCGGTTTCCTGCTCAAGGACGCACGGCCGACCGACCTGCTCAACGCGATCCGCAACGTCGCCGCCGGTGAGGCCGTGATGGCGCCGTCCGCGACCCGCCGGCTGCTCGACCAGGTGGTGCCCACCCTGCCCACCTCGCCGGGAGCCGACCGCAGGCTCGACGTCCTCACCGACCGGGAGCGCGAGGTGCTGATCGAGATCGCCGCGGGCGCCACCAACTCAGAGATCGCCTCCCGGCTCTACATGGCGGAGGGGACGGTGAAGACCCACATCGGCCGGCTGCTGTCCAAGCTGCAATGCCGCGACCGGGTCGGCCTGGTGCTGCTCGCCTACGAGTCGGGCGTCGTCCGCCGCTAACCCGGCCGCTCCACACACCCACCGCTCCCCGAACTATTTGGCGCTCGCCGAGTTCAGCGAGCCCTAAGTAGTTCGGCGAGCGTTGGGGCCGGACGCCGCCCGATAGGCTCGTCGGGTGCGTTATGTCTCCACCCGCAGCCCCGGTTCCGGCTCGGGCCTGCCGTTCTGCGACATCCTGCTCGAAGGGCTCGCACCCGACGGCGGCCTGTACCTGCCCGAGAGCTACCCGACGATCACCCCGCAGACTCTGGCCCACTGGCAGGCGCTGCTGGCGTCCGACGGCTATCCCGCGGTGGCGTTCGAGGTGCTCAGCCTGTTCGTCGACGACATTCCGGACGCCGACCTGCGGGCGATCTGCGAGCGCGCCTACGCCACCGAGGTGTTCGGCGACCCGGTGGTGCCGGTCGCGCCGCTGTCCGAGGAGGTCTGGCTGGCGAAACTCTCCGAAGGCCCGACGGCGGCGTTCAAGGACATGGCGATGCAGCTACTCGGGCAGCTGTTCGAGTACGAGCTGGGACGCCGCGACGACACCTTGACGATCCTCGGCGCGACGTCGGGTGACACCGGCTCGGCGGCCGAGTACGCGATGCGCGGACGCCGCGGCATCACCGTCTTCATGCTGTCGCCGCAGGGCCGGATGAGTCCCTTCCAGCAGGCCCAGATGTTCAGCCTGGACGACCCGCACATCGTCAACCTCGCCGTCGACGGCGTCTTCGACGACTGCCAGGACCTAGTGAAGACCGTGATGGGCGACGCCGCCTTCAAGGCGGCCCACAACCTGGGCGCGGTGAACTCGATCAACTGGGGACGGGTGGTCGCCCAGGTGATCTACTACGTGGTCTCCTACCTGCGGGTCCGGACGGCGCTCGGGGCCGCCGGCAAGGCGCCCACGACGGTGTCGTTCGCCGTCCCGACCGGCAACTTCGGCAACATCTGCGCCGCCCACGTGGCCCGCGAGATGGGCCTGCCGGTTGACGCCCTGATCCTGGCCACCAACGAGAACAACGTGCTGGACGAGTTCTTCCGCACCGGCGTGTACCGGGTCCGGGCCGGTGCCGAGGAAACCTCCAGCCCGTCGATGGACATCTCCAAGGCCAGCAACTTCGAGCGGTTCGTCTACGACCTGCTGGGCCGCGACGGCGTCCGGGTCGCGGAGTTGTTCGGCCCGGTGCTGCGTGAGCAGGGCTTCTTCGACCTGTCCGGGACGCCGGAGTTCGCCGGCATCCGCGAGCGCTACGGCTTCGTCTCCGGCACCTCCACCCACGCTGACCGGCTGGCCACCATCCGCGCCGTGGACGCCACCGACGGTGTGGTGATCGACCCGCACACCGCGGACGCCGTCAAGGTCGCGTGGGATCTCCGCGCCGACATCGCCGGTCCGATCATCGTCACCGAGACCGCCCTGCCGGTGAAGTTCTCAGCCACCATCGTCGAGGCGCTGGGTCACGAACCCGACCGCCCGGATGCGTTCGTCGGCATCGAGGACCTCCCCCGGCAGGTCACCGACATCCCCGCTGACGCCGAGGTACTGAAGCGGATCATCGACGAACGAGCTCGTTTGTAGCACGACCACCCCTGGTTGAGCTTGTCGAAACCCTCGTCGCTCCGGCGGAGTTCAGGGGTCTCGCTCACTCGATGACACCCAACCGGCGGTCACGCGCTTGGCGGTCAGTCTTGTGGTCGTACGAGGCGTCCCACTCGAGTGGGCCGAACGAATCAACCAATCCGCGCCGCCTCAGCAGGTGGCTGATGTCGGGCTCGGCGCCGCGGAAGTCGCGGTAGCTGTCCATCACGTCCACCGAGCCGCCGCGGGCCAGCAGCCGGTCCCGGTAGCGCTGCCCGTTCTCCCTGGTCAGGCCACCATTGGCGAGGAACCAGGCACCGGTGTCGGCGTCCAGCACCTCCGACCACAGGTAGCTGTAGTACGCCGCCGCGTAGCCGCCCTCGAAGATGTGCTTGAAGTAGGTGGAGCGGTACCTGGTCGGTGCCAGCGGGTAGTCGACGCCGGCCGCGGCCAGCGCCGCAGCCTCGAACGCCTCCACCTCGTCCGGCTCTGCGGGCAGTTGGTCGAGCGGCGTGGTGTGCCAGGCCTGGTCGAGCAGTGAGGCGCCCAGCATCTCGGTGGTGGCCCAGCCCTGGTTGAACACCTCGGCGGCCCGCAGGTTCTCGATCCATTCGGCGGGGATCGGCTCGCCGGTGGCGTGGTGCACCGCGTAGCGGCGCAGCAGCCCGGCGTCCAGCGCCCACATCTCGTTCACCTGGGAGGGGAACTCGACGAAGTCGCGCGGCGTGTTGGTGCCCGACTGGGAGGAGTAGCGGACGTCGGAGAGTAGCCCGTGCAGGGCGTGCCCGAACTCGTGGAACATGGTGTTGACCTCCTCCCAGCTGAGCAGCGTCGCCGTGCCGGCGGGCGGCTTGGCGATGTTGAGGTTGTTCACCACCACCGGCAGCTGGCCGAGCAGGTGGTTCTGGTCGACGATGTTGTTCATCCAGGCACCACCCTGCTTGCCGGCCCGGGTGTAGAAGTCGGCGACGAACAGCCCGATGCCGCTGCCGTCACCGTCGAACACTTCGAACACCCGGACGTCGTCGTTGTAGCCGGGCAAGTCGGAGCGTTCGGCGAAGGTGACGCCGTACAGCGCCGTGGCGGCCGCGAAGACCCCTTCGTGCAGCACCCGCTCCAGCTCCAGGTAGGGCCGCAGCAGCCCCGAGTCGAAGCTGTAGCGCTGCGCCTTCACCTTCTCGGCCAGGAACTCCCAGTCCCAGGGCCGCAGCTCCTCGCCCTGCAGCTCCGCCAGCTCGGACGCCTCGGCGCGGGCGTTGCGGACCGCCGCCGGAACCAGCCGCCCCAGCATCGCCCGGACGGCGTCCGAGGTCTTGGCGCAGGCGTCCGCGGCGACGTACTCCGCGTGATGCGGGAAGCCCAGCAGCCCGGCCCGTTCCGCGCGCAGCCGGGCGATCTCGACCAGCAGCGCCCGGGTGTCGTGTTCACCCGACCAGCCCCGCGAAACGGCTGCGGTGTGGACTCGCTGACGCAGCCCGCGGTCGGACGCCTCGGACAACACCCCTTGTGGGGTGCAGGAATCCAGCTCGAACAGCCAGCCGTCCAGGCCGCGCCCCTCGGCGGATTCCCAGGCGGCGGCGCGGGTGGCGTCCGACACCCCGGTCAGTTCCGCCTCGTCGGTCACCTGCACGGCCGCGGCGTTCGAACCGGCCAGCGCCGTCCGGCCGAACGCCGAGGTGAGTTCGGCCAGCCGGGCGTTGAGCTCACGCAGCCGGGCCTGGTCGGCCGCGGGCAGCCCCACCCCGGCCCGGACGAAGTCGCGCAGGTGGGTCTCCAGCCAGTACCGGGCAGCCTCGTCGGCGTCCACCTCGCCGGCCTCGACCCGCTCGTTCAGCGCCGTCACCCGCTGGTACAGCGCCCGGTCCTGATAGATCGCATCACCGAGCCGGGCCATCATCGGCGAGATCGCGGCGTCGATGGCGTCCAGCTCGTCGGTGGTGTCGGCCGGCTGGACCGTCCAGAACGCACCCAGCGCCCGGCCCAGCAGCTGGCCGGAGCGTTCCCAGGCGTCGATCACGGTGGCCACCGTCGGCGGCGCGTCGTCCTCGGCGATCGCCCGCAATTCCGCCAGCCGCCCTGCGATGCCGGCCTCGACCGCCGGCAGGTAATGCTCGGGGCGTACCTCACGCCACGAGGTCAGCTGGTAGGGCAGCGTGGACGGCGCGGCGAACGGGTTGGCGGTGTCAAGGCTCATGCCGCCATCTTTGCAGCCGGCTCAGACGACGAAGGGCTCACCCTGATCGGCGGCCATCGGCTTGCCCGCCCGCGCCCAGGCCAGCGTCCCGCCGGCCACGTTCACCGCAGCGATGCCGTTGGCCACCAGATAGGCCGTCACCTGCGCCGAACGCGCCCCGGAGCGACAGATCACCGGCAGCGGACCGTCGACGACGGGCAGTTCGGCGAGCCGGGCGATCACCTCGCCGAGCGGAATGTGGACCGCGTTCCGGGCGCGCCCGGCCGCCCACTCCCCCGGCTCGCGCACGTCGAGGACGACCGCGTCGTCGGGCAACTCACTCACACTGATCTCGTTGATCTCCACAGCTGTATCCAAGCACCCCCTGCCGGGCCGAAGCGCTGCTGCTTGCCCGGTTCGCCGGCGACCGCGTGGCGGCGAGCTCAGCCTAGAGCGGCCCCGACCAGCCCGGTCGCGGCCAGCACGGCCTGCCGTTCGAGCATCCCGAGCCCGGAGCCGCGCACGGACTGGTTGAACGCGGCCAGGGTGGCCTTGGGCGCCTGACCCGCCATGATTCGTGTACTGGCGCGATCCCAGTCGTCGAGCAGGCCCGACTTGGCCGTGCTGTCGGGCAGGGCGTTCAGTGCGAACCGGACGCCCTCCAGGGCCGCAGCCAGCCCCACCACCTTGCCCGGGTCGGGGGCGGTGGGCGTCGTCCTCGCCGTCGGAGTGGTGCTCCTGGTCGACTTGGCGGACGGCGACTTCGACGGCGTCGCGGATCGAGTCGGCTGCCCACCGAAAAGCTGGGTGGTGGCCAGACCGGTCAGGTTGGCGGCGACGCCGCCGGCCAGGATCGCCGCCATCAGGCCGACCAGAACCCCGGCTATCCACCAGGACCCTGCGGGCTGAAGCTGTTCAAGTGCCCGGGACGCCGCCGGCGACGTGGTCACCTGGGTGTACGCGCGGGTCTGCGGCATCGCTGCGGGCGCCCCCGCGGGCCGCGGTACGGTCGGCGCAGTGACCTGCGGCGCGGCCGGCGGCGTCGGCACTGCCACCGTCCGGGCGTCGGGGTCGGCCGCGATCTGATCCAGGGCGTGGAGCACGGCCGCCGTGTCGGGCCGTTCGGCCGGATTCTTGACCAGCAGCCGTCCGACCAGGGCATCCAGCGCCGGCGGGGCGTCCGGACGCCGGCTCGCCAGCCGCGGCGGTGTCGCGTTGATCTGGCTGGACGCCACCATGACGGCCTGATCGCCGTCGAACGGCGGACGTCCGGTGAGCATGGTCATGATCAGGCAGCCGAGCGCATACAGGTCGGTGGCGGCGTCCACCGGGCGGCCAGAGGCCTGCTCGGGAGACATGTAGGCGGCGGTGCCGATGGTCATCGACGGTGCGGTGAAGTGCGGGTCGGCCTGCCCGGTCAGCTGGGCGATGCCGAAGTCGAGCAGTTTCACCCGGCCGCCGCTGCGCATCACGTTGGCCGGCTTGATGTCGCGATGGACCAGACCGATCGCATGAGCGGCCGCCAGCCCGAGGGTGACCTGGCGGGCCACGTCCACGGTCTGGTCGAGGCTCAGCGGACCATTCCGGGCGATGGTGTCGGCCAGCGACTCGCCGTGCAGCAACTCCATCACCAGATAGGCGGTGCCGCCGTCCACGCCGCCGTCGAACACGGTAACCGTATGTGGGCTGGTCAGCTTGGCGGTCAGCACGATCTCGCGCTGGAACCGTCCGGCGATGGAGGGGTCGCTGACTCGTGCCAGATCGACGGTCTTCACCGCCACCTCGCGGTCGAGCCGGACGTCGCGGGCGCGCCACACCCGTCCCATGCCGCCGGCACCGATCTCGTTCTCCAGGCGGTAGCGTCCCGCCAGCAATTGCCCCGCCACTATGCGTGGGTACCCATGGGGCCGGCGCCGACCGCGTCGGGCACCCAGCCGGTGGAGGTGCGCAGGTAGGTCGCGCGCAACGAAGAGGCCATGCCCCAAAGATAGGTGGGCCTGCCTACCCCTTCACGCTCGACCCGTGGTTGAGCCTGCGAACGGGCGGTTTCGCCGTCATTTTGGCCGCGGAAGCACGCGAAGGCGACAAAACGTAACACGGCGGTCATGAGAGAACTGGCCGAATCGGGTTCCCAGCGGGGATGACAGCCGCTAGCTTGTCCCCCACGTCCCTGTCGGACAATTCTACTCGGGAGACAAGATGAGCTTGCCCATCGGAGAGCAACTTCGGCGCCGAAAGCCGATCGTGTTCCAACACATGCATCACCAGGGCGAAGAACTCGCCCGCAACATGGGCACGTTCCAGTTGATGATGTTCGGCGTCGGTGCCACCGTCGGTACCGGCGTCTTTTTCGTGCTCAGCGAGGCCATTCCGAAGGCCGGCGCCGCCGTCCTCATCTCGTTCGTCATCGCCGCCGCGGCCGCGGGCCTGTCGGCGCTGTGTTACGCCGAGATGGCGTCCGCGATTCCGGTCAGCGGTTCGACGTACTCCTACACCTACCACGCGCTCGGCGAGGGTGCGGCGGTGCTGATCGCCGGCTGTGTGCTGCTTGAGTACGGCGTCGCGGTCTCGGCCGTGGCGGTTGGCTGGAGCGGCTACTTCAACGAGTTGCTGCACAACCTGTTCGGCTTCACGATTCCGAAGTTCCTGTCACTCTCGTTCGTGCCCGTCCCTGACCCCGATCACCCCGGTCAGTTCCTCGCCACCGGTGGCGGAATCAACCTGCCGGCGATGATTCTGATCCTGCTGTGCATGGTGCTGCTGCTGCGCGGCGCGTCCGAGTCGGCCACGGTCAACGCGATCATGGTGATCATCAAGATCGGCGTGCTGCTGCTGTTCACGGTGATCGGCTTCAGCGCCTTCCAGGCCGACCACTTCAACAACTTCTTCGCCCAGGCCGCCGGCATCAGCGCCGCGGCCGGCACAATCTTCTTCTCATTCATCGGATTGGACGCCGTGGCGACCGCCGGTGAGGAGGTGAAGAACCCGCAGAAGGCGCTGCCCCGGGCGATCATCGGCGCGCTGATCATCGTCACCACCATCTACATCCTGGTCGCCGCTGCGGGAATCGCCGCCAAGCCGGTCGAGTTCTTCTCCACCGAGGCCGCCGGCGAGGCAGGCCTGGCCAAGATCCTGGCCGACGTCACCGGCAACCAGATCTGGTCGACCGTGCTGGCCGCCGGTGCCGTCATCTCGATCTTCTCGGTGACCCTGGTCACCCTCTACGGCCAGACCCGCATCCTGTTCGCGGTCGGCCGCGACGGTCTGATCCCGAAGAAGTTCCTCAAGGTCAACGCGAAGACCATGACGCCGACCTACAACACCATCTTCGTCTCGGTCCTGGTCGCGATCATCTCCGGTTTCGTACCGGCCGAGTACCTGTGGGACACCGTCTCCATCGGCACCCTGATGGCGTTCTCGGTGGTCGCCATCTCGATCATGGTGCTGCGCCGCACGAACCCCGACCTGGAGCGTCCGTTCAAGGTGCCGCTCTACCCGGTGATCCCGATCCTGACCGTCATCGCCTGCGTCTACGTGCTGTCCGGCCTGGCGCCGCTGACCTGGCTGATCTTCGGTGGCTGGATGATCGTCGTGTGGGCGTACTACTGGTTCTACGGACGCCGCCACGCGACACTGAACACCTACCAGTCTCTGGAAGAGATTGCCGAGCCAAAGGGTAAGGACGACGAATGACATACCTGGTCAGCTACCGACCACCGACCGACGACTCGGGCGCCCTCGCCCTGGCCTGTCAGTTCGCCCGGTCGGAGGCGGACACAGTGCACGCGCTCACCGTGGTGCCGCGCGGCTGGGAGACCTCAGCCGGCAGCGCCACGGACGGCGAGTTCGAGACCTGGGCCGCCGAGGAGGGTGAGGCCAGCGCCAAAGAGGCGCTCAGGCTGCTGGCCGATGAGCCGGACATCACCGCCGAGGCGACCTGGGTGACCGGACGGTCGGTGCCCGCGGCCATCATGGAGCAGGCCGAGAAGCTCGACGCGACCCTGATCGTGGTCGGCTCCGGTACCGACGGCGCCGACGGCCGGATCACGGTCAGTTCGAAGACCGACCGGCTGCTGCACTCGTCGACGGTGCCGGTCGCCCTGGCCCCACGTGGCTACCGCCCCGCTGCGGGCTCGAAGATCACCCGGGTCACGCTGGCCTTCCGCGATGACGATGTCACCTGGAAGCTGCTCGACGACGTCGCCGAGATCTGCAAGCGCAGTGGTGCCGAGCTGCGGCTGCTGACGGTCGCGCTGAAGCATCGGACGATGGTCACGTCGAGCGTCCGCAACGATGAGGACCTGGTCTTCGCCAAGCTGATCGAGCAGGTCAAGAGCGCACAGGTGGAGGCGTTGGAGCACCTGTACCAGCACGACGATCTCACCGCGTCCGTCGATGTCGCCCGCGGCTCGACCTGGCAGGAAGCGCTGGCGAGCGTCGACTGGGCCGAGGGTGACGTACTCGTGGTGGGATCGTCCCGCACCCACATGCTGGCGAACGTGTTCCTGGGGTCGGGCGGCGCGAAGATCGTCCGCAACTCCCCGGTCCCGGTGATCGTGGTTCCCTGACAACCGCTGGTTTCGAGACGCTCGTTGGTCGAGCTTGTCGAGACCCCACACACAACAGCCCTGGGTCAGGGAGCCAACCGCTCCCTGACCCAGTTGCCGTCCGGACGCGGGCGGTAGCGCAACCGGTCGTGCAGCCGCGAGGTGCGGCCCTGCCAGAACTCCCACACGTCGGGCCGCACCCGATAGCCGCCCCAATGCTCGGGTCGTGGCGGGTCGTCGCCGTAGCGTTCGGACGCCGCGGCGGCGTTGCCGGCCAACACCTCACGGTTCGCGATCACCTCGCTCTGCGGTGACGCCCAGGCGCCGATCCGGGAGCCGAGCGGACGGCTGGCGAAGTAGGCGTCCGACTCGGCCGGGGTGGTGCGTTCCGCGCGGCCCTCGATGCGGACCACCCGTTGCAGCTCCACCCAATGGAACTGCAGCGCGACGAACGGCTGCGCCGCCAACTCGCGGGCCTTGCGCGAGCGGTAGTTGGTGAAGAAGACCAGCCCGGCCGCGTCGAAACCCTTCAGCAGCACGATCCGGCTGGACGGCCGTCCGTCCGGCCCGACGGTGGCCACGGTCATCGCGTTCGGTTCGGTCACGCCGGCCGCGCAGGCCTGATCGAACCAGGCGGTGAACTGCGCCAGCGGGTCGTCGGCGGCGCTCGCCTCGTCCAGGCTGTCGCGCTCGTAGCTGAGCCGCATCGCGGAAGGATCCATGCCGCCGAGCCTACGACCGCGCGGCCCGTGGCCGCGGCCGGCCCTCCATCGCCTGCTGGCAGGCGGCCACCGTCTCGGGTGCCAGGTCGACACCCAGCGCCCGCGCTTGTCCGGTCACCCAGCGCACCAGCCGTCGCACCTCCTCGGTGTTGCCGGCCAGTACTTCGGTGTTGATCCGTTCGACCAGCAGCAGTTCGTCCTCGGGTGCGACCAGCAGGGCCCGCGCTGCGGCCCAGCGGGCGACGTCCAGATCCTGATGTTGCAACGCCCACCGGGTGAGCAGCACCCCGGCGTCGCGGAGCAGTGACGCCATGTCGGTGCGCAACTCTTCCGCCCAGCGCCATTGCCCAGGTGCCGCGTCGGCGAGCGGCGCGCCCCGGACATACTCGAGCACGCCCGCCAGGGCCTCCGGGCCAAGCCGGTTGAGGCCCGGCGCGGTCAGCACCTGGACCCGCTGCCAATCGGACTCGACAGCGGCGTGCAGCTGGATCCTGCCCGAGTAGGCCTCCGGCAGGTACGGGGCGCCGGCGGCGTCCGAGCCAAGCCAGGAGCGCAGCCGCGACATATTCGATCGACGGGTGGATTCGGCGACGACGAGTTCGGTCGCCATCCGGGTTGCGGTGCTGCGCGGGTGCTCCAGCAGCCAGGCGCAGTACTCCTCACATTGCCGTCGCGCGCGGGCTGGCGGCTCTCCTGCGGCGCCGAGCAGTTCGATCGGTCCGATCAGCCGTAGATACGGGTCCTTGGCCACTACCGGGCCCGGCTCCCCGATCCGCACCGACTCGCGCCGCGGCACCAACGCCCGGACGTTGTCGGCCTCCGACCACCAGGGCGCCTGCTGCACCGGCTCGTCGGTGGCCGCGAAGATCGTGCCGATCGCCGCCCGGGTGTGCGCCGGGATCAGGTGCGGGCGAAGCTCACAGCGCTCCGGGTCGAGGCGAGCCTGGGGGTCGTCGTCGCCGCCGGACAACACCAACGCCGACGCACCCGCACCGGCGATCACGCCGGCCACCCCGAGATCAGGATCGCCCAGCAACGCGCCGAGCCGAACCCGGGCGGCTTCGGACGGCTCGTCGGCCACGATGACGATCTGGGCCGCACCCGCCTCGGCGCGTTCCGGATCAACCCTGAGCAGGGCGGTCGGCGACTCGTCGGCGGACCGCTCGGCAACCAGAGTCGCCAAGCTGTCCAGGGCGTCGTCGGTTTCGGCGTGGAAGCGGACCAATTCGGGGCAGGCCGCCCGGACGAACATCTCGTCGCCACCGACCACGGTCAGGCTGAGTTCGGAGGCCCACGGCGAGCAGGACAGCTCGACCGCCATGGCCGCGGCGGCCGCATGGCGCAGGTTCCGCGGTCCGTCCAGGGCCAGTGGCGAGCGGGACTCCAGGTCGATCATCAGCCAGCTGCCCTCGGCGTCCCGGCCGACGGTAACCAGAGCCGGAAACGGCACCGGGTGCGCCGACGACGGGAGTCGCGAGGCAGCGGTGCTGGCCAGCCGCCACGAGCCGGCGACCTGCCGGAAGCCCTCCGGCGGGTCGAAACCCGGCGTGGTGGCCCACTCGAAACCGACGCCGGTGCGATCGACACGGACCAGCGTGAGCCGCGGCAGCGGACGGCCCGCCGCGTGCGCATGCGCACCGAGGGCGCGCAGCGCTGCCTCCAGCACGGCCGTGGTGTCCGGATGTTCGCGCCGCCCGAGCGCGGTTTCGTAGCGCCGCAGATCCACCGGCGGATGGTTGATCCGGCGGCCCAGGGGACGGGTTCGCAGTTGGTCCAGCCGGTGCAGGCTCAACCCGACCAGAATCATCGCCGCGGTGGCTCCGGAGATTCCGCCGACCAGGGAAATCGCCGACCCAGAGACTGGAGTTGTCGCGACCTGGGGTGCCTCACCGGGTGTCGGCTGTGCCTCGGGCGCGGGCGCCGGTGCGGTTTGCTGTGCCTGGGGAAGCGGTTGTGCCCCAGCGGGCCGGGCAGGCTTCCGGATCGGACGCGACCGGGCCGGCTCCGGCGCCGCCGCCGCGCGCGCCGGGATCACCAGCCGCCAACCGACGTCGATCTGGTCCGGGTCCTTGATCCGCTCCTTGTTCGCGCGGAAGATCCGGGGCCATTTGGCTGCGGAGCCCAGATGCTCCTTGGCGATCGCGCTGAGCGTGTCACCCCGTTCCACGACGACCGTGAGCGGCGAAGCCGGGCGGCGCCCATCCGGCTTCGCCTGCCTCCGAGGGGGCTGAGCCGCCGCTTCGTCGGACTCGGTCGGCAGCTCCGGAATGACCAGCCGGACGCCGGGGGTGAGATCGACGGTCGGGTTCGCCAGCAGGCTCGGGTTCGCTTCAGCGAGCAGCCGCCAACGGCTGCCCTGCCCCAGCAATTGCTCGGCGACGCTCCACAGATCATCGCCGGGACGCACCAGATAGCCCGGCGCGGCGACGCCGGCGCCGTCCGCACCATCGTCGGACTCGGCGGACAGCTCCAGGCTGGCGGCCGCCGCCGGATGCGGTCCCGGGTCTGGGACGGCGGCCATCGCCGGCCCGGCACTGGCGGACAGCGCCGCCACCACCAACGCTCCGGCGACCGACTGGACGCCGCCCAGCAGCGGGATGCGCAGCGGCAACGCCCGGCGTCCGACCAGGTTGATCGCCTCGACCACCACCGAGAGGGCGAAGGCGGACCAGGCCAGCCAGCCGACCAGGGTCAGCGCGGCCAGCACGGCGGAGCCGTCGTCGGGACGTACCAGGTCGGCCAGCCGTGCGGGTGACACCCCCCACCACCACAGTGCGATCGGCACGCCGGCAACAATCGCGAGCAGCGACAACGCTGCGCCCACGGCACGCAAGCGAGTCATCTCAACCTCTCCTTCGATAGCGATCCAGCACCGAGCCGGCCTCCGCGGTGACGTTCCAGTGACCCGGCCAGCCGGGCACGATCAGGTCGGCCAGCGGCACTGTGCAGGCGACGTGCGCGTCGACCCGCGCCGGCTGCCCGACCGGGATCTGGAAGCCGGACACATCGACGTCGACCCGCAGCGCCGAGCAGGCCAGCCCGCGGGTCGTCGCCTGTGACGACGCGATCTGGCCGGCGGCGGCCCTCGCCTCGGCCGGCGTCCGCTGCAGCGAGGCCGCGCGGGCGGCCGTGCCGGCGATCTGTTCCACCACGGTGTGGGCCTGCCAGATCCGGGCGGACCCGATCATCGTCGCGATCAATAGCCCCAAGGCCGGCACGATCAGGACGAACTCGAGCGCCGCCGCTCCGCGTTCACCGGGTGCCCGCAACCCGGGCGGGCCAGAACTCATGGGCCGGTCCGTTCCAGCGGCATCACCGCGTGCTCGGTGACGGTGCCGAGACCGAGGTCGAAGATCAGCGGTGCGTGCCCCGTCACCTCCACCCGGACGGCGCCGGCCTGCCGTCCGACCCGGACGTCGACGCCGGTCAGTCCGCCGGCCGTCGCGATCCGGTGACCCATGGCGGACGCCTCACCGTCGGAACCGCGTCCCCAGGCAACCTGCTCGGCGACCGCGGAGGCGGCCTGCGCGGCCACGTTGCGTCCGTGCAGCCAGACACCGGCTTGGATGGTGCCGAGCACCACCAGCATCAGCGCGGGGATCAACAGCGCCCACTGGGTGGACTCCACGACCCCGCGCTCACTCACTTGAGGTCGCCGAGATTCTTGTCAACGAAAGCCTTGACGACCAGGACGATCGCCGCCGCCACCGCGACGGCTCCGGCCAGCAGCAGCGCGTTCTCGGTCGACTGGGACAGGCCTTTCTCGTCTCGTCGCGGTGGGGAGAGCAGGAACCCGATCACGGTGTGCAGAATGGACATGGTGGTACTCCTTCGAGATGGAAGTCATGTGCTCAACAACCTGAGCAGGGGTGGAATCAGGAACAGCAGCCCGAAGATCAAGCTGGGAATGACCATCAGGAAGGTCATCCGCTCGGAGATGACGGAAGCCTCGACCTTCGCCTTGGTCAGATGCGCGTCACGCAACTCCTTGACCCGCGCCCGCAGCGCGTCGGAGAGCGAAGCGCCCGAGTCGTCGAGTTTCATCACGTCGGCGACGTCACACAACGCCGGGAGTTCGAGTTGCTCACCCAGCCGTTTCAGTTCGTTGAACGGCGTCCGTTGCTCGAGCCGGGAGCGTTGCAACGAGTCGCGGATCGCGACGAAGACCGCCTGATCGGACACCGCGGCCGCCGCATGCAGCGACTGGGTGGCGCTCGAGTTCGCCAGACGTTCCAGGGTGACCAGGTCGAAGAAGGTGAGCAGCGCTTCGGTGGCGTCGGACGCCGTGGCGACCGCGCGTCGTCGGAGCACGATGTCCGGCAGGAAGAACCCCACGAACCCCAACAGCAGCCCGGCCAGCATCGGGACCAGCAGGGAATCGCCGCTGGTCAGCAGCAGGACGACCCCCACCAGGCTAGGCAGGGCCAGTCCGGCCAGCGCCGCGAGCGCCTTGTAGGTGTAGAACCGGTCCAACCCGATACCGCGCAACTGGAGCTGACGGCCGACCCGGTCATCGACTCGTCCCGGGGTGCGGCGGCGTACCCAGGCACCCAGCCGGTCCCGGCCTTCCGCGGGAGCGGCGGCCCGGGTTTCCACCCGGCCGTCGAGCATCTGCAGGGTGTCGGCCAGCCGGGGATGGGCCGGGACGAAATACCCGGCCAGCGCCCAGAGCCCGGCGGCGAGCAACGCCCCGGACCCGATCGCCACCCAGAGCCCACTCATCGCAGGCTCCGCAGAATCCGGTCGCGGCGGCGCGGCAGCGTCATCCGGCGCAGCATCGTCAGGGACGCCACATACAGCCCGAGCAGCGATACCAGGATCAGCTGCCCGACCGGCGTGCCGTAGGGCACGAAGAACTCGCGCCCGAACAGCAGCGCCGCGGCCAGCACGACGACTGTGACCACCGTCACCTGGCGAACGACGATTCGAGGCTTGGCCCGCTCGGTTTCGATCTCCCGTTGCGCCTTGAGCCGGTCCTGGATGGAGTCGGCGAGGGCGTGCAGAGTCGCAGTCGCGCCGGTACCGCCGCGTTCGGCGGCGAGCGCCAGGGCGGCCAGCACCGCGTCGGCATCGGCCGAATCCAGCTCGTCCGCCATTGCCCGCAGGGCTTCCGGCGCCGTCCAGCGTTCATCGAGCCGGGCCACCAGCAGCGCCAGCGGGCCGGCCAACAGGTCGGGGGCGTTCCGCACCGATACCCGGACGGCGTCGGTGATCGAGCGTCCCGTCGGCAGTGTGGCGGCCAGGCCCCGCACCCAGCGGTCGAGCGCTTCCAGCATCTCGACGTCGCGGTTGGGCGGCGCGCTCAGCAGTATCGGCAGGCCGACCACCGCGATCGGGACGACCAGCACCATGACACCCATCCCGGTGCCGGCGGCGAAGCCGATGCCGGCAACGATCCCGATTCCCAACCGCAGCCCGTGCGCTCGGGCCAGTGGAAGCAACCGCTCGGCCAGCTCCGGACGGGCGTCGGCAGGCCTGACGGGCCGGACCGGCCGGCGTCGGAAACCGGCCACGACCAGCACCACCCCACCGGCGAGCAGGACGCCGAGCAAACCGGCCAGGACGGCGTTCATGACCGATCCCAGGCTTCGTCGAACTCGGCCAACTCCTCGGCGAACGCCGGATCGGGATGGAAGAACACCGGAGAGGTCGCAGTCGGTGCGGAGTAGACCAGGTGGGTGATCGGCCGGCCGCCCTCGAAGGCGCCGGTGAGTTGCCTGATCTCGGCGATCCGCCGGGTGCGATGTCCCCCGCGCCAGGCGTCGTCGACCAGCCGGACGTAGACGAGGAGATGAATGTGATGCCCGATCTGACGGTAGGCCTCATCGACGCTCAACACCCCGCCCTGGGCGACCCGGGACGCCAACCGGTCCATCGTGGACGCCGCCGAGTGCGAATGGGTCGTGCTCAAAGTCCCCGCTCCGGACTGCATCGCTTCAAACATTGCGCCGGCCTCGGTGCCCCGCACTTCGCCCACCACGAGCCGGGACAGGTTCTGCCGCAGCGCCTCGGGGATCAGGTCGGCCACGGTGTACTCGCCGAGCCGGCGTCCGCCCTGGTGTTCCCCCAGTCCCACTTTGGCCTGCAGCGCGATCATGTTGCGCCGGTTCGGACGCAGATGGGTGAGCAACTCGTAGTCGGTCTCCAGCGTGCCGAACCGTTCATTGTCGGGGATCGCCTCGATCAGCGCCCGCAGCAGGGTCGTCTTGCCTGCACCCTGATCTCCAGAAATTACGCAGGACTTGCGCGCCATCACCGCCGAGTGCAGGAACCGGCCGACCTCATCGGGCAGCATGCCGGTGGCCACCAGATCCTTCAGTGACACATCGGTGAGAATGTGCTGCCGGATCGTGATCGACGGCCGGTAGGACAAGCCGAAACCGATGGCGTGCAGCCGGAACCGGTCCCCGAGCGCCAGCGTCATGGTCGGATGCGCGTCGTCGAACGGCCGTGCCGGCGAGACCGACTCGCCGAGGAACCGGATAGCTTCGACCAGCTCCTGATCGGAGTCTGCGACCGGTGGGCGCTGCTCACGGCGTCCGTCACCGAACTGGACCATGACCGAGTCGTAGCCGTGGATCTCGACGTTCTCCGCCTCGGGAATCTCGAACAGGGGCTGCAGCCGTCCGTAGCCGAAGATGGCGTTTTCGACGCCCTCGGCATACGCGTGCTCCAGGCTGATCGGCCATAGCGCCTGGCCGTTCGCCGACAGGTCTTCGGCATGATCGCGCACCACCTGCCGGACCAGCGATCTGCCCAGCAAACGGCGATCCGTCTCAGGCATCGCCGTGCCGTGCTGCTCGGTGTAGTCCGCGAGTTCGCGGGTGATCAGCTCGGACGCCTTGCGGCGCAGGACCACCACCAGGCTCCAGTCGAGACCGCCGGCCGGCTCGGACGGCGCGGACGGCGCGGGGTCGGGAGAGGTGTCCTCGCAATCGGACGACTCGATGCTGCGCGGACGCCGTCCGGGTAGCCGGTCGGCGGGCACCGTGGTCTCGAACGGCAGGTCCTGCCAGAGCGGGATCGTGGTCAGCTTCGTCATCGGCGCGCTCCGATCAGCTCGCGGGTGGCCTCCAGCCGGCCGGCGATCGAGCCCGCGGCCTGCCGCACCCCGCGGAAGTAGGCCGAGTCGGCGAACCGCCGCGGAACCGGCGCACCATCGCTCAGCACCGCTGCCTGGGCGGGCGCATGCGCCACCTCGGCAGCGATCGTCATCGCGAACTGCTGCTGCACCTCGGCCCGTCCGTAGGGCATGCCGTTGCCGACCAGTAGCAGCGCGGTGTCGGAGGCGGCCTCCCGCACCCCGCCCAGATAGAGCCGCAGGCCCGCAAGCGCCACCAGCGACGTCCTGGTCACGGTCAGGACGAGGTCGGCCCGCTGGGTCAGCGGCAGCGGCAGGCCCTCGGCACCGATGCGTCCGGCATCGATCAGGACGTCGCCAGGCCACGCGGCGAGGGCCGCCATCAACTCCGGCCAGGCCGCGCCGAACAACCCGACCATTCCGGGGTGCGGAAAGCCGGGCAGGAATCTGGCCGGGGTGCCGGTCGTCAGCAGAGCGGGCAGCTCGATGGTCTCCTCATCGAGCACCTCGGCTATCGGACGCCCCTCGCGCGACGCCTGCAACAGCCGTCCGAACCCACGGTGACCAGGGTGTTCACCGCGCAGATAGCCGGCCAGGACGGCTTGGGCCGGGGTGCGATCGGCGTCCACCAACAACACCGGACGCGGCCAGGCGAGGGCGAGTCCCAGTGCGGTGGTCGTCACACCCGCTGCACCGCCGGCCGAGGTCAGCACCACGACGGACATCAGAGCGCCCGCTTCACCACGACGAGCCGCCGGCGGCCGCGAGCCGGGCCACCTGGTCGCTGTCGGCATCGGCCACCATCACCTCGAGCGAGGTGCTGCCGTCGGGGAGCGTCACCGGCGCGACCGCGATCGTGGCCCGGTAGGTGCCGCCGGACCCCTTGGCGTCGTTCGCGGCGGTGATCGGGACCAGCACGACCGGGGTTCCGCCCGGCAACGGGGACACCGGCACCTGACCCGGCGCCAGCTTCAGGCCGAGCCGGGAGAATCCGCGCACCACTTCGGGTTCGCCGATGGAGGCCGGGCTGACCAGGCCGCCGTCCGCCAGGTCGAGCAGGGCGGTCTTGCCGACCAGTTCGGCCGCCCGTTCGGCCGGCACCGTCTCGACGCCGAGGTGGCTGCCCAGGCTGACCGGTCCGAGGTCGGTGGGCCCGATCAGCTCACCGCGGTGGATCGTACGGTTGGCTTTCAGGACCGTGGTGGCACCGGCAACACTGCTGTAGAGGACGGCTGAGCCCAGCCCGCCCAGGCAGATGGCGAGCACCCCGATCAGGATCCAGCGCAGGTTGCGCCGTGGCCTGATGCTGGCGGTGGCCGGAGAAACGCTCGGGTCGGTCATCGTCGGGTACCTCAAGGTGCGGTAATGAGTTCGTTGAGACTAAGTGCGCAAACTGAACCTGCCTAGGTGTCTCAGGAAATCTGTGGATAACTCGGCTCGCCGCCACTACGGTCAACCCATGACGAGCCCCGCGGTCGAAGTCGAGGTGGGCGACCGGGTCGTCCGGGTGACCAACCCCGACCGGGTCTACTTCCCCGAGACCGGGTGGACCAAGCGTGACCTGGTCGACTACTACCTGGCGGTCGGCGACGGCGTCGTCCGGGCGCTGCGCGAGCGACCCTGCATGCTGCACCGCTTCCCGGACGGCCTGGCCGGCCCCGAAGTGCACCAGAAACGCCTTCCCCGCGGCGCCCCGGAGTGGGTGCAGACCGTCGAGCTGTGGTTCCCGAGGTTCGGCCGCACCGCCGACGAGTTGTGCGTCACCGAGCTGGCGCAGGTGATCTGGGCGGTGCAGATGTCGACGGTCGAGTTCCATCCGTGGAACAGCCGACGCGCGCACGTCGAGCAGCCCGACGAGTGGCGGATCGACCTCGACCCGATGCCGGACGCCGACTTCGCCGCTGTCCGCCGGGTGGCGCACGTCGCCCATCAGGTGCTGGACGACCTGAGCATCACCGGCTACCCGAAAACCTCCGGTGGCAAGGGATTTCACGTCTACGTCCGGATCGAACCCGAGTGGGGGTTCGGCGAGGTGCGCCGGGCCGCACTGGCCTTCGCCCGCGAGGTGCAGCGGCGCTGCGACGACGCCACCACGGTGTGGTGGCGCAAGGACCGCGACCCGAAGAAGGTCTTCGTCGACTTCAACCAGAACGCCCGCGATCACACCATCGCCTGCGCCTACTCGGTGCGCGGCACCCCGACCGGCACCGTCTCCACCCCGGTCTTCTGGGACGAGCTGGACGACCTCGACCCCCGCGACTTCACCCTGGCGTCCGTGCCGGCCCGGTTCGCCGACCTCGGCGACCTGCACGCCGGCATCGACGACGAGTCGTTCCGGATCGACCAGCTGCTGGAGTGGGCCGACCGCGACGGCATCGAGCCGGCGGAGAAGTGAGTTCCGCCACCGATCCCGACAGGTGCGTTGACGCTCGCCGTTCTGTGCGTACACTGTACATACGAGCGAGGGTGAGGGGGTTGTCATGGACGTGCCGACCGACCAACGATGGCCCAAGAGCCAGCGGATCAACCTGCGTGCCACGGCCCGCCAGGAAGGGCTGCTCCGCCGAGCCGCCGAGGCGACCGATCACACCCTGACCGACTTCATCCTCGACAGCGCGGTGTCCAACGCGCAACGGGTACTCGCCGACCAGCGTTGGTTCATCGCGACCGACCAGCAGTACCAGGATTTCGTCGTCCTGCTCGATGCCCCGTTGCCCTCCACCGCGCGGTTTGACCGGCTGTTCGCTCGCCAGCCGAGCCCTGCCGACCAGTGATCGAACCGACGCCGCGGAAGCTGACCAGGACCGACGTCCGTGACGGCTTCCGTAGCGGTGCCGACGACCTGGACCTGTGGCTGACGAAGTACGCCTGGGAGAACCAGCAGGCGAACAACGCAACCACCTACGTCCTCACCGAGGAGTCGCGCGTGATCGGCTACTACGCGATCGCCATGTCGGCCGTGGCACGGACGGCTGCGCCGCCGCGCCTGCAACAGGCGCGTCCGGCCCAGATTCCGTGCGTACTGCTGGCCCGGCTTGCCGTCGATCGCGAGTACCAGGGCAGAGGCATGGCCTTGACGTTGCTCCGCGATGCCCTCCTGCGCGCGGTGCTGATCAGCGACAGCATCAGCGCCGCCGCCGTGCTGGTGCACTGCCGCGACGAGAGCGCGCGGGACTTCTACCTCCATGTCGGTGACTTCCTCGAGTCACCACTCGACCGACTGCAACTGGTGGTTCCGACCAAAGCTTTGCGGCGCTACCTCGACTGACTCTCGCCCGAACCCGGCACCCTTCGCTACGCCTTTGGAGGCGTCGAGAATGTTCCAGATGCCTGCCTCCCCGGCGGCCCTTCAGCAGTGGACTACGGGCCAGTGGACCGAAAAGAACCGTCCCCTCGGTCCACTGAGCCGTTACGGGCCGGCCGGACGTCCGCGCAGGTCGAAGGCGCCGAACAGCATCGCGTGATCGACACCCAACGCCTGCCCGCCGCCGGCGAGCATCGCCGGGATGAACTCCGCCGGCTTCGGGTGCCCGGGGATCGCCGCAAGGTACTCCTCGTGCGCCTCCAGCGACTTCACCGCGCGCTGGACGGACGCCGCCGAAACGGCGACGCCGTGGGTCGGCTTGGGGTGTCCGCCGACCAGCAGCCAGCGGGTGCCCCACTTCGGCAGGTTCTCCTGCTTGGCCAGCTCGGGGTGCACCCAGGTGTTGTCGGCGTCCCGGACGGCGTCCAGCACGCACACCCCGGCCACCCGGTGGTCGGCCATGTTCAGCCCCCACGGCGCCTCCAGATCCCAGGCGGAGGTGAGGACGGCGTCCGGTTTGAACTCGCGGATCCGGCGAGCGATGTCGCGGCGGATGTCGAGGGAGTAGACCAGCATGCCGTCCGGGTGGTCGAGCATCACCAGCTCGGAGACGCCGACCTGCGCGCAGGCCCGCTCCTGTTCACCCCGACGGACGCGGGCACATTCCTCGGGCGGGATCTGCATCCCGGCCTCGCCCTTGGTGAGCAGCAGATAGGACACCTCGACGCCGCGGTCGGTCCATTCGGCGACGGCCGCGGACGCGCCGTACTCGAGGTCGTCCGGGTGCGCCACCACGCACAGCACGCGGCGGAAGTCCTCGTCCGGCAGCCGCTCGATCCCCTGTGGTTCAGTCATGACGCCAACCTACGACCCGGCCGGGAACGCGTCGAGGGTTCCGGCCAACATCACGATCCGGTCTCGGAAGTCGGCGGCCCCTTGCAAATGAAAGCGCTCTCACGCATGATTCACCTCAAGTTGAGAGCGCTTTCAACCAGGGAGGAACCTCCCGCTCGCAGTGCCGGCCAGGCACCGCTGACGCGACGAAGGAGTCACATGCGCACCACGTTCATCCGCACCGCGGCGGTTCCGGCCGCTGTGCTGGCCCTGCTCGCGACCGGCTGTTCCCAGCCGGCCGCCGCACCGTCGTCCCCCGCCTCGGCGCCGGCTTCGGCGTCCAACGAGCCGGTCACGCTGACGGTCGCCACCTTCAACGAGTTCGGGTACGAGGACCTGTTCAAGGAGTACAAGACCCTGCACCCGAACGTCACCATCACGCCGAAGAAGGCCGCCACCTCCAACGAGGCGCGCGAGAATTACTTCAGCAAGCTGGCCGCAGGCTCGGGGCTGAGCGATATCGAGGCGATCGAGGTCGACTGGCTGCCCGACGTCATGCAAACCGCCGACAAGCTGACCGATCTGAGTGGCGACGACGTCAAAGGCCGCTGGCTCGACTGGAAAGCAGCAGCCGCCACCACACCGGACGGGAAGCTGGTCGGCTTCGGCACCGATATCGGCCCGGAGGCGGTCTGCTACCGCTCCGACCTGTTCGCCAAGGCTGGCCTGCCCACCGACCGGGCCGACGTGGCCAAGCTGCTCGAAGGCGACTGGAACAAGTACTTCGACGTCGGCAAGCAGTTCGTGGCCAAGTCCAACGGCGTGGCCTGGTTCGACTCTGCCGACGCGATCATGCAGGGCCAGATCAACCAGGTCCAGAACGCGTTCTCGTCCACCGCTCCTGAAGAGACCCTGATTCCGCTCGACCAGAATCAGCAGGTCAAGGACCTGTACACCAACATCCTGAAGGCCGCCAAAGACGACAAACTGTCGGCGAACCTCTCGCAGTGGAGCACCGACTGGACCAACGCCTTCCAGAAGGGCAAGTTCGCCACCATGCTCTGCCCGGGCTGGATGCTCGGCGTCATCGAGGGCAACGCCAAGGGCGTCAAGGGCTGGGACGTCGCCAACGTCTTCCCCGGGGGCGGCGGTAACTGGGGTGGCTCGTACCTGACCGTTCCGACCCAGGGCAAGAACATCGCCGCAGCCCGTGAGCTGGCTGCCTGGCTGACCGCTCCCGAGCAGCAGATCAAGGCGTTCAAGGCCAAGGGCACCTTCCCGAGCCAGGTCGAGGCGCTGAGCAGCCCCGAGCTGCTGGGTGTGACAAACAAGTTCTTCAACAACGCTCCGACCGGGCAGATCCTGGCCGATCGGGCGAAAGCGGTCACCGTCAATCCGTTCAAGGGCCCGCAGTACTTCGCCGTCCGGCAGGTCCTTTCCGACGCGATCAACCGGGTGGACGTGACCAAGAAGCAGACCGCCGATCAGTCCTGGGCGCAGGCGGTCAAGGAGTTCAACGCCCTCGGCTGAGGGCGTTGACTCGCACGCATGGTCGGGGTGGCCACACCGCCCCGACCATGCCGCTCAATCGGTTCCGACGCGAACGGAGACCCCAATGACCTGGCGGCAGCGGCTCAGCCGGTGGGACGTGCGCAGCGCGCCCTACCTCTACATAGCACCGTTCTTCCTGCTCTTCGCGGTGGTCGGGCTGTTCCCGCTGCTCTACACCGGCTGGGTGGCGCTCAACCGCTGGAGCCTGGTGGTCGGCAACCAGGGCTTCATCGGCCTGGGCAATTTCGGCTACGTGCTCGGCCAGCCCCGCTTCTGGGACGCCGTGGTCAACACCTTCAGCATCTTCCTGCTCTCCTCGGTGCCGCAGATCTTCCTGGCGATCCTGATCGCCTCGGTGCTGGACGCCAACCTGCGGGCCAAGACCTTCTGGCGGATGGGTGTCCTGGTGCCCTATGTGGTCGCCCCGGTGGCCGTGTCGCTGGTCTTCGGTCAGCTCTTCGCCGACGACTCGGGCGTGATCAACACGTTCCTGACCGGCATCGGGCTCGATCCGATCGGCTGGCACGCCGACCGGCTGTCCTCGCACCTGGCGATCGCCACCATGGTCAACTTCCGCTGGACCGGCTACAACGCGCTGATCTTCCTGGCCGCCATGCAGGCCATTCCGCGCGATGTGATCGAGGCGGCCGTGGTGGACGGCGCCAGCCGCTGGCGCACCTTCGTCCACGTCACGGTGCCGATGCTGCGCCCGACGATCATCTTCGTGGTGATCACCTCCACCATCGGTGGCCTGCAGATCTTCGACGAGCCACGGCTGTTCGACACCTTCGGGCTCGGCGGCCCCGACCGGGAATGGATGACGGTGACCATGTACCTCTACGAGCTGGGCTGGGCCACCCAGCGCAACCTGGGTCGGTCCGCCGCCGTGGCCTGGTTGTTGTTCCTGATCATCGTGCTGTTCGCGATGATCAACTACGCCATCACCCGGCGGATCGCCAGCAGCGACACCCGGCCCCATCGGCGGCGGAAGGCGGTGGTGTGATGAGCTCGGTGGCAATGGCCGAACAACTGGCCGGCAAGGGCGCGGCCCGTGCCGCCCGGCGGCGCAGGCATCGGATGGAGGGCGGCTTCCGGCGTCCGGGCTGGCTCACCTATCTGCTGCTCAGCGTCTTCATCGTGATCTCGGTGGCGCCGCTGTACTACGCCTTCCTGCTCTCCACCTCGACCGCGGCCCAGATCGCCCAGAACCCGATCCCCTCACTGATCCCCCAGGGTCAACTGATGGAGAACGTGCATCGCGTCCTGGGCGCCGGAATCGGCTTTTGGCAAGCCCTGGTGAACAGCGTCATCGTGGCGGTGATCACCTCGCTCGCGGTCATCTTCTTCTCGACGCTGGCCGGCTACTCGTTCGCGAAACTACGCTTCCGGGGCCGCAACGGCCTGCTCGCCTTCGTCATCGGCACCATGGCGGTGCCCACCCAACTGGGCGTCATCCCGCTGTTCATCGTGATGTCGAACCTGGGCTGGGTCGGCCAACTGCAGGCGGTGGTCGTGCCCGGCCTGGTCACCGCATTCGGCGTGTTCTGGATGACCCAGTACCTCTCCGAAGCACTGCCGTACGAGCTGATCGAGGCGGCCCGGGTGGACGGCTGCTCGATGATCCGCACCTTCTGGCATGTCGCGCTGCCCGCGGCCCGGCCCGCGGCGGCGATGCTCGGCCTGTTCACCTTCGTCGGCTCCTGGACGAACTTCTTCTGGCCGTTCATCGTGCTCGGATCGTCCAACCCGACCCTGCCGGTCGCCCTGCAGTTGCTGCAGGCGTCCTACTTCAAGGATCTGTCGCTGATCATGGCCGGCGTGGTGCTGGCCACGGTTCCGCTGTTGTTGTTGTTCGTCGTCGCCGGACGCCAACTCGTCTCCGGCATCATGCAAGGAGCAGTCAAGGGATGAGCACCCTCCAATTCCCCCCGGGCTTCCGCTGGGGCACCGCCACGTCGTCCTTCCAGATCGAGGGGGCGGCCGAGTTGCGCGCCGATTCGATCTGGGACGAGTTCTGCCGGGTTCCCGGCGCCATCGCAGACGGCTCGGACGGCCGGGTGGCGGTCGACCACTACCACCGCTACGCCGAAGACGTGGCGCTGATGGCGTCGCTCGGCATGGACACCTACCGGTTCTCGGTCTCCTGGCCGCGGGTGCTGAATCCGGACGGCTCGGTGAACTCCGACGGCATCGGCTTCTACGACGCCCTGGTGGACGCGCTGTGTGCGGCCGGCGTCCGGCCCTGGCTCACCCTCTACCACTGGGACCTGCCGGCCTGGTTGCCGGGCGGTTGGACCAACCGGGCCACCGCGGAGGCCTTCGCCGGCTACGCCCTGCGCATGCATGAGGCACTCGGCGACCGGGTGCGGGTCTGGACGACGTTGAACGAGCCCTGGTGCGCGTCCTTCCTGTCCTATGCCGGTGGCGAGCACGCACCCGGGCACACCGACCCGGCGCAGGCGTACGCCGCCGCCCATCACCTGTTGCTGGCGCACGGCCTGGCCGTCCGGGCGCTGCGGGATGCCGACCCCGAAGCGACGCTCGGCCTCACGCTGAACTTCACCCCGGCGTTCCCCGCCGACCCGGACAACCCGGCCGATGCCGACGTGGTGCGCCGGGTGGACGGCACCGCGCACCGGATCTTCACCGGCCCGGTCTTCCGTGGCGAGTACCCGGCCGACGTGATCGCGGACGCCGGTGCGGCCTGGCCGTCCGAGTTGGTCCGGGACGGCGACCTCGACCTGATCGCCGCCCCCATCGACGTGCTGGGGGTGAACTACTACACCTCGCAGCTGTTCCGCGCCGGCGCACCGTCACCCCGGCCCACCCCGCACCCCGCCGCCCCGGACGCCGTCGCCGTCGACCGCCCCGAGCTGGGCCACACCGACCTGGGCTGGGAGATCACCCCGGACGCGTTCCGCGAACTGCTGATCGGGCTGCACCGGGACTACACCGGCCCGGCCGGCATCCCACTGGCGATCACCGAGAACGGCGCGGCCATCGACGACCCGGACCCGGCGTCCGGACCGATCGAGGACACCGAGCGGATCGCTTACCTGGCGTCGCATCTGCGGGCCGTCCACCAGGCGATCCAGGCCGGCGCGCAGGTCGACACCTACCTGCTGTGGTCGCTGATCGACAACTTCGAGTGGGCCTTCGGCTACACCAAGCGGTTCGGGGTGGTGGCCGTCGACAAGGCCCTGAACCGGGTGCCGAAGGCGAGCGCCCGCTGGTATTCCGAGCTGGCCCGCACCGGTACGCTGACGCTGCCGGAGCGGGCCTGAGCGACCGGCACGAGCGGGAGGCAGCGCCGATGAATCAGCGGACGGCCCCCACCCTGGACGACGTGGCCCGCGCGGCCGGCGTCTCCCGGGCCACGGTGTCCCGGGTGATCAACGGCGTCGTCCCGGTGTCGGCGCCCGCGGCCGACGCCGTCCGGCAGGCCGTCGAGATGCTCGGCTACCGCCCGAACACGGCGGCGCGCGCGCTCGTCACCCGGCGGGTGGGTGCCGTCGTGGTGCTGGTGCCCGAAACCGAGGAGCGGGTGTTCTCGGATCCCTTCTTCCCGCGCGCCTACCACGGTGCCCTGGAGGCGTTCCGGCACACCGGCATCCATGTGCTGCTGTCCATGGCGCATCCGCATGACGGCGTCGATCCGATGTTGGCGTTCTTCCTGTCCGACCACGCCGACGGCGCCATCGTCATCTCGCACCACGGCCAGGACTTCGCGCGGGCCGTGGCGACCTCGTCGCGTCCAGTGGTGTTCGTCGGCAATCCCGGGGTGCCCGGCATCGCCTACGTGGACGTCGACCAGGTCGAGGCGGCCTCTGCCGCGACCCGCCACCTGATCGCGCGCGGTGCCCACTCGATCGGCACCGTGACCGGCCCGATGGATATGGCCGCCGGCGTCGAGCGGCTGCGCGGCTTCCAGCAGGAACTGGCGTCCGCCGGACGCAGCGGCCACCTGATCGCCGAAGGCGATTTCACCTTCGCCGGCGGCGAGGCCGCCGCCTACGACCTGCTCGGGCATCACCCCGGCATCGACGCCCTGTTCGTGGCGTCCGACCTGATGGCCGCCGGTGCGGTGCGGGCTGCCGAACGGCGCGGACGCCGGGTGCCGGACGACCTGCTGATCGTCGGCTTCGACGACTCGGTGGTGGCGACCCAAACCATTCCGACGCTCACCACCATGGAGAACCGGCCGGACGTCCTCGCCCGCACCGCCGGCCGGATGCTGCTGGAGAAACTCAACGGCGACGAGCCCAAATCACCGGTCATCCTGCCCAGCCGGCTGGTGCGGCGCGAGTCAGCCTGAGCTGCCGAAAGGATCGCGGGCCGCCATCGAGGTGTCCGCCGGCGGCCACGGTTCGGCGAGCTCCTCGTCCGCCCAGACGGTGAGCCGGCGCAACCAGGGGGTGCCATAGCTGGTCACCAGCGCCACATCGGCGGCGTCGCGGCCGCGGGCGATCGCGACGTGGCCCTTGCGCCGTGCGTTGTGCCGCGGGTCGAACGTCCACCACCGATCGCCGGCGAAGACCTCCACCCAGGCGTGGAAGTCCATCGGTGTCGGCAGCACGGGCACGTCCATGTCGGGCAGGTAGCCGCTGACGTAGCGCGCCGGAATGTTCAGCGCGCGACACAGGGTGATCATCAGGTGCGCGAAGTCACGGCAGACGCCGTAACCGGCTTCGTAGGAATCCTTCGCCGTCCACCACGAGCCGGTGCTCCCGGTGCGGTACTCGACATGGTTCCAGACCCAGTCCTGAATCTCGGTGACCAGCTCGAAGGTGCGTTCCCGGGCACCGAACCGTTCCCAGGCGGCGGCGCTGAGCATGTCGGACTGGCAGTACCGGCTCGGCAGGGTGAACAGCTGCGCCTCGTGGGGCAGCGTCTCCGGCGTGCGGAGCACGGCGGACGCGTCGGCGGCGTCCAGCTCGTCAGGCACCTCGACAACCGCGTAGTAGCTGACCAGAGACTCGCCGGCGGGCAGGATCAGCCGCCGCAACTCATTGCCGTACGAGTCACGACACTGCGTCGCCGAAATGCCCGGGTCGCAGGTCCAGAGCTCGCGGAGCACGCGCGCCTCGCCGGACGGCCGGACCAGAAAGCTGGCCGGGGTGGCCGACTGGGCAACATGGTTGAACTCGCAACCGAGGCGCAGGAGACGGACGGATTGTGGCTGCGACACAGTGGCTCTCCCTTCGTCATCTGGCGTGATCTGGCCGACAACCTATCCCAGCCCGAGCAACAGCCGCGCACTGGTTCAGCCAGTCACACCCGATGGGGTGTATGAACCCGTATATCCGAATCTAGCATTGTCACTAGTTTGTCCGATCGTTTGCCATCGACCGCTGACCTCACGCGGCCGCCGCGAGGGTGGCGGCATGCGGTACGAGTCGCCGGATCGAATGCGCGTTGCGGGCCCGGACGGCGGCCGCGCTGATCCGGAGCCGCTCGGCGGCCTCGTGGCTGCGCAGTCCGAGTCCGTACACCGCGTAGAGGCAGGCCCCGGCGTCGCGGTCGATCAGGCCGAGCCGGGTGGCGGCGCGCAGCAGGCTCGGCACGTCGAGCCTCGGCGGCGCGCTCACCTGATCGAGGGTCACGGCATCGACCAGCGGGCGCCGGTGGTCGCCAGCCCACACCCGGAGCCGGGTGTCCAGGGCCAGATTGGCCGCGATGCGGCGCGGACGCCGGGTCAGCGGATAGTCGGCGAGCCGCAGCCAGCATTCCGCCACGTAGTCGCTGACGCCGTGCCGGGCGTCCTGAGCGGCCAGCCGGATCAGCTTGCCGAGCAGCGCCTGCAGCACGACTCGTCCGGCCAGTGGGTCGCCCTCGGCATGCCGGCGCAGCAGCTCGCCCAGCCGGGCGTCCGGGTCGTCGGCAATGCCGCGTAGTACGTCGCCGAGCGTGCATGCGGGAAGCGACCAGTCCGCAGGCGCCGGCGCATCGGCGAGACACCCCCACTCGGCATTGAGTGAACGGACGACGGGATCGGTGTGACTCATGAGGCTCACCCTCATGAACAGGTGTTGTCACAGGTGTTGTCCGCCGAACCTCAGATGTTGCCAGCCAAAACCGGACACAATTCAGTAATCGTGCGCAAACACGCCCTCCGGACTCGTCGTGGAGCGTCCGACGTCGTACACTTGACGTGTCACCTTCGGGAATTGGTTGCCCACTCAACCATCAAGTTCGCCCAGGGGGCTGCATGGACGGTCCAGCAGCCTCCTGGAGCCCTTAACGGCAGCGCGATCCGGAGCCGCACCGCGGCGGCTCCGGATCGCGTCGTTTCCGGTCCGGATAGGTCAGGGCGCGTAGTCGTCCAACGTGCGAGCCAGGAAGTCCTTCAGATCGCCGGTCTCACCGTCGCGCCCACCGCGTCCGACAACCAGCGGCGGCGGGCTGGGCGTGAGCGTCACCCCGGTGAAGCGGGCGAGCCGGCCACCGGTGGTGAGCAGCTTGAAGAAGCGTCCGTCGGGCGCGATCGCCAGGGTTTGGCTCTTGTTGATGTACCAGCCGACCTGGTCGCTCTTCACCCGGGTGTCGTTCATCAACAGTGCACGCAGCGGTTCCGGTTGCAGCCCCCGGGCCGCCGCCGTCGCCACGAACTCGTCGACCAGCACCTGCGCGGCGACCGACTCGTTGCGCAGCACCGCGTCGGCCATCTCCTGACGCCGGCGGGCGTCCTCCTGACGCCTGGAAACCATGCCGGTCACACTACTCGCGCCCACCCTGGTGTGAACCCCGGTCTAGCCTCCCGGCCGCGTCGCATGATTGTCTGAGCCATGAGCTTCAGCGTTGAGCCCGAGCAGGGCCGGCCCCCCTTCGTCCTCGCCCTCGACGTCGGCAGCACCGGCACCCGCGGCGGCCTGTACGACGCCACCGGGCTGCCGGTCCGGGGTTGCCGGCTCGAGCTTCCGCACGCGTTCACCACCGGCTCGGACGGCACCACCGTGATCGACGGCGACCAGGTGGCCGACGAGTTGCGGCAGATCGTCGAGTACGTGGCCGGCGCCAGCCAGCATCCGATCGCCGGCGTCGCCCTGGATACCTTCGCGTCCTCGCTGGTCGGCGTGGACGCCGACGGCAACGCGGTCACCCCCTGTTTCACCTACGCCGACTCTCGCTGTTCGGCCGAGGTCGACCAACTACGCCAACTCCTGGACGAGGACGCCACCCAGCAGCGCACCGGCACCCGGCAGCACACCGGCTACCTGCCGCCGCGGTTCCTGTGGCTGCGCGCGACCGACCCGGACACCTTCCGCCGCGTCCGACAGTGGATGTCGCTGGGCGAGTACGCCTACCTGAAGCTGATCGGCACCACCGCCGCCGGCACCTCGACCGCGGCCTGGACCGGCATACTGAACCGCCGCGAGGGCAGCTGGGACGCCGAGTTGTGCGCCCTGGTCGGGGTGGACGCCGAGCAGTTCTCGCCGATCGCACACCCGAGCCAGCCGCTCACCCCGGTGCTGGCACCGCTGCACCCCAACCTGGCCGACGCCGTCTGGTTCCCGCCGATCGCAGACGGGTTCTCGTCCTCGCTGGGTGCCGGCGGCACCGATTCGAGCTCGATCGTTGCTGCAGCGGCGACGTCCGGGGCGATGCGGGTACTGGTCGACGGACTGGTCGACGACCTACCCCGCGGCCTGTGGTGCTACCGGGTCGACGAGCACCGCTCCCTGCTGGGCGGCGCGCTCAACGACGTCGGACGCGCGGTCAGCTGGCTGCAGGCCACCCTGCGGCTGCCGGAGGATCCCGAGGTGTTGGACGCGGCGCTGCGCGCCGAGCCGTCGCCGCTCACCCCGCTGGTGCTGCCTTGGTTCACCGGCGAGCGGTCCACCGGTTGGGTCGGCCAGGCGAGGGCCGAGTTCCATCGGGTGTCGGCGGGCACCACGCCCACCGACCTGTACCGGGCCACCATCGAGGGCGTTGCTCTGTCCTACCAGCGGATGCTGGCTCAGCTCACCCTGGCGGCAGGCGGGGCGCAACGGGTGCTGGCCACCGGCAGCGTGACCGCCGCCGTCCCGGGACTGTTGCAGGTACTGGCCGACGCCATCGAGGTGGACGTGCTGCCGATCACCATCCGACGGTCGACCCTGCACGGCACCGCGATGCAGGCGCTGGAGATCCTCGCTCCACGGGTGCCGTTCGCGCCGGTCGAGCACGGCGCCGTGGTCAGTCCGTCGTCCGGTCGTCAGGGATACTACCGCGAGCGGGTCACGGCCTTCGCCGATCTCTACGACAAGGTCGTCCGGTGAGCGGGCGCAGCGACGTGGGCACTGCGGTCACGCTGAGCTTTCTCGGCGGCGCCGGCACCGTCACCGGCTCGAAGCATCTGCTCACCATCGGCAACCGCCGCGTCCTGGTCGACGCGGGCATGTTCCAGGGTGAGAAGAAGTGGCGCGAGCTGAACTGGGCAGAGTTCCCGATCCCCCCGGACAGCCTGGACGCCGTCGTCCTCACCCACGCCCACATGGACCATTGCGGCTACCTTCCCGCCCTGGTCAGTCGCGGATTCCGCGGTCCGGTGTGGTGCACCGAGGCAACCGCACGGCTCGCCGAGATCGTCCTGATGGACGCCGGTCACCTGCAGGAACGCGAGGCCAGGTACGCCGCCGAGGGCGGCTACTCCAAGCACGCGGACCCGCTGCCGCTGTACACCGTCGCCGACGTGGAACGGACGCTGCCACTACTGCGCCCGGTGCCCTACGACACCGACCTCGACCTGGGCGACGGGTTGTCGTTGCGGCTCACCCGGGCCGGCCACATCCTCGGCTCGGCCAGCGTCACCCTGCGGCACGGCGACGTGTCGATGCTGGTGTCGGGTGATCTCGGACGGCACGATCACCCGCTGCTGGAATCCCGCGAGGAGCCGCCCGGCGCCGGCTACGTGCTGGTCGAATCGACCTACGGCGACCGCGAGCATCCCGACCCGGAGGGCCGGCCGCACGAGATCCTGGCCGACGTCGTCCGGCGGACGATCGGCCGCGGCGGTTCGGTGCTGATCCCGGCTTTCGCCGTCGACCGGACGCCGGTGGTGCTGAAGGCGCTGGCCCAGCTGCGTCGCGAACAACGCATCCCCGACGTCCCGATCTTCGTGAACTCACCGATGGCGGTCGCCGCGCTCGCCGTCTACCGGGACGCCGCCCGCACCGGCGGCCTGCGCCCCGACCTGCACCTGGACGAGTTCATGAACCTGCCGAACCTGCGCGAGGTGACCGACGCGGAAGAGTCCAAGCGGCTGAACCGGCCCGAACAGCCGTGCATCATCGTGTCGTCGTCGGGGATGGCCACCGGCGGCCGGGTGCTGCACCACCTGGAGCACCTGCTGCCCAATCCGCGCAACGCGGTGGTTTTCACCGGTTACCAGGGCGTCGGCACCCGGGGCCGGACTCTGCTCGAGGGTGCCACCGAGATGAAGTTCCGCGGCCGGTTCGTGCCGGTCAAGGCTGAGATCGTCCAGGAGTCCGAGTTCTCGGTGCACGCCGACGGCTCGGACCTGATCGACTGGCTGGCCGGCCTCACCCCGCGACCGCACACGGTCTTCTGTGTGCACGGGGAAGCCGATTCAGCGGCTGCGCTCGCCGCCCGGATCCACCGGGAGCTCGGGCTGACCGCTGTCGTCCCCCGCTATCGCGAAGTGGTGACCCTGGCGCCGATCACCGGACTACCGGCCGTCGCACCGGCACCCCCACCCGCGCCCCAGGTCGCCCCACCTGCGGCCGCCGTCCAGCAGGAGGCGGGTCAGCCCCTCCAACCGGCCCAGCCAGTCCCCGAGCCGAGCCGCCCCGGCGATCGGCTGCCAGCCAGCGCGTCCGGTCAGCCGAAAGGCACCCACACCGATGACGCCCCCCAGGTGCGGGTCATCCTGGCCACCGCGCTCGGCCAGGTGCCGTTCCTGCCCGCCGACAAGCAGACCCGGGTGTCGGTGGCGCTGCAACGGGCCATCGCGCTGGCCGACAGCGATCCCGACCGGCTGCTGGACGCCGTGAACGGCGCCCTCTACACCGCCGCCGAGGCCGTGGAGACTCCCGGCGGCCAGTCGATCGTGGCGCTGCTGGCGCACGTCCCGAAGCTGCTGGGGGCCACCGCCGGTTGAGCCTGTCGAACCCGGCCCTCGCACGGTTGAGCTCGTCCAAACCCTGGTCTCGACAAGCTCGACCGGCGGCGCTCAGCGCCCAGGCACCCCGTTGGCCTTGGTCGGATCAGGCCGGTCGGTCTGGTCCAGCCACTCGGCGAAGAAGCCGGTGAGGTCCTCGGGGGTGGCGTGGTCCGCGGCCCGACGGAAGTCCTCCAGGCTGCGTGCCCCCGGCTGCTGCGCCCAGGCACGGAGGAAGGCGAAGAAGGACTTGTCGCCCATCCGGGTGCGGAGCGCATGCACCACCGTCGGTCCGCGGTCGTAGACCCGCACGAACAGGCCGTCCAGCCCGGGGTCGGACAGCGCAGGACCCCAGAAGGAGGTCGAGTTCGCCCGTCCGCGGTAGTTCCGCGTGAACTGCTTCCCCGGATCGGAGTCGGTCGTGGTCAGCCACTCGGCATAGCTGGCCATGGCCTCGTTGTTGAAGATGTCGTTCCACTCGGTGAGGGTGACGGTGTCGCCGAGCCACATGTGGGCCAGCTCGTGGTTGAGCAGCCCCTCGTCCCCGGCCCAGCGCGAGTCGTAGACGGGGATCATCGCGGTCTCCAGGCCGCCCCACACCATCGGCATACCTGGCACGAAACCGCCGATGCCGCTGAACGGGTAGGGGCCCAGATAGCTCTCGAGCTCCTGCACCGCGGACGGCGTTTGCCGTAGCCAGCGCAGTGCCCTGGTCTGCTCGGCGGCACTCAGCCGGGTGCTCGCCGCGTAGACGAAAGGCCTCCCGTCGGCGCTGCCCTGCTCGATCCGGTAGTCACCCACCGCCAGGAAGGTCGCGTAGGTCACGGTGGGCGCATCCACCCGCCACAGCCAGCGGTCGGCGTCCGGCCGGTCCGGGTCGGGGCCGTGCTCGATCAGCCGTCCGGCGGCGATCGCCTCCCGGCCGCGCGGCACGGTGATCGTGAAATCCATCGTCGCCGCGTCCCGCGGGTGATCGTTGGACGGGTACCACAGCGACGACGAGACCGGCTCACCGGCGATCACCATCTCCTTGCCGGCCCGGTAGAACGACTGCCCACCGCTGCGGCCCGGGTCGCCGTCGTAGACCACGGTGACGGTGAACCGCGTGCCTGAGGCGATCGCCGGCGCATCCGGGCGAGGTCGCGGGGCGGTGATCCCCAGGTCGTCGCGATCCTGGACGAAGTCGGCCGGGGCTCCGTTCACCGTGACGCTGCGCACCTTCAGGAAGAGGTCGAGATGGAACTCGTCCAGATCCTGCACCGCGGTGGCGGTGACGGTCGTGGTGCCGGTCAGTTCGTCGTCCACCGTCAGCGCACTGACCCGGACGTCGTAGTGCTCGACGTCGTAACCGGCGCCACCCGCCTCGGGCAGGTACGGATCGCCCACCCCGGACGCCGCCCGCGCCGGTTGCGCCGTCACGGGCGCCGGGCCTCCGGCGACCAGCCGGTCCCCCAGCAGCGTCAGCGCGACGACGGTCGCCAGCAGCACGACCGACAGGATCAGCCAGAACCGGTGGGCGAGCGACACGCTGCCCAGCGTGCCAGAAGCCGGCGCAGGGATCGTTGGTGGAGCCTGTCGAAGCCCGGTGAGGGAGGTCTCGACGTGCTCGACCGACGATGATCAGCGCGTCCCCAACCCTCCCTAACCCCGCAGCAGATCGTTGAAGTCGATGTCGACGTCGAACTCGTCGGCCACCTCGGTGCCGGGACGCTCGACGACCAGTTCGGCGAACGCCCTGGCGGCCGCGTCGATCCGCTTGCCCAGGTGGCCGGACGGGTCACCCCAGTCGCCGGTGGCGGCGAACACCCCGAGCGGGGCGACGGTCGCCTTCAGGTAGTGGAACAGCGGCAGCATCGCGGTGTCGATCACCAACGAGTGCCGGGCGGTGCCGCCGGTCGCGGCCAGCAGCACCGGCCGGGCGCTCATCGCTCCCTCGTCGAGCAGGTCGAAGAACATCTTGAACAGGCCCGAGTAGGACGCGTTGAAGACCGGGCTGACCACGATCACCCCGACCGCCCGGCCGAGCGCGGCATAGGCGTCCGCGAGCGCCGGGGAGGGGACGTGGCTGGTCAGGTGGTGGGCCAGGTCGGCGGCCAGGGTGCGCAGCTCGATGTGTTCGACCTCGACGGGTGCGCCGGCCGTGGCCAGCACCCGCTGGCTGGCCTGGGCCAGCCGGTCGGCCAGCAGCCGGCTGGACGACGGGGTGCCGACGCCGGCGCTGATCACCACCAGGGTGCGCTGGCTCATCGCGGTTCGCCGCTCTGGACGGCCTGGTACGGGCTGCGTCCGGTGACGTCGTCGACGGCGACAGTGGGTTCGGCGGCTCGCTCGGCGGACGCCCGCGCGGCAGCGACCAGCGAGGCGTGCGTGGGTGCGTCGGGGACCTGCGCCGGGCGTCCCTTGGCGAACCCTTCGCGCAGCGCGGGCAGGATCTCGCCGAGCAGGTCGAGCTGCTCCAGCACCGTCTTCAGCGGCAAGCCGGCGTGGTCGACCAGGAAGAGCTGGCGCTGGTAGTCGCCGACCTGGTCGCGGAAGGACAGCGTCCGCTCGATCACCTGCTGCGGCGATCCGACGGTCAGCGGAGTCTGCGCCATGAACTCCTCCATGGTCGGGCCGTGGCCGTAGACCGGAGCGTTGTCGAAGTACGGCCGGAACTCGGCCACAGCGTCCTGGCTGTTGCGGCGCATGAAGAACTGCCCGCCCAGCCCGACGATGGCGGTGTCAGCCGGGCCATGGCCGTGGTGCTCCCACCGGCGGCGGTACAGGTCGATCATCTGCCGAGTGTGACGCATCGGCCAGAAGATGTTGTTGTGGAAGAAGCCGTCGCCGTAGAAGGCGGCCTGCTCGGCGATCTCCGGGCTGCGGATCGAGCCGTGCCAGACGAACGGCGGGACGCCGTCCAGCGGCTGCGGGGCCAGCGTGAAGCCCTGCAGCGGGGTCCGGAACTTGCCCTCCCAGTTGACCACCGGCTCGCGCCACAGCCGGCGCAGCAACGCGTAGTTCTCCACGGCGAGGCTGATGCCGTCACGAATGTCCTTGCCGAACCAGGGATAGACCGGGCCGGTGTTGCCGCGGCCCATCATCAGGTTGACCCGGCCGTCGGCCAGGTGTTGCAGCACCGCATAGTCCTCGGCGATCTTCACCGGGTCGTTGGTGGTGATCAGCGTGGTCGCGGTGGACAGGACGATCCGCTCGGTCTGGGCGGCGATGTAGCCGAGCAGGGTAGTGGGGCTGGAGGGGTGGAAAGGCGGGTTGTGGTGTTCACCGGTGGCGAAGACGTCCAGACCGATCTCTTCGGCCTTGCGCGCCAGGGTGACGGCGGACCTGATCCGCTCGTGCTCGGTCGGGGTGCGACCCGTGGTCGGGTCGGTGGTGAGGTCGCCGACGCTGAAGATGCCGAACTGCATTGCTGCTCCCAAGTAGTTGCTGTTTCAACTATACCCCTCAACGGCTGGCTCGCACCGACTATTCCGCGGCGATCTGAGCGTTATGAGCGGGGCGTCCGGTCCGCCGCTGTCGTCTCGCGGAGATACGAGCGATATGCCACTGCTCCGCCGCCCCCATTCCGCTCATATCGCCGCGGCCAACCCGAATCCGGCACCCGGCACGCCTGATAACGCACCTTTCTCGGCGCCGCCCATCAGATCCCGGTTGCCCGTCGCCTCCGCCTCGGGTCAGACGGCGCAAGAACTGAGGGTCGCAGATCGCCCGCCGAGTGCGCCGCAGCCGGGACATGATTGAGCAACGGTTCGCTAAACCGCGATCAGCCGAAGGTTGCTGTCGAGACCGGCCAGGTCGTCGGGGTCGCTGGTGACCACCGGACAGCCGCCGAGACGGCGTGCGCATATTGCCACGAAGGCGCCTACCACATCGGAGGTCCCGCTGGCACCCAGCAACGCGCCCACCTCAAGCGCCGCGGTCAGGTCCATATCGACATAGCGCAGCGCCGAATCGGCCAAGAACCGCCGCAAGCCGGCTTGCCCGCCGCCGCCGCGGCGAACAGCCTGCGCCACCACCGGAGTCGGCACCACGATGCTGAGTTCTCGTTGCCTTGCCTGAACCAGCAGCGCCTGGATGCGGGTCGAGCGTCGCTCGATCGCAATCAATGCGCCGGCATCGAGCACCAAGGCCCCGGTCATGCAACTCCGGACTGGAATCCGGTGCCGGCCAAGGCCCGATTCAGTTCACGATCGGCCCAGTCGACGTCCTCGGCCGGCGGGGCGCCGCGCTCCGCGTCCCACTCCGAGAACAGCGCCTCCATTGCCGCACCGGGCGTCAGCCGACGGGCGATGTACGCCGAGACCGAACGCTCCTCGCCCCGTTCCACAGCCTGCTTGATCACCGCGATGAGGTCCTCCGGAAGCGTGACCGAGATCTGGCGGGTTCTACTCATGATTCCATCATAAGTGCCTGACCATTGCTCCGGATCCTGCTGAACCGAGTTAGGGTCGCGAGTTTGCGGCTCGGATGCTGGCGCCCGGACGCCTCAGCCGGTTAGATGCCTGCAACACCCAATGGGACGGAACCACGCGTCAACGTTGCAGCATGGTCACAATCGATCAACGATCCGGCCGTTCGGCTTCGCGCACGTGTCCCCGCCCGCCATAGTTCTCGCATCATCGCGACGGCCGGTCGCGCGCGACAAGGAGGAAATGTGCATAACAAGAAGCTGCTCGGGGGCGCCGTTGCCCTGGTGAGCGCCTCACTACTCTTCGCCGGCTGCGGCTCCCGTAGCGAGCCCGCGGCCACGACCACAGCGGGCGCGACCAAGGTCGCCAAGGTCGGCGTGATCGCTCCCCTGACGGGCGATCTCTCGGTGATGGGCATCGGCATCAGGAACTCGGTCGACCTGGCGCTCCGCCAGGCCAACGAGTCCAACGCGATTCCGGGCTGGAAGCTCGAACTCGCCGCCGAGGACGACCAGGCGACCGCCGACGTCGGAGCCAACGCCGCCACCAAGCTCGCCGCCGACAAGGATGTCGTGGCGGTTGTCGGCACGCTGAACTCGGGCGTGTCCCAGGCGGTGCAGCCGATCCTGAATGCGGCGAAGATCGTCCAGGTGTCGCCGGCCAACACCGCCGTCTACCTGACCCGGGGTGCCGATGAGGACAACCCGAAGCGGCCTTACGACAACTACTTCCGGGTCTGCGCCACCGACGCCGTCCAGGGTCCGTTCATCGCCCAGTACCTCAACGACACCGGCGTCAAGAAGCTGGCCGTGGTCAACGACAAGAAGCCCTACGGTCAGGGACTGGCCAAGGCTGTGGCCGACGAGTTCAAGAAGCTCGGCGGCGATGTCGTGGCCGACGAAACGGTCAACAAGGACGACAAGGACTTCTCCACCGTCATCGACCTGGTGAAGGCGAAGGATCCCCAGGCGGTGTTCTTCGGCACCGAGTTCCAGCTGGCCGGCCCGATGAGCAAGCAGATGAAGGACAAGGGCCTGAACGTTCCGCTGGTGGGCGGCGACGGCATCAAGGACGACCAGTTCATCGCTCTGGCCGGCGCGAAGTCCGACGGCGACCTGGCCAGCTTCCCCGGCCCCGACGTCGACACCGTCCCGGCTGGCAAGGACTTCGCGGCCGCTTACCAGGCCGCTGGGTTCAAGGACGGCTGGTCCGCCTACGGCCTGACCTCCTACGACGCCGCCAATGCCGTCATCGCGGCGCTGAAGAAGTCCCTGCCGAACGCGGCGGACGCGTCCGCGGCCCGGCAGCCGACGATCACCGCCATGGCCGACGTCAGCTTCGACGGACTCACCGGCAAGGTCGGTTTCGACAAGTTCGGCGATGCGATCACCAAGACCCTGACCATGTACGAGGTCCAGGATCAGAAGTGGGTGGCCAAGAAGACCGCCAGCGTTAAGTAGGAATCGACCACTGATTCTGTGGGGAGTCGCTCTGGCGGCTCCCCACACAACGAACGGGGGCAGGCGTGACGTTCTTCCTTGACCAACTGCTGAACGGGGTGTCGCTGGGCGCGCTGTACGCGCTGATCGCCGTTGGCTACACGGTGGTGTACGGCATCGTCCAGTTGATCAACTTCGCCCACGGTGAAGTGTTCATGATCGGCGCCTTCGGCGCGGTGTCCACCTGGATCGTCCTCGGCAGCGTCACGCCCAGTTCGACCGCCTGGTGGAATCTGCCCGTGATGCTGGTGGGCGGCATAGCGGTCGCCGTGCTGACCGCCGTGTTGATGGAGCGCTTCGCCTATCGCCCGCTCCGCAATGCGCCCCGGCTGGCGCCGCTGATCACCGCGATCGGCATCTCGATCTTCCTCCAGGAGTTCATCCGGCTGTTCTTCGGCGACATTCCGGGCTTCCCGGACGCCAAGGCGGCCATCCCGTTTCCGCAGATCGACTTCTTCACCGGTGACCCGGTGCCGGTCGGCGGCATCCTCGTCCATCGGGGCAACTTCTTCGTGGTCGCGGCCCTGCTCGTGTGCTGGGCGTTCCTGTGGTGGTTCGTAAACCGCACCGCAACCGGGCGGGCGATGCAGGCCGTCTCACAGGATCCGGACACGTCGCGCCTGATGGGCATCGATGTTGACCGGATCATCGTCGTCGCGTTCGCGGTGGGTGCGGCGCTGGCCGCGGTCGCGGGAGTGGCGAGCGGTCTCCGCTACGGAAACATCGACTTCAAAATGGGCTTCCTGGCGGGCCTCAAGGCATTCACCGCCGCTGTGCTGGGCGGGATCGGGAACATCAACGGCGCGGTGGTCGGCGGGCTGACCCTCGGCATCGTCGAGGCGATGGCCACCGCGTTCATACCCGGCCAATTCGGTGGTCCGGCCTGGAAAGACGTCTGGGCGTTCGTTCTGCTCATCCTGATCCTGGTCTTCCGTCCACAGGGCCTGGTCGGCGTGAAGGTGGTGGATCGAGCATGAGAATCCCGACGATCTTCACCCCCGAGTTGCAGAAGCGCCATCATCGCGCCGGGCGCCTGCTGGCGCTGACCGGCGGACTCGTTTTCGCGGCGTCGGCCTACCTGCCCTGGGCCTACACCTCTGACGCGTTGGACGACATGTCCTACCTGGGCGGGCCGTCCACCCTCCAGCTCCTCGGACTCGGGCTCGGTCTGATCCTGACGATCTGCGCCGCGATGGGCCTGGTCGAGCCGTGGGCAGACGCCCGGGGGCTGCCGCCCGCGCTGCTCAAGGTCAGCAAACGCATCGGCTGGACGCGCGGCGCGAAGACCACCGGAATCGGCATCCTGGGCTATATCGGCGTCGTCCTGTTGGCGATCGTCGTCGAACTGGGCGGCCTGGTCACCATCGAATGGGGCGGCTGGGTGGCTCTCACCGCAGCCGTCATCGGCCTGATCGGGACCCGACTACTGACGCCCGGACGGCAACCCAGCCTGGAGCGCCTGCGCACGGCCGGATGGGTGGGCATTCTCGCCATCGCGACAGCCCTGCTGGGCGCACTGTTGCTGGCGGCCTACGCGCTCAACCAGGTTGACGGCGGCACCTTCATCGCGATCCTGGCCTTCGCCGGGGCGTTGGCCGCATTCATCCTGCACAGCGGCATCGGTGGCTGGCTGTCGGCGGTCAGCCGGCGGCATCGCACGGTGCTGGTGTTCGCCGCCTTCGCGGTGGCTTTCCTGTTCCCGTTCACCCAGAACGGCTCGGACGCCAATATGTCGATCGCCACCCAGGTGCTGATCTTCGCCGCCACCGCGGTCGGGTTGAACATCGTGGTCGGCTTGGCCGGCCTGCTCGACCTGGGCTACATCGCCTTCCTCGGCGCGGGCGCGTTCACCGCCGCGACGATGAGCCAGTCCGCCTTCGCCACCATCGGCTGGAAACCGCCGTTCATCGTGGTGATGCTGATCGCCGGCCTGATCTCGGCCACCCTGGGCCTGATCATCGGCTCGCCCACCCTGCGCGTCTCCGGCGACTACCTGGCCATCGTCACGCTGGCTTTCGGCGAGATCTTCCGGATCAGCATGAGCAACCTGGACGGCAGCGACGGTCCCGACCTGGTCCACGGCTCGTCCGGCATCCCGGCGATCCCCAATCTGAACCTGCTCGGGTTCGACTTCGGCGCGGTACACACGGTCGCCGGCATCCCGCTGGGTCGCTTCTCGAACTACTTCTTCCTGATGCTGCTGATCATGGGCGTGATCGTGCTCGTGTTCACCCGGCTCAACCATTCCCGGATCGGACGCGGCTGGGTGGCGATCCGCGAGGACGAGAAGGCAGCGGAGGCGATGGGCGTCAACGTCTTCGGGCTGAAGCTGCTGGCCTTTGCCGGCGGCGCCTTCCTGGCCGGCATGGCGGGCGCCGTGAAGGCGCACGTCGACCAATCGGTCACCCCCGACCAGTACATCTTCCTGGAGTCCGCCTTTCTGCTGGCCGCGGTCGTGCTGGGCGGCATGGGCACCGTGATGGGCGTCATCCTCGGTGCGGTGCTATTGAAGCTGGTGCCCGAGAAGCTGCGGTTCGTCAGCGAGTACCGCATGCTGATCTTCGGCCTGCTGATGGTGATCATGATGCGCGTGCGCCCCGAGGGCATGATCCCCAATCAGCGCCGAGTCCTGGAGTTCCACGCCGACGACGAGGATCTGGTCGACGAGATCGAAGAGGACCTGCCCTACGAGTTCGCGGAGGAGGGAAAGTGAGCACCGACAACCTCAGCGCGGTGTCCGGCGCCGCGTCGTCCGGGCACGAAGTGGGCAAGCGCGAGATGCTGGTCGCCAGTCACGTCACGATGCGCTTCGGCGGCCTGGTGGCCGTCGACGACGTGAGCCTCACCGTGCATTCGGGCGAGATCGTCGGCTTGATCGGTCCGAACGGGGCGGGCAAGACCACGTTCTTCAACTGCTTGACCGGCCTGTACAAGCCGAGCGCCGGCGAGGTCCGCTTCGCCGACCAGTTGCTGCCGCCCAAGCCTCGCCAGGTCGTGATAGCCGGCATGGCCCGCACGTTCCAGAACATCCGGTTGTTCCCGAACATGACCGCGCTCGAGAACGTCATGGTCGGTCGGTACAGCCGCACCTCGTCAATGGCGATGACGTCGATCCTGCGCGGACCGAAGTACCGCCGCGAGGAGGCCGAGACCCGCGATCGAGCGCTTGAACTGCTCGAGTACGTCGGTATGAAGGGCCAGGGCGGTCACCTGGCCCGCAACCTGCCCTACGGCGACCAACGGCGGCTCGAGATCGCCCGGGCGTTGGCCACCGACCCGAAGCTGCTGTTGCTCGACGAGCCGACCGCCGGGATGAACCCGCAGGAGACCCGGCAGGCCGAGGAACTGATCTTCAGGATCCGCGATTCCGGGATGGCGATCGTGGTGATCGAGCACGACATGCGGTTCATCTTCAACCTGTGCGACCGGGTGTCCTGCCTGGTGCGCGGCAAGACCCTGGTCGAGGGGACGGCGGCGCAGGTCCAGTCCGACCCGCGGGTGATCGAGGCCTACATCGGGTCTCCCGAGGTCGAGGACGGTGCCGAGAATGCTTGAGGTCAAGGACCTGGTGGTCGCCTACGGCAGAGTGAAGGCGGTCAAGGGGATCAGCTTCACCGTCGAGCAGGGCCAGGTGGTGTCCCTGCTCGGCACCAACGGCGCCGGCAAGACGACCACGCTGCGCACCATCTCGGGCCTGCTCCGTCCGGAGTCGGGCGAGATCTGGTTCGAAGGCGAGCGGATCGACCGCACCCCAGCCCACAAGGTGGTGATGCGTGGACTGGCGCACTCCCCCGAGGGACGCCGGATCTTCCCACGACTGACAGTCGAGGACAATCTGCTGCTGGGCGCTTTCGCCCGAAAGGACGCCGCGGGTGTCGCCACCGACCTGGAGCGGGTCTACGACCTGTTCGAGATCCTCCGCGAGCGTCGCACCCAGCCGGCCGGCACCTTTTCCGGCGGCGAACAGCAGATGCTGGCGATCGGCCGGGCAATGATGAGCCGTCCACGGCTGCTGATGCTGGACGAACCGTCCATGGGTCTGTCTCCGCTGATGATGCAGCGCATCATGTCGACCATCCGGGCGCTGCAGTCCGAGGGCGTCACGATCCTCCTGGTGGAGCAGAACGCGGCCGCCGCACTGAAGATGTCCGACCGTGCCTACGTGCTCGAGGTGGGCCAGATCACCCTGGACGGCACCGGCGAGCAGTTGCTCGGCGACGACCGGGTGCGACGCGCCTACCTCGGCGAGGACTAACAAAGGCGGAGGTTCCCTGCCGTTCTGACCGCGGCTCGGTACGCCGGGGACGGTTCTTTTCGGTCCACCCTGACCGGAGCAGGTACGCGGGGACGGTTCTTTTCGGTCCACCCTGACCCGGCCCGCCAGCGGGCACTGATCCACGACCCGGCCGAACCCGCATTGGTGGCGACGGCGTCCACCCGGAAGAATGGACGCCATGCTGCCGTACTTGATCGTGTGGAACTGGCCCGAGACACCGGTCATCATCCTGATCATCCTGGTGGCTGCACTGGTCGGCCGCTGGCTGCTCATCCGCGCGATCCGGCGGACGTCCGATCTGGCTGTCGACCGGGCCAAGCGCCGGCGCGAGGCACAGGGCACCCAGGCCGAGCCGCAGCACCTGGCCCGTTACGCAGCCCGGGCCGCGACGATGGGGTCGCTGCTGCGAAGCCTGACCAATGCGGTGATCGCAGTGCTGACGGTGCTGACCATCCTGGCCACCCTGGGGGTCCCGCTGACGCCGTTGCTGGCGTCCGCAGGCGTGGGCGGGGTGGCCCTGGGTTTCGGCGCGCAGAGCCTGGTGAAGGACTACCTGTCCGGCATCTTCATGATCGTCGAGGACCAGTACGGAGTGGGTGACCTGGTCGACCTCGGTGAGGCGATCGGGACCGTCGAGGACGTGGGCCTGCGGGTCACGCGGCTGCGGGACGGCGACGGCCAGGTCTGGTACATCCGCAACGGCGAGATCGTCCGGGTCGGCAACCAGTCCCAGGGCTGGTCGACGGCCACCGTCAACATCCCGATCGACGCCAACGAGAGCTCCACCGACGTGACCGCGATCCTGGAACGGGTTGCCACCGACATCCACGCCGATCCAGAGTGGGCGACGGTGCTGCTCGAGGAACCCAAGGTCGTCGGCGTCCAGTCGGTGGAGGCGGGCCGGATCACCATCCGGGTCGTCGCGAAGACCCAGCCCAATAAGCAGGGCGGCGTCCAGCGAGAGATCCTCGATCGCGGCCTGCAGGCACTGAAGGACGCCGGAATCAAGGGCCCGCGCGTGCTGCCCGCACCGCCGACCGTTTAGGAAGCGCGGATTCTCGTTGGTCGAGCTTGTCGAGACCTCGGACGATCTGGTCTTGGCAAGGGGTTTCGACGAGCTCGACCGGCGCAGGTCAGTCGCGCACCGGCGGTTCGCCGGGCCGCTGGGATCGACCGGACGAGTCTTGGTGTTGGGCCAAGCGTGCGGGTACCGACAGCCCGTCATGGCGAAGTCTGACTATTGACCTCTCGTCTTCCTGTCAGTGATCACTCGGGCACAGAGACCGCTCCCCTGGGGCGTTGTCGCCACGACGACGAACAGTCCTCCGACGCCCTTGCAGGCACCGTCCACGTCTGAGGCCGTATCGTCATCAACAGACCTGAGCATGAGCCAGAAGTCTGGTTGCTTAAACGCAGCCTCCGCACGCTTCAATTGGTCTTCCGGAACCGACACGCCCCAAGGTGCGTTGCGGTCCTGAAAGCCAACTCTGTACTGCGTCATCGGCAGTGGACGGGTCTGCTGGTATTCGACACTGCCTAGCTTGAACGAGTCGCCACGCAGGCCTTGGAGCGCGCAGAAGGAATCGGCTCCATTCTTCCAAATGTTTCGACCAACGATCGTTATCGTCTCGAAAGACGCGGCCGCCGTCCTCTGAATTTTCGATGAGCAAAGGATGGATCCCGCCTTCCAGGCGGGCAGAACAGTGACAGTTCCAACCCCTTTCAAGGTGCGGCCACGGGTGAGATTGGTAACCGCCCCCTCGGCGCTGAGATATACGGAGACCTGCGCTAGACCAGGCTTCTGATTGGCGACATCATGTTCCGTCCACACCTGCAGGTTCGAGACTCCGACCCGCGTCCGATAGCCATCTGAATCCGTGAGCACGTTCGTAAGCACTTCACCGCCACCGGGCGGTGCCTCGGCATCCGAGGGAGCGGGAACCGGTGGATCGGTGGCCACGACCGGTGGCGGGCTTGTCATCGCCGGCGGGGTCGTGACCGGAACGACTGAGCAGGCTGCTAAGAGCGCGCACAGCACACCCGCCGCCCCTACAGAAGCCGCTAGATGAGTAAGTCCAAGGTCGGTGTGGCGTCTGGGGGTTGAGGGGAGGGTGTCGCAGAGTCGGTGTTGCTAACCCATGTCAAGCTCTGGAGGCTTTGATGGACACCGATCTGGACACCCTCGCGACTGCACTCTACGTGACTGCTGATGATCTGTTGAAGGCTCACCCCGAACAGGTTCCGCAACGGCCTGAGGTCGGGTTCGTGGAGCGGATCAGTGATGCTGAGCTGATCGTGTTGGCGGTGATGCAGGCGTTCCTGGGTTACACCTCGGAGGCCCGTTGGCTGCGGTACGCCCACCGGCATCTCACCGGCATGTTTCCGTATCTGCCGCGACAATCCGGCTACAACAAACGGTTGCGGAAGCTGAACGGCACCATGGCATGGCTTGCTGCTGAGCTGGCCCAACATGTGCCGGTCGCGACTGATGATGTGTGGGTGGTGGACTCCACCCCGGTGGAGTGTGGCCGCTCTCGGGAGACCGCGAAACGCTCTGACTTGGCCGGATGGGCCGAGTACGGCTATTGCGCGTCCCATTCCCGCTACTTTTGGGGACTCCGGCTGCACCTGGTGTGCACCCTGCACGGATTGCCGTTGGCGTGGGCGTTGACCGGCGCGAAAGCCAACGAACGTGACGTGGTGGAGCACCTGCTCGATTCCACTGCGGCGTTGCAGGACCGGCCCACCAGGCGGCGGCAGATCCTCATCGCGGACAAGGGTTACAGCGGCCGCGAGTTCGAAACCGGACTGACCGAGGTCGGGATTGATCTGCTCCGCCCGGCCCGTAAAGGAGAGAAGCCCCGACCCGGGCAGCGGTTCTTCAAACCGCTGCGCCAAATCATCGAATCGGTCAACGACACGTTGAAAGGCCAACTCGACCTCGAAGCACACGGTGGACGCACCCCGGCCGGTGTCGCCGCCCGGGTCGCGCAACGCATCCTCGCCCTCACTGCCGCCATCTGGCACAACCACCAAGCAAACTCCCTAGCCAGAAGGAACCTGGTCGCCTACGACCACTAACACCCCTGGGACTTGGTCATCTAGGGGTGGTCGGTTGAGTCGTTGCAGCGCCAGGCGAACCAACTTCCCTTGCCCGATCTTCGCGGAACTCGACCCGATTTTGTCGAGACTCATGCGTATGCCTTTCACGTTTCCTTCATATGAATGAGATCGAATTGCGTCCAGTCGGCGCGATTGGGAACCGCGCGAATTATTCCAGCCTCAACAGGGTCCTCTCTTGAGGCTTGGATCCTGTTTCGCAAGTCGGCTCCCTTTGAGCGGCTGCTTCCGCGCGTGAGCCAGTTGAAGGCTTCGATCATCTCGAGGTTGGCATCGGTCTGTCACTTGACCTTGCTGGTCTTGGCGGACAACCGCGATGCCGTTGTGTACCCAGTCAACTGACCGTAGACCTTGACCCGGAGTCGCTTGCCACGGTCTGCATTCTGCACGGTGTAGGTGGCCTTGGTTGCCCCCTTGATGGACGTGTTGTTGCGGTACCAGCTGTAGGTGTAGGTGACACCGGCGGGTGTCCAGCTGCCTGGGTTGGCCGTGAGGGTTACGCCAACCGTGGCCTTCCCGACCACTTTCGGTGTGGCAGTGCCCAGCGTGCCGGCCTTGACCTTCCCGGTGCCCTTCGATGTCTTGGTGACCGAGGTGTAGTCAGACTTGCTTCCCGTGACCGTGACTGTGATCGTGGCGCCCTCGTCGGCCGCGCGCAATTTGTAGGTCGCGCCGGTCGCGCCGGAGATTGCCGTGCCATTCCGATTCCACTGGTAGGCGAGTGAGACGGGTGTGGGCTTCCACACGTACGGAGTCGCTGTCAGCGTCCTGCCCACCGCGGCTGTTCCCGTGATTGTTGGTTGTGGCGTTGCGGTGAGCGAGTAGGGGTTCTGTCGAATGTAGCACGCCTTGTGGACGCCGATGGCCGGGTCAGTAAATCTTGCGACGGTGCAGGGTACGGCGCCCGTCAGCCCCGTCTTGTAGACGAACTTGCCCTTCACTCCGAACGCGACGTCGGAGCGCTGTCCGAGGGCGATGGTGTCATTCTCGGTGCCGGCGTAGGTGTAACCCGCTGGTGGCTGAAGCTCGAGTACGAAGCAGGATTTCAAGATGCCCACAGCCGGGTCACCAAAGGCAGCATTGCTGCAGGCGATGCTGCCCGTGAGGCCTCCCTTGATGTTGAAGGAACCATTGGCGCCGAACGCCACGTCCGAGCGTTTCACGAGTTCTACGTTTTCACCTTCAGGCACCTTGTAGATGAAAGCAGCTGGCGCATTGAGTGCCATGACGAAGCACGCCTTGATCACTCCGGTCACGGGGTCGCCGAATGTGGCAGCGCTGCATGAGATCGTGCCTGTGACGCCACGCTTTACTTGGAACCGGCCGTTGGCACCGAAGGCCACATCGGAAAGTTGCGGGACCACGAAGGTGTTGTTCTCGTCCGCCGCCTTGGTGAAGCCGGCTGGTGGAGTCAGGTCGGGTCCTGGCGCGGGTGTGCCGCCGTTGAACCGGATGAAGTTGTCCGGCCACGCTGACTCGTTGTTCCTGCCGCCGCCGCCGAAGATGCCTCGGCCGGACATGCTCGGCAAGTTGCCTAGAGGGCCCCAACCGGTTTCCGAGACGGCGAACTGTGTTCCGTCCGCGCTGACCCATTCGACGTAGGCGACGTGGCCGAAGTTCCACTGTGCGATGTCGCCGACCTGAGGTGTCTGGCTCCCCGGGAACACGGTGAGACCCTTGGCTCGAGCGTTGACCGCCCAACTACTCGCATTCCCGAGGTTTCCTGGGTTGACGCGTCCCGTCTGGTTCAGCCGGAACGCAACATAGTTGGTGCAGTTGTTCCCGTGGCTATCGACGGGGTAGCCCCAGGTGCTCTGTCCGCGGGCGTGTCAGATGGTCTGTGTAAGTGATTCCTCGAACGATGAGAGGTATGACCATGACTATGACTAAGGACGAGCAGGCGGCAGCGCCGGGTCCGTTCGGATCGCCGGTGGCGCCGGCGTCGGCGCGGGAGACCGTCGAGGAGATGGTGCAGGCCGGTCTGTTGGATGCGGTGTTCGACCGTGTCGAGACCGGTGATCTCCAGCTGACCGGTGAGGGTGGCTTGTTGCCGGAGATGATCAAGGCGGTGCTGGAGCGCGGTCTGCAGGCCGAGCTGACCGATCACCTGGGCTATGCCAAGCACCAACGCGGTGACGGGACGAATGCCCGGAACGGGACCACGCCGAAGACGATCGCGACCGAGGTCGGTGACGTCGCGTTGGCGACGCCGCGGGACCGGACCGGCAGCTTCGAGCCGCGCCTGGTGCCCAAGGGCGCCCGCCGCGCCGGCGGCCTGGACGAGATGATCATCAGCCTCTACGCCGGCGGGATGACGGTGCGCGACATCCAGCATCACCTGGCCCGCACGATCGGCACCGAGTTGTCCCACGAAACCATCTCGAACATCACCGACGCGGTCGCCGAGGAGGTCAAAGCGTGGCAGGCCAGGCCGTTGGAGGAGATCTACCCGATCATCTACCTCGACGCGCTCGTGGTGAAGGTCCGCGACGGCCACCAGGTCCGCAACAAGGCCGCTCACGTCGCGGTCGGGGTCGATCTCGACGGCGTGAAACACGTCCTCGGGATCTGGGTCCAGGCCAACGAGGGCGCGAAGTTCTGGGCCGGGGTATGCGCCGAACTGCGTAACCGCGGCATCCGTGACGTCCTGATCGTGTGCTGCGACGGCCTGACCGGCTTCCCCGAAGCGATCGAGGCGACCTGGCCGCAAGCAACCGTGCAAACCTGCGTTGTCCACTTGATCCGGGCCTCGATGCGGTTCATCAGCTACACCGACCGCAAGAAGGTCGCCGCCGCGCTGCGACCGATCTACACCGCCCCGACCAGCGAGGCCGCCGAGCTCGAACTCCTCGCCTTCACCGAATCCGAGTGGGGCCGCAAGTACCCGGCCACGGTCGCGACCTGGGAGAACGCGTGGGAACGGTTCATCCCGTTCCTGGCCTTCCCACCCGAGCTACGCCGGATCATCTACACCACCAACGCGATCGAATCGTTGAACTACCAACTCCGAAAGATCATCAAGAACCGCGGCCACTTCCCCAACGACGACGCCGTGATCAAGCTGCTCTGGCTCGCCATCCGCGACATCGAGGACAAACGAGCCCGGCAACGCGCCAAAGAAGCCGGCCTGCCCCGCAACCAACGCAAAGCCCCCGGCCGACTCGTCGAAGGAGCAGGCGTACACGGCTGGAAAGCCGCACTCGGCGCCCTCGCCCTGGCCTACCCCGACCGACTCACCCGCTACCTATGAACGGCCCCCTCATGACCAACCAGACCGGGCACACCGAGCAGACCGAGCAGCTCGTCCGCCGAGCCATCGGCGACGCGCTCCTGGCCATGCAACGCCTCACCGCCTGGCTCGAAAGCGGCGACCCCGCCGCCCCCGCCTGCGCCGAAGCACTCAGCCTCAACGAAACCGACGACCCCATCACCATCGCCAACTGGACCGACGGCATCGCCTTCGGCCTCGAACACGCCATCAACAACCACTAAAACCGGAAACTACTTACACAGAGAACTTGACAAGCTCCTGTCCGCGGTAGCCCCACTGGGAAACGCAGTTCTGCGTGTTCGGCGAGTAGCAATAGGTGAAGGGCGCGGCGTCCGCGCGGGCCGTCCCAATCACGGCCAGCATCAGGCTCAAAGCCAAGATCATGACAGCTAGGCCTCGGCTGAACATACGAGAAACATTGACTGTTGACGACATGCTGATCATCCCTCCTGAGATTTGGCGCCGCATGAGTGTTGCACCACGAAGTCGTGCTCGCAATGCCGCACTTAGACCTGACCTACCGCTGCACTTTTCCACAATTGATCCTCACCGCTTGTTGCCTGGTGCAGTCAGTCCTGCTCGTCGCAGGCCCCTCCGCCATCCGTGGCCTTGCTTCGGGGTCCCGAGAGCCCGTTCGTGCTCACCGAACCAGTCGATTGCCTGCCTGTCGGTCAACCGGTGGCCGGCTATCGTGGCCTCCGCCGTAACCTGGGCTCAGCGACTGGAGGCGGACTGGGAGGCTATTCCGCAGGACCTCCTGATTCGCCGCACCTTCTTCTGATAGGCGATGACTTGGAAGCCATTGGCGTTGATGAAGTCATACGAGCTAAGCCAGACCTCGACGAGACTTCCGGCGTTGAGCGGCTCCGCGACAACAGAAAGTATGCGATTCCTGCCCAGCGGAATCGACAACGCCCCACTCGCGTCGAGAAACGACTTCCCGCCGCCAATAGCAACTGCTGCAGTGCGGAGCGCCACACTCGGTTCAAGGTCGCAAGCGAACACGTAGTGCCTGCGGATCAGGATCTGGTTCACGACGACAATCGCGACCAACACGGTGATGCCAACAATAAGGTACTCCACAGCTGTCACCGCTTCCAGTGCCCGCCGTGCTCCATGCACTGGCGTCCCGTGTTGTTGCACCTTGAGCAGGTCAGACCTGATCTACCCCCGCGACATCCCTGGCATTCCGATAGACTCCGGAAGCACTTCTCACACTTTTCCACAATTAATCCTCACCGCTTGTTGCCTGATGCAGTCAATCCTGCTCGCCTCGGCCGCCTACGAGATTCGGCAGGAGCACGAATACAGAAGGGGAATTTTCCCTATAGCCTGCCGCTGCATGCTGTGCTACTAGCCTCGATCTTTCGTCAGGTCGGGCTGGGTCGTTGTGACGGCTTGAGGACCACTGTCTTGGTGTGATTGTGCCGGGTGGGTGTGACGGTTTCCCGGAGGTGGCTCCGGTGGGCGGGGATTCCAGGGTCCCTTGGGGAGTTTCGGCTTGTCGGGGCAGGGTCGGGGTGGTGTGTCAGGTGCTGTCCAGGTTGGTGAGGGTGGTCAGAGCGCCGACGAGGAGTGCCGTCCACGGCTGGTGGCTGGCGTAGCGGAGCCGGACCTGTCGGCTGCTGCGGGCCAGGGTGGCGGGGATGGTGAACAGTCGGTGGCGGAGCCGTTTGGGTTCCCACCGGCGTGCGGGATGGTCGGTCAGGGAAAGGAGTTGCATCCAGGCGGTCAGTTCGCAGGCGAGTGCGACGATGGCGCACCAGATCTGGTTCTGGGCGAATCCGTGCAACGGCAGGTTCGACAGTCCGGTGTCCTTGGCCAGCCGAATCCGGTCCTCGCAGCGGGCCCGGCGGCGGTGGCGTAGCTCGAGGTCGGCCAACTGGCCGCGGCGGGTGTTGGTGGCGAACGCGGTGATGCGGTGGCCATCGATGTCGGTGACCCGCAGTTGAGCGCCGGGGTGCGGTCGTTCTTTGCGGATGATGACCCTCATGTCGGTGGGCCAGCCCTTGAGGTCGAGCAGTCCGGTGAGTTCGGCGACCCAGGCGCCGTCGCGGGGGTTGCGGTCGGCATCATAGGCGGGTGCCCATACCCGGTCAGGGATCTGTTCGATCATCGTGGCGGCGTCGGAAGGGAGGGTGAACCCGACCGAGTACTGGACCCGCTGACCGGTGAGCCAGTCCAGGAGGTCGTGGCTGTGCCCGGCACCATCAGCCCTGACCAGCACTCGTTTCCCGGGTCGCTGGTCGGCGAGTCCGGGTAGTTGTCGGAAAGCCTGCCGCACGACGGTGATGTGGTCGGCGGCGGTGTTGGAGCCGGCGTTGCCCGGCCTGAGTAGGAACGCCAACGGTTCCCCGGTGCCCTCCTGGCCGTGGTCGACGAACACGCACAACGGGTGGAACCCGAAGCCCTTCTTGAACGTCGGCTTGGCGTGCTCCTTGTCCGAATGTGCTGTCACCAGCGTGGCGTCAACATCGATCACCAGCGGCCGCTCCACGCTCGCCTCACGGCCAGGGGCCCGGTCGCCAGCCAACGTCCACGCCCGAGCCCGAGCCGTGGCGCGGGCGGTATCGATGGCCTTCAACACGCGTGGGGCATCGGCGGCCAGGCTGCTGACCAATCGTGAGATGGTCGGGTCGGAGGCCACCCTTCCCGTAAACGGCCGGCTCGCTGCGAAGCAGGGCGGCATCGGCCAGGCAGTCCCCACCCAGCGCGAGGCTGATCACCAGGTCGGCCACGATCTTGCCCGGGTCGTGGATAGCGAGCGGTCTTCGCCACGGCGCCAACGCCTTCGACAGGCCCTGAGTCAGGCCGGTCACCACCGCCGTGCGGGTCAGCAACATGCCACCGGCCTGACCCACCACCCGGCAGGCTCCCGCATCGTGGCGGGGCTGGGGATACACAGCGGTACGCTTCACCTTGAAAGTGCTTCCTTGCCTGTGGATGATGCGACTTCGACAATCACATTCTCCCAAGCCGGAAGCGCTTTCGCCGTTCAAACCCCCGAGTCAGAGCGCACCGCCATGAAAGCGCGAGGCTAGCCTCGATCTTTCGTCGGATCGGGTTGGGTGGTCGTGACGGCTTGAGGATCACCGTCGGGGTCTGATTCTTGCGTGTGGGTGTGACAGTTTCCCAGCATGTCGCTGCGGTGGGCGTGGATTCCACGGATCCCGGGCAGTGTTTCTGCTTGTCAGAATGGATTTGGTAAGCGGGTTAGGTGCTGTCGTGGAGCGCGAGGGCGGTCAGCGCGATCGCCAGGAGCGCTGCCCAGGGGTGATGGGTCGGGTAGCGCAGCCGGGTTTGCCCGGCTGCTGCGGGTGAGTGCGGCGGGGATGCTGTAGAGCCGGTAGCGGAGCCGTTTGGGTTCCCACCGTCGGGCCGGGTGACCGGGGAGGGCGAGGAGTTGCATCCAGGCTTTCAGCTCACAAGCCAAGGCGACCAGGGCGCACCAGATCTGGTTCTGGGTGAAGCCGTGCAACGGGAGGTTGGTGAGCCCGGTGGTCTTGGCGTGCCGGATCCGGTCCTCACAGCGGGCCCGGCGGCGGTGGCGCAGTTCCAGGTCGGCCACCTGGCCGCGGCGGGTGTTGGTGGCGAACGCGGTGATCCGGTGCCCGTCAACGTCGGTGATGGTCAACTGGGCGCCGGGGTGGGGGCGTTCTTTACGGATGATGATCCGCATCCCGGCCGGCCAGCCGGTCAGGTTGAGCAGGCCGGTGATGTCGGCAACCCAGGCACCCTGGCGTGGTTTCCGCTCGGCGTTGTAGGCGGGGGTCCAGCCTTTGGCGGGGACCTGCTCGATCAACGGGTCGGCTTCAGCGGGCAGCGTCCAGCCGGCCGAGTATTGGACTCGTTGAGCGGTGAGCCAGTCCAGGAGTTGGTGGCTGTAGCCGGCACTATCGACCCTGACCAGCACCGTTTTACCAGGCCTGGTGTTCGGCAGGTCGGGGAGTTGTTTGAACGCGTCACGCAACACCTGGATGTGATCGGCCGCAGTGTTCGAGCCGGCGTTCCTGGGCCGCAGCATGATCGCCAACGGTTCCCCGGCACCCTCAGGACCGTGGTCAGCGAATACGCACAACGGATGGAACCCGTAGCCCTTCTTGAACGTCGGTTTGGCGTTCTCCTTGTCCGAGTGCGCCGTCACCAACGTCGCGTCAACATCGATCGTGAGCGGATCGGCCACGCTGGCCCGATGGGCCGGGGAGTGCTCACCGGCTAGCTGCCAGGCCCGGGCCCGGGCTTGAGCGCGGGCAGTGTTGATCGCTGTCAACACGTTCGGGGCATCAGCGGCGAGCAGGCTGATCAACCGTGAGATCGTCGGGTCGGAGGCGACCGGGCCATACACGGCCGGCTCACCCCGCAGCACGCCGGCATCGGCCAGGCAATCCCCACCCAAAGCGAGGGTGATCGCGAGATCGGTCACGATCTTGCCCGGGTCATGTACCGCCAACGGTTTACGCCACGGCGACAAGGCACGCGACAAGCCAGCGGCCAGACCGGTCACCTGCGCCGTCCGGGTGAGCAGCATGCCACCCGCTTGGCCCACCACCCGAGTCCCTCCCAGGTCGTGGTGAGGCTGGGGATACATACCGGTACGCTTCACCTTGAAAGTGCTCTCTGGGTTGGGCCGAATGTGACTTAGACACTCGCATTATCCCAAGCCAGAAGCACTTTCACCCATTTAACACACCCACCCCGGTGAAAGCCCGAGGCTAGTCCGTCAGCAGTGTTGTAGCTACGCGTGCTGAGGTAGGGTGCTGCTCCACTGCTAGAGGAGGTTCAAACGTGAGTGGGGGTGAAGTCACTTCGACCAAACCGTCGAGAGCAGTGACGGCAGCACACCAGTGGACTCGGTACCTCGCTAGTGCGGACTCGGGAGATCAGTGGCCGTCGGCAAACAGCGGGGCCGCACCCGGGGAGACTGTGCTGAAGGTCACGCGTCTTTCGGTCGCTGCACTCATCCTTGTTCGGTGGGGAGCGGTCGGGCAGCTGGGAGTCGCGGTCGCTGGAGGCTCAATCATGCGCGCGGCGGTGCCTGCTATCTCTGCAGCTGGAGTCGTGGTGTACATCGTCGGCGCAGCGGTTGTCACTACAGTCTTACTACGCGCTCGTCGTCCGGACCTTCCGGGTCTCGGGCGCTGTGATCTGGCTCTGATGTGCCTGCTGGTGGCTTCCGAGCGTGTTTACGCGTCACCTCAGGCGGGGGTTTCGTCCTGGGATGCATGGGGCTATGGAGCGTCCATCCCCACCACCGTGCTGTGGGGGATCGCCGCTCGCTCGTATACGGGCACGGCGGTTGGCCTGACACTTTTCTCCGGCGCCTACGCGTTCGGGGTAGCACCGAACGTCCACCAACTGGATGGGTGGGGGACCGTGCTGGCAAATCTAGGCGGCGTCTTGGTCGGGTCCTTTGCAGCTCGCGGAGTATGGCGAGGAACACGGATGATCGCTGAAAGGGCGGACGAGGCCGATAGGCAGGCGGCCATCAATCTCGCGCTCCGGGCAAGGCTGGCAGAGCAAGCTGCGAGATTCGCCGAGGCTAGAGGAGAGTGGGAGCGACGCGTGCGAGCCCAGGTTCACGACTATTCTAACGAACTGGCTAGTTTGGCGCGCCATCCACATGATCTGGGTGGGCACGACCTCAGTGCAAGGCTAGCTGCGATGGCAGGCAGGCTTGAGAGCGAGCTGGGGCCTCGTGGTGCTCGCGACACTCTCGGAAGGGCAATTCAGAACGGCGCCTCCGGGACCGCTGTGGACGTTCAGATGCATATTCCGAAGGTTGTAGCCGATCTAGTGCTGAACCATGTCGTGCTCGAACGACTGGAGACTGCGGTGCGGTCTTTCGTCAGAAATACCGAGAGGCACTCGGGTGTTCTGGCAGCCACTGTTCTAGGCGAGATCGACGGCGACTATTGGGTCATCAGTTTGATGGATACTGGCATCGGATTCGACATGGGGAGCACGGACATGAACGTGGGCCTTCGCGAGGATCTCGGGACTGCGCTTCGCAGTATTGGCGTCAAGGTTTCAATCACGTCCGAGCCGGGGGCTGGTGTCGAGGCCACCCTCTCGGGCCACGTGGCGGTGGCTGCAACATGACCGCGCCGAATGCATCTACCGACCTTGAAGCTAGCTCGCCGTTGCGTATTGGCGTCATCGAGGATGAACGCCACGCCCGGACAGGGATTTCGCTTGAACTCTCAGCGCTCGAACCAGAGGGTTTCGTTTTCGCAGGGGCATACGAGTCGTTTGACGAATTCAACCGGGCTCGCGTGGCGCTAGATATCATGATCCTCGACCGATGGATCCGTATTCGCCACGCCGACGGATCAGAGTCGTATCCACAGCCGCAGGGGCACCGGGCCGTTGCGAAGCTGCGCGAACGCACGATTCGTGTAATCATGCACACTAACGATGCCAATCCCGGTCATGCCGCGAGGGAGATGGCGGCGGGAGCGGAGTGCATAGTCAGCAAATCTCATCAGAGCCCCGAGCCGCTCTACGAAGCGCTTCGAGCGATCCGTGACGGCGAGCGCCTATTGACAGGACCCATGGCCTCCGCAATTTGGACGAACGAAGTTTTCCTACGAGCTCTAGAGCTTACCGAGAGCGAGAAGAGCGTCTTCAAATTGAAAGCGGCTGGGTTTACGGGCGACCAGATCGCCAGGCGTGCGCACATTTCACCGAAGACGGTTGGCAATCATGTCAGCTCCATTCACCGCAAGATCGACACCATACTCAGCCAACTGCAGTCAGGAAACGACCAGTCCCCCCGGCCACAGTGGCTCGTCCAACTCCTCACGGACGCCGACCCGCTACGGCCCGAGGGCGCCGCCCACCAAGGGCGTCCCTTTGTCGTCTGAATCGGCACGGTACGTTGACCGAGTCGCTCCGACGCTGGCGGCGATCACGCAGGCCATAGCGAGGCATTCGACGAGGCTGAGCCGCTCGCCCAACAACACCAGGGCGAACAGCGCCGCAGCCGCGGGTTCGAGGCTCATCAGAATGCCGAAGAGCCCCGGGCGCATCCGGCGCAGGGCCACCATCTCGAGCCCATACGGGATCACCGACGACAGCAGTCCGACCGCCAACGCCACCCCGAGGACATGCGGGCTGAACACCGGGTCACCGAAGGTCAACGCCGCGGGTGCCAGTAGCACGGCACCGACCACGCTGGCCACCGTCACCCCGGAGACACCTTCGAAGTGGCGTCCGGTCGGTCCGGCGAGCAGGATGTAGCCCGCCCAGAGCGCCCCGGCCAGCAGCGCCAGCCCGAGCCCCAGCCAATCGGCCTCGACAGGTTGCAGTCCGAGCAGCGCCACCCCGAGCCCGGCCAAGCCGACCCAGAGCAGGTCGCGCGGACGCCGCGAGCCGACCACCGCGACCGCCAGAGGTCCCAGGAACTCGACGGTGACCGCAACCCCGATCGGGATTCGCGCGAAGGACGCGTAGATGGCCCAGTTCATCCCGGCCAGTGCCAGCCCGTAGCCGATCACGATCACCCATTCGCGCGGACGGCGTCCGCGCAGCCGGGGCCGGGCGAAGGTGAGGAAGATCAGGCTGGCGAAACAGAGCCGCAGCCAGGCGGTCGCCGTCGGTGTGCTGAGCGCGAACAGGTCCTTGGCGAACGCAGCACCCAGCTGCACCGACGCGATGCCGATCAGCACCAGCCACACGGGGTCGATCCGGGTCAGGGCGCTGCGCACCACCGGACTATCGCACACCCGGCCGGGCAGTCTCGGTCGTCCGGTAGCTCATGGCCCGAGCAGGGCCAGCGGAACGACAGCGACGCCATCGTGGCGGCGGTAGGCATTGTCTCCGGTGGTGATCAGAACGCGATCGGCGAGGCGATCCCCGAGTTGGGCATGGAGCCAGTTGAGGTGGCGGACGTCCTTGTCACTGACCGTTTCGCTCAACTTGACCTCGATCGCGACGACGCTGCGGTCGTCACCCTCGACGATGAGATCGATCTCGCGATCGGTCGCCATGGTCCGTAGGTGCCCCACCCGCGCCGACGCCGCCTCGGCGTAGATCCGGATGCTCTGCGCCGCCAACGACTCGAATAGGGCGCCGAGCCAGGTGCCGGTGGCCGGGGATACCCGATTGCCCACACCCGTGAGTAGGGCAGTCCGTCCCACGCCCACCAGTCTCGCGGCAAGGGCGGGATCGACGAGGTGGTGCCGCGGTGCGTGCGTGAGCCGTTTGAGTGGATTGAACACCGGGATCCACGCAGGGATCGGATCGAGCACAAAGAGGCGGGTGAGGTGCTCGCGGTAAAGGTCAACGGTCGCGCGGGACGGCTTGTCCGGTTGGCCCGCGGTGGCCGCGTTGAGGATGTGCGTGTACGCGGCGTCGGTCGCGGTGGCGGCCGCATAGGCGGTGAGCCAGGAACGCAGGGAATCCGGACGCCGGAAGGTCACACCGTTCTCGGGCAGCTCCTTGTCAACGATCCGAGCGAGATAGCTGTCGAGTTGCACCTGCCGCGCTCGAGGAGGCAGATCCCTGATGCCCGGGAATCCGGATCCCAGAATCTCGTCCGTGTAGGCACCCAGGCCGACCCTCGACGTGCCCGCGATGCGCGGTCGGATGCCGGTCAGCAATTCGCGCAACGAAACGGTGGGTTCTGCTACTCCTCGCTCGGCAAGGGACATCGGCCTCATCGCAATGCTCACGATCCGGCCCGCCCCGGAATGAATGCGCACCCCCGGCGCCACCCCTGCGGAACCCGCGAGTAGGAACTGACCACCCGCACGGTCGTCGTCCACCGCCATGCGGACGCGTTCCCAGACCACCGGATGGAGTTGCCACTCATCAATCAGAACTGGCCGGGGAACCTGCGTGATGTGGTCAACGTCTGCTGCCAGCGTCTCGCGCTGCCCCGGCAGGTTGAGCGAGATGATCGTGGCTGCGCGCTGGCTGCCAGTCGCAGTCTTGCCAACACCCTTGGCGCCTTCCAGCGCGATCGCCGCCAGGTGCGGGAACAGCTCGTCGAGGACGTCGTCAACGATCCGGCGCCGGTAGGGCATGGCGCGAATCTAGCAGATCAACAGATACTTACTAGGCAAACCAACAGGTCTCTATCTAGCAGATCAACGCCCTGTCACTAGGCGGACCAACATCGAAGCCTCGATTTCGGCTAGCGTTCCACCGTGACCACTGCATTGGCGATCGATCTCGGCGGAACGAAGGTCGAGGCGGCGCTGATCGGCGCCGACGGCACCATCATCGGGGGCACCCGCGGACGGGCCGCGATGGGCGCCACCGGTGCCGCAACTCCGGACGCCGCGGCGGCAAGTATCGCGGCCGCGCTACGGCCCGCGCTCGACTCGCCGCATTGGTCGGAGGTGTCGGCCGGCGGCATCGGCTCGGCGGGCCCGCTGAACCTGCCGCTCGGCGCCATCTCGCCGATCAATCTGCCTGGGCTGCGCGACTTCCCGGTCGTCAACGTGGTGCGCGAGGCGTCCGGTCTGGACGACGTCCGGCTGCGACTCGACGGCACCTGCATCGCGCTCGCCGAGTTGTGGCTCGGCGCGGCGCGCGAAGTCAGCAACGCCATGGTCTTCGTCGTCTCCACGGGCGTGGGCGGCGGCATCATCTCCGACGGCCGGGTGATCGCCGGCGCCACCGGGAACGCCGGGCATCTCGGCCAGGTCATCGTCAACCGAGTGGACGGCTCGGCTGCCGCGGCGACGGTCGAAGAGCTCTCCTCCGGGCCGCATACAGTGACCTGGGCTCGCTCCCAGGGCTGGGCGGGTTCGGACGGCGAACAACTCGCCGCCGACTACGCCGCCGGCGACCCGCTCGCGGTCGCCGCTGTGGTGCGTTCGGCCACCTTTGTGGGCACCGGCGTGGTGAACGCCGCCACCCTGCTCGACTTGGAACTGGCGGTGGTCGGCGGTGGCTTCTCACTGGTGTCCGACGACTACGTCGACCACATCCGGACCGCCGTGGACGCCCGCGCGGTGAACGCCTTCGCCCGCGCCGTCCGGGTCGAACGGGCCGCCCTCGCCGGCGACGCCCCCCTGGTCGGCGCCGCAGCCTTGGTCCACCGCTCCGACCTGCTGGTCTAGAACGGCAACAACGCGTAGCGTGAGTGCCGTGCGAGCCGAGACGACTGCGAAGAGGGCGGGCGGCTGGACGCTCTTCGCGCTCGTGGTGGCCATCGCCCTCTACTTCTTCGGGTTCGTCGCCCTTGCCGCACTCGGCATCGTCATCGTGGTGGCGCTGACCCGGGCCGGCTGGTCGTCGTCAACGCCATGGGTTCGCGCGGTCTACTGGACCGCCGCTGTCGTGGTTCTCGCGCTTCCGGTGCTGCTGTTCTGGGAGGTCACCGGCGGCTATCAGGTGATCACGTTCCCCTGACCACCGGCACGATTGCCGCCGCGACCCCACCGCCTAGCTGCCGGTCACTTCCTTGAACTTGACCTTCGCGACACCCTGCTTCAGGCAGGCCGCCTCGAACTTCCACGAGCCGTTCGCGTCGATGCTGTTGGTATTGGCCAAGCAGTCCCCGACGTTGTTGCCCTTCTTGTCGTAGGCCTTGAAGGTGATCTGGGCATAGGTCTCAACGGCGTCGCCGTAGTTCTTCACGATCCCGACCACCTTCGCGAAGCCATAGCTTTGCTGCAGCTTCCACCCCTTCTGAAGAACCAAGCCCTCGGGCTTGGGCTTGTCCTGTTTCGGGGTCTCCTTTGTCTTGTCCGAGGACGACGTCTTGCTCGTCGCCGGTTCCGCGGACGGGGTTGCCGAACAGCCGACAAGGAGGCAAAGACCGGCAAGGCCGGCCAGCAATGGCTTCATGGGGGTGGATCTCCTCTACTCAGGGGTGCGTGACTCGATCACCCTATAAGTAAGACCGGATATATAGGGTGTTCTATGCCGGACCCGTTTTAGAACATGTGCGGGTGTCGTGGAGCGAGCTGAGTGCCAAGCAACTCGGTGCCACACTGCGCAGACTGCGGCAAGAACAGGGGCTATCGCAGGAGTCCCTCGCCTTTCGCGCTGGAATCACCAAGAACCAGCTTCAGCTGATCGAGGGTGGTCGGGCCTCCGGACGACGTGACTCTGATGGCCCCTCGAATCCCAGGTTGTCCACGCTCGTGGGACTAGCGGAGGTTCTCGACAGGCCAGTTTCGACGCTCCTAGCCGACGCCGGCCTGTGACCTTCTGCCAGCCTCTGACGAAACGCTGACGGGCGGATTCGCGCGAGCAGGAGGGGTCTCGACAAGCTCGGCCGGCGGTGGTCACTCAACCAGAGAAACTGCGGAAAGCCGGGTCTCGGACGCTTCCTCCTGCGTCCAGACCCGGCTCGATCCATCTCACCACTAGGCAGTTTCCCCGACCAGGATCGTGTTCCCCCGAATCACGACTCCGGCCCCTGCCCGGTAGCGGCTTGGCCCCCCGGCACGAGAAGAACTCTGCCCGGCGCTCCTCAACCAAGGGTCAGTGCAACCTCAAGAGCCGCCCAAGGCTGGCTGGGGATCGGCCGACCAGGGTGCGCGCCCGGATCAGCCGCTCGGCGGGGGTGACGGTGGGAACATCCGCTCCAACTGCGCATCGATCGTCTTCTTCAGCTTCTCGCCGGCGTTCTTCGCGGCGAGTAGGCAGATGACGATGCCGATGATGCCGGGCACCTCGGTCAGCCAGACCGACTCGGAAATGTTGTTCACCGAGTAGATGACGACGAGGCGGGCGATGGCGTACACGAGGAACACCACGCCCCACAGCACGCTCAGGTCGCGGTGTACGCGCCGGACCGTGTCGTCGTTCGCGGCGCACCACTCGAAGGCGGCGGTCCGTTGCGGGTTGCCCTTGGTCGCCATCGGCTTGGACGCGTCGATCGTGACCGACCGCCTCGAGAACGCCTTGGCCAGCACCCATACGCCGCCGACCGCGATGTATAACGAGGGGCGGGCCAGCACCAGCCGAGGATCCTGGGTACCGAAGATCAGCGCGACGCTGAGCGCGATCTCGACCAGAACCAGTAGCCCCAGGCTGTCGAGCTTGCCTCGGCGCACCGTGTTCACCACCGCGTTCACACCCGTGAGCAGCCCGCCGATGGTCAGCGCCCAGAAGTCGCTGAGTCCGAGCGCTGTGAGGATGAAGTAGGCCGCGATTGGCAGCACCAGGTTGAGCACGTACGGCAACGCGCCGAGTAGGCCTCGGCTCGACTGGACCGGTCCGGCCACCTTCTCTTCGAGCATGAGCAGTGTTCCTTCGAACACAGTCTACTCAGCGCCGCCCACCCCTCGGTGATCAGCAGCATGGTGAGGCTGACCGGCTCGGTTGCCCAGCAGGATCCTCACAGCCGCGGGTCGACGTCCACCTCCAGCCGCCGCGTCGTCCGGAACAGGACCGGGTCGGCTTCGACCAGTCGATCGGCGATTGCCAGGTGCCATTGGTGGTCGCGTCCGGCGAATGATGCTCCTTCGGCGGCCAGCACCTGGAAGACCGCCAGCTGCACGCCGTCCAGCCCGGACGTCGGCCACACATAGCGCTGCCAGGCCGCGTCATAGGCGGACGCGTTCGCCAGCCGGGACTCGGTGCGCGCCAGCAGCGGCCCCACCTCGAGCCGGGCGGAACGAAAGGAACCGTCCCCTCGTTCCGTCTCACCCCCAGTGGACCGAAAGGAACCGTCCCCTCGGTCCACCTCGCGCGCGGCGGCCAGTCGTAGCGCCGCAGCCGCCGGTGGCAAGGCCATCGCCGCGGCCGCACCGACCGGCGCGTACTGCTCGCGCAGCAGCGCCCCGGCCTTGGCCGACCAGGGCAGCAGCTCGGCGTCCAGCAACAGCCAGTCCAAACCCAGCTCCTTGTTGAGACCCGCCGTCGCTACCGCTGCCCGCACCCGGTCGAGCAGGTCTGAGGTCAACTCGGCACCGAGGAACGTGCGTCCGGTGCGGGTGTAGACGGCCCCGTCAGCGGGCCGGACGAACACCACCGCCCGCGAGCCCATGTGCTTCTCCTGGCAGATCACCCGGTCGACGCCCCACTCGGCATGGTCGAGGCCGAGCCGGCGCTCCGCCCACTCCAGCACCCGCGGCGACACCTCGACCCGACGAGCTCGGCGATCGCCGGGTCATCGAGCAGCGCCCGCAGGTAGAAGCCCTCGCCACAGCCCAGATCGACCACCCGGCGCGCGCCCACCTCGCGGACGGCGTCCAGCACCGCCTGCAGCCGCAGCAGTTTCAGCGGTGTCGGCGCCGTCTCCTCCGGCTGGGCGTGGTCGGGCTGGGAGTCGTCGAGCTCTGCGTCGTCCGGCTCGGCCTCGTCGACCGTGCCGGCACCGCCGGCGTCCGGATCTGCAACGGCACCGGGGCGGCGGCCAACTCCGGGTAGGAGTCGCTGCGGCCGTTCAGCGCGGTGTTGAACACCCGTCCCAACGCCACCGCCAGCATCGAGGACGCCGCGTACGGCCGGTCGGTGACGTAGTCGGTCAGCGACAACCCGTCGCGCGACTTCAGCCGGCGCTTCACCACGCCGATCGGGTCGACCTCGAGCAGCAGCGCCGCGGTCACCCGTTCCGGTGTTGACTCCGGGTAGAACACCGTCGCGGCACCCACCGGCAGGGTGAAGGTCTGCACCCGGTCAGGGTGCTTGCGCAGCAGATGACCCAGTGCCGGGGCGTCCGCTCCGGTCATGGTCAGGGTCACTAACACCGAGCCATCGTGTCAGCGCCGATCGAGGTCAACCCTCAACCGGGTTCAACCGATGCCTGACAAGCCTCGTCGGCCCGGTTATAGTCAGCCTGACCAATGAACGGTTGATGAAGTGATGTTGACAAGAAGGCAACCATGACCCACGGCGGATCCCTGGTCTCGGTGGACGTCATCGCGCTGCGATACAACGCGGAACTACGGCGGGTCGAGTTGGCCACCAAGCCGCGCACCGCCGAGCCCTTCCGCGGCATGCCGGCCCTGCCTGGGGTGCTGCTGCGCGAAGGTGAGCGGCTGGCCGCCGCCGCGCACCGCGCCGTCATCGACAAGGTGGGCTTCGACGTCTCGGCGCTGGGTCAGCTGACCGTCTTCGACCAGCCCAACCGTGACCCGCGCGGCTATTCGCTGTCGGTGGCGATGTGGGCGGTCGGCGACGGCGACGCCGACTGGTACGGCTTCGACGACGTCCCCAGGCTCGCCTTCGACCACAACGTGATGCTCTTCGAGTGCCGTCCGCTGCTGGTCAACATGCTGTGGCGCGACCTGGAGTTCACCCAGGCGCTCACCGGCGCCGAGTTCCCGGTGTCGGCGGCTGTCGGCATCAGCCACACCCTCAGCGGCATCGCCCCCGACCGCGGCAACCTGAACCGCCGACTGGCCTCACTGCGCGGGCTCAGCGTGAGCACCAAGCGGATGGTGCTGGGACGAGGACGCCCCGGCACCGTGTGGGAGTGGGAAAACCCGGCCGCCTGAGGTTGAGCGGGGCAGCTTCGGCACGTGTGAGATCCGACTTACACCAGCCTCGCAAGAAAGGCACCCACTTATGAACGGAATGCCCACCTCGACAACCCGCCGCAGCTGTACTGAGGCCACCCAGACGGCCCCGAAGGCCGCCTGACCAAACAACCACCTGTCCGGATTCCGGGGTCAACCTCCCACACATAGAAGTCGTGGCAAGTGACCCGCCGCTCGGCGCGGCCCCACGCGACGTACGGCGCCCCACCATTCTGGACCTGCTGAGTGGAGCAGGAGCGACCCACTGGAACTCCTGCGCCCACCCAATCGCCGACACTCCACTGGCCAATTCCAGGTCCTGCCATGGAGTCATCATCATTCGAACCGGCTCAGCTCCAATCCCTGTCAGGTACCAGTCGGACGCAGACGGCTCGCCAGCATAGGATCCGATGGCCCGTATTCTTCCTCCGTCAAGGTCCTCGATATACTCGGCCCGCACCCACACCGAGTCGCATTGCGCAATATATCTGTCTGCCAGCGGTAGCTAAATTGATCCACTTCCACCAGCTCTTCGAGGGCGCCCACCAGCGCGGACCCATCCGCTCCCAGCGTTGCGAGCGAGTCGACGTATTTGGGCTTCTTCGCCAGCTACAAGAAAGAACTCATCTACACCCGACCCTGGCCCGACCTCACATCGGTCCAGAAGGCCACGTTCGAGTGGATCGAGATGTATTACAACAGGACACTCCGACACTCCACACTCGGCTATTTGACACCACACGAATACGAGCTAGGATACAGACACATCAATCAACTCGCGGCATAAATACCGCACCTCTACCTTTTCGTGAACACTCCACTTCACCCGAGAGGGTCGGCTGCGAAGTCATCCAATTCAAGGGGTTCTATGCGAACCCGGCGTGCAGCCAACCTGATCGCCTGGCGAAGCCCCCTCATCGCGGTCAGGTCAGGATCGACATCCGCTATCTCGTCCGCCTTGAAGACAACAAACGCGTAACAGTCACCCCGGCGAAATACAGCCTCGGATTGATAGTCTCCATCGGGCGCGTCCACCTCGATATGAATATATAGACGACCCCGCCCTTGCGCACGCCACCACTCACCAATGATTGGCGCATACCGATGGAGCCTCAGCCATGCCTGGCGTAGACCCTTGGGCGCCAAGTCGGGCGAGTTCCCCACGTCTCGGTTCATCCGGGCGTCAGATTCCACTTGAAATCCTCTCTGCTTTCTTTCGAAGACGACAGAGGAGAGTCGCCCACGCAGGGCCCACACGCCTCACTTGCAGGAGTGCCATTGACCCCGAGGACAGAATCCTCCATGCGTCCGTTGGTACTGACGAATATAGGCATATTCCCACCATCGTGCAGCGTGGTACCCCGGAATATTTCTCTTCTTCGCCTTCCAGTCACAGTCGTGAAACAGTCGGTCAGCATTGCATCTGCCAATCTGCGCCGACGGGCGTTTACCACCCGGAACGGAGGAGATGCCGTACTTCCACGTACGCCTCTTGCCATTCCTCAAGTACCCGAATATTTCGTAAACAATATATGTCTTATTGGCGCGATGACTTGTCTTTGCCGGTTTCGGGACGATTCGAACGCGTCGAGTCATCGTCTTCCCGGAATTTCCCTTGACTGTAACTATGGCTGTGACGACGATTACGGCCACGACGGCTGCGACGGCTACCCATCCGAGCGGCCCGAATGAGACTGCGAGGATTCCGAGCGGGGTGAATGCCACTGCGGCGGGCACGAACATTCCTGATATATCAGTCTTGTTTATGGGGTCCGAAGGATAGCCATAGCTGGTGTCGTTTCCATCCATGACCGGGTCGAGGCTGGTGAAGAGCGCGGTAGCGGGGTTGTACAAGCGAGCCCCCATCAGAATCAGGCCGTTGTCAAGCGTTGCCCGTTCATGGATGCCAAGCCAGCCGTATCCTACTCCGCTGATGCCGCCCGGAGTGTTGGTCGGCGGCGTCTGCTTTGGTTGACCGAATTCATCGTACTCGTTCCACTCGGTGAGCACTTCCGGTTGAATTGGTGTGCCGTCTAGGCCCTCCGAGCCTGCGGCTACTGGAATTTCTGTAGCGTTGTCCCCTCGGGGACCGCTGATTGATATCGCCGTGCTAGGTGTTCCGCTACCTATCGCAGTAGCGGTGACTGCTAAGTATCCTGAGATGAGTTCGGAATATATCGTAGTGGTATCAGTGCCATTTCGGTTGTCCAAAGTCCATGTCGGGTTGTCGCTATCGTTGGTGTAGTGGCGTTGCAGTGTGGACGTTCCTGAACTGCTGGTCGTGGTCTGTGTCCAGCGCCGTGCCGCGCCGTCCAGGCTGAAGGCCTGTGTAGTGCCCCCTTGGCTAATGGAGCGTGCAGAGTCAGCGTAGTCGTACTCAATAGCGATACTTCCCCCGGAGGCCGTAGGAGCATCGCTGCTGGGGACCGTGATCTGGCGTCCCATGAGGTCATAGCCGTAGGTTCCGCTGCCATTTGCGCCGGTAGAGGGACGATCGGCGGCGTCGTAGACATGAGTGGTCGTGGTGCCTCCACTCGTTGGGCAACTCGCGGCCGCAGGTTGCTCCGTCTGGGTCGTGCGATTTCCGTTGGGATCGTAGCCGTAGATGCGGACTGCGCATTGACTATTGCGGGAGTCGTCAACCCGAACGAGTCGGCCGGAGAAATCGTACCGGTACGAGGTGGTTGAAACTGGCACCGCCACGCCGAGGCTGGAGGCGGGACTTGTCCGTTCCTGAACCACCTGGCCCAGTGCGTTGCTGCGGCTGCTCCACGTGAGCCAGATCTGATCGGCTGTAGTGCCGACGTACCCGCGAATGCTGGCTTCGGAGAGGCTGCCTGTGATGTCGAGGTCCGTGGTGCGCGTGATCTTGCCGGGGAGTCGCTCTACAACCAGTGCTCCTCCTGCATCGTGCGCGCCGGATGATGTGATCCATGCCCCATCGCTGAGTCGGGTCTCTACCTTCGTTACCAGACCGCGGCGCTCCTGTTGGCCCCGAGCATTGATTCCGTCGTATGTGTACTTTGTTTCGACTGGGCCAGCGATGACTGACGTCACTCGATTCGCGGCGTCATAGGTTGTGGTCGATTGGTCGACGGTGCTGCCAACGGTATTCGAGTAGGAGAGTTTGCGACCCCAGTTGTCGTAGGTTGTCAGGGTGTCGCCCGCTGACGAGTTCGTTCCCGTCACCAGCCCGGTCGCGTTATCGTAGATAGTGGTGACGGCGGGAACGCTTTGTGAGCCGCTGAGTCCGCTCGCTGTCGTGGTGACAGTAGTTGGTCGGTCTTTGCTGTCAAAGGCTGTGGTCGTTGTGATGCTGGCCGTTCCAGAACTCTCTGTGGACTCGGCATTCTGAAGATTCCAAGTATAGCTGGTGGTATCCGTGGTGGGCAGGGTGGCACCTGACGCGGGTGCGACCTTGCAGGCCATTCCTGCCCATTCTGGCTTGCTGACGCATCCGATAGCGCCTGTGGCAGATCCGGTGTAATAGGTTGTGGTACGGGTTCCAGCATCTGTTCCCGACGACAGGGGCTGGCGTTGCTCGATAATCCTACCACGGCTATCATATCGGGTCTTACGAGTGATGTCGCCGGCGTTGATCGTGTTCGAATTGTCCATGTCAACCGTGGTCGACGTTGCTTGTCCGAGTTCCCAGCCAGTCTTGTCTCCAGCGGCCAATGCGCCGTAGCCGGAGAATGTACGTCCAACTGTTGCATCAACGGTGCCGCTTATGGATTCGGCAGTAACCGTCACCGTAGTGGGCAAGCCGTAGGCGTCTCCGGTCGATGGGTTGACATTGCCGTTCGGTGCGCCTTGGTCGTACTGGGTCTTCACATGAGTACGTAGCGTCTTGAGCGTCCCGTTCGCGGCCACGACCTGTCGAGCTGGTCCATAGGTGTCAGTAACCATGGTGCCAGTGGAGTCGTAAAGCGTCCTGGTCGCTGCGTATGGTGCGTCGGCGGCACTGATCTGTCCGGCTCGGATGGCGGCGGTGGCGCGGGCGTCCCAGGCCATCACTACATTGTCGAGCGCGTCGTATTCTGCCGCTGTGATCTGCCAGCTGCCTGCTCCGTAGATTGCCCTATTCACTGTGTAGCCCTGCGCGTCGGTGAACTGCAGATCGGCCGCTTTCCAGGCCTGGTCACCGTTGCCGGGGGTGCCGTTGATGGGTTGGTCTTGGCCGAACACGGCGAACGCCTGGGTGGGTTTCGACGCCTGTCCCCATTTGGTGGTCTCGGTGGCCAGGTTCGGCAGGTCCGGCACAACACCGGTCAGCGGCTGGTTGTACACGTAGGCGGCGAGTTGAGCGGTGCCGCCGCCGGCACTGGCCGGGTTCGGCCGGGTCACTTTGGCGAGCTTCCCGGCGCCGTATTCGAAGGTGAACGGTGCCAGCCCGGGTGGGGTGATCGTGGCGAGTCGCAGCTCGGGGCCGGTTCCGGTGTAGGTGTAGCTGGTGACCAGGCCGGCACGGCTGTCGGTCACGGTCGCGAGCCGGCCCTCCCCGTCGTAGGTGTAGCTGGCCAGGGTGCGGTCGGTATCGGTGTGGGCGTGTCAGATGGTCTGTGTAAGTGATTCCTCGAACGATGAGAGGTATGACCATGACTATGACTAAGGACGAGCAGGCGGCAGCGCCGGGTCCGTTCGGATCGCCGGTGGCGCCGGCGTCGGCGCGGGAGACCGTCGAGGAGATGGTGCAGGCCGGTCTGTTGGATGCGGTGTTCGACCGTGTCGAGACCGGTGATCTCCAGCTGACCGGTGAGGGTGGCTTGTTGCCGGAGATGATCAAGGCGGTGCTGGAGCGCGGTCTGCAGGCCGAGCTGACCGATCACCTGGGCTATGCCAAGCACCAACGCGGTGACGGGACGAATGCCCGGAACGGGACCACGCCGAAGACGATCGCGACCGAGGTCGGTGACGTCGCGTTGGCGACGCCGCGGGACCGGACCGGCAGCTTCGAGCCGCGCCTGGTGCCCAAGGGCGCCCGCCGCGCCGGCGGCCTGGACGAGATGATCATCAGCCTCTACGCCGGCGGGATGACGGTGCGCGACATCCAGCATCACCTGGCCCGCACGATCGGCACCGAGTTGTCCCACGAAACCATCTCGAACATCACCGACGCGGTCGCCGAGGAGGTCAAAGCGTGGCAGGCCAGGCCGTTGGAGGAGATCTACCCGATCATCTACCTCGACGCGCTCGTGGTGAAGGTCCGCGACGGCCACCAGGTCCGCAACAAGGCCGCTCACGTCGCGGTCGGGGTCGATCTCGACGGCGTGAAACACGTCCTCGGGATCTGGGTCCAGGCCAACGAGGGCGCGAAGTTCTGGGCCGGGGTATGCGCCGAACTGCGTAACCGCGGCATCCGTGACGTCCTGATCGTGTGCTGCGACGGCCTGACCGGCTTCCCCGAAGCGATCGAGGCGACCTGGCCGCAAGCAACCGTGCAAACCTGCGTTGTCCACTTGATCCGGGCCTCGATGCGGTTCATCAGCTACACCGACCGCAAGAAGGTCGCCGCCGCGCTGCGACCGATCTACACCGCCCCGACCAGCGAGGCCGCCGAGCTCGAACTCCTCGCCTTCACCGAATCCGAGTGGGGCCGCAAGTACCCGGCCACGGTCGCGACCTGGGAGAACGCGTGGGAACGGTTCATCCCGTTCCTGGCCTTCCCACCCGAGCTACGCCGGATCATCTACACCACCAACGCGATCGAATCGTTGAACTACCAACTCCGAAAGATCATCAAGAACCGCGGCCACTTCCCCAACGACGACGCCGTGATCAAGCTGCTCTGGCTCGCCATCCGCGACATCGAGGACAAACGAGCCCGGCAACGCGCCAAAGAAGCCGGCCTGCCCCGCAACCAACGCAAAGCCCCCGGCCGACTCGTCGAAGGAGCAGGCGTACACGGCTGGAAAGCCGCACTCGGCGCCCTCGCCCTGGCCTACCCCGACCGACTCACCCGCTACCTATGAACGGCCCCCTCATGACCAACCAGACCGGGCACACCGAGCAGACCGAGCAGCTCGTCCGCCGAGCCATCGGCGACGCGCTCCTGGCCATGCAACGCCTCACCGCCTGGCTCGAAAGCGGCGACCCCGCCGCCCCCGCCTGCGCCGAAGCACTCAGCCTCAACGAAACCGACGACCCCATCACCATCGCCAACTGGACCGACGGCATCGCCTTCGGCCTCGAACACGCCATCAACAACCACTAAAACCGGAAACTACTTACACAGAGAACTTGACAAGCTCATCGGTGTTGACCTGTGCCTTCACCGTCTCCAACAAACCACCAGAGGTGTAGGCCAGTTTCAACACTCGGCAACCCTTGGTGGCCGTCCCGGCCGCACAGCTGGTGACGCCATCGGGCAAAGCAGCCACGATCGCCGACACCCGACCAGCAGCGTTGTAGGTGAGGGTCGAGGTTTCGTTGGTGGCCTTGTCCTTCACCCCGGTGGCTTTGAACACCACCTGATCAGTCTTCGCCGCCGGTGCCGCCACCCCGACGAACGTGGTCTCGACACCGTCGTCATCGGTGAACTTGACTGTCGGCAGGTTCCCGCTGTTGGTCACCGCAATAGTGACACCAGCTGTTTTGGTGGCCTTGTCCAACGGTGTGTAGGTGGTGGTGGGCAACGCGATCGTGGTGCGGCGCTTCTTCGTGGAGGTCTGCCACCGCAACGTCAACCCGTCGGCATCGACCAGGCTCAAGGTGCCGTCCGTAGCTGTGCCGTCCACCAGTTCAGCGCCGCTGAACCCGCCCGCCGCATCGAACGACGGTGCCCAGCCGGGACCGAAGATCTGGTTCTGCACACCGATCGCCGGCCCCGCAAACGAGTTATGCACCCGCGAAATCGACAACTCACCCGACGGGGTAGACAACTCGGCATCCGAGTCATCGACCGACAACTCACCAGTCCACAAGGCAACCTTGCCTGGGCCGGCGTCAGCGACCGGGAAACCGGCACCGAACGCGTGCGCGACCCGCTGCACCTGCACAGCAGGGGTACACATCAGACCAGCCTGGTAAGCCAGACACACCTTGATGTCGAGCAGGGACGCGACCCGGGCGGGCACGGTTACCCCAGCCCCGTCGGTCAGCCCGACCAGTGGTGAGGTGTCGAACAGGCCCGCCACGGACACGTTTGGTGTGCCACCGGCCACCGTGATGTTGCTGAACGAACCAGCCGGAGCGTTCACCCAGCCGGTCAAACCGTCCGGGGCACCAGCGACCCGCCACTGCACCGACGCCGCCGGCAGACTGGTGCCGTCCTTGGCCGGACCCACACCCTCCAACGCGACCGTGTCGGTGGTGGTCACCAGGCTGGACGGTTTCGTCAACGACGGAATCGTCGCATCCAGATCAGTCGTGAACGTCAACGACGTCACCGGCCCGGTATAGCCGGTGGTGAGGCTCTTCGTCTGCAAGTCGAGCCGGTAACTGGTGGTGTTGGCCAAAGCTGTCGTCATCTGGGCATAACCGGTCGCGTCCGGAGCTACCGGGGCACCCTCACCGGCCTGCACCAGCGACGAATCCGACACCTTCACCACACTGAACACCGGCACCAAACACTTCGGTGTACCGGTCGGACACGAATCCCCGCTAGCTAGGTAGCCGCATCGTTCCCGACAACAACGGCACCGGTGACAACACCTTCCCACCCGCCGTCAACGGCCACGCCTTCACATTCGTCGGCGCCAACGGTGCCTGCTGATAATTCACCACCAGCTTCGGCGACGAACCCGACGCGTTCTGATAATGCCGCCAACCCTTCTTGTCCGACTCATCCGACGACGACACCCGCACCGTCACCGTCGTCCGGTCATAATTAGCGAGCTCCTGCTGCGCCATCTGCGTCACGTTCCACTTCTGCCGATACGTGCCACAGTTCTTCGCCTCGTTACCCACCGCGTAATCATTCGTGACCGACGTCACCTTCGAATGTGGCGCCGGACCACCCCACGTCGTGGAACTATCAATCACACCAGTAAAATCAAGCCGCACCGCCGGACCATACGAATTATCACTGCAATCATTTTGCGGGGAATGCTTCTGCACATACTCGAACTGCGACGACACAACCTGCTCAGAACCAATCACCACCCCGTTATACAACGGCCACTTGAACTGGTAAAACATGCGAGACTTGTAATAAGGCGACGTCCACCCGTTATAACCGATCTTGCCGTCCACCGACATATCATTAATCGTGTTGAACGTTTCAGTGGTACGCACCACATATGTTTGCGACGCCGACACCGACGGATCAATAATCACCGGATACACCGTCGCCGGATCATCCAGAAGGGACCCGACCACAGACGCGGTCAGGGTGCCCTCGGCCACCTTCAGCCCGACATCGGCCACCTTCGCCTCAGCAGCCTCGGCCACGATCTCTTCGGCCCGGACCCGGTTCTTCCTAGCGCCGGAAGAGTCCCACATGCGCGCCGGTGGCAGCACCAACCGCTCCACACCCTTGCCGTCCAGCAACGACCGTGACCCGTTCCCCACACTCTTCACCGTCAACCCAGGCGCCGACCAACCAAACGCCGCCTTACGTACCCGAGGGTTCTTCGCCGCCTCCCGCGACTTCACCACCAGATAAGTCTCCACCGACTCCACATCGGCCCGCGCCACCAGATCAACACCCGACAACACCTCCCGATACGTCGCCGTCGCACCCTCAACAACAGGCTCAGGCAACTTCTCAGGCCACCCCAACGACACCCTCGCTTCACCATCAGCCAGCGACACCAACGGTTCCCGAGCGCCACCATTCGACACCACAATCTGAGCCACCGTCGCCTCAGGCCGCCACAAACCATCCTCACCCTGCACCAGCTTCGTCAACGGCTCCCGCCAACCACCCTTAGCGTCACGAACCCGCGCCACACCCGCAGTCAACTCAGCAGAAAACAAACCCGTCCCAGGATCAGCCGTCACCAAAGTCCGCTCATCAGTCAACGCCGAAACCTCCACCGGCTTCCCTGACTCTTTCGCCTGCCGCATCGCATCCGACTCATTCAACAAACCAGCCGCCGGCTTCGGCGACGGAGAAGACGACGGATCAGCAATCGCCACACCAGAACCAAAAATGGTCCCAACCAAAGCCAAACACACAGACAAAACAATGACGCGCTTACACATAAACCCCGAAACCCCCGCGGCTCGACAACTCAAATCCCACCACGACGTGCCGATGCAGACCAACCAACCAGCACAAAAAGGGAAAGCACAAACTCACAGGGGGTGCAAGGCAAAACAAATCCACGAACCACTCGTCAACAGTGACGCAAGTTATCAAACCAGAACACCCGCGTGTCGCGCAACCCAGATCTCCGAAGCATGATACGGGCCCGAGGGCTCCCGGGAACACAGGAGGACCTGGGTGACATGGGCCACGGTACGGAGCCGAGACCTTGTCACGACAACTCCGTAGCGGAGGCTCAGGAGACCCCGGACGCGTCTCCGCCAGTCTCCCCACTGCTCGGACGCCGCAGCGGCAGCCGTCCGGTGTGGTGCTCGGCCTCGATCTCGGACAAGCTGAGCCGGACCGTGTGCGGGATGTCGTGCCAGGTGGAGTCGCGGTAGAACAGTGCGATCAGCATCAGCACCCACCAGATGCCCAGGTGGATCGGGAACAGCAGGATCGTCTTCCACCTGCCCGGCCAGCGGGCGTCCTCGAGCAGCACGGTGAGCCAGCCGAAGATCAGCGTGAACAGGTATGAGAACAGCCCGAAGGCTGCCGTGACCAGCACCAGTCCGCCCCAATTCCCCGTCCGCGCCGCGGTCATCAGGCTGAACGCCATGCCGCACCAGCCGGCGATGGCCGACACCAGCAGGCCGACGCTGTAGATCACGCCGTCGATGGCCCGGCGGTCGCCGGAACGCACCCGGCGCCACAGCCGGGGGGTGCAGATCGGCACGATCTGGACGCCGCCGAGCGCCCACCGGTAACGCTGCTTGATCGACGTCCACAGCCCGTCGGGCTGTTCGTCGAAGAAGACCGCCCGCGGCTCGAGGACGGCACGATGCCCCTCGGCGACGGCGTTGAGGGTGAACTCGATGTCCTCGCATTGGGTCTTGGTGTCCCAGCCCTTGCCGTCCAGCACCGACAGCAGGAAGCCGAAGCCGGTGCCGCTGACCGAGAACAGCGACCAGCCGAACCGGTTGCGCGGCAGGTGAAAGAAGCGGGTCTGCAACAGCCAGTACAGGGTGCTGCAGCCGGCCACCCAGGACGAGGACGGGTTCTTGCCGGTGCGATAGCCGACCACGATGGTTTCGCCGTGGTTGAACCGGGTGTTGAGCGCTTCCAGGAAGCCGACTTCGACGACGTTGTCGGCGTCGAACACCACGCAGGCGTCGTAGCGGCCGGCGTGGTCGACGTTGAAGCGCTCGAAGAACCACGACATCGCGAAGCCCTTGCCCTTGCGGACGGGGTCGGTGCGCTCATAGACGTAGGCGCCGGCCTTGCGGCAGATCTCGGCGGTGTCGTCGGTGCAGTTGTCGGCGACCACGAAGACGTCGTACAACTCACGCGGATAGTCCTGGTTGCCCAGGGTCAGCAGCAGTTGGTCGATCACCGTGGATTCGTTCTTGGCGCAGACCAGGACCGCGAAACGGTGCTGCTTCTCACCCGGTTCGGGTTCGGGGAGCTTCAACTCGCCGAACGCGTTGAGACCGACCAGCACGTGATAGAGACCGTAGACGGCACCGATCACCATGATCGTCTGGAGAATCCAGCCGATCACATCGAGCACGGGCACCGTGGCGGCTCCTGTCGTCGGTCGTTACCGGCGGGACCGGCGCTGAGGGGCCAGTCTAGGGCGCCGCGCCTCCGCTGTCCGATCACCCACCGAGGGTGTGCCCGACCGATCTACCGTGATGTGCCGTGCCAGACTTGAAGAAGCCGCCCGGCAACCCCATTGCTGAGCGGGTCTTTCACCCGATTTAGAGGATTCACCATGATCGACCTGATGAAACGGTCATCGACCTACCTATTCGTTTCCGGCGCCGTCGCGCTGGTCTTCGGCCTTGTCGCAGCCTTCTTCCCGATCGCCACCGGAATCACCCTGGTGGTGCTGTGGGGCATCTACGCACTGCTGGACGGCATCGCCGCGGCCGTGATGGCGTTCAACCCGCGACCCGACCAGTCCCGCGGCTTCCTGATCTTCACCGCCATCGTCGGCATCCTGGCCGGCGGCGTCGCCGTCTTCTCCCCGGTCACCGCCGGACTCGCCCTGTTGTGGGTGCTCGGCGTCTGGCTGATCCTGCGCGGCGTGATCGAGATCATCGCCGCCTTCACCCAGCAGCAGAACGGACCGCGCTGGCTGCTGGTGCTCGGCGGTGTCTTCTGGCTGGTCGCCGGCTGGCTGATCCTGGCCGCGCCGGATACCGCGGCCGCGTTGATCATCGCCCTGTGGCTCGGCATCCTGGCGATCGTCTGGGGCATCGTGCTGATCAGCGTCGGGTTCCTCGTCCGGCGTGAGGCCGCCAGGATCGCGCCGATCGAGGGCGAGGTCGTTCCGCCGTCCGAACCGCTCGCCTGACCCAAGTACCTACTGGTGACCGCCCGCAAAGCCGGGTGAGCCGATAGCGTCGGAGCGGGCCGGACGACCGGCCCGCTCCAGCGCGACCAGGAGGGACCAGAGATGCTGCGGTTCGGGATCGTCGGCACCAACTTCATCAGCGAATGGTTCACCGCCGCCTGCCGCTCCACCGGTGGCCGAGCCTCGGCACAGGCGGTGTACTCCCGCGATCTCGGACGCGGACGCGCCTTCGCCGACGCCCAGGGCATCGGCTCGGCGTTCGACGACCTGGACGCCCTGATCGAGGACGTCAACGCCGTCTACATCGCCAGCCCGAACGCCGCCCACCACCCGCAGGCGATGGCCGCGATCGCGGCCGGGCGGCATGTGCTCGTCGAGAAGGTGATGGGTACCTCGGCCGCCCAGGTGGAGGAGATCGTCGCCGCCGCCCGGGCGGCGGGGGTGATCGCCATGGAGGCCGTCCGCAACGTGCACACGCCGGCGCATCAACTGGTCCGCTCGACCCTGCCGCAGCTGGGTGCCCTGCGGCATGCCCGGTTCGAGAAGCTGCAGTACTCGTCGCGCTACGACCGGTTCCGGGCCGGTGAACTGCTCAACGCGTTCGACCCTTCGCTCGGCAACTCGGCGCTCGCCGACATCGGCGTCTACTGCCTGCAACCGGCGCTCGACCTGTTCGGGGTGCCGCAGCGGACGTCCGGCGCGAGCCTGTGGCTGGCGAACGGCTTCGAGGGCGGCGGCAGCCTGCACCTCGACTACGGGACCCTTGTTGCCGACGTCGTCTACTCCAAGATCGCCGCCGGCCTCGGCCCGAGCGTGATCTACGGCGAGGACGCCGCCCTCACCCTGGACGATCCCGGCGAACTGGCCCGGATCGAACTGCACCAACGTGGCGGCGCGAGCCGGGTGCTGCTCGAGGGTCCCCCGGTGGTCCCCGCCGACACCATGCAGCATGAAGTGCTCGACTTCGTCGACCAGGTGGACGCCGGCGCCATCGACCCGCGCTGGGCTGAGTTGACCCTGGCCAGCCGGAGGATCATGGACGCGCAGCTGGCCCACGGCGTCCACTGAGGCGACCGCTCTGCGACGGCCCTTCAGCGGTCGGTGAGCAACCCGACGGCGTTCAGCGGTCGGCGAGCACCGCGACGGTACGTCGGGCGACACCGGCGGCCGACTGTGGGTTCTGCCCGGTGACCAACCGGCCGTCGTCCACCACGTTCTCGGTGAAGTTCTCCGCCGGCAGGTGGGTGGCACCGCGGGCGTTCAGTTCGTCGGCCAGCAGGAACGGCACCACGCCGACCAGGCCGACGGCTTCCTCCTCGGCGTTGCTGAAGCCGGTCACCCGCCGTCCCTCGACCAGGTGCGTGCCGTCGCTGAGGGTCAGGTTCAGCAGCGCCGCCGGGCCGTGGCAGACCGCCGCGACGACACCGCCGTTCTCGTAGACTTCGCGCCCGATCCGGGCGACGTCCGGCGCGGACGGGAAGTCCCACATCGTGCCGTGGCCGCCGACGTAGAAGACCGCGTCGTAGCCGCCGCCGTCAACGTCGGCCAGCGCGAGAGTGTCGGCGAGCGCGCCGGCGACCCGCGGATCGTCGAGGAACTCCTCCTGGAGCGGGTCGCCGGGCCGGCGGCCGTCCTGCGGCGGGACGCCGCCCCGTACCGAAGCGAGGTCGACCGCGTAGCCGGCGGCGGTGAACACCTGCCACGGCTCGGCGGCCTCGTCGAGGTAGAAGCCGGTGCTGCGAACGCCGCCGAGGTCATCGTGGCTGGTCAGCACGAGCAGCACGCGGGCGGTAGAGGAAACAGTCATCGACAGAGCCTTTCGCGAGCGAAGCTGGCAAACCCGGGACGGGAGCGCGCGTGCCCAGGCTAGGAATCAAGCGCACCCGAGCAGCAACCGGTACCCCGATACCGGGCATCGGCGCTCCGATGACCGAGGCAGTTCGGCAAGCCGCGATCAGTGCGCCGAGCGGGCCGCAGCGACAACGGACGCACGCACCGCGCGCAGCGCCGGGTCAGGTACCGCGGCCGGCTTCCGGGTAGCGACATGGATCGTGTTGAGCGGGGCGATCTCCGGCTCGTGCAGCAGCACCAGCGCGCCGGAAGCCAGCTGGTCACGCACCAGGTAGTCCGGCAACACCGTCATGCCGGCACCGTCCAGCGCCAAGCGCAGCAGCGTGCGCAGATCGGGGGCGATCACCCGTAGGTCGAGCCGTTCCGGACGGCGTCCGAAGACGCTGCGCCAGTAGCGCCGGACGATCGGCAGCTCGGGTCCGTAGCCGAGCACCGGGATCGCCTCGATGTCGGCCGCCCCGGCCCAGGTCGGCCCGGCGACCAGCAGGAACTCCTCGTCGTAGACCGGCTCAGCGTCCAGGTCCGGGCCCCGCACCGGCAGTGCGCTGACCAGCACGTCGACCGCGCCGCGCGCAGGTCGTCGGTCAACTCGTCCGCCCGGCCGAACCGGGCCGCCACCCGCACCCCGTGTGGCAGCGGCGTCCGAATCATTCCAGGCAGGATCACTTCGGACAGGAACTCGGCCGGCCCGCCCAGGAAGACGGTGCGGGACGCCGCGGCACCGGACGGGGCGGTCGCGGCCGCCAGCGCGTCGACCGGGCCGGCGACCCGGGCCGCCAGTTCGGCCCCGCGCTCGGTCGGGCGCACCCCCACCGGGCTGCGTTCCAGCAGCCGGTGGCCGAGATTCCGTTCCAGCCGGGCGATCTGCTCCGACACCGAGGACTGCGCCAGCCCGAGTTCGTCGGCGGCCGCCGAGAACGAGCCGGCCCGGTACACGGCGACGAATACCCGCAGCGCGTCCCAGGAGATCAGCTGCGCCACGTGATGCCTCCGCCGGTCATGGCCGCGGACCGGCGGAGTGGCCGGCCAGCGTGCCGACGCTGCGCTCGACCCAGTCGCGCAGCTGCCGCAGCGGGACGCCGGCGCCGTGGCCGAGCTCGGTCAGCTCGTATTCGACGCGGGCGGGCACCTCGGGATAGACGGTGCGGGTGAGCAGGTCGTGCTCCTCGAGCCGCTTGAGGGTCTGCGACAGCACCTTCGGGCTGATCCCCTCGAGTCGCCGCCGCAGCTCGCCGAAGCGTTGCGGCCCGTCCTCGAGGGCGCCGATGGCGAGCGCGCTCCACTTGTTCGCGAGCAGATCGAGCAGGTCGCGGCAGGGACACATCGCGGCGTACACGTCGTTGCGTTCGCAGAACTGCGTCGCGGTACTCACGACGGTGATGGTATCCGATGGATACCTGGTGCCCTTGACGGTAACCAGTGGCCGTCCGGAACCATGGTCGGCATGAGGACGACGACCGCCATCGGCTACCAACAGAACCTGCCCATCACCGATCCCGAGGCGTTGATCAGACGCCAGATCGACCTGCCGGCGCCCGGCCCGCACGACTTGTTGGTGGAGGTCGAGGCGGTGTCGGTGAACCCGGTGGACGTCAAGCTGCGGGCCGGTGCGCCCAGCGGCGGGTTCCGGGTGCTCGGCTTCGACGCCGCCGGCACGGTCCGCGAGGTCGGCTCGGCGGTCACCCTGTTCGCGCCCGGCGACGAGGTGTACTACGCCGGCAGCATCGACCGTCCGGGCAGCAACCAGCGCCTGCACGCCGTCGACGAGCGGATCGTCGGCCGCAAGCCGGCAGCGCTGTCGTTCGCCGACGCCGCCTCGCTGCCGCTGACCGTGATCACCGCGTGGGAGTCGCTGTTCGACCGGCTCGGGCTGACCGAATCGTCCGGCGGTTCGCTGCTGGTGGTCGGAGCCACCGGCGGCGTCGGCTCGGTCATGCTGCAGCTCGCCCGGGCGCTGCTGCCCGGCGTCACCGTGATCGCCACCGCCTCGGACGCCGAGCGCGCGGCCTGGGTCCGCGACCTGGGCGCGGACCACGTCGTCGACCACCACGGCGACCTGGCCGGCCAGGTGCTCGAGATTGCGCCGGGCGGCGTCGACCGGCTGTTCACCGCCCACTCGGCCGGGCAGGTGGAGACCTATGCGCGGATCGTCCGCCCGTTCGGGCAGATCGCCGCCATCGACGACGGCCCGCGCGACGTGGCCCCGCTGAAGAGCCGGAGCATCACCTGGCATTGGGAACTGATGTTCACCCGGCCGGTGCAGCAGACCCCGGACCTCATCGAGCAGCACCGGCTGCTGGACCGGGTGGCCGATCTGATCGACGACGGGCGGCTCCGGCCGACCACCACGACGCTGCTCACCCCGATCGGGCCGGAGACCCTGCGCGAGGCGCACCGGATCGTCGAAGGCGGACGCACCGTCGGCAAGGTGGTCGTGCACGGCTGGGCCTAGGAGTCACCACGCGAGCCGGCCGATCGTTGTTCGTCGTAGACGGCGACGCAGCCCCAGACCACCGGACGTCCGAGCGGGTCAGGGGGGCCGGCCCAGTCGGTGAGGAGGAAGCCGCTGAGCCGATCGGCGGGGCGAACGACCGGCACGGACGGGCCGGGAGGCGCGGCGTCCGGGCCCAGCGACACGGCGCTGCGGGTGACTGCCCCGGCTGCCGGACCCAGCACGTCGAGCGCCCCTGGTTCGTCGGCGACGCCCGCCTTCACCAGCGCCTCCTTGCGCACCCAGAGCCGGGTGAAGCCCTGGAGCGGATCGGCGGTCGTGTCCAGCCAGGCCCGCTCGCCGGGGGTCACTGCGGTGCGCGGAATCGAGCCGGCAACGTGCTCCACATCGATGCCGCAGGCTGCCGTCGCGGCGACGGCGGCGACGAAGCCGCGGGTGTGGCTCAGGCTGACCCGCACCTCCGGCTCGCCGGCGATCGAGGGACGTCCGTGATCGGTGGAGCCGCAGCGCGGGCAGTGCTGCTGCAACCGCAGCCGCTCAGGAGCAAGGTCGAGTAGTTCACCGGCGCAGGCCCGGACCAGTAGGTGCGCCGCACGGTGGGCGTCCCGGTCCACCTCGAACCGCAGCCGTTGCCACCGGGCATTCTCGACACCGTTCAACTCCACCCCGCGCAGCCGGACGTCGGCGAGAACCTCCTCGACCGGAGCGAACCGGGCGACGGTCATGCCGCCTCGATCGCCTCGGTGAGCAGCGCGGCGACCCCGGCACTGACCGGACGGCGGACAAGTTCGGCGTGGGTGGCGGACAGTTCGACGATGCGCACGTCCCCGACGGTATGCGCTCGCCAGCCGTCGGCGTCCAGATGCGTCTCGGGACGCGGCGCGCCCGCCACCACCACGGTGAGATTCCCGTCCAGCGTGCGGGGCGGCGGCGTCCGGACCAGCCGGGACGCCTCGATGACACTGGCGATGCAGCCGTCGAGCAGCGCCGCCGGCAGCGCGGCCAGGGCACTGCCCGAGTCCCGCAGCAGGCCGGCGACCCGTTCCCGGGTGAGCGGGGAATCGTCGGACGGCGCGTCCAGGCCGGCCAGCCGCAGGATGCCGACCAGCGCCTCGGCCTCGGTCGGTTCGGCCAGGTGGTGCCACTGTTCGGCCGGGTAGGCGTCCAGCAACGCGACGGCACCGACGTCCTGGCCCTCGCCCCGGGCGAGCGCGGCAACCGCGTGCGCAGCCATGCCGCCCAGCGACCAGCCGGACAGATGGAACGGGCCGTCGCCGACCACCGTGCGGATGGCGGCCAGCTGGCGTCGGGCCAGCGCGGTCAGGTCGGCCACCGGTTCGGGCGTGCCGGTGCCGGTGCCGGGCGCCTGAATGGTGTGTACCCCCAGGTCGGACGGCAGGTCGGCGAGCAGGCTGGTGTAGCACCAGCCCAGGCCGCCTGCCGGCGGCAGCAGGAACAGCGGGGGTCGGTCGCCACCGCGGCGCAGGGTGAGCACCTCGGCGAAGTCGTCGACCCGTTCCCGGTCGGTTCCGGCGACCAGATCCGCTAGTCCGGCCGCGGTGGGATGCGCAAACGCGTCGGCCAGCCCGATGTCGGCACCCAGGTCGTCGGCGAGCCGTCCGAGCAGCCGCAGCACTGACAGCGAGTCGCCGCCCAGGGCGAAGAAATCGGCATCGACGGCCACCGTCGGCAGCCCGAGGACCTCCGCCATCACCGCCGCCACCCGTTGCTGCAGCAGGTCGCGCGGCACCTCACCCGCCGGCCCGGACGGCGTCGGCGCCGGCTGCCGCGCGGCCAGTTCGGTGAGCGCACGGCGGTCGGTCTTGCCGCTGGGGGTCAGTGGGAGCCCGTCCACGGTGATCCACCGGGTGGGAATGAACGAGGGTGGAAGTGCGTCGGAGGCAGCTACCCGGAGAGCGTCGCGCACCTCGTCCGCGATATCAGGCGAAGCTACGAACCAGACCACCAAGGCGCCGTCAACGACACCGGCGGCCACCTCGATCGCCTGGCCGACAAAGGGGTCCCGACAAGCTCGACCAGCGGACGAGAGGGCTCCGGAGAGCGTCGCTTCGATCTCGCCGAGTTCGATCCGCTGGCCGCGGATCTTCACTTGGTCGTCGGTGCGGCCCAGGTAGCGCAGCGCACCGTCCGGACGCCAGGCGGCCAGGTCGCCGGTGCGGTAGAGCCGTCCCCATTCGCTGTCGACGAAGCGTTCCGCGGTCAGTTCGGGACGTCCGAGGTAGCCAACCGCCAACTGCACCCCGCCCAGCCACAGTTCGCCGGTGACGCCGACCCCGGCCGGCTGCAGCGCAGCGTCGAGGACGAAGCAGGTGGTGTTCCAGACCGGACGGCCGATCGGCACGCTGTGCCCCTCGGCGGCGTCCGCGGCGGTGCAGTCCCAGACGGTGACGTCAACGGCCGCCTCGGTCGGTCCGTACAGGTTGACCGGGGCGACGCCGAACCATTTCAGGCTGCCGGCGACCAGGTCGGGGGTCAGCGCTTCGCCGCTGGCGACGACGTGCCGCAGCCGGGCTTCGGCGACCCGTTCCCGGGCCGGCCGGTCGCCCAGGAAGGCGCGCAGCATGGACGGCACGAAGTGCAGCACTGCCACCCGCTCGGTGACGATCAGCTCGGCCAGCGTCCGCGGATCCCGGTGCGCCCCGGGCGGGGCGATCACGACGCAGCCGCCGACCTGCAGCGGCCAGTACAACTCCCAGATCGACACGTCGAACGAGATCGGGGTCTTGTGCAGCACCCGTTCACCGGCCTCCAGTCCAAGGTGGTACTGCATCCAGGCCAGCCGGTTGTCGATCGCCCGGTGGCCGATCAGCACCCCCTTCGGACGCCCGGTCGAGCCCGAGGTGAACAGCAGGTACGCCGGGGCATCCACATCGCCAGCCGGCTCACCCGGGTACGGCTCACCAGTGGCCAACACCTCCGGATCGTCGACCACTGCGACGACCCCGGCGTCGTCGAGCATCGCCTCGACCCGGGCCGCCGGCAGGTCGGGATCGATCGGGCAGTACACCGCCCCGAGCAGCGCGAGCGCGTGGATGGTCTCGTACAGCCCGAAGCCGCGCATTAGGCGGACCCCGACCACGTCCCCCGCACCGACGCCCGCGCGGGTCAGCCCTCCGGCGATCAGCCGGGACCGTTCCAGCAGGTCGGCGTAGCTGCGGCTCTCCCCCTCGAAGACCAGTGCGGTGGCGTCCGGGGTGCGCGCCGCCTGAGCGACGAACCGCTGCCCCAGCGTCGCGCTCTCCCGATCGAGGCTCGTCGCGTTGAATCCGTCAGTGACGAGGGCGTATTCGTCTTCAGGCAGCAGCGCCAGCCGGGCGACGTCGGCGTCCGGTTCGGCACTCGCCCACACCCCGAGCCAGTGCCGTAGCCGGGCCAGGTGCCGGTCCAGTGCCTGCGCGTCGTAGAGCTCCGGGTGCGCGTCCAGTTCGAGCCGGACGCGGCGTCCGCGGCCCGGGACTCCGCGCAGGGTGAAGGTGAGGTCCTCCACCGGCCCCGCGGTCAGGTTGCGAACCGTGCCCGACACCCCGCCGAGGCTCAGCTCCAGGTCGAAGGGCAGCACGTTGACCTGCATGCCGAACAGTTCCGGTCCGCCGCGCCGGGCCAGTCGCCGGGTCAGCCATTCCTGGCGTTCGAACGGGTGCAGCCGCAGCTGGGCCTGCTCGTCGCGGGTCGCGGCCAGTGCGCTCGCCACCGTGCCGGTGGCCGGAACGAACGCCGGCAGCACGTTCATTGCCGTGCACACCGTGCGCGCCGCGACCAGCTGCCCAACGCCGGGCAGTGACCGGTTCATCAGCGGCAGGCCGATCCGTCCGGACGCCGTGCCGAGCAGCCGTCCGACGTAGCTGCCGGTGGCGGCGGTCACCAGGTCGGCCCAGGTCACCCCGAGCCGGCGGGCTCCGTGCACCAGCGCGGTCTGGGCGTCGGCGTCCAGGTCGAGGGCACGGCGGATCGCGCGCGGACGGGGCGTGGCAACCCCGCCGGCCAGCGACGCCGGCTCGGTCATCGCGGCCAGCCGGACGTCCCAGAAGCTTTCCGAGGCGGCATGCCGGTGGTCCTCGGCGACGAGGTCGGCCAACGCAACCGGTTCGACCAGCGCGATCGGTTCAGTCCCACCGTCCGCCGCACCGTAGAGCGCGGCGATCCGGCGCAGCAGCTGCTGCGCGCCGTAGCCGTCGAGCACCACGTGATGGGCGGCATGCCACCACCAGGTGGTGCCGTCCGCGATCGCCACCAGCCCGGTCCGGGTCACCTCGCCGGCCAGCAGGTCGAGTGGACGAGCCAACTCGGCATCCACCAGGTCGGCCGCGACGTCGAAGTCGGAGGCCTCCTGCACCGGCAGCACGACCGGACCGGTTGGACGCACCCGCTGCCGAGGACCGTCCGGCCCGACCCTGAACTCGACCCGCAGCTGCTCGAACTCGGCGTAGCCGGCGACGATCGCCTCCGCCAGCGCGGCGGCGTCCACCGCACCGCTCAGCTCGACCACCTCGGCGGTGGTGTAGGCCGGGTTCGCCGGGTCGAGTTGATGGGCGAAGAAGAGGCCCTGTTGCGCAGGGGTGAGTTCGAGCCAATCGCCGGTCGAGCTTGTCGAGACCTCGGACGACCCACGCCGGCCAGTGGTTACGACAGGCTCAACCAGCGAGCGGGCGTCAGTCGGTACGTCCTCAGGCGGCAACGGAATCAGCCTGCCGGCGGAGCCAGTTCAGGGTCGGGCTACGGGTGAACTCACCGAAGTCCAGGTCGAGCCCGTCGTCGGCCAGCGCATCCAGGAAGTCGAAGGCCCGCAGCGAATCCAGGCCGAGCTCGAACAGGTCCGAGTCGGGGTCGGCGAAGAAGGCACTCAGGGCCGCCGGCGCCAGCAACTCTGCCAACGCACCGTGGATCCGCTCGTCCCAGCCGTCCAATTCCTGCGACGGCTCCTCGTGACCCGTCAGGGCGTCCAGCACGTCGCCGGCCAGGATCACCACGCCGCAGCAGGAGGCGATCACTTCCAGCGCCCGGCGGTGCTGCTCGGCACCCAGGTCGGCGACGCCGTCCGCCACCACGAAGGGCCGGATCTCGCGCTGGAAGGCGTCCAGCGCGGTCGCGGTGACCCCGATGTGCGCGTACACGCCGGTCACGATCAGCTGGTCGCGTCCGGCCGCGGCCAGCCGATCGGCCAGGTCGGTGCGGGCGAACGCGCTGTACCGGTGCTTGTCCACCACGGTGTCGCCCTCGGACGGCGCCAACTCGGGAAGGATCGCGGTGTGCGCCGGGTCGGTGCTCATGCCGGGCCCCCACAGGTCGCCCTGCAGGCCGCGCTCGGCCGGATCCTGGTTGCCCTGCTGGGCGGTGTAGATCACCGGCACGCCGGCGGCCCGGGCGGCACGGACGATCCGGTCGGTGGCCGCCAGGGCACCGGCCAGCGCCGGGCAGCCGCCCGCGAACGGGGTGACGAAGTAGCGCTGCAGGTCGTGGACCAGGACGGCGGCGCGCCCGGCATCCAGGTTCCAGGTGGCGCGGCTCACCGGCAGGTCGTGCAGCGGGGCCTCGTAGTCGATGCCGACGGGCAGGGTCATCGGTGCTCCTTCGATCGTGCGGCCGGTCGCCGGCCGACTGACGGTGCGAGGGTGGTGGCGAGCAGCCGACGCAACTCTCGGCGGCTGTTCTTGCCGACATGCGTGGCGGGCAGCTCGTCGAGGAAGACGACGTCGTCGGGCACCTTGTAGGTGGCCAGCCCGGCCCCCCGCAGATGCGCGACCAGGTCGGGCGGTGCGGCGTCCGGTTCGGTGCGGGCGACCAGCACCACCCGCTCGCCCAGGTAGGCGTCCGGGACACCCACGGCCACAGCGTCCAGCACCGCGGGATGGGTCAGCGCGAAGCCCTCCAGCTCCTCGGTGGACACCTTCTCGCCGCCGCGGTTGATCAGGTCGGAGTCGCGTCCGGTGACGATCAGGTGCCCGCTGGGCAGCCGGCGGACCAGATCGCCGGTGCGGTAGTAGCCGTCCGCGGTGAACGAGTCCAGGTCGGCCTGTGGCGAGGCGTAGTAGCCGCGGATCGTGTACGGGCCACGGGTGACCAGGCTGCCTTCGGAGCCCTCGGCGACGTCGCGGTCGTCGGCGTCCACGATCCGCAGTTCGTCGTCGGGACTGATCGGCCTGCCCTGGGTGCTGAACACCACCTCGTCCGGGTCGTCGGCGCGGGTGTAGTTGACCAGCCCCTCGGCCATCCCGAAGACCTGTTGCAGCCGGGCCCCCAGCACGTCGCGGACGGCCGGCGCCACCGAGTCTGCGAGCCGGGCGCCGCCGACCTGGACGGTGCGCAACGTCGAAAGATCCGGACGCCGGCGCTGTGCCGCCGAGATCCAGGCCTGGGCCAGCGGCGGTACCAGCGCGGCATCGGTGACCCCGTGCTCGGCGATCAGCCGGAAGGCGGTGCGCGGACTGGGGTCGCGGGCCAGGACGACGGCGCCGCCGGTGTGCAGCACCCCCAGGATGCCGGGCGAGCTCATCGGGAAGTTGTGCGCGGCGGGCAGCACGATCAGCGCCCGGGTGGTGGCGTCCAAACCACAGATCTCGGCGCTGGCCCGCACCGAGTACAGGTAGTCGGCAGCTGTCCGCGGAATCAGCTTCGCCACCCCGGTGGTGCCGCCGGACAGTTGCAGGAAGGCGACCTGCTCGGCGCCCAGGGACGGCATCGGCAGCGGTCCTGCCGCCTCCGCCCCGGACCTCCAGGTCGCCACGTCAACCAGCACCGGCGGCGCCACCCCGCGGTCGGCGACCTGCGCCGACACCGTGTCGTACAGCGCCCGATGGTCGACCCGGTCGGCACCCACCGCTACCACCAGCGCGGCCGCGTCGGCCAGCACGCAGAACTGGGTGAGCTCCAACTCGCGATGAGTGGGCAGCGCGAACACCGGCAACGCACCGAGCCGGAACAGGCCGAGTACCGCCTCGAGGTATTCGGTGATGTTCGGCAGAGCCACCACCACCCGGTCACCGGGCTCCACGCCGGCACCGCGCAACCGCACCGCGGCCGCCCGGGCCCGGTCGCCGAGTTCGGCGTAGCTCCAGCGCTGCGGGATGCCGGCGGCGTCCTGCCCGACGACGGCCAGGTTGCCGGCGAACCGGGCCGTCCGGTCCTCGACGAACCCCGCGAAGGTCTCGTCGGTCCAGTAGCCGGCCTCGCGGTAGCGGCCGCGGACCTCCTCGGGCCAGCTCCGTACCCTGGACATCGGTGATCGGGTCACAATCCCACCGCTTTCAACATGGTGCTCAGCTTGGCGCCGGTCTCACGGACCTCGGCGTCGGGGTCGGAACCGGCGACGATCCCCGCCCCGGCGTAGAGCCGCAGCCGGTCCCGATCCAGGACGCCGGCGCGGATGGTGATGGCGAACTCGCCGTCGCCGTCGCCGTCCACCCAGCCGACCACCCCGGTCAGCGGCCCACGGTCCTCCTCGAGGTCGTCGATGGCCCGCAGTGCGGCGGCGGTCGGCGCCCCGCCGATGGCCGGCGTCGGATGGAGCAGTTGCGCCAGGTGCAGGGCGCTGGGGATCGCGGTTCCCGTCAGGGTGCCGGCGACGCTGGTGCCGAGGTGATGCAGGGTGTCGGTGGAGACGATCCGGGGATCGTCGGCGAACACCTCGTCGCAGACCAGGGCGAGGGCGGCGACGATCGGCTCAACCACGAAGACGTGCTCGCGGCGGTCCTTCGCCGAGCTGAGCAGGGCACCGATCCGCTGCGCGTCCTCGACGGCTTCGGTGGAGCGGGGCACGGAGCCGGCCAGCGGCAGGCTGCGGACGGCACGCCCGTGGCGGCCGACCAGCAACTCCGGGCTGGCACCGAGCACCACCGGCCCGTCGGGGTCGGACGACAGCGGCACCTTGAAGACGTAGCGGCCCGGACGCGCGGCAAGCAGCCGGGCGACGATCGGATCGGCATCCAGCGGTGGGTCGCTGCGCACCTCCACGCTGCGCCCGAGCACCACCTTGTGCAGCCGCCCGGCCTCGATCCAACGCAGCGCGGTCCGCACCCGCTGGGCGTAGCCGGAGGCGGTGGGGCGCTCGGTCACGTGGTGCCGCGCGCCGGGCGTTCGCGGCGGCACCGGCCCGGATTCCGGCGGCCGGCCGAGTGCCACCCGATGCGCGATGCCGGGGACGTCCGGACGGAACGGCAGCACCACGACAGCCCGTTCACCTGGGCCTAACGAAGCGACGACCTGGTCGGCCCATTCGGCTCCCCTGCCCCGCGATGTGCTCAGCACCGTGCCGGAACTGGTGGTCTCCCCGACGAACAGCACCGGCGACAGTTGCACCGCGGGCGGCCGCCCGCATGCGACGAGTTCGGTCACAGCGAAGCGCCGCCGTCCACGAAGACCTGCTGCAGGGTGACCTGCCGGGCGGCGTCGGAGAGCAGGAAACAGACCACGCCGGCGACGTCGTCGGGGGCGCCGATCCGGCCCAGCGGAATGCCCAGCCGGAACGCCGCCGGATCACCACCGATGGTGCGCGCAGGCCCGGCGTCGGGGTCGGTCCACAGGTCGCGCAGCATCGCAGTGTCGGTCGACCCGGGTTCGACCACGTTGCAGCGGATCCCCCGGGCGGCAAGCTCCAACCCGGCGCAGCGGGTCAGCGCCGACGCGGCCGCCTTGGACGCCGCATAGGCCAGCATGCCCAGCCGCGGCACCCGGGCCGCGTTCGAACTGACCACCACGATCGCGCCGCCGTCACGCAGCAGCGGGGCGCCCTCTTGGAGCAACTGGAACACCCCGGTGGCGTTGACCGCGAAGTGCCGCTGCCAGGCCGCCTCGGACGTGTCACTCAGGCCCGCCGGTTCGAGCAGCCCGGCGGCGCTGACCAGCCCGTCAACCGGTCCGGCGGCAGCGGCAGCGCTCAGGGCGTCCACCAGCGCGGCACGATCGCTGATGTCGAAGGCCGCGGTCAGCGGGGCGGGCGCACCAGCGTCGCGGACGGCGTCCGCGGTCACCGCCAAGCCGGCCGAGTCCCGGTCGAAAAGGCTCAGAACCGCGCCCTGCTCGGCCAGCTGCACCGCGACCGCGCGGCCGATCCCTCCGGCGGCACCGGTCACCACGATGCGACGTCCAGAGGGGGTGGTCATGCGTTGATGGTAAGGCAAGCCTTACCTATTTTTGGTCCTGGCTATCCCTCGGACGGCTCGTCCGGACTGCTACTCCGGCGACGTCGGCCCCGCCGGGCTGGCACCGCTGTCCGGATGGTGGGGCCGCGCCGGGGCGGTCTGGGCCGCCGACGCGATCAGGTCGGCGCACACTTCGTAGCCGAGTCGTGCGCTGTTCACGCACAGGTCGTAGTGCCGGGGGTCGCCGAACCGGGTGTTGGTGAAGAACTGCTGGTACCGGGCCCTCACCTTGTCCATCTTCACGATGTACTTCTCGGCATCCTGGCGCCGGACGCCGTCCAACTCGACCGCGCGGGCGATCTTCGCCGCCGTGTCGGTGCTGTAGACGAACGCGCTCAGGCACGGGATGGTGGCCTTGCGCAACACCCAGTCGGCGCAGCGGCCGATGATCACCACCGGAGCGACCCGAGCCGCCTCGGTGATCACCTCGGCGATCGCGCCGTACATGCGATAGGGCAGCGAGTAGGTCTCGGCGTCGAAGCCCGCGATGACCGACAGATCGAAGTAGGTGCCGGTGACGATCCGCTCGTCGAAGGTGCCCAGCAGGTCGGCGCCCAGCCCGCGACTGCTGGCAGCCTCCTGCAACACCCGGGTGTCGTACAGCTCCATGCCGGTGCGTTCGCTGATCAGCCGCCCGATCTCGCGGCCACCGCTGCCGAACTCACGATTGATCACGATCGAGCGGTTCATCGCCGTTCCCCTCCGCCTATGCCGTCATCGGCGTCCGTGGTTCCCACGCTACGCCGCCGGCCGCGTCCACGTGCTCGGGATGAACCATCAACCCGCAGGAATTCCGGCGGCTGCCCAGGCTTTGATGCTGACTGGCGGCTTAGCGTGCCGCTGCCGGTTTGCAGAGCGGCAGTGGCGCGCGAAGGTGTCAGTCAGTTCGGCGTGAGGTCGTCAACGTGGGGAAACGTGCGGAGAGCCGGGTCCTGGACGCTCCTCCTGCGTCCCGACCCGGCTCGATCCGTTCTTGCCACCCCCAGCAGGTCCCCCCGGTTCCGGTCTCGCGTTCCTCCGAATCACGATCCCGGCTGCTGGCGTCTTGCGGCTGGCCCCCCGACCTGAGAAGAACTCTGCACCCCCGTCCTCAACGGTTTGTAAAAGGAACCTCAAGGCCCGCGCAAGATCTGTTGAGGGTCGGACCGGCACACGACAGCCCCGACCGAGCCCACCGAGGCACCGCGGTGTTGTCCTGGGCTCCACATGGTGGGAACTGAGACTGCACCTACAACTCGCGCCATATCTGCGGGGCTGCCTCTGCCGCGAAACGTGGTACGTCGCAAGCGTGGCGCGGCGCTCTTGCAGATCGCGGGCACAAATGGAACTGCCCCAGCCAGAACTAGGTTCCGACTAGGGCATACGTGTGGTGGGCCTAACTGGACTTGAACCAGTGACCTCCGCCTTATCAGGGCGGCGCTCTAACCGTCTGAGCTATAGGCCCGCGTGGGCGGGAACACCGAGAGACAACACTACCGACTCAGGTAGCGCCCGCTCAAATCGTCGCTTCGGTGGGGGTCGGCCCGGACCGCTTCACGTGGAACGATCCGGGCCGACTTCGGGGTCAGGGTCGCTCGCCGCTGACCTTCCAGTCCGATCCGCTCTTCTGCCCGTAGACGGCCACCAGGCTCTCGTAGCCGCGGTAGCTGCGTCCGTTGGTGCCCTTCATCGTGCAGGTGAAGCTGACGCTGAGCGAGCCACGGACAGTCATGTCGGTGGAGTCCAGGGTCGGCTTCATCCGGTCGATCGAGTTCATCCCGGACGGCGTGCACGCGATGGTGCTGGGCCGGGCCTTGGTGCCGGTAGGCTCGCGGAAGTTGATGCTGCACCGGGCGTTCTTCAGCGAGCCCGGCTTCTTGCACGAGTTCACCAGGCTCCTGGTCGCCGCGCGGAAGGACTTCAGTGCGCTGTCCGAGAGCTGCACCTTGATGTCGTACACGCTGCTGGACGAGCTCAGGCTCTCGACGACCAACTTCGTCTTGCTGAACGTGAAGGTGTCACTCGTGCTGCCCAGGGTGTAGCCGCCGGGGAACACTTCGATCGCCTCGACGTCACCGACCGGGACGCCGTTGACCGTCAACCCGGTGTCGGCCGGGCTCAGCGACCGCACGCTCACCCGGGCGGCGATCTTGGTCAGGTACCAGCGGCCGTCCCGGGACGAGACGTAGAACTTTTCGGTCTGGGTGCGTCCGTTGATGGTGTAATCGGCCTGCACGTCGGTGCTGTAGTTGGTTGACTCCAGCTCGGTCAGGGTCAGATTCGTGATCGGGTTGGCCTGCACCGCCGCAGTCATCACCTCTTTGGTGAGCAGGGTGCGATCCGGCAGGTCGCCGCGGACCAGGCCGAAGATGGCGTCCGGGTCGGACACGGCCAGCGCGTCGAAGTACTTCTGGACGGTCTCCTTGGCCGAGCCGGCACCCACGCCGCCACCCTGGCTGGGCTGCGCGGACGGCGAGCCGGTGCCGGGTGTTCCGGTGGTCTGGCTGTTCCTGCCCAGCTGCATCAGACCGATGACCAGCGCGATGACGACGACCACCGCACCACCGATGATCAGCGGGATCTTGTTTCCGGGCTTGGCCTGTTGGCCCGGCGGAGGCGGCGGGGTACCCCAGCCCGGGGCGGGCGCTCCCGGACCCCCGGGTGACTGATATCCCGGCTGGCCGCCCACGGGTTGGTTGAATCCCGGCGCCGTGAATCCCGGCGCCGGAGCCTGCCCTGGATTCGGCGCCGAAGGCTGGCCGTAGCCGTACGCGGGTGGCTGCCCGTAGCCACCGGGCGGCTGCTGACCGGGCTGCCCATAGCCGGACGGCCCACCACCCGGCGGACCGTAGGGGCTACCCGCCGACGGAACCTGCGGATTCTGCTCGGGTGGTCCAGGATCGTTGGGACGGTTGGAATCGGTCATGCCAGAGGCCTCCGGTCAGGATTGGGGACCCGGACATGCTACCGGCAGCGGAGCTCAGTCCTCGGCGAGAGTGAGTTCGAGACCGCCGAGGATGTTCGCCGACAGGTTGTACAGGAACGCGACCAGGGTGCCGATGGCGGTCAGCAGCACCACGTTGATCACCGCGATCAACGCCGCGACACCCAGCACCTTGTTGGTGTTGACGAAGTCCTCGATCCGGACCTGGGTCTGGTCGTTCGGGTTGGAGAGCACGCTCTGCAGGATGCTGTTCACCGCGTCGAACAGGCCGGACGCGCCGATCACCGACCAGACCACGTAGGTGGCGAACCAGAACATGATCCCGAACGCGACGGAGAACAGGAACGTCGTCTTCATCACCGACCACGGATCGATCCGGGACAACCGGAGCCTGGCCTTGCGGGTGCGGCGCGACACCGAGCGGGGCCCCGCGCTCACCACACCCGGACGGGCGGGCTCTGCCGGTGCGGGCTGACCGGGTGCCCCTGGGTGCCCCTGCCCGGACACCGCCGGCTGCACCCGGGTGGACTCGGTGTCGCCGGCGTCGCGATGCTCGCCCGCCGTCGCCGGGTTCCACACGTTCCCGGCCACAGACGTGCCGGACGTGCCCTGCTGGTCGCTCATAGTCCTCCTCGACCCTCGTCAGTTAACGGGATGCTGCGGGTCGCCGCCATCGGAATCGACAACGTCCGGCCCCACGGTATCCGACCCTGGCACGTTATCCGACACCGCCACCTGGGTCGATTCCTCCCCGTCCGCGCCGTTGTCCTCTTCGGTGTTGCTTTCCGGGTACAGCGCGATCACCGCCACCGAGTCGTCGCCCCGGACGTGGACAAACTTCACGCCCATCGTGTCGCGGCCCTTCGGCGGCACCTCACTGACCGAGGAACGGATGATCTGCCCGGACGTCTTGATCGCCATGATCTCGTCGTTCTCCTGGACGACCAGGCCGCCGACCAGCGACCCCCGGTCGTCGTTGAGCTTCATCGCCTTGATGCCGAGACCGCCGCGGCCCTGCTGCCGGTACTCCGAGACCGCCGTCCGCTTGGCGAAACCGCCGTCGGTGACGGTGAACACGAACCGGTCGTCCTCGGGCATGTCGGCATCGATCACCGCCATCGACAGCAGCGCGTCGTCGTGCCGGAACTTCATCCCGGTCACCCCGGACGTGGCGCGTCCCATCGGCCGCAGTTGCTCGTCGCTGGCGGCGAACCGGATCGCCTGCCCCTTGCGCGAGATCAGCAGCACATCGTCGGCCCACGAGCACAGCTCGGCGCCGATCAGCTCATCGTCGTCGTCACGGAAGTTGACTGCGATCACGCCGGCCTGCCGGGGCGAGTCGTAGGCCAGCAGCGCGGTCTTCTTGACCAGGCCATGCTTGGTGGCCAGCAGCAGGTAGGGCGCGTCGGTGTAGCTGCGCAGGGTCAGCACCTGAGCGATGCGTTCCTCGGGCAGGAACGACAACAAGCCGGCCACATGGCCGCCCTTGGCGTCGCGACCTGACTCGGGCAGCTGCCACACCTTCGCCCGGTAGACCCGTCCGAGGTTGGTGAAGAACAGGATCCAGTGGTGGTTGGTGGTGGCGAACAGATGCTCCACCTCGTCGTCGGCCCGCAGGCTGGCTCCGCGAACTCCCTTGCCGCCGCGCTTCTGGGCGCGGTACTGATCGGTCCGGGTGCGCTTGGCGTAGCCGCCGTGGGTGATCGTGACCACCATGTCCTCGTCGGGGATCAGGTCCTCGTTGGACAGGTCGCCGTCGGCGGAGATGATCCGGGTCCGGCGGTCGGTGCCGTACTTCTCGACGATTTCGGCGAGCTCCTCGCCGATGATCTTCCGCTGCCGCTCGGGCCGGTCCAGGATGTCCTGCAGGTCGGCGATCAGCCGCTCCAGCTCGGCCAGCCGGTCGACGATCTTCTGCCGCTCCAGGGCCGCCAGCCGGCGCAGCTGCATCTCCAGGATCGCGTTGGCCTGTGCCTCGTCGATCTCCAGCAGGCCCATCAGCCCGGTGCGGGCGGTCTCGGCGTCCGAGCTGGCCCGGATCAGCGCGATCACCTCGTCGAGGGCGTCCAGTGCCTTCACCAGGCCCCGGTAGATGTGCGCCATCTTCTCGGCTTCGGCCAGCCGGAACGCCGTCCGGCGCTGGATGACCCGCAGCTGATGCTTGATCCAGTGCGACAGGAACTGGTCGAGCCGCAGTGTCCGCGGGACGTCGTCGACCAGCGCCAGCATGTTGCAGCCGAAAGTGTCCTGCAGCTGGGTGTGCTTGTACAGGTTGTTCATCACGACCCGCGGCTGGGCGTCGCGCTTGAGCACGATCACCAGCCGCTGCCCGGTGCGGGCCGAGGAGTCGTCGCGAATGTCGGCGATGCCGCTCAGCTTGCCGGCGTTGACCAGTTCGGCGATCTTGGTGGCCAGGTTGTCCGGGTTGCACATGTAGGGCAGTTCGGTGACCACCAGCAGGGTGCGGCCCGACTTGTCCTCTTCGATGTCGATGACGGCCCGCATGATCACCGAGCCGCGGCCGGTGCGGTAGGCGTCCTCGATGCCCTTGCGGCCGACGATCAGCGCGCCGAGCGGGAAGTCGGGTCCCTTGATCCGTTCGATCGCCGCCTCGAGCAGCTCTTCCTTGGTGGCATCGGGATGATCCAGTGACCACTGGACGGCCTCCGCCACCTCGCGCAGGTTGTGCGACGGGATGTTGGTGGCCATGCCGACCGCGATACCCGAGGAGCCGTTGACCAGCAGGTTCGGGAAACGGGCCGGCAGCACCACCGGCTCGGAATCGCGGTTGTCGTAGTTGGGCTTGAAGTCGACGGTGTCCTCGGTGATGTCGCGGACCATCTCCATGGCCAGCGGCGCCATCTTGCACTCGGTGTACCGCATCGCGGCCGCCGGGTCGTTGCCGGGCGAACCGAAGTTGCCCTGGCCGGCGACCAGCGGTGCCCGCATCACCCAGGGCTGGGCGAGCCGCACCAGGGTGTCGTAGATCGCCGAGTCGCCGTGCGGGTGGTAAAGGCCCATCACTTCGCCGACCACCCGGGAGCACTTGTTCCAGCCCCGGTCAGGCCGGTAACCGCCGTCGTACATGGCGTACAGCACCCGGCGGTGCACCGGCTTCAGCCCGTCGCGGACGTCGGGCAGCGCACGTCCGACGATCACGCTCATCGCGTAGTCGAGGTAGGAGCGCTGGATCTCGACGTTCAGGTCGATCTCGTCGGTGCGGGCCTGGGTGGGCTCGGTGCCGGCGTCGTCATTGCCCTCGACCGATTCGTCGGGGACGTCGCCGGTGGGATCGTCGCCGGTCGGACCGTCAGTCATCGGTCAGTCTCCATTCGTTGTTTCCTCGTCATGCCGGGCTTGACCCGGGATCCCTGCCTCGGGAGATCCCGGCGTTCGCCGGGATGACGGATTGAGGGCATCAGATGTCGAGGAAGCGGACGTCCTTGGCGTTGCGCTGGATGAAGTGCCGCCGCGGCTCCACCTCCTCGCCCATCAGGATCGAGAACATGTTGTCGGCCGTCGCAGCGTCCTCGAGGGTGACCTGCAGCAGTGAGCGCTTGCCCGGATCCATGGTGGTGTCCCACAGGTCGTCGGCGTTCATCTCACCCAGGCCCTTGTAGCGCTGAATCGGGTTGTTGTTCGGTGCCGGCAGCTTCTTTCCGGCCGCGAACCCGGCGTCGCGCAGGGCGTCGCGTTCGGCGTCCGAATAGGCCAGTTCGTGCGGGGCGTTGCTCCACCGCAGCCGGTACAGCGGCGGCTGCGCCAGGTACACGTAGCCGTGGTCGATCAGCGGCTTCATGAACCGGAACAGCAGGGTGAGCAGCAGGGTGCGGATATGCGCCCCGTCAACGTCGGCGTCGGCCATCAGCACGATCTTGTGGTAGCGCAGCTTGTTGACGTCGAAATCGTCCTGGACACCGGTGCCGAGCACATTGATGATCGCCTCGACCTCGCGGTTCTGCAGGATCTTGTCGATCCGGGCCTTCTCGACGTTCAGGATCTTGCCCCGGATCGGCAGGATCGCCTGGATCCGCGGGTCGCGTCCGCCCTTGGCCGAGCCGCCGGCGGAGTCGCCCTCGACGATGAACACCTCGCACTCGGACGGCTCTGTCAACTGGCAGTCGGACAGCTTGCCGTACTGGCCGGTCTTCAGCAGGCCCTTGCGGCTCCGGGCGATATCGCGGGCCTTACGCGCCGCGATCCGGGCGGACGCTGCCGCCTGCGCCTTGCGGACGATGTCGCGGCCTTCGGCCGGGTTCTTCTCGAACCAGTCGCCGAGCAGGTCGTTGGTCACCTTCTGGACGAACGAGCGGGCCTCGGTGTTGCCCAGCTTGGTCTTGGTCTGGCCCTCGAACTGCGGCTCGCCCAGCTTGATGCTGATGATCGCGGTCAGTCCCTCGCGGATGTCGTCGCCGGAGACCCGGTCCTCGCGCTTCTTGATCAGCGCCCAGGTCTCGCCCCAGCGGTTGACGGTGTTGGTCAGCGCCGCCCGGAACCCCTCTTCGTGGGTGCCGCCCTCGTGGGTGTTGATGGTGTTGGCGAAGGTGTGCACGCTCTCGTTGAACGACGAGTTCCACTGCATCGCCACTTCGAGGCTGAGTTGCTGGTCGTCGTTGGTGGCGTCGATCGCGATCACCGACGGGTGAATCGTCTCCTTGCTGCCGGTGAGGAACTTCACGAAGTCGATCAGGCCGTCGTCGAACCGGAAAATGTCGCCGATCGGCTCGTCGTCGTCCTCGGTGCGGCGGTCGGAGCGCTCGTCGATCAGCTGAATGGACAGGCCCTTGTTCAGGAACGCCATCTCGCGGAACCGGGTGGCCAGCGTCTCGTAGCTGTAGATGGTGGTCTCGAAAATTTCCGGGCTGGCGTAGAAGGTGACCGTCGTCCCGGTGTCGTCGGACGGCTCCAGCCGCTCCAGCGGACCGTCGGGGTCACCCAGGGTGAACGACTGCTGCCAGTGGTAGCCGTCGCGCCGGACGTCGACCGTCAGCGAACTGGAGAGCGCGTTCACCACCGAGGCACCCACGCCGTGCAGGCCGCCGGACACCTTGTAGCCGCCGGCGCCGAATTTGCCGCCGGCGTGCAGCACGGTGAGCGCCACCGTCACCGCCGGGATCTTCTCGGTGGGGTGCATGTCGACCGGGAAGCCGCGTCCGTTGTCGATCACCTGGACGCCCCCCTCGTCGAGCAGCCGGACGATGATCGTGTCGCAGTAGCCGGCCAGCGCCTCGTCGACGGAGTTGTCGACGATCTCCTGCACCAGGTGGTGCAGGCCGCGTTCACCGGTCGACCCGATGTACATGCCGGGACGCTTGCGGACCGCCTCCAAGCCTTCCAGGACGGTGATCGCACTGGCGTCGTAGTTGCCGGCTTCGACGGCATGCGCCGCCGCGCCGACCGTGTGGCCACCGGTCGTCGGTTCGCTCACTCAGGTACCCCTTGCTGTTCGGGTTCGGTCGCACGAACACCGCGCACCCCAGGACCTGACGGGGCAGCCGGAACGACCCGGCCCAAGAGACCCGGCCCGGAGGATCCAGTCGGCGAGACCAACCGGGCCCGTCGGGAGGTGACGGTGTAGGAACGCGCCCAGTCTACCGTGCCGAGCGGCAGCACCCCAATGTTGAGGTCCGATCTGGAGTCAACCTGTGGACAGGAAGGCAGAGAATGGCCCTCTGAGCCGATCTCCCCCCGCCCATAGCCCCCCATACTCCCCCGGGTGGTGACGGCGTTCAGATCAGCAGCGACCCGGGGCCCGCTGCCGCCCGGCCCAGCGTTTCCCTAAGCTGCTGCCCGTGACCCACCAGCCGGACGCCGCGACTCCTCAGCCGGACGCTGCCACCGGTGCCCCGGCCGAACCCGCCGACGGCGCCCCGGGCGTGGGGCGTCGGACGGTTCCGCTGTTGTGGCCGGCCATCGCTCTCGCCGTCCTGCTGTTGGCCGGCACCTGGCTGGCCGGTGGTTTCGAGAAGGCCACCGATCGGCTGGCCCGGCTCCCGGTCGGTACCGAGGTGAACCTGGGGCCGATGTCGATCGCGGTCGACCGGGCGTTGGCCCGGGAACGTCCCGGGTCGTGGTCGGTCTATGTGTTCGGCAGGTGCCGCAACAACACCGACGACCCGTTGGTCTCCAGTGAGGACCGGTTGGTGCGCAACGCGTTCTCGATGCAGCACCCGGTCAACCTGCGGGTGAGCGGCGATGCCAGCCTCTTCTTCGGCCCCGGGGACACCATCGGCAACGCCGACGCACTCAACCCGGGCACGCCGATGGTGCCCTGCACCTTGGTCTTCAGTCCGGACGAGTTCCCGCCCACCGACCACGTCTCGGTCGGGGCTTCAGTGCTGGAATGGATCGACGCCAGCCCCACCGGCGAGGGCCAGATGGTCTGGTCGGCAACCCGGACGGCCTACCGTTTCGAAGTGCCGGTGGTCATCGAGCCGGCGTGAGCACCGGATACGGCTCCGTCCCGCGGTAGGCCGTCACCACCCCGGCCAGCCCGGTCAACGAGCCGGCGGCCTCCTCGGGAATCAGGTAGAGCTGCTCGCCGCGCGGCGTCCCACTCCCCGCCGGGGAGGTGCAGCCGTTCGGAATCGGGCGGCGTCCGGAATAGTCCAGCGGGCTCACCGCGTTCCAGCGCCGTCCGTCCTGCGCGAGCAGCACCAGCATGCAGAAGTGGGCCGTCGGCGGTGGCTGGTATTCGACCACGGCGATCACCCAGACAGCACCGGCCGGCGCCGGCTGGTCGCCGCGGTCGGTGACCAGGACGGGCGCAGTGCTGAGCGAGGCCAGCCGCATCGGCATGCCGCCCTCGGGCAACGGATTGGCCCACTCCCCGGGGGCGGTCGGCTGCCAGCGCGGGGTGCTGCGGACGTGCAGGTAACTCACCCAGCCCAGCGTCACGGCCAGCACCGCCAGGAACACGATGACCGCCGTCCGCCATTGCCGTCGCCGCGCGCTCACCGGTCCACCTCCGCACGTCCCCGGGTGGTCTGCACGGTGGCATACTGCCTCTGCTCGCGCCACTCGGCGGCCAGCTCCGGGCTGATCCCGAGATCGAGCGCGAGTTGCGGATCGAAAGCGTAGATCGGTGCCCGGTCGAGGACGACCACCGAGAACCCGGCCAGGTCGTCGCCGCTGATCTCGAAGACCAGGTCCTGGGTGATCCGGAAGCCCGGCTCGGGCAGGGTGACCGGCTTACGGGCGGCGAAGGTACGTCCGTTGGCGGCTCCGGTGACCGTCCAGTTGGTGCCGCGCTGCGTCCCGTCGGTGACGATGGTGACGTTCACGACCAGGAACGTGACCCCGCTGCGTCCGGTGAACACTCCGTCGGTGTACAGCACCTGGCCGATGGTCGAGGAGTTCACCGTGATCGTCGATCCGTAGAGCCGTCCCTGCTGTCCGGGAGCGACCCTGGTGGTCTGCTGGTGCGGTCTCTCGCCGAGGTAGGCGTGCAACCCGATCATCGCCAGGCAGGCGAGCACGGCGACCAACCCATGGCTCCAACGGCGGTTCATCCGGCCACCTCCGGCGCGGGCGCGTGGCTGTCCGGCACACCGACGTCGGTCGCGGCGGCGTCCGGCTCCGGCTCACCGGCGTGGGCCGCTAAACGGCTCAGGCAGGCGTGGAAGGCGGCCGCCAGCAGCGCCCAGCGCAACGGCTCGGCGAGCATGGTGACCACCAGGTCGATGGGCGGTCCGGCAACGGACCAGAAGCTGGCCGGGTGTCCACCCAGCACGGCGTACAGCCCGCGGCGCAGCAGTTCCTCGCCGGTGGTCAGCACTCCGTAGCAGAGCACGAACGCGGCGAAGAAGGTCGGACCCACCCCGAACACCAGCCGCAGCGACTGCCAGGTGGGCAGGTATTTGTCGTTCAGGTCGCCGAGGAACGCATCCTGGAACTCCAGGGCGACGCGACGCTCCCGGTCGCCCGCCTCGACCCGGCGCCGGCGCAGGTCGACCCCGACCGGTTGACCGCGGCGCCACAGCTCGGCGGTGGAGACCACCTGGCTGCCGAACACCAGCGCGGCCAGCGCCAGCCAGAGCATCGGTTCCACCACCATCGCGGTCACCCCGGGCCAGATCACCTCCGACCACAGCGATCCCAGCTGTTCCAGCAGCTCCGAGATGTCGATGCCGAAGCCGGCGAACAGCTGCTGCAGCCCCCAGGACGGGTAGTCCAGCCAGACCCGGAACACCCGCTCGTCCACCCAGTTGCCGATCCTGATCAGCAGCTGGCGTCCGCTCATCAGCACGATCAGCAGGAAGAAGCCCTCGACCACCGCGGCCAGCAGGCCGAGCGGGCGGAACCCGGTCCGTTCGAACCACCGGTCGATCAGCCGCCGGACGACGTACAACCCGGCGATCAGCCCCACCAGAAGTCCCGCGCCGAGCGCACCCTGGGGGTTCAGCTGGCTCAGCACCTGTCGCTCGAAAGTGAGTCCGCTGAACACGTAGTAGTCGATCTGGATCTGGTTCGCGGCATCCGTGATCACGTCGAAGACCGCGTAGATGCCCAGGAACGGCAGCAGCGTGATCGACAGCAGATGCGAGATCGAGGAATCCCTCGGGTCGTCCTCGGGCAGCGGCAGCGCGTGCCGCACCTGCAGCTCCTGACCGGCGATCCGGAGCCCGAGAATGATGCTCGACAACCGCACCACGAACCCCAGCGACAGCATCAGCAACGACAACCAGGCGCCGACGTCCACCACCAGGGCAGCCAGCTGAGCGAACACCCGGTACCCCAGCCAGCCCAGTAACACGACGACGAGCAGCCGTGGCAGCGTCCGCCACCACACCAGGGCAGTGGTGGTGACGAGCTGATTCAGAGCTCCCGACAGGGAGCGGACGGCCTCCATTGCGAGTGATCCTAACCGGCTGACGGGGTCGCGCCGGTACGGGGGGACGGTTCTTTTCGGTCCACTTTCGCAGCTGGGTGGACCGAAAAGAACCGTCCCCCCGTACCACTCAGCCGTAGGTGTCGCGCGGGCCACGGCCGTCGCGCACACTGCGCGGGCCGTGCTTCCAGGACGGTGCGTCCGGTCCCTTGACCACGATCCGGGTCACCGTGCCGTCCCCGAGTTGTTCGTTGAGCCGGGCCACGATGGACGGCGCCAGCAGCCGCAGGTTGGTCGCCCACGCGGTCGAGTCGGTGCGCACCCGCAGCACCTTCTTGTCGAACCCCTCCGGACGGGAGTGTTCGGCATTGGCCGGCCCGACCAGGTCGGCCCAACGGCCCAGCAGGTGCTGCAGGTTGACCTCCCGTGACCAACCCCGGGTCACGATCAGCTCGTCCAGCGCCTCACCCAGCGGCTGCGGGTCACCGGCACTGCGGGACGCGGCCGGCTTCGGCTTTGGCTTCTTCTTGCGGGCCGGCGGTGCGGACGGCATGCCTTGGGCGTTGCGGGCGATCAGCCGCGCCAAGTCGATGCCGGACGGGTCATGCTCGGGCATGCTGCACCTCGCTCGGCTCGTCGATCTCTTTCACCTCACCGCCGCCGACGCTGAACCGGCGCCCGCCCAGCGCTGCCGGGACGTCCGCGGCGACCGCGGCGGTGATCAGCACCTGCTCCGCCTCGGCGACCATGCCGGCGAGCCGCTCCCGGCGCACCTGATCGAGTTCGGCGAACACATCGTCCAGGATCAGCACCGGCTCCACCCCGTCACCACGCAGCAGGTCGAAGGACGCCAGCTTGAGCGCCAGCGCGAAGGACCAGGATTCACCGTGCGAGGCGTAACCCTTGGCCGGCAGCTCGCCCAGATTCAGCACGATGTCGTCACGGTGCGGACCCACCAGGCAGACGCCGCGAGCGATCTCGTCCGGGCGGCGTTCGCTCATCGCCATGATCAGCCTGGCCTGCAGTTCTTCGACCGAGGTGTCCGGTTGGGGTGCGACCGGGCTGCGATAGGCGAGCTGCGCGTCGTTGTTGGTCGGTGCGATCGCCGCGTAGGCCCGGTGCAGGTGCGGGGTCAGATCGGCCAGCGTGCCGACCCGGGCGTGGATCAGCTCGGCGCCGAACCCGGCCAGCGACTCGTCCCACACCTCCAGGGTCGCGGCAGCGCCGTCCGGAATCGCCCGACCACGACCTGACAACGACTTCAGCAGGGTCGATCGTTGTCGCAGCACCCGGTCGTAGTCGGCGCGGACACCGGCCAGCCGCGGCCACCGGGTGGTGATCAGCTCGTCGATGAAACGGCGCCGCTCGGCCGGGTCGCCCTTGATCAGGGCCAGGTCCTCGGGCGAGAACACCACGGTGCGCAGCGCACCCAGCAGCTCCCGCGGCCGCCGCAACGGCGCCCGGTTCAGGCTGGCCCTGTTCTGCCGTCCGGGCAACAGCTCGATCTCGAGGAGCAGTTGCCGCAGATCGTCCAGCCCGGCCTGCACTCGCGCCCGGACGATGGCCCGTTCCGCGGTGTGCCGCACCAGCGGCGCCTCGGACGCGACCCGGTGCGACCCGAGCGTGGCCAGGTAGTCCACCGCCTCGATCAGGTTCGTCTTGCCCTGCCCGTTGGCACCGGTGAACGTGGTGACGCCCGGTTCCAGGGCCAACTCGACGCTCGGATAGGAGCGGAAGTCCGCGAGCGACAGATGGGTGACGAACACCCGGTCACCTTACGACGCCCAACTCGCCAGCTACCTGGGAACCCCTCAGGCGGGCAGCCGCATCAGCATGATCACGTGCCGGTAGTCGGTCTGCTGCTCGCCGTCCAGCTCGTTCAGAGCGGTCAGCAGGCAGGGCTTCCCGGGCGCCGTGAACGAGAAATGCACATACGGCGCGTCCAGCGCGGCCAGGGCGTCGGCGAGATAGTGCGGGTTGAACCCCGCCGCGGTCATCGCCAGGCCGGCGCCGGTCTCGTCGGTCACCACCGCTTCCAGTGCTTCCACCGCCTGCGCCTGGTCGCCGGTCGCCGCCTCCAGGGTGATCGCCTGTTCGCCGATCAGCATGCGCAGGGACGTGTTCCGCTCGGCCACCAGCGCGACCCTTTTCACCGCGGCGACCACCTCGGCCGTGTTGGCCCGCACGGTGACGGTGGCCTGCACGTTCATCAGATGCCGGACCTTCGGGAACTCGCCGTCCAGCAGCCGGGTGGTGATCTCACGGGTGCCCGCGGCGCCGGCGCCCTCAAAGCCGATCAGGCCGTCGCCGGTCCCGCTGCTGGCCAGGCTCAGCGTGACCACCTCGCCGGACGTCATCGATTTGGCCGTCTCGCCCAGCACCCGGGCCGGCACCAGTGCGGCGCCGTCGCGCGCAGCGCCGGTCGGCGTCCAGGTGATCTCCTTCAACGCCATCCGGTACCGGTCGGTGGCGAGCAGCGAGAGCGTGTCGCCCTCGATCTCCATCCGGACGCCGGTGAAAACCGGCAGCAGTTCGTCACGCCCGGCAGCCACCACGACCTGGGCCACCGCACGGGAGAAGTCGTCGCTGTTCACGGTGCCGGTCGCCTCGGGCATCGTGGGCAGCGCCGGATAGTCGTCGACGGGCAACGTCTGCAGGGTGAATCGGGCGCTGCCGCAGACCAACTCCATCCGGCTGGTGTCGGCGGTGATGTCGACCGGCTTGTTCGGCAGGGAACGGGCGATGTCGGCGAGCAGCTTGCCCGAGACCAGCGCGACTCCGTCGTCGGTCACCTGGCCCGGTACCACGATCTGAGCGGACGTCTCGTAGTCGAAGCTTGACATCACCACCTGGCCGCCGGCGGCCTTGACCAGCAAGCCCGCCAGGATCGGGACACTCGGCCTGGTCGGCAGGCTGCGCGCGGTCCAGGCGACGGCTTCGGCGAGAACATCACGATCGAGACGGATCTTCACGGGGCTCCCTTGCTCAGTACTCCGGACGACGATCATATCGGTGCGGTCGGGCGACTCTTCCACACCTGACGGACCGGCCTACTTTTAGTGTCATTTGATGCGTAACCGTCAGTAGTAGTCATCACTGCTGTGGACACTGTGGAAAACACTTGACACCGCTTGTCGGACGGCGTTTCGCAGCAGCGTGGCGTTGTGTATAACGCGAAATCACACGGGTAGTAGTTGCGGACAGTGCCGGGCTCGGGAACTCCATCCACAGGCAGGGGCGTTGTCCACAGGACTTCTCCACCGTCGCGACCAACAGGAATCCGGGCGTGATGAGTGGAGGCGAGCGCGCCTCAGCGCTGAGCGGCGCGCTGCTTGATCCGGTTGGTGAGCTCGGCGACCTGGTTGAAGACCTTCCGGTCCTCCCCCATCAGGTGCCTGATCTTCTTGTTGGCGTGCATCACGGTGGTGTGATCGCGTCCGCCGAACGACTGCCCGATCTTGGGCAGCGACAGGTCGGTGAGCTCACGGCACAGGTACATCGCCATCTGACGGGCGATCACGACACTCTGGACCCGGCTGGCGCCACAGAGGTCGTCGGTGGTGATCGAGAAGTAGGACGCCGTCTCGGACTGGATCAGGGTCGCCGTGATCGGGGCGTCGTCGCCGTGCGGGATCAGGTCGCGCAGCACCACTTCGGCCAGCGGAAGATCGACCTCCTGCCGGTTCAGGCTGGCGAACGCGGTCACCCGGATCAGTGCGCCCTCGAGCTCGCGGATGTTGGTGGGGATCTTGCTGGCGATGAACTCCAGCACGTCCGGGCCGGCGGTCAGCCGCTCGGCGGCCGCCTTCTTGCGCAGGATCGCGATCCTGGTCTCCAGGTCGGGCGGCTGAATGTCGGTCATCAGGCCCCACTCGAAGCGGCTGCGCAGCCGCGGCTCCAACGCCTCCAGCGATTTGGGCGGCCGGTCGGAGGTCAGCACGATCTGCTTCTGCGCGGTGTGCAGCGTGTTGAAGGTGTGGAAGAACTCTTCCTGGGTCTGGATCTTCGATTCCAGGAACTGGATGTCGTCGATCAGCAACACGTCCACGTCGCGGTAGGTGCGCCGGAAGTCGGCCGTCCGGTTGTCGCTGATGGCGTTGATGAAGTCGTTGGTGAGCTCCTCGGTGGAGACGTACTTGACCCGCCGGTTGGAGTGGTAGCTGCGCACGTAGTGACCCAGCGCGTGCAGCAGGTGGGTCTTGCCGAGCCCGGACTCGCCGTAGATCATCAGCGGGTTGTAGGCCTTGCCCGGTGCCTCGGCGACCGCTACCGCCGCCGCATGCGCGAACCGATTCGAGCTGCCGATGACGAACGATTCGAAGGTGTACTTCGGGTTGAGCCGGCCGCCCGACTGGTCGTCGACGACGATGCGCTCGGCCGGCTGATCGGCGCCGGCCTCGTCCGAGCCGGCCGCGAAATCGTCCTCGCTCAGCTCGCCGGCACTGGGCAGCACCACCGTGGCGATGCCGATCGGGCGTCCGAAGTAGGTAGTCAGCTGGTCTTCGACCCAGCCGCGCAGACGGGATTCGACCCGGCCACGGGTGAACTCGTTGGGAACGCTGACAATCACCGTGTTGTCCTGCATGGTGGCGGCATGAGTGCTGCGCAGCCACGCTCGGGAGGGGGCGTCGGCCTCTGACCAGACGAACCGCCAGGCGTCTTCGAGATCGACCGCACCGGTGGGAGTCATGGCCTGATGGTCGGGCACCCTGCGCTCCCTTCCTTGCGAGGTCCTGCTCGATGGACCACTCATCCACATAACTTATCCACAGGGTGTGAATAGGCGGACGGGCCGCACGGGGACGATGCCGTGTGACAGGCCAACGGAGCGAAACGCTAGCCCGACCGAGGGCCATCCGCAAACTGATTCGCGGAAATTTCCAGCCACAGCGGCGTGTCGGCTCGACGGCCTCGGGAACCACTCGGTTTGCCCAGACTCCCCCTGGACGCGTAACCTTGGCAGGTCGCGTCAGCGACCCATGGCGTGCGCCCGCAGTGGGCGCATCGGTTCCAGAACAATAAGCAAGCCAGCACGTACAGCGAAACTGAACGGGGAGTACTTCCGTGAGCAAGCGCACTTTCCAGCCGAGCAACCGGCGCCGCAGCCGCACCCATGGCTTCCGCCTGCGGATGCGCACCCGCGCCGGCCGCGCCATCATCTCGGCCCGCCGTAGCCGGGGCCGCGCTCGCCTCGCCGGCTGAGCGACGCCGCCGAGCCGTCAGGTGCTGGCCAAGCCCGCGCGGCTTCGCACCGCCGAGGAATTCCGCGCCACCATGCGCCGGGGAGTCCGTTGTGGACGTCCGAGCCTGGTCCTGCACATGGTGCGGACCGATCACCCGCCGTCCAGGGCGGGTTTTGTGGTGTCCAAGGCCGTGGGCAATGCCGTCCGGCGGAACCGGGTGAAGCGGCAACTGCGGCACCTGGTCGCCGACCGACTGGCCCGGTCGCCGTTCGAGCTGGACGTGGTGGTGCGGGCGCTTCCTCAGGCTGATCGGGTCGCCGCCGATCTGGATTCGGCATGGGATGTGGCCGTGCGTCGCCTGGGTGCGTCGTGAAAGCGCCCCTGATCGCCCTGTTGACGGGGTACCGCGCGGTGATCAGCCCGCTGTACGGCCAGGTCTGCAAGTACTACCCGTCATGCTCGGCCTACGCCCTCGAGGCGGTCACGGTGCATGGCGCGTGGCGCGGCACCGGACTGGCGCTGCGCCGCCTGGGTCATTGCCACCCGTGGTCGCTGGGCGGCTACGACCCGGTGCCCGGCACCGCCGCGGCCCGGACGTGGGCCGCTGAACAGGCCGCCGGAACCACCCATTCCCACTCTTCAACCGAATGCCGAGGAGCAACGTGATCCCACCGATTCCGCAGATCGTGCCGATGGACCTGTGGGGTGATTTCCTCGGTGTGCTGAACACCATGATGCAGCCGCTCTACCTGGCGGTGTCGTGGATCATGTCCAGCTTCCACACCCTGTACGCCTGGTTCCTCGGTCCCGACAATGGGTGGTCCTGGGCGCTCGCGATCATCTCGCTGACCGTGGTGATCCGTACCCTGCTGATCCCGCTGTTCGTCCGGCAGATCCGGTCGTCGCGCAACATGCAGATCCTGCAGCCGCAGCTCAAGGCGTTGCAGGAGAAATACGGCCACGACCGGGAGCGCCTCGGCCAAGAGACGATGAAGCTCTACAAGGAGGAAGGCGTCAACCCGATGGCGTCCTGTCTTCCGTTGTTGCTGCAGATGCCGATCTTCATCGCGCTGTACCAAGTGCTGTGGCAGGCCTCGCAGGGTCACTCGATCGGCGTCCTCACCGTGGAGCAGTCCGAATCGCTGCGGAACGCCACCATTTTCGGCGCGAAGCTGTCCGGCATCTTCTGGCCGATCACCGACGGCATCGGGCCGACCCAGATCCTCTGTGCCGTGCTGGTGATCAGCATGACCGCGGTGCTGTTCGTGACGCAGCTGCAGCTGATGCGCAAGAACATGCCGCCGGAGGCCCTGAGCGGTCAGTTCGCCCAGCAGCAGAAGATCATGCTGTACGTCTTCCCGTTCATGTACCTGTTCATGGGTGTGAACATTCCGGTCGGCGTGCTGCTCTACTGGCTGGTCTCGAACATCTGGACGATGGTCCAGCAGTACATCCTGATCCACAACAACCCCGCCCCGAACACTCCTGCCTACATCGACTGGGAAGAGCGGATGAGGGCCAAGGGCAAGGATCCGGACGATCTGGCACGGCAGCGGGCCGGTAAGGGCCGGCGTGCACCGGCCTCACCCCCGTCCACCGACACCAGCAGGGTGGCGCGGCAGGGCGGCACCCCGTCCGGTTCGACGCCGTCCGACGAGGGCAGCGGCTCGACCGGCGGCGTCCAGCGCCAGCAGGTGCAGCGCCAGCAGCCGCAGCGGAGCAACCGAGCCTCACGCAAGCAGGGGCCGCCCAAGCCCAAGACCAACCCCGGCCAGGCCTGATCAGGCCCGACAGGAGATAACGAAACGATGAGCGACGTGCAAACCGAGACCGAAGTCGTTGAGGCGCCCGCTGGTGAAGAACCGAGCCGGTCGAAGCGCGAGCAGGCCTTGGTGAACGAGGGCGAGATCGCCGCTGACTACCTGGAAGAGCTGTTGGATATCGCCGACCTGGACGGCGACATCGACACCTTCACCGAGGGCGGTCGAGCGCATGTGTCGATCGTGACCGACGCCGGTCTGTTGGTCGGTCGCGATGGCGAGGTGCTCGAGGCGCTGCAGGAACTCGCCCGACTGGCCGTGATGACCGAAACCGGGCACCGCTCCCGGCTGATGCTCGACGTCGCCGGTCACCGCGACAAGCGACGCAAGGAGCTGGAGATCCTGGCCAAGGACGCCATCGCCGAGGTCGTCGAGACCGGCGAACCCGTCCGCCTGGCCCCGATGAACCCGTTCGAGCGCAAGATCGTGCACGATGTGGTGGCTGCCGCCGGCCTGGTCAGCGAATCCGAGGACGAGGAACCCCGGCGCCGCGTCGTGGTGCTGCCCAAGAGCTGACGCTCGACTTTCCGGACGGCCGGGGGATCACTCCCCCGGCCGTTCTGCATGTCTGCGCGCTAGCCGGTGGCACGAGGGGACGGTTCTTTTCGTTCCACATTCGGTCGTGTGGTACTCCGGGGACGGTTCCTGTCGTTCCAGATTCGGTCGAACTGGACCAAGGGGACGAATCTGGTCGGTCCTTCGTTGGTCGAGTTTGTCGAGAACCTTTGTTCTTTGGTCGGGTCTTGGTGGTTGGGTTCTGTTCCGCCAGTCGATCTGGTGAAACCCCTCGTCGGCGCCAGGTTGTCCTGGGTCTCGACAAGCTCGACCGGCGAGAGTCAGCACACCCCTCTTGAAGACGTGCGCCCATGCTCATTCGGGTTGTCGAGAGCCCTCATGGTCGAGTGACGGTAGCCCGATTCCTGAGTGTGGAACGGATCGGTCGCCGGATCGACGGGTGACTACGGATGCCTGTAGACAGGACCACGTGGAAACCGTGCGCGAGGTCTTTGGCGATGACTACCCGATCGCAGAGAGATATGTCGACATATTGGCAAGTCGAGGTGTCGACTGGGGGCTGATCGGGCCTCGCGAGGTTGACCGGCTGTGGCCTCGGCATGTGCTGAACTCCCTCGCCATCGAGGGCATGATCGGGGACGGGCGGACCGTGGTCGATGTGGGGTCGGGTGCCGGCCTGCCGGGGATTCCGCTGGCGATTCGGCGTCCCGATCTGCGGGTGACGCTGTTGGAGCCGTTGTTGCGGCGGGCGAACTTCCTGACCGAGGCGGTTGCCGAGCTCGGTCTGGACGATCGGGTCACGGTGGTGCGCGGGCGTGCCGAGGATCACCACGGACGCTACGACGTGGTGACGGCACGGGCTGTGGCGGCGCTCCCCAAGCTGCTGGGTTGGTGTCTGCCCTTGCTGGCGCCGCGAGGGGAGTTGGTCGCTCTCAAGGGCGAAAGCGCCGAGCAGGAGCTGGTCGAGGTGCGGAAGCTGCTGCGTCGGCAACGCCTTACCGGCGAAGTCATCCGGACACCTGCGCCCGGCACTGACGAGACGACCTGGGTGGTGCGCATCCGCTAGAAGCAAGCACTGATCAGTTACGTCATCCCGGGATCTCCTGCGGGAGAGATCCCGGATCAAGTCCGGGATGACGCGGTGGGCTTTGAGCAGGGCTTCTACAAGGTGGTTCGGTCCGAGAGGGGTTTCGACAGGCTCAACCACCGATGGTTGAGCCTGTGAGACCTAGACGTGGGGTGGCTGGCATGGGTGCCGCCAAGTTCAACCGACGCCGATTGTCGTTGGTTGGAGCTTGTCGAGTCCTGGACGCGGGGGCGGCTGACAAGAGTGCAAGACCAACGGGATGGTTGCGAGTCAACGATTCGCGAGGCACGCCACTCGGGTAGCCGCATCCGCGGTGTTGGCGACTGTAGGCTCGGAGACTGAGCATGAGCCCCGGCGAAAGGTAGGCAGGTAACCCTCGATGGCGTCCGTTTCACGTGAAACACTTCCCCCCTCGACGGGAGCACTCCGATGACCCAGTCCACCGCTCCGCGCCGTGTCGCCTACGACACGGTCGAGTTCACGCCCGCCCCGGTTGAGCTGCCGGACGCCGTTGTTTCACGTGAAGCAACGGCCCTCCCGGCTCCGGACTCCCCCAGAGTGATCGTCATCGCGAACCAGAAGGGCGGTGTCGGCAAGACCACCACCGCGGTGAATCTGGCCGCGGGGCTGGCGCGCGGCGGGCTCAACGTCCTGGTCATCGACCTCGACCCCCAGGGCAACGCGTCCACCGCTCTCGGGGTGGAGCACGAGGCCGGCGTCGCCGGGACCTACGAAGTGTTGATCGACGGCGAGCCGATCGAGCGGCACGTGCAGCCCTGCCTGGACATCGACGGTCTGTGGGTCCTTCCCGCCACCATCGACCTCGCCGGTGCCGAGATCGGTCTCGTAGACAAGCCCGGACGAGAGAGCCGGCTGCTGCGGGCCATCGAACGACTGATCAGCCGGCACCGGATCGACTACGTCTTCATCGACTGTCCCCCATCGCTGGGCCTGCTGACCCTGAACGCCCTCGTCGCCGCGCAGGAACTGCTGGTGCCGATCCAGTGCGAGTACTACGCGCTGGAAGGTGTCTCCCAGCTGCTGCGGACCATCGACCTGGTCAAAGGCACGATGAACGACCGGCTGCACCTGTCCACCGTGGTGCTCACCATGTTCGACGGACGGACCCGGCTCTCGACCCAGGTGGCGAACGAGGTGCGGACGCACTTCCCCACCGAGACGCTGACCACGGCGATCCCCCGTTCGGTCCGGGTTTCCGAGGCGCCCAGCTATGGGCAGACCGTGATCACCTACCACCAGGCTTCAGCCGGGGCACAGGCCTACCTCGCCGCCGCCGCCGAAGTTGCCCGGCGCGGCGCCCCACAGTGAGTGGCATGAAGTGAGTGAAGTGAGAGGACGACGATGACCGTCACCAAACCGCGTTCCGGACTGGGCCGAGGCCTCGGCGACCTGATTCACCGAACCGACCCCGAGCTCGAGCCGCAACGCCCGGAACCGTTGGCTGTCGAACCACCCGAGGGTTCCTACTACGCGGAATTGCCGGTCGACAGCATCCGTCCCAACCCCAAGCAGCCGCGCCAGGTCTTCGAAGAGGACGCCCTGGACGAGCTGGTGGAGTCGATCCGTGAGGTCGGCCTGCTGCAGCCGATCGTGGCGCGTCCGCTGGGTGGCGACAGCTACGAACTGGTGATGGGGGAGCGCCGCCTGCGCGCCACCCAGGCTGCGGGCCTGGCCACCATTCCCGCGATCGTGCGACCGACGTCCGAGCATGATCTGCTGCGGGACGCGTTGCTGGAGAACCTGCACCGGGCCCAGCTGAATCCGCTGGAAGAGGCGGCCGCCTATCAGCAGTTGCTGACCGACTTCGCCTGCACGCAGGAGGAGCTGTCCACCCGGATCAAGCGCAGCCGTCCGCACATCAGCAACACGATCAGGCTGCTCCAGCTACCCGCGCCGGTGCAGCGCCGGGTCGCCGCCGGCGTCCTCAGCGCCGGCCATGCCCGGGCCATTCTCGGTCTCGGTGACCCGTTGGCGATGGAACGGCTGGCCCAGCGGGTGGTCGCCGAGAATCTCTCGGTGCGGGCGGTCGAAGAGATCGTCGCGCTCGGTGACGGACGCGAGCCCAAGGCGCCGCGGCAACGGGTGATGCGCGAACCCAGCGAGCGGGCGTCCGGGCTCGCCGAGCGCCTGGTGGAGCGCCTCGACACCCGCGTCAACGTGGTGATGGGCGCCAAAGGACGCGGTCGCATCGTGATCGACTTCGCCAACGACGACGACCTCGGGCGCCTCGTCGAACTGCTGGCCTGAGAAGTCGCCGGCCTTCGGTGGTCGAGCTTGTCGAGACCTGAAACTCCGCCTGCCGGGAATGGTGTCGACAGGTTCAACCATCGGTTGGTGACCAGAGAGACCGGCCGAGCACCCGCAGGAGATTTATAAACAAGGATACTTGTTGACAAGTATTCTGTCCGTCGGGCTGCTTGGGCGGGACGGAGGCGTCGTCACCGACGATGACAGGTAGCCTCGGCAGCGTGATGACCGCCGAAGACGTCCCTGCCGTTCGCTCAGCCCTGTTGCGCTATCAGGTGATGGCGTGGATCGTGGGCGTGCTGCTGGTGGTGCTGGTCTGCGTCGGTGTGCCGATGAAGTACTTCGGGCACAACGACACCGTGGTGACCTGGACGGGCGTCCCACACGGGTGGCTCTACCTGCTGCTGCTGATCACCGCCTACGACCTCGGCCGTCGGGTGAACTGGCCGTGGCTGCGACTGATCCTGATCGCCCTCGCGGGAACGGTGCCGTTCCTGTCCTTCGTGGCCGAGCGTTACGCCACCAAGGACGTCCGGAGGCGGCTGGCGGCGGTGGAAGGCGGGGGACAGGCCGGTGACGACCCGGCCGAGGCACCTACCCCCGCCACAGAGAGCTGACAAGGGGGCTGAGCAGTGCAACCACCGCTGGTTGAGTTGGTCGAAACCGCCGGCGGGGTGGGCATCCGGGTCTCGACAAGCTCGATCAACGGCAGTCAGGCGTCGTCATCCCACGCCCTCACCCATCCCGCTGCGGGCACCCCGCTTGCCCATGCTGTGTGCGATCTTCCACGCCATCCCCAGCGCGAACAGGGCGAACACCCACCATTGCAGGGCGTATCCGCTGTTGCGCCAGGAGCCTTCGCCTTCGGGGAGCTTCACGGTTGCCGGAGAGAGCCCCTGACGCGCCGACTCGGCCGCGTCCAGGGTGACGAAGCCAGGCAACAGCGGCTGTTCCCAGACCTGCGCCAGTTGTGGCAGGCGCACTGATCCGAGGTCATAACCGCTTGTCGTAGGCGCATCGACGCCGGGCTCGGAGGGCAGGAAGACGCCGGTCGCGGTCTGTTCACCGGTGGGTGGGGGCGGCGCGTCGAGCCCCAGCGCGATCGTGCCGCGGACGACGGGAAGCACCCGACCGTCCGCCAGTTGCAGCGCGGACAGCACCCGCACCACCCCGTCCTCACCGAGCACCCGTTCCTGCTGACCGGCCAGGTAGTGCCCGGACACGGTGGCCGGCTTGCCGTAGACGTCTCCCACGGAGCCGTCCGCGGCGACGAAATCGAGCAGCGGTACCGGTGCCTGCTGAGCGCGGGCCTGAGCGGACGCGTTGCCCTGGTCGGTGAACACCTGCAGCTGCCACAGCCCGAGCCCGCACATCACGACGGCCGCCACCACACCGGTCAGCAGCACCAGCGCCTGTTTGACCCGCAGCGACATGGCTCAGCCTCGGACGCCGGAGGGCCCCCGGCGGTATGCCTGGCGCACGAGGGCGACGCAGAGCCGTCCGAAGTCCTCCCCGGCAGCCTCCACCGCGAGCGGCACCAGGGACGTCTCGGTCATGCCGGGGGAGACGTTGGTCTCGATGAAGACCGGCCCTTCGGCGCCGACGATGATGTCGGTGCGGGACAAGTCACGAAGCCCGAGCCGCTCATGCACCCCCAGGGCCAGTGACGCGCAGGCCTCGGCCACGTCATCGTCCAGCTCGGCGGGGCAGATGAACCGGGTCTCCCCGGCGGTGTAGCGGGCGGTGTAGTCGTAGACGCCGGAGCGGGGCCGGATCTCCACCGCGGGCAGCGCCCGGGGCCCGTCGCCGGTGTCGATCACCGTGACCGCCACCTCGGTGCCCTCGATGAACTCCTCGATAACCGCCATCTCGCCGTAGGCGTAGGCCGCCACCATCGCTCCCGGCAGCGCTTCGGCCGTGGACACCTTGGTGCAGCCCAGGGCGGACCCGCTCCGGTTCGGCTTGACCATCAGCGGCAGCCCGAGCCGTTCCACCAGCCCCGCCACCAGCGCCTGCGCCCCGAGTTCGCGGAAGACCGAGTTCGGCAGGGCGACCTGGACGGGCTTGGTGACGTCAACCAACGGGGTGCAGATCGACTTGTCGAAGGCCCGTTGTGACGCCGGCCCGGTGGAACCGACGTAGGGGACGCCGAACAGGTCGAGCACCTCGCGGATCGAGCCGTCCTCACCGTCACCGCCGTGCAGCACTGGGAACACCACCGCGTCGGGGGTGCCGGCGAGCAGCTCGGCCAGCCCGCGGCTGACGTCCGCCTCGATCACGGTGAGTCCCTGGTCCCGCAGCGCCTGGGCGATCCGGCGTCCGGATCGCAGCGATACATCGCGCTCGTGGGAGAGTCCTCCGGCGAGGACGACGACGGTGCCCGGTTGGCTGCTCATGACTGAATCCTCAGGTGATGTCCGGTGCGGGACCGGCCGTGACGTCGCGGTACAGGGGCTCTCCTGCGGTGATCCCGAAGGTGTGCAGGGTGTCGATCTCGTCGCGCAACACCTCGCCGAGTCGGCGGGTGCCCTCGATGATCCGTTCCGGGGTCGGGAAGCAGTAGGAGAGCCTGATGTTGCGGCTGCCCATGCCGTCGGCGTAGAACGCGGTGCCGGGCACGTAGGCCACCCGGGCGGAGACCGCCCGGGGCAGCATCGCTTGCGAATCCAGTCCCTCCGGCAGGGTGAGCCAGACGAAGAAGCCGCCGGTCGGATGGGTCCAGCTGCTGCCCGCCGGCATGTTCTCGGCCAGGCCCCGCAGCATCGCGTCGCGGCGCGCCGCGTACATGTCGCGGAACACCTGGATCTGCCCGCGCCAGTCGAACTGGTGCAGATAGGTCGAGATGGCGAACTGGCTGAACACCGGCGGCGCGAGGGTCGCCGACTCCTGCGCCAGGGTCAGCTTCTCGCGGACGGCGTGCGGCGCCAGCGCCCAGCCCACCCGGAAGCCGGGCGCGAAGGTCTTCGAGAACGACCCCAGGTACACCACCCGGTCGGCGTCCATCGAGCGCAGCGCCGGCAGCGGTTCACCCTCGGTGGAGAGCAGCCCGTACGGATTGTCCTCGACGATCAGGATGTCGATCTCGTGGGCGATCTCGATCAGTTCCTGACGTCGTTGCAGGGTCTGGGTGACGCCTGTCGGGTTCTGGAAGTTCGGGATGGTGTACAGGAATTTGATCCGCTTGCCGGCGGACCGGCAGGTCGCCACGGCCTCGCGCAACGCCTCGGGAACGATGCCGAACTCGTCCATTGCGACGTGCACGACCTGCACCTGGTAAGCGCGGAAGGTGCCGATGGCGCCCACGTAGGACGGCGCCTCGGCCAAGATCACGTCGCCCGGATCGCAGAACACCCGGGTGACCAGGTCGAGGGCCTGCTGCGAACCGCAGGTGACCACGACATCGTCGGGGTGGGCGACGATCGCCTCCTCGGCCATCACCTCGGTGATCTGTTCCCGCATGAACGGTTCGCCCTGCCCCGAGCCGTACTGCATGGCCTGGGTGCCCCGCTCGCGGATCAGGCTCGATACGGCCTCGCCGATGGCTTCGCGGGGCAGGTCGGCGATGTTCGGCATGCCGCCGGCCAGTGACACCACCTCGGGTCGGTTCGCCACCGCGAACAGGGCCCGCACGGCCGACACGGTGAGCCCGTGGGTGCGTTCGGCGTAGGCGTCGATCCACGGATCGAGCACCGTGTCACGACGTTGAACGGGTTCCGGCAGGCTCACCGCGCCAGCTTACGGGGTTCCCTAGAATGAACGTGACTCCGTGCCGATGCCGGCCGGAGCTCCCCAGGAGGACACCGTGGGCAGCATCGAGCTGGTCGGGCCGGGGAGGGTGCGAAGCCTGACCTGCCCCCACTGCGGGCGATTCATGCCGCTGGACGAGGCGGGCATGGTCGCCGCTCAGGCGGCGTGGGGCTGGTGCGGTGCGCTGGCGACCGAGGCGGGCGCGCCTGTCGGGCTGCTGCTGGTGTCGGCGACCACCCCGGGCGATCCGCGGATCACCGTGGCTCGGATCGGCGCCGGCTGGGTGACTGCGGACCACGTCCGGCAGGGGATCGGACGGGCCATGCTGCTCTCGCTGGCGGGTGGTCTGCACCGGGCCCGGGTCGCGACGCTGTTCGCCAACTCCGGTCCGTGGCGGCATTGTGCCGCGTTGCCGTCCGGCCTCCTGGACGCCACCGGTTTCGTCCCCGCAACACCTGGCGACAGTTGGCGACTGGATCTCAACGGTGCCGTGCCCGCGGAGCGGGGCACGGTGCTGGACCGGCTCGGACGCCTGGTGCAGGCCGTGCGTCCGGTCGCGCCCCCGGAGCCCGCCCGGCGGGACGGGATCAGATGAACTCGCCGAGCGCCTTCAGCAACGCCGCCTTGGTCTTGCCCCCGGTGAACGACTTCATCAGCTCACCACCGGAGAAGATCTGGATGGTCGGCAGGCCCAGCACCCCCTGCTCGGTGGGAATGCGCGGGTTCGTGTTGGTGTCGAGGGCGTAGAAGTCGATCCGGTCGCCGAACTCGCCGGCGAGCTCTTCGATGATCGGCGCGATCTGGCGGCAGGGTGCGCACCAGTCGGCCCAGTAGTTGACCAGGACGGGCTTGTCGGCGCGGATGACCTTCGATTCGAAGGTGTCGTCGGTGACGGCGGTGACGTTGGCCACGGATGTTCCTCTCGTTGCGGGGTGCGGGGACGCCTCGCGTCAGACGATAGCTTCCAGCTCAGACAGTTCGGCGACATCCGCGAGGTCGGCGAGGTAGCGTTCGGCGTCCAGCGCGGCAGAGCACCCGGTGCCCGCCGCGGTGATCGCCTGCCGGTAGGTGTGATCGACCAGGTCGCCGGCCGCGAACACCCCGGGCAGGTTGGTCAGCGTCGAACCCGGCTGGACCAGCACGTAACCGGCGGCGTCGGTCTCCACCTGGCCCCGCACCAACTGGGAACGCGGGTCGTGGCCGATCGCGATGAAGCAGCCCTGGACGTCCAGCTCGCGCTGTGCGCCGGTGACGGTGTCGGTCAGGGTCAGCGAACTCAGCGACTGTTCGCCGTTGATCGAAGTCACCGTCGAGTTCCAGGCGAAGCCGATCTTCGGGTCGGCCTCGGCGCGGGCGATCATGATCTTGGACGCCCGCAGCTCGTCGCGCCGGTGCACCACGGTCACCGAGGACGCGAACCGGGACAGGAAGGTGGCCTCCTCCAGCGCCGAGTCGCCCCCGCCGATCACCGCGATGTCCTTATCGCGGAAGAAAAAGCCGTCGCAGGTGGCGCACCAGCTCACCCCGCGTCCGGACAGCCGGTCCTCGCCGTCCAGGCCGAGCCTGCGGTAGCCGGAACCCATGGCCAGCACGACCGCCTTGGCCCGGTGCACGCCGCCCTCGGAATCGGTGACCGACTTGATCGGGCCGGCGAGGTCGGCCTCCACGATGTCGTCGGTGACGATCTCGGCGCCGAACCGCTCGGCTTGGGCACGCAGGTTCGCCATCAGCGCCGGCCCCATGATGCCCTCGGGGAAACCGGGGAAGTTCTCCACCTCGGTGGTGTTCATCAGCGCGCCGCCCGATTCCAGCGCACCTTCGAAGACCAGTGGCTTCAGGTCGGCGCGAGCGGCGTAGATGGCCGCCGTGTAGCCCGACGGGCCCGAGCCGATGATGATGACGTCGCGGATCTCTGACATGGCGTCCTTCGTGCGGGATGGAGTGGCAGCGCTCAGCCTAACGCCGACCGTTGTTCGCTGGGAGAACCGAAGCGCCCCCGGAGGTATTCCCGGGGGCGCCTTCGCTGGTCATCAGCCGGTCAGGAGCCGTCTCCGGCGTCCAGTCCGGTGCGGTGGACGAAGCCCGGCGACTCGTCGCCGCCGTAGGCCGGATCGACTCCGGGTTCGCGCGGATCATGCCGATGCGGCGCGTTCTCGCCGCCGTAGCCGGTGTCTACCTCGGGGTCGTTGTGCGGATGCGGATGCTCCGACCCGCCGTAGGCCGGGTCGACGCTCGGGTTGTCCTGTTCGGTCATTTCTCCCTCTTTCCTCAGGTCACTTCAGGACTGTCCGCCCCAGAACCCGTTCGGGGCGAACAACTCCTCGACCAGCTCTGTGGCCAGATTAGCCTCATACACCAGATCGAGCACTGTGTAGCGCTTCCGGATCATCTGGGCACGCCGGTAGGTGTCGCGGAACTCCTGCCAGGTCAGCTCGATGTCGAACGGATGCGCCGGTGCGCCGGCGGCCCGCAGCATCCGCTGCAACTCGGCGGCACCGATCAACTGGCCGGCCAGCCGGTCCTTCAACCGCGGCCAGGCTCCCGTCAGCCGGGTGAGGCGGACGGCGAGGGCGTCGGCGTCGGCATATTTCGCCAGCGATTGGGCGACGATCTCGTCGGCCAGGTGTGGTTGATGAGCGGCCCGGACGCGTTCCTCCAGCTGCTCGGCACTCGGCCAGGCAGCCACGGCGGCATCGACGTCGAGCGCCGACAGGTCACGTTCCAGCAGGCGCTCGTAGAGCGCTGCGACCGCGACGCTGCCGACAGCCACCTTGAAGCCGTGCGAGAGCCTGCGGGGGGTGATGTCGACCCCGTGGCCCTCCATCTCCCATAGGTGGCTGAACAGGTGTTCGGCGCCGGACGCCGGCCGCGACGAGGCGGCGGCCTGCATCGCCAGGCCGGACATGATCAGCCCTTCGGCCAACTCGCCGGTGGCTGCCAGGTCACCGGCCGCCAATGCCTCGGGGCGAGCCAGCGAAGCGCGCAGCGGGCCCTGCACCAACTCCCAGACGGCCGGATCGACCGCCTCGACACCGAGGGCGTCCGCAACGATCCAATCGGCACCGGCGGTGACCTTGCCGAGCAGGTCGCCGTAGCCGGACGCGGTCATCACCGCGGGTGCCGCCGCCAGCACCGTCCAGTCACTGAGGCATGCCGCTGGTGCCGGGCAGTCGAGCGTCTGCTTGTAGCCGCCGACGGCGATCGACGAACCGAATGCGGTGTAGCCGTCCATCGACGCGGCGGTGGCGACCACCAGGTAGGGACGGCCCAACTCGCCCGAGGCGCGTTTCACGAGGTCGTTGAGGGTGCCGGCACCCACGGCGACCGCCACGACGTCCTGGTCGCGCAGCACCTCGCGGAGCAGCTCGCAGTTCTCGTACCTGGCGTACAGCTCGGGTGCGCCGGGGAAGACGTACGGGTCGGCGAGGTTGACGCCGTCGGCGCGCAGCGCCTCGACGACGGCATCGCCCGCCACCTGCATCGTCCGTTCGTCGCCGACCACCAACGCGGTGCGCCCCGGGAAGGTGGCGCGATAGACCTCGCCGATGCGGGCGATCGCACCGGGTTCGGCCAGCACCGCCTTGGTGTCGGTGGCGGTGGTGAGGGCGCGTTCGATCAGCTCGGACACGGTGCGCTCACTTCCAGTTGTCGTCGGTCCAGCCAAGTTCGTCCCAGGCGGACTGCGGGATCAGCCGGTCGACCCGATCCATCACATAGGACGGCTGATGGTCGGCCGAGAGTGCGCGGACGTCGTCGGCCGTCGCTTCGCCGGTCAGCACCAGGCCGGACACCATGCCGGTGTCCAGCGCCATCTGGATGTCGGTCTGCAGCCGGTCACCGACCATCACGGAGTGTTCGACGCGGGCGTCCAGGCCCTCCATGGTGACCTGCAGCATGATGGGGTCGGGCTTGCCCAGTGACTTCACGCACGTCGTCCGGGTGCAGGCCTCGATCGCCGCGGTGATCGAGGCACAGTCGGGTTCACCGCGTCCGCCCGGGAAGGGGCAGAACCGGTCCGGGTTGGTTTCGATCAGGAACGCCCGCTTGTGGAACCAGATCGCGTCGAAGGCGATCTGCAGCTTGGCGTAGTCGAAGCCGCGGTCGTAGCTGGCGATGACGATGTCGATCTCTTCGGGATCGTCGCTGATCCGGAAGCCGGCCTTGGTCAGCGCGCGCTTGAGCGGTTCCTCGCTGATCGGGAACAGCACGGCGTCGGGATGGTTCGCCAGCAGCCACTTGGTGGTGGTGACGATGGTGTTGGAGATGTCCTCGACCGGGGTGGGCAGCCCGAGCTTGGTCAGCTTCTCGGCGTACATCTCGGGGTCTTTGGTGGGGTTGTTGGAGAGGTACCGGATCGGGATCTCCCGCCGGCGCAGCTCGTTGATCATCCGAGCTGCACCGGGCAGGAGGTGGTCTCCCAGGTAGATCGTGCCGTCCATGTCGAACACGTAGGCGTCGTAGAACTCGTCAGGGTGGTTCAGGACATCTTGCATGGCGACACGCTCTCCTTAGGTGGGTTCGGTCAGTTCTGTTCCGTCGATCAGTTGCTGGCGCCCATCATCCCGGCGACCGCCCAGATCAGGGTGGTGGACGCGAAGATCGCGACGGCCGGCGGGTCGATGTGGGTCTTGCCGCGGGCCTGGAACAGTCGCGCGGAGCCCTCACCGATGAAGGACGACAAGGTGGCGAACGCGGTTCCGATCAGGATCGCACCCACCGCCAGGCCGTAGTCAACGCCGAGCGCGTTCCCGGGAACGTGCAGGCTGTGCAGGACGGCACCGGAGATGACGTGCTGGCCGGCCAGGATCGGGTAGAACACGATCGCGCCGAGGCCACCGATGATCGTCATGTGGTGGGTGACCGGGGAGTTGTAGCCGATGTTCAGGAAGAAGATCGTGATCGCCGAGATGGCCCACGGGAATGCTGCCGCACTCATTCCGACGCCGGGGAAGTTGACCGCCAGCAGCAGCGCGACGGACGCGCCGAGCAGGCCCGGGAAGATGCCCATCGTCAGCAGCTGCGGGAAGGTCTCCTGGTAGCGGATCCAGGCGCTGTGCTCGTGCGGCGAGAACTTGTTGCCGGTCTTGGAGTAGTGCTCGGGGTTGAGCAGCGACTTGTCCGAGAACATGAAGCGGACGACGATGGCAGACAAGGCGACGGTCAGTGCGACGGCGTCGGTGTGGCCGCCGAACCAGGGCAGCGGGTCGAGCACGTAGGTCTTGAACAGCCAGCCCCCGACGCCGAAGGCGGCGCCGACCAGCAGCACGTCGGGCTTGCCGAGCCGGGCCAGCGGCTGCGCAATGTCCTTGCCGTTGTCGGTGTAGCCCTTCATGGCGGCGTACGCGGAACCGGCGACCGCGCCGGTGAAGGCGATGTGCGGGCCGGTGAACGGGCCGAAGGCGACATAGCTGAACATGAAGCTGGACATGCCGGCGCTGCCGGCCACGCCGGCCGCTGTCGCCGCAAGACCGGCGAAGCCGGTGATGACGAAGGAGAAGTTGCCGCCGACACACGCACCGAAGAATCCTCCGGCCGCAGCGACGAGCAACAGAAACACGAATTCCATGGTTGCCACGCTTTCGATTTGGGTTGCTGGGTTGTGTCCAGCCCGGATCGGGCTGGAGGTCTGTGGGTCAGTTGCAGGACTGCTCGGTGAAGAGCCGGGCCTTGTGGGACGGGATCAGCCGTTCCCCAGAGAGCCTGTCGTGAGAACACACGATGCGCAGACCCATTCGTACTCCTTTGCACGAGTTCGGCGAGCCAGCCGACTGGCCCCGCTGGGGGTGAACCTACCAGCGGCTGAGGGGTTAGTAACAGCTTTTGTGAGAGGAAACGCCGGGTTGAGTGGTGCGATCAGCCGGCAGCCCGGATCACCGGGACGCCCTTCCCCAGCAGAACCTCGATCGCCTCGTCCGGGGTCTGCGAGTCCATGATCACCTGGTCGAAGTCGGTCATTGAGGCGAAGGTGTGCAGTGCTCGCCGGTCGAGCTTGGTGTGGTCGAGCAGCAGGATCGACTGGTCCGCCGAGGCCATCATCGCCCGCTTCACCTGGGCGCAATCCTCATAGGGGTGGTAGCACAGCAGATCGCTGATCCCAGAGGCCGACAGCAGGCAGTAGTCGGCACGGATGTCCGCGATCACATGCGTGGTGGTCTGCCCCACCATGGCCTCGGACCAGGCCTGATACTCGCCGCCGGTGACGAACAGCCGGATCCCGGAACGGCGCTCCAGTTCACGGGCCACCAGCATCGAGTTGGTGACTACGGTGAGCGGCACCAACTCGAGCAGGCGCAGCACCCACAGGGCGGTCGTGGAGTCGTCCACCAGGATCGAACTGCCGGGCCGGATCTGCTCCACCACGACGCGGGCGACCTCTTGTTTCAGTTCGGCGTTCTGGCTCACCCGGATGCTGGCGCCGATCTCATTCAAGCCGGTGGCGACGGCGGTCACCTGACCACGATGCCGGATCAGGACGCCGGCCTCCTCGAGCGACTCGATGTCTCGGTACACGGTCATCGCCGAGACTCCGGTGAGCTCCACCAGTTCATCGACCGATGCTGTGCCGTTCCTGACGACCCGTTCGGCGATCGCCATCCGGCGTTCGCGCAGCGCGCCGACAGAACCTCGGCCACGCCCTTTGGTCGCCATCAGTTTCATCCTTCGTTTGATGTCACATTCATCATGCCCTACTTGATGGGAAATTGGTTCGATCGTTCCCACGAAGGCATCCCGAAATGTTGATTTGTTGGGGTGTGTTCTCGCCCATGCCGCTGTGACCGAATGCGCGGCCCCATCTGGACGGTCCGGCTGCGCCGGGTGCGTCGGCCGTACTAGGTTGGGGGTTCCGTCGGCGACGTGGCCGGCGCTACCCGGCACCGGCCGGAAAGGAGACCCTTCATGGCAACCCTGGTGGTCCTCGGCTCGGGAATCATGGCGACGGCACTGGCCACCCCGTTCACCGACAACGGCGGTGAGGTGCGGCTGGTCGGAACCCATCTGGACCGCGCGATCATCGACTCGATCAAGTCCACCCGGGTGCATCCCAACCTGAATCTGACGGTGCCCGACAACGTCACCGCCTACCAGTTGGAGGACGCCGCCGAGGCGTTCGAGGGAGCCGACCTGGTGATGAGCGGCGTGAACTCGTTCGGCGTGGACTGGGCGGGCGAACGGCTGGCCGGGCTGCTCCGTCCGGGCCAGCACCTGATCGCGTTGGCCAAGGGTATGCAGGCCGATGCGGACGGCAATCTGACCATCCTTCCCCGGGCGTTGATGGCGCACATCCCGGAGGAGTTGCGCGGCCAGGTGTCGATCTCGGCTATCGCCGGACCTTCGATCGCCGGCGAAGTGGCGATCCGGCGGCACACCAGCGTGGTCTTCACCGGTGAGGACGCGGGCGTGCTGGCGATGTGGAAGGAGCTGTTCGAGACCGACTTCTACCACGTCTGGACGAGCACCGACTTCGTCGGGGTCGAGGTGTGTGCCGCGACCAAGAACTGTTACGCGTTCGGTGCGGGTTTCATGCATGGACAGCTGATCGCGCTGGGCGAGACCGATCCGCAGTACGTCAACTACAACTACGGCGCCGCGCTGTTCGGCCAGGCCTCGGTGGAGATGACCCAGTTCATGGACCTGCTCGGCGGGCAGCCGTCCACCGTGCTCGGGCTACCCGGCATCGGCGATTGCTTCGTCACCTCAATGGGTGGCCGGAACGTCAAGGTCGGCACCCTGGTCGGCACCGGCCTGACGTTCACCGAGGCGCGCGCCCAGATGCCCGGGGTCACCCTGGAGGGCGCGGCCGCGATCAAGGTGATCGGCGACGCTTTCGAACGACTCACCGAGCGCGGCGTGCTGACCTCCGACCAGTTCCCGTTGCTGCGGCACCTGCACGCGGTGGTGGCCAAGGATGCCGCGGTCGCCGTCCCGTGGAAGACGTTCTTCGGCGGCGACGGCTCAGGCAGCTAGGAAAGTGGACCGAAAAGAACCGTCCCTCCGTACCGGTACGGAGGGACGGTTCTTTTCGGTCCACTCAGCTGAGGCCGTAGCCCTGGTGGACCAGGAAGATCGGATGCTCGACGGCGGCGCCCGAACCCTTCCGGATCTGCCAGCGGCAGGTCTCGGTGTCGCACATGGCGAACTCGGGGTTCACCTCGCGTACCTTGTCGAACAGCGGTTTGCCGACGGCTTGGGCGATCTCGTACTTCTCCTTCTTCAGCCCGTAGGTGCCGGCGATGCCGCAGCAGGTGGCGCCTGATTCGATCGCTTCGACGCCCGGGATGAGCTTCAGCACCTCCATGGCCGGCTGGCCCATGCCCTGGGACTTCAGCTGGCAGGGGGCGTGGTAGACCGCGGTGAGCGGGATCTCTTTGAAGTCGGTGGGCAGCTCGCCGGCGTCGTGCAGTTCCAGCAGGAACTCCATGATGTCGCGAATCCGGGTGCCGACGTCGGCGAGCCGGTCGTCGTCGACGCCCATGATCTCGTGTGCCTCGTGCTTGAGCATGCCGGTGCAGGAGCCGGACGAACTGATGATGGTCAGGTCACGTCCGGACGCGCGCAGGTCGTCGCACAGCTTGAGCACCTTGGCGCTGGCGCCGTCGAACAGGCCGTTGGACTGTTCCGCCAGGCCACAGCAGCCCTGCTTGGGGACCAGCACCTCGTAACCCAGGTACTCGAGCACTTCGATCGACTTCTTGGACGTCTCGACCTCGAAGTAGCCGCCGGCGCAGCCGTGGAAGAAGATGACCGGGCCACGGGTGGCGGCCCTGGTGGGCTTGGTCCGCTTCTTCAGCCAGCCGGTGATGGTCTGGGTGTTGGCGTGCGGCATCGGGGCGTCGCGGTGGATGCCGAGCACCTTCTCGACGACCGTCCGCAGCGGTTTCACCGACAGTGCCGCGTTCGCCACCGGGGCCAGCGGGGTCATCGCCCGGCCCATCATCGTGGTCTGGGTGATCAGCCGGTCGCGCAACGGCATCTCGTCGGCCTTCATCACCGCGCGGGCCTGGCCGTTGAGTTCGGCGATCTTGACGCCCTGCGGGCAGGCCAGCGTGCAGGCGCCACACGATGAGCAGTAGTCCAGCGAATGATCGACCGATTCGCCGTGCCGGAACCTTTCGGCCTGCGGTCCGACGAACTTCGGCCCGGTGAACTTCGGGGTCACCGCGGCGACCGGGCAGTGCGTCTCGCAGATCGTGCACTTCACACAATGGTCGAGGGACGCCCGGGCGACCTGGGTTTGGGCGAACTCGAGGCCCTCGGAGGGGTTCATGAGGCTGCTCCTTCGGTCGAGACGGACGATACTGCGGCAAGAATCGAATCGGCGGCTCTCACCGCGCTGGCGACGGCGATGCCCTCGCCCGACTTCTCCTGCCAGCGGGTGGCGCCGGCCAGGATGCCGCCGGCAGCGTACAGGTTGTCGTAGACGGCATCCCCGCCGGGATGGCGCACCAGCAGGTCCGGGCCGGTCGCGACACCGACCGTGAACAGCGGTTGCGGGTCGCCCCAGTAGTCGCCGTGTACCAGGGCGCCGTCCGGACGGCGCAAGGGCAGGTCGAAGATCGACTCGCGCAGGTTGTGCCGCGAGTCCGCCGACAGCGCACCTGACTCAAAACCACCGGTGGCAAGCAGGAACGCGTCAGCAGAGAACTCGCGGATGCCGCCGGCGGTGGCCAGCTGCACGCAGGCCACCGAACCGCCCGAACTGCGGAAGCCGGTCACCTTGCTGCCCGGCACCACCCGGACGCCGGAGGCTTTCGCGACCGCGGTGAGGGTGCGGTTCAGCCGCATCCCCGGCACCGACGGCGGCGGCAGCGGAATCTCGAACACCGGGGCACCGATCAGCTCGGCGATCTCGGCCCAGGCGCTGTGGTCGTCCAGGCCGAGGACGGCGGGCAAGCCGACGCTCTCGCCTTCGGCCACCAGCGGTTTGACCGCGGCAGCGAACCGCTCGCGGGTGGCCGGGTCGTCCAGCGCCCGGGCGTAGGTCAGGCCCGAGGAGTCCACTTCACCCTCGCGGGCCGGGAAGTCCAGCATCACCGGACGTGCCTCGAGCCGTCCGCCGCCGGCCAGACCGAGACTGCCCAGATCGGTGCGGTTCAGGTTGTAGGCGACCAGTTCGGGGTAGAAGTCCTTGAGCTGGGCGAGGCCGACGATGACGAACTTCGCGCCGTCGACACAGGCGCCGGCGGTCATGCTGGGCGAGGCCAGCGCGGTGGGCCGGACGGCGCCGACCGCGGTCGGCAACTGCAGGTTCACCGCCGGATCACCGACCAGCAGTTCGGGGCCGACCAGTTCCGCGACGTAGCTCGCCGCCTCACCGACCAGTGCGGCGTCCAGGAACGCGTAGGGATGGCCGGGATTGGCCTGCGCGAACCCGCCCAGGGCGTCCAGTGGCCGCTCCACCCGGTCGGGGCCGTAGCCGAGGATGTCGATGGTGCCCTGGGAGAGCTGCAGGCCGCCGGTGCCTTTGGCCAGCAGCGCCACCGACGCCCCGGCCCGGGCCATCCGGATGGCGGCGACCAGTCCGGCGACGCCGGCTCCGATCACTATGACGCGGGTCATCACACGACCTCCTGATGAGTCGGGCCGGGCAGGTGTTCGACGTCCAAGGTGCCCTGGAAGATCCAGTTGTCCAGCGCGGTCTGCCGGACCTGGTCGCCGTACAGGATCGGCCAGATGCCGATCCAGCGGTTCTTCAGGAAGAGCCGCACCAACCCGGTTGCCCGTTCGATGTCGATGTGCTCGGACTGCAACGCCACGCCGGTCGCCCGCATCGAGCAGAACCCGCCCTGACAAGGCCCCATACCGAGCCGCAGCTGGCGGCGCAGGTCGTCGAAGCTGCCCTTGGGCTGATCGGCGAGCGCCCGGGTGAACATGCCCTTGCTCATCAGTTCGCACTCGCACAGGATCTGGTCCGCGGTGCGGTCGTGCTCACGTTCCTCGAGCCGGTGGGTGATGACGTAGTTCTTCTTGTCCTCCGAGCCCGGGCACTGTTCGTCGGCCGTCCGGCAGGGACGGGTCTCGCCGAGCTGGGCGCACATCGCGTTCACCACGTTCTCGGCCATCAGCCGGTAGGTGGTCAGCTTGCCGCCGGCGATGGTGAGCAGGCCCTTGAGGCCGTCGCGGTCGGAGTGGTCGATGATCGACATGCCGCGGCTCATGTGCCGGGTGTCGCCGGAGCCGACCCGGGAGTCCTTGACCAGCGGACGGGCACCAGCCCAGGCGTGGATGGCTCGGGCGTTGCGGAAGCCGGGCACCAGCAGTTCGCCGCAGTCCATCATCTGCTGCACCTCGTCCCAGGCGATCTGCAGCTTGTCCGGGTCGTCGGCCTTCTGGTCGGTGGTGCCGATGATGCACACGGTGTGCACCGGCACCAGGATGTCGCCGTCGGCGGGGTAGGTGAGCCGGTTGATCACCGAGTTGGTGAGCCGGTGGTTCATCGCGATCATGATGCCGGCGCCGGGCACCACCTGGACGTCGGGGCAGCCGGCCATGTGGGCGATCTGACCGCCCCAGGCGGCGGCGCAGTTGAGCACGAAGTTGGTGTTGATCCGGACTTCTTCGCCGGTCTTCTCGTCGGTGCAGACCACCTGGGAGACCCGGTCGCCGTCGCGGTTGATCTTGGTCACCCGGTGGTAGGTAAGGATCTGCGCGCCGTACTGTTTGGCCGAATTGGCGGCGCTCCAAACTAACTGCCACCCGTTCAACCGAGCCGTCCTCGACGGCGAAGGCGCGTGAGATCTTCGGGTTCACCCGGGGCTCGGCCTTGAGCACCGCGGCCACCGACACCTCTTCGAAGGGCACCTTGGTGTCGGTCGCGCCCTTGGCCCAGTCGTCGCCCCAGGCCGGGTCGTCGACCGGGGTGGCGACGAAGTAGCCGCCGGTGCGCTCCACCGCGTGGGACTGGATCCGGGTGACGATCGCGTTCTCCTCGGCGCATTCGGTGGCCGAGTGCGGATCGCTGACCACGTAGCGGCCGCCGGAGTGCAGCAGGCCGTGATAACGGCCGGTGGTGCCTTGGCCTAGGTCGGCCCGGTCGACCAGGATCGCGGAATAGCCGCGCATGGCGACGTCACGGACGACGCCGGCGCCGGTGGATCCTCCACCCACCACCACGACGTCTGCGGTAAGGGTCTTCACGTGCATCCTCCGATCGAGGCGGGTGGATGTCGCCGGTCGCGACGTCCAGCCGATGGACCTTGCCGGTCGGGGCCCATCCCTTGGTTCCCGACGGCCACGACGCCGTGCGGACGCGCTAGTCAAGGCCCGATCAAGCCGCACGCTACTCCTGCGGGACGGGCATCTGACATAGCTCACGCCCCTGTTTAACAACACTCTTTTCTTGTCTTTTTCACATCGGTTGTGAAGGAGTGAGGTCGCGCACCTGTCCACATCGAGCCCGTCGGATGCCGAGCGACGCTCCGAGGGCGGCGTCCGCCAGGTTTGATCAACTGATAGTCGTGCTTGGGCTCGCGGGCGTGGCCATGATGGGCCTCGCGATACTTCTGTAGGTGGCTGAGCGGCTTGCTGGCGGATTCATCTGCCGGTGAGTTCGTCGTTGGTCAGCCGGTGCCGCATCAGCACCACCTGGTAGGGGTTCCACGTCGAGATCGTGTAGCGCAGCAGCAGGTCGTCGCCGTCCATCCGGGCATCGAATAGGTACGGCGCATACGCCGCGCCTGTCGAACGTGCCTGTTGCCGGAACACCGCGTCGCCCACCGGATCGCTGCCGTCGGTGGAGGCGCGGATGAACCGGCGGGTGTGATCGCCCGGGCTCATGCCGTCCGCGATCCAGTCCAGCAGCCGCATCCGTGGTGACCACGGTCCCCAAGGCTCGGACGCGCTGCGCAGCAGCACCGCGGCCCCGGCCGGGTCGTGCGGACCCGCCATGGTGAGCATCAGGTAGCGCTCGACGGCAGGCACCCAGCGCACCGAGAGTTCACCGAGTGCGCCCGGCGTGAGCAGCGGGACGGCGTCCGACTCGGCGGGTGACCACCGCCCCTCACCCGCCCAGTATTCGACACAGGCGAGGAACGGACGGGCATCGCCGCGGCGCAGCGTGTCGGCGAGGCCGGGGGAGCGCAGGTTGACCCGGGCCAGCCGGACGTCATCGGCGCGGTAGGTGCCGGTGCCCCAGAGCCACAGCCACTCGCCTCGGCGTTGCACGGACACGTTGATGAAGCGGTGGTCGGAGAAGGTGGCCAGGAAGCGGAAGCCGATCGGACGCCGCCGCTGGACCGGATCGATGGCGAGATCGGACGCGTCCGCCCTCGCCAGCACGCTGCGGCCCATCGGTTGCTGGCGGCGGAAGTGGTTGGAGGTGAAGAAGGCGTACAGCTCGCCGTCCAGGCTGAACGCGTCCAGCGGGACGTCGTACTCGCGCATCGTCGTCCGCCCACCGCGCAGGCGCAGGGGCGCGCCATGGAAGCGCACGTCGGGCAGGTCGGCGTCCGGGTCGATGACCTCGGCGATCGCATCCCGGGTGCCGAGCCAGGGGCGTCCGGACCAATGCGTGTCGCCGAACAGGACAAAGGTGCGCCCGGCGTGGTCGAACCGGACGCCGAGATCGGTGCCACGCACCCCCGAGCGCGACTCGGACGTCGACAGCGTCCGACCCAGGCCGCCCGGCTGGCTGTCCCGCTCACCGCTCACCTGGGCCACCTTGGTGGATCGCTCCCGGGCGTCGAGAACCGGCTCGTGGTCGGCCAGCCACAGGCAGGCGTGCCGCATCCACCGGACGCCGTCGGGGCGGACCTGCCGGTGCAGGTGGTAGAGCGAGCCGTCCACCTGCACCAACGCCTGCACCCAGGAGCGGGCCAGCCGGGTAGCAGCGGTAGCGACGGCGACCACCGTGCCGGAACCCCACTCGCGCGCATCGGAAGGGCCGTCCCACACCGGCCGGGTGACCGGCGGGCAGGCGAGGGGTCCGAGCCGGCGCCAGCGATTCGGCTGCGCGGTGTTCACCGCCCAGGCATACCCGATCACGCCGTCCGCCTCGGGCACCCAGGCGATCAACTCATGCGCCGCGCTCCCGGGCCGTCCCCGCTGCTCCAAGGTCGCCGGGCCGACAGCGGTGCTGCTGATCGCGTCACCCCGCACCCACCCGCTGTCCGGACGCCGCTGCCCGCGGAACCAGTGGTGAATGGTCAGCGTCCCGTCGCCGTTGTCGCTCCCGATCACCGCCTCGAGTCGGTGCGGTGCACCGGGCGGCGTCCGCCAGGTGGGTCGGTCGTCCGATTCCAGCAGTGAGCCGGGACCGACCAGCGCGGGGCAGTCCATCGGCGGCTACAGCCTGGCCAGCACCGCGCGGGCGGTGCCCTCGTCGATCACCAGGTCGGTGGTGGTCCCGGCCCGTAGCGCGCCCACCACCGCTGCGGCCCGGGACGGGTCGGCGACCACGCAGAACCGGCGGCCCACCTGGGCCAGCTCGGACGGCGTCAGGCCGGTCGCCCGGGCGTTGAAGTCGATGTCGGTCCACGAACCGTCTTCGCGTAACAGCACGGTGGCGACGTCCCCGACGACCCCGTCGGCGGCCAGCCGGAGCGCGTCGGCGTCGTCCAGGCAGCCGGACGAGTAGACGTGCGAGGGCACCTGGGCGTCGAGGCAGCCCACGCCGAACACCGCGACGTCCATGCGGTGCTGCAGGGCGATGACGTTCTGTACCGAGCGTTCCCGCCACATGGCGCGTTTCGTGCTCGCATAGTCGAAAAAGGCAGGCACCGGGAAGTAGACGACCCGCGAGCTGAAGGCGTCGCCGACGCTGGTCAGGATCTCGCCCACGTAGGGAATGCCCGACGACCATTGGTTGGTGCCGCCGTTGATCTGGACGACGGTGGCGTCGACCAGCGGGCGGGGCAGTAGGTGGCGGACCACCTGTGAGGTGGTGACACCCCAGGCGACACCGATCACGTGGTGGTCCTCGACGGATTCCGACAGCAACCGGCCGGCGACCCGGGCGACCTGGTCGAGCCGGCGTCCGTCGGAGGCGCTGTCCCGGACGGCGACCAGGTGCACCCGGACGCTGAACGCGCGGGAGAGTGCGGCGGCCAGCGGTGAGCGCGAGCCATTGTGATGGGCGAGGCTGATTCGCACCAGCCCCGAGGCCCGCGCCTGCTTCAACAGACGGCTGATCGTGGAGCGAGAGAGGCCGAGCTGGTGCGCGATCGATTCCATCGTCTCGCCCTGGATGTAGTAGCGGGAGGCCGATTCGTACATATCGTCGTAGCGGTCGTTCATTCGCGCCCTCTCTGCCTGCACGTTTGTGCACAGGCCTAGCGCATCCGTTCCCGCCTGGCAAGACTGGTGAGGACGGCCGGAAGCGGACGGCCGTCCGGGGGACGGTCGCAATGGTGGCGACCCCCCTCCGACACCCTCTCGCCTCCCCGCCGATCCAACCGGTCGGCGACGTATGGAAGCGGCGGCCGGGGATCCCGGCCTCCAGCATTTCGGCATCGCCTGCGATGCCTGAAGGGAGTCATAGTGAATCTCGCAACCATCTTCCTCTCCGAAGTCGTCGGCACGGCCATGCTGTTGCTGCTCGGTACCGGAGTGGTTGCCAACAACCTGTTGCCCAAGAGCAAGGGCCACGGCAGTGGCACCTTGCACATCAACTGGGCGTGGGGCCTGGCGGTCTTCGCCGGCGTCCTGGTCTCGTACAAGTCCGGTGGTCATCTGAACCCCGCCGTCACGCTGGGCATCGTGGCCTCCGGTGCCAAGGAATTCGTACCGGGCGTTCCCGTGAACGCGGCATCGATCGCCACCTACATCGGCGCGCAGCTCGTGGGCGCGTTCATCGGTGCCGTGCTCGCCTGGCTGGCCTACAAGAAGCAGTTCGATGAGGACGCCCCGGACGGCATCAAGCTCGCCGTATTCTCGACCGGTCCCGAGATCCGCAGCCCGTTGTGGAACGTGATCACCGAGGCGATCGGCACCTTCGTGTTGGTCTTCGTCGTGCTCGGTGCGGGCAAGTTCACCGGCTCGGGGACCACCCCGGCGGCGAACCTCGGCTGGCTGGGTGCGCTCGGCGTCGCCCTGCTGGTCGTCGGCATCGGCGCCTCCCTCGGCGGGCCCACCGGCTACGCGATCAACCCGGCCCGTGACCTGGGTCCGCGCATCGCGCACGCCGTCCTGCCCATTCCGAAGAAGGGCTCGTCCGACTGGGGCTACGCCTGGGTTCCGGTCGTCGGCCCGATCCTCGGTGGCGTCATCGCTGGTGTCGCGTCCGGATTCCTGCTGCCGGCCTGACCCGGAGCAGAACGAAACCTGGTTCCGGACGGCTGGGTGAGAAAGCGCTGGTCTTGCCGTCCGTGACCGGGCACCATGTACACACGCCAGCTACAAGGATGTGGAAAGGAACACAATGGCTGAGAAATACGTTCTCTCGATCGATCAGGGGACCACGAGTTCCCGTGCGATCGTCTTCAATCACGCGGGCCAGATCGTCGGCTCGGGTCAGAAGGAACACGAACAGATCCTCCCGAAGGCGGGCTGGGTCGAACACAACGCGATCGAGATCTGGGAGAACATCCGCGAGGTCGTTGGTATTGCCCTGGCCGACGCCCAGGTGAACAAGGACAGCCTCGCGGCCGTCGGCGTGACCAACCAGCGCGAGACCACCCTGGTCTGGGACAAGAACACCGGCAAGCCGGTCTACAACGCGATCGTCTGGCAGGACACCCGGACCGCCAAGATCATCGAGGAACTCGGTGGCGGCGATCAGAACAAGTACAAGGACCGTGTCGGTCTGCCGCTGGCCACCTACTTCTGTGGCCCGAAGGTGAAGTGGATCCTCGACAACGTCGATGGTGCCAGGGAGCAGGCCGAGGCCGGCAACCTGATCATGGGCACCATGGACACCTGGGTGATCTGGAACCTTACCGGCGGTGTTGACGGCGGCGTCCATGTCACTGACGTGACCAACGCTTCGCGAACCATGTTGATGGACCTCAAGACGCTGTCCTGGGCCGCCGACATCGCCGCCGACATGGGCATTCCGATGTCGATGCTGCCCGAGATCAAGTCTTCCTCCGAGGTGTACGGCAGGGGCCGGCCGGTCGGCCTGCTCTACGACGTGCCGATCGCCGGCGACCTGGGTGATCAGCAGGCGGCCACCTTCGGCCAGGCGGCGTTCGAGGTCGGCATGGCCAAGAACACCTACGGCACCGGCTGCTTCATGTTGATGAACACCGGCGAGGAGATCGTGCCGTCGAAGAACGGCCTGCTGACCACGGTCTGTTACAAGATCGGCGACAACAAGCCGGTCTACGCGCTGGAGGGCTCGATCGCCCTGGCCGGCTCGCTGGTGCAGTGGCTGCGCGATCAGCTGGGCATCATCGGCTCGGCCCCCGAGGTTGAAGAGTTGGCAGCCGACGACAACGGCGGCATCTACTTCGTGCCGGCGTTCTCGGGCCTGTTCGCGCCGTACTGGCGCTCGGACGCCCGCGGCGCGATCGTCGGCATGACCCGGTTCGTCGACAAGCGGCATTTTGCCCGCGCGGCGTTGGAGGCAACCGCCTACCAGACCCGTGAGGTGCTGGACGCGATGGAGGCCGACTCGGGCGTGAAGCTCGCCGAACTCAAGGTCGACGGCGGCATGACTATGAACGAAACCCTGATGCAGTTCCAGGCCGATCAGGTCGGTGTGCCGGTGATCCGTCCGGTGGTTGCCGAGACCACCGCGCTCGGCGCCGCCTACGCGGCCGGTATCGCCGTCGGCTTCTGGAACGGCGAACAGGACGTCATCGACAACTGGGCCGAGGCCAAGCGCTGGGAGCCTGACATGGACCAGGGTGAGCGCGAGCGCCTGTACCGCCAGTGGAAGAAGGCCGTGACCCGGACCTTCGACTGGGTGGACGACGACATCGCCTCGTCGTAGGTGTCAGCACACGACCCGCCACCGAGGAATCGGTGGCGGGTCGTGTGGCGTCCGGGAGCCTTAGTCGTCGAGGACGTCGTGGTGTTGCCATAGCGGCGAGGCCTTCAGATCGCGGGCGACGGCGTCCGGCTCGACGCGGCTGGCGTGCCGGAACTCCACCTCGCCGGCGATCGTGGTGCGCAACCGGATGAGGACGTCGTCGGGACAGGGCACCGTCGGCGCAGCCTGAAGGAAGCGGCTGACCGCCTCTTCGGAGATCATGCGCGCTCCCTCTGCCGGTGACCCTGGGTTGGACGCAGCAGATGCCTCATCGGTTCCCATCTCAGTCCACCTCCTTGAGATGTTGCAGCAGGACGGCCAGCTTCGCCCGGCCGCGGGAACATCGACTCTTCACCGTTCCGGGGGCACAACCGAGAATCCGCGCTGCCTGCTCCATCGAGTATCCCTCCAGATCGATCAGGACGAGGGCTGCGCGCTGGTCGGCGCCGAGCTGGTGCAGCGCTGTGGTGACCTCGTCGGCGAGGCTGGCGCGGATGACGGCCGTCTCCGGGTCGTCGGCGGGGGCGGCCAGCTGCAGCGAGCGTTCGTAGTCGTCCGGGAGCGGGTCGGACTGCCTCGCCTTGAGCCGGCGCAGCCGGTCGAAGCAAGCGTTGATCACGATCCGGTGCAGCCAGGTGGTGACGGCGGCATCGCCGCGGAAGTCGGCGGCCCGGCGGAAGGCGGAGATCATCGCGTCTTGCAGCGCGTCGGCGGCGTCCTCGGGCCGGTTCATCACCCGGATCGCGATGCTCCAGAGCCGGTCGGCGTGGCGTTCCATGAGCGTGGTGAAGGCGCGGTCGTCGCCGGCGACGTGGGCGGCGAGGAGCTGGGCGTCGGTGGGTTCGTGGCTCATGCGTCCGCCCGGGTCAGGCGAGCGGGCTGGACGAACACGCCTCTGAGGCTAGCGGAGACGCGCCGTCGGAGGTCGGCGTCCACCTGTCACCATGGGGATGTCACCCAACTTGGTGGGCGTGAGGAGGATGTCGGTGCTGGGATCCGTTCGCCTCCACCGAGCTGGGCGGTTTCGACGCCACCGGCGTCCGGGGCGATTGGGTGAAGTCCTGGGCGAAGGGGCGCGAGCCGTTCTGAGCGGCGGTGCTAGCGCTGGCCTGAGCGAGCGGGCAGCGGGTCAACTGGACGGGCGGGGTCGATCAGGTAGGTGACATCGACCCCGAGTTCGTGCGCCAGCCGGAAGATCGTGTCGAGTCGGGCGTTGCCGTGGCCCGGACGGCCGGTGGCCGGGTCTTTGACGTTGTTCCGGTTGTGCTCGATGTTCTGGATCTGGTTGCGGGCGATGCCTGTCCGGTGGGCCAGTTCTTCCTGGGTGAGGCCGCGATCTTCCCGTAGTGCTCGCACCTTCTCGCCGAGCAGCCGGGCCGCCTCGAGATAGGAATCGAGCGGCTCGGGGCGGGGCACGTGCCCACCTTGGTGGGCAAGGCTCAGATAGTCCGCCCAACGAGTTGGGTATCAGTGAAACCGCTAGTCAGGACACGTGCGCGAGGTACCGCAGGTCGACGGCGAACGGAACGAAAGCGGCTTCGTAGGGCAGGTCGGGTGGCCGGCTTCGGTGGACATGGCCGGTGGGCGTTCGGATGCTGCTGGTGCCGTCGGGGTGGCTAGTGTGGCGCCAGCCGGGGTGTTCTTTGACTTGGTTGCACCGCTCACACAGCCCTTGACCGTTGCGAAGGCTGGTCGCTCCTCCGGCGTGGACGGGGGTGAGGTGGTCGATATGCCGGATGGGTGCTCCGCACCACGGGGTGCGGCACACCTCGTCACGGGCTTTGATGAACGCCTTCATCGTCTTGGGGAAGTGGCGCCGGGTGGATTCCATGGCGACCAGGTGACCGCTGTCTGGTCGGACGTAGAGTCGGCGGACCCAGGCCCGATCATTGCCGATGGCGTCGGCGGCGAGTCCGCGGGCGATGGTGGCCGGGATGGGGCCGTGGTCATTCAGCCGGGCCGGGGTGGTGCTGTCGCCCAGGAGGGTTTCGTCGGTGATCACTAACTGGATCTCGACATCAACCTCGCCGGCTTCTTCTTCCCCGGTGACTCGGGCAACCAGGGTGTCGGCCATCACTTGGTTCTTGGACCGTTCGTCACCGGCGGCACGGGCCGTGTCGGCGGCTGCTGTGAGCGCGGCGTAGGCGGCGACACCTTGCGCGACAGGTAGCAGGGCGGAGACGCGGGTCATGCAGTCAGGTGCGGGCCGGATGGTGACGTTCCGGTCGGCTTCGGCTTGTCCGATGCGGGCGATCACGCTGTGTGGGTCGAGCCGGTAGGCGATCTTGCGGGCTTCGGCAGCCAACTGCCGCACCGACAGTTCAGCGAGTTTCGGTGCGAGTTCGGCATCAACCATGCCCCGGTGCGCCTTCGAGAGACAGGCGGTTTCACGGGCCAGCACAGTGGTGTGCCATTCGGACACTTCACCGGCGGTGAACACCGCCATCGTGTGCGGCATCTCCGAGATCAGGACGGCGGCGAGACCGACCAGGGTGGCGGCTTTGTGGGGTGATTCATGCCGGGCCAACCCGACCTCACCAGCGACCGACGCAGGGACCCGTTTCGCGTTGCGGCCCTCGGCGCGGGCTTCGGCTTCCCGCACCTGCCGCAGTTCCACCGTCAACCGTGCCTGCGCGGCCGCTGCGGCGTTCTTGAGCCGTTCCAACTGCCGCACCTGGTCGATGAGTTCGACCGGATCGCCACAGGCCAGACCGGCGACCTCGTCCACCACGGTGGCGAGCGTGGCTGCGTCGAGCCCGGTGAGTTGATCCATTCCCTGAGTATAATCGATCATGCGTCCTATTACAAGGGTCGAGTGAGGCTTCTTTGTTCTCCGACGCCGGCCGTTCGGTCGTTGAGTCTTGAATGGTTACAGTCGCCACTGACAGTTCTGCGCGCTCCGGCCTAGCGGCGAGGGAGTCGCCGCCGGGGCCGCCCGATCGTTGGTTGAGCCTGGCGACGTCTTCAACGCCAAGTGGGTTCTGGGCGATCCAGGGGGCTTAGTGGCCGAGGCACTAGCTAGAGAGGCGCTCGCGTTGGTCGCCGAGGGGGCCAAGGCCTGCGAGGGAAAGGTCGAAGTCCGGCCCGTCCACGAAAAAGAGGAACGGACGCCGACCTGCTGCTGACCCGATCAGGCCTCAGCCACGCACCTCGATGTTGGTGATCCCACCCTGGAAGTAGCTGCCGGATTCCGGCGGCAGCGACGTCAGGTAGACCAGCAGGAAGCGGGTCTTGACCGGCTTCTCGGGCTTCATCACGGCGGTCCCGGTGGCGTTGCCCACCGTCGCGATGGTCGTCCAATCCGCTTGCGAACGCATCGGTGCGGACGTGGCCTTCGGGTCGGCGGGGGTCCGCAGCTCCACGGCGGTGCCCTTGCCGATCACCCCGACGTTGACCTGGCTCACGGTCTTGATGCTGCCCAGGTCGAGCACCAGTCCAACGCCGGGCTTGAGCTTGCCGAGCCGGGCGTCGCCGCGGTATCGCTCGGTCAGCCAGGCGGTGTCGGGGTTGGTGTCGATCGCGCGCTCGGCCAGCTTGGCGTTCTCACTGTTGCTGCCGCCGTCCGCAGCCGGATCGAAGTCGGTGGCCGACACGATTGCGAGCACCGGCGCCGTGCTCGGAGACGCGGACGCCGCCGGTCGCTGCGCCGCCGTCAGCTGGCCGACCGCCACCCAGACCAGCGACCCCGCCAGCAGCAGCCCGAACAGCCCGACGGTGAGCGCCAACAACCGGCGCGGCGGACGTCCCATGCCGCCGCGCTGCGGCGACGGCTGAATCAGCTGGTGGCCGCTGGCGGTTCGCGCCGGCGGCGGGATCGGGGTAAACGGTTCGGTGGCGGGCTCGTCGGCCTTGAGGCCGGGGAACTGCCACGGCTCGGTCGCCTCGCCCTCGTCCAGATCGAGGTCGTCGGAGGCCGGGGACGCCGCGGGCGCGGAGGCCGACCACATCGGCGTCGGTGTCGTCGAGCCCGGTGTCGTCGAGCCGGGAGACGGAGAGCTGGGAGGCGATGCCGGGTCGTCCGCCGCCGACGTGAGCGGCACCGGGGCGGTGAACGGGGATCCCCCGGAGGTCCGGATCATCGCCACCGGCATCCGCAGCCGGCGCTCCAGATCCGGCGCTGCGCTGGCCTGGCCGAGCACCGCACCCAGCTGCTGGGCCACCGCCCGGGCGGTCACGATGGGAGTCTGCCGATTGCGGGGCGTCGGGTTCAGGATGCGGTCGCACAGGGTGTCCAACATCCGCGGGACACCGGCCTTCACCTGGGCGGGGGTGAGCGTGCGGGCGCCTTCGCGAGGCGCCCCGCGCAGGCCGTAACCGTCGCCGTCCGGCCAACGGTTGACCAGGCAGGCGTACAGCAACGACCCGAGCGCGCGGACGTCGGCCGCCTCACCGGTGACGGCCTGCTCGTCCGGGTCGAGAGCCGCCTCGACCAGCAGGCCGACGATCCGGACGTTGCCGGCGGCGGTCAGCACGACCGTGTCGGGGTTGATCCGCTCGTGGTGCAGACCGCGGGTGTGCAGCGCCGCCAGCGCCTGCGCCAGTTCCTTCACGATCCACGCCGCCTCGACCGGTGACAGCGGTCCGCTGGCCAGCACCTCTTCCAGCGAGGTGCCCGGGGTGTACTCGAAGACGATGTAGTGCTCGCCGCCCTCGAACACCCCGGCGTCCAGTACCCGGAGGAAGGCCGAGTCGGGTGCCCCGGAGGCCCGCTTGGCGACGCCGATGAGCTCGTCGCCACGCGGATCGTCGGCGGGCAGCAGATGCATCAGGACGGCCCGCGACAGCCGCTGATCGAACGCCCGCCAGGTGAGCGCCCGGCCCCGGCGGGTGAGCAACTCGTCCAGCCGGTAACGGTCATCGAGCACCTGGCCGACCATTTCCTCGACCGGGGGATCGTCGTCCTCGGCAGCGTCGTCCGCGCGGGACGCCGACAGGCTGCCGTCCGGATCGATGGCGATGAACTGGCCGGCGCCGTCCGGATCGGTGTTGATCTGCTCCGGCTCCGGTTCCGGCTGGGATTGGAGGGCCGGTTCGGGGTCGTCGTCGTCGGAACGCAGCGGCTCGACCTCTTCAGCCACCTCGTCCGGCGGCCCGGTCACCACCGGGTGCGGCTCGCGCCGGCGACGCAGCACCCCGAGCACCTGGGTGGCCTCGCCGATCCGCAGCCGCTTGGCGGCGAAGAAGAAGGCCAGGACGGCGACGATGCCGGCCAGCCCGAGGCCGACCAGGGTCAGCAGCGCCGCCTCGAAGCGGCTGAAGTACCAGGTGATCGCCCAGGCCAGCGCACCGCCCGGCACCGCAGCGATCAGCAGCTTGCCGAGCAGCCGCACCAACCCGACGCCGTCCAGGCCATCCAGGCGCTTGCGCAGTGCGAGATGGGACAGCCAGGCACCGAGCAGGTAGGACAGGCTGTAGGACAGCGCCAGCCGCGGAGCCACGGTGTTCACGTTGTGCCAGGCAAGCATGAAGCCGACCGCCAGGGCGACGTTGACGCCCGAGATGACCAGCTGCAGCAGGAACGGCGTCCGGGTGTCTTCCAGGGCGTAGTAGCCGCGCAGATAGAGATACTGAATCGTGTACGGCACCAACCCGACACCGAACGCCATCAGCGTCCAGGCCACGTAGTGATAGTTGTTGGCGCCCTGGCCATGACCGAACGCGAGTCGCGCGATCGGTTCAGCCAGCACGATCATCCCGATCGCCGCAGGCACCAGGAAGGTGACCGCCAGCCGGGTTGCCCGTTGTACCTCGGCGGCGACGCCGCCCAGGTCCTTGGCCGCCGCCAACCGGGAGGCGTGCGGCAGCATAGCGGTGGCCAGCGACACGGTGAGCAGCGAATGCGGCAGCACCCAGATCAGGTACGCCTGGTTGTAGACGTTGCTGCCCGCACCGGAGCCGCCGACCACCGCCGAGGTGGCCAGCCGGGTGACCACCGCCTGCGCCACCAGCGTCAACGCGACGTAGCCCATCATCCACTTGGCCAGGTGGAACGTGTGGCCAAGGCCGGTGCCCTTGAGATCCCAGCGGGGGCGGTAGTGGAAGCCGGTGCGCTTGTAGAACGGGATCAGGATCAGCGTCTGCGCCAGGATGCCGAGGGTCGAGCCCCCGCCCAGCAGCAGCGCCTGGTCGGTGGTGAATGGCACCGAGGTGTCCAGGCCCTGACCCCAGAGCACCGCGTACAGCCCCAGCACGGCGATCTGGACGACGTTGTTGGCGATCGGCGCCCACATCATCGGCCCGAACGAGTCCTTGGCGTTGAGCACCTGGCCGAACAGGAAGAAGGCACCGTAGAAGAACAGCTGCGGCATGGTCAGGTAGGTGATGAAGATCAGCGAGTCCCAGTGCGGCAGGCTCTGCCAGGCCGGATCGGTCCACAGCGTGAGCAGCCAGGGCACCGCCACGATCATCAGCACCGTGATCGCGGCGAGCGCGGCCAGGAAGGCGGTCATGATCCGGTTGACGTAGGTCTGCCCACCGTCGGCATCGTTCTTGATCGCCCGGACGATCTGCGGCACCAGCACCGTGTTCAGCGCACCGCCGGCGAACAGCATGTAGAGCGTGTTCGGGATCAGCGTGGCCAGCCCGAACATCTCCACCTGCCGGGTGGTGTTGCCCAGGGCGAAGGCGAGCAGCATCGCGCGTCCGAAGCCGAGGATGCGCGACACCATGGTGCCCGAAGCCATCACGGCGGTGGCGGTCAGCAACCGCCGTCCGGTCGCCGCGGGGGCTTCCCGGCCCTCGTCGCTCAAAGCTCCTCCTCGCGTTGCTTGCGGCGCACCTGCCAGATGCGCAGCGCGGTCGTCGCCACCAGCACGATGCCGGAGACGATGACAATGATCCACCCGATCATGCCCAGGTCGGTGACCTCGACCGCGATGCGGGTGCTCGTGCCGACGGGCTCGCCGGACGTGGTCTGCAGGCTCGCGGTCACACTGACCAGCCCGTTCGAACTGGTCTCGGGCCGCACATTGACGGTCTGCTTCTGGCCGGGTTCCACGGTGATCGGTGCGGTGTCGGCGATGTTGATCCGCTGCGGATTGTCCGAGGCGAAGACGACCCGGACGGCGATCGGCTCGGTGAGGCCGTTGATCACGGTGACCGGGAATTCGTTCGTGCGCGACGACATCAGCACGCGCGGGCTGGCCGACAGCACCACCTTGCTGCTCACCGCGTCCGATCCGACCATGCCGGTGACGGCCGCCGTCCAGGCCGGGGCGCCGGCGGCGCCGATCCAGTTTGACGACACCAAGCGGCTCAGGGTGGCCGGCTCATCGCCGGCGAGCTCCGAGTTCGGCACCAGGTCGCGGTAGTCCTCGAAGTCAGCGGCCAGCCGGGCGAGCTGGCGGAACTTGGAGGGAGGTAGCGTGGCCGCCTTCGCGGACGCGACGAGCGTCGCTGCCGGCCCCTCGGCCGGATCGGCGAGCAGGCTGCGCAGGCTGCTGCGGGCCAGCCACCGCGGGCTGGTGGCTGCGTCCGCGGTGGCGTCGTCGGCGGTGCGGATCAGCCGGACCAAACCGCCGCCGAAGATGGCTTCGGCGTACTGCCGCTGCGCTCGTTGGACCGGGCCGTCCTCGGCGCCGGGACCGGCCGCGGACGCCGGGGGTGCGAGCCGTACCAGCGTGGAGCCGGACGGGCCGGGCGCCACCACCGGCCCCCGTCCCGCTGTGGTGACCGCGATCGCGTCCGCGTCCGCACTGCGTAGCCAGGCGGGCGTGGCGGCATCCGCGACGCCCTCGTGGGGCAGCACGATCAGCGGCAGCCCGTTCAGCTCGGGGACGGACGCGGACGCGGTCAGCGAGCGTTGCAGCACGTCATGGGCCTGGTTCCGTTCGGCTCCCAGCACGTCCGGGTTGGCGAACAGCGTGCGGGAGCCGCGGTCCCGGGGCAGCCCACGGAACCGCTGCAGCCAAGCCTGGGCCGTCGCCTGCCCGGTGCCGGGACGGAGTTCGTCACCGTCGATCACGCTGTAGCCATCGGCCATGTCGCTGACCTCATCGATCAGCGCAGGATCGATCAGCCACGACATGCCCGAGCGGCCTGCGGTGGTCAGCAGGGTGTTCAGCCGGCCGTTCAGCTCGCCGAGCAGCCGCTCGTCGGCGAAAACGCCGGGACGAACCATGCTGGGTGTGGCCGTGAGCAGCACCACGGAGGCCAGCGGCAGCCGGTCCTCGGGTGTGGTGACGTAGAAGGTGCGGGCCCGGGCGAGCACCTGATAGTTGCTGGAGGCGTCGGCGGTGCCGACCACCTGGACGCCGAACAGGTAGACGCTGCCCGCGCGGGTGAAACCCAGGTCGGCCAGGGTGCCGCGCACCGTGAACTCGGCCCGCGCACCCGGGTCGAACGCCTGGTCGGACGCCGTGATCGTGAAGCGGTGATCGGCGGTCGGATAGAGCGCCGTGCCCCACGGTTGGTTCTGGCCGCTGAGCACCGACGCGAACGCCGCCGGTTCGGTGATCGGGTCGCGCGAGCGCCACAGCACCACCCGGACGCCGAACGCAGGCTGGGCACCGACGTTGGTCACCGTGCCGCGCAGCACCGCGGTCGCCTTCTTGCCCGACCCGGTGGTGCGCAGCCGGGTGAACTCGACCTTCAGTTCGGGATTCGCCGCCCGGGCCGGAACAGCCGGGCCGATCAGTACGCCCGCCACGGTGATCATCCAGGCCAGCACGAGCGCAAGCTTGGCCGGGAGGGTGCGGGTCACCGGTCCATCGTAGAGTGCGGTCCGGCAGGAGCCGTCCGGGCCCGTCGGAGTAGAGTGTCGCGACGTGCCCGAGCCGACCTTCGCCCAGCGTGACGCCCTGGACCAGTTGCGTACCTCGTCGGCCGCGGTGCTGCGGCTGTCGGCACTGTTCGCCGAGGCCGGGCATGAGCTGTACCTGGTCGGCGGGCCGGTGCGCGATGCGCTGCTCGGCCGCACCGGCAACGATCTGGACTTCACCACCTCGGCCCGGCCCGATGAGATCGAGCGGCTGCTGCGGCGGTTGACGACTGCGGTCTGGGACATGGGCCGCGATTTCGGCACCATCGGCTGCGCCGTGCCCGACGACCGGGGGAACGTGGTGTCGGCGGATGGCGCGCCCCGGCTGGTGATCGAGGTCACCACCTTCCGTTCGGACGCCTACCACGCCGACTCGCGCAAGCCGTCGGTGGTGTTCGGCGACCATCTCGGCGGCGACCTGGTGCGCCGCGACTTCACCGTCAACGCGATGGCGCTGGACGTCGGCACCGGCGAACTGCTGGATCCGTTCGGCGGCCTGGCCGATCTGGAGCACGGCGTGCTGAGCACGCCGTCCACCCCGGAGCTGTCGTTCAGCGACGATCCGCTGCGAATGATGCGGGCGGCCCGGTTCGCGGCCCAGCTGGGATTCCGCCCGGCGCCCGAGGTGGTGGCGGCGATGACCACGATGGCCGACCGGATCGACATCGTGTCGGCCGAACGGGTCCGCGACGAGCTGATCAAGACGATCATGGCGCCCAATCCCCGGGTAGGGCTGAACCTGCTGGTGGTCACCGGGCTGGCCGCCCGGGTGCTGCCCGAACTGCCGGCGCTGCGTATGGAACGCGACGAACACAACCGGCACAAGGACGTCTACGAGCACACCCTGACCGTGCTCGACCAGACCATCGACCTGGAGGAGTTCCGGCTCGGCGGACCCGACCTGATCGCCCGGCTTGCGGCGTTGCTGCACGACATCGGCAAGCCACGGACCCGGCGCTTCGAGGCCGGCGGGAAGGTGTCCTTCCACCACCACGACGTGGTGGGCGCCAAGATGGCCACCAAACGGATGCAGGCGCTGCGGTTCCCGACCGACCAGACCAAGGCGGTCGCCAAACTGGTCGAGCTGCACCTGCGGTTCCACGGCTACGCCGACGCCGACTGGACCGATTCGGCGGTGCGCCGCTACGTCCGGGACGCCGGCGACCAGCTGGAACGACTGCATGTGCTGACCCGTTCGGACTGCACCACCCGCAACGCCCGCAAGGCGGCCCGGCTGCGCACCGCCTACGAGCAGCTGGAGTGGCGGATCGACGAGCTGGCCAAGCAGGAGGAACTGGACGCCATCCGTCCTGACCTGGACGGCACCCAGATCATGGCGATCCTCGGCATCCCGCCCGGCCGCGCGGTGGGCGAGGCGTACAAGTACCTGCTGGAGAAGAGGATCGACGACGGCCCGCTCGGCGAGGACGGCGCCCGCGAGGCGCTGCTGGCCTGGTGGACGGCGCGTCAGGCGACCAGCTGAAGCTGCTTCGGCGAACCGCCCAGCCGGACGGTCTGGCCCCAGGTGGGCCGGAGCCGGTCGGCTTCCAGCCCGTCGCCGAACGCGACCAGGCTGTCCGATTGGACCAGCACCTCGATCTCGGCGCCGCACGCCAGCAGCCCGTCGGTCAGGGTCGTGCCGGTGAACCGCGACGGCCACGCCTCCCGGACGAACCAGGCCAGTTCGCCGGCGTTCGCGGTGGGCAGCGCCCGTCCGCCCCGGTCGTGGGCCAGCGAGGCTGCCCAACCGGTCGCCCCGGTGCCGGTGCTGGTGATCACCCCCGAGGACGACTGGGTCTCTTCGCGGCCGTCCGGCAGGCGCAGCCGGTAGCGGGCCGACTGGTGTCCGGCGTCGCCGAGATAGATGTCGTTGAGCGCGTCCAGCAGGCTGCCGTCGTCGAGGCTGGCCCGCACCATGGCCCGGGGCTGTACCTGTGCCCGGCCCTGCTCCAGCGCGGCGAGCAGGCCGGCGACGTCGCCGGGCCGGTGCCGGACCAGCACCCCGGGATTGCGGCCCGGCTCGGGGTCAACGCCCAGCACCGGCTGCCCGGCCAGGTACTTCGCGGTGTTGGCGACCAGTCCGTCCGGCCCGACCACGACGACGATGTCGCCCGGCTCGAAGTCGAAGCGGTGCAGGTCGCCACGCTCCACCCCGCCCCGCCGCCAGTGCGCCGGGATCGCCGCGGACGCCGTCCGCAGTGCATCGTGCAGGGCGTCGTGACGGTGCTGCAGGTCGGCCAGCGTCCGGCCCCGGGTGCGCAGGAAGAACTCCACCTGCCCCCGGGTGCCGTGCCGGTCCACCAGTTCGCTGAGCTCACTGGCCCGGTGGACGACGATCGTCCGCGGGGGTAGCCCCATGTCAGGCCCCCTTCGGTGCGGTCAGCCCGGCCAGTGCGCCGGTCAGCAGGTCGGGGGTGATGGTCAGCTGTCCCACCTCGGGCAGGTGGCCGGCCAGTTCGCGCAGGGCCAGTGCACGCAGCACCTCCGGGGGCAGTTCGGCGAACGCCGCCAGCCGGGCCCGCTCCGCGGCGCCTTCGGCCTCGCCCATGGCCCGGGTCGCCTCGGCGTCGGCGCGGGTGAACACGTCGCGACGCTCGGCCTTGGCCCGCTCCTCGATCAACGCAGCGGCGGCCGACTCTTCGGCCCGGGCGCGGGCGTTGGCGCCCTCCTGGGCGACCAACTGCTTCTCGCGGGTGGCCAGCTCGATCCGGTTGGCCAGCTCGTTCTCGGCGATGGCGCGCTCGCGTTCGACGGCCTGGGCGCGCCGCTGGTAGGTCGAGGCGTCGGCTTCGGCCTGGGCGGCCTCCCGGGCCGGGGTCTGCAGCGCGCGCTCCAGATCGGCGTCGGCGCGCACCGAGCGGATCCGGACGCCGAGCACCCGCAGGCCGGCCGTCACCCGGTCGTCGGCTTGCAGGGCGAGGCCGATCCGTTCGCCCAGCGGACCGGTCGGCACCGCGACCGCCTCCTGCAGCCGCAAGCCCGCGACGGCGTCCATCACGTGGCCGGTGGCCAGTTCGCCGAGCTGCTGGCCGACCTGGTCCAGTGGTGCCGCCGTCCATTCCCCGGTGCGCGGGTCGATGCCGAAGTCGAGGCGTCCGGCGGCCTGTTCGGGCTCGACGAAGCGATAGCTGATGGTGACCTGGACGGCCACCTCCTGCAGGTCGGCGGTGCGGGCATGCGCCACCAACGGCAGTTCCCGGTCGTCGACCGGAACCTCCGACAACACTGCGGTGAGCGGACGGAACCAGAACGCCAGTCCGGTGCCGGAGCGCACCACCCGGCCGTCGCGCAGCTGGACGACATGTCCGGTCGGGGTGGCCCGCAGATGCCGGACGAACGGGTAGCGAGTGATGGTAGCCATGGTGTCCTCCTGTATTAAGGTCACTATGACGATAACAACACCGGGTGTTAATCGTCAATATGAAGCGATAGAGTTCGGGGCGTGCGAACACCCCAGTGGCAGGCCGATCCGGCCGGCTTTCCCCAGGCGGTCGCGGTCGACCTGGTGGTGTTTACCCTGATCGAGAACGGCCTGCACGTGTTGCTGGTGACGCGTGGAGTGGAGCCGTTCGCCGGGCGTCCGGCGCTTCCCGGAGGTTTTGTCGGTCCTGACGAGAACCTGGACGACGCTGCTGCGCGCGAGCTGGCCGAGGAGACCGGCCTGGTCCGGCTGCGCACGCACCTGGAGCAGCTGCGCAGCTATGGCGAGGTGCGGCGCGACCCGCGCACTCGGGTGTTCTCGGTGGCCTACCTGGTGCTCGCGCCGGGACTACCCGACCCGGCCCCCGGCAGCGACGCTGCCGATGCGCGCTGGACGCCGATCGAGGAGGCGCTGAGGCTGCGGCTGGCGTTCGATCATGGCCGGATCCTCGCCGACGGGCTGGAACGGGCCCGCGCCAAGTTGGAGTACACCTCGCTGGCCACCGCGTTCTGCCCTGCCGAGTTCACCGTCGCGGAACTGCGCGGCGTGTACGAGGCGGTCTGGGGTCGTCCGCTCGATCCGCGCAATTTCCACCGCAAGGTGACCGGGACCCCCGGCCTGCTGGTCGAATGCGGCCAGGTCCGTCGGGAGGGGCCGGGACGGCCGGCGACGCTGTATCGCGCGGGTCAGGTCGGCACGCTGCACCCGCCGCTCACCCGGGAGTTGTGATCCTCAGCTCAGCGAGCCGTCCGGGTTCACCCGGAAGACGTCGACCTTCACCTCGAGCTTCGACTTCTTCGCCTCGGTGAACACCACACCCTTGAGTGGGGAGACGTCGCGGAAGTCGCGGCCCCACGCCGTCACGATGTAGCGGGAATCGGCGAAATGGTCGTTGGTCGGGTCGAGGTCGATCCATTCCCCGCCCGGCACCAGCACCGAGGTCCAGGCGTGCGAGGCGTCCGAGCCTTCCAGCTTCGGCTGCCCGGGTGGCGGCGAGGTTTCGACATAGCCGGAGACGTACCGGGCGGGCAGCCCGATGCTGCGCAGGCAGCCTGCGGCGAGGTGGGCGAAGTCCTGGCAGACGCCCTTGCGCAGCTTGAGCAGCTCGGGCAGCGTCGTGCGTACCGAGGTGGCGCCCAGCTCGTACTCGAAGTCGCGGTAGATGGTTGCGTACAGCGCCTGTAGCGCGTCGCCGAGTGGCCGATCGGCCCACAGAATGCTGTCGGCGTAGGCGCGCACCTCGGGTCCCAGCTCGACCAGATCGGACGGCAACAGGTACTCCGCCCGCTCCAACGGGTCCGCCTCCTCGGCAACTCGCGCGGCGGCGTCGGCGACGGTGAACGCGTTCAGCGACTCCATGCTGGGCCGCGGCCAGGCCACGTCGACGAACGCGGTCTTGGCCACCACCAGTTCGCGGTGCGGCGTCCGGATCTCCACGTAGAAGCTGTGATTGCCGAAGTGGTCGACGTGTTCGGTGAGCACGTCCGGCTCGGGCGAGACGGCCACGTCGTTGGAAAGCACCTGCTGTGACCAGGTCTGCAGCGGGCGCAGGAAGCCGCGCTCATAGCAGGCCTGGACGTCGTCGTCGTAGCGGTAGATCGTCGAATGCCGGACGCGGTAGCGGCGCGGCGCGTAATGGTCGTGCGCAGCGGCCGGCGCGGCCTGCTCGGCCGCGGTCCGCTCAGTCATCGGCCACCTGCCAGGGGCTGGCCCAACCGGCGGTCTGCGGCCGTCGCGGCGCCTGCCGGGAGAAGTGCGGCGCGGTGAGCTCGTCGGAGAAGCCGGCGGAAATCTCGCTCGAGGTCGCGCAGCCGTCCGGTCAGGGTGGCTGGGTCCAGCAGCGCTTCGGGTTGCAGGCCACTGATCGCCTTGACCAGGCCGAGCGCCTTGGCCGCGGAGGCTTCGTCGCCGAGCACCGTCAGATCGGCGGCCAGCGATTCGGCCTGGTAGAGCACCGATCGCGGGTTCGCCCGGTCGAGCAGCAGCAGCTCGATCGCCGACTCCAGGGCCAGGGTCGGTCCGGTGCCGGCGGCCGCGCGCCGACGGTGGGTGATGATCGACTCGCCCGCCCGCAGCACGCCCTCGACCACCAGATCCTCGACCTGCCGCTCGTGGGGTGCGGCGAACGCGCTGGACAGCATCGACAGCGTGAGCTGGGCGCGCTCCATCCGGCACCCGGCGTCGAGGAACGCCCAGGACTCGTCGCGGACCATGCTCTGGGCGACGATGCCGGCGAACGCCAGCAGCGATTCCAGTACGTCGGCCAACAGAGGTTGCAACTGGTCGTCGTCGTCGGGAGTGTTGTCGAGCGTGCGCTGCAGCCGTCCGAGCACCGACCAGGTGTCGACGCTGAGCAGGTCGCGCACGTGTTGGGCGGCGTCGATCACCTGGTCGGCGCAATGCCGGACGGTGCCGGTGTGGGAGCCGTCCAGCACGACCCGGCGCAGGTAGCCCAGCGACGAGCCGTCCCGGTGCATCGTGGCGGTGCCGCTCACCCGGGCGAGCGTGCCGAGCAGCGCTTCGGTGGCCTGGTCGCCCGGCGTCCAGGTGCGGCTGGAGTTGTCTTCGGCGAAGTCGTCCACCACGGTCAGCAGCCGTGCCGTTCCCTCGGCGCGTTCGGCGTAGCGGCCCAGCCAGTACAGGTTGTCCGCCACGCGCGGGGACAGGCCTGCCGACCGGGCGATCGGCATCGGTGCGACACCGCGGTCGCGGGAGGTCGGGGTCAGCTGGTCGGACTCGGTGGAGATCACCCAGACGTCCTTGGCCAACGCACCCTGATAGTTCGACACCGTGTGCTCGCCGACCCGGGCGGCCACCCGGCCCAGGCCGCCGGGCAGGAAGCGGTAGTCGTCGTCGTGCGCGACCCCGAAGGCGCGCAGCACGAAGCGGCGCGGCTCGAGACCGGCGCGGGTCACCACCGGCGCCGTGGAGAGGTGCATCCGCTCCTGGCCGCACCAGGCCCAGGGTTCAGCAGTGATCCGGGACGTCAGTTCGTCGCGCTCCTGCGCGGTCAGTTGCCAGCCGTAGCGCAGCGGACCCGTCGTGCGCGAGATCGGCTTGATCACCAGTTGGTCGAGATTGGCCAGCACGTGCGACCGGTCGGCGTCTCGTCCGCACCACCAGGTGGCCGGCATCGGGAGCTGCAGGTCCTCGCCGAGCAGGGCCTGCGCGGCGGCGTCCAGATGGGCCGCCAGCCCGGGATTCTCCAGGACGCCGGCGCCGATCGGATTGACCACCGCGACCGTCCGGTTGCGGGCCGCCTCGACCAGCCCGGGCACGCCGAGCTGGGAATCGCCGCGCAACTCCAGCGGGTCGACGAAGGCGGCGTCCACCCGGCGCAGGACGACGTCCACCTGCTCCAGCCGGTCGCCGGCCCGCAGCCACACCTTGCCCTGGTGCATCACCAGATCGTCGGCCTCCACCAGGGGAAAGCCGAGCAGGGTGGCCAGGTAGGCCTGCTCGAACGCGGTTTCGCTGTCGGCGCCGGGGGTGAGCAGCACCACCCGCGGCGGTTCGGTGGCCGACGGCGAGGCGTCCTGCAAGGCGGCGGTGAAGGTCTGGAAGAAGCCGCGCAGCCGGGCCAGCGGCATCGACCGGTGCACGCCGGCCATCACCCGGGAGATGATGCGCCGGGTCGCCATCGCATACCCCGGGCCGGACGGCGCCTGGGTGCGGTTCGAGATGACCGTCCAGCGGCCCTCCCGGTCGCGGCCCAGATCGGTGGCGGCGACCACCAGCTGGCGGTGTCCCGGTGCGCTGATGCCGTCGGTCTGCCGGACGTAGCCGTCGTGGGCGAGGATCACCTCGGGGGGCAGTACCCGGCGCCGCAGCAGCTTCCGCTCGCCGTAGACGTCGGACAGGATCAGGTCGAGCAGCCGCGCCCGTTGCCGCAGACCGATCTCGAGCTCAGCCCACTCGGCGGCGCCGAGCAGCACCGGGATCGGGTCGATCGCCCAGTTCCTGCTGCCGGTGAGTCCGGTGCCGTAGGTGACGCCCTCGTCGGCGGCGAAGCCGCGCGCCTCGGCGCGGGCCGCCTGCAACCCGGCCATGCCCATCGCGTCCACGGCGGCGCCGAGCGCGGCCTGGTCGGCGCGCAGGCCGGTCGGGGTGACCAACTCGTCGACCACGCCGGAACCCAGGCGCGCTCGATAGTCGTCGAGAACGCCCGATTCGACCGAAACGGCTGCGGACATGGGCCTCACCTTAGGGGAGGTCCCGGACGTGCTGCCGTCGAGCCAGTCCGTGGCTACTACTGGCGTTAGCTCCGGCTGCCGGGGGAGTAGCGGCGCAGATCCAGGGTGCAGGGGTACTCGGTGCCCATCGGTCCGGAGAGGGCCTCGGCCGCCGGCCAGGCGGACGTGTCGACCGACCCGGCGGTGTGGCCGTGCGGCTGGAACCGGGCCGCCCGGCGGGATTCGGCCTCGACCGCGTTCACCGGGTAGGTGTCGTAGTTGCGTCCGCCCGGATGCACGACGTGGTAGGTGAAACCGCCCAGGGAGCGGTCGTTCCAGGTGTCGACCAGGTCGAAGACCAGGGGGGAATGCACGCCCATGGTGGGATGCAGCGCCGACCACGGCGCCCACGCCCGGTACCGGACGCCGCCGGCGAACATGCCGACGGTCAACGGCTGGTCGTCGCCGCCCAGCGCCGTGCCCCAGCCGCCGTTGGCGATCGCGGTGAGCGGCACCGGGACGCCGTTGCAGGTCACCACGTGGCGTCCCTCGACGAACCCGGACGCTGCCAGCTGGACCCGCTCCACCGAGGAGTCGACGTAGCGGGCCGTGCCGGTGCCGGTGGCCTCCTCGCCGAGCACGTGCCAGGGCTCGATCGCCTGCCGCAGCTCCAGATGGACGCCGGCGATCCGGGTCTCGCCGAGCCGCGGGAAGCGGAACTCCTGGAACGGATCCAGCCAGGCCGGGTCGAACCGGACGCCGGGCGCGACCTCGCCCAGCCACTCGTTGACGTCGGCCACCACCTCGCGCAGGTCCGACGCCGCGAACGCCGGCAGCAGGAACCGGTCGTGCAGCCGGGTGCCCCAGCGGATCAGCCGGCCCCGGTAGGGCCGGGCCCAGAACATCGCCACCAGGCAGCGCACCAGCAGCGCCTGGACCAGCGCCATCCGGGCGTGCGGCGGCATCTCGAAACCGCGCAGTTCCAGCAGCCCGAGACGTCCGCGCTGCGAATCCGGTGAGTACAGCTTGTCGATGCAGAACTCGGAGCGGTGGGTGTTGCCGGTCAGGTCGGTGAGCAGGTGCCGCAACAGCCGGTCGGTGTTCCAGGGCAGCGCCGGGACGTCCCACGGCGGCGCGAACTTCTCCGCGTCCGCGGTCACCCGGTCGAGTTCGGCGAAGGCGATTTCCATCTCGTACAGCGTCTCGAACCGGCCCTCGTCGAACCGCGGGGCCTGCGAGGTGGGGCCGATGAACCGGCCGGAAAAGACGTACGACAAGGCCGGATGATGCTGCCAGTAGGTGATCAGCGAGCGCAGCAGGTCGGGCCGCCGGAGCAGCGGCGAATCCGCCGGGGTGGCCCCGCCGAGGGTGAAGTGGTTGCCGCCGCCGGTGCCGGTGTGGGTGCCGTCCAGGTCGAACTTCTCGGTCGCCAGCCGGGTCTGCCGGGCGTCTTCGTACAGGCTCACGGTGAGGTCGCGTTGTTCGGCCCAGCTGCTCGTCGGCTGGGTGTTCACCTCGATCACGCCCGGGTCGGGGGTGACCGAGAGGGTCTTGGTACGCAGGTCGAACGGCAGCGGGTAGCCCTCCAGCACCACCGGTAGTTCGACCGCGGACGCCGCGCCCTCGACCACGCTGAGCAGCTCGAGGGCGTCCTCGAGCTTGGTCAGCGGGGGCAGGAAGACGTACAGCCGGCCCTCCCGTTCTTCGACGCACAGGGCGGTCCGCGGCGAGTCGGCGATGTCCTGGACGACGGCTTCCGGCGGATCGCCCTCTACGATCAGCGGCAACAGTCCGGTCATCTCCAGCGCGGACCGCTCGGGCTCGTCCGGCGGTTCGTGCCAGCTCAACGACGACAGCGGCAGCCGCAGGCCCAGCGGGGAGGTACCCGGGGTGAGGAACAGGTGCCGCCGCCGGGGCCGCCACTGTGCGGTGCCCCACTGGCCCTCGTCGGTGAGCCGGAACACCGGCACCACCCAGCCACGCGGACGTCCCGGCGCGCGGTCGAACTCGGCGACCTTCGCGGCCCGGGAGTCGGCATCGGACAGTGCCGGATCGTCGGGATCCAGATCGGTGTCGGGGCGCTCGTCTCCGGTGGGCTGCTGCGCCTCGACGAGCAGGTCGTTCAGCGCGTCGTCGTAGGCCGGCACCACGTGCGCGGAGGGAATCCCCAGCCCGCCGGCGATGTAGGCGGCCAGGTCACGGACGGCCGTCTGGGCCGTCATCGAGCCCGGCTCGACGCAGGGCTCGTCCCACGGGTTGGCAAGCAGCGAACGGTCTTCCCAGATCGGGATGCCGTCGGTGCGCCAGGTGATCGCGATGTTCCAGCGCGGCAGGTCTTCGCCCGGGTACCACTTGCCCTGACCGTGGTGGACGACGCCGCCGTCCGCCCAGCGCCGCTCCAGCCGGGCGGCCAGCTGCCGGGCCAGCTTCCGCTTCTCCGGCCCGTCCGCGGCACCCTCCCACTGCGGGGTGGCGGTGTCGTCGGCCGAGACGAAGGTGGGCTCACCGCCCATGGTGAGCCGGACGTCGCCGCCGGCCAGCAGCTCGTCGACCCGCTCGCCGAGCGCGTCGGCGGCCGCCCATTGGGCGTCGGTGTACGGTTTGGTGACCCGTGGATCCTCATGCACCCGGCGTACCGAGTTGGAGAACGCCATGGTCACCGCGACCGGCGCGGTGGCCCCGGTGATCGGCGCCGCGGACGACGGGTGCGGCGTTGCCGACAAGGGGATATGGCCCTCACCTGCGAACAGCCCGGAGGTCGGGTCGAGCCCGATCCAGCCGGCGCCGGGAACGAAAACCTCGGCCCACGCGTGCAGGTCGGTGAAGTCCTCACTCGGCCCGGACGGGCCGTCCAGCGCCTCGACGTCGGAGGTCAGCTGCACCAGGTAGCCGGAGACGAAGCGGGCGGCCAGGCCGGCCTCGCGCAGCGCCGAGACCAGCAGCCAGGCCGAGTCCCGGCATGAGCCGAGTGCCTTGGCCAGGGTGGTGTCCGGGGTCTGCACGCCGGGTTCCATCCGGACGGTGTAGGCGATGTCGTTCTGCAGCGCGGTGTTCACCGCGACCAGGAAGTCCACCATCCGCGGCCGATCGTCGCCGGTGAGCGCGGCGTAGGGCTCGGTGATGTGCTGCTGCACCCACTGCCGCACCAGCGGCCCGGGGCCGCCGTCCGCGGACTCGTCGACGCGGCGCAGATAGGGCTCCAGGTCGGCGCGCAGGTCGTCCGGATAGGCGAACGGGTAATGCTCGGCGTACTCCTCGAGGAAGAAGTCGAACGGGTTGATCACCGTCATCTCGGCGACCAGGTCGACACAGATGTCGAGTTCCTGCACCGGTTCGGGAAAGACCAGCCGGGCCAGGTAGTTGCCGAACGGGTCCTGCTGCCAGTTGATGAAGTGGTCGCGGGGCGTCACGGTCAGCGAATACGCCGTGATCGGCGTCCGGGAGTGCGGCGCCGGGCGCAGCCGGACGGTGTGCGGGAACATCTTCACCGGTTCGGCGAAGGTGTAGGTGGTGCGGTGTTCGAGAGCTACCCGGATGGTCACTCGGTGAATGTACTGGTCCGCCCGGCCCGGGGTCACCGGTCGCGGGCGGACCGAAACTCCACTGAAACGTTTCTGGGTGGGGTCCTGGTGTCGGCCGTGCCGCTCGCCAGGCTCAGGAGGTGACCGGATCCCCGGTCGGGAACGTTGCGGTGGAGTTGTCGGGCACCACGTGCACCTGCCCCCAGCCGCCGTGCTTGTTGAGGACGTCCGGGCTGACCACATGGCGCTTCGCGCCGTCCTGCATCAGCCACACCTCGGGGTGGTCCTCCTCGCGCAGCAGGGTCTGGTCGCGAGGCGTGGTCGGCACGTTCGCCAGGGCGCCGTCCGGCACGATCTGGACGGCTCCCCACCCGCCATAGAGGCGGCTGAGGGCACCGGCGTCGGGAATCCAGAATTTGGCGCCGCCGAAGATCACGTACACCGGTGCATTGTCCTTTTCGCGCAGCACCGACCCGTCGGCGAGATTCACCGGCGGATGGTAGCCGGGGAAGGCCGCGACATAGGCTGCCATCAAATCCGGTGGAAGTTGATCCGGCGAGTCGTACTCGGTGATGTTGCGCGAGGTCAGATAGCCGATGGTGGCGTCGAAGGTCATGTGACGGGTGCCCAGATCGGCGGTACCGGTGACGTAGCGGCGCTGCCACGAGACCTGGCACGCGGTCAGCTTGTTGGCCTTGCAGACGACCGTCTGATCCTCGGAATAGGTGGTCTGTGTCGAGACGGAGACGTTCAACACGGTGGACACGACCTGACTGATCTTGTCGGTCACTTTGGAGGAGAAGGCTTCGTTGAGGTTCACGCCCACTTTGAAATCCGTGCCGGTGCTGGCCGACTCCTGGGCTCCGACCTGGACGCCGGTCTCATCGGTCGCGTCCGTGGTGAACGTGGTCTGGCTCTGTCCGGACTGAGTGGTGGTCTGAGCCACCGTCGAGGTGATTTTCACCGTGGTGTCGGCCGATCCGGCCGTGAAGAACTGTGTCTGCCCGCCGCAGGGCTGGAACTTGAATACGGGGTCCACGGACACCGCGGTGGCGTCGTAGACGGAAGTGAAATCGCCGCTGTCGAGCAGAACGTATTCGTCGGTGTTGGCGAAGACCTGGCCGGCCGCCATGATGGTCGACCCGAACAGGTCGCCCCGCTTGAGTTCCATCTGGAAGAAGCCCTCGTGGTTGTTGTACACGACGCTCCCGCCGGTACTGACCTTCCCTTCCCGCAGGCCGATGATGTACACGCTGTCGCCCCTGGCGAAGGTCCGCCAAAAGACCGCTCCCTTGGTCCATTCCGACGTGAATTTCATGTCGTTTCCTCGCTGTGTGCAATGGGTTTGCTGGGGTGGTTCGTTCGAGGTCCCGGCCGGGTGGTCCTGCGACCGATGCGTGTCGAGTCTTCTCTCGGAACGGAGTCGGCCCAATGGGCGCATGAGCGTATGGCCGACGCCTTGCTCAGCGTGGTACGGGCTCCGGCCGGTAGCCTGGGCCGGTGACTTCCCAGGTTCCCGAAGACACCCCGAACGACACCGGCTCGGACGAGACGCCGGAAACCGACCCGACTCCGGAGAGTGAAAGCCCGGACGCCGGCTCGACCCAGCCGTCCGTGCCGCCGGCCCGCCGGCCGCGCACTCGCTGGATCGCCGCCGTGGCCTTCCTCGTGGTGGCGGGCTTGATCGCGGGGATCGCCTGGCTGCTCCGGCCGCAGCCGGCGGCGTCCGGTGTGCCGTCCGCGACCCCGCAGCAGGCCGTCACCGGGTTTCTCGACGCCCTGGTCGCCGCCGATGCCGACCGGGCCCTGGAGTACGCGCTGAACCGACCCGCCGACACCCGGCTGCTCACCACGGAGATGCTCGCCGCGTCCCAGCGGGCCGCGCCGCTCTCGGTGGTGACCGTGCCCGAGGTGCAGGGCGGCGATGCGGTGTCGGTGCCGGCCGAAGTGAAGTTCGGCGACAAGGCGGTAACCATCAACGTCGCGGCGAGCCGGACCGAGGCCGGCTGGCGGATCGCGCAGGTCACCTCCACCATCGACCCGGGTCCGCTGCCCAGCGAACTGGGAGCGACGCTGAACGGGCAGCCGTTGCCGGACCCGGCCCACCTGGAGGTGTTTCCAGGCACCTACGTGTTCGGCGAGAAGCTGCGCGAGGTCACTTTCGGCGATCAGCGGGTGACCGTGAGCACCCTCGGTGAGGACGTCCGCGCCGGCCTGCAGCCGGTGCTCACCGAGGCGGGCGAGAAGCGGGCCAATAAGACTGCGGCCGCCGCGCTGAAGCGCTGCCTGGCGAAACGCGATGCGGCCCCCAAGGGTTGCCCGAACAGCGTCACCATCTCCAAGGGCCAGACCCTCGACACCAAGTCGATCCGGTGGAGCCTGGTCGGCGATCCCTGGAAGAACGCGACCTACACCCTCGACGTTGCCGACCCCACCAGCGCCCGCGGCGCCACCAAGTTGCGGTTCCGTTTCCGCTGCACCCTCACCCAGAACGGCGAGAAGTACCAGGTCGATCAGTTGCTGCCCACCGTCGACGTGCGCTACCTGGTGTCGGTGGTCGATGCCAAGGAGCCGGTTGTCTGGCAGCGGATCAGCTGAGCCCGGCGGATCAGCTGAGCCGTCCGCCCTGGATCGAGCGGTCGTCCTGGGCGGCGGCGGATTGACCGGGTTGGCCTGGCTGCGCGGCGTCCTGGAGGAGCTGCCGGACGTCGTGAACGAGGCCGATCAGGTGATCGGCACCTCCGCGGGCGCGCTGCTCGCGGCACGGCTGTTGGCCGGGGGCGACCCCGCTGCGTTGGGTGGCCACATCGCCGAACTGGCGGACGTCCGGGTCGGGCCGGCAGCCGCCCTGCGGTTGGTGGGGGCACAGCTGTGGCCGAGCCGCCGGCACGCCTTGCGCTGGCTGGGCCGCCACGCCGTCCGTGCGGGCACATTGAGCGAAGCGGGCACGTTGAGCGAAGCGGAGTTCGTCGACCTGGTCGCGCGGGCGATCGGCACCGATCGATGGCCCGGGTCGCTGATCGTGGTCGCCGTGGACGCCGTCGCCGGGCGTCCGGCCTACCTCACGGCCCGCTCCGGGGTCGAGTTGGCGCGGGCGGTCGCCGCCAGTTGTGCCATGCCGGGGGTGCTGCCCGCGGTGACGATCGACGGCAGGCTGTATCTGGACGGCGGCCTGCGGTCCCCGGCCAACGTCGATCTGGCGGCGGGCTGCCGGCGGGTGCTGGTGCTTGCGCCGCAGGGACGGTCGGTGCGCCGGGTGCGGCGTCCGGGTCATCAGGTGGCGCGGTTGCGAGCCAACGGCGCCGAGGTGGTGATGATCGCCGACGAGCACCCCACCCTCGCCGCGATGTCCGTGGCAGGTCTGGCCGGGGCCCGGGAACGCGGGCGTTTCGCGGGGCGCGCGGCGGCGTCCGCCGTCGGTGACCTGGAGTTCAGCGCCGGCCGAGCTCGTGGTCACGATGCTGGGTCAGCCACAACCGGTGACAGGTGATCACCACGGTCAGCCAGGCGATGCCCAGGCACCAGGCGGCGAGCACGTCGGTCAGCCAGTGATGGCCCAGGTAGACCCGCGACATGCCCATCGCGCCGGCGTACAGGACGCCGATCGTCACTGTCGCCACCCGGGCCAGGCGGCGGGCGAGGTGGGCCAGTAGCAGGTAGACGACGATGCCGGTGATCACCAGCGAGTTCAGCGAATGCCCGGACGGAAAGGACGGCGACGTCTCCGGCGGCGGGATGGACAGCTCCAGCGGCGGGCGGGTCCGGCCGACCAGCCGCTTGCCGACCACGGTCATCGGCAGCGATCCGGCCACCGCGATCGCCATCAGCACCAGCGGCGTCCAGCGGTGCCAGTGCAGGCACATCGCGCCGACCACCACCGCCGTGATCGGCACCATCCACGGCGTCCCGCCGGTGGCGCTGAAGGCGGCGGTCACCGCGGTCAGTTCCGGCGTCCGGACGCCGACCATCCAATTCAGCACCGGTTGGTCGACCTGCGCCACCCCGGTGTCGGTCAGCACCGCCTCATAGATCTCACCGGCCAGCCAGGTTGCCCCGACCGCCAGCCCCCCGGCGAGGACGATCAGCAGCAGCGCGGCCAGCTCGGCGTTGCGCAGCCGCCGCGCCAGGGCGTCGAAGCCTCGCTGCAGCCAGCGGCCGGCGGGCGTCCGCCAGAGGGTGAGGTCGCGAGCCCCGATGCTGCGTTCGGGTTCGGACGGGAAAGGGGGGCGCACCGAGCAAGTCTGGCAGGGCGACCGCACCGTCGCCACACCTCCACGGATGCTCGCGACACTCTCGTGGTCGCATACGGGGGCCTGAAGTTCGTGGCTTTCTACGTGCTCGGCCACGTCGCCGATCCCATGCCCCCGCGAACTCCGTCGTGCCGATCTGCGCCGTGAAGGTGAGGTCGACAGCGGCCTCGACCATGCAGGCCAGAGCTTCCTCGGCGGTCGGAGGTCGGGCCCCTGACCACAATGCCCAACCGGTCAGTGGTGCTCGGGGAACTCCCGCCTGGCGAGGGATTGTGTCAGGCTGTGCGGCAGTGGGTGTCGCGGTCGGCAGGGTCGCCGGAACGCGGTCGCCGACCTCCGCAACCTGTGAGGAGACGACATGTTTCGCAAGATCCTGGTGGCCAACCGGGGCGAGATCGCCGTCCGGGCGTTCCGGGCCGCGACCGAACTGGGTATCGGCACGGTGGCCGTGTTCCCCTACGAGGACCGGTTCGCCGAGTACCGGCTGAAGGCCGACGAGAGCTACCAGATCGGCGAGGTGGGACACCCGGTCCGGGCCTACCTGGACGCCGACGGCATCATCGCCGCGGCCCTCGACGCGGGCGCCGACGCCATCTACCCCGGCTACGGCTTCCTCAGCGAGAACGCCGGCTTCGCCCAGAACTGCGCCGACAACGGCATCACCTTCATCGGCCCGGGCCGACAGATTCTCGAGCTCACCGGTGACAAGGCCAAGGCCATCGCCGCCGCCCGCGAGGCGGGGCTGCCGACGCTGCGCGGCGCGGAGGCCTCCGAAGACATTCCCACCCTGCTGGCCGCCGCCGACGAGATCGGCTATCCGGTGTTCGTCAAGGCGGTCTCCGGCGGTGGCGGACGCGGCATGCGCCGGGTCGACGAGCGGGCCGCCCTGGAACCGGCGCTGGTCGAGGCGATGCGCGAGGCCAAGGCGGCATTCGGCGACGCCCGGATGTACCTGGAGGAGGCGGTGGTCGGCCCGCGGCATATCGAGGTGCAGATCCTGGCCGACACCCAGGGCAACGTGATCCACCTGTTCGAGCGGGACTGCTCGGTGCAGCGCCGGCACCAGAAGGTGGTCGAGCTGGCGCCCGCGCCCAACCTCGACCCGGTGCTGCGTGACGCGATGTGCGCCGACGCGGTGAAGTTCTGCCGGCACATCGGCTACACCAACGCCGGCACCGTCGAGTTCTTGCTGGGTGCCGACGGACGCTACGTCTTCATCGAGATGAACCCGAGGATCCAGGTCGAGCACACCGTCACCGAAGAGGTCACCGACGTCGACCTGGTGTCGTCCCAGATGCGGATCGCCGGCGGCGAATCGCTGGCCGGCCTGGGGCTGCGGCAGGAGGACATCCAGGTCCGCGGCCAGGCGTTGCAGTGCCGGGTGACCACCGAGGATCCGGCCAACGGCTTCCGTCCGGACACCGGCCGGATCTCGGTGTATCGCAGCCCGGGCGGCGCCGGCGTCCGGCTGGACGGCGGGGTGGTGTTCGGCGGCTCCGAGGTCGGTGCCCACTTCGACTCGATGCTGGTCAAGCTCACCTGCCGCGGCCGCGACCTGGTCGCCGCCGCCCGGCGGGCCAACCGGGCGCTGAACGAGTTCCGGATCCGCGGCATCTCCACCAACATCGGCTTCCTCGAGGCGGTGATCTCCGATCCCGATTTCCTGGCCGGACGCGCCACCACGTCCTTCATCGACGAACGTCCGCAGCTGCTCACCCAGCGGATCCCGGCCGACCGCGGCACCAAGCTGCTCACCTATCTGGCCGGTGTCGCGGTCAACAAGCCGAACGGCGAGTGCCGCACCACGCTGATCGCCCGCGACAAGCTGCCCGCGCTCAGCAAGCAGGAACTCCAGACGCCGCCACCGGCCGGGTCGAAGCAGTTGCTGCTCGCCGAGGGACCGGAGCGGTTCGCCCAGGCGTTGCGCGACCAGACCGCCGTCGCGGTCACCGACACCACCTTCCGCGACGCCCACCAGAGCCTGCTGGCGACCCGGGTGCGCACCCGCGACTTGCTGCACGTCGCGCCGCACATCGCCCGGATGCTGCCGCAGCTGTTCTCGATGGAGTCCTGGGGCGGCGCCACCTACGACGTCACGCTGCGCTTCCTCAAGGAGGATCCGTGGCAGCGGCTGGCGAAGTTCGCCGAGGCGATGCCGAACATCCCGCAGCAGATGCTGCTGCGCGGAAAGAACACCGTCGGCTACACCCCGTACCCGCTGAAGGTGACCAGCGCCTTCGTCGCCGAGGCGGCCCGGACGGGGTGCGACATCTTCCGGATCTTCGACGCGCTGAACAACATCGACCAGATCCGGCCGGCGATCGAGGCGGTGCGGGAGACCGACCACGGCGTCGCCGAGGCGGCGCTGTGCTACACGGGCAATATGACCTCGCCCGGCGAGACCCTCTACACCCTCGACTACTACCTGCGGTTCGCCGAACAGCTGGTCGAGGCCGGGGCGCACATTCTGGCGGTCAAGGACATGGCCGGTCTGCTCCGGGCGCCCGCCGCGGCCAAACTGGTGCGCGCACTGCGGGAGCGGTTCGATCTGCCGGTGCACCTGCACACCCACGACACTGCCGGCGGCCAGCTGGCCACCCTGCTGGCCGCGATCGACGCCGGGGTGGACGCCGTGGACGTGGCCTGCGCGGCCTGGGCTGGCACCACCTCGCAGGTGTCGATGTCGGCGCTGGTGGCGGCCACCGACGACACCGAACGGGCCACCGGGCTGTCGCTGGCGGCGGTCACCGACCTGGAGCCGTACTTCGAGGCCGTCCGGCTGCTCTACACGCCGTTCGAGTCGGGGCTGCCCGGCCCGACCGGCCGCGTCTACACCCACGAGATCCCCGGCGGGCAGTTGTCGAACCTGCGCCAGCAGGCGATCGCGCTCGGGCTGGGGCACCGGTTCGAGGACATCGAGAACATGTATGCCGCGGCCAACCGGATCCTGGGCAACCTGGTGAAGGTGACCCCGTCGTCCAAGGTGGTCGGCGACCTGGCGCTCGCGCTGGTCGGGGCCAACGCCGACCCGGACGACTTCGAGGCCAACCCGGGCACGTACGACATCCCCGATTCCGTGATCGGCTTCCTGAACGGCGACCTGGGCGACCCGCCGGGAGGCTGGCCGGAGCCGTTCCGCAGCAAGGCGCTGGCCGGACGCACCGCGAAGCCGGTCGAGACCGAGCTGTCCGCGTCCGAGGCCGAGGCGTTGGAGCGCGAACCGCGGCGGACGCTGAACCGGCTGCTCTTCCCGGGCCCGACCCGCGACTACGAGGACGCCGTGGACGAGTTCTCCGAGCTGTCGGTGCTCTCCACCCGCGAGTTCCTGCACGGCCTGGCCGTGCACCAGGAGCACGAGGTCGAGCTGGAGCGCGGCAAGAAGCTGCTGCTCGGGCTGGAGGCGATCGGTGAACCGGACGCCCGCGGCTTCCGCCAGGTGGTCTGCACCATCAACGGCCAGATCCGGGTGGTGTCGGTGCGCGACCAGTCGGTGAAGTCCGAGGTCGCCGTCGCCGAGAAGGCCGACGCCGGCAACCCGGGCCACGTGGCGGCCCCGTTCTCAGGCGTGGTGACGCTGACCGTCGCAGTCGGCGACACCGTCGCAGCGGGCCAGAGCGTGGCCACCATTGAGGCGATGAAGATGGAGGCCGCGATCACCGCGCCGCTCGGCGGCACCGTCCAGCGGCTCGCCATCGGTCCGGCCCAGGCCGTCGAAGGCGGGGATCTCCTCGTGGTGATCGGCTAAGGGCACCGACTCCGCCGTCGTCCGGCGGAATTCTCCGTCGCCCCGCGGGTCGCTTCGTCGTCCCGGCGGGCGCGCCGTGAACACGATGTTGCGCGCAGGTAACGCGTGGCCCGGTGAACGCCGCCCGCTGTGGTGCTGGCCGCCCCGGGGTATCGCTGGTCGAATGGGAGCAGTTCACCAACCGTCGTCTCGGGGGTGAGCCGCGGACGCCAGGGGCGTCCGGCAGCCGAGCCAATGTCGTCCTCGGACGACATCGTCGACCGGGGAGAGAGAGGAGTCCCCGGTGCCGATTCCGGCCGATCCCGCAGGACGGGAGACCTATCTCCTGGACCGGGCGCACGTGTTCCACTCGTGGAGCGCCCAGGCCGCCCTTGACCCCATGGTGATCAGCGGTGCGTCCGGCAGTCGCGTCACCGACGCCGACGGCAAAACCTACCTCGACTTCTCCGGGCAGCTGATCTACACCAACCTCGGGCACCAGCACCCGGCGATCGTGGCAGCCGTCCAGGAGCAGGCCGGCCGGCTGGGCACCATCGCCCCGCAGCACGCTGTGGAGGCCCGCTCGCGGGCCGCCGCGCTGATCGCGCAACGGACGCCTGCCGGGCTGAACAAGGTGTTCTTCACCAACGGCGGCACCGACGCCAACGAGCACGCCATCCGGATGGCCCGGCTGCACACCGGCCGGTACAAGGTGCTGGCCCAGTTCCGCAGTTACCACGGCGGCACCCAGACCTCACTCAACGTCTCCGGCGACCCTCGCCGCTGGGCCACCGACTACGGCAACTCCGGCGCGGTGCACTTCTTCGGGCCGTTCCTCTACCGCTCGGCGTTCGGGGCAGCCACCGAGGCGGAGGAGTGCCGGCGGGCGCTCGACCACCTCGAACAGCTGATCGCGATGGAAGGCCCGGAGGCTTTCGCTGCGCTGATCCTGGAGACCATCCCGGGAACAGCCGGTGTGATGCCTCCGCCGCCCGGCTACCTCGACGGCGTCCGCGAACTGTGCGACAGGTACGGCATCGTGCTGATCCTGGACGAGGTGATGGTCGGCTTCGGCCGCACCGGCGCCTGGTTCGCCGCCGACCACTACGGGGTGGTGCCTGACCTGCTGACCTTCGCCAAGGGCGTGAACTCCGGCTATGTGCCGCTCGGCGGGGTGGCGATCAGCGACGAGATCGCCGCCACCTTCGCGCACCGTCCCTACCCGGGCGGCCTGACTTACTCGGGCCACCCGCTGGCCTGTGCCGCCGCGGTGGCCGCCATTACCACCATGGCCGAGGAGGGCATCGTCGAACGGGCCGCCCAGCTGGGCCGGGACGTGCTGGGCCCGGCGCTGCGCCGGCTGCAGGCGAAGCATCCCAGCGTCGGCGACGTCCGCGGCCTGGGCTGCTTCTGGGCGCTGGAGCTCGTCGTCGACCGCGAGACCCGGGAGCCGCTGACCCCCTACGGCACGGTCAACCCGGCGATGGCCGAGATCGGCGCCGCCGCCCGCGACGCGGGGCTGCTGATCTTCACCAGCATGCACCGGGTCCACCTCGCCCCGCCGCTGACCTGCACCGAGGCCGAGATCGCCGAGGGCATCGACCTGTTGGACGGCGTCCTCGACCGTGCTGACCGGCATACCCGCCCGACACCCACCGCCAGGATCGCCTGACTGCGAACGGAGCATCCATGTCCGCCACCGAGACCCAGACCACCGTCCCCGACACCGGCACCAAACCCGCCGGCACCGGGCCGTCCCCCGCCCAGGAGAACACCTGGCTGACCCCCGTCCGGCTGCGGCTCTGGGGCGTCAACGCCGCCGTCTTCGCCGGCGTCCTGTTGGTGTGGTGGGCGATCACCGCCACCGGCCTGATCCAGCCGCTGTTCCTGCCCAGCCCCGGCTCGGTGCTGCAGGCCTTCGGCGACGCCTCCAGCTGCCGTCCGATCGCCGAGGGCAGCGCCCGGATCGTCTGCGGCGAGCAGGGCTACTTCCTCTGGGAGCACCTGGTGGCCAGCCTGCAAAGGATCGGCATGGGTGTCGCCGGCGGCATCCTGGTCGGCGTCCTGCTGGGCTTCGCGATGGCGCTGATCCCGACTTTCGGGCGGCTCTCCGAGCCCTACCTCAACTTCCTCCGCTCGCTGCCGCCGCTGGGCTACATCGGCCTGCTGATCGTCTGGTTCGGCATCGGCGACACCTCCAAGGTGTGGCTGCTCTTCCTGGCTGCCTTCCCGCCGATTGCGATGGCCACCATTGACGGCGTGCGCGGCATCCGCGTCGACCGGCTGCAGGCGGCGCAGAGCCTGGGCGCCAGCCACACCCAGGTGATGCGGCACGTGGTGCTGCCGGCCAGCCTGCCGTCGATCCTGAGTGGCGTCCGGATCGCCACCGGCTTCGCCTGGACGACGGTGGTGGCGGCCGAGCTGAACAACGGCATTCCCGGGATCGGTGGGCTGGCCTACCTCTCCGGCACCCAGCTGCAGACCCCGCTGACCATCGCCTGCATCATCATCATCGGCCTGGCCGCCATCACCCTCGACTTCGGGATCAAGTGGATCTCGCAGCTGCTGGTGCCCTGGCAGGGCAAGGCCTGAGGAAGGACGGTACTGACGTGACACGACTCCCTGCCCACCGACCCGCACTCCACCGCCTGACCGGGCTGGGTGTGGCCGCGATGCTGGCCGCCGCGGCTGCGCTCAGCGGCTGCACCACCGCCCGCGAGGCCGAGGCCAAGGCGAACGCCGGCGCGACCGCCACCTGCCCGGTGACCGGCAACCCGGACGTGAAGGGCGCCGTCCGGATCGGTTACCAGGCCATCCCGAACGCCAATCTGGTGGTCCGGGACCGGCGCTGGCTGGAGGCCTGCCTGCCCAACGCGACCATCACCTGGATCAAATTCGACTCCGGGGCCGACGTGGTGCAGGGTTTCGGCTCCGGCTCGGTCGACCTGGCCACCCTCGGCTCCAGCCCGGCCACCAAGGCGCTGTCGGCGCCGCTCAACGTTGACATGCGGGTGGTCTGGATCGACGACGTGATCGGCAAGGCCGAATCGCTGGTGGTCAAGGACACCTCGATCACCACCATCGCCGGGCTGAAAGGCAAGACCATCACCACCCCGTTCAGCTCCACCTCGCACTACAGCCTGCTGCAGGCACTCGCCGACGCCGGCCTCAACCCGGGCACCGACGTCAAACTGGTCAACCTCAGCCCGGACAAGATGCTGGCCGCCTGGCAGGGCGACCAGGTGGACGCCGCCTGGGTCTGGGATCCGGTGCTCAGCGAGCTGGCGCAGCACGGCAAGGTGATCACCGGTAGCGACGTCACCGCCGAGAAGGGCCATCCGACCTTCGACCTGGAGGGCGCCACAGGTGCCTTCGTGGCCGCCAACCCGGCCTTCATGGAGACCTGGACGGCGGTGCAGAACTACGCCGTGCAGGAGCTCGCCGCCAACCCGCAGGCAGCCGCCCAGTCGATCGCGGTGCAGCTGGGCTCCACGCCGGAGGCGGTCACCGGGCAGCTGAGCGGTTACCTGTTCCCCGACGCACGCAAGCAGCTCGAGCTCACCGCGGCGCTGCCCAAGCAGCTGGTGGCGACTGCCGAGTTCCTCAAGTCACAGGGTGACGTCGACGCGGTCAGCCCTCTGAAGACGTACACCGACGGGGTGTACACCGACGCGATCAAGAAGGTGGCCTGAGATGACCGCAACCATGAGTTCCCCGGCCGGCGAGGCCGGCGTGACGCAGCCCAAGATCGAGTTCGACCGGGTCACCAAGGTCTACCGGACGGACTCCGGCGACCAGGTGGTGGCCCTGGCCGAGACCAGCCTGACCGTGACCGAGGGGGAGTTCATCTGCATCGTCGGGCCGTCCGGCTGCGGCAAGAGCACCCTGATGCAGATGCTGGCCGGCTTCCACCATCCGACCACCGGCCGGGTGCTGGTGGACGGAGCTCCGGTGACCAAACCCGACCGTGACCGCGGCGTGGTGTTCCAGCAGGCGAACCTGTACCCCTGGCTGACCACCCGGCAGAACGTCGAACTGGGCCCGCGGCTGAGCGGGGTCGGACGCGTCGAACGCAAGCAATGCGCCGACTACTACCTGGACATGGTCGGGCTGGCGAAGTTCGCCGACCGCAAGCCCTATGAGCTCTCCGGCGGCATGCAGCAGCGGGCGCAGATCGCCCGGGTGCTGGCCAACGACCCGAAGATCATCCTGATGGACGAGCCGTTCGGCGCGCTGGACGCCCTCACCCGGGAACGGATGCAGGTCGAGTTGCTGCAGATCTGGCGAGAACGCCGCAAGACGGTGATGTTCATCACCCACGACGTGGAGGAAGCGATCTTCCTCGGCAGCCGGGTGCTGGTGATGACCGCCCGGCCCGGCCGGGTGCTGATGGACCTGCCGGTGCACCTGGCCGACGGACTGCCCGGCCCGGAGCTGCGCTCCCAGGCCAACTTCGTCAACCTGCGCGACCAGGTCACCGAGGCCATCTACCGGGCTCAGGACGGCGCCAGCAAATGAGCGCAGCCGACATCATCCCCGTGGCGGTCGTCACCGGCGCCAGCAGCGGAATCGGTGCGGCCTGCGCGGTCGCGCTGGCCGACGCCGGTTTCCGGGTGGTGCTCGGTGCCCGCCGGCTCGACCGGTTGGCCGAGGTGGCCGCGCGCTGTGGTGGCCTGGCATTGCCCCTTGACGTGACCGATCAGGCATCGGTGGACGCGTTCGCGGCCGCCGTGCCGCGCTGCTCGGTGCTGGTCAACAACGCCGGGGGTGCGCTGGGCACCGATCCGGTGGCATCCGCACGCATCGAGGACTGGCAGTGGATGTACGACGTCAACGTGCTCGGCACGCTGCGGATGACCCGCGCTCTGCTGCCCGCGCTGATCGCCTCCGGCGACGGCCAGGTGATCAGCATCGGTTCGATCGCGGCGCGCGAGCCGTACCGGGGCGGAGCCGGCGACAACGTGGCCAAGCACGGCGTCGCGGCGCTCACCCGGGTGCTGCGGATCGAGTTGCTCGGCCAGCCCGTCCGGGTCTGTGAGATCGATCCGGGCATGGTGCAGACCGAGTTCAGCCTGGTCCGGTTCCGTGGTGACGCGGACGCCGCCGACGCCGTCTACGCCGGGGTGGAGCCACTCACCGCGCAGGACGTCGCCGAGACCGTCGCCTTCGTTGCCACCAGGCCGAGCCGGGTGAACTTCGACCAGATCCTGATGCTGGCGCGCGACCAGAGTTCGGCGCAGGTGGTGCACCGCCGGGCGGAAACCTCCGCCCGGTGACCTCGGCGCTGCTCGCCGCGGTCGCCGTGGCGGTGGCGGTGGCGATCCAGCTGGCCAGCGGCTCCGGCTTCGGCCTGCTGGCGGCACCGCTGCTGCTGCTGGTCGAACCGGACGCCGTGCCGGTCCCGCTGCTGCTGGTCACGGTGCCGGTGATGGTGGTCGCGGCCTGGCAGGACCGGGCCGGGTTGGCCGGCGGCTTCCAGCTGGGGTGGGTGGTCGCGGCCGCCGTACCGGCGGCGGTGGTGACGGCTGCCGTCGTACCGGCGGTGCTCGCTCCGGGGACCGTGCTGATGCTCGGCGTCCTCGAGATGCTGGTGGCCGGCGCGGCGCTGGCCGGCTGGCGACTGCCGGACGCCCCGGTGGTCGCTCCGGCCGCCGGGCTGGCCAGTGGCGCACTGGCGGCGCTGGTGGCGACCCCCGGGCTGCCGGTCCTGGTCGTGTACCGGAACCCGATCCCGACCGCCTACCGGGCCAACCTGGCCATCTACTATCTACTCATCACCGTGGCGTCGATCGGGCTGATCCTGGGGCTGCGTGGAATCGGGACCGAAGCGCTCGTGGTCACCGCGCGACTGTTGCCAGGCGTGCTGGCGGGTTGGCCGCTGGGTGCCTGGCTCGGCCGCCGGATGCGGGCCGGGCAGCTGCGTCCGGTGGGACTCACCCTCGCGGCGACGGCCGGTGCCGCGCTGATCGTCAAGGCGTCCGTGCAGCTGTGACCGCGGCCCGGCCACGGGAAGGGAACCGTCGTGGAGACCGGTGGAGCGCCGAAGCACGAATGGGTGCGCCAGATCCTGGAGCGAGAGCTCGCTGACGGCCGGTTCCCGCCGGCCCGCCCGCTCCCTCCCAGCCGCCGGCTCGCCGAGCGTTTCGAAGTGTCCCGGACGACCATCGACACCGCGCTGCAGCAACTGGTGGCACGCGGTCAGCTGGTCAGCCGTCCGCGGCGCGGCTTCTTCCCGGTCGCCGTCGCGGTCACCGAGCCCGGTGATGGCCGGCTGCCGCCCGACCGGGTGGCGTGGGCGGACCATCTGGTCGTGCGCCCCGACCCATGGATCGATCGGGTCGTCCAGATGCCCGACTACCGCCGGTACCCCTATCCGTTCCTGCCCGGACAGCCGGAACACGGATCATTCCCGGTGCGGGCCTGGCTCCGGGCGGCGGCCCGCGCCTTCGACGGCGACCAGGGCGGACGGGCGACGCGGGACGCCGGTGACGGTGACGATTCCAGGCTGTGCCGGGCGATCCTCGACGAGGTGCTGCTGCCGCGCGGCATCGCGGCCCGGCCGGACGAGGTGCTGATCACCAACGGTGCTCAGCAGGCGCTGGCTTTGATCGCTCGCGTTCTGGTCGGCACCGGGACCCGGGTCGGGATGGAGAACCCGGGTTACGTGGACGCCGCGCGGATCTTCCGCAACGCCGGTGCCGAACTGTCGTTGCTCCCGATCGGGCGACAGGGCGTTCGGCTGCCGGACCGGCCGGATTTCAGCCTGTTGTACCTGACCCCGAGCCATCAGCACCCGACCAACGTCACCATGCCGACGCGACGACGGCAGGCGATCGTGGACGCGGCATCCGCCCATGACCTGATCGTGATCGAGGACGACTTCGATTCCGAGATCCGGTTCCGGGGCGAGCCGCAGCCACCGCTCCGGGCCCTGGACGGTAGCGGTCGGGTGATTCATCTCGGCACCTTCTCGAAGGTGCTCGCCCCGGCCCTGCGACTCGGCTACGTGGTGGCGGATGCCGAGCTCATCGCGCAGCTGCGGCACGCCCGCTACCTGAGCAGCAAGCATCCCTCCGGGGTGGAGCAACGCACCTTGGCGCTGTTCATCGCGTCGGGCGACTTCGCTCGGCAGGTGTCCCGGCAGCGCGCCGCGCTACGTGCCAAGTGGGAGGTTGCCGCCGAGGTGGTCGGCGAGGACTTCCCGTGGCCCGACCAGGAGCTCCACGCGGGGGGCGCCGGCCTGTGGCTGACCGGTCCGCCCGGTTACGACACCACCCAACTGCTCGAGCGGACACGTCGGCGCGGGGTGCTTTTTCAGCCGGGCGCGGGATTCTTCCTCGACGACCCGGCGCCCGCCCATCACCTGCGGCTCGGCCTGAGCGCGATTCCGCTGGACCACGTCCGTCCTGGGTTACAGCGCCTGATCGAGGTCATCTGAGCGGACGCCGCACCGACGGGCGTGTCGCCCGCATGTCGGCCCGTGTTCACCCGGCTGTCACATTCGGCTGCGATAGTCCAGGAACCGCTCGACCAAGGAGGGTTCGATGGCAGTCAATTCGGTGCTTTTCGTCTGTGCCCGAAACGCCGGTCGCTCGCAGATGGCTGCCGGCTACCTCACCCATCTCAGCGGCGGCGCGATCAGGGTCGAGTCCGCGGGTACCGAGCCATCGGACGCCCTCAATCCCGCCGTGGTGGCTGCGATGCTCGAGGAAGGCATCGACCTGCGCGACGAGGAGCCGAAGGCGATCAGCCCGGACCTGCTGTGGCAGGCCGACCGGGTGATCACGCTCGGTGTCGACCTGCGTCCGCTCAGCGGTGGCGTCCGGTTCGAAGACTGGGAGCTGCCGGAATCCGGCGGGCTCGAGCTGGCTGAGATCCGGCCCATCCGGGACGCGATCAAGGCCCGCGTGCTGACCCTGCTGGCCGAACTCAACGCGCCCGCCGCGGCCTGAACTCACCCGGCTTCCGGACGCTCCTCGACCTTCGCCGGCGTCCCTTCGTCGACCGGCCTGCCGCCGACGAGCTTGAGGCCGATCATCGCCGCGACGAGGCCGGCGAGCAGCAGCACCCGGACGGGGCCGAGCGGGTCGCCGAACGCGAACGCGCCGATCAGCACGGTGCCGACCGCGCCGATGCCGGTCCAGATCGCGTAGGCCAGACCGAGCGGAATCGTCCTGATCGCCTTGGCCAGGCATTCGAAGCCGGCGACGGCGCAGGCCAGGAACACCCAGAGGAATCGTGAGTCCTGCTGTTCGAGCTTGAGAGCGGTGGTCATGCCGATCTCGAATGCACCGGCCAGCAGCAGCCAGAACCAGGCACTCCTTGCCGCAACTCTCTTCACCCCAGCACCTTCAATCCGACGATCATTGCGACCACGACGCCCAGCAGCGCCAGCGTGGCCGGCTTCAACCGCTCACCGAAGGCCAGCGCGCCGACCAGCACGGTGCCGATGGCGCCGATGCCCGTCCAGACCGCGTAGGCGGTGCCGAGCGGAATGGTCTCCATCGCTTGGGACAGCAGCGTGAAGCTGATGGCCGCGCAGGCCAGGAACGGCACGATGAACCACTTGCTGCGTTCCTCGAGTTTCAGGCAGGTGGTGAAGCCGACCTCGAAAACGCCGGCCGCCACCAGGGTGACCCACGGATCCATTGTGCCCACCTTCTCGTCGCACGGTTGCGCCGTGCCTTTATAGCAGGCTCACCGTGCATGTGCTGTTCGGCCGGGTCGAGCCGGCCCGCGCCGAGGCGGTGCTACGAGCTGCGGTGAGTCGGATCGTCTCCCAGTCGCTCCACCCCGTCGCGGGCGGTGCCGGGCTACTTGACGGTCAGCTTGTAGGCCTTCGTGCTGGTCTTGATGAGGTCGGTGCCGGCGTAGTTGACCGTGAGGGTGTGCTTGCCCTTCTTCAGCTTCGGCAGCTTGATCTTGATCACGCCCTTGTTCTTGCTGGCGAGCTTGCCCGTGGCGATGGTCTTACTGCCGTCCAGGATGATCACGGTGCCGGTCGGCTTCGAGGTGGCGGACGTGCGAACGGTCACCTTGGCGGTGCCCTTCGACGACTTCTTCTTGGTCTTCGAGTTGAACGACGCCTTCACCGAGGAGCTGAACTTCACCACCGTGAAGTGGACGTACTTCGAGGCAGCCGGGCCGCCGTCGTTGCCGGCCAGCAGCCGGACCCAGTACGCCGTCCCGTCGCTGTTCGGCGCGAGCGTCTTGGGAATGGTGAGCTTCACCGAGAACGCGCCGGATGCGTTGGGCAGGTTCGCAGCTTTCGCGGTCTGGACCGTGCCGGTCTCGTCCACTGTGCCGTCCGGCGCGCCGGTGGTGAACTTCAGGCCGCCGTCATTGAGCTTGTAGGAGAGGAAGCCACCGGAGGGACGCTGGTCGAAGCCGGTGCCCTTGAGCGTGATCGTGCCGCCCGGCGTCACCTCGACCTTCGAGATCGTCAGGGTGCCGTTGCCGGTCTCGGGGCGGGGTGCGGCCTGAGCGCTCTGCTGCGGCAGCAGGCCGCCGCCGAGCAGGGCCACGGCCGCGCCGGTCGCCACCAGCCGTGTTGCCCACCGGCCGAGGCTCGGCCTGGTCACGTTGTCGGTCGTCATTCTTTCGTCTCCTTACTCACGCCCCCGATAGGAGGCCTAGGTTAGGTAAGCCTAACCAACAGCAGCTGGTTGGCTCGGTGCGTCCGGAGAATGTCTCACCGGTCAGCTGGTGGCCAGCAGTTCGTCGAGCTTGGCGTAGCCGTCGTTCACGCCGACCTCCATGCCCGAAGCGAGCCAGGCGTCCCGGCCCTCGAAGCTGTCGGTCAGCGAGGCGGCATGCAGCCGCGTCCAGCCGTCGCCCAGATCGGTGGCCGTCATGGTCTCCAGGGCGACGCCCTCGGGCATGCCCTCCCAGGTGAAGGTCTGCACGATCCGGTTGTCGCCGATCTCGTGGAAGCAGCCGCGGAACGCCTGGACGTCCTCATCGGTGCTGTCGGTGTAGCGCCAGCTGCCGCCGGTGCGGGCGTCCCAGTGCTCGATGGTGATCGTCCGATAGTTCGGGCCGACCCACCGGGTGAACAGCTCGGGGTCGACGTGGGCGCGGATCACCTGGGCCGGGGTGGCGCGGAAGTCGCGGGTGATGTGGATCACCGGGACGACCGGATCGGCCTCGATGGTTGCGGTGGTGAGGTGCTTGGTCATGATGGGTTCCCTTCCTCGGGTGAGTCCTCGGCGAGCGAGGCCAGGACGTCGTCGAGCCGGCCGTAGCGCTGCTCGGCGAGCCGGGCGTAGTGGTCGACCCAGTCGGTGAGCCGGCGCAGGGCGTCCGATTCGAGATGGACGAGCCGGCGCTGGGCCTGGGGTCGCTTGGTGACCAGTCCGGCGGCGGCCAGCACGTTCAGGTGCTTGGAGACCGCCTGGATGGTCATGTCGTACGGGGCGGCCAGCTCGCCGACCGTCGCGTCCCCGATCGCCAGCCGGGCGACCAGGTCGCGCCGGGTGGGATCGGACAGGGCCGCGAAGGCCGCATCGAGCTGATCCGTCATGGTCTTCTCTCTTCAACTGATTGGTTGAATAAACCGTACGGCGGCAGTTGGATGGTGTCAACCGTTCGGTTGAACACCAAGCGCTCGCCGAACTACTTAGCGCTCGCTGAACTCGGAGAGCCATAAATAGTCAGGCGAGCGCTCGGGGCAGGTTGGGGTGATTTTGAACACTTGGCGCGGGACGGGGCGTCAATGAGGACATGACGGTGCTACCCACGCAGCAGTTGCTCGGTGCGACGAAGGGCGGATACGCCCGGTTGGCTCGACAGGTTCAATCGGGCGAGTTGGTGCGTCTGCGTCGGGGCATGGTGGCCGAGAACACCGTCCTGACCCCGTCGGAGAGCCTGCGCAGATCATTGCAGGCCAGTGCTCCGTTCCTGCGGCGGGGTACCTGGTTCAGTCATCGGTCGGCGGCGCTCATCCACGGGTTGCCGGTCTTCATTCGTGCAGGCGATCTGGTTGAAGTGGTTCGGACGTTCGGTGGCCACGGCAACACGTCGCGTCACCTGCGAGCGCGGGCGGCGAGGATGGTGCCCGGTGAGGGAACCTGGGTCGACGGCCTACCGGTCACCACTCTGACTCGCACCGTGCTCGACCTCGTCCGCACGTTGCCGTTCATTGAGGCCGTGATGGTGGCAGACGCTGCCCTTAGGCTCGGGGCGGATCGGGACGAGCTCCTCGGCGGCGTCGGTGACGGCCGCGGCTGCCGCAAGGCCGAGCGTGCGCTGATGTTCGCAGATCCGGCGAGCGAGAGCCCCGCAGAGTCCGAGTCTCGTGCTCGGATCGCCGTCGCGGGTCTCCCGGTTCCCGAGATCCAGGCGGTGATCCGGACGTCCGACGGCCAGTTCGTTGCCCGCGTCGACTTCCACTGGCGTGCAAAGAAGGTGATTGGCGAGTACGACGGCGAGGGCAAATACACCGGCCAGTACGGAACTACGCCGCTCGACGCGATTGAGCAAGAGAAGGAGCGCCAGGCCGCGCTCGAGGCTGAGGGCTACCTCGTGCTGCGCTGGGGGAGGAAGGTGCTCCGCCAGCCGGGTGAACTGGAACGACGCATTCGGCGGGCGCTGGCGTCCCGCGCCTCAGTTCTCCCCGATGGCGCAATGCTGGCCTGAGGCTCGACGGACCTGTGCAGCCCCACCTCGACTAGCCCCAATCGCTCGCCGAACTACTTAGGGCTCGCCGAGTTCAGCGAGCGCCAAGTAGTTCGGCGAGCGTTGGGTAGCTGAGCTTTAGATGTCGGCCAGGGCTTCGGTGGGGGACGCCTTCGCGGCCCGGCGCCCGGGCAGCACCGACGCCAGCGCCGCGGCCAGGATCGCCACCGCCACCATGCCCAGGGTCAGTGATAGGTCGACCACCAGCCGGGCGTCGGCGGCCACCTGCTTGGCCACCGCGGTCGCTCCCAGCCAGCCGAAGTAGATGCCGGCCACCACCCCGACGGCAACGCCCACCACGCCGAGCAGCAACGCCTCGATCAGCAGCATCAGCCGTAGTGAGCGGGCCTGCAGGCCGAGCGCGCGGATCAGCGCCGACTCGCGGGTGCGTTCCAGCACCGACAGTCCCAGGGTGTTGCTCACCCCGATCAGGGCGATCAGGACGGCCACCCCGAGCAGCGCGGTGGTGATGGCCAGCAGCACGTTCAGCACCGATTCCATGGCCACCGCCTCGATGATCGCCCCGGTCACCTCGTACTGTTCGCCGGCGGTCAGTTCGGCCACCGCGGTCGCGGCGGCCACTGCGTCCGCACGATTGGGCACCGACAGCCACAGCACGGCGTCCGGTACCACCCGGCCCAGCCGGTCCAGGTTCGCCCGGGACACCATCGCCTGGCTGGACGACACCAGCGGCGACTTCACGACCGTCAACCGCAGGGTGCCGGAGGTGCCCTTCAGGCTCACCGGGCCGCCGTCGGTGAGCTCGTCCCAATCGTCGGAGACGTAGACCTGGTTGTCGGCGATCGCCGCCGGTGCGTCGGCGGCGACCGCGGCGCCGTCCGGACCGTAGCCGAGGACGGTGATGCCGCCGTAGGAGTCGTCCGAGCCGGTGACCAGGTCGGCCTCAGCGGACGGCAGAATCGCCGCCGCATCGACGCCGGAGACTCGGCGCAGCTGGTCGACCAGCTCACCCGGCAGTGACATGGTGGCGCCGAAGGTGCTGACCGAGATGTCGATCGGACGCTGCCGGTCGATCTGGTCGAGGATGGTGGCCCGGGCACTGGCCGTCGCCACCTGCAGGGTGACGATCAGGCCGACGGCGAGCATCAGCGCGGTCGCGGTGGTGGACGCGCGCCGCGGGTTCCGGACGGCGTTCTGCGCGGCCAGCCGCGCGGTCACCCCGAACCGCCGCACCAGCACACCGACCAGCCGCAGCAGCCCCGGTACGAACAGCGGGGCCCCGAACAGGACGCCGATCGCCACCAGCGCACTGCCGGCGATGGCGATCTGCAGGGCGCTCCCGGTGTTCAGGCCGAGCACGCCGGCCACGACGCCGCCGACCACCAGCAGCCCGCAGATCACCCCGCGGACGATGCCGGCCCGGCGCTTCTCGTCGGACGCCGGTTCGGGTTGCAACGCCTCCAGCGGCCGGACCCGGGTGCCACGCAGCACCGGCAGCACGGCGGCCAGCACGGTGATGGTGACACCGACGCCGAAGGCGACGCAGAGGTCGGTGACGGGCAGGGTCATGCCCCAGTACAGCGATCCGGTCAGCGAGGAGCCGATCGCGGCCAGGCCGGCCCCGGCGAGCAACCCGAACGCCGCACCGATCACGCCCAGGGCGAGGGCCTCGAGCAGGTACCGCCGCCGGATCTGCGCACCGCTCGCGCCGACCGCCCGGAGCAGCCCGATCTGCCGCCGCCGCTGTGCCAGCAGGATGGTGAAGGTGTTGGCGATGGTGATCATGCCGACCACCGCGGCGATCGCAGCGAACGCCCAGAGCAGGTTACGGAAGGCGTCGAACTCGCCGGTCAGCTTCTTCAACGCCTCGGCACGCACCTGTTCGGCGGCCTGGACGTCGACGTCGGAGACCGATTTCAGTGCGGTCGTCACGGTCTGGGCAAGTGTGGCCGGGTCTGTGCCGGCCGTGCCCTTGACGATCCAGGTGTCGGCGCCCTTCGCGGGGTCGACGCCGGTCGCCGCGAAGGTGGCCCCAGACACATAGCCGGTCTGCAGGAACAGCGACTTCGGCTCGTCGGTGAGGCCGACCACGGTGAAGGTGACATCGGCGTACCCGGTCTCCAGCCGGTCGCCGATCCGGGCTTGCAGCCCGTTGGCGGCGGCCTGGCTCAGGGCGAGTTCACCTGCCGCCGCAGGCCAGCGTCCGTCGACCATCCGGGACCAGCGCAGCGGTTCGGAGGGCAGCACGATCAGGTTGGTCAGGGACGAGGCACGGCCGTTGCGCAGAGTGGTGGTCATCGTCAGGCTGGGCTCGGTGGTGACCCCGGCGAGGCCGGTCAGAGCCTTGCGGACGGCGCCGCGATCGGCGTCCGGGCCCAGGGTGACCACCACGTCCGCCGTCGAGATCGGCAGTGACTGGAGCCGCTGGAAGCTGTTGGTCTCGGTCGCCACCAGAACGGACGAGCCGGCCAGGAAGGCCACGCTGATCGCGATGGCGATCACGGTGGCGACGAAGCGGGAAGGGTGGAACCGCAACTCCCGCAGCACGTGGCGCAGCATCAGGCACCCAGCTTCCGCATGGCGTCCAGCACCGTGTCGGAGGTGGGGGCGTCCAGGTCGTTGACGATCCGGCCGTCGGAGAGGATGACGGCCCGGTCGGCGTAGCCGGCGGCGTTCGGGTCGTGGGTGACCATCACGATGGTCTGGCCCAGTTCACGGCTGGCCGAGCGCAGGTGGTCGAGCAGCTCGTGGCCGGTGCGCGAGTCGAGGGCGCCGGTCGGTTCGTCGGCGAACAGTACCTGCGGCTTGGTGATCAGCGCGCGGGCGATGGCGACCCGCTGCTGCTGCCCGCCGGACAGCTGGGACGGCAGGTGACCGAGCCGGTCGGTCAGCTTCAGCGAGCCGACGACGGCGTCGAACTCGGACGCCTCGACGCGGCGTCCGGCCAGGTCGAGCGGCAGCAGGATGTTCTCTTTGGCGGTCAGCGTGGGCAGCAGGTTGAATGCCTGAAAGACGAAGCCGACCGAGTCGCGGCGCAGCTGGGTGAGCCGCCGGTCGTCCAGCCCGGTGATTTCGGTGCCGCCCAGCCAGATCTGCCCGGACGTCGAGGCGTCCAGCCCGGCCAGGCAGTGCATCAGCGTCGACTTGCCCGACCCCGAGGGCCCCATGATCGCGGTGAACGACCCGCGGCGCAGTTCCAGGTCGACGCCGGCCAGAGCGTGCACCTGGGCGTCACCGGTGCCGTAGGTCTTGGTCAGGCCCGCAGCGCGGGCGATGACATCCGTAGTGGGAGCGGGAAGAGTCGCGGTCATAGGGGCAACCCTAGGTGCCGGCTGTGAGCGCTCGAATGGCGACGGCACGAGCATCGGGGTAGTGCTGGGACTACCTGCGGCTCCAATCCGAGCGCTCGCCGAACTATCCGGCGCTCGCTGAGTTCGGCGAGCCCGAAATAGTTCGGCGAGCGCTCGACCCGGGGACGGGTCAGCCGCCGGGGCGGAAGGCGGAACCCATCGCGGCCAGGGCTCCGTCGGCGACCGGGATCCGGCCGGTTCGGGCGGCCTGCACCAGGGCGGCGTGGTCGGCCTCGGTCTGGTCGGCGTACAGCCGGGCGAACCGGGAGAACGCCCGGGCGGCCTTCTCGCCGCGGCCCAGGTAGCCGGCGATCATGGACGCCCCGGACGTCCGGGCGTGGCCTTTGGCGAGCAGGTGTCCGACGATGCCGGCGTAGTCAGCCAGCGCGGTCGCGGTCAGGCCGTCCAGCGGCACGGTGCCCTTCATATTGCGGAACTGGCGGACGTAGTACTGCCGGCCGTCAACCTGCGTCCAGCCCAGCAGCGGATCGGAAACGGTCTGCAACGCCTGCTGGTATTCCACCACCCGCTGGCCCTGGTGGTCGTGCCAGGCGGCGTCGCCGTGGACGTATTTCGCCAGCACCGAGCGGCGGGCCTGCTTCAGCTGCAGGAACAGCACGTCGTCGGGTGAACTGCCCTCCAACAGGGCCACGTACGCGCGCAGCCCGACCGAGCCGACGCCGACCACTTTGTGCGCGATGTTGACCAGCGTGTAGCCGGCAACCACCCGCCGCCAGTGCGGGGCGAGGGTGTCGAGATAGTCGTCCAGGCCTTCGGCGAGCTGCTCGAACTCCTCGTTGCGCACCGACCGGATCAGCGGCAGTTCCTCGACGATCCGGCGCTCGCCGTCCGCGGTGGAATCGGTGAACCGGGGCAGTGCCCGGTCCGAGGTGCGTTTGCGGGCGACCTTCGCGGCGCGTCTGATCTCGTCGCGGAGGTCCTTCTCGGTGGCGGTCTCGTGCAGCCGTTCGACGTCCAGCCGGTTGTACGAGCGGGCCATCAGCGGCATCGTCGCCAGCAGCGCGACCTCGTCACGGTAGGCCAGTACGCAGGCCCGGACCGCCTCGGCGATGTCGTCCTCGCTGTAGCCGTTCTCGCGTCCGGCCACCCAGACCGCGGCGGCGAGCCGGCGCAGATCCCACTCCCAGGCGCCCGGGTGGGCCTCGTCGAAATCGTTGAGGTCGATCACCTGCTCGCCCTCGGGCGAGCGGTAGAAGCCGAAATTGCCCAGGTGGGAATCGCCGCAGATCACCGGCATGATCCCGGTGATCGGCAGTGCGGCGAGGTCGGACGCCATCACCACCGCGCTCCCCCGGTAGAAGCCGTACGGCGACGACACCATCCGGCCGACCCGGATCGGGATCAGCTCCTCGACCCGGCCCTCGTGCGAGGCGTTGATCAGGTCGATCGGGTCGGGCCGGGCCTGGGTGGCGTTCCAGACCCCGAGCGCCGCGATCGGCACCTTCTCGCGCAGCGAGCGGCCCAGGGCGAAGCGCTCGTCGCGGGTGGTTCCCCGCTGCCGCACGGACGCGAACGCGCTGCTGTCGGTGCTGGCCAGAACGGTGTGGCTGGTGTGATGCGACATTGCGGCTCCCTTCAGCCGCGAGCCTAGTGGCCGATGCCGTCGCCGCGCCCACCGGTACTGCCGGCAGCCGTCCTACGACGACCGGCGTGTCCGTGTCCGAACATCGCCATCGGCGCACTGACCGCGCAGTGGCTGGCGCCGATCCGGGTGCCGAAGCGGTGAAACGATCCTGTCGTGGCCTTTCTCACTGCGCTGATCGAGGTGATCCTGCCGGTGGTGCTGGTCGCCCTGGTCGGCGTCGCGCTGGCCCGGAGCTTCCGGCTCGACATGGACACGGTCGGCAAGATCAACCTCTACGGGCTGACCCCGCTGCTCGCCTTCGACAGTGTGATGAAGACCGAGGTCTCCGGCGGGCAGGCGATCCAGCTGGTCGGCGGCTATCTGCTGATCACCCTGCTCGCCGGGCTGGTCGCGCTGGCCGCCGCCTGGGGTCGGGACGGACCCACCCGGCGGGCCATGGTGGCCAGCGTGATCATCGGCAACAACGGCAACTTCGGGCTGCCGATCGCCCTGCTGGCGCTAGGCCGCACCGGGCTCGACCAGGCCGTGGTGATCTTCGTCACCTCGCTGGTGGTGATGTACACGGTCGGACCCGCCCTGCTCGGCTCACACGGCGGGCTGGGTGACGCGGTGCTGACCGTGCTGAAGCTGCCGGTGACCTGGGCGCTGCTGGCCGGCCTGGTCGTCCGGACCACCGGGGTGACGCTGCCGGTCGGCGTCGCCCGTGGCGTCGAGTTGCTGGCCCAGGCGGCGATCCCGATGGTGCTGATCGCACTGGGATTGCAACTCGGACAGCGGGCCAGCCTGAGGTTGAGCGCGCCGGTGCTGATCGCGGCCGGCGTCCGGGTGGTGGTGTTGCCGGTGCTGGCCGCCGGCGTCGGCCTGCTGTTGCGGCTGGACGGCCCGGAGTTGAGCAGCCTGATCCTGGCCTGCGCCATGCCGACCGCGGTGAACGCGTTCATGCTGGCCCGCGAGTACGGCTCGAACCCGGCCCTGGTGGCCAGCGTGGTGGCGTTGTCGACCCTGGCCAGCCTGGGCACCATCGCCGGGGTGGTCGCGGTGCTGCCGCTGCTGGCCTGACCCGCCGGCCTGAGGTCAGCTCCGCGAGGTCAGGGTGCGGCGCAGCCCGGCGACGCCGGTGCGCCACAGGTGCAGCCGGGCATCGATGCCGAGCGAACGGGCGGCCCGGACGTTGCCCGGCAGGTCGTCGACGAACAGCACCGAGCCGGGCGGTTCGCCCAGGTCGTCCAGGTCAGGCAGCGCACCTCGGCGCGCAGGGCGTCCACCAGGAAGCGTGGCCCGCCCAACCGCTGCAGGCTCCGCACGAGCCCAGGCCGGCGACGTTGCAGGACTCCGTCGGCGTCCAACAGCACCACCCGCAACGGGGGGACGGAGCGCCGGACGCCTCGACGTGATCTACGTGCCGGTCGGCCTCGGCTCCGGCATCTGCGCCCACCTGGCCGTCCGGGACCTGCTCGGCGCCGGCACCGAGATCGTCGGCGTGGCGGACGCCGAACAGGCCATCCGGATCATTTGGCAGACCACCCACCAGATGCCGGAACCGGCCGGTGCGCTGTCGCTGGCCGGCCTGCTGGGCGACACCGGACGGGCGCCCGGCGCCACCGCCGCGGTGATCATGTCCGGCGGCAACTGCGACACCGAGCTGGTGCTGCGGGTGCTCGGCACGGACGACCCCGCCGGTCGATCCGGGAGACCGCTTGTCGGCCGGCCCTGATCTGCCGAGGAAGTGCTGATCATCGCCGGTCGGGCTCGTCGAGACCTCTCTGGCAACGGGTTTCGACAGGCTCAACCAGCGAAACGCCACATCGATCAGCGCTTCCCGACTGACCGGAACACGACCCGCGGGGGTGGCGGTCGGTCGTGGCTCAGTGGGTCAGCACGACCATCCGGGTCGGCGTACCGCCCACTCGCAGGGTGCGGATCCGGCCGCGCAGGTCGGTGGCCAGGGTGAGCACCGTCCCGGACTGCGGCACCGATAGGTGCACGCTGTCCTCGCCGAAGGCCAGGTCGGGCAGGATCGCGACCTCGGTGGTCTCGTCCAGCGAGGTGGAGACCTTCTTCATCACCCGTCGCTCCCGGATCAGCCGGCCGGTGTTGCCGTCCCGCACCTGCAGGTAGCCCTGGTGGGTGAGCACGTAGAGCCGCTTGCCGTCGGGGGAGACGTCGACCCGCAGCGCGGTCCGCTTGTGCCCAAGGCGTCCGAGCGCCACCTCGGTGATCGTCGGCACCTCCGGGGTGGTGTCGATCCGCTGCACGGTGGTCGGCGCGCCGCCGGTGCTGCCCCAGACCACGCCGTCCGCGCCGGTGAACATCACCGCGACCCTCCGGTCGGCGGGGTAGGGGACGAACGACTGCTCGCCACCGCCGGTCGGGTCGGCCGGCACCACCCGGAGCCCGTTGGCGCAGGAGAAGATGACCCGGGTGCCGTCCGGGCTGAGGATGCCGCCGTGCAGCGTCGGGCAGCTTCCCGTCCCGGTGGAGACCACCTTGCCGGAGGCGATGTCGATGACCCGGCTGGTGCCGCGGATGTTGCCGACGTGCAGCAGTTCGGCGCCGTCCGCGGCCTTGCTGACCACCAGGCTGTAGTGGCCCGGCTGGCCCAGGTCGAGGGTGCCGGCCCGCGGGTCCTCGAAGCCGGTGACCTTCTTCGGGTCGAACCACTGCAGCACCCCCTCGGACTCCGACGGAATGCCGATCTTCCCGGACGCCTCCGGCAGCCGGCCGTGGTTCACGCCGCCCGGCGAGGTGGTCACCCAGGTGCGGGCGACGTAGGGCAGCCGGGCCTCGGCGTGCGCGGAATCGTAGGCGGTGTCGATCATGCTGACGTGGTGCCGGTCGGCGGCGCGGCCGCGCAGGGCGAAGGCGAGGGTGCCGTCGGCGGAGCGGGCCAGGCTGATCGGCGCCTTGGGGGTGGAGACCCGGTCCCGGATCCTGCCGTCGTCGACGAAGACGATGTCGCCGGTCCTGGAGTCGCTGACCAGCAGGCGTTCGTGGACGTGCCAGGCCTCGCCGACCGGGTCGGGAGCCTCATGCGCGGGAGCGGATTGCGGGGGTGCCGCGGTGACCAGCCCGGCGGTCAGGGCAGCGGCGACGAAGGTGCGGAGGAGTTTCATGGGCTCAAACTACGATAATCATTCTCGATTGGTGGGCGTGCCCTCTCCCTGGACGAGGGGTGGCGCGCTCGGCGCCGCGATGGTCTGGGTCCCGCCGAGGTCGGGCGTCCGGATCAACGGCGGGAGGGCGTGGATTGGCGACCGATTCGAGGGCGTCCCGCCTCGTCCGCCTCCCGCGGGTGCGGAATCGGTCGCTGATCGACGAGGGCCCGCCGGGCAACCAGACGCAACCACCAAGGGCCTGGGCGCGGAGGGGTCTCGACAAGCTCGACCAACGACAAGCTCGTCCGACGGCGTGCTCGTCCGACGATGACCTCGACCGACGGCGAGTCCGCCCAGCGGCGCGCTCGACCCTCAGAGGTCGTCGGGTGACCTTCGGGCGGCCCCCTTGTCGGCGGACTGCGCCAGCAGGGCGAAGATCTTCAGCGCCGACGACACCTCGCGCGTGCGGTCCTTCGGCTTCCAGCCGCGGGTCTCGGCTTCGGCTCGGCGCTGGGCCAGGGTGGCGTCGTCCACCTCGAGGGTGACGCTGCGGTTCGGGATCGAGAAGGTGATGATGTCGCCGTCCTCGACCAGGCCGATGGTGCCGCCGGACGCCGCCTCGGGCGACACGTGCCCGATGGACAGCCCGGACGAGCCGCCGGAGAACCGGCCGTCGGTGATCAGGGCGCACTTCGGGCCGAGCCCGACCCCCTTCAGGTAGGACGTCGGGTACAGCATCTCCTGCATGCCCGGCCCGCCCTTGGGCCCCTCGTAGCGGACGACCACCACGTCGCCGGCCTGGATCTGGCCGCCAAGGATCTTTTCCACGGCCTCATCCTGGGATTCGGCGACCTTGGCCGGCCCGCTGAACTCCCACTGCTCGGCGGGGACGCCGGCGGTCTTCACGATGCAGCCGTCCTCGGCGAGGTTGCCGTACAGCACCGCCAGCCCGCCGTCCGCGGTATAAGGCGTAGCCACCGCGCGGATGCAGCCGTTGGTGGGGTCGGTGTCGAGGGTCTCCCAGCGGTTGCTGGACGAGAACGCCTCGGTGGTGCGCACCCCGCCGGGGGCTGCGTAGAACAGGTCGGCGTTCTCGGGCTTGACCCGGCCGCCGCGAATGTCCCAGTCGTCCAGCCAGCTGTCCAGGTCGGGCGCGTGGACGGCGTGCACGTTGCGATCCAGCAGCCCGCCGCGGTCCAGCTCGCCCATGATGGCGACGATGCCGCCGGCGCGGTGCACGTCCTCCATGTAGTAGTTGGCCGAGTTCGGGGCCACCTTGCAAATGCACGGCGTCACCCGGGACAGCGCGTCGATGTCGTGCTGGTCGAAGTCGACGCCGGCCTCGTGGGCGGCGGCCAGCAGGTGCAGCACGGTGTTGGTCGAGCCGCCCATCGCGATGTCGACCCGCATGGCGTTGTTGAACGCCTCCTTGGTGGCGATCGACAGCGGCAGCACCGAGGCGTCCTCGTCGTCGTACCAGCGCTTGGCCAGGTCGACGGCCAGCTTGCCGGCGTCGGTGAACAGGTTGCGGCGGGCGGCCGACGTGGCCAGCGTCGAACCGTTGCCGGGCAGCGACAACCCGAGCACCTCGGTCAGGCAGTTCATCGAGTTCGCGGTGAACATGCCCGAACACGAGCCGCAGGTCGGGCAGGCGTTCTGCTCGATCGCGGTCAGGTCGCCGTCGGCCACGTTCGGGTCGACGGCCTTCACCATGGCGTCCACCAGGTCGAGCCTGGTCTGCACGGTGCCGCCGTTGACCAACGCCTTGCCGGCCTCCATCGCGCCGCCCGAGACGAACACCGTCGGAATGTTCAACCGCAGCGCGGCCAGCAGCATGCCGGGAGTGATCTTGTCGCAGTTCGAGATGCAGACCAGGGCGTCCGCGCAGTGCGCGTTCACCATGTACTCCACCGAGTCGGCGATGATCTCGCGGCTGGGCAGCGAGTAGAGCATGCCGTGATGGCCCATCGCGATGCCGTCGTCGACCGCGATGGTGTTGAACTCGCGGCCCACCCCGCCGGCCTCGGCGACCGCGCCGGCGACCAGCTTGCCCATGTCGCGCAGGTGCACGTGGCCCGGCACGAACTGGGTGAAGCTGTTCGCGATCGCGACGATCGGCTTGCCGAAATCGGACTCTCCCATTCCGGTGGCACGCCACAGGGCGCGGGCGCCGGCCATGTTGCGGCCATGGGTCGTCGTACGAGATCGCAGAGCAGGCATGCGGAGAACCTTACGCCTGCGTAACCGGGCCGGATCGCACCGGCCAGCCGCTGACCCGGCCCGGCCGATTGCTAGCGTATGGCCGGTGACCCCCGCCCTCGCCGTCCGTGTGGTGAGCGGCGCATGAGCCGACCCGATTCGTTCGACCGTCCGCCGGGGTGGTCGCATCTCGAGGGACCGGACGGCGAACGTCCGGGTGCCGCTCGACCCGCGAGCGAGCCGTCGTCGTCGCAGGGAGGACGTCGCGGCGTTCCCGGCGGACGCCCCCGCTGGCGCCGCGGTCGTTCCCGGCGCCACAAGGGGCTGGGCAGCCAGTCGGCCGGTCCCGACTTCCGTTGGCCCTCCGCATCTCCGGTCCCGGGCGGGCCTGGACGGGCCCGGCAGAGCGGCGTTCCCGGGCTGGACGGGCGGGTTGAACCGGGCGCCGGGGCGAGCACCGGCGAGGACGGTGCGCACGGCGTCGGTGACGGTGCCGGTGGTGTCCGCGGTGCTGCGCGTGGCGTCCGGCGCGGCGCGAAGAAAGGCAAGCGCCGCGGTGGCCGGGCGGCCGCAGCACCCTTGCCGAACCGGCCACCGCAGGCCCCCGATGCACCCGCCGCCCGGCTCCGTCGTGCCGTCGGGTTGCTCGCCCTCTACGTCGGCATCTTCGTCCTGATCATCGTGGTGCTGGGTTCGCTGTCCGATCGGGCCGACCGGCGCACCCCGAGCCCGGGCCGCACCACCGAGCCGGTCCTGTCGGAGTTGTCGTCGGTGTGGTCGGTTCAGCCTGCCCAGTTGCGGCCCGACCTGAGCAAGGCCGAGTTCCTCTCGCCGGTGGACGGCAGCTTTGACGCCAATCGGGTGGTGGCGATCGGCACGACCTGGGCGGTGCTCACCGCCGACACCGAGGACCGCCGGGTCGCCCTGCATGGCCTGGACGCCGCCACCGGGCGTCCGCTGTGGCGCACCGACCTGCCGAACGGTGTCTGCGCTGCCGCCCCGGTGAAGTCGCGGTTGGTCTGTGCCGCGTCCACCGCGACCGATCCGGCGACCGGCCTGGGCGTCCGGTGGCGGATCTCACTGTTCGACCCGGCCACTGGACGCGAGAGCCGCGGCGTCGACTTCACCGGCTGGCTCACCCTGATCCACGTCAACGGCGACCGGGTGCTGCTGGTGGAGCAGCGGCAGCCGGCGCCGCACGCCGTCCTGACCGGGCTGGGCGCCGACCTGCGGCAACGCTGGAAGCTCGACCTGCGCGACCAGCTGCAGCATGCCGGCCTGTTCAGCGACAACCGGATCTTTTATCGCAAGCTGCCGATCCCGGACGGCCCGGCCCTGGACCGTCCGCGGATCAGGAAGGTCGCCGACGGGCTGACCGCGCTGTGGGCCGGCCAGACCACCGCGTTCGTCGACCTGCGCACCGGCACGCTGGCCGGCATGCCGCGGTGCTCGCGGCTGGTGGACGACGGAAAGCGGCTGTGGTGCAACGACGGGGCACGGGCGGTGGCCTACAGCTACGCCCTGCGCATGCTGTACGGGACGGAACTCAACATCCGGCTGGCCTTCCCCGACCGTGATCCGCGGGCGGGTGACGTCACCGATCCGGTCTTTCTGCGATCGGACGGCCAGGCCGTCCGGGTCGACCTGACCACCGGGGCGACGATCGGGCCGCTGGCCCAGACCCGCAACGGATCGGCGTTCGGTCTGTCCACCTCACCCAAGGCGTCCTTCGTCGCCGGCCGCACCCTGCTCTGGGACTCATCGACCCTGTTCGCCGTGGACGCCCGCACCGGAAAGCTGCACTGGCAACGGCCGAAGCCGCGGTGGGTGGACGAAGTCTGGGCGTGGCGCGGGAAGCTGCTGATCACGGGGTCAGGGGTCACCCTCCTCGATCCAGCGGACGGCCGGCAATTGTCGGCGTACCGGCAGTGGCACGGCATCGACACGCTCCCGGTCGGTGACGTCCTGGTCGGAATCGGCCCGGACGAGGTCGCCCGGCTGACCGATCCCTGAGCCTGCCCCGACCCGGACGGTGCTGCGTACACTGTGGCGATGAGCGACTTCTTCCAGCTCTTCAACCCCGGCGCGCGGCACACCCAACAGCAGCGCGACCTGGAGAAGATGCTGGTGGTCGACTACCGCAAGGGCGGCTGGGGTCCGAAACCGCTTGATCTGGACTCCGGCAAGGTCACCATCGTGATGCCGAATCGTCCGCTGTCGGAGTTGACGGATGGTGAGGCGAGCGAAGGTCCCGGATCGAGTCAGGGATGACTGTGTCCGGGGAGCCCTGATCAGCGCAGCCCACCACCGGCAAGTGAGACCAGGCCCCGAACAAGTGGGGTATGCACAGAGCCGTCCACAGCTGTGGAGAACTACAGCGGTGTGATTCGCCGCCGACGTACCGGCCTAAGTGTCAGCCACCGGAGCGGCCATCGCCGAGCGGGCGCGCCATCGCGGCGAATGGAGCGACGACACCGACCCGAACCTCGTCTTCTTCACCATCGTCGGAGCGATCTACCACCGCAGGCTGTTCGCGCGCGCACCCGCTGACGACACCTGGCTCCAGGCGCTGGTCGCGCTGATCCCCCAGGGGATCGCACCGCGGGCCGACAATCCCGGCTGAGCCCGGAGAACCGTGTCGACGAAAACGTCGGCGAGGGGAACTACCATGAAGTTCTCAAAGGATCTAAAAGATCTAAAGGCGGCAAATGTGGCTGGAAAGAACCCGTTCAAGCCCACCGCGGGCGCGAACCCTCCGCAGCTCGTCGGGCGCGCCGCGCTCATCGACGAGTTCGCCGAGTCCATCGAGAACGGCCCGGGTGCGCCCGGTCGTTTGACCATCTTCAGCGGCCCGCGCGGGGTCGGCAAGACGGTCATGCTCAACGCCGTCGCCGAGCAGGTCCAGGCCGACCATCAGTGGCAGGTGATCAACGAGACCGCCACGCCCGGGTTCCTCGGGCGGCTCAGCCGATCGGCGGGCCGCCTGCTCGATCCGGCGCCGTCCCGGCGACACGTCACCAACGTGATCCTGCCCGTCATCGGCGGCGGAATCGGGCTCTCGAGCCCGGCTGAGGAACCGGTCATCGCCGACGCCCGCCAGGTGATCAGCCTGCTCCTGGACCAGTGCGCCACGCATGGGACCGGCGTCCTGATCACGCTCGACGAGGTGCACACCACCGGACGGCAGGAACTCGGCCAGTTCGCAGCCGTCGTTCAGCACCTGATCCGTGAGGACCGGGAGGTCGCGGTCGCTCTCGCCGGGCTGCCGGCGGCGGTGAATGAGCTGCTCAACGACGAGTTGACCACCTTCCTTCGGCGTGCCGACCGGCACGATCTCGGCGACGTCCCGCTCGACGAGGCGGCCACCTCGTTCGAAGCCACGATCGCCGACAACGGACGCACCATCGAACCCGACGCGCTCGACCTGATCGCGCGGGCCACCGGCGGCTATCCCTTCATGATCCAGCTGGTCGGCTACCACGTCTGGCGCAAGGCGAGCGGCGACCTGATCACGACGAGCGCGGCGATTGCCGGTATCGAGCAGGCCCGGACGCGGCTGGGATCGCTCGTCCACGCCCCCGCGCTGCGGGACCTGTCCGAGGTGGACCGGGCCTTCCTGCGGGCGATGTCCCACGACGACGGCTCGTCCAGGACGGCGGACGTCGCCCGCCGGATGGGCAAGGGCGTCCGGTACGTGAGCGTGTACCGGGCCAGGTTGATCGCCGCCGGCCTGATCGCCCCCGCGTCCTACGGCGCCGTCGACTTCGCCCTGCCGTACCTGCGGGAGTACCTCCGCGAGCAGGCGACTCAACTCGTCAGCCCTCAGCGGGCTGTCCCGGCCAGAGCCCCCAAGCAGGGGCAAGCATGACCTCAAGGCGCACAGGGGCGGTCGACATCGAAATCCAGTTGGTGATCACCGATGAAGCCCTCCTCGGCGACAGCAACACTCCGGCCCGCATGAACGACTACAGCCTGAGAGAACAGGATCGCCGCCACCCGAGTAGGCTCCCGGCGCGTGACCGCGAGCACACTCCAACCCACCCGGATCCGGACGGCTCCGGCACTGGCGGCGTCCGCTTCGATCGGTGCGTTGGCCGCGGTGCAGGCGCGGATCAACGGGCAACTCGGGCTGCGCCTGGACGACGGCCTGACCGCGGCGAGCATCTCGTTCGGCTCGGGGCTCGTGATCGTAGCCATCCTGTCGCTGAGCATCCCGGCGGGACGCCGCGGCCTCCGGAGCTTGCTGGACGGCGTCCGTGCGCGCCGGATTCCGTGGTGGATGCTGCTGCCGGGGGTGGCCGGTGCGCTCACTGTGGCGACCCAGGGCCTGGCCGTAGGGATCATCGGCGTCGCCCTGTTCACCGTGGGTTTCGTCGCCGGCCAGGTGATCTTCGGGCTGCTGCTCGACCGGATCGGGTTCGGCCCAGGCGGAATCGTCCCGGTGACCTGGGCACGGCTCATCGGTGGCGTGCTCGCCCTGGGTGCGGTGGGCGTCTCGCTGGCTGCGGGAAGTTCCGCGGTGGGGCACTGGTGGCTGCTGATCATGCCGTTCCTGGCCGGCAGCGGGGTGGCCTGGCAGCAAGCCGCGAACGGACGGCTGCGCGCGCGGGTTGGCAGCGCACTGACCACGACGCTGATGAACTTCCTCGCCGGCACCGTGGTTCTACTGATCGCGACTGCGATGCATGGGGCGCTCGTCCACCCACCTGCGCCACCTCCCTCCGAATGGTGGCTCTATATCGGCGGATCAATGGGTGTCGTGTACATCTTCATCGCGGCGAACCTGGTCGAGCACACCGGCGTCCTGCTACTCGGCCTCGGCTCGGTGGCCGGTCAGCTGGCGATGTCTGTGGTGGTGGACACCGGGTGGCCGACGCCGGCCAGCCCCGATCTGCCGCATGAACTGGCCATGGTCGCGGTCGCGCTGATCTCCGTGGTGGTGGCGTCGGTGCCGTGGGGCCAGACGCGGGCCGCGCACGTTCGATAGTCGGTTGCGCCGCTGGTTGTTACCGTGGGCGCATGCGACGCATCCTTCTGCTGCTGGTCGGTCTGGGGGTTTTCCTGATCGGGATGCTGCCCGCGTCCGTGGCCCGGGCCGATTCCGATGACGATCGGATCGACAAATACACGGTGAATGTCAACGTGGCGAAGGACGGCACCGCCGCCGTCCGGATCGCCTTCGACTTCAACTTCGGCTCGGACTCCGGCCATGGACCGTACATCGCGCTCCCCTTGCGGCAGGCGATCGAGAACGATCCCGACCAATGGCGAATGATCGACGTCACGCTCGGCAAAGTCACCAGCCCCTCGGGTGCCAACACCGATGTGCAGACCGAGACCAAGGACGGCAATCTGATGGTCCGGATCGGCAGCGAGAACAAGACCTATCGCGGCACCCAGCAGTACGTGGTGAATTACACCGTCCGCGGACTCATCGCACCCAATCAGGCGCAACCCGGTCAGCCCGACGTCAAGCTCGACGAGTTCAACTGGAACGTGATCGGCGGCTCCTGGCAGGTGCCGTTCCAGAACATCACCGTCACCGTCACCGGTCCCGTCAACGTCACCAAATCGGCCTGCTTCGCGGGCGGGGGACTGACCAACCCTTGTGACGGCGCGGACCAGTCCGGCAAGTCGGCGACCTTCACCCAGTCGTCCCTGCCCAGCGAGACGCCGATGCAGGTGGTCGCCGCCTTCCCTGCCGGCACCTTCGTCGGTGCAGAGGCCAGGTTCGAGAAGCGGTTCTGGGTCGGCAACATGTTCCCGCTCACCGCCGTCACCGGCGGCGTGACGGCGGCGCTCACGGTGATCGGCCTGATCCCGCTTCTGCGACGTACCCGCCGCGGTAGCCAGGACGAGGTCTACCTGGGCCTCACCCCGGGGGTGACACCCGCCCGTGACCAGCAGGTGGCGGTCGGGCGCGGCTCGGGCAAGGCGCCCGTGACCGTCGCCTTCACGCCGCCACGCAACGCACGTCCGGGTGAGATCGGCGTCCTGGTCGAACTCGACCGCCGACAACGTCAACATCACCGCCACCATCATCGATCTCGCCGTCCGCGGCCATCTGCGGATCGACCAGCAGGGCAAGAAGGACTGGACGTTGTACCGCCTGCAGGGACCGGACAAGCTGCGGAGGTACGAGTCGTACCTGGTCAAGAAGCTGTTCAGCAAGGGATCGACCGTGACCACCGACGACCTGAAGGAGAAGGGTTACGCGGGCACCCTGGAGGGCACCCGCGAGCGGCTCTACAAGCGAGTCACCGATGAACTGAAATGGTTCCGGCGGAACCCGAGCACGGTGCGGGGCGTGGCCATCCTCGGCGGCATCGGTTTGATCGGTCTGGGTGCCGTGGTCGGCCTCGGCCTCGGCTTCGTCGGGTTCGGCCTGGTCGGGCTCGCCGGAGTGATCTGCGGTCTCGTCATGCTGGCGCTGAGCAACCGGTTCGGCGTCCGGACGGCGGACGGCTCGGCCGTGCTGGCCCAGGCGAAGGGCTTCGAGCTCTACCTGACCACCGCCGAGGCCGACCAGATCAAATTCGAGGAGGGTATCGACGTGTTCTCCCGGTACCTGCCCTACGCGATCGTCTTCGGCGTCGCCGAGCGCTGGGCGAAGATCTTCCAGGATCTGGCCGCCCGCGGGGTCTACACGCCCGACAACTCCTGGTACGTCGGCTATCCCGACGGCAACATTCTGAGCGGCGGTTTCGTGTCGTCGATGGATCAGCTGACCTCCACCATGTCGTCGTCGATGCAGAACGCGACCACAGCCTCCAGCGGAGGTTCCGGGTTCAGCGGCGGCGGCGGTTTCGGCGGCGGCGGTGGCGGCGGCTGGTGAGCCGTTTGCTCAGGGTGGGAATTGTGCCTAGATCCAGGCCGCAACGACGGACGTAACCTGCTGCGGGGACAACTGCAGGAGGAGCCATGGAACCGGTAGCAGGGGCACGCACGTTCGCAGTCTCCGGAGACGCCTACGACCGCTTCATGGGCCGGTATTCGCGGTTGTTGGCGCCCGAGTTCGCCACCTTCGCCGGGGTGGCGACCGGCATGCGCGTGCTCGATGTCGGATGCGGGCCGGGCGCGCTCACCGGGGAACTCGTCCGCCGCCTGGGGCCGTCGAACGTGGCCGCCTGTGACCCGTCCGAGCCGTTCGTCGCAGCCTGCGCCGCGCGCCACCCGGGTGTCGAGGTGCGCCGCGGCCCCGCCGAACAGCTGCCCTACGACGACGGCGAGTTCGACGTGGTCGCCGCCCAGTTGGTGCTGCACTTCATCTCCGACCCGGGCCGGGCGGGTGCCGAGTTCGCCCGGGTGGTCCGGCCGGGTGGAGTCGTCACGGCGTGCGTCTGGGATTTCGATGACGGCATGGAGTTGCTGCGGGCCTTCTGGGACGCCGCTCTGGGCCGCGACCCCGACGCACCGGACGAGGCTCGGACACTCCGCTTCGGACGGCCCGGCGAGGTCCCGCAATGGCTGACCGAGGCCGGTCTCGTCCAGGTCGCCGAGACCACGCTCACGGTGGAGACCGAATATCAGGACTTCGACGAACTCTGGACGCCGCTGCTGGCCGGCATCGGCCCGGCCGGCGCCTACTGTGCCGGGCTGCCGGACGCCGCCCGGGCAGACCTCCGCGAGGCACTGTTCGAGCGGCTGGGTTCGCCGACCGGCGCCTTCAGCCTGCGCGCGGTGGCGCGGGCCGGACGCGGCGTCCGCGAGGGCTGATCGGGTCGAGGTCAGTGCTCCCCTCCGGTTTGTCACCGGGGCCTGACAGGATGCCGTTGAGCAGTCCTGTAGGAGAGCGATGGTGTTCGAGCGTTTGAAGTCCGCCCTGACCGGTCGGCCGGCCGGGCCGCCGCCACCGTTGCAGGCGGCCCTGGCACCGTTCAGGGCTGTCTCCGACGACTTGTTCGAGCGCGCGGTCCGCTACGTGCGCGACGGCAGTGGGCCCGAGATTCTGATCGAACTGGACGCCGCCCACCAGGGCGATCTCGACCAGCTGATGGGTCGCCCGGCCCAGGTGGTTTCGTGGCGACCGGGTATTCCCGACGCGCTGAAGAAGCGGTTGGAGCAGGCCGGCGTCCCCGGAGAGCCGCGGGTCAGCGTGCCGCAGGCGCGTGCCGCGCTGTATCGCGCCAGCACCGTCACCCAGCCCGAGTTCCTCCGCTTCGGCTACCTGCTGGCCGCTCTCGGTACCGGCCCGAACCGGCGGGTGGACGGCGTCCCGGCCTGGCTGACCGCGCTGCTCAACGACCTGGCCTCGGTGACCGAACCGTCCGCGCTGCCGCAGCTGCAATGGCCGCCGGAACGGTTCGCCGACCTGCTGCGGCACGACGGCTGCCCTGAGCCACAGATTCCGGCCACCGTGATCCTCGCCATGTGCCAGCACGAGAAGGTGTGGGGCACCCGCATCGTGCAGCCGCACGAACTGCCCGGCATCGACAACTACCTGCTCGGTTTCGGGCTGCTGATCCCGCCGGCATCGCTGGCTGCGCTCACCGCGGACTCCCGGGCAGACTTCGCCCGCCGGCTGACGGACAATCCGCAACTCGCCGGCGTGCTGGCGCCGATCATCGCGCAACTGGCCGCCGATCGGGCCAAGGGCGTCCGCGCCGCGGCGATCGGCGTCCTGCCGATGCTGCCCGAGCAGCTGCAGGCCGCCGCCCTCGCACCCGTGCTGCTGACGGTGCCGGCCTCGACGGCCGGTGAGCTGGTCGAATACCTGTCCCGCACCCCGGCCGGGGGTGCGCTGCTCGACCAGGCGGTCGCGTCCGGCGCCAAGCTGGGTGTGGCGGTGCAAAAGGCGAACGCCCGCCGCGACGTGCTGCAGTCGGCCGCGCCGCAAGCCCAGCAACTCGTGCTGCCCGGTTTCACCCCGTTCCCCGACCAGTTCGACGAGCAGCGTGCGGTCGACGAACTACGCCGCATGGTGGACGGCCAGATCGCGCGCCTGGAAGGCAATGAGCACGCCTGGAACATCAAGCGACGCAAGCAGCTGCAACAGATCTCCGACGCCGAGCTGCGCCAGATCGTGGACGCGGCCGCGGGGCGCGGGAAACCGCCGACTGTGCTCAGCCTGTTCAACCCGACCCTGGTCAGCCAGTCCACCCGGTCGTTCAACCCGGTGCAGTTGATGCGGTTGTACCCGCCCGACCGGAACTCGCGGCTGGGCTGGCTGCTGCGGCCCCGCGTCGACACCATCACCGACCTGCGCCAGGTGGACGACGCCGTCCGCCGCACCTGGAACTCCCGTGAGACGTTGGAGCAGGTGCCGCAGATCGCCCGGTCGTCCGACTGGTGGGTGTCGATCGAAGCCGAGGTCGCGTGGCCCTGGTTCGCTGAGCATCTCGACGTCGTGCAGACCTGGCTGGCGGGGTCCGCTCAGGACGCCGGCGAGGCGTTGGCGATCCTGGATGCTTTTCCCTCCCTGCCGGCGACCCTGCTGCCCAGCATCGCGTCGGCGGCGGTCGGGCCGTCCCGCCGCAATCGGCCCACGGCCCAGGCGTTACTGGCCAAGCACGGCCTGGCCCGCGAGCTGGCTGAGCAGGGGCTGGCTGACGGGCGCGGCGAGATTCGTGCGGCGTCGGCGTCCTGGCTGGCCCAGGCGGGCGAGACCGGCTCGGTGGCTGCGGTGCGTGCCGCGCTGGCCAAGGAGCGGCGGGAGGTGCCGCGGGCGGCGCTGCTGAACGCGCTGCGCGACCTGGGCGACGACATCTCCGCCGACCTCGCCCCCGACCGGCTGCTCGCCGAGGCGACGAAGGGGCTGCGGGCGAAGCTGCCGGCCACCCTGGACTGGTTCGGCTTCGACCGGCTGCCCGGGCTGCGCTGGGCCGGCGGGGGTGAGGTCGATCCGGTGATCCCGCAGTGGTGGGTGGTGCTGGCCAACAAGGTGAGGGATCCCGACGGCTCCGGCCTGCTCGACCTGTACCTGGGGCAGCTCGAACCCGCCGCCGGCGAGGCACTGGGCCGGTTCGTGCTGGACAGCTGGATCGCCCAGGACACCCGGCACCCGACCGAGGAGGAGAGCCGGGCGCACGCGCAGACCGAGGGGCAGCGCCGCTACGACTGGGCGCAGAACAACCTGAAGCGGGTGCTGAGCAACCCGAACCAGGCGCAGCACGCCGACTGGATGCGCCAGGCCGCCGCGGTGCCCCTGGAGCAGCAGATCGGCGACGCCTACGCGATGCACCAGGGCACCTACCTCGGCTCGGCGTCGGCCAACCGGGGCTTGCTGGCGCTCACCACCCGCATGCCCGGCATCGAGTTGGCGAACGCCGTCCAGTCCTACATCCGCAACCACGGCGCCCGGCGGGCCCAGGTCGATTCGCTGATGTACGCGTTGTATGGCAACGGCCGGCCCGCCGCGGTGCAGCTGCTGCTCTCGATCTCGCGGCGGTTCAAGCAGGCCAGTGTGCAGGCCACCGCGTCCACGCTGGTGGAGAACCTGGCTGACAAGCGCGGATGGACGGCCGACGAGCTCGCTGACCGGACGATCCCGTCCGCGGGATTCGACGCCGACGGTCTGCTGCGGCTCGACTTCGGCCCCCGTCAGTTCATCGGACGGACGACGCCTTCCGGCGCGATCGAGCTGAGCACCGCCGACGGCAAGACCATCAAGTCGCTGCCAGCCGCCCGGGCCGGCGAAGACGCCGACGTGGTGAAGGCGGCGAAGAAGCAGCTGACCACGTCCCGCAAGGAGCTCAAGGCGGTGCTCACCCAGCAGACCGCGCGGCTCTACGAGGCGATGTGCGCCGAACGCACCTGGACCGCCGCCGACTGGCGCGAGTTCCTGCTGGAACATCCGCTGGTCGGTCAGCTGGTCAGCCGGCTGGTCTGGCTGGAGAACCCCGGGCCTGACCAGCGGGCCTTCCGGCCCGCCGAGGACGGCAGCCTGATCGACGCCGACGACGACACCGTCGAACTTCGGTCCGACGCCCGGATCGGGCTGGCGCACCGGGTATTGGTCAGTGACGAGGCGGCCGCGACGTGGCAGGCGCACCTGACCGACTATGAGGTGTCACCGCTGTTCGCCCAGTTCGACAACGCCGTCCCCGGCATCGACCGCACCGCCACCGACAGCTACGACCTGCAAGGCCACCTCACCGACACGTTCAGCTTCCGCGGCGTCGCCACCAAGCGCGGCTACCAGCGCGGCGCGGCCGAAGACGGCGCCTGGTTCTCCGAATACACCAAGCAGTTCGCGGCCGCCGGACTGACCGCCGTGCTGGAGTTCACCGGCAGCTACCTGCCCGAGGAGAATTTCGCCTGCGCCACGATGGGGTTGAGCTTCCGGGGTGCGCGCCGCCGGTCGGTGCGGCTGGTCGACGTGCCCGACGTGTTGCTCGCCGAGTGCTACGCCGACTATGCGGCGCTGGCCGCGTTGGGACCGTTCGACCCCGACTGGGGGAAGAAGACAGGGATATGACGAGACTGGATCTGACGAAGGTGGGGAGATGACGGAACCGACGACCACGGGGTCCGCGGCGACGGGGCCGAGCGCCGAACTACGACCCCCGGCCGAAACCCGCTACGCGGGGGAGTTGGCGGCGTTGGCGCGCGCCGACGCCGCGTCCGGTGCCCCGATCCCGCCCGGCTGGCGACTCAGTGCCCGGGCCGTCCGGGCATTCGTGCTGGGCGAACCGACGCTCGGGGTGAGTCGCAAGTTCTACGGCGACGATCCGCTGGTCGACCGGGCGATCGTGTCGCTGCTCGGACGCCAGGGGCTGATGCTGGTCGGTGAACCGGGCACCGCGAAATCGATGCTCTCCGAGCTGCTGGCCGCCGCCATCTCGGGCACCTCGAACCTGACCATCCAGGGCTCGGCCGGCACCACCGAGGACCACGTCCGGTACTCCTGGAACTACGCGCTGCTGATCGCCGAGGGACCCACCCAGCGGGCGCTGGTGCCGTCCCCGGTCTACCAGGCGATGGCCCGGGGTGCGATCGCCCGCTTCGAAGAGATCACCCGCTGCCCGGCCGAGATCCAGGACACCCTGGTGTCGATCCTGAGCGAGAAGCAGATCATGATCCCCGAGTTCGGCGACGAGGCTCGGCTGGCTGCGCGTCCGGGCTTCAACGTGATCGCCACCGCCAACCTGCGCGACCGGGGCGTGCACGAGATGTCGTCGGCGCTGAAACGGCGGTTCAACTTCGAAACCGTCCGGCCGATCAGCGACCGGGCCTTCGAGGCCGAGTTGATCGGGCGTGCCCTGGACGCCGAACTCGGCCCGCGCCGTCCTGTGCTGGCGCCGCCGGTGATGGACGTGCTGGTCACCGCCTTCGCCGACCTGCGTACCGGACGCACCGACGCCGGCGCGCCGGTGAAGCGTCCGGATGCGGTGATGTCGACCGCCGAGGCGGTCAACGTGGCGATCGCGGCGTCGATGGCGGCCACCTACCTCGGCGACGGCACGGTGCGCTCCGGCGACATCGCCCGGCAGATCGTCGGGGTGGCCCAGAAGGGTGAAGAAGAGGACGCCCGGCTGGTCAGGCATTACGTTGACAGCGTGGTCCGGCAGCGGGCCCGCGGCAACCCGCACTGGCGGGAGTTCTTCGACGCCGCCGAGGGCCTGTGGGGGTGACCGTGCCGCTCCGGCTCGCCCGAGCTCTGGCCGCCCATTCCGGCTGGCGCGACGCCGGCGTCCACCTGGTTGGAATCCGGCACCACTCGCCCGGCTGCGCGGCGGCGCTGGGTGCGTTGCTGGCCGAGGTGCAGCCAGCGGTCGTGCTGATCGAAGGGCCGCGCGAGTACGGGGCGCTGCTGCCGGCGCTGGCCGATGACCGCACCAGGCCGCCGGTGGCGATCTTGTCGGTCGGCGAGCGGACCAGCGGCTTCTACCCGCTGGCGGACTTCTCCCCGGAATGGGTGGCGCTGCGCTGGGGTGCCGCCAACGGCGCCGCGGTGGAGTTCATCGACGCCAGCTACGCCGACATCGGCGACCCGGACGGCGTCGAGGTGCGCACCCTGCAGGCCGAACACCACCTGGCCCGCAGCGAAATGATCGCCGCGGTGGGCTCCCGGCTCGGCTGCCGCGACCACGACGAGACCTGGGAGCACCTTTTCGAGGTGCGCACGCCCGCCGAACTGGCCGACTGGCGGCGGTTCTTCGCCGACACCCTGGCCTGGGGTGCGCTGGCCCGGCTGGACGCCGAACGCGAGTTGTTGGACGCCGACGGCACCCACCGCCGGGAGGCCGTGATGGCCGCCATCCTGGACCGCTACCGAGACACCACCGGCGGCGTGGTCGTGGTCACCGGCGCCTTCCACACCCTCGCTCTGCTCGACGTCCTGGAGGGGACGCCGGAGGCTGCTTGGGTGCGCGCCCAAGCGGGCGCGAGCCTCGACCCGGAGCGGGAGGCGTGGCTGATCCGCTACGACTTCGACCGGCTGGACGGCCTGCGCGGCTACGGGGCTGGGATGCCCGCGCCCGGGTTCTGGCAGCGGGCCTGGCAGGCCCGCAGCGAGGGGATCGACCCGCGCCGGTTCACCACCGAGGTGGTGCTCGAGGTGGCCGGACGGCTGCGGGCGGCGGGTGAGCCGGCAGGCTCGGCGACCGCGCTGGACGCCGTCGGGCAGGCGCTGCGGCTGGCCGAGCTGCGCGGCCGTGGCTGGCCCGGACGCACCGACCTCACCGACGCCCTGCTGAGCTGCTTCGTCAAGGACGACTCCGGGTTCTCCGGCGCGATCGGCGAGGCGCTGCGCGGCGTGTTCGGCGGACCGACGCTCGGCCAGATCCCGGACGGCCTGGCCGCCCCGCCGCTGGTCGCCGAAGCCCGCAGGGAGGCGTCCCGGCTGCGGTTCGTGATCGACGACGCCACCCCGCGCCAGGTCAGCCTGGACACCCAGCGCAAACCGTCACACGTGAAACGGCGCGAGTTCCTGGCCCGGATGCGGTTCATCGGTTCCGGGTTCGCCCGGCAACTGGGCGGCGCCGACCTGGTCCAGGGCACCGGCGCCGGACTGCTGTTCGAGGACTGGGAGTACGCCTGGACGCCGCTGGTCGAAGCCGCCCTGATCGCCGCCTCGACGCGCGGCGCCACCATCGCCGAACTGGTCCGGACCGGGGTGTCCGAGCGGCTCGACGCCGAACACCTCGGTGCCGGACGGGTCGCCCGGCTGATCACCGAACTGCTGGTGATGGGCGAACCCGACGCGCTGCGTCCCGCGCTCGCTGCGCTGCGCCGCTGCTACGACGACGAGGTACACCTCGGCTCGGTGGTGGCCAGCCTGCACGCCCTGGTCGGGCTGTCGGCCGAGCAAGGCCGGCTGCGACTCAGCGTGCACGCCGGGGTGATTACCGAACTGGTCAGCACTGGTTTGGCGTGCGCGGCGCACCTGATCGCGCCGCTGGCAGGCCTGCGCCCCGAGGATCAGCCGGGTGCCTGTGGCGACCTGATCTCACTGCGCTCGCTGCTGCTTCGGCTGGAGAACTCCTCGCCGGCCGAGCCCGACACCCCGCAGCCGTCCGAGTTCGTCGATACCCAGCCTCCGTCGGTCGAGTTCTCGCCCTCGTCGGTCGAGCGTGTCGGGACGCTCTCGGTTTCGCCAACCTCAACCAGCGGCCATGCCCTTCGCCGCGAACTCCGGCTGCTGCGCCGCGACCCACGCACCCCCGCCCGGCTCCACGGCTGCCTGCTCGGGCTGGCCTTCTCGGACGCCGAACTGGACGCCGACGAACTGGCCCAGGCATCCGCCGCGCATCTGGCCCCCGGCGCCGACCCGGAACGGGTGGCCGAGTTCGTTCTCGGCCTGCTGCAGGCCGCACCCGAGGTCTTGCTGCACACCCCCGAACTGGTCGAGGCGCTGAACACCGCGCTTGGCTCGATGGAACCCGAGGCATTCCTGACCGTGCTGCCCGACCTGCGGCGCGCGTTTACCTGGCTGAAGCCGACCGAGACCCATGCGCTGGCGGCCATGCTGGCCCGGCTGACCGGGGCCGCGGCGACCGAACTGGACACCGTCCTCGAGGCGGACCCGCTGCTGGCCGAGCGGGCGGCGTCGGTGGAACGCGAACTGGTCGCGTCGTTGCGCCGCGATGGGCTGGCCGCGTGGGTGGCGTCGTGACCGCCGAGCAGACCCGGCGCTGGCGGCTGGTGCTCGGCCGCTACGCCGAATCGAACCTGCCGCAGGCGAGTGGTGATGCCGAACTCGACCAGGCGCTGGGCTACCTGTACGACCGCGAGTACACCGCGCGCGGCCACCGGCACGCCAAAGGTGCCGGCGGCTCGCTCGACCCGTCCGCGGTGCAGGCGATCAACTGGCTGGGAAAGTCCCGCGGACTGTTCCCGGCGTCCACCCTGGAACGGCTGCAGGCCGACGCCGTCACCCGCTACGGCCTGGACGACCTGCTCGCCGACCCGGCGACCGTCGAGTCGCTGCAACCGAATAGGCAGCTGGCCTCGGCGCTGCTGCGGATCAAGGGCACGCTGAGCCCGGCCGCTGCCGACGGCCTGCGTAGCCTGATCGCCCGGGTGGTCGCCGAGATCGTCGAGCGGCTCAAGCCGCGCTTCACCACGGCGTTGACCGGTACCCGCGATCGCTCCCGGCGCACCCCGCACGCCTCGCTGGCCAATTTCGACTGGCGGCGCACCATCGCCGCCAACCTGGCCAACGTCGACCCGGCCACCGGCGCGATGATGATCGACGACATCCGGTTCGCCGCCCGGAAGCGGCGCAGCAACCTGCACTGGGACGTGGTCGTGCTGGTCGACCAGTCCGGCTCGATGGCCGACTCGCTGCTGCACGCGGCCGTGTCGGCGTCCATCCTGGCCGGGCTGCCCGGGGTCAGCGTCCGGCTGATCCTGTTCGACACCAGCCTGGTCAACCTGTCCCACCTGGCCCACGACCCGGTCGAGGTGCTGCTCACCGCGCAACTCGGCGGCGGCACCAACATCGCCCAGGCGATGCAGCACGCCGAAACCCTGGTCGGTCAGCCGTCCCGGACCGTGGTGGCGCTGATCTCCGACTTCGAGGAGGGCGGCTCGATCTCTGCGCTGCTGGCCAGCGTGCGGCGGCTCGCCGCCGGCGGCGTCCGGCTGCTCGGGCTGGCGGCACTGTCCGACGAGGGCGAGCCCTGGTACGACGCCACCACCGCCGGACGCCTGGTCGCCGCCGGGATGCCGGTGGCGGCGATGACCCCCGACCGGTTCGCCGAGTGGCTGGCCGAGGTGATGGCATGACCACGGCCGGCCCGGTGCCGGGCCTGCCCAGCTGGCTCGCCGGCTACCGGCTGGACGACGAGGCGCTCGCGGTGCTGGCCAACCGCGGCCTGGCCCGCCGCGCGGCCAAGGAGGCGGCCCGGATCGCGCTGGACTCGGCCAGCGACACCGCCGTCGAGCTGCGTTACGTCGGGACGCCGCCGGCGCAGCTCCGGTTATTGCCCGGCGGCCCGCGGCAGGCCAGCTGCGGCTGTCCGGTGGCCGGGGTGTGTGTGCACATCGTGGCGGCCTGTGTCTGGGCCCGCGAGAGCTCGCCCATCGAGGCCGCAGAGATCGACCCACCGCCGGTCGGGGCCGCGGTGAGCCACCCACCTCCAGGGAGGGTCGCGGACACCCAGCTACCGCCGGTCGAGCTTGTCGAGACCCCTGGTGAGAGGGGTTTCGACAAGCTCAACCAGCCCGGCGCCGAGAGTTTCGACCAGCCCAACCAGCGAGTGCCCGCGACCCCACCCGACGTCGAAGCCCAGCTGCTCGCTCTCACGCCGGCCGCGGTGAATCGCTCGGCCGGCATCGCCGCCGTCCGTAAGGTCGCGGCCGGAGTCGAGCCGACTCCCACCACCATCAGCCCCCGCCCCGGCTCGCTGCATCTCTCCTGGCCCGGCTCTCCCGAGATCGTCGCCGTCCCGGACGGCGGGTTCGCCGGCATGCTGGTGGCCGGTCGCCACAGCGACACCGCAGAGCGGGCCTGGCGGCTGGAGGCCGTAGTCCGGCTGTTCGCCGTCCACGGTCGGCCGTGGATCTGGCCCGACCGGGTCGACTCTCCGGACGTCGTCCACCCCGGACAGCGTGAGGCGATGGCCCACGCCAGGGACACCATCGAGGGGTTGCTCCGCGCCGGGCTCAGCCGGATCGGCGCGGACGGCGTCCAGCGACTCACCGCGGCGGCCCAGCGGGCGCGGCTGGAGGCGTTGCCGTTGCTCGCGACCCTGCTCACCCAGGCGACCGGACGCGCCCAAGCCATCGCAGGGCGGGCCGACGACACCTCCGAGCGGCAACTGCTGGACGCGCTGGCTCGGGCCTGGACGTTGGCCGTCGCGCTGCTCGGATCAGCACCGCCGCCGCCGCACCTGCTCGGCGGGCACCTGATCGGCGGACGCGGTGTCGGCGAAGCCGCTGAGACCGGTGTCCTGCTGCCGCTGGCGGTGCGCTGGTGGACGGCGCCGTCCGGGGCCCGTGGCCTGACGGCGATGGTGTGGGACACCGAGCACGGCCGGGTCGAGACGGCCAGCACCGGCCGGGCCGCCGGCTCCGACCCGTCCTTCACCCGCTCCTGGGACGCCCCGCTGCTGTGGGGTGTCTCGGCGAAGACCCTGGCCGGTGGCCTGTTCACCCTGCACAACGCGGAGCGCCGCGACGACGGCACGCTCAGTCCCACCACTCGTACCCGCGCCGCCCCCGGCGAGCGATTCACCACCGCCGCGGTCAACCTCGAGCAGCTGGCCGGCGCGATCAGCGGCTCAGCGCGGACGGCCGCGGCGACCGGCTTCCTGCCCCCGGCCGCGGCACTGCGTCTGGTGCTGCCCCGGCGACTGCGAGGCGTCGGCGAACCCGAACTCGACGAGGTGAACCAGGAACTCCGCTGGCCGATCATCGACCGCGGCGGCATCCGTCACCTCGCCCGGCTGCCCGCCACCGGGTCGGAACCGGAGTTGATCGGCCGGCTGCTCGGTGACGGCAAACGGATCGCCGCCGTCGTCCTCGACGACAAGGACCGGCCGCTGTCGGTGTTCACCGTCGAGAACGGACACCTCACCTTGATCGCACCGTCGTTGACCCCGCCGCCATCGCCCCCGCCGGGGCAGCAGACCCGCGGCGGCTGGCCGGCCCGGCGGCGGCAGCCGAAGGATCAACGACCGCGCGCCTCCACCGCTGACCCGGAGCGTCCCGCCGGTCCGCTCGCCCAGCTGACCGAGGCGGTCCTGGACGTCTGCGAGGCGCTCGCCGCCACCGGACGGCCGGCGCTCAGCAACCGGCAAAGCGAGACCCTGCAGGACCGGGCGGGGCAGGCTGCCGCATTGGGGTTGAGTTCGCTCGCCGCCGCGATCGAGCCGCTGCTGGCCAACCGGGCGACCCCGTCCGCGGTGCTCCGGGCGACCCTGGTCGCCACCCGCACCCGGGCACTGGCTGCCGACTGATTCAGCGCTGCTCCACCGGCAGGTAGTCCCGCTCGACCTCGCCGGCGCAGACCTGGCGGGGTCGTCCGATCTGGGTGCCGGGGTCGAGCGACTGCTCGCGCCGGTGCGCGATCCAGCCGGGTAGCGGTCCGAGGGTGAACAGCACGGTGCACATGTCCACCGGGAAGCCGATCGCCTGGTAGATCAGGCCGGGGTGGAAGTCAACGTACGGGTCATTGACATATCAATGACCTGCACCTACAGTGAGAATGGTTTAGTGTTCAAGCAGACTTCCAAAGGAGGCGCTCAGGTGTCCGGAATTGCTGATATCAAGGGGACTTACGTCCTCGACGCGAGCCACAGCCAGCTCGGTTTCGTGGCCCGCCATGCCATGGTCACCAAGGTTCGTGGCAGTTTCAATGAGGTGTCCGGTGCCGCCACCTTCGACGGGTCCGACCCGTCCGGCTCGTCGCTGAGCGTGACCATTCAGGCCACCTCGGTCGACACCCGCAGCGAAGGCCGCGACGCGCACCTGCGCTCGGCCGACTTCTTCGACGTCGAGCAGTACCCCGAGATCACCTTCGTGGGCACCGGCTTCACCCTGGACGGCGACGTGCTTACGGTGACCGGCGACCTGACCATCAAGGGCGTGGCGCACTCGGTGTCCATCCCGTTCGAGTTCCAGGGTGCCGCCGTCAACCCGTTCGGCAACGAGCGGATCGGCCTCGAGGGCTCCGTCGTGGTCAACCGCAAGGACTGGAACCTCAACTGGAACGCCGCGCTCGAGGCGGGCGGCGTCCTGGTGAGTGAGAAGGTGACCCTCGAGTTCGAGGTGTCCGCCATCAAGCAGGCCTGATCCCGCTCCCGACACGGGCCCGGGTCGGGGGGCCGAGAAGCCCGTGGCGAGTGTGATCGTGGCGTAGGGCCCGGCTTCGGCCGGGCCCTACGGCTTTCCGGAATCATCGGGCACAGGTACAACGCCACGACCCGATGCTGCACTATCCTCCCAACGACACGGAGGCGATTCCTCCAGAGCCTGGAGGAAACATGGCCGAGTGGACCGGCTGGTTTGGCATCATCATGGCGATCGTCAACCTGGCGATCAAGATCGTGGCGGTGGCCACGATTCCCCACAACCGGCGCCCTTCCTCCTCGCTGGGTTGGCTGCTGCTGATCATCATCACTCCGCTCCTGGGACTGGTGGTCTTCTTGCTGATCGGCAGCCCGTTCGTGCGCGGGCGCCGCCAACTGGTGCAGGATCGCGGCGACAAAGTGATCACCAGCCGCACGGAGGACCTGCCGGACGTACCCGAAGGCGCCATCCTCCCGGACGGCCTGGCCAGCCTGGCGCGCCTCAACCGGCAACTCGTCTCGCTGCCGATGCTGGCCGGCACCAGCCACGGCTTGTACGGCGACTACACAGCGTCATTGGCGGCGATGACCGCCGCGGTGCGGGACGCCCGCAGCGCCGTGCACGTGGAGATGTACGCGATGGCCCGCGATGCCGCGACCACGGAGTTCTTCGACGCCATGGCGGACGCCGTCCGGCGCGGGGTCACCGTGCGGGTGCTCTACGACCACATCGGTTCCCGCAAATACCCCGGCTTCAAGGAGATGAACGGCTGGCTGGCCGCCAAAGGCATCGAGTGGCACCAGATGATGCCGATCAAGCCGCTGCAGGGACGCTGGCGCCGGCCGGACCTGCGCAATCACCGCAAGTTGTTGGTGGTGGACGGCGAGGTGGCGTTCATGGGGTCGCAGAACATGATCGACTCCAGCTATCTGACGTCGGCCAACGTCAAGGCCGGACGGCGTTGGCGCGACCTGAACATCAAACTGACCGGCCCCATCGTCGCATCGCTCGAGGCGGTCTTCGCGGTCAACTGGCTGACCGAGACCGGCGAGCCGCTGGGCGCGAGCGTCCGGCAGCCCGGAGCGGACCCGGGTGGGCAGCCGATGCAGCTGGTCCCGTCCGGGCCGGGGTACCGGACGGTGCCGAACCTGCGGCTGTTCACCGCGCTGATCCATCGCGCCCAGTACAAGCTCTCGATCACCAGCCCGTACTTCGTGCCTGAGGAGTCGTTGCTCGAGGCGATCACCACCGCCGCCTACCGTGGGGTCGAAGTCGAGCTGTTCGTCTCCGAGGAGGCCGATCAGTTCGTCGTCCACCACGCCCAGGCGTCGTATTACGAGGCCCTGCTGGAGGCGGGCGTCCGGATCTACCTCTACCCCAAGCCCACCGTGCTGCACGCGAAGTTCTTCACCGTCGACGACGTGGCCGGGGTGATCGGTTCGTCGAACATGGACTATCGCTCGTTCGGCCTCGACTACGAAATCTCGTTGCTGGGCACGGCGCCCGAGTTCGTCGCCGAGTTGCAGGGGGTTGCGGACGGCTATCGCGACGTCTGTCGCGAGTTGACCGCGCAGGAGTGGGCGGCCCGGCCGCGGAGGCAGCGCGCCGTGGAGAACGTCACCCGATTGATGGCGTTCCTGCAGTAACACTCACCCGGGCGCACCGCCGGCCGGCCTCAGCCCTTCTCGGCGCGGGCCTCGGCCAGGGCGTCGATCAGTGCGTCGATCGCCCGATCGAGCTCCTCGCGTTCGATCACCAGCGGTGGCGCCAGCCGGATGGTCTTGGTGTGGGTGTCCTTGGCGATCACGCCACGGGCCAGCAGCCGGTAGCAGACCGATCGGGCGCTGCCCAGGTACGGGTCGATGTCAACGCCGGCCCACAGGCCCTTGCCGCGCACGGCGTCCACGCCGTGGCCGATCAGGCCGCGCAGCCGCGTGTGCATGTGGGCGCCCAACTCAGCCGAGCGCTGCTGCAGCTCGCCGGTGCGCAGGATCTCGATCGCCGCCAGGCCGACCGCCGCGGCGAGCGGGTTGCCGCCGAAGGTGGAACCGTGCTGACCCGGGTGCAGCAGTCCGAGGATGTCGCGGTTCCCGACCACCGCCGAGACAGGCATGATGCCGCCGCCGAGCGCCTTGCCGAGGATGTAGAGGTCGGGCATCACGCCGCTGTGGTCACAGGCGAAAGTGGTTCCGGTGCGGCCCAGGCCGGATTGGATCTCGTCGGCGATGAACAGCACGTTCCGCTCGGTGCACAGCTCGCGCAGTGCCGGCAGGAAGCCCTTCGGCGGCACGATCACACCGGCCTCGCCCTGGATCGGCTCGACCAGGACGGCGACGGTATTGGCGTCGATCTCGTCGGCGATGGCGTGGATGTCGCCGTAGGGCACCGTCCGGAAGCCCGGCGTGAACGGACCGAAGTTGCGGCGGGCGGTCTCGTCGTTGCTGAACGAGATCACGGTGGTGGTGCGGCCGTGGAAGTTGTTCGCCATCACGATGATGTTGGCGTGCCGCTCTTCGACGCCCTTGGTCTCATAGCCCCATTTGCGGGCCAGCTTGATCGCCGACTCCACCGCCTCGACGCCGGTATTCATCGGCAGCACCATCTCTTTGCCGCACAGCTCTGCCAGCGCCTGGATGAACGGGCCGTAGGTGGCCGAGAACACCGCGCGTGAGGTGATGGTTACCTTGTGCAGCTGGGTGGCGACGGCCTGCGTCAGCACCGGGTGGCAGTGCCCGAAGTTGGCCGCCGAGTAGGCGGAGAGGAAATCGAGGTAGCGATTGCCGTCGATGTCGGTCAGCCAGGCACCCGAGCCGGATTCGATGACCACCGGCAGCGGCAGGTAGTTGTGCGCACCCCAGGTCTCGGTCTGCTCGATGGCCTGCTGCTGCGCGGTGCTCAGCCCCCGACGGTCTGTCATGCGAATTCTCCGCTCATCCTGTTACTTGACCGTAATATTTACGGTCGAAACCAACTGGGACGCGATAAAGCGCCGAGCGTAAGGGTAGCGGAGGCCCGTCCGTGCGCGCTAGGTGAACGTCGCCGCTACCGCCCCGCCTTCCAGCCCAGCGCCCGGCCGATCCTCACCCGGTTGCTGTAGCTGATCGACCCGGTGCGGAACAGCCGCACCCCCAGGGTGAGGAACAGCCAGCCGCAGACGGCCAGGATGACCAGCGCGATCAGCGCCTCCCACCAGTACAGGCCGCCGGTGGCGTTGCGCAGCAGCGCCGAGACCGGAGCGGTCAGCGGGAAGAAGGTGAAGATCTGCGACACCACGCCGTGCGGGTCCGAGACCAGCAGGGACGCCGCGTAGAGCGGGATGAACATCGACATCACCACGACCCCGAAGGTGTTGCCGGCCTCCTTGGCGCTCGGCATCACCGCGCCGATGGCGACCAGCAGGCCGGTGAACATCAGGAAGCTGAACAGGAAGAGCAGGAAACCGACGGCCATGGTGCCGGTGTTGATCGGGAACGAGCCGAGCGTCGGCACGCCCGCGGACGGCTCGGGCAGGCCGAGGCTGTTGCTGAGCAGGCCGAAGACGACGCTGGCCGGAATGCCGACGACCAGGCCCTGGACGATTCCGATGCAGGCCAGGGCCAACACCTTGCCGACGATCAGGGTGGTCGGGTTCATCGTGGTCAGGATCATCTCGGTGACCCGGTTCTCCTTCTCTTCCAGGGTGACGTTGAGCATCTGGTTACCCAACATCAGCACCGCCAGATAGAAGAGCACCAGGAAGATGCCCGGCGCGATCACCCCGGCGATGCCTGCGGTCGGCTGCCCGTCGGCGAAGGTGACCAGTTGGACGTCCGGCGGATGGACGGCGAGCTTCGCCAGCGTCGGGTCGCCGATCCGTTTCGCGATCGACGCCTGGAAGACCGAGCCGGCGACGGCGTTGTACCGGCTGGAGTCGAACAGTCCGAGGTCCTGGCCCTGGACGTCGATCGGCTGGCTGAGCGGATCCTTCGGGTAGTCGATGTGGCACTGCGAGGTGCCGGCGACGACGGCGGCGCGGGCCGCGGCCGCATCGGCGACCGGGGTGCCGCCGGCCGCCTTGGCGACGGTCGGGTCGATCAGGCCGGAGGCGTCGGTGTAGGTGAACGGGACCGTCGCGGTGTCCTGGCTTTCGGCACGCTGCGCGGTGGTCTGGCCGCTCAGCGTGATCAGCCCGACGACGACCGCGATGAGTACCGGGACCGACAGCGAGATGATCCAGAATTTCGGTTTCGACACCGTCCGGCGGAACTCGAACGAGATCACCGTGGCCAAGTTGTGCCGGCTCATGCGGCCGCCTCCTCATCGCCGTACACCTTCAGGAAGATCTCCTCCAGCGAGACCCGGGCCGTGGAGAAGTCGCGCAGCTGGACGCCGGCGTCCAGCAACTCGCGGATCACCGTGTTGGCGTCGATGCCGTCGGGCAACTCCAGCTCGGCGTAGTTGCGTTCGCTCACCGCCACCCGGTAGCTGTCCGAGCTCGGCAGTACGCCACTGAACGAGACCCGGATCCGGCGTCCGCCGAAGGCGTCCTGTACTTCGGCGACGGTGCCGTAGGCCTCGGCGCGGCCGTCCTTGAGCAGCAGGACGCGGTCGCAGAGCCGCTCCACCTCGTCCATCTGGTGGGTGACCATGATTACCGTCGATCCTTGCGCGCGCTGTTCGTCGACCAGATCCATCAGCAGCCGCCGGTTGACCGGGTCGAACCCCTTGGTCGGTTCGTCGAGGATGAGGATGTTCGGGGCGTTCATGATGGTGACGCCCAGCTGCACCTTCTGCTGCTGACCGCCGGACAGCTTGTCCAGCCGGACCTTGGCGTGGTTCTGCAGTCCGACGCGTTCCAGGAAGCTCCGCGACCAGGCGTCGGCCTGCTCACGGCTGAGCCCTTTGAGGCGTCCGAAGTAGACCATCACGTCGATCACCGACTCCTTGCGGTACAGGCCGCGCTCCTCGGGCAGGTAGCCCAGCCGGGAGCCCCGCGCCGGATCGAAGCGGCGTCCCTCCACCAGCAGGGTGCCCGCGGTTGGCTGGTAAATGCCCAGCAGGGCGCGGATCGTGGTGGTTTTGCCTGAGCCGTTGGAGCCCAGCAGGCCGAAGGTCTCGCCCGCGTGCACCTCGAAGCTCAGGTCGTCGATGACGACCTGGTCGCCGAAGGCCATCCGGAATCCCTGCACCTCGATCACGGGGGTGTTTCGCCGATCGCTCATGGTTCCACTTGACCACGCCGGTCAAGCCCTGGCCACTACAGTCGTGCCATGGAAGCGCCCCTGCCCATCGTCGTCGGCAACGACGGTTCCGATTTCGCCCGGCTCGCCACTCACCGTGCGCTGTGGCTGGGCCATCAGCTCAAGGCTCCGGTGCGGATCGTCCGGGCATGGTCGATCAGTACCGCACCCCGTCCGGCCAGCTGGTCGCCGGGCTATGTGCCGCCCGCCGACGACTTCGAGGAGGCAGTCCGGCAGCGGCTGGAACGCGATGTCTCCGAGCATCGCACGGAGTTTCCTGAGGTGGAGGTCACCCTGGAGACACCACATGGCCCGCCGGGCCGGGAGCTGCTGAAGGCATCGCAGGGGGCGCGCATCCTGGTGGTCGGAACCCGCGGGGCCGGCGGCTTCAAAGGGTTGCGGATGGGTTCGGTCTCCGATCAGGTGGTCGAGCACGCGACCTGCGACGTCCTGGTGGTGCGCCGCGGCGTCGACGACCAGGCGCCCGGAGGCCGGACGCGGCTGGACGGCATTCTCGGCCGGTGAGCGTCCCCGCCCCGGGACGTCGCCCGGTCCTGCGACGTCCGCCGGTCGTCCTCGGGCTGCTGGTGGTGCTGGTGCTGGTGCTGGCCGGGCTGGTGTGGTGGAGCGGTGACGCCGGCCGGAGCGCCCCGGCGCCCACGCTGTCGGCGTCCGCGTACTCGCCGAGCTCGTCGGGGCTGCCGGTCTGCACCTCGGTGCCGAAGGAGGTTGCGACGACCGTCGCGGCGGTGCGCAACGACGGCCCGTACCTACGGCCGGACGACGACGGCGGCGTGTTCGCCAACCGGGAGGGCCTACTGCCCCCGGAACCACGCGGCTACTACCGGGAATACACGGTTCGTGCGCCCGGCGAGCGGTTCCCGGGGCCGCGCCGGCTGGTCACCGGCGGCCAAGCCCGCGTCGGCGCCGAGCCGGAGTTCTGGTACTACACCGCCGACCACTACACCTCGTTCTGCGAGCTGCGGAACCCTTGAGCTTCGAGAGCGTCAGTCGCGTGCGTACTGGGTGACGAAATTGCGCAGCAGCCGGTGTGGATGCTCGCCGACGCCGGACGCCCGGGCCATCTCGACCAAGATCTCGAAGTCGTCGGGATGGAAATAGCCGGCGTTGCGGTAGATCGCCATTCGCTGCTCCAGCGACGCGACGTCCAGCTCGGGGTGGAACTGGGTGACGTAGACGTTGGCGCCGTGGCGGTACATCTGCACCGGGCAGGCGGTGCCGGTGCCCAGCAGGGTGACGCCGGGTGGCGTCCCGTTGCACGCTTCCTTGTGGCCGACGAACGCCTGAAAGGACGCCGGGAGCCCGGCCAGCAGCGGATCATCGGCCGCCTCCGGGGTGAGAGTCACCTCGACCGCACCGAGGCCCTCTCCGTAGCTTCGGTCCACCGCACCGCCGAGGTGCACGGTGACGGTGCCGATGCCGTAACACATCCCGAGGAACGGGAAATCGGTGTCGACGATCTGGTCCAGCACGGCGCGCAGGTCGGCCTCGACCCGCAGTTGCAGATCGGACTTCTCGGCGTCCGACACGTTGAACGGTCCGCCGCCGAGGAACACGCCCGAGTAGTCGTCGAGGCGTAGCTCGGGCAGCGGGCCCGACTCGACCCGGATGTGGATCAGTTCGTCCGGCGCCAGGCCGGCGTGCCGGCGGACCGACTCGTATTCGTCGCCGGCCGCCTTGTCGTGGTCGCGGGTGGCGAGGAGCACGAACGGTTTCACGCCGAGAAGGGTAGCCGGGCGGGTGCGGCGGCACCGGTTTCGTCCACCAGTTGCCGCAGCGCGGCAGCCGGGTCGCCGGCGGCCCGTTGCCGCAGGTAGCTGGGGCCGAGATCCATCAACTCGGCGACGAAGCGCAGCTCGTCGGCGCAGCCGAGCTCGGCCGCGATCGGTTCGAGCCGGTTCAGCCAGTCCTCGATGCCCTCCCGGATCGGCCGCACCTTGTCCTTGACCCGAGGCGTGATCACGTCGGTGTCGAGGCCGTAGCGGGCCGCGCGCCACTTGTTCTCCTTCATGAACCACACCGGCAGCCGGGCGATCGCCCGCCCGTCGTCGAGTTCCCGCGACATGTATTCGACCAGGCATTGGGTCAAGGCGGTCAGCGCACCCAGTTCGGCGAAGGTCGGGACCGAATCGAGCACCCGGTTCTCGACCGTGCCGAACGTGGAGGGCCGGACGTCCCAGCGGATCTCGTTGGGTGCCGAGATCATCCCGGCGTCCTCCAGTTCGGTGGCGTAGTGCTCGAACTCGTCCCAGCTGTCCATCGGGTAGGGCAGGCCGTTGGTCGGCAGCTGCTGGAAGATCATCGTCCGCTGCGAGGCGTAGCCGCTGTCCTCGCCCTCCCAGAACGGTGAGGACGCCGACAGCGCGATGAAGTACGGCGAGAATCGCGCCAGGCCGTAGGTGATCGGCAGCGCTTTGTCGCGATGGTCGATGCCGACGTGGATGTGGGTGCCGAAGATCGCCATCTGCCGGCCCCAGTAGGCGTTGCGCTCCTTGACCACGTTGTAGCGCCAGAAGTCGAACGGCTCCGAATCGGCAGCGCGGTCGATCGGATGGGCGCCGGCGCCGAGCAGCCGGGTGTCGGGTCCGAGCAGGCTCTTCACCTGTTCGAGACTGGCGTTGAGGTCGCCCATCGCCTCGTCCACCCGGTGATGGACGCCGGTGACGAGTTCCACCATGTCGGTCAGGTACTCGCGGCGGATCGGCCCTGACTTCGGGTCGTCCACGGCGTCCAGGATCTGCTGCGCGCGCGGCGCCAGGCTGAGGGTGGTGGCGTCCACCAGGGCGAGTTCCCACTCGACGCCGATCGTGGACTCTCCCGAGGGTACGAAATTGAACCGCATCGGTCCTCCACTGGTCCGTGGGCCGAGTCGGTTTCCGGCCGCAGGGGGATTCTAGGACTAAGCCTCGACCCAGCCGTAGATGCCCTTGGCCGGGATGATCCGCTCGGCCACCGTGTTCTTGACGTTCCCGCCGATCACCCGCAGTCTTCCGTCAGGCAGCACCTCGGTGACGATGTCGACGCGCTTCGACGTCTTGGGGCTCTGCGGGCCGGTGCCGGTCAGTACCAGGTCGCCGATGCCGACCCCGTCCACCCCGGGGTGGGAGCGGTCGTGCTTCTGTCCCCAGGTGTACAGGTCGCCGCTGAACGAGAACGGCGGGACGCTGTTGCCGGCCTTATTCCAGACCCAGGTGGCGAACAGTGCGTCCCACGGCATGCAGCCGCCGTAAGGGGTGCAGTCCTTCTTGCCCTTGCGCTCACTGACACCGAGCTGGCTACGGGCTTTGGTGACGATCGCCTGCTCGACGTTGGGTGGCCTGGGCGGCGTGGTGGATGGCGTGGGAGTCGCGATCTGGCACACCGCGAGTGCCGCCGAGTCGCCGCCGTCGACGAACACCGACGAGACGTAACCGGTCTTCTTCTTCCAGGTGACCCGGTTCCAGACGTTGGAGGCATGGGAGCCGTTGCTCACCGTGGTGCCGATGGTCTTGCAGCGCAGGGTGATCACGGTCTTGTTCTTGATCCGGGCCAGCCGCTTGCTCTGGGTGGTGGGTTCGGCGCGCAGCGACAGCCGGACGGTCTTGTTGGTGCGGACGGTGCCCTTCACCGGCGGGGCCTTGATGCTCGGCTGCGGGCTGCCGACCGAGGCGGTCGGTGCAGGTTCGGTGCCCGGTCCACCACAACCGGCGAGCAGCGCCGCCAGGATCACCGCTACCGCTACACGCCGTCTTGCCATGGATGGACGCTAACACGACGGATGGGCCGGATCCGTCCATGGGACAGGTGAACGGATCCGGCCCGGGCTTGTGGATCAGGCAGCCGCGGCGTTCGCCACGGTCTCGCCGTACAGGGTGTCGGCCGGCGGAGCGGACGGGCCGGCGTCCTCGAGCACCAGCGACGACCACTTGCTCAGGGTGCGTGAGTAGACGACGGTGCCGGCGTTCTCGGTGGTGCCGATGTCCTCGCTGGGGACGCCGATCACCACTCCGTCGCGCATCGCTTCGCCGTCGTTGAGGTTGCCGCCGAGCACGCCCACCGCGGAGCCGAAGTCGTCGCCGGTCTCCGGCTTGCCGCTGATGCCGTCCTTGCCCTGACGGAACACCTTGACCGCGCCGCCGGCCCGATTGGCCCGGAACATCAGCACGGCGCCGGCATTGTGCTGCTTGTCCACCGACTTGCCGGGAATGCCGACGATCGCGGTGAGCTGGTCGAGCGTGTTGACACCGAGCGCCACCGAGGCACCGAACCAATCGCCGGTGCGGTTGCTGCCTGGAATACCGGCGCCGTCCTGGTGCACCATCCGCAGCGAACGGTAGGTGCGGGTGGCCGGGTTGAAGTTCAGCACATGCACCTGGCCGGTGAAGTAGGCCGAACCGATCCGTTCGCCGGGGGCTCCGATCAGCACGTAGTTGTCACGGAAGGCGACGGCGCGGCCGAACAGGTCGTCGGCTTCGGCCGTGCCGGGCACCCCCGCGGAGTTCTGAGTCACGGCGACGCCCCTGAAGGTGGTCGGCTTGGCCGCGGTCGCCGACAGCAGGGTGACCGAACCGGCGTCGGTTCGGGTGCCGACCGCCTCGTTCGGGGTACCGATCACGATCGTTCTGCCCTGACCGGCCAGAGCCGTGCCGAACCGGTCGCCGTTCTCGGAGGTCCCTGGGATGCCGGGCGAGTTCTGAGTGATCACGGTTCGCGAACCGGTCAGCGCGAAGCCCGCGGTCAGCGGCAGCACCTCGACCCGTCCGGCCTCCCACTTCTTGCCGTCGTCGGCCGTCGGTGCCGCCACCACCAGCTGCTGGGCGGCGTTCACCAGGCCGGACGCGGTCTGCTTCTGCGGGGTGAGCAGCAGCACCTGGGCGCCGAAGCTGCCGTGGGCCGTGCTGCCGGCGAAGCTGTTCATCAGGGTCAGCGTGTTGGCGGCGCTGCTTCGGACCAGATAGGCGGCGCCCTTGCTGGAGTTGCGGCCGGGGGCGCCGACGGCCAGATCGGCGCAACCGTCGTCGTTCACATCGCCGAGCGCCACCGATTGTCCGAACCGGTCACCCTTGCCGGACGGCAGTCCCAGATCGGACGCCGTCAGGAAGCGGCGCTCGCCGTTGCTGAACAGAATGTCGACCCCGCCGCGTTCGTCGTCGTAGGCCGGCACGCCGACCACGACGTCAGCCTTGCCGTCGCCGTTCAGATCGCCGGCGACGCTTTGACCGGCGGCGCAGTTGGCCGCCGCCCGGGCTTCGGCGGGAGCGAGACAGGTGGAGCCCAGGCCGAGGCCGAGGCCCAGGACGGCGGCGACCAGCCGGTGTGAGCGAGACATGGGACCCCCTGTGGTGTGTGTAGACACCCCACAGGTGCACGCCCGGCGCGCCCTGATACGTGTGTATTCAGCCCACGTTGGTTCTTGCTCGTCAGCTGGAGAAGAACAGTCCGCCCAGGCCTTGGCGGCGGTACTTCTTCCCGCCGCGATGGCCCCATTCGGGTCCGTAACCGTAGCCGGGGCTCGGCGGTGGGGCGGCGACGAAGCGGGCCTCCAGCTGGGTGATGTTCTCCAGCTCGCCGAAATCCAGGAAGACGCCGCGGCAGTTCAGGCACTGCTCGATATGGATGCCGTTGCGGTCAACGGTGCGCATGCTGCCGGCGCACTTGGGGCAGGTGAAACCGGCGGGGGCATGACCTCCGGGAGCGTACGGCTCGTACCGGGGCATCGGATCGGTCGGCAAGGACATGCCTTTACTGTGCCATGCGCCGGCAAGCTGTCAGCAATGTCTCCGCTGTCCGGCGGCTGTGGGCGTCGTCGGCCGAGAGAGCGGCGCGGACGGCCGCCACGAAGACCGCGCAACGGGCAGGCAGGTCGAGCTTCGGCCAGGGGTCGCCGGACGCCGGCACTGCCGGTCCGCCGGCGTCGCGATAGGCGTCCAGGAAGGCGTGCCAGGCGTCGTCGTCGAGCAGTCCGCAGGCCCAGAAGCCGGCGGGTCGGGCCAGGTCCCAGGCAGGGTCGCCGACTCCGACGTCGTCAACGTCGATCAGCCGCCAGCCGTCCGGGCCGCGGCCCAGTTGGCCCAGGTGCCAGTCGCCGTGCACCACGGCTCCGGCTGGTTCCGGCCGCCCCGCTTCGAGAGTGCGCCGGCCACCCAGGTCGCGCAACTCATCCGGGGCGCGGTCGCGGGCGCGGGCCAGCCGCCGTGGCCAGCCGTGGCCGGGGAGTCCCTGCGGCACTCGGGTGCGGTGCAGGCCGGCCAGCAGGGCGCCGGACTGTGCCCAGGGCTGGCGTTCGGCATGCGGATGGGTGACCTCGACCCGCGGCCAGATGCTCGCCAGGCGTCCGTCGGGTGCGGTGCGGGACGAGGTCTCGAGCGGTGTGAGGAACTGTTCGCTGTCGGCCGCGAGTCGGAGTCGTTGTGCCAGGGCGTCGGGATCGGTATGCCGGGTGTGCAGCTTGATCACCAGGTCGCCGACCAGCAGCAACTCGGCGTCCGCGGTGCGGCGGGTCTCGATCGGCCCGTCCCCGGCGCGTCCGAGACGGCGCGCCAGGGCCCGCGTCCATGTCTCGATCGGGTCGGTGGGTGTCACGTCAACCATTGTTCCTGGAAGGATCGGAGCGACCCGACTCAGCAAGCGAAAGGTGCCACGACGATGGCGATCACGATGATCTGCAATGTGCATGTGAAGGACGACAGCATCGAGGCGTTCAAGGCGGCTTCGCTGGCCAACGCCGCCGGCAGCCTGCAGGAGCCGGGGATCACCCGCTTCGAGCTGCTGCAGCAGGTCGACGACCCGACCCGCTTCATCATCTACGAGGAGTACGTCAACCAGGCCGACACCCAGGCCCACAAGGAGACCGAGCACTACGCGACCTGGCGGGCGACCGTCGCCGACATGATGGCGTCGCCGCGGAACACCTACAGCTTCGGCGACAAGCTCTGAGCCCCGATCAGGACGCGCCCAACGGCCGTTGCGGGCGTCCGTCATCGTTCGGGGCGAGGCCGCCCTGGCAGGACGGGCAGTAGAACATCGTCCGCTCGCGGGTGGGCGGGCCGGTCATCGCCACCCGGACGGTGCCGCCGCAGCGCCGGCAGGTCCGTCCGGAGCGGCCGTGCACCCAGGTGTTCTCGCCGCGCCGGGTGCTGCCGGTGGTCGAACTGGACAGCGTTGCGGCGTCCGTTGTCGAGCAGCCGGTGGGCGCGGTCCACCAGGTGGGTGAGTTGGCCGTCGGTCAGGTCGGCGGTCGGCGTCCAGGGATTGAGGCGCTCGGCGAACAGGGTTTCGGCCGCGTACAAGGTGCCGACGCCGGCCAGATTGGTTTGGTCGAGCAGTGCGGCGCCAATGGTGGTGTTTGCGCTGGCCAGGTTCGCGACGGCCCCGCTGGCGTTCCAGTCGGCGCCGAGCAGGTCCGGGCCGAGATGGCCGACCAGGGTGGGTTCATCCTCGGTGCGGACGACGTCGAGCATGCCGAGACGCTGACCCAGCGCTGCCCAGCGGGCCGTGCTCAGCAACGCCCTGGTCTGGGCGTTCGGACGGGCGGTGGCGGCGTCCGCGATCAGCCACTGACCCTCCATCCGCAGGTGCGAGTGGATGGTGTGGCCGGAGTCGAGCCGATGCAGCAGGTGCTTGCCGCGGCTGGCCACCTCGAGCGTGGTGGCTCCGGTGAAGTCGAGGGTGGAGATCCCTGGCCAGCGCAGGTCGGTGCGGGTCAGCGGCTCGCCGGCGAACGCCCGGTTGAGGCGCTGGGCGGTGCGCCACACGGTGTCACCCTCGGGCATGGTGGTTCCCGTATCCGACACGTCCGGTGGCGAGTACGCAACGGCCGAAGGGCGGCAACATCGCCTCACTCTATGTGGCGATCGCTTCTACGGTGCGAGCGCGCTTAGCCTCCGCGGCGGGTCAAGGCGTCCATAGGTAGCGGTTCTCGGCGTTCGCCCTGAACACTCGCTTGCGCCACGGCCGGGCGTCCCACTTGCTGTCGGACGCCGAACCCATGATCGCCTGCCGCAGCGCCGGATCGGTCATCGCCGCGAACCCGCCGATCGCCACCCGCTGTGCTTGGGAGGTCTCCGGACCCACCCCGGCGGCGAGTTCGTCGATGACGTCGCGGCCCAGCCGCGATCGCGGATCCGGCCCGCGGTAGCCGGGCTGCAGGCACCACAGCCACAACTGGACCAAGGGGACGACGACGCACGCCCCGATCGAGACGACAGGGGCCACCCAGCGCGGAAGCTCGGGCACCTCGGTGCCTTGGGCGAGCATCCCGCCGATGGCGCACAGGAACAGCACGGCCATCGTCGGCGCCCACAGCATGGCCGGCGCCACCTCCACCCGGTCCGGTGAGACGATCAGCCGGCGCCGGGTGAGCCGCAGCAGGGTGGTGAAACGGCCGAACTCGCCCACCCCGCCGCGCAGCGAATCGAGGCTGTCGGCACCCTCAACCACAGTGTTGAGCGTGATGGCGTTGACGTAGTCCCCCTCGGGAGCAGGCAGTCCCGAAACGGACAATCGGCCGCCGTCGGCGCACAGCAGCCCGCGTTCGACCAGGTCGACCACCTGGGCGTCGACCGCGCGCGCCGTGCCGCCGCTGATCATGGCGATCTCGATGAGTTCCAGGCCGCGGTCAAGCTCACCCCGGGCGTCCTCGGGTTGCGGAATCCGGGAGATCAGCCAGATCGCGATCCCGGCGCAGATCCCGACGACGGAGACCCCGACCGTCGCCCACAACGATGCGGTCATGTCGGGTATTCGACCACATCGGAGGTTCTGCCCTACCGGCGCAGCCGCAGACCCTGCGGGGTCAATCGGAAACCGGCTGCGGCCAGGGCCTCAGCCAGTGCATGGTCAGAGCCGAGCACGTCGGCGCCGTCGATCTTGGCGACCGTCAGCTTGCCGAGCACACCGGCGCGCACTGCTTCGGCGAGCGCCTGCGCGGACGCAGAGAGCGAGTCGGCGTCGTCGGTGAACGAGAGCAGCGTGCGGCCGCCCCGCTCGACGTAGAGGGTGAGGTCGCCGTCTGCGAGCACGACCAGGGCGCCCGCCTTGCGTCCGGGCTGATGCTTGGTGCCCTCGGCCCGCGCGGGCCAGGGCAGGGCGGCGCCGTACGGGTTGGCCGGATCGGTGGCGGCCAACACCATCGCGCCCGGCGCGGACGGGGTCTCGCGCAGCAGGTCGATGGCGTGCCGGTCGCTGAACTGGGCGGCACCCAGGCCCTCCACGAAGTAGCCGCGGCGCACCTGGCCGGTTTCCTCCAGCGCGCTGAACACCCGGTAGGCGCCGGCGAACCCGCCGGTCACCTCTTCGTTGGCGACGCTGCCGCGGGTGACCACGCCGTACCGGTCGAGCAGCGCCTCGGCGCGGGTGGCGGCCAGCACCGTCGGGTCAGTCTCGACGTCGGGCAGCAGCGCCCAACGTCCGGACGCCTCGGGCGGGCCTGACGGCCGCGGTAGTGGGCCGCGGGGGAGGTGCCGGCGTCCGAACCGAGCGCGGGCGGGCGCCGGTCGGGCCTTCAGGCTGGCCCGGCCACCGCTCAACAGGGCCCGTAGCGGTGCCAGGGTGTCGTTGCTGAGGTGACCGGCCCAGACCAACTGCCACAGCGCCTCGCTGAGTTCGGTGTCGGTGGTCTCGACACGTTCGCCGAGGGTGCGGAACAGATAGCTGCCGCCACCGGCCAGCGCTTCGAGAAGCCGCCCGGCCAGTTCACCGGGCACCTCGCCGGGCGGGCGCAGGGTCAGCGGCGCCAGCTCGGCCGGGTGCAGGCTGACCCAGCCGTCCGTCCCGGCCAGCGCACCGGCGCCCTGCCAGACCACCTCGCCCGCGGCGAGCAGTTCGTCCAGCATCGCCGGCCGGTAGTCGCGCACCCGGGCCGGCAGGACCAGCGACTCCAGTGAGCTGGCCGGTACCGGGTAACCGGCCAGTTGCTCGATCGCTGACAGCACCCCCGCGGTGCCGGACAGCGGCGTTCGCAGCCCCTGCCATTGACTGAGGAAGCGGGCGAACTGGCGGGGTGGGACGGGTTCGACCGCGTTGCGCAGCGCTGCCAGCGAACGGCGCCGGAGTACGCGGAGCACGCCAGGGTCGCAGTAGCTGAGACCGCCGTTGCTGGTTGAGCGTGTCGAAACCAGGGTCTCGACAGGCTCGGCCGACGTGAGCTCGACACGCTCGACCAGCGAGGACGGCGGCACCCAGCCGGGTGGTCGCAGATCGCCTTCGACCAACCGTCCCTCAGCGACCAGCCGGCGCAGCACGTCGTGCACCACCGCCGGCCCGAGGCCGAGCCAGCCGGCCACCCCGCCGGCCCGGAACGGGGCGTGGCCGCGGGCCCAACGCAACACCAGATCCCCCAGCGGGTCGGGCACCGGCGCCCGGTGCACCTCGGGGACGCCCACCGGAACGCTGACGCCCAGCGCGTCGATCAGCCGTCCGGCGTCTTCGACGGCCGCCCACCGGGTGCCGCCGGCGATCCGCACCTCGATGACCCTGCGCTGCTCGGTGAGCTCGACCAGCCACTGCGGCACCTGGTCGGGTGCGGCGCTGCGGGCCTGCAGCCCGGGCAGGTCGAGCGGACCGAGCATCCGGATCAGGTCGGCCAGGTCTTCGCTGTCGCGGGCCCGGCGTCCCTCCGCCAGGTGCTGCAGCTCGGATTCCGTCCGGGTCAGCGAGTCGGGATCGAGCAGGTCGGCCAGCGCCAAACCGTCGGAGGTGCCGAGCAGGTCTGCCAGCAGGGCGGGGTCGAGGGTGAGCGCTGCGGCCCGCCGCTCGGCCAGCGGCGAGTCGCCCTCGTAGAGGAACTGGGCGACGTAGCCGAACAGCAACGAACCGGCGAACGGCGACGGACGCGGCGTGGTCACCTCGACGGTGCGCACCTGGCGGGCTGCGATCGATCGCATCAACTCGACCAGCGCCGGCACGTCGAACACGTCCTGGACGCACTCCCGCACCGCCTCCAGTACGATCGGGAAGCTCGGATACTGGGCGGCCACCTCGAGCAGCTGCGAGGCCCGCTGCCGTTGCTGCCACAGCGCCTGCCGCTTGTCCGGACGGCGTCGCGGCAGCAGCAGCGCCCGCCCGGCGCACTCCCGGAACCGGCTGGCGAACAGCGCCGACGAGCCGATCTGCTCGGTGACCAGGCCGGACACCTCGTCGGGGTCGAGCACCACGGCGTCCATCAGGTCGGGTACCGGGGAGCCCTCCTCGGCCCAGCCGACGTCGGGCAGCCGCAGCACGATGCCGTCGTCGCCGTGCACGGCCTGGACGTCGACGCCGTGCGATTCGCGCAGCCGGGCCGCGATGGCCAGCGCCCACGGGGCGTGCACCCCGGCGCCGAACGGCGAATGGATCACCACCCGCCAGTCGCCCAGTTCGTCGCGGAACCGTTCCACCACGATGGTGGTGTCGCTGGGCAGCTGCGGGATCGCCTCGCGCTGCTCGGTCAGGTAGCCGATCAGGTTGTCTGCCGCCCAGGCGTCCAGGCCGGCCGCGCTGGCCCGCTGCTTCGCCGCTTCGGGGGTGAGTCCGCCGAGCTCGCGGACGAAGGCGCCCAGCGCCCTGCCCAGTTCGGCGGGCCGGCCCAGGGCATCGCCCTTCCAGAACGGCAGCCGGCCGGGTTCGCCGGGAGCGGGGCTGACCAGCACCTGGTCGTGGGTGATGTCCTCGATCCGCCAGGTGGAGGTGCCGAGGGTGATCACGTCGCCCACCCGCGACTCGTAGACCATCTCCTCGTCGAGTTCGCCGACGCGGCGTCCGACCCCCTCGCCGGCGACGAAGACGCCGAACATGCCGCGGTCGGGAATGGTGCCGCCGGAGGTGACCGCCAGCCGCTGGGCGCCGCGGCGTCCGGTCAGGGTGTCGGCGCTGCGGTCCCAGACCAGCCGGGGCCGCAGTTCGGCGAACGCGTCGGACGGGTACCGCCCGGCCAGCATGTCGAGCACCGATTCGAGCACCGGACGGGTCAGCCCGGCGAACGGCGCCGCCCGCCGGACCAGCGCCTCCAGTTCGGCGACGGTGATCGAGTCGAGGGCGCAGATGGCGACGATCTGCTGGGCCAGCACGTCGAGCGGGTTGGACGGCACCCGCAGCGCCTCGATGGCGCCGACCCGCATCCGTTCGGTGATCACCGCGGTCTGCACCAGGTCGCCGCGGCACTTCGGGAACAGCACCCCGCGGGAGGTCGCGCCCACCTGGTGGCCGGCGCGCCCGACCCGTTGCAGCCCGGACGCCACCGACGGTGGCGCCTCGACCTGGACGACCAGATCGACCGCGCCCATGTCGATGCCGAGCTCCAACGAGGAGGTGGCCACCACGGCGGGCAGCCGGCCGGCCTTCAGGTCGTCCTCGGTCTGGGCCCGCTGCTCCTTGCTCACCGAGCCGTGGTGGGCGCGGGCGAGCAGTGGCGGGCCGCCCTGGGATTGGCCCGATTGGGCCATGACTTCCGCGGGCGTCCGCCTGGTTTCGCCGAGCTCGACCAGCCCCTGCCGCTCGGCCCAGATCTCGTTCAGCCGGGCGGTCAGCCGTTCGGCCAGCCTTCGCGAGTTGGCGAACACCAGGGTGGAGCGGTGGGCGGCGATCAGGTCGACGATCTTCTCTTCGACGTGCGGCCAGATCGAGGTGCGCCGCGGGTCGCCGGCGGCCGGACCGGAAAGGTCGTCGGTGAGTTCGCCGAGCGCGCCCAGGTCGGGCACCGGGACCACGACGGACAGGTCCCAGCGCTTCTCACCGGGCGGGTTGACGATGGTGACCGGACGGCCGCCGGCCAGGAATCGTCCCACCTCTTCGATCGGCCGGACGGTGGCGGACAGCCCGACCCGCTGCGCGGGGCGTTCCAGCAGGACGTCCAGGCGTTCCAGAGACAGGGCCAGGTGGGCGCCCCGTTTGCCGCCGGCCAGGGCGTGGATCTCGTCGACGATCACGGTCTGGATGTTGGTGAGGGTCTCCCGAGCGGCCGAGGTGAGCAGTAGGAAAAGCGACTCGGGGGTGGTGATCAGGATGTCGGACGGCTCGCGTGCGAAGCTCCGGCGCTGATCCGCAGGGGTGTCACCGGAACGCACCGCCACCGTGATCGCCGGTGGTTCCACCCCCATCCGGACGGCTTCGTGACCGATCCCCACCAGCGGGGAGCGCAGGTTGCGTTCGACGTCGACAGCCAACGCCTTCAGCGGCGACACGTACAGCACCCGGCAGCGTTTCAGCTTCTCAGGGGGAGGTTCGGTGGCTAACCGGTCGAGCGCCCAGAGGAACGCCGACAGCGTCTTGCCCGAGCCGGTGGGCGCGACGACCAGGGTGTGCCGTCCGGAACTGATCGACTCCCAGGCCCCCGCCTGGGCCGCGGTGGGCGCGGCGAAGCTGCCCCGGAACCAGCTCGCGGTGGCCGGGGAGAACCGGTCGAGAACGTCGCCTGCCATGACGCGGACCACAATGCCACGCCGCACTGACAGTCCTTCACAGAAAGTGTCGGAGCCCTCTCGTAGCGTTCTGGCATGAGTCGCGGAAGTCAGACCAAGAGGGCCAACCGAGCCAAGGAACGTGCCCGGCAGCGGGCGCGCGAGAAGCAGCAGACGCCGCGGTCCAATGGACCGTCGAGCCCGTTCATCGCCGACGCCGGCTGGCTGTTCGACAGCACTTTCGGACGCCCTCGGCAACCGGATCCGCGGCCACGTGGTGCCGCGGACATTCTGGCGGACGCCCGCTACGGCGCCTCACTCACGCCGCTCCTGGCGGAGGCGAGCGCCATCGATCCGGCCAGGTTCCAGGCCGACGCCGAGCCGGTCCTGGTGGGCTGGGTGCGGGACTTGTACGGCAGCGGCTGGCAACCGACCGAGTTGATCCGTACTACGCGAATGCGGGCGAAGACGGCCGGTGCCGACCTGATGCGCCTTGTCATCGCGGCGGAGCGCGACTCGCGGCACGATCCGACCCGGCACGATCCGCAGTGGATCCGGCAGTGGGCCGCAGCCGAGCTACCCCGCCAGCTGCCGGATCGAGGTTGGGTCCGAAACTGGGCGCGCTGGGCCGATGACGAAGCCCTCCGGACGATCCTGCTGCTCGCCGCGGTGCTGGGCCCGCTTCCTGAGCTGGAGCAGTTGCTGGCGCCCCCGGCGGGTGTTCGCGTGCGGCGTCCGCTGGTCGGCCGGTCCGCCACTGCGGCGTCCGCGAACCCGATCCTCGAGCGCGTCCGCGCGCTGCTGGCGAAAGCCGAATCGACCGAGCACGAGTCCGAAGCGATGGCGTTCACGGCGAAAGCCCAGGAGCTGATGACCAAGCACGCCATCGAGCAGGCGATGATCGACCAGGCCGACGCGGCGCAGAGCTCTCCCGGCATGATCCGTGTTCCGGTCGACGCGCCCTACGCCGATGCGAAAGCGCTGCTGTTGCAGACGGTCGCCGAGCACACCCGCTGCCGGTCCCTCTTCCTCGCCGAACTGTCGCTGTCCCACGTGGTCGGCTACAGCGACGACCTGGAGGCGGTCGAACTGTTGTTCACCTCGCTGTTGGTCCAGGCGCAGCGAGGGTTGGCCGAGGCCAGCGCGACCGCACCGGCTGGTGCCCGCACCCGCTCCCAGGCCTTCCGCTCCGCCTTCCTGCTCGGATTCACCGGACGAATCGGCGAGCGCCTGGAAGAGGTGCGCCGACTCGCCTACGCGGGGGCTGACGCGAAGGGATTCCTGCCGGTGCTGCGCTCCCGAGACGCCCGCATCGATGAGTTCATGGCCGACCGGTTCAAAACCACCACATCGGAACGGGTCCGCGGCGGTTACGACTCGGCGGGCTACGCGAGCGGCCGGATGGCCGGCGACGCCGCCGCCTTCACCGCAGGCGACCTGGCCGCCGAGTAGGGGCGTGCGCGCTGCGTGCTTCCAAGTCGGCGGAGGCGCGACGCAGAGCGGCCTCGAGTTCATTCATCGGAATCTTTGCGAGGGTCGGCCTACAGCATCGCCCAGGGGTGCGCCTGGACGGTCGCGGAGCCAGGTGCTGACGGACGCGTCAACCTCCGCATCGGTCGCGTTCGGGTTCTCGCGGCGTAGCCGAGCGCGGTACATGCGTTCACCGAACTCATACATCGCGAACACGGTCCGGATCCGCTGTGCCGCGTCCGCATCGCTCATGGCGACAGGCTACGTCGAACCACGGCAAATCTGGTGGCCGGAAACCCGACGCTGGACTCAGGATCGCTTGAGCGCCATTGCTCAAGCGATGAGGTCACGCTGGCACGCAGAGGTGGGTTCTGGCGGGGAAACGGTTGGATTCATCCCGAGTTTTCAGGTAGCGCTGTAGCACCAACTCGACTACAGCCTCGACCCGGCTCGTCGCCTGGCCGTCGGCGGGCCGGGCGTCAGCGGGTGAAGCTGTAGCGCGAGCCGAGCAGCCACATCGCACCGGCCAGCACCACGGTGCCGGCGAGTTGGGTCGGGTACAGCCAACCGACCGGGACGCCGGCGGGTGCCGGCAGCACGACGAACACGGCGCCCAGCAAGGTGACCAGCGGGATCGCGATGCGCACGATCTGCAGCGTGACGGCATAGCCGCCGTCGCGTGTGCCGAGTCGCTGCAGCAAGGCCGTGCACAGGCAGTAGACGAAGGCCAGCACGGCCAGCCGCAGCAACACACTGGCCAGCACGACGACGAGGGTGATCGGTGCGATCATCAGCACCAACTCGAGCACCAGGGCAGTGATGGCCAGGTTGCGTGCCCAGAGGAACCACTTGCCCAGGTCGATGAGCTGGTTCATTCCGATCGCGGCGAGCACCCAGCCGAGCAGGTCGAGGGACAGCAGCAGCGAGCCGAGACGGATCTCGACCAGCACCAACACCAGCCCGATGGCGGCAAGACGAAGCGGCGGCATGCCGACAGGGTAGCCGTCCGATCGACCGGTCTCAGGGTTGCGGGATGTGGCGCCGCACGTCCGTCTTCTCGGACGGCCCCGGCTGGAAGGTGCTCACCCACGGTCCGTCCTCGGACGGCAACACGATGCCGTCCTCGAGGAACGCGTAGCGACCGGCCAGCACCTGCTTGGCGGCCTTGCCGTCGGCATCGTCGGTGTTCTCCCACAGGGACGTGAACAGTGCCCCGATCCGGACCCGGGCCTGCCGGCAGAACAGGTCGGCCAACTCGACGCCCTCGGGGTGGTCGGCCCGCTCGGTCTTGGCCCGCAAGCAGGCTGCCGTCATCGCGAAGAGCTCGGCACCGATGTCGACCACCCGGCCCAGGAACGCCTCCTTGCGTTCCATTCCGCCTTGCCAGCGACCAATGCCGTAGAAGATCGAGCGCGCCAGCTTGCGGGTGGTGCGTTCGATGGAGCGCAGCTGGGAGGCGAGCGGGCCGAACTCGGCGTACGACGTCGGCACGGCGCCCTTGCCGGCGACCAGCGTCGGCAACCAGGTGGCGTAGAAGGCGCCCGCCTTGCCCACCGCACGGATCTTGTCCTCGCGGGACGCCTCCGGGTCGATGATGTTTCCGGCGACGTCGAGGTGGGCGTCGACTGCTTCGCGGGCGATCAGCAGATGCATGATCTCGGTCGAGCCCTCGAAGATCCGCATGATCCGCAGGTCGCGCAGCACCTGCTCGGCCTCGATCCCGCGTTCGCCGCGGGCCCGCTGTGAGGCAGCGGTCTCGAACCCGCGTCCGCCGCGGATCTGGACCAGTTCGTCGGCGATCGTCCAGGCCTTCTCGGACGCGTACAGCTTCAGTAGTGCGGCCTCGATCCGGATGTCGTTGGCGTCGTCGTCGGCCAGCAGGCAGCACAGGTCGAGCATCGCCTCCAGGGCGTAGCCGGTCGCCGCGATGTAACTGATCTTGGTCGCGAGCGCCTCATGCCGCCCCACCGGACGCCCCCACTGCACACGCTCGGAGGCCCATCCCCGGGCCACGTTGAGACACCACTTCGCCGACGTGACGCACAGCGCCGGCAGCGAGAGGCGTCCGGTGTTCAGCGTGGTCAGCGCGATCTTCAGGCCACGTCCTTCGCCGCCCAGCATGTTCTCGGCGGGTACGAACACGTCGTGGAACCGGGTCACCGAGTTCTCGATGCCGCGCAGGCCCATGAACGCGTTCCGGTTCTCCACGGTGATGCCGGGCGAGTCGGCCTCGACGACGAAGGCGGTGACCCCGCCCCGGCGTCCCTCACCGGCCGGCACTCGGGCCATCACCACCAGCAGCGTCGCGACGGTGCCGTTGGTGGCCCACAGCTTGACGCCGTTGAGCAGGTAGCCGCCTTCGACCGGGGTGGCCGCGCAGGCCAGCCGGGCCGGGTCGGAGCCGACGTCCGGCTCGGTGAGCAGGAAGGCCGACACCTCACCGCCGGCCACCCGGGGCAGGAAGCGCCGCTTCTGCGCTTCGGAGCCGAACATCTTCACCGGCTGCGGCACCCCGATGGACTGATGGGCGCTGAGCAGCGTCCCCACCGACGAGTGCGCCGAACCGGCCAGGGTAAGCGCCTTGCAGTAGTACAGGTGGGACAGGCCCACGCCGCCGTAGCTGGTGGGCAGCTTCATGCCGAACGCGCCCAGTTCGGCGAGGCCGCGGAACACCTCGTCGGGAATCGAGTTGTCGGCTTCGATTGCGGCTCCGTCGATGCTCTCCACGAACGGCCTCAGCCGAGACAGGAAGGCTTCGCCGGCGGCGATCTGTTCGGGCGTATTGGACGGCCACGGATCGACCAGGTCGAGTCGTAGCCTGCCGAGGAAAAGCTCCTTGCCGAAGCTCGGTTTGGTCCATTGGGACTCCCGTGCGGCCTCCGCAACCTTGCGGGCCTCGCGCGCGGTGGGTCCGGTCTGAGTGGGGGACATAGACACCTCCTGCTGCTGTACGTCGAAGGTACTCCGAGGTTGGCCGGACGGCGCAGGGTTGAGTGCGGATGGTGACACGACTGGGCAGGGTCCGTCGCCGGAGGGATGCGGCACCGCCGCCGACCGCACGAAGCCCGCCGCACCGAGATCGGCCCCCGGCGGTGACCCGGCAGAGCCGCGCGCCGGGCAGGAACTCAACCCCTGTCTGGATCGGCGGCGTCCGGACCGGGTTCGGCCGGCTGCGGTTCAGCCTCGGCTTCGACCTCGACCGCCGCGACGATCTCGGCGTCAGCCCCGTCGCCGTCGTCGCCCTCCGGAGGCACCTCGTCGGGATCCGGCAGCTTGTCCAGGTTGCCGCCCAGGAAGACCGACAGCCAGCGGGTCCGGGGATCGGCGTCGAACAGGATGCTCTTGCAGAACAGGGTCAGCGGCACGGCCAGGATGGCGCCCATCGGGCCGATGATGATCGACCAGAACACCAACGAGATGAACGTGGTGGTGATGTTCAGGCCGACGGCGTCGCCGGTCACCTTGGGCTGAATCACCATCGAGGCGATGAAGTTCACCACCACGTAGGCAGCGACCATGATGATCATCGTCTGGGTGTCGCGGGCCAGCAGCGCCATCAGCGCGGGCGGCACCATGCCGATGATGAAGCCGATGTTGGGGATGTACGCGGTGACGAACGCGAGAATGCCCCAGGTCAGCACCAGCGGAATCTGCAGCCAGGCCAGGATGCCCATGTTGATCAGCGCGACGCACAGGCCGAAGATCGTGTTGACGATCCAGTACTTACGTACCCGCCAGGAGAAGTCCTCCAGCGCGGCGGCGAGGTTGGGCCGCAGCCCGAGCAGCTTGATGCGCTGCTGGGTGGTGTCGGTGAGGTCGACCGCGATGAATGCGACGAACAGGAACAACGAGCCGAGGAAGGTGGCCCAGAAGCCCACCCCGCTCATCACGCCGGTCACCCAACCCAGCAGCCGGGAATAGTCGAAGGTGCGCAGCCACTCCGTGATGGTGTCCTGACTCACACCCCAGGCGATCAGCTTTTGGGACAGCTGTCCGTACAACTCGTTGAATCGATCGGCGTAGGCCGGTACTGCCTGCACGAACTGGATCATGGCCACGGTGACCGCGAACAGGATGGCGATCAGCACCAGTAGGACCACCAGCATGCCGATCAGCGCGCTGACCATCTTCGGCACCCGGTGCTCGTTCAGCTTGAGCACCAGGGGACGGGCGGTGAGAACCAGCGTCATGGCCAGGAAGACCGGGGCAACCACGTCACGGATGAAGTAGATGCCGACCAGGCAGGCCACGATCGCCGCGCCCGCGTACAGGATGCGGATGCCCTCGGCAGGGCGTAGCGGGCTTCGGAAGGTCAATGTGGCCATGCGCGGGAGTCTAGGCCCGCCATGCGTCCGAAGGATGAAGGCTCACCCTTTGCTGTAGCCGATAGCCCCTAGCTCAGGGGGTTTTTCCCTCGGTCCCCATCCTGGTCGGCCGTGGTGTCGCCAACCGATGCCTCGTCGACCGGCTCGCTTGGGCCGCACGTCAGCGCCACGCCGCGTTCGTTGGTGTCGATCAAGGTCGGTGGGTCAGATCAGTAGCTGAATCGGATGCGCGATCAGCGTGGCGAGAGCCTGCAGGTACCGCGCACCGAGGGCGCCGTCGACGCTGCGATGATCGAAGGACGCGGTGATCCGACAGGTGGTGGCAACGGTCAACTGACCCGACTCGTCCACCCACGGCCGAGGTGTGGCGGTGCCGATGGCCAGGATGGTGCTGTGCGGCGGGTTCAGGATCGCGGCGAACTCGTCGATGCCGAACATGCCCAGATTGCTGACGGTCAGCGTCCCGCCCTCAAGCTCGCGCTGTTGCAGCCGGCCCTCGCCGGCGCGGGCCGCGACGTCAGAGATCGCGGCCGCGACCGCGGTGATGCCCAGCTTCTCGACGCCATGGATGACCGGGGTGACCAGGCCGCGCTCGCTGGCCACCGCTACCGCCACATCGCTGCCGGCGTACTGCAGCATCTCGTCCTCGCTCCAGCTGACGTTCGCCTCGGGCACTCGCTGCAGGGCGAGCCCGGCAGCCTTCACCAGGAGGTCGTTCACCGATACCCGGCGGTCGGCGACGGCATTCACCTCGGCGCGCAGCGCCAACAGCGGACCCATGTCGAGCTCGCGGGTCAGGTAGAAGTGCGGCGCGTTCTGCTTGGACGCCTGAAGTCGGTTGGCGATCGCCCGGCGCAGTCGAGTGTGCGGAATCCGGGTGACCTCGGCGGTCGGCGTCGGGGCGGGGATCACCGGAGCGGGCTGCTGGGCCGCGCTTGTGCGGGCTGCCTCGACATCCCGCTTGGTGATCCGGTTCGCCGGGCCGGTGCCAGGAATGTCGGACAGTGCCAGGCCGTACTCAGCGGCCAGCCGGCGCGCGAGCGGGCTGGAGAAGATTCGTTCACCGGCACGCCGGACGGGAGCGGCAGCCTTCGGGACCTCCGGATCGGGTGCCGGCATATCCTCGGCCACCGCGAGCGCCGGTGCCGCCGGAGGTGGCGGTGACGACGACTCGGATGCGCCGCCGAGCTGGACGACCAGGGCGGCTGCTGCTGCCGGATCCTCGTCCGGATCGGACAGCACCGCGATCGGGTCGCCCACCGCGACGCTGCTCCCTCCCTCGACCAACAGAGTGTGCACGACAGCGTCATTCTCGGCCTCGATCTCGACCAGCGCCTTGTCGGTCTCCACGGTCGCCAACGCGGCGCCACGGGACACGGTGTCCCCGGCGGCGACCGACCAGCTCTCCAGCAGTGCCGTGTCGGCGTCGGCCGAGACGCCGGGCATGCGTAGGAAGGAGGCCATGAGTCATCCCTTCAGTTCGATGAGGGCGGCGACGATGTCGTCGGTGTTGGCGTTGGCGGCGGTCTCCAACGCCTTGGAGATACTCGGCGCGGCCTCGCCGCCCTGCACCCGCAGCACCGGGGCATCCAGCCAGTCGAACAAGCGGCGTCCGATCTCGCCGGCCAGCCAGCCGCCGTAGGAGGTGCCTTGGGCGCCCTGCTCGACGATCACCACGCGGTTGGTCTTGCGCACCGATTCGGTGATGGCGTCCCAGTCGATGCTGGCCCGGTCGAGCCAGCGCAGGTCGATGACTTCGCCGTCAACGCCGGACTGCTCGACCGCGTCCAGACAGCGCTGCACCATCGACAGGTAGCTGATCAACGTGACCTCGGAGCCTTCGCGGCGCACCGCGGCCTTGCCGAAGGGCAGCACGTAGTCGAGGTCGGTCGGAGCCGGCCCTTCCAGCTTGTACAGGTCGGCGTCGTGCTCGAGCACCGCCACCGGGTCGCCGGTCAGCATCGCGGCGTTCAGCAGGCCTACGTAGTCGACTGCGGTGGACGGGGCGATGATCCGCCAGCCCACCGAGGTAGCGAGAACGCCGGCTGGATCCATCGAGTGCTGTGAGCCGTAACCCGTTGTCGTGCCGATCTTCAGCCGCATCAGCATGGCCATGTCGTGGTCGCCGCCGAACATGTGCCGGGCCCGGCCGATCTGGTTGAAGATCTGGTCGGCAGCCACCCAGATGAAATCGGCGTACATCAGCTCGACCACCGGATAGAACCGGCCGTCCAGCGCGATGCCGCCGCCCAGCCCGGTGAACCCGGCCTCCGCGATCGGGGTACCCAGGACCCGCCCGGGGAAGTCCTGCGGCAGGCCCTTGGTCGCCCCGCGGGAGCCGCCGTTGAGCTTGTGGACGTCCTCGCCGAGCACCAGCACCCGGTCGTCGGTCTCCATCCGGCGATGCATCACCGCCGCGATCACATCCACGAACCGCCCGGTGCCCAGCTCGGCGGCGGCGAAGTCCAGTCCGGTGCGCACCCGGGCCGGGTCGATCTCCGGCCAGTCGCCGCGGATGCCCACGTCGATGAAGGACGCCGGGGGCCACAACTCGGGACGGATCCGCAGCTGCCCGGGCCGCCCCGCCGGATCCGGCTCGGTGATCCGGCCGGCGAGCTCACGCATCAGTTGTTTGCAGGCGCGGCGCAGCGCGTCCAGCTGCTCGCGGTCGGCGATGTCGAGCCGCTCCAGGTGCCGCTCGGCCAGTTGCAGCGGGTCGCGGACGCGCCAGCCGGCCTCCTCCTCCTTGCTGCGGTAACCGAAGGCGCTGCCGGGGAAGGGACCGTTCTGGTGGAAGTAGCGGTAGGTGTCGGCCTCGACCACGGCCGGGCCCTCGCCGGTGCGGACGTGGGCGAGCACCTCGTCCATCACCAGCTTCACCGCCAGCGCGTCCTGGCCGTCAACCCGCCAGCTGGGAATCCCGAAGCCGAGGCCGCGGACGGAGAGCCGCGCATCGGCGGTGGACTCCTCATCGGTGGTGGAGACCGCGTAGTGGTTGTTCTCAATGAAGAAGACGACCGGCAGCTTCCAGGCGGCTGCGAGGTTCAGCGCCTCGAGGGTGGAGCCGATGTTGCTGGCGCCGTCGCCGAAGTAGGTGACGGCGACCGCGTCGGTGCCGGCCAGCTGGTGGGCCTTGGCGAACCCGGTGGCGAAGGGGACGGCGCCGCCGACGATGGCGTTCGTGCCCATCGCCCCGATCTCTTTCCACTGCAGGTGCATCGACCCGCCCCGGCCGTGACAGTAGCCGTCGGACAGTCCGGCGATCTCGGCCAGCGTCCGGTACAGCACGGTGACCACGTCCGGCGTCCAGTCGGCGCCGAGCCGGAACCCGTCGGGTGCCACGGCGTTGAGCGCCTTGGCCAGGAACTGGTGGTGGCCGCGGTGCGATCCGTTGATCTGGTCGGCGGTGGTGAGCGGAAGCGCCGAACCGACCGCCCCGGCCTCCTGGCCGATCGAGGAGTGCGCCGGGCCGTTGATCAGCTTCTGGCCGGCCAACTCGAGCACCTGCTCCTCGAAGGCCCGGATCAGGTGCAGCTGCACCGTCATGGTCTCCAGCAGGGCCGGATCGGCGGCGTCCCAGTCGGCCTGCTCGGCGGTGAACTCGTTCCAGGCGACCGAGGGCTGCAAAGGCTCGATGGTCGGCATACTTCGTTGCCTCCTAGCTGGGCACGCGGGCACCGCATCCATGCGGTGACTACGGGTGAGGTAAGCTCAGGTAGCCTCAAGCTACAGGACATGATCGTACATGTACAGCCAAGTTGCATGCTCGTTCCGATCCCCCAAGGAGTGATGCGTGACCACCACCCTGAACCGGAATTCGGCCGTCCCTCTCTATCTGCAGTTGGCCGACGAGTTGCGGAACAAGATCCTCAGTGGTGAGTGGCAACCGGAACAGCGCATCCCGTCCGAGAACGAGCTCAACCAGATCTATTCGATCAGCCGGATGACCATCCGGCAGGTGCTGGGCAAGCTGGTCGACGAGGGGCTGGTCTTCCGGGTGCACGGCAAGGGCACCTTCGTCGCCCAGCCGAAGATCGCGGCCCGGGCGTTCTACCGCGGGGTGCGGGAACAGCTCGAGCAGCAGGGCTATTCGACCCGCACCGTGATCGTGAGTTCGAGCGAGGTCGAGGCCGACGCCCGCCTGGCCCGGCAGCTGGACGTGCCGCTGCGCAGCCCGCTGCACATGGTCGAGCGGCTGCGCTACGCGGAGGAGACCCCGATCAGCCTGCACAAGTCGTTCGTGCCGGTGCAGCTGGCGCCCGGCCTGCTGGAGCACGACCTGGCCGAGAAGCAGTTGTGCCAGGTGCTCGACCGCGACTACGGGTTGGCGATGGTGCACGTGCACGAGTCCCTGGAGGCGCTGGTGCCCACCCAAGCCGAACTGACCGCGCTCGACGCCCGGCACCCGACACCCCTGCTGCTGCTCGAGCAGCGGATCAGCGACCACTCACGGCGGATCTTCGAGTACACCCGGATCAAGTTCCGCGGCGACCGGATCAGGCTCGAGTTCGACTACGACCTGACTCACGCCGTGCGCTGATCGACCCGGTCCAGCACCCGCTCGATCAGGTCCGGCGTCCATTCGCCCGACATCACCAGCAGGTCCGGCAGGGTCAGCCGGTCGCGCATGTACGGCAGTGCCAGCAGCGTCCAGGCGAGCTGCTCGCGATCGACCGCCGGAGTCAGCTCGTCGAAGCGGACGGCGGCACCCCAGTGCCGCAGTGTCTCGGCGCTGCGCACCGGGTCGCCGACGTAGCCGAACAGGGTCTCCAGCAACTCGGCGCGCCCGCTGTCGCAGCTGCCACGATCGGCGGCCTCCCAGGCTTCGGCCTTGCGGCGGACGGCGCTCAGGCACTCCTGCCCGAGCCGCCCGGACGGGTCGAGCTCGGCCCAGGTGCCCAGCACCCGCTCGGCCAGATCGTCGGGGTAGGTCAACTCGGACCAGCGCAGGTCGAACACCCGGCAGCTGGCCCGCACCTCCTGCCACAACGCGGTGCACAGCACGGTGGCGGCGCCCACCTGGGCGCCGTGCAGGTCGTGTTCGGCGCCGCGCGCCATCGCTGTCATGTCGAGGATGTGGCTGACCAGGTGCTCCGACCCGGACAGCGGCGCGGTCGAGTCGGCGATACCGATCACCAGCCCGCCCAGGGTGAGGCCGTCCACCAGTGCCCGCTGGGCCACCTCGGGGTCGGGGTCGGCGAGCTGTTCGACGACGTCCAGCACCGGACGGACGACGGCGTCGTCGAACGGGCCGTCCAGCCCCAGCCGGCAGGCCAGGTACCAGTCCGCCGGCGCCGACCAGATCGCGATCGCGTCACCCACACCCGAACGGTTCAGCCGAGCCGGGGCGGCGCGGATCACCCGATCGTCGATCACCAGTGCCGAGGGCCAACTGGACGGCTTGGTGCGTTTCGCGCCGCCGATCACCAGCACGCTGAGCGGATCGGAGAAGCCGTTCACCGAGGCCGCGGTCTGGACCGCAAGCAGTGGCGCACCGGATCGCGCCGCCACTACCTTGCCCAGATCTGTGATCGTGCCCGAGCCGACGCTGACCACCAGGCCCGGCGCCCCGACCTCGGCAACCGCCGCCTGGACTGCGGCCTCGTCGAGCGTCAGCTGGCCGTGCGGGCCGCCGGCGGTGACCAGCCGGGCCGGGCCGACCAGGCTGGCCACCCAGGTAAGCAGGTCGACGTCGGCGGCCGTCTTCGGTACGTCGTCGGACAACAGCACCCGCTCGCCGGGGGTCTGCAGCCGGCGCACCAGGGCGGGTATCTCATCCAGGGCGCTCCGGCCGGCGCCGAGCCTGCGCAGCGCGCCGCCGGAGGCTTTGCGAGCGAACGCATCGAGGTCGGTCATGTGCGCCGGGTGATCGCCTGCAGCTCGTCCCAGATCGGCGGCGATCCCCATCAGGTACTGCGGCATTGGGCTGTCCCTTCCGCTGTGGCGGGCGCCCCGGTGCGTCCGCGCGGGTGGCTGCCGATGCTAACCAAAGTTGTATAGACATGTCTAGCGTTGGTCAAGCGTGCTGGCTCGTGGTACGAAATGCGGGTGCGCGCCCTGGTGAAATACGCCCCCGGTCCCGGCAACATCGAGTTGCGGGACGTGCCCCGTCCCGAGCCCGGCCCCGGACAGGTGCTGATCGACGTCGCCTACGCAGGGGTGTGCGGCACCGACAGGGCTGCCTTGGACGGGCGTTACGGTGGACTGATCCCGCGCACCTTGGGTCATGAGGCGTCCGGGGTGATCGCCGGGCTGGGGCCGGATCTCCGCGGCGGCCTGGCCGTCGGCGACCGGGTCACCTTCGAAACGGACGCCTACCTGTGCGGCACCTGCCTGTATTGCCGGGCGGAGCAGTTCCAGCGCTGCCCGACCCGCAAGGGCATTGGCACCACCGCTGACGGTGCGCTGGCTGACAGCCTGGTGATGCCCGAGTTGGCCGTCCATAAGCTGCCCGAAGCTGTCTCGCTGCTGTCGGCGGCGCTCACCGAGCCGCTGTCGATCGCCGTCCATGCGGTGATCGAGCGCAGCCCGTCGTTGGCCGGGCAGGTGGTGCTGGTCACCGGGCCGGGCGCGATCGGGGCGCTGACCAGCGCGGTGGCCACCGGTGTCGGCGCCACCACGGTGCTGATTGGACGCTCCCGGCACGCCGCCGCCTTGGCCGGTGCGCTGGACCGCGGCATCGCCAGCCACGTGGTGGACGTCGACAGCGCCGACCTGGCCGGTTTCGTCAACGGTCTCACCGACGGCTATGGCGCCGACGCCGCCTTCGAGTGCTCGGCTGCCAACAGTTGGCCGCGGGATCTGCAGCCGCTGTTGCGGCGCGGCGGACGGCTGGTCCTGGTCGCGCTCTACCACGGTGAGGTCGGCGTCAACTTCGATCTGCTGGTCAACCGGGAGCTGGAGCTGATCGGGTCACGGGGCAAGAACGCGCAGAGCTATCGCACCGCCCTGCGGCTGTTGGCCGACGGCCGGATCGACGCCGAATCGTTCATCTCGGAGGTGCTTCCGCTGGAGGAGTGGGAGACCGGCCTGGAACTGGTCGGACAAGGCCGCAAAGTCGTCTTCGAGGTCGGCGGCGCTGCGCTCGGCTGAATCATTGGGCTAGTCAAGGGCTGGTCAGCCTCACGCCAAGTTGTCTATAGTTGTACATACGTGTTGTGCCATCGTCGGACCCGACAAGCCATCTGGAGGAGCCCATGCCCTACGTCAACACGCTGGATCTGGTGACCGCCGCCAAGGGCAGGGGCTATGCCGTTCCCGCGATCAACATCGTCGATCCGCTGACCATTAAGGCGGTCGTCGAGGCGGCCGATTCGGTGGGCTCACCGGTCATCCTGCAGACCTCGGTGAAGACGGTGAAGTCGGCGGGCGCCGGCGTCCTGCACTTCGCGGCCAAGGAGGCCGCCGAGAACGCCTCCGTCGGTGTCTCGTTGCACCTGGACCACTGCCCCGATCGCGAGGTGATCAGCCTGGCGATCCGGCAGGGCTGGTCGTCGGTGCTGTTCGACGCATCCGACCGTGACCTGGAGCAGGCCCGCAAGGAGACCGCCGAGGTGGTCGCCGAGGCGCACGCCGCAGGGGCCACCGTGGAGAGCGAGATCGAGAACATCATCGGCGTCGAGGATGGCGTCGGCTCGGACGAGTCGCGGCACTCCTACACCGTCGAACAACTCGTCGAGGTGGCCACGGAGACCGGCACCGATCTGATGGCGCCGCAGTTGGGCACCGCGCACGGCATGTACACCGCGCAACCTGTGCTGCTGCCCGAGCGGGTGCGGCAGATCTTGGCGCTGCACGACATTCCGGTGGTGCTGCACGGCGGCACCGGCCTCAGCAACGCCGAGTTCGACGAGTTCATCGCCGCCGGGGTGACCAAGATCAACATCTCCACCGCCCTCAAGCACGCCTACATGAAGACCGCCCTGGAGTACCTCAAACAGTGCGAGGCCAGTAACAGATGGGAGCCGGTGAAGCTCTTCGAACCGATGATCGCCGCCTCTAGAGAGCTGTTCGTCCGCTTCGCCGACATCTTCCACTCGAGCGGTAAGGACGCCTCCCGGTGAGCGAGCACGCACTGATCCTGGACTGCGACGGCGTCCTGGCCGACACCGAGAAGGACGGCCACCTGGTCGCCTTCAACCAGACCTTCGACGAGCTCGGCTACCCGTTCCGCTGGTCCGAGGGCGAGTACGCCGACCTGCTCAAGGTGGGTGGCGGCAAGGAGCGGATGCGGCACTACCTGTCGCAGCATCCCGAGATCGAGCTGCCCGGCTCGGACGACCTGGACGCCCTGCTCGCCCAGGTGCATAAGCAAAAGAGCGGCGACTACCAGGAGATCGTCAACAGCGGCCGGATCCCGGGGCGTCCCGGCATCAAGCGACTGGTCGAGGAGGCCCTGGACGCCGGCTGGCAGGTCGCGATCGCGTCCACCTCTGCGGTGCCCAGCGTCGAGGCCGTCGCGGTCGCCGTCTTCGGTCAGGCCACCCGCGACCGGCTGGCCGGCATCTTCGGCGGCGACGTCGTCCCGGCCAAGAAGCCGGCCCCCGACATCTACCTGTACGCCCTCGACCAGCTCGGCGTCTCGGCCGACCGTGTCGTGGTGGTGGAGGACTCCGAGAGCGGCGCGAAGGCCGCCGCGGCCGCCGGCATCGCACACATCGTCACCGTCAGCCACTTCACCCGCGACGACCCCTTCCCCGACGCCGTCGTGGTCGTCGAGAACCTGGGCGAGCCCGGCGCCCCAGCTGTCGTACTCGCCGGCGACGACGTCCGCGACGACCGCGGCGTGATCGGCCTCGCCTCCCTGGAACGCATCGCCGGGTCAGCGGACTGAGATCCCGGCGGTGACGGTCGCTACAGGGTGCCCCAGAGCTTAAGCGCGGTCGCCAGTTCCTTCTGGTCGTTCGCTGCCTCGGACGCGGGGATGCCGGCCAGGGCGGCATCGACGGCCTGTCCGAGGGCTCGGACGCCGGCGGCGGCGCCGTCCGGGTGGCCCTGGATGGCGCCGCCGACGCCGAGGACGATGTCGTGGCCGAGTTCGTCCATGAAGCGCTGCACCGTGCCGGGGTGGACGCCGCCGCCGACCACCGGGAAAGCCGGCTTGAGGTGCGGACGGGGCAGCGACAGTTGCTGCGCGGTGCGCAGGTACTGCAACCGTGAGATCGGATAGCCGCCATAGGGCGACACCAGCAATGCCAGGTCGGTGCCGGCCAGCCGCGGGAGCAGGCCAGTAGCCAGTGGTGCGCTCATCCCGGTGCGGGGCCCCTCGTAGAGCGGGGCGGCGCCGGCGAAGTGGCCCAGGATCGGCACCCCGACCTCGTCGGCGAGCATCTCCACCGCACCCAGCCCGGCGGTGGTGTAGGCCACCATCAGGGCCCGGGCGCCGGCCTCCACGGCCCGCTTCGCGGTGGCCAGCATCCGGTCCGGACGGTCGGTGATGTTCGGCAGGTAGATGGTCCGCACCCCGGTCGCCGCGTATGCGCGCTCCGCGGCCGCGGTGAACAGCTCCACCCGGTGCAGCACCGTCGAATAGTCGGTGTTGCCCATCAGTTCGTCGTCCTTGATCAGGTCGATCCCGCCGCGCGCGGTGGCCTCGAAGATCTCGGCCGCCACCTCGGGCGGCAGCCCGGTGCACGGCTTGAGCATGTTGAGCAGCAGCGGACGGTCGGCGACCCCGGTGAGTTCACGCAGCCCGGCGACCCCGAACCGCGGCCCGCCGAAGGCCCGCTCCAGTTCGCCGGGCAGGTGCAGGTCGACCAGCTTCGCCTCCACAGACGTGGAGGCGTCGTTGCCGATCAGCGCGTTCAGCAGCTGCGGCAGCGAGGCGCCGAAGTTGATCGTCGGGAAGGCGATGGTGGCCAGATAGCCGACCGGGCCGCCTTCGGCGTGGGTGGTGGTGTCGGAGGGCGGCATCGGCAGCACCTGGACGACGCGGCCCTCGTGCCGCTCCCGCAGCTCTGGGGGCAGCCCAGGCACCTCGACCCAGGTGCCCGTGGTCTGGCCGAGCGCGAACCGGGAGATTCGGGCCCAGGGGTCGACGTCGGCGGGGAACTCCAGGGCGTAGCTGGCCAGCAGGTAGCCGTCCTCGCGGGCCACCTCGGCCAGGATCGCGCGCGCCACCATGTCAGGCCCCGTGCGCCGCGGCCAGTCGTTCCAGCAGATACGCGGCGCCGTCGTCGGCGTTGGACGGAGCCACGCCGCGCGCCACCTCAAGCACCTCGGGCCGGGCGTTCCCCATCGCGACCGGGAAGCCGATACTGCTCAGCCAGCCGACGTCGTTGCCGCAGTCGCCCGCCCCGAGCACGTCGTCAGGGGCGATGTCGTAGCGCTGCAGCACCCATTCCAACGCGTGCCATTTGGTCGAATCGCGGTCCACGAACTCCACGATGGTGTCCATCGAGCGCTGCACCCCGGGCAGCCGGTGGTGGATCTCGTCGGCGACCTCGTCCATCCGCTCGTTGGTCGCCCATCCCATCATCTTCAGCACGACGGCGTCGTCGATGTCGTCCGGATCGCCGATCTCGGCGTCCTCATGGTTGAGCACCCGAATCGTCTCGCGCATCGGACCGTCGGCGGCCACGTACAGATGGTCCCTGGTCCACCAGGTCAGGTCCAGGCCAAGATCGTCGGCCAGCTCTCGGAAGGCCCGCTTATCGGCGAGCGCCATCGGGTTGACCGCCAGGTCCTCGTCCGTGGTCGGGTCGAAGACCAGAGCGCCGTTGCAGGCGATCGCCAGGTGCGGCAGTTCGGCCCGTCGAGCGATGTCCATGGCGTTGGGGCGGGTGCGTCCGGTGAGCAGGATCACCGGAAGGCCGAGCCGGCTTACGGTGTTCAGCGCCTGGATCGTGCGCGGGGTGACCAGGGAGTCGGTGCCGGCCAGCGTCCCGTCAACGTCGAGCGCTACGGCGCGCACCGCGGACAGGTCGAGGTGATCCAGCATGGCACTCCTTCCGAGATTCACGGAGGCTACAGGTATAGACAAGTATGTGCAAGGGTTGACCTGTTTAGTGAACCGTTCCTAAGGTGTGCCCGAGGACGCCCGTGATGGTGCGGCCCAGGGACCCAATCAACCCAACCACACCGATGTGAAGGGGAGCCATGACCAAGTACATCCTCGGGATCGACTCCGGGACGACGAGCGTGCGCTCGTTTGTGATCGACCAAACCGGCACCGTCGTCGGCTTCGGCCAGCAGGAACTCACCCAGCACTACCCGCGAGCCGGCTGGATCGAGCACGACCCCAAGCAGATCCTGGCCGCCCAGCTCGAGGTGATGCGAGCGGCGCTGCGCTCCGCTGGGGTGACCCCGGGCGATATCGCCGCGGCCGGCATCACCAACCAGCGCGAGACCGCTCTGGTCTGGGAGAAGTCAACCGGTGAACCGATCTACAACGCCATCGTCTGGGCCTCTCGGCAGACCGTGGACGTGGTGGAAAAGTGGGTCGCGGACGGAATCGGCGGTCTGATCGAGGAGCGCACCGGCCTGATCCCCGACGCCTACTATTCGGCGTCCAAGATCCGCTGGATCCTCGACCATGTGGCCGGCGCCCAGGAGCGGGCTGAGCGCGGCGAACTGCTCGCCGGCACCATCGACACCTGGCTGATCTGGAACATGACCGGCGGGGAATCCTTCGTCACCGACGTGTCCAACGGTTCGCGAACCATGATGATGAACCTCAAGACCCTGGACTGGGACGAGGAACTGCTCGGCCACTACGGCATTCCGCGCAGCATGCTGGCCACGATCCTGCCCAGCGACGCCCACTTCGGCGACTTGGAATCGAGCTTCGGTGCGCCGATCCCGATCGGTTCGGACCTCGGCGACCAGCAGGCCGGCCTGTTCGGGCAGGCCGCCTTCGAGCAGGGTCAGTGCAAGATGACCTACGGCACCGCGGGCGTGCTGAACATCAACTGCGGCACCGAGCCGCAGCGGATCCCCGGCCTGACCCCCAGCGTCGGCTGGACGGTGCAGGGCAAGACGTCCTACGAGATCGAGGGCGTGCTGTTCGCCCAGGGCAAGACCATGCAGTGGCTGCGCGACGACCTGCAGCTGATCCACGCCGCACCCGACTCGGAGTGGTACGCGGGTCAGGTGAAGAGCACCGACGGCGTCTACCTGGTACCGGCCTTCACCGGCCTGTCGGCGCCCACCTGGGACCCTTACGCCCGGGCTGCGATCATCGGCATCAGCAACGCCACCACCCGGCTGCACATCATCAGGGCCGCGGTGGAGTCGATGGTCTACCAGACCCGCGACATGGTCGAGGCGGCTACCGTCAACAACGCTGTCACCATTCCCGAGCTGCGGGTGGACGGCGGTGCGGTGAAGAACAATCTGCTCTGCCAGATGCAGGCCGACATCCTCGGCGTTCCGGTGATCCGGCCGAAGAACCACGAAGCGACGATCTTCGGCGCCATGCTGCTGGCCGGCCTGTCCAGCGGTGTCTACAGTTCGCTCGACGACCTGTCGAACATGTGGGCGGTGGAGCGGGTCTTCGAGCCCGAGATGAGCCGCGACGAGGCGGACGGCCTGTACGCCGGCTGGGTGGCGGCCCGTGAACTCACCAAGGGCTGGACCAAGAAGCTGCCGCAGGGCTGACGCGGCGTCCGACCCCTCGCGCGAGCGCGAGGGGTGCTGGACGCGCTCAGGCCGGCCGGTCGATGCCGAAAACGGCGGCCAACCCGTCCAGGAACTCGTCGCGGCGTCCGGAGCCGGCCAGTTCGCGGGCCCGCACCGACGGGCCGTGCAGCAGCACCCCGGCGAAGTGCCGGAGCGCCGCCTCCGTCTTCTCGGCGGTCTCGGCGTCGTAGCGGCGCCGGACGCGGGCCAGTTCGGCGTCCAGTGCGTCCCCGACATGCGAACGCAGCGCTGCGACGGCGGGACCGACCGCATCGGCGTCCTCGGCGTGGGCGGCAGCGGCCTGTCGGACGATCGCCTCGGCATCGTCGGCCACCGCGAGGTGGTGCAGCGGGGCGTGCAGTTTGATCGCCTCCAGGTCGAGCAGTTCGACGCCGGGCTGATCGACCACCAGGGGGTCGACGTTGCGGGGCAGGCCCAGGTCGATGATCACCCGGCGGCGGTGGCGGGTGTGTGGTCCGCCGACCGGGCATTGGGCGGCGGCGTGGGCGGTGACCGGGCATTCGCCCTGGAACAGGGCGGGGCCGACGACCAGGTCGGCGCTGGTCGTGCAGCAGACGATGATGTCGGTGGCGCTGGCCGCGGCGGCGACAGCGTGGCCGCTCACCTGCTGCAGCCCGTGCCGGGCGCCGAAACCGGCGCCGCGTCCGGACGGCGACCAGACCGTGATCGCTTGCACGCCGCGGTCGCGCAGCGCCTCCAAGCAAGACGCGGCATAGCGTCCGGTGCCGACCAGCAGCACCTTCATCTCGGCCCAGTCGGTGATCCGGTGCGACGCCAGATCGAGCGCCAGCCGGATCAGCGAGGGGCGGGCGGCGCCCAGCCCGGTGCGTTCCCGTACCAGCCGGCGGGTGGCGAGGGCGTCGGAGAACACCCGTTGCAGCTGCGGGGTGGCGGTGCCGCTGCTCTCGGCGCGATTGAGTGCGCGTCGCACTTGACCGGTGATCTCGGGTTCGCCGACCACGACCGATTCGAGCCCGGCGGTCACCCCGAAGAGATGCCGGGCGGCCTCCTCCCCGCGCAGCAGGGTGAGCTGTCCGCGGAGCTGGTCGATGCGTGCCAGGGTGCGGGGCGCGATGTCGAGATAGACCTCGAAGCGGTTGCAGGTGCTCAGCACGATGCTGCCGGCGACACCGTCGGCGGCGAGCAGGGCGTCCACGAGCGCCGTCCCCGCATCGCCGCTCAACTGTTCGAGAGCGGCGAAATCGTGGGTGCGATGGCTCGCGGTCAGGCACAACAGCACCGCGCCAGCATAGACCTCCGGTATCGGCTGTGGGCGGTGTCGACGACGATTAGGGTGCTGATGTGACCACCACAGCGCTGCCGGCGACACATCCGCTCAACACCGACACGGCGTCGTCGTGGCTGGTCAGCGCCTATCGGGGCGAGCGACCCGAGACCACGCCGGTGTGGTTCATGCGGCAGGCCGGCCGCTCGCTGCCGGAATACCGCGAGCTGCGCGTCGGGCGGCGCATGCTGGACGCCTGTCTCGACCCCGACCTGGCCGCTGAGATCACCCTGCAACCGGTCCGTCGGCACGGCGTGGACGCGGCGATCTTCTTCTCCGACATCGTCGTGCCGCTGCGGCTCGCCGGCGTGCCGGTCGAAATCGAACCGGGCATCGGGCCGGTGTTCGCGGCGCCGGTGGACACGCCGGCAGCGGTGGAAGCGCTGATCGCCGCGCATCCCGCTGAGGCCCTGGATGCCGCCCTCGATCCGATCCGGAGCGCTGTCCGCACGACGGTGGCCGGCCTGCGCCTGCTGCATGACGGACGGGATCCGCTGATCGGGTTCGCCGGCGCGCCGTTCACCCTGGCCGCCTATCTGGTGGCGGGCCGTCCGAGCAAGGATCATCTGGCCGCCCGGGCGATGATCCACCGCCATCCGGACGCCTGGGCGCGGCTGCTGGGCTGGTGTGCCGACCTTTCCGGATGCTTCCTGCGCGCTCAGGTGCTGGCCGGAGCGTCGGCCGTCCAGCTGTTCGACTCCTGGGCCGGGTCGCTCCCGGCTGCCATCTATACCTCGCACGTCGCACCGGCGTCGGCGACGACGTTCGACGCCGTCCGGGACCTGGCCGACGACAGCGGGCGCCGGGTGCCGCTGGTGCACTTCGCGGTCGGCGCCGGCGAGCTGTACGGCGTCCTCGACCTGGACGTGGACTGCATCGGGGTGGACTGGCGCACCCCGCTGGACGAGGCGTGGTCGCGGATGGGCCCGGTGCGGGCGGTGCAGGGCAACCTCGATCCGGCGCTGCTCGGCGCGCCCTGGCCGGTGCTGCGCGACGCGGTCGACGACGTGCTGCGGCGTGGCGAGGCCGCTCCCGGGCACGTCTTCAACCTGGGCCACGGCGTACCGCCGGCCACTGATCCCGAGGTGCTCACCCGGATCGTCGACCACGTCCACAGCCGTTGATGAGCGCGATCGTCGTCGGCGCGGAGCCGGCGGACTGGTGGCGGCCTGGGAACTGGCCGGGCCGGCTGCGCGGTGACCGTTCTCGAGGCCGGCCGGCGGGCGGGCGGGCTGCTGGACCGGGCGGCGGTGGACGGGCTGGCGCTCGACGTGGGCGCCGAGGGCTACGCGGTCCGCGGCGGTGCGGTGGCGCAGTTGCTGGCCGACCTGGATGCTGCTGACCGGATCGCCCAGCCTGCGCCGGCCGGTGCCTGGCTGCAGACCGGGTCCGGGGCGTTCCCGATCCCGAAGCGGTTGGTGTTCGGCCTGCCCGCCGACCCGGGTGCGGCCGACGTCCGGGCGGTGGTGGGCGAGGTGCCCGGGCCGCAGGCGGCGTCCGGCACCCTGGCCGAGGTGGCCCGGGCCGGGTACGGGCAGCGGGTGCTCGACGATCTGGTCACGCCGCTGGTCGGCGGGGTGTACTCGGCGGCGCCGGAGGACGTGACTTTGGCCGACCTGGCCCCCTCGCTGGCTGCGGCGGTGGCGTCCGGGACGCCGCTGCGGGACGCGGTCGGCCGGGCTGCGGCCGGTGCTCCTCAGGGCGGCGCGGTGCACGGGGTGCGGGGCGGCATGCACACCCTGGCCGACCTGCTGGCGGACGCGGCGAGCGGGGCGGGTGCCGCGTTCAGTTTCGGTGAGCGGGTGACCGGGCTGCGCCGGCGTCCGGGCGGCTGGCGGGTGACCACCGCGCACCGTTGGCTGGACGCGGAACTGATCGTCGTGGCGGTGCCGCTGGACGTTGCAGTCCGCCTGCTGGGCGGGCCGGCAGTGCCGCAGGCCACTGCAATCGAGGTGATCACCATGGTGCTGGACGCCCCCGGCCTGAGCGGTGACGCGCCGCGCGGCACCGGCGTCCTGGTCGGCGCGGCGGTACCGGGAGTGGTTGCCAAGGCACTCACCCATTCCACCGCGAAATGGCCCTGGCTACGAGAGATGGCGGGCGACCGGGAGGTGCTGAGGCTCTCCTACGGACGCCGCGGACAGCGCCCGGCCACGGCCGGTCTGGACCCGGTGGCGTTGACCGCATTGGTGCGCTCGGACGGGTCGGCGTTGCTGGGCCGTCCGCTGCCGGAACCGGCCGCCGTCACCCGGACGAGCTGGACGATCCTGCCCCCTGGAACGCCCGACCTGGCCCGGGCGAGGGAATGGTTGACTGGCCAGCGAAGCGGCGGTCTCGGCATGGTCGGGGCCGGAATTGGCGGGGTGGGGTTGGCCAGCGTCGTGCCGCACGCCCGAGCTGAGGTCAAGAACCTGACAAGTGGGTTGTGATGAGTGGGAGTAGTGATGAGTGAGCAGGGCCCGACCGGATTCACTGTGTGGACGGTGCTGAGGCGCGATCCGCTGACCGCGCAGGCTGCGGCCGGCGCCGAGCCGCTGGTGGACGCGATCGCCGCTGTCGAGGCCGGCGACGTGGTGGTGCGTGGTGTGTACGACGTCAGCGTCATGCGCGCGGACGCCGACGTGATGCTGTGGCTGCACGGGCCGACGGCCGAGGGTCTGCAGGCCGCCGTCCGCCGGTTGCGGCGTACCCACGAGCTGGCCCCGTTGGCGCTGACCTGGTCGGCGATGGGGGTCCATCGTGACGCCGAGTTCAACCGTCAGCATGTGCCCGGCTTCCTGCGCGGCGTCGAGCCGCGGGGCTGGCTGTGCGTGTACCCGTTCGTCCGTTCCTACGACTGGTACGTGCTGCCCGAGGACGACCGCAAGGCGATGCTGGCCGAGCACGGACGTAAGGGCGCGGCGTTCCGCTCGGTGGTTGCGAACACGGTCGCCGCCTTCGCCCTCAACGACTACGAATGGCTACTGCCGCTGGAGTCGGACGAGCTCACCGATCTGGTCGACCTGATGCGTGACCTGCGCGCCACCCGGGCGCGGCTGCATGTGCGCGAAGAGATCCCGTTCTTCACCGGCCGCCGGATCGGTGCCGACGAGGTCGCGGAGGTGCTGGCATGAGCCCGTTGGGCAGCAAGCCGGCGCTGGCCACCGCCGTCCACCTCGACAGCGGCGCCGTGGTGCCGAGCGCGACGCCGGGTGCGGCGTCCGGGCCGGAACATGTCGAGGTGCCGACCCGCTACGACGCGGTGCTGCTGTCCGGGTTCGGCGGACCCGAGGGCCAGGACGACGTCATCCCGTTCCTGCGCAACGTGACCCGCGGCCGGGGCATCCCCGATGAGCGCCTCGAAGAGGTGGCGCACCACTACCGGCACTTCGGGGGGGTGTCGCCGATCAACAACCACAATCGCGAGTTGCGCACCGCCCTGGAGCTGCGGCTCGCCCAGCGCGGGCTGCCGCTGCCGGTGCTGTGGGGTAACCGCAACTGGACGCCGTACCTGAACGACGCGGTCGCACGCGCGTTCCAGAGCGGATACACGCGGTTGCTGGCGATCCCGACCAGTGCCTATTCGTCGTACTCCTCCTGTCGGCAGTACCGGGAGGACTGGGCGGACGCTCTCGAAGACACCGGGCTCGCCGGAACCGTTGCGATCGACAAGGTGCGGCCGTTCTTCAACCATCCGGGCTTCGTGCAGCCGTTCATCGAGGGCGTCCGGGACGCCATCGTCACCGCCGAGTCGGACGGTATCGCCCGCGGCGAGCTCGAGGTGTTGTTCTGCACCCACTCGATCCCCACCCTGGACGCCGAACTGTCCGGCGGGGGTGGCGCCTACCCGGCGCAGCACCGTTCGGTCGCCGAGTATGTGATGGCGCAGGCCGCGCCCGAGGTGGCCTGGCAGCTGGTCTACCAGTCCCGCTCGGGCCCGCCGCAGCAGCCCTGGCTGGAGCCCGACGTGAACGATGCGATCGGTGAGCTGAGCGGCCGGCGCGGGGTGATCCTGGTGCCGCTCGGTTTCGTCAGCGACCACATGGAAGTGATGTGGGATCTGGACACCGAAGCCGTGGAGACCGCCACCGAGGCGGGCCTGTGGGTGCGCCGGACGCCGACGCCCGGCGTCCACCCGGCCTTCGTGGACGCCCTGGCCGACCTGATCGCCGAGCGGGTCGAGGGCCGTCCGGCGACGCAGCGGTGTGCGGTGACCGCCGACGGCCCGTGGGTGGACGTGTGCCGTCCGGGATGTTGTGAGAACCGGCGGCTCGGCTTCAAGCCGGCGGTCGCGGGGCTGGCGCCGTAGGGACGCCACGGTTGGGCGGCGAGATCCGGGTATCAAAGTGAGTGCTCGCCAGCGCGCGCTCGGAGAGCGTGATGAGGTCGAGGATCTCTCGTGCCATGTACGCCGTGGCACCTCGTTCGATCGCTCGCGTGGCCAGGATTCCGGCTCCACTCAGTTCGTCCAAGGCTGCGCTTGCCGCCGGGAATGACACCCCCAGGATCCTGGCCAGTGTGGTGGCGGTGACGACCGGGGCCTCCGGCAGTCGGCGCAGTAGCTGGGCGGCCGCCGACCCTGCGCGAGGAATGGGTCGACGACCGGCTGCCGCACGATGGGCCGCCAGCCGGTCCGTCCAGCTGTCGTGAAGCTCGTTGACAGCCGCCGCCAGCGACGCTGACTGTTCCACCGCGATGGCGGCTGCTTCCACGAACATGGCCAGCCATTCGCCCTTGGCGGCGCTGGCTTCCACGCTCCCGGTGGGCGACGCGTCCCGAAATGAGGTCAGGCCGGTGACGTATCGATCGCGCAGTGTCGCCAGCACCAGGCTGATCGGCAACACGGAGCGGTCGGTGAGCCCGCGCCGCGCCAGCACGGTATGAATCAGGGCCCGGCCCACCCGACCGTTTCCATCAGAGAATGGATGGATGGTTTCGAACTGGGCGTGGACCATGGCTGCCTGAATCAGAGGCGCCTGCGCGGCCCCGTTCAGGTAGTGGACGAGGTCCTCCATGAGACGCGGGACGCGCTCCGGTGCCGGCGGGACGAACGCGGCGCTGAGCGGCGTCCAACTCGATGTGCCGATCCAGTTCTGCACCGTGCGTAGGCCGTGGTGGCGAGGCTCATCGGGAAGCAGTGATCGATGGAGTTGGATGATGTCGTCAACGCTCACCAGGTCAGCCTCGACGAGGGCTGTGGTGGCTTCGCGAACCACCGTCATATTGTTGGCGACCAACGTGGCCTGGGCGCTGACGCCGCGAACCGACTCGGACTGGCCGAGCTCGGCGAGAGCAACCTGTTGGGCGGACGGGGTGATTCCTTCGATCTGCGAACTGGCGATGGCTTCGGATCGCAGCAGGAAGCGGGCGATTCCGGCCAGCCCCTCGGCTCCGGGGCCGTTGAGCGCACGGATACTCCGTTCGGCGAGCGCGACCTGCCGTGAGAGTGCGCTGTCTACGGCCAAGCTCACGCCGTCGAGGAGATCGGGCACATACCGCTGGTAGCTGCCTGAGCGGCGCTCTTGCCTCGGGACATGCGACTCGACAGTGGACTCCCAGTGCGCGTCCTCCCACGTACCCATCGCGGTTTCCTTTCGCCCGCCCGGACTCTAGTAAAGGATGATTATCTAAACTTTAACAGATGTCCAGGTGTGTGAAGGATCGGCGCGGCTCGGGCTTGCCGGTCAGCCGCGGCGGCTGAGCCCCGCGCACAGGGCCAGCTCCTCGTTGCCCAGGCATACGTAATTGTGCGCACGGGCCTATGTCGCACCCAGCCGCTAGTGTCGCCTTGACCCACGGGGGGTTGTGCGCATCGGGGGAGCGCCAGTCAGGGTTGGCTTGCGAGGGCGGTTGGATTGGATCCGGCCGTCCTCGCTTCTCGCCTGCGGGGGTGAGCGCGGCGCAATATTCTCAGAACCATGAGCACCCGCATCGAATCCGACAGCATGGGCACCATCGAGGTCGCCGCCGACCGCTATTGGGGCGCCCAGACGCAGCGCAGCCTGGGCAACTTCGACATCGGCCGGGACACCTTCGTCTGGGGACGCCCGATGATCCGGGCGCTGGGTGTGCTGAAGAAGGCCGCTGCCGAGGCGAACGCTGAGCTGGGGCAGCTGCCGTCCGATCTTGCGGAGTTGATCGTCACCGCCGCTGACGAGGTGATCGCCGGCACACTGGACGATCATTTCCCGCTGGTGGTGTTCCAGACGGGCTCGGGGACGCAGTCGAACATGAATGCCAACGAGGTCATCTCGAACCGCGCCATCGAGTTGGCCGGCGGTGCGATGGGGTCGAAGAAGCCGGTGCACCCCAACGATCACGTGAACCGTGGACAGTCCTCGAACGACACCTTCCCGACCGCGATGCACATCGCGGTGGTGTGCGAGCTCAACGAGCGGCTGTACGCACCGGTCTCCGAGTTGCGCGACGTGCTGGCCGCGAAGGCCTCCGAGTTCGAGGACGTGATCATGGTGGGTCGGACGCATCTTCAGGACGCCACCCCGATCCGGCTCGGCCAGGTGATCGGCAGCTGGGTCGCGCAGATCGACTTCGCGCTGGACGGCGTGCGCGAGGCGGACGTCCGGGCCCGCGGGATGGCCATCGGCGGCACCGCGGTCGGGACGGGGCTGAACGCGCACCCCGATTTCGGTGCGCTGGCCGCCAAGCGGATCTCGGACGAGACCGGGCTCGAGTTCACCCAAGCGGACAACCTGTTTGCGGCGCTGTCGGCCCACGATGCGCTGGTCGCAGTGAGCGGGGCGCTGCGGGTGCTGGCCGGTGCGCTGATGAAGATCGCCAACGACGTCCGCTGGTACGCGTCGGGGCCGCGCAACGGGATCGGCGAGCTGATCATCCCCGAGAACGAGCCGGGCTCGTCGATCATGCCGGGCAAGGTGAACCCGACCCAGTGCGAGGCGATCACCATGGTCGCCACCCGGGTGTTCGGCAACGACGTGACCGTCGGCTTCGCCGGTAGCCAGGGCAACTTCCAGCTGAACGTGTACAAGCCGGTGATGGCGCACGCGGTGCTGGAGTCGATCCGGTTGATTGCGGACGGCTGCCGCTCGTTCCGCGAACACTGCGCCGAGGGCATCGAGCCGAACCGGGAGCGGATCTCGGCCAACCTCGCCTCTAACCTGATGGTGGTGACCGCGCTGAACCGGCACATCGGCTACGACAAGGCCGCCGCGATGGCCAAGAAGGCGCACAAGCAGGGCCTCACCCTGCGCGAGGCCGCCCTGGCGTCCGGGGACCTGAGCGGTGAGGAGTTCGACGCCTGGGTCGTTCCGGGAGACATGACGCACCCGTCGGCTTAACTGACCGGCGCGGCCCACGCGAGTTCGCCGGACAACTGCCATCGTGGACCGTCATCCGGTGCGTGGTCGATCGACACGGTTGCGGCCACGCAATAGTCGTCCGCGGGATTCCATTGCACACCGTGTGCACCGAACGGCTTGACCAACGTCCGTGAGCCGAGTGCTGCCCAGTTGGGGTCGGCGAGGTGGGCCCGAAGCGGGTCGTATTGCCCGACTCCGGCGTGGGCGAGTCGTTGCGCCACCTGGTCAGCTGGCTCCGTATGCGAGTGGAACGCGCTGATGATCCCGTCCAGGGTGGGTTTGATCAGGGTCGCGAGATTGGTGCGAAGCGCTGGCTTCCGGTCGCGGATCTTCAGTCGGACGAGGAAGCGCGCAGGGTCTTCCGCGAGCAGTGGCGGTGGCGTGCCGGTCCTGAGCGCGGCCCACACCACGCCGGGTGACTTCAGGCTGGGTACGTCAACGCCGTCGAATGATGCGATGGTGCCGGCGGGTCGCCAATGGTGTAGCTCGGTTGGTGCCACGACCGCATATCGCTGATAGTGCAGGTGCGCTGGCGGCAGAACCCGACTTGTCAGGCGGGGCGGGTAGGTGAAGGCCCGCTCGAAAGTCACCGCGGACTCCGTGAGGTGGCGGAGGGCAGCGGTTCCGACGTTGTAGAGCAGCACGTTCTCGGTATCGACGAACTGCCCGTCGTCCGCTGCACCGTACACGGTGTGAAGCTGCGCACCCGGAACCGGGTCGAGCGACCGCAGGGCAGCCCGAAGCTCTGTCCGGAATTCCAGCATTCTTCCCTTCGGCTCGAAGGGAAGCCGCACAGTCGACCATGCCTCCACGGCGTTGGCGCTGGTTCTGATCGCATGGGTCGGATTCACGTCCGACATCCTGCCTGGCTAGCCGTTGTCGAAGTGCCAGGTTGCTTGTTGTTCGAGGGGTGACCAGTGGTGGAGGTCGTCGGTGCCGGTGGGTGTGACCCGGTATTGGTTGCCGTGGGGTGTTTTCCACCAGAAGGTTCCGGCTCGGGGTTGTTTCAGTCGCCAGCGGCCGGCTGTTTTGGCGCGGTGGACGCGGCGGGTGAGTGGTCCGAGGTTGTCGGGTCCGGTTTGGCCGGCGGCACCTGAGACGTAGGGCTGGGTGTGGTCGAGGTCTAGTCCGCGGGCCGTGCGGGCGGAGTAGGGGAATACTTCGCAGCCATCGCGCAGGGCGACGGTTTCGCGGATCCGGTCGGGGATCTCGTAGTTGTCGACCGCTTGGTCGCTGTCGGCGTGGAGGACGGGCTTGATGGTGATGCGGGTGGTGCCGAACAGCTCGGCGAGCATGTCCTTGGTGATCGGTCCGAGGGTTTCGGAGCGGGCGATGGGGTCAGCTTTGGTGGCGTGGTCGCTGCTGGTGGTCGTCTGTGCTGCCAGCATGTCGGGGGTGAGGTGGAGGTAGACCTTGGTGCGGGGTAGGTAGCGGTGGTCGTCGCTACCGGTGAGGATCGCTTGGGCGCGGCCGGGGGTGGCGAGGATGCCGAGTGCTTTGGCTCGCCTGATGTCGAGTTCGTCGGTGTCGCCGTTGTCGTGGAGTTTCTTGGCGAGGGCTTGGATGGTGGTTTCGAGTTGTTGGGCGTCGGGGGTGTCGAGTCGGGCCCAGAGCTCGGTGACGATGGGTTGGTCTTGGTCTGGTGCGTTGCGGACGAATCGGGCTTCGCGGGCTTTCTTGGCGGCGGCTTCGATTTTGTCGGCGGCGACTTTTCCGATCAGGCCGCGGGCGAGTCGGAGGAGTCGGGGCCAGCCGAGTCGTCCGATTTTCCCGGCGAGTTGTTCGTCAACTTCAAGGGCTTGGGTGTGGGTGAGTTCGTAGCTGGCTGCGAGGCGGGCGAGTTTGAACGCTTTGTAGGGTTCGACGTTGCCGGCGAGGGTGGCTTGCCACAGGGTGGGGTGGCGGGCTTCGAGGTTGATGACGTCGCGGATCAGCCAGGTCGCGGCGGTGGCAGAGATCTTTTTGGTGGCGGCGACTTCGAGGGGGAGGAACTCGCCGACGAGTCGGCTGCCGTCGGCGCCGAGTCGGATGGCTCGTTCGCCGCCGATGACGTCGTATTCGTCGGTGGTGGTCCAGGAGTGTTGGGCGGCTAGTTCGGCCAGTGCCCGCATTTCTTCGGCGTCGGCTTGTTGGCGGAGTGCGACGGCGTGTCGGAGGCGGTCCGCAGCGGTGCCTTGGAACGGCGCTGCTGCTAGGATCATGTGTTCGATTATAGTTGACACGGACCAATCCGACAAGGAGTTTCGAGGCAATTTGATCATATTTATGAGCGGTGTTCGGCCGAGCCGGAGGGGTCTCGACAAGCGCGACCGACGGTGGCGAGGGCATGCTGTGTGGTCACTTTGTCGGCTGTCTCTCCGGTCAGTGGCACTCTGAACCCGTGACTACCGTCGATCCGGTCCCGCTGGTCGAACCGACTCCGCTGACGTTGCGGGGCCGGAGTTTCACCGCCGCGAACCCGGCGGTGATGGGGATCGTGAACCGGACGCCGGACTCGTTCTACTCCTCGGCGCGGTATTCCTCGATCGATGCCGGGCTGGACGCGGTGGCGGCGATGGTGGCGGACGGGGTCGACATCGTGGACGTGGGTGGCGTCCGGGCCGGACAGCAGGGCAACTGGGTGACTGCGGACGAGGAGATCGAGCGTGTCCTGCCGTTCCTGGAAGCCGTCCGCACTGCCCATCCGGAGCTGCTGATCAGCCTCGATACCTGGCGTTCCGAAGTCGCCCAGGCCTGCGCCGGCGTCCGGATCGATCTGGTCAACGACACCTGGCAGGGGGCTGATCCCGAGCTCGTCCGGGTCGCTGCGGAACTCGACGCCGGCTATGTCGTGTCGCACACCGGCGGGGCGGCTCCACGCACCGATCCGGACGGCGTCGGCTACGGGCCGCGCGGCGCCGACGGCACTCCTCGCGATGACCCGGACGACGTGGTGGGCGACGTCCTCATCGTGCTGACCGAGGGGGCGAACCGCTCCCGACAAGCGGGGATACCGGCCCACGCGATCCTGATCGACCCCACCCTCGATTTCGGCAAGACCACCCGGCACTCGCTGCGCACGCTGCGCGCCACCGCTCAGATCGCCGGCCTCGGCTTCCCCGTCCTGCAGGCCCTCTCGCGCAAGGACTTCGTCGGCGAGACCCTCGACCTGGCGGTCGACGACCGGCTGGAAGGCACGCTGGCGGCCACCGCCGTCGCAGCTTGGCTCGGAACGGTCTGCTTCCGCGCCCACGACGTCCGGGCGACTCGGCGGGTGGTCGACATGGTGGCGTCCATTCGCGGGGATCGGCCGGCCGCGGTGAACGTGCGTGGAGTGAGGCGGTAGAACGCCGGGGATCTCGACAAGCTCGATCAGCGACAAAGCTCGATCAGCGGAGGGGCTCGTTCTCCGGATACCCTCGATCGGTGCCTGCCACCATCGATGCGACGACCGTCGTGACCGATCGCGTGGTCTTCCGGCTGCCTGACATCGACCCGAACGTCACCGGCGTCCGTCTGTGGTCCGAGGTCCCGGTCGCTGGGAAGGACTTCGAGAGAACCACGGACGGCTGGGAACTCAGCATTCCGCGTCCGCCCGCGCACCGCGTCGAGTACCTCTACCGGCTCACCCTGGCCCACGACGCGGGGCCCGTCACCATCGCCGACCCGACCAACCCGCTGCGCGTCGCAGGCGTGTTCGGCGAGAACTCCTGGCTGCCGCTGCCCGGCTACCGCGAACCGGACTGGCTCACCGCGCCCCGCATCGAAACCTGCAGCCAGCACTGGGAGCTGAACACCGGCGACGGTCATCTCAGCGGTGCGCTCTGGGCTCCCGCGGACGCCTGGCGCGGCACCGAACTGCCGCTGCTGATCTGCCACGACGGGCCCCAGATGGCCCAGTTCGGACGGCTCACCGACTTCCTCGCCGCCGCAGTGGCTGGCAACATCTTGCCGCCGCTGCGCGTCCTGCTGCTCGAACCCGGTCCGCACCGCGATGCCCGCTATGCCGCCAACCCGCGCTATGCGACGGCATTGGTCACCGATGTCGTCCCGGCCGTCAGCGACCAGGTCGCCGTCCGCGGTAGGCCGGTGCTGATGGGGCAGAGCCTCGGTGCGCTCGCTGCCCTCTACGCTGCTCGGCGCTATCCGGGCAGCTTTGCCGGGCTGTTCCTGCAGTCCGGATCGTTCTTCACCCCTGAACTCGACCCGCAGGAAGCCGGCTACTCACACTGGGCGGCCGTCACCGGCTTCACCTCGACGCTGTACCGGCCCACGCCACCCGAGCCGCTCCCGACAACCATCGTCTGCGGCTCGCAGGAGGAGAACATCACCAACAATCGCGCCCTCGCCGCGCACCTCACCGCCCGGGGTGGCGACGTCGCATGGGGCGAGGTGCCGGACGGCCACACCTGGACGACCTGGCGCGACCTGCTCGACCCGCACCTGACCCGCCTGCTGAGAAGGGCCTGGACCTGATGGACCGCTACCAGATCGAGTTGGACGCCCCCGGCTTCGACCGCCCGGGCACCGTGATCCGCTACGGCCACTGGGGCCGTCCGGTCCTGGTCTTCCCCTCCGAGGCCGGACGGGCCTGGGACTACGAGAACAACGGCATGGTGGACGCCGTCGCCCCGCTGATCGACGCCGGCCGGATCAAGCTGTACTGCGTCAACTCGTTCGACGCCCAGACCTGGTCGGACCGCTGGCTGTCGCTGGAGGAACGCGCCCGGAGACACGGCGCCTACAGCGCCTGGATCACGGACCAGGTGGCCGGCTTCATCGGCAGCGACTCGCCGGGGACGCACGATGCGATCGTCACCGGCTGTTCCCTCGGCGCCTACCACGCCCTGCAGTTCGCGCTCACCCGGGCGGACCTGTTTCCCGTAGCCATCTGCCTCTCCGGCAACTACGACCCGTCCACTTGGCATGCCTGGGGTGAGCGCGGCGAGGCCGCCTACTTCGCCAACCCGACCGACTACGTGCCCAACTTGGACGGCGACCACCTGGACTGGCTGCGGTCCCGGCTGTACGCCGTCCTGGTCGCCGGGCAGGGCGATTGGGAGACCCACCCGACCGGTGCGCTGCCGTCCACCCAGCACATCGCGCATCTGCTCACCGAGAAGGGCATCAACCACGAACTCGACCTGTGGGGCCACGACGTCTCGCACGACTGGCACTGGTGGCAGCGCCAGATCGCGCAGCACCTGCCGCGCTTCTGTTGAGGTCGCTATCGTCGCGTCATGACCACGACCCGGCACCATCAGATCGGCCTGCTGCTCGGCGCTGAGGAGGACTGGCCACGGGCCTTCGAGGCGGTCCTCGGCATGGTCGGCCCGATCACCGTGGACGGGGTCACGCACACCGTGGCTGCCGAGCGGCTGACCATCGAGCCGTTCGACCTGATCGATCCGGTCCGGACGCCGCTGGTGATCGACCGGCTCGCGCACTGGTACTACCACCCGCGGGAGTGGCTGAAGAAGGCGGCCATGGTGAACGGCACCTACCTGCTGAACAGCCCGTTCACCTTCCAGTCGATGGAGAAGCACTCCGCGTACTGCGCCATGTTGCGGCTCGGGCTCAAGGTGCCCAAGACCGTCCTGGTGCCGTACAAGAACCCGGTCGACAACGTCCGCTGGGCGTACACGGCGGCGAAATACAACCAGTCCTTCGACCTCGAATCGATCGCGGCGGAGCTCGGCTATCCGCTGTACATGAAGCCGTTCGACGGCGGGGGCTGGCGCGGGGTGTCCCGGATCGACAACGCCGACGACCTGCGCAAGGCCTATGACGCGTCCGGTGAGATGCTGATGCATTTGCAGGCGACCGTCGACTACGACGTCTTCGCCCGCGCGCTGTCGATCGGCCCCGAGACGATGGTGATGGATTTCCGTCCCGAGCAGCCGATGCACAACCGCTACCACGTCTCGCACGGCTTCCTGTCGGCCCAGGCCGGCTGGGAGACCGCCGCGATCAGCCGGATCGTGAACGCCTTCTTCGCCTGGGAGTTCAACTCGGCCGAGATGCTGGTCGCCGGCGACGAGGTGTACCCGATCGACTACGCCAACGCCTGCCCCGACGTCGCCGTCACCTCGCTGCACTACTACTTCCCGTGGGCGATCAAGGCGCTCGTCCGCTGGAGCGTGTACTGCCTGGTCACCGGACGGAAGGGGGTCATCGACCTGCACACCGAACGGTTCTTCGCGATCGCCGACGACCCGTCGCTGTCGTACCAGGAAAAGCTCGAGGGCTATCTGGAGCTTGCCGACCAGTATTTCGAAACCGACGACTACTGGGCGTTCTGCGACGAGCACCTGTCCCACCTGGACGCCGCGGTGCTCGGCTGGGTCCGTTCCGCCGGGTTCGACAAGCTGTTGGTGGACACGGTGCGGACCACCTATCCGCCGCACGAGCACGACCGGTTCCTGGGCCACTTCCGCGGCCTGACCAAAGCTTGGGCGGACGAGCAGGACTGACCACAGGCGGGCTGAGCTCAGGCGGGCAGGAACCAGACCCAGTTCGCCTTCGCGCCGGTTTCGGCGCGGTCCAGCAACTCCAGTTCGCCGCCGTGGATGCGGTACAGGGAGACCTGGGTGGACAGCTCGCCCGCGCACACCAGGTAACGACCGTCGGCAGAGACCGCGAAGCCACGGGGCTGGGTCTCAGTCACGGTGAAGCCGGACGGCGCCGCGAGCGCCCCGTCCGCCGCCACCGTGACGGCGCCCAGGGTGCTCTCGGTGCGCTCCGAGCACCACAGGTGTTCCGGGTCGGAGAAGTGCAGATCGGCGCCCCAGATGTAGTGGTTGGCCCGGGGATCGGCGCCGAACTTGCTGTGGCCGAGACCCTTGGACGGGTCGTGGGCCGTCGCCCGCCCGCTCGGGGTGAGGTTGCCGAAGTGGCTGTCGCGCCGGTAGCGCAGCACCTCGCCGGAGAACTCGGTCAACACGTAGAGGGCGTCCTGGGCGGGGTTCAGCACCAGATGACGCGGGCCGGAGCCGGGCGGGGCCGCCACCGTCGCGGGGGCCAGCGGCCGCAAATGGAGCCACGGGTCGATGGAGTACTGCGCGATCAGGTCGGCGCCCAGCGACACGAAATAGGCGTACCGCCCGTCGCTGCTGGCCCGCACCGAGTGCAGGTTCGGGAACTCGATCCGGCTGATTGGGTCACTCACTTCGCCATCGTGGACGGCGCAGGTGATGCCGTAGCCGCCGCCGTAGCAGGCGCCCAGCAGGGCCGAGCCGCTGCGGGTCAAGGAAAGATAGTTCATCGCACCATCGGGCAACGACAGGTGCGAGCGAGGGGTCATCCGGCCCGACAGGTGATCGAGGGCCAGCGTGGTGATACCCGGGTCGTCGCCCTTCACCGAGGCGTAGAGCAGGTTGCGCCGGGCGTCCACGACGAAAGTGGAGCAGCCTGGCACTGAGCCGTTGACGGCGACGCGTTGCAGCCGGCCGTCGATCAGCCGGAAGGAACTGATGGTGCCGTCGCCGGAGTTGGCGACCAGGACGAGCCAGGAACCGGGCATGCCAGCATCCTATTGGCCCGGTTCGCCTATTGGGCCAGTCCGTAGAGCCGGTCACCGGCGTCCCCGAGGCCGGGAACGATGTAGCCGTGCTCGTTCAGCCGCTCGTCGACGGCTGCGACGACCAGCGTGGTGGGGACGCCGACCGGGTCGACCAGTTCGCGCATCTTCGCGATGCCTTCGGGCGCGGCCAGCAGGCACAGGCAGGTGATGTGGTCGGCGCCCCGGTCGACCAGGAACTTCACACAGCCGGCCAGCGAGCCGCCGGTCGCCAGCATCGGGTCCAGCACATAGCACTGTCGTCCGGACAGATCCTGGGGCAGTCGCTCCGCGTAGGTGAACGGTTCCAGGGTTTCCTCGTCGCGGATCATCCCGACGAAGCCGACTTCGGCGGTCGGCATCAGCCGCATCATGCCGTCCAGCATGCCGAGCCCGGCGCGCAGGATCGGCACCACCAGGGGCCGGGGCCGGGACAGCTTGATGCCGGTGGTGACGGTGATCGGCGTCGTCACCTCACACGCCTCCACCCGGACCTCGCGGGTCGCCTCGTAGGCGAGCAGGGTGACCAGTTCGTCCACCAGTTGACGGAACACCGGTGAACCGGTCTCCACGCTGCGTAGCAGCGCCACCTTGTGAGAGACCAGGGGATGATCGAGTGCGCGCAGTTCCACACCCGAACCATTGCACAACTGTGCGTGCTTCGGGCGGGCGTGAAACGATGGGTCTCCAGGACAAGGGAGTGGTGATGAGCAGGTACACCGACACCTCCGACGAGGAGTACGCGGATCGCGGGGACGACCGTCCCGGCCTCGACGACCTCGAGCCGGCGGTGGAGTTGCTGGGCGACCTGCTCGAGGAGGACGACGCGGAGGACGAGGACGACTACCCCGAGGACGCCACCGAGGACGACATCGACCTGGTTGCGGCGCTCTACCGCGAGGACGGCCTTCCGGTCGCCGTCGCCCTGGGCATCGAGTTGGCCAACGACCTCGATGAACTGATCAACCAGCTGCGGCGGATCCCCGGCGACGGCGGTGCCGTCGGCCTGGTTTCCATCGCCTCGGAGTTCTTCGTCGTCGTCCGGGTGCGCGGCAAGCATGTTCAGGTGCTGCTGTCGGACGAGCTCGCCGCCACCGACTGGCCGATCGCCCGCGACGTCGCCGACTTCCTCGGCTCGGAACTACCCGAGGACGACGAGGACGCCGGCCCGATCGGCGATCTCGACATCCTCGCCGACGTCGGCATCCCCGACTTCGAGATCGAGGCGCTGTGTGATTCCGACGACGATTCGGACGTGCTGGTCGAGCGGATCGCCAAGAAGCTGAAGTTCCTGCCGCAGTACCGCAAGGCGGTGCAGGCCGCGTTCGGCCTGTGAGGTGAGCCGCTGGCTCGCGCCGATGGCGCAGGCCCGCGCCGAGGCGGCCTTGGCGCCCGCTCATGGAGACGTCCCGGTCGGGGCGGTGCTGCTCGATCCTTCCGGACGGGAGGTCGCGCGGGCGCACAACGAGCGCGAACTGTCCGGTGACCCGACCGCGCACGCCGAGGTGCTGGCGCTGCGCCGGGCTGCTTCGGCCCGCGGCGAATGGCGGCTGGACGAACACACCCTGGTGGTCACCCTTGAGCCCTGCACGATGTGCGCCGGCGCGCTGGTGCTGGCCCGCATCGAGCGGCTGGTGATCGGCGCCTGGGACGCCAAGGCCGGCGCGGTGGCGTCGCTCTTCGACGTGGTGCGCGACCCCCGGCTCAACCACCGCGTCGAGGTGATCGGCGGCATCGACGCCGACGCCTGCGGCGCCCAGCTGCGCGAGTTCTTCGAGGGCCGCCGCTGACCCGCACGCGCTGGTCGAGCCTGTCGAGACCCTGATTTGGTGCGGACGCCGACCTGGCCGATAGAATCACCGACGGTGGCGTGTCCGAGCGGCCTAAGGAGCACGCCTCGAAAGCGTGTGTGGGTCCTGCCCACCGTGGGTTCAAATCCCACCGCCACCGCCAAACCGAACGCCGCTCCACCGATCAGGTGGAGCGGCGTTTCTCTGTTGGTTCATGCTTCCCGGCGATGAGGCCGTCTGCCGGAGCTCGACATGCTGCCGGGCAGAGCTGCTGCTCAGCTGTTCCGGCGCAGGTACTCCAACACCACGCTGTTGTCCTCATCGCCCAGGCCGGCGTCCGTGAGGCCGGTGAACAGGTCCAGCGACACCTTCAGCGAGGGCAGCTCGCGGCCGCCGGCGCTGTCGGTGGCGAAGGTGAGGTCCTTGACCAGGAACTTCGCCGGGCCGCTGGGGGAGAAGTCCTCGGCAGCGAGCTTGTCGCGCTTCTGATCCAGCAGTTCGGACGCCGCCAGTCCGGCACCCAGCACGTCAAGCACGTGGCCGACGTCCAGCCCGTTGTCCTTGGCGACGATGGCCGCCTCGGCGAGCGCCACCAGGGTGCCGGCGACCACCATCTGGTTGCACGCCTTGGCCACCGCGCCGGCGCCCACCTCGCCCATCAGCTCGATGGTGCCGCCGATGACGTCCAGCAACGGGCGCAGCCGCTCGAACATCTCCGGCGACGAGCCGCACATGATCGACATGGTGCCGTCCTCGGCCTTCGCGACCCCGCCGGACATGCAGGCGTCCATCACGTCGACCTGACCGTGCAGGCGCTCCGCCAGCTCACGGACGCGATTGGGCGAGATGGTGCTCATCACCACCAGGTCCTTGGTTCCGCCCTCGATCAACGCCGGCAGCATCGGCTCCAGGTAGGGCAGATCCGGCAGCAGGCAGAACACGACCTCGCGATCGCGCAGCGCCACGGTGGCGTCCGTCGAGACGGCGACGCCGGCCTCGGATGCCGCCGGAACCTCGACGATGTTGGCACCGGTCACGTCGTGGCCGGCGCGGGCCAGGTTGACGGCCACCGGAAGGCCCATGTTGCCCAGGCCCAGCACACAGATCTTCATGCCCACTCCTCCAGTCGTGCCCGGAACCCCGGGCTTTCCAGCACATCACGGTTCACCACGAATCGTGGCGCCTCACCCGCCGCGACGGCCAGCAGGGCGTCCACGCAGCTGTTGCCGTTGCCCAGGCTCATCTCGGACGTCCAGGACAGCGAATGCGGGGCCACCGTGACGTTGGGCAGCTTTTCGATGCCGGACGTCTGGGGCTCGTTCTCGAACACGTCCAGCCCCGCCGCCCGGATCGATCCCGAACTCAACGCGTCGATCAGCGCAGACTCATCGACGATCGGTCCCCGGGCCATGTTGATCAGCACGGCACTCGACTTCATCGTGGCCAGGAAACCGGCATCGACGGCGTGGAAGGTGTCCGGGGTCAGCGCGGCCATGATGATCACCGCATCCGAAACGGCAGCGAGCTCGGCACGGTCGACCAGCCGGACGCCCATCTCGGCGGCCCGCTCGGGCGGACAGAACGGGTCGTGGCCGATCAGGGTGACCTCGAACGGCGCCAGCAGCCGGAGGAACTCGCCCCCGGTGTTGCCGACGCCGAACAGGCCGATGGTCAGGCCGTTCAGTCCGGTGCCCATCAGGTTCGTCCGACCCGCCCAGTTGTCCTCGCGGACCAGCCGATCCTTGGCGACCAGGTTGTGCAGCACCGCCAGCAGCATCGTCAGCGTCGCCGTCGCCACCGGCCTGCGGGCGCCGTCCGGGGTGATGGTGATCGCCACCTGGTTGCGGGTGCAGGCGGCCAGGTTGACGGTGTCATAGCCGACGCCGAACCGCGACAGCACGAGTGGCCGGGGAACGCCGTCGGCGAAGGACGCCTCGGTCACCGAGGGTGCAGCGAACAGCACGCCGTCGTAGGGCGCCAGATGTTCGGGCAGGAAGGTGGGTACGTCGTCGGGGAGATACTCCCAGGTGACATCGGGCCGATCGAGCCGACCGAGACCGATATCGCCCCAGACGTTGCGGTCTCCGTCGAGAAAATCGCGGGACACCCCCACGCGGAATGGACGACCCATGGCGCTCCCTTCGTCGGGTATGGCTTCATTGGGCATGACTTCATCGGGTATTGGCACGGCAACGATAGTCCAATACTCTGACCTCGATCCAGCAGAATGACGAAGGACGTGCGATGGGTCGCAGTGCGGTACCGGCTCTGACGCGGGCGATGGCGATCGTCGACCTGCTCGCTGGTGCCGGTCAGGGCGGCTTCACGGTGACCGACATCGCCACCCGCACCGGCATCGCGAAGTCCACCACCGCCCTGCTCTGCTCGGTGCTCGAGGCCGAAGGCATGGCCCGGCGGCACGATGGCCGGTATCGGCTGGGCCGGCGCTTTGTCAGTCTCGCCGCCGACTATTTGGCCACGGTCGAGCACCTCGAGGAGTTCTACGCCGAGATCCGGCGGCTGCCGAACCTGTCGCAGGAAGCCGCTCGGCTCGGTCTGCTCGACGGCACCGAGGTCATCTATCTGGCCCGCTACGAGGCGACGGGTCGTCCGCGGCGCACCACCGGCGTCATCGGCGACCGCTTCCCGGCGTCCATCACCGCAAGTGGGAAGGCGATGCTGGCCACCTTGCCGGTCGGCGCGGTGGAAGATCGCTTCCGCGGCAGGCTGCTGCCGCGTTACACCGAGCGCAGCATCCAGTCGATGCCCGACCTGCTGCGCGACCTCGAGGCGGTGCGCGAGCGGGGCTACGCGATCGACGACGAAGAGACCAATCTCGGCCAGGTCTGCTACGCGGTCCCCGTGCGCAACGCGCCGGGCGAGCCCGCGGAGCTGGCAGTGAGCTGCACCCTGACCCGGGCGCGGGCAGTGGAGTTGGTCACCACCGAGGTGGTCGCCGAACTCCAGCAGCTGGCTGAGCTGTTCGGCAACCCGCTGGCCGGCCGCAGCTTCTGATCGTCCCTCGCGCTCGAACTGGCCAGGAATCCTCGGCAAAGGGGGGTTGCTTCGCGCCCGTACCTAGGCCAGAATCTTGGTCACGGTCCAAAATGTTGGCTTTCACTCAGAGTTGAGGATTCCAATGACTGATGCTCCCCTGATCGAGATCAAGGGCCTCGTCAAGCAGTTCGGCGCCACCCAGGCCCTGAAGGGCGTCGATTTCACCCTGCAGTCGCACAGCATCCACGCGCTGCTGGGGCAGAACGGTGCGGGCAAGTCGACGCTGATCAAGGTGCTGTCCGGCCTCTACCCACCGACGGCGGGCGACGTGCGCGTCCAGGGGCACCCGCTCGGCTCGCCCGAGGCGACCCAGGCGATGGCGTTCATCCACCAGGACCTCGGCCTGGTGGAGGCGATGAGCGTCGCCGAGAACGTCGCGCTCGGCACCACCTACGCCCGCTCCGGCGGGTTGATCAACTGGCGCGAGGTGCGACGCCGGGCCGAGGCGGCGCTGGCGCTGGTCGAGCTCGACGTCGACCCCGAAATGCTGATCGCCGACCTGACCCGGGCCGACCGCTCGCTGGTCGCCATCGCCCGGGCGCTCTCGGCCGAGGCGCCGATCCTGGTGCTCGACGAGCCGACGGCGTCCCTGCCGGCCGCCGACTCCGAGCGGCTGTTCGAGGTACTGAAGAACCTGCGTGAGCGGGGCTGCGGCATGATCTACGTCTCGCACCGGCTGGACGAGGTGTTCGCCATCTCCGACTCGGTGACGGTGTTCCGCGACGGACGGCTGATCCACGCCGGCGGAATCAAGGACAAGACGCCGCAGGATCTGATCGTCAACATCGTCGGCAGCAAGCCGAAGAGCTACCAGTCCCGGTTCAACGCCCAGGACCGGCCGGTGGTGCTGGCCGGTGACCGGGTGCTGGCCGGCCCGGCCGGCCCGGTGAGCTTCCAGGTGCATGCCGGCGAGGTGGTCAGCATGGTCGGACTGACCGGCGCGGGCCACGTCCAGCTCGGACGCGCCATCGGCGGCGCGTTCCCGATGCACGGCGGCACGCTGACCCTCGACGACCAGCCCTACGCCCCAGCCTCGCCCGCGGCAGCGGTCGATCGCGGCGTCGGGTTCGTCACCTCCAACCGGATGGAGGAGGGCATGGCGCCCGAGATGAGCGTCCGGGAGAACTTCCTGGCCAACCTGCGGCCGCGCGGCATGTCCGTGCTGTCCTGGAACAGCCCGAGTAGAGACGCCGCGCTCGGTGAGGAGCTCACCGAGACCTACGGCGTCCTGCCGAACAATCCGGAGGCGCCGATCGCGACGCTCTCGGGCGGCAACCAGCAGAAGGTCATGGTCGGGCGCTGGCTGTCTGCCAACCGCCGGGTCATCGTGCTGGAAGAGCCCACCGCGGGCGTCAACGTCGGTGCTAAGGCCGACATCTACCGCCTCCTCGAGGACGCGCTGGACGAAGGTCTGGCCGTCGTCATGGTCAGTACCGATTTCGAGGAGGTGGCCAGCGTCGCACACCGCGCGCTGGTCTTCGTCCAAGGACGGATGACCGAAGAACTGGCCGGCGACGACCTCACCGTCGGCAAACTCACCGCCGCCAGTTCCGGCGCCAACCTGCTGACCACCAACTGACGAGGGAGTCCACCGCAATGACCACAGCAGCACCAGCCGCGCCCGCTCGCCCGGCCAAGCGCCGCCGCGGCGGAGGCTCGTTCGTCGGCACCTACGGCCTGCTCGTCCTGGCCGTCCTATTGTTCATCGTGTTCGCCATCCTGATGCCGGGCACGTTCCTCACCCAGACCAACCTGAACGCCATCCTCGGCGCCAACTCGATCCCCGCGATCCTCGCCCTGGGCGCGATGATCCCGATCGCCACCGGCAAATTCGACGTCTCGATCGGGTATGCGCTCGGCCTGGCGCACGTGCTGATGATGACTATGGTCGTCAACGGCGTGCAGTGGATCCTCGCCGCGCTGATCGTGCTGGTGATCCTCACCGTGGTCGGCATCGTCAACGGCCTGCTGGTGGAGCTCGGCAAGATCGACTCCTTCGTCGCCACGCTGGGTACCGGTTCGGTGCTGTACGCGATCACCGGCGCCATCACCGACGGTGCCCGGGTGGTACCCACCGGCGACGGCCTGCCGTACGGCTTCACCGACCTGTACGACTCCAAGTTCATCGGCATCCCGGTCGCGGCCTGGTACGTCACGGTGATCGCGGTGATCCTCTGGCTGGTGCTCGAGCGGCTGCCGCTGGGCCGCTACTTCTACGTGCTCGGCTCCAACCAGCGCGCCGCCGACCTGATCGGCCTGCCCACCCAGCGCTACTCGGTCTACGCCTTCGCCTCCTGTTCGTTCCTGGTCGGCGTCGCCGGCGTGCTGCTCGCCTCGCAGCAGCAGATCGGCAACCCGTCGGTCGGCTCGGAGTACATGCTTCCCGCGTTCGTCGCCGCGCTGCTCGGCTCGACGGTGATCAAGCCCGGACGTCCCAATGCCGGCGGCACCATCGTCGCCGTGGTCACCCTGGCGATCGGCCTGGCCGGCATCGGCCAGCTGGGCGCGAACTTCTGGGTCAACCCGCTGTTCAACGGTGTCACGCTGCTGATCGCGGTCGGCCTGGCCGGCCTCAGCGCTCGGCGCAAGATTCAGGCGGGCATCGCCGCCAACAAGGCGGTCGACAGCTCCGCACCACCGTCCGCCGGGGCGACCGGCGTCCAGACCGCCGACGGCCGACTCGCCGACACGGTAGGGCCGCACACCTCGGCCACGCCGGTCACCGACCCGTCCGCCGATCCCGACAAGCCCGCATCCTGATCGCTCGCCACCTGCTCGAAAGGTTCACCATGGCATCACCATTCCGTCGTCCGCTGGCCGCCGGCTGCGCGCTGGTCGTCGGCGCATCACTCGCCCTGGGCGGTTGTGAGCGTGGATCCGACGCGCTGCGGGCCTCGGCTCAGGCCACCAGCACCGCCGCCTCCCAATGCCCGGAGGTCGTCGCGGACGCCCGCACGGCGGTCAACAAGGCGTCCGCGAAGGATCAGCCCTGGGACGGCCCCACCACGGGCCCGAAGGCGACCACCGGTAAGACCATCGTCTACGTCGCCCAGTCGATGCAGAACCCCGGCGTCGCCGGGGTGGCCACCGGCCTGACCAGCGCGGCCAGCGCGATCGGCTGGACGCTGAAGACGATCGACGGCCAGGGCACCCCGTCCGGCATTCTGAGTGCCTTCAACCAGGCGCTCACCCTCAAGCCGGACGGCATCATTCTCGGCGGTTTCGACCCGAAGACCACCGACAGCCAGGTTCGCCAGGCCAACGCCGCGAAGATCCCGCTGGTCGGCTGGCAGGCGCTGGCCACCCCCGGCCCCAGCGACAACCCGAAGCTGTTCAGCAACGTCACGACCAAGGTTGAGGACGTCGCCAAGATCAGCGCGCAGTACATCATTGCCCGCTCCAACGGCGACGCCGGCGTGGTGATCTTCACCGACTCGTCGATCCCGTTCGCCGAGGGCAAGAGCCAGATGATCCAGAAGGAGCTGAAGACCTGCTCGTCGGTCGCGGTGCTGAAGTACGCCAACATCCCGATCGCGGACGTCGCCAACCGGATGCCCACCGAGACCAGCGCGCTGCTGAGCAGTCTGGGCGATAAGTGGACCTACTCGGTGGCGATCAACGACGTCTACTTCGAGAACGCCACCGCGGCGTTCCGGCAGTCGGGTCGCACCGCTGCCACCGCCCCGGTCAATGTGGGTGCCGGTGACGGCGACGCCGCCGCACTGACCCGCATCCGCAACGGTGACTTCCAGGCCGCGACCGTGCCGTCCCCGCTGCGCTCCGAGGGCTGGCAGATCGTGGACGAGTTGAACCGTGCGTTCGCCGGCGAGCCGGCGTCCGGCTACGTGCCGCAGATCCACGTGTCAACCAAGGACAACGCCTCGGCTGACAACTACTGGGATCCGACCGGTTACCAGGAGGCCTATAAGGCGATCTGGGGCAAGTGACCCGGCCGCGGAACGGGTTCCGGCAGGCGCCGTCCGACCAAGTCGGACGGCGCTTGGCCGTTTCTCTTTCGTGACGCGTCACCAGCGGGCAGAGTGGGGGTGCAGGCGTCACTTGGACGCCCGTCCGCGGTCGGGGGTCCGCGGGCTCGACGAACAGGAGTGTTCAATGAAGAAGCTCATCAACGATCCGGCTGACGTCGTCACCGAGACACTCAAGGGGTTTGCGGCGGCCCACGCCGACCTGGTCACCGTCCACCTCGACCCGGACTACGTGGTGCGCGCCGATGCGCCGGTGCGCGGCAAGGTCGGCCTGGTCTCCGGTGGCGGTTCGGGCCATGAACCGCTGCACGCCGGCTTCGTCGGCCTCGGCATGCTGGACGCCGCGGTGCCCGGCGCCGTCTTCACCTCACCGACGCCCGATCCGATCCTGGAGGCCACCAAGGCGGTCGACGGCGGCGCGGGCGTGCTGCACATCGTGAAGAACTACACCGGCGACGTGCTCAACTTCGAGACCGCGGCCGAGATGGCCGAGATGGAGGACATCACCGTCCGCGCGGTCGTGGTCAACGACGACGTGGCCGTCGAGGACTCCACCTGGACGGCCGGACGCCGCGGCGTCGCCGGCACCGTGCTGGTGGAGAAGATCGCCGGCGCGGCCGCCGAGCGCGGCGACGACCTGGACGCCGTCACCGCCGTCGCCGAGAAGGTGATCGGGCAGGTCCGCTCGATGGGTGTGGCGCTGACCGCCTGCACGGTGCCGCACGCCGGCAAGCCGTCCTTCGACCTCGGTGAGGACGAGATCGAGATCGGCATCGGCATCCACGGCGAGCCCGGACGGCACCGCATTCCGATGGCGCCGGCGAACGCGATCACCGACCAGCTGGTCAACCCGATCCTGGCCGACCTGAAGCTGGACGGCGGCGACGTGCTGCTGTTCGTCAACGGCATGGGCGGCACCCCGGAGTCGGAGCTGTACATCGTCTACAACCATGCCCGCGAGCGGCTCGAGGCGGCCGGGCTGACTGTGACGCGGTCGCTGGTCGGCAACTACATCACCTCGTTGGAGATGCAAGGATGCTCCGTCACCGTGCTGAAGCTCGACGACGAGCTGACGGCACTGTGGGACGCACCGGTCAACACCGTGGGTTTCAGGAGGGGTGTCTGAATGACGAACCTGGACGTGGAGTGGGCCAAGGACTGGATGCGCCGGTCCTCGGCGCTGCTGACCGAGCATCGGATGGAACTGATCGACCTCGACCGGGCGATCGGTGACGGCGATCACGGCGAGAACATGGCCCGCGGCTTCACCTTCGTGGTGCAGCGGCTCGACGAGACCCCGCCCACCGATGTCGCCGGGGTGTTCAAGGTGGTCGCCCAGACCCTGATGTCGAAGGTCGGCGGGGCCGCCGGCCCGCTCTACGGCACCGCGTTCATGCGGGCCGCCAAGGCGGCCGAGGGTGATCTCGACGCCGCTTCGGTGGCCGGCATCTACGCCGCCGCGCTGGAGGGCATCGTGGCCCGCGGCAAGGCCACCACGGGCGAGAAGACGATGGTGGACGCCTGGACTCCGGCGATCGCGGCCGCGCAGGCTGCCGCTGAGGAGGGGAAAGGTCCCGCCGAGACTCTGCGGGCGGCCGCCGACGGCGCTGCCCGGGGTGCCCAGGAGACCATTCCGATGCAGGCGACCAAGGGTCGCGCGTCCTACCTGGGCGAGCGTTCGATCGGACATCAGGATCCGGGAGCCACCTCGACCGCCTACCTGCTGGGAGCGGCCGCCGACGCCGCCGAAGCGGCGAACTGAAGGAGTACCCAAGCGATGAGCATTGCGTTTGTAATCGTCTCCCATTCGGCGAAACTGGCCCAGGGCGTGGTCGAGCTCGCCCAGCAGATGGCCAAGGACGTCGAGTTCCGGGCCGCCGGCGGCACCGACGACGGCGGCATCGGCACCTCCTTCGACGCCATCTACACCGCGGTCGAGGAACTGACCGGGGCCGGCCACCAGGTGGTGCTGCTGACCGACCTCGGTTCGGCCGACATGACAGTCGAGGCGGTGCTCGAAATGGTGGACGGCGACGTCGTCCGGTTCTGCCCCGGGCCGCTGGTGGAAGGGGCCGTCGCGGCGGCCGTCACCGCGCAGGTCGGCGGCGACCTGGACGCGGTCGCCGAGGCGGCGAAGGCCCGCGAGATCTTCGCTTAGCGGAACTCCCGCGGCCCTCGCAACTTTGCGGGCGGGCTCCGGACAGTGTCCGGATGCCACATCGAGGCTCAATAGAGTAGGCTCTGACGAAAGGGTGGACCCTTGAGCCTCGATGTGGTGATGCTGGCCGGGTCCGCCGTGCTGCTCGCCGCACTCGGGGCGTCCCGGCTGTCCAGTTGGCTGGGCCTGCCGTCGCTGCTGCTGTTCCTGTTCCTGGGTGTCGGGGTCGGCCTGTGGGTCCACTTCGACGATCCCCAGCTGGCGCACGACCTGGGCTTCGCCGCGCTGGTGCTGATCCTCGCCGAGGGCGGCTTCACCACCAAGTGGCGCGAGATACGCGCCTATCTGACCCTGGCCGGGCTGCTGGCCACGCTCGGCATCGGCGTATCGATCACGGCGATGACGCTATTCGGTCACTTCCTGCTCGGCCTCGACGTGCAGACCGCGCTGCTGCTCGGCGCGATCACGGCGCCCACCGACTCGGCGGCGGTGTTCTCGGTGCTGCGCAAGGTGCCGATCCCCGGACGGCTGCGCGCCATCCTGGAGGCCGAATCGGGCCTCAACGACGCGCCCGTGGTGCTGCTGGTGACCGCCGCAACCGCCTGGGCACTGGGCGAATCCACCGAGGGGCCGGCCCTGATCCTCGGCATGGTCGCCGTGGAACTTCTGGGCGGCCTGCTGGTCGGCCTGGCGATCGGCTGGCTGGGGGCCAGGGTGCTGAAGCGGATCGCGCTGCCGGCGTCCGGCCTCTACCCGCTGGGTGCGATGGGCTGGGCGCTGCTGGCGGACGGCGCCGGCGCCTTTCTGCACGTGTCGGGTTTCGCCGCCGTCTACATCTGCGCGATGGTGCTGGGCAACTCCGACCTGCCGCACCGCAACGCCACCCGGTCGTTCGCCGAGGGGATCGGCTGGGTCGCCCAGATCGGGCTGTTCGTGATGCTGGGCCTGCTCGCCCACCCGGAACGTTTCTCGGCCGAGGTGATGCTCACCGGCGTCCTGGCCGGCCTGTTCCTGACGGTGATCGCCCGCCCGCTGTCGGTGTGGGCCTGCGCGGTGTGGTTCAAGGTGCCCTGGCAGGAACAGGTATTCCTATCCTGGGCCGGGTTGCGCGGCGCGGTGCCGATCATCATGGCGACGGTGCCGCTGGCGTCCCCGCTGCCACAGGCCCGCGACCTGTTCGACCTGGTCTTCGTCTTCGTGGTCGTCTACACCACCCTGCAGGCGCCCACCCTGGAATGGATGGCCCGCAAGCTCGGCCTGACCACTGGCGATGACGCCCTCGACATCGAGGTCGAGGTGGCGCCGCTGGACAAGATCCAGGCCGACTTCATGCAGATCAAGGTGCCGGCCGGCTCCCGCCTGCACGGGGTGACGATCTTCGAACTGCGGCTGCCGCCGAGCACAGTGGTTTCCCTGGTGATCAGGGACGGCACACCGTTCGCGCCCGGTTCGCGTGACGTGATCCGATCGGGCGATGAACTGCTGGTGGTGGTTCCGTCCAGGTACCGCTACCGGGTGGAAACCCGGTTCAAGCAGGTCGGACGCGGTGGCCGGCTCTCCCGTTGGCGCGACGAGCGTTCCGAGTAGGAGTTCAGTCAGATCAGCGCGACGGCGATGGGGACGGCGAGACCGCGGGGATCGAAGCCGGCGCCACGCTCGCGGTGGATGTGTGCAACGCCGGCAGGCAAACCGGGCCGCTGACTGGCACGGACTCCTGGGGATTCGTTGCTCGGCCGGCGTAGTCATCGCCCAGCAGCACATCGACTACATGGTCGATTCGACCATCACCCTGTTTCGTGGCGCCCTTGAAGAAGCCTGCCACCAGGACCACCTCGGGATCGTTCGCGGAGTTGCCCACGATCACGGTGGTGGTTAACCGCTGATCGGTGTTGTTCACCTTCAGGATGTTGAAGCCGTAGGAGCGCATCGCGCTGCTGACCCGCTTCGCCAAGCCACCCCGCAGCCCGGCGTTGAGCACCCGCACGGTGACGTGCTGCGGGGTGAGGGCGGTGCCGACGTTGGTCATCACGCAGGGCTCGGGGGGCCGGGGAGGAATCTGCGCGGTCGCGTTCTGATAGCCCCAGACGCCGCCGACGAGCACGATCGCGGTGAGCGCGAGCAGGGTCAACGGCGTCTTGATAAAGCGGCTGATCTCCCGCACTCCCACCAACTCCTCGTTCGGCCTCCGAGCAAGGTTACTTGAGTTCCAGAACGCGGGCGTGCATCGTCTGCCGCTGCTGCAGCGCGGCGCGCAGCGCGCGGTGCAGGCCGTCCTCGAGGTAGTAGTCGCCCTGCCAGCCGATGACATGGGCGAATAGGTCGCCGTAGAAGGTCGAATCCTCTTCGAGCAACTGCTCCAGGTCGAGCGTCCGCTTAGTGGTTACCAGCTGGTCGAGCCGGATCTGCTGCGGGGCGATCGCAGCCCATTGCCGCTGCACATAGCCGTGCTCGGGGTAGGGGCGGCCCTCGCCGACGCGCTTGAAGATCACGGGGGCAGTCTATCCGGGTGTCGCCGCGGCGTCCCCTACAGTGACGCCATGTCGACCTCACCTGACGTAGCCGCGATCACCAAGGGTTACACCTTCGACACTCCGGCGATCGATCTGGGCGTCCTGGTGGACGGCGCGCGGGTGCCGGACGCGAAGGTCCGGATCTCGCTGTCCATGCTGAACCGGCACGGCCTGGTCGCGGGCGCGACCGGCACCGGGAAGACCAAGACGCTGCAGCTGATGGCCGAGCAGATCGCCCGAGCCGGCGTCTCGGTGTTCGCCGCCGACATCAAAGGCGACCTGTCGGGCATCGCGTTGCCGGGGAAGTCGTCGGAGAAGCTGCTGGCGCGGACGTCCGCGATCGGCCAGGATTGGCAGCCGCACGGCTGCCCGGTCGAGTTCTACGCGCTGGGCGGCCAGGGCACCGGCATTCCGCTGCGGGCCACGATCAGCTCGTTCGGGCCGATCCTGCTCAGCAAGGTGCTCGGGCTGAACGACACCCAGGAGTCGACGCTCGGCTTGATCTTCCACTACTGCGACACCCAGGGCCTGCCGCTGCTCGACCTGGAGGATCTACGCTCGGTGCTGACCTATCTGACCTCGGACGAGGGCAAGCCCGACCTGAAGAATCTCGGCGGGGTCTCGTCGGCGACCGCGGGCGTCATCCTGCGCGCGCTGGTCACGCTGCAGACCCAGGGCGGCGAGGAGTTCTTCGGCGAACCCGAGTTCGACAGCCGCGACCTGCTGCGCACTACACCCGACGGCCAGGGCGTCATCTCGTTGCTCGAGTTGCCGAACCTGCAGGACCGGCCGGCGATCTTCTCCACCTTCCTGATGTGGCTGCTGGCCGATCTGTTCCACGACCTGCCCGAGGTCGGCGACGTCGACAAGCCCAAGCTGGTGTTCTTCTTCGACGAGGCGCACCTGCTGTTCGCCGACGCGTCCAAGGCGTTCCTGCAAGCGATCGCCCAAACCGTGCGGCTGATCCGGTCGAAGGGGGTCGGCATCTTCTTCGTCACCCAGACCCCGAAGGACGTCCCCGAGGAGGTGCTGGCGCAGCTCGGTTCACGGGTGCAGCACCAGTTGCGGGCGCACACGCCGAACGACGCCAAGGCGCTCAAGGCGACGGTCGCCACCTACCCGAACTCGGGGTACGACCTGGCGGAGGTGCTGCAGAGCCTCGGCATCGGCGAGGCGATCGTTACCGTGCTGAACCCGAACGGCGCACCCACCCCGGTGGCCTGGACGCGGATGCGGGCGCCGGAGGCGTCCATGGATCCGATGGACCCGCAGATGATGGCCGGCGGGGTCGCGCAGTCGGGAATGATGCGGAAGTACGGCCAGCCGGTCAACCGGGATTCCGCCTACGAGATGCTCACCCGCAAGCTGGAACAGGGCCGGGCTGCGGCGGCGGCCGAGGCCGAGGCGAAGCAGCGCGAGAAGGACGCCGCGGCGCAGGCCAGGGCGTCCCAGGCGCAACAGCGGACGACCCAACCCCGCACCACCCAGCCGCGGCAGCCGTCCAGCCGCCGGCGCCGAAGAGCGGGGTGGAGAAGGTGCTCAGCTCGCCCACCTTCTGGAACAAGGTGATCACCGTCGGTGGTGAGATCGCCCGGGGAATGATGGGCACCGGACGGAAGCGCTAGGCGCAGATCGTCGTCGGTCGAGAGCACCGGCTTTCGTTGGTCGAGCTTATCGAGACCTGGACTTTTCCCAGCTGGCAAGGGGTTTTCCTGGAGTTCGCCCTGTTCGCTGCGAGGTATGCCTGAGCCGTCCCGGTATCAGCCAGTCCCTGGAGCTCTACGACGAACTCGACCGCCGGGTGGCCCTCATCTCCCAGTTCGGCATCGTGGAGCGTGGAGTGCATGAGGGCTGGGAGCAACTGGCCGGTTCGCTGCCCGAACTGGTGTGAAGTCGGCGCCGTTCGGTCGTCAGATTACGTCCGATGTGAGGGCTTTTCCGCCTCGGTCACTGAGGGACCGGATCGGACGTAATCTCGCGGTCGGCGTTGAGCATGCCATCGGCCCGAAGCGCGCCTGCCACTAGACGATGACAGGCGCCCGGATCGCCAGCGTCGCCAACGCGGCAAGAAGGAGGGCAAGGGTCGCCCACGACGCGGCGACGGCGATCCGCAACCTTTTGCGGATGTGTGGCTCATCGCCGGCCCGGTCTGCCTGTCGTAGGGCCGCCTGGGCGAGGACGAGACCGAAGGGGAAGAGCAGACAGAGCGCGATGGCCCAGTTCGCCATGGTGGTCGCCAGCGACCGGCTTCGGTCCTTGGTTTCCTTACCGGCTCGCCGTAGTTCGCCTGCTGCCCTTCGCGCGGCTACCTCAAGCAGGATGCCTCGCCGCTTGTGCTGACCAACTACACGGAAGGCGTTCACACCTGTGAAATACGCAGCGGCATTGAAGGCTAGCCATGAGGCCAGCGACCATCCGGCATTCGCGGACACGGTGTCGGGCGTCGAGTGGGTGATCGCGTCGAGCACGACGCTCCAGCCGATACTGAAAGCTGCGATGGTCGCGGCGAGAGTCGCCAGCAGGAAGATGCTCCATTGCCCGGTGCGGGATGAAACAGCCGCGAGATAGACCACGAGCCAGGCGATACCAATGTAGATCGCCACCGCGACGGCGAGCAGGGCCACGTTCAAAGGCTTGCCACCTCGCGGAATGATGGACATGGTGGCGACAGTGGCCAACGTGAGCAGGGATGGGTAGAGCAGATCCCTGACGACCCCAATGCAGCGTGGTGACGTCGTTCCCCGCGCAAGTGCGATGCATCGCCTGCGCTTGCGGTTGATGTCTTGTTCGCGGAGAGCCTCCTTGGCTTCCTTGTCCTTGCCGAGGGTCTCCGCCGCTGCTGCGGCATCAGCCGCCAACATGGCGAGCACGATGCCGCCGAGAATCGGTCCGAACATGCGCACCAACTCGACGGCGCGGGGTGCGGTCGCCATGAACTGCATACCCACGTAGGTGCCGAGCGCGACAGATGCGAGCATGAGTAGGCTGGCGGTCTTCGCGAGGAACTGCCGACGGGCTGTTGGCGCCTCATTCGCTCCGGAGCGCACCGCCACCTGTAGCGCCGTGATGAGCCCCGCCAGGATCCCGAAACTACCGAGGGCGGTGCCGGTGCTCAGCACGGGGACGTTGACCTGTGGCCCGTTGCTGTAAGCGGCCAGCACCTTGAGATACGCGAGGATGAGCCCGAACAGGGCGGCGACTTGGAAACCGCGAAAGACATCGCGGCCGAGCCGGCGGGCATAGCGTGCCGCGGCCTCGTCCAGGGCGAGAACCTCCGTAGCGCGTTGCCGCCGCCGCGCCGACTCGGTATCGACTCCCTTCGCGGCGGCAGCGCGGCGATCTCCAGCCTTGCGCCCAACGCGTACGCGGGTAGGCCGGTGTAGCCGGCGGCCAGCTGATGGGTAGGTCATGTCAATCCCCTCGTCCTTGCACCTGCTTGTCAGGTGTTGCTTGTCAGGTTGAGAGCGGCCCGAAGCGCTCCCTCCTGCGCTTCGGGCCGCTGGTCTTCACGCAGCGCCGGTGGCCTCGCCGGGTGTGATCTCGCGCTCGACTGCGGCGCGGTGGGCTCCGGCCAGCGCGGTCAGCGCTTCGTCCAGCAGGCGGTGGATGGACGTGCTGATCGCCGTGCAGCCGCTGTCGATCTTGGCGGCGTTGGTCTGAATCGCGCCGGCGAGCTTCTTCATAGCGTCGATCTTCGCCAGCTGCGCGAGCGCCTCGGTGATCTTCTCCTCGGCGGTCTGCACCTCCTCCGAGCCGGTGCGCACCGACGCCGCGATGGCGACCGTCCGCAGCAGCATCACCACGGTGCGCAACAGTTCGGGGTCGTCGGTGTCCGGGTTGAACGCGATGACGACGCGCCGCGAGCCGAGAACACGGATCGACTGACCCGCGTTCTGCGCGATCGTACGAACAATGCCCAGAGACGCGACGGCACCACGGTTGCGTTCGGCCTCGTCGAAGTACTCGTTCCAGGCCATCCGCCGCGAGTCGGTGACCTCAACCACAACGCGGGCGTCCTGCTCGTTGACGTCAAGGACGCCGTCGCCCTTCTTGCAGCGAGGGAGCTGCCCGACCTTGTTGGTGGTGTCCTGATACTCGCCGCCGAGCCCGGCTGCGATCCCGTTCATCAGCACGTGCACCTGTCCCTCGAACGAGCCACCCTTGATCGGTGTCACCTTGGCCAGCGTCGTCGTCGCCTGCTGCACCTTCAGCGCGGTGGTCAACTCGTCCACCTTCCCCGCGAGCGCGTGGTGGTTCTTCTCGATCCGCTCGGTGAACTCCTTCTGGCTCACCGTGAGCGCGGCAGTGTGCTTCGCCATCGGGGACGACGGGTCGCTCGGGTCGAACTGCTTGGCCGCCTTGGCCAGCAATTCCGTGGTCCCGCTGCTCACTTGTGCTTCGAGGGTCTTGGCGAAGGAGTTGAGCAGCGGCCGCAACCGCTCGAGCAGTTCGGGGTGCTCGCCTCCGAAGAGCCGCTGGGTCTCGCTGACCAGGGTCTTGGTCGCCTGCCCGACTGCCGCGGTGATCTCCTTGCGGTTGGTCGCCTCGGCCTCGGTAATCGCCTTCTTTGCATCGGTCGCGACACGGGTCACAGCGCTCGAGGCATCCTTGGCGGCGCGCTCGGTCAACTCCGCAGCCTGCTTGGCTGCCTGAGCCGTCTGTTCGCCAACGCCCTTGACCATGGTCTCGAGCAGCTGTGTCTCAGCGGTCTGAGCGGTGCTGGCGAGGACGCGAGACCCCAACGCGATCGCCTCGCGGACGAACGTGGTCACGTCCGCATTGCAGACGCCGATCAGTTCATCCGGAACGTGGCCCCGCCGACCCGTGGTCCAGTGCCGTGCCTCGTTGAGCACGGTCGAGTCGTCTATGGCCATCGTGTCGATCACGATCGCCTGGCCCTTCGCATCGAAGCGGGCCTTGTCAGTGGTGCCGGTCATGCTTGCCCTCCTGAGGGTGTTCGGTCGTCCGTCCGAGTAAGGACGACACTGACGAGAATCCTCGAGGGGCGGTGAGTTGACAATGATGAAGAGTGTTTAGGGGACTAAACAGACAGATCAATGGAATATGAGTCCACGCTGATCTAGTCTCCACTCAGGACGTGAGAGGAGGGACCATGGAACCGGGAATGCTGACCTTGCGTGATGTTGCGGCGATCGCTGGCGTCACGCGTCAGGCCGTGACCAACTGGCGTCGCCGTTCAGCGACCAAGGCGGGTCTCCTTCCCTTTCCCCGCGCGATCAGGCGCGTCAACGGCGTGGAGCACTTCGCCACCACCGACGTCGTCGCATGGCTCACGGCGAGCGGACGCGGCCACAACATCGAGGCGAGCGAGGACGCGCCAGCGTTCGCGGTGCCCGTGGGTCTGCACCTTGATGAAGTAGTCACGTTTCTCGCGCTCCGGGCCCTGAGCGGCCAGGAACTCGGTGGATGCTCGGTCGCTGAGTTGGCGGAGATGGCGGCCGGTGTGGACGCTGAGGACGGCTTCCTGCTCTCCGAGGTCACGGCGATCGGCGCGAACACTGTGCTCGCCAGCTATGTGGACGACCTGATCGAGTCATCGCTGGGCTTGGGAGATGCCTTGGATCGCGCTTACGCGAGCCGTTTGGCCCGCTCTCCTCATGCTCGCGGCCTTGCCGATGGTGCGCTGGAGCTTCTGGACGCCGTTGCGGCCACTTGCCGGACGCATCTGGGTTCTGACGAGGTGGCGCTTGATCCACGCGTGGACCTCGGCACGGCTCGTCGCCTGGCGTCGTCCTTCGCTGGGGTCTCGCCGCTAGGCGACGACGATGCTCAGCTCCGCGCCCTCCGCCGCCATCTGGTCATGGACGAAGTCGAGTTCCTTGATCGGGACCGCCCCGCGGTTCGTGTCCTTTCCGTGGTGGGTGAGGAAGCGATGCAGGCGCTGGTAGCGGTGGAGGGGGTCGCCTTGGACTTGATGCCAGGCGACATCGGGGTGGTGCTCGGTCCATCGGCAATACTCTGCGACGCGTTGCGCGGCGACTTCGAGGCGGTCCGGTCCGACACACTCGCGATGGGCCACCTTGTGCTGGCCGCTCGACTGCCTCGTGGTCTGTGGAAGGGCGCGCACCGCCAGCAACTCGGGTTGTGGGTTCTGGTCGGCGGGCTGGAGGTCGATCGCGTCGTCCTCGCCGACCTGTCCTCCGAGACGATCGATCTGTCGGATTTCGCGTCCGACCTCGCCGCGGCACTGACCAGGGCTGGTGGTCGCTCGTTCCGCTATGGACGGCCGGTGGAGCGTGCCGTGGTGAGGGGACGTCGTCCCCTTGTTCCTCCGGGTATCAGGGCGGATCGTCTGGGCGACGCGGCGCACGCCGATCACCGGGACCGGATCGCGGCGTTGACCCTGGTTACTAGCGAGCCGCTCACGGGGTACGACATGGCCGTGGGCACGGCGCCACCCGCGACAGTGGTGACCCCGCGATCCCTGGGAGAACTGGTCGAGCAGGGACGGCTGGAGTTCCACCGAGGAAATCGAATCGATCCGACCCAGGCCGACTCGGCCGGAACGGTTGCGGTGCTGTCGGCCGACCCGGAGGTTGGTGATCTCTGGTTCGACCCATTGGACGCAGTCCGGCTTTACCCGCATGCCAGCCGGACCGAACCGAACGACGTCGTGTTCGTCGAGCGTCCGCGTCCGCGGGCGACGGTGGACCCGGACGGCGGTGCGATCGTGCGATCACCGAGTCGCATTCTTCGCCTGCCGGCCGGTGCCGGCCTCGGACCGCACGCGTTGGCAGCCGTGATCAACCTGCTGCCGGACGATGCGGGAGACTGGCGCACTTGGCCGGTCCCTGTGCTCGAACCCGCCAATGTTGACGCCGTCGAAGCGGCACTCACCGAGGCCGACGCCTACCTGGGCGAGTTGCGACGCCGCGAGTCCGCTATGAAAGACCTGATCACCAACCTCATCCAGGGCGTGGCCGCAGGCACGGTCACGCTCGACACGAATCCGACCAAGAAGGCAGGCTGACGTGCCCCCACGCAAGAAGCAAGAACCACAGGCTCCCTCGACCATGAAGGAACTGAAGGACACCCTGTGGAAGGCGGCCGACAAGCTCCGCGGCTCGCTGTCGGCGAGCCAGTACAAGGACGTGATCCTCGGCCTCGTCTTCCTCAAGTACGTGTCGGACGCCTACGACGAGCGTCGTGAGGCGATCCGCGCCGAGCTCGCTGCTGAGGGGATGGACGACGAACAGATCGCTGAGTTAATCGACGATCCGGAGGAGTACCAGGGCTACGGCGTCTTCGTCGTGCCGCTCGAGGCGCGCTGGTCGTATCTGGCCCAGTACGCCAAGGGGAAGCCGGCCATCGGTAGTCAGCCACCACGAACTGTCGGCTCCCTGATCGACCAGGCGATGGATGCCATCATGCGGTTCAATCCGAGCCTCGCCGGCACGCTGCCGCGGCTCTACAACCGGGACAACATCGACCAGCGCCGCCTCGGTGAGTTGATCGACCTGTTCAACAGCGCCCGGTTCAGCCGCCAGGGCGAGCACCGTGCCCGCGACCTGATGGGGGAGGTGTACGAGTACTTCCTGGGCGCGTTCGCCCGCGCCGAGGGAAAGCGGGGCGGCGAGTTCTTCACACCGCCCAGCGTGGTCAAGGTGATCGTGGAGGTGCTGGCGCCCAGCAGTGGCCGCGTCTACGACCCGTGCTGTGGTTCGGGCGGCATGTTCGTGCAGACCGAGAAGTTCATCTACGAACACGACGGCGACCCGAAGGACATCCACGTCTTCGGACAGGAGGCCAACGAAGAAACTTGGCGGCTGGCGAAGATGAACCTCGCCATCCACGGCATCGACAACAACGGCCTCGGTTCCCGGTGGGGAGACACGTTCGCCCGCGACATCCACTCCGGTGTGCTGATGGACTATGTGATGGCCAACCCGCCGTTCAACATCAAGGACTGGGCACGCAACGTCGAGGACGTCCGCTGGCGCTACGGGGTTCCCCCGGCGAACAACGCCAACTACGCCTGGATCCAGCACATCCTGTCCAAGCTGAAGCCGAAGGGCCAGGCCGGCGTGGTGATGGCCAACGGTTCGATGTCGTCGAACTCGAACGGTGAGGGTGCCATTCGTGCTCAGATAGTCGAGGCCGACCTGGTCTCCTGCATGGTCGCGCTGCCTACCCAACTCTTCCGCTCGACCGGCATCCCGGTCTGCCTCTGGTTCTTCGCCAAGGACAAGGGTGAACGCGCCGGTGAAGTGCTGTTCATCGACGCCCGCGAGCTGGGGTACATGGTCGATCGAGCCGAGCGTGGTCTGAGCCCGGACGACATCAAGAGGATCGGCGACGCTTACCACGCCTGGCGCGGTGGTTCGTTGGGCGAGTTCGTCGAGGCTTATGCGGACGTGCCCGGCTTTTGTCGGAGCGCCACCACCGCCGAGATCAAGGACGCCGACTACGCGCTAACCCCTGGACGGTATGTGGGTGCTGCCGAAGTGGAGGACGACGGGGAACCGCTCGACCAAAAGGTCAAGCGGCTGACGAAGGAACTGCTAGAGGCGTTCGATGAGTCTGCACGACTGGAGAACATCGTTCGCGCTCAATTGGAGCGAATCCATGGCTGACTGGAGAGCGACTACGTTCGGACAGTTGGGCGAGCTGTTCGATGGGCCCCACGCCACGCCAACTCGGACATCTCAGGGCCCATATTTTCTGAACATTTCGAGCCTGATCGGTGGCCGACTAGACCTGACCCTATCGGATCGCGTCTCGCCGGAGGATTATCGGCGGTGGACACGGCGAGTGACTCCGAGGGCAGGCGATCTGCTGTTCTCGTACGAGACCCGACTAGGCGAGGCCGCTCTGATGCCGGATGGCGTGGAGGCCTGCTTAGGGCGACGGATGGCTCTCCTGCGCCCCGACCGGTCGGTCGTGGACCCTCGATTTCTGGTCTACCTCTATCTGGCCCCCCAATTCCAGAGGACTATCGCAACGCACACCGTCCATGGTGCAACTGTTCCTCGGATTGCTCTCTCGACGATGCCCACATGGTCGGTGGACATCCCTGGGCTGCGCGAGCAGCGGGCCGTCGCCGAGATCCTAGGCACGCTCGATGACAAGATCATCGCCAATGAGAGGTCGGTAGAGGCGCTGGGGAAGCTCGAGAGAGCGAAAGTGGAGACCGTCATTGCGTCGGCCAGCGATTTCGTGCGGCTCGACAGCGTGGCAACAGTTACGAAGGGTGTTTCATATCGACGATACGACCTCGACCGGTCTCGTTCGGCTCTGATCACGCTCAAGTCGATTGATCGCACTGGCACCTTTGCTCGCCGCGGCTTCAAGGAGTACATAGGTGCTCCCCGGGCGGAGCAGTTCGTGCATTCTGGCGACATCGTCGTCGCCCAAACGGACCTAACTCAGGGAGCGGACGTGATTGGTTGGGCTGTCCGCGTTCCAAGAGTGGCCGAGTATGAGCGTCTCGTCGCAAGCCTCGACCTGGCGATCGTTAGACCGTTGCCAACGGTCCGTGGGGAGTATCTGCTAGGTGCCCTCCGCTCTCGGTCATTCCGGGACCACTGTCATGCACGGATGAGTGGCACGACCGTTCTTCACCTAGGGCGAGGTGCGATCGAGTCTTACCGTTTCCCGCTTCCCGATACGGAGGTGATGGAACGGTACGCGGTGTCTAGTGCATCCCGCTTCCGCCTGCAAGATTCGTTGAACGACGAGATTCAGAAGATGATGAAAACTCGAGACGAACTGCTGCCTCTCCTAATGTCCGGCCGTCTGCGCGTCAAGGATGCCGAGCGAGCCGTCGAAGAGGTCCTCTGATGCCGTACGACTTGACCAATCGGCTTGTGGTGGGGGTGGCGTCCAGCGCGTTGTTCGATCTGACGGAGTCCGATGCGTACTTCAAAGAGCACGGTGAGGCCGCGTACCGGGAGTACCAGGACGACCACATCGATGACACCCTCGCGCCAGGCGTCGCCTTCCCGTTCATTAAGCGGCTGCTGCAACTGAACGATCTCTGCGCCGACGATCCGCTCGTCGAGGTGATCGTGCTGTCACGGAACGATCCGAGCACGGGACTCCGCGTCATGCGATCGGTCGAGAAGCACGAGCTGGCGATCTCGCGAGCAGTGTTTACCCAAGGCAAGGCGCCGTACGAGTACATCGGCGCGTTGGGGATGTCACTGTTTCTGTCGGGCAACCGGCCCGACGTGGACAGCGCGATCGGGGCGGGATTCCCCGCTGGCCACGTCCTGCCGTCCCAGGCCGCGTACGACGATGACGACCGATCACTGGTCGTTGCGTTCGACTTCGACGGGGTCCTAGCCAACGATGACTCGGAGCGTTTGTACCGAACGTCGGACGAACTCGACACCTACCTTCAGCACGAGTCCAATCACAAACTCGATGCGCTCGGCGAAGGTCCGCTGAAGCCGCTGCTTGCCGACCTGAACACCATCCAGAAGTTGGAGGAAGCCAAGCGACTGGCTGACCCCACCTACCCGACGAGGCTGCGCATCGCGCTCGTCACCGCACGGAGTGCTCCCGCCCACGAGCGAGCCGTCCGGTCACTGAGGAAGTGGGGCGTCAACGTCAACGACGCCTTCTTCCTCGGTGGGGTCGAGAAGGCGAAGGTGCTGCAGGTCATGCGTCCGCACATCTTCTTCGACGACCAGGCCATACACCTCGACGGCGCGGCCCGTTTCGTCGCCGGAGTCCACATTCCGTATGGCGTTGCGAACATGGGAAGGAACGCATCGTGACCGACCAGCCTTCCAGCGAGATCCTCCTGTACGAGCTCGAAGGGGGAGTGCCCGCCATCGAGGTTCGACTCGATGCAGATACGGTCTGGCTTAGCCAGCAGCAGATCGCCGACCTGTTCCAGACATCTCGCACGAACGTCGTCGAACACATCCGGCACGTCTACGAGGAAGGTGAACTCGATGAGGCGGCAACCTGTCGGAATTTCCGACAGGTTCGCACCGAGGGCACCCGCCAGGTCAGTCGCGAGCTGCCGTTCTACAACCTCGACCTGATCATCTCGGTCGGCTACCGGGTCAAGAGTCGCATCGCCACCAGGTTCCGCATCTGGGCCACCGAGCGCCTACGTGAGTACCTGGTCAAGGGCTTCACGATGGACGACGCGAAGCTGAAGGAGCTCGGCGGCGGCACCTACTGGCGCGAGTTGCTCGACCGCATCCGCGACATCCGCTCCAGTGAGAAGGTGCTCTACCGGCAGGTGCTCGACCTGTACGCCACGAGCGTCGACTATCACCCCCGCTCAGAGGAGACGACCGAGTTCTTCAAGGTCGTGCAGAACAAGCTCCACTACGCCGCGCACGGTCACACCGCCGCCGAGGTCATTGCTGCCCGCGCCGATGCCACGCAGCCGAACATGGGGCTGACGTCGTTCGCCGGGCAGCGGCCGGTCAAGGCAGAGGTCACCACCGCGAAGAACTACCTCAGCGAGACCGAACTGAAGAAGCTGAACGCGTTGGTGTCGGCCTACTTCGACGCCGCTGAGTTCCGGGCACAGAACCACCAGCCCACCTACATGCGCGACTGGCTCGCTCACCTCGACCGCCTCATCACTGCGATGGAGGCCCCGACTTTGACGGGCGCCGGATCGGTCAGCCATCAGCAGGCTGTCGCCAAGGCGGAGACCGAGTATGCGAAGTATCGAGCGCAGCGTGACGCCGATCCCTCGGATGTCGAAGCGGCCTACTTGGAGGCGGTGAAGCGCGCTCAGCGCGAGATCGAAGGAAAGGCGTCCCGATGATCACCGAAGCCGAGTGGGAGAGGTTCGCCCTCGACCAGCTTGTCGAGAACGAGTGGAAGCACGTTTCCGGGAAGGAACTGGCGCCAGGGGCGCCGCGTGGCCGCGCGTCCTGGGATGAGCTGGTGCTGCCGAGCCGCACCCTCGACGCAATGCGCCGCCTCAACCCGTTGGTGCCGTCCGAATACCTGGAACAAGCGCTGGCCGAGATCCAAGCGCCGAAGTCGCAGGACGCCATCGCGGAGAACTTCCGGCTGCACGAGATTCTGGTCAAGGGTTTCCGCGGCATCACCTACCTCGACCCCGACGGGGTCGAGCACAACCCGACCATCCGGTTGGTCGGCCACGACGTTGACGACAACGAGTTCCTCGCCGTCAACCAGGTGACCATCCGCTCCCGTGAGATCGAACGCCGGTTCGACATCGTCCTCTACCTCAACGGCTTGCCGGTAGGCATTGTTGAACTCAAGCAGGCGGGTTCCGAGAAAGCCAGCCTGACTTCGGCACATGCACAGCTGGAGACCTACCTACGGGAGTTCCCGATGGCGTTCCGGTTCGCCGTGCTCACCATCATCAGCGACGGGATCACCGCCCGGTACGGCACCCCGTTCACGCCGCTCAACCATTACGCGCCGTGGAACGTCGACGATGACGGCCGACGGGTGACGCCCGGCGCCGAGGCCGACGAGCAGAGCCTTGGCATCGAGCTGGAGTACCTGATCGACGGCGTGTGCAATCCGGAGCGGTTCCTGCAACTGCAGCGCAACTTCGTCGCCTTCGACGCCGGCGCGGCCGGCTACGCGAAGCGGATCGCGAAACCGCACCAGTACTTCGCCGTCACCAAGGCGGTCGGGTCGACCGTGGCGGCCGCGGAGACAAACGGCAAGGCCGGCGTCGTCTGGCACACCCAGGGTTCCGGCAAGTCGATGGAGATGGAGCTCTATGCCCATCTGGTCGCACAACAGCCGAAGCTCAAGAACCCCACCCTGATCCTGGTCACCGACCGCAACGAACTCGACAGCCAGCTGTTCGAGGGGTTCAACCGCTCGCAGCTCCTTGGGGAATCGCCGGTGCAGGTAGCCAGCCGGGCGCAGTTGCGCGACGAGCTGGTCAACCGCAGGACGGGCGGCATCTACTTCACCACGCTGCAGAAGTTCGGGCTCTCGAAGGCTGAACGCGAGGCAGGCCTCGACCATCCACTGCTCACCGACCGGCGCAACATCGTCGTGATCGTCGACGAAGCTCATCGCAGTCACTACGACCAGCTCGACGGGTACGCGCGGCGAATCAGGGAAGCGCTGCCGAATGCCAGCTTCATCGCCTTCACCGGAACCCCGATCTCCTTCGCCGATCGGGACACCGTTGACGTGTTCGGCGACATCATCGACACCTACGACCTGACCAGAGCCGTCGAAGACGGTGCCACCGTGCAGGTCTACTTCGAACCCCGCCTGATCGCGGTGAAACTGACCGGCGAGGTCACCGAGGAGCAACTGGACCTGGCGGCGGACGAGGCCACCACCGGACTCGACCAGGTGGAGCGGGAGAAGGTCGAGCAGTCCGTCGCGGTGATCAACGCGGTCTACGGTGCGCCGGCCCGCCTAGCCGCGCTGGCCGCGGACATCATCGAGCACTGGGAAGGGCGTGCGGACGCGCTCCAGCCGTTCATCGAGACGTCCGGAAAGGCGATGATCGTCGGCTCCACCCGAGAGATCTGCGCGAGCCTGTACGAGCAGATCGTCGCGCTACGACCCGAATGGCACCACGATTCGATCGAAGAAGGCGTCGTCAAGGTCGTCTACTCCGGGTCGGCTGCCGATCAACCGCCCGTGAGCAACCACGTCCGGCGAGAGAGCCAGAACAAGGCGATCCAGAAGCGGATCAAAGACCCGGACGACCCGCTGCAGCTGGTCATCGTCCAGAACATGATGCTGACCGGTTTCGACGCGCCACCACTGCACACGATCTACCTCGACCGGCCGCTCAAAGGCGCCTTGCTGATGCAGGCCCTGGCCCGAGTCAACCGCACCTTTCGAGGGAAACCCGACGGGCTGCTGGTCGCTTACGCTCCGGTCGCTGAGAACCTGCGCGAGGCGCTCGATGAATACACCGAGTCCGATCGCGCCAACCGGCCCGTGGGCAGGAACGTGGACGAAGCGGCCGGCCTCGCCCGCGAGCTGATCGCTGCGTTGGACGAGATCTGCGCCGGGTTCCCGTGGCGGAATCAGTTGATGGGCGACGACCGCAGCTGGATGAAAGCCGCCGTCGGGCTCACCAACTACCTCCGGTCGCCGGTGACCCCGGGCAACCAGGTAGGCGAAGGCGAAGACGACCTGGGTGCACGGTTCCGCACGCTGGCCAACCAGCTTGCCCGTGCGTGGGCGCTGGCCGCGGGCAGCGAAACGCTGGGCGACCTCCGTGTCACCGCCAAGTTCTACGAAGAGGTACGGGTGTGGATGGCCAAGTTCGACGCCCAGGAACGGCAGTCGTCCGGCCGGCCAGTACCCGAGGAGATCCAGCGTCTGCTGTCCAGGCTGGTGGCGACGTCCACCGCAGCCGGCGACATCGTGGACATCTACGACGCGGCCGGGCTGGCCAAGCCGTCCCTGTCAGACCTGGGGCCCGAGTTCGTCATCAAGGCGCAGAACGCCCAGAACCCGCACCTGGCGATCGAGGCGCTCCGTGACCTGCTCACCGAGGAATCCGGTCACGCCGCACGACACAACCTGGTGCGGCAGCGCGCGTTCTCACAGAAGCTCAAGGAGTTGATGAACCGCTACACCAACCAACAGCTGACTTCCGCTGAAGTGATCGCGGAACTCATCGAGCTGGCGAAAGATGTCGCGGCAGAGGGCAACCGTGGCGCGCGCTACAAGCCCCCGCTCACCGCGGACGAGCTCGCCTTCTACGACTCATTGGCCTCCAATGAGTCGGCTCTCACTGTCCAGGGCGAGGACGTCCTGGCTCAGATTGCGAGGGAACTGTGGGTGATCGTCCGTCGTGACACGAAAACCGATTGGACCGCGCGTGACGACGTCCGGGCAAAGCTCCGCTCATCGGTGAAGCGGCTGCTGGTGAAGCACAAGTACCCTCCGGACAAGCAGCCGGAGGCGATCCGGCTGGTGATCGAGCAGATGGAGAGCGTGGCGCCGAGGTTGGCGGAGGGGCGCCGCGAGGGGTCGTCGCTGCGATGAGCGTCCGGGAGGTTCACCGGGCGTTGCAGCGAAGCTGCCGGGCCCGCGCTCGATGAGCCGACTCTTGATCGGCGGTCCGTGCTGTTCCAACCCGGAAGACTCTCCCATTTAGGGCATGTAGGGCTTACGATATTGGGTGTCGCGGACCTCGCGACACCAGATCAGCGAGCCCCTCCACCGTCGCAGTGTCTCGCCGGCTAGCCAGCCGAGTGACCGGACAGCGGAGGGGCCGATGGGTGAACGCGAGTATGGGCTCTACCAGCCCACGACAGAACACAGCGCCTGCGGGGTGGGCTTCATCACCCGCAAGGACGGCGTCCAGACCCACGACGTGATCGCCTTGGGCGAGCAGGCGTTGTGCGCGATTCCGCACCGCGGCGGCATGTCCGCCGAGGGAGTCGGTGACGGCGCCGGGGTCAGCATCGACCTGTCCGTGGACTTCTTCAGTGTGCTCGCCGGGGAGCAGCTGGAACGTGGCCGATTCGGGGTCGGCAACTTCTTCATGCCGGACGACCGCACCCAGTGGAGTCGGGCTCGTGCACTGGTCGACGCCGCGCTGGTCGAGGCCGGCCTGTCCACGCTGCTCGTCCGGGACGTGCCGGTGAACGACTCGGTGCTGCGGCCACGTGCGGTGCGCTACCAGCTGCCGATCGTCCAATGGGTGTTCCAACTCGCCGAGCCGGGCGACGCCGACGGCCAGCGGGACCGGATCGACCGGGCCGCGAACGCTGCGCTGCTGGCGATCGAGGCCGAGGCGTACACCGACGCGGCACTGACCGGTTTGTATCCGCTCTCGCTGAGCGCCCGCACCCAGGTGCTCAAGGGCCGGCTGAACGCCGGTGAGGTGATCGCCTACTTCACCGATCTGCGCGATCCGGCGCAGCAGGTGCGCTCGCTCTACTTCCACACCCGGTTCTCCACCAACACCGAACCGCACCCGACGATGGCGCAGCCGTTCCGGCTGATGGCGCACAACGGCGAGCTCAACACCGACCGGAAGAACCGGATCTCGGACGAGACACTGGCGATCACCCGGCACCGCCGGATCGTCCGTCCACCCGGACAGTCCGACTCGGGACGGCTCGACCAGACCCTGCAGAGCCGGGTCTTCGGCGACGGCCTCGACCTGGTCGAGGCCGTGGTGTCGCTGATGCCGCCGGCCTGGGAGAACGACGCCACGCTCAGCCGCGACGTCCGCGACATGTTCGAGTTCTTCTCGCTGTACGAGGAGAAGAACGACGGTCCGGCGGCGCTGATCTTCAGCGACGGCGACGTGATCGGTGCCCGGCTCGACCGGCTGGGGCTGCGTCCGTTGCGCACCGTGGAGACCGATGACTACCTGGTGGTGTCGTCCGAGGCCGGGCAGGTCGGATTTCCCGACGACCAGGTGAGTCGCCGCGGCCGGATCGAGGCCGGCGGCATGCTCTACCACGACCACCGGCTGGGCCGGACGTTCCGCACCCGGGAGGCGCTCGAACTGCTCGCCGCCCGCCGCGACTACGCCGCGCTGCTGGACGAGGCCCGGGTCGATGTCGCCGCGCTGCCGGCGCCCGCCTTCGACCGCAGCACCACCACCCTGGGCTACACCGGCGACCTCAGCCTGACCGGCCGCTACGTCGCCTATTCGCTCAACCAGGAGAGCTTCCGGTTCATGATGGACCCGATGCTGGCCGACGGCGCCGAGCGGATCAGCGCGATGGGCTACGGCAACGCGATCAACGCCCTCGCCGATCAGGAGGGCGGTGTGGCGAAGTACTTCTCGCAGCGCTTCGCCCAGGTCACCAATCCGCCGCTCGATTCGTTGCGCGAGGCGGACGGGATGAGCATGCGGGTCGCGCTCGGCGCCAAACCGGACGGCGGCGAGCAGCACCGCAAGCAGCTGGTGGTGGGCTCGCCGATCCTCGGCCATCTCGACATGGTGCAGCTGCGCGAGCAGCGGCTCACCCCGCTGCAACGTTTCGACCTGCTCTTCGAGCCTCATCCGGACGACGCCGAGCGGAACGCGGCTGCAGTCGTCGAATCGCTCGACGAGCTGTGCGACGCGGTCGCCGCCTTCGCCCGCGACGAGGGCGGCATCGCGGTGCTCACCGACCGGGCGATCTCCACCACCCGGGCGCCACTGCCGCTGCTGCTGGCCATCGCGGCCGTCAACCAGCGGCTGATCGACGACGGCCTGCGACTCCGGGTGTCACTGGTCGCGGAGAGCGGGCAGCTGCCCTCGTCCCATCACATCGCCGCGGCGCTGGGCTTCGGGGCGTCCGCGGTGTACAGCCTGAGCGCCCGGCTGCGCGCCGAGGAGAAGTACCCGTCCCCGCCGGCACCGGCCGGTGAAGAGACCGAGACCGACCGGGCCTTCGCCCGGTTCCGCAAGGCCGCCGAGAAGTCGCTCGGCAAGACGATGGGCCGGGTCGGGCTGTGCACCGTCGAGAGTTACATCGGCGGCGAGTTCTTCGAGCCCAACTACCTGGACACCTCCGATCCGGTGCTGGCCCGCTGCTTCCCGCACATGGCTGCCCCGGTCGGCGGGGTCGGGTTCAGCCGGATCGCGCAGGCTGCCGCCCAATGGCATGCCCGCGGCTGCGTGGTCGAGGCCGAGTCGCAGCTGCCGCTGCTGGGCCTGTTCAAGGAGCGTTCCGAGGGCGCCGGACATTCGTTCGGCACTACCGCGGTGCGCGGTTTCGCCGGCATGACCGAGGAGCCGCGGCGCTTCGACGACGGTTCCGAAGCGGACGCCACGCTCGCCCGGCTGACCCTCGACCAGCTGGAGGGTGCCTTCGGGATCAGCGACGAGGCGTACGCCAACAACGGGTTGGCCGCGCTGACCGAAGAGCAGATCGACACCTTCCGGATCACCCCCGGCTACCGCGAGTTCCTGGCCGCGACCCGGGCCGAGCGGGCCCGCCGGCCCTCCGCCCTGCGCGACGTGCTGGCGCTGCCCGCCGACGTCGCCGGGTTGCACACGGCGTCCGATTTCGAGCATGAGCTGGCCCGGTTCTCGATCGACGGCAATGCCAGCATCCTGGTGCGTGGGCTGGCCGTCGAGCCGGTGGGGCAGGACCGGTACGTGATCCGGTTCACCGATGTGGCCGGCGGCGACGCCGACCGCTACGCGGCGTTCGCCGACTTCCTGACCGGCCATGACCCGGACGGCGTGCTGAGCGTCGCGGTCGACGCCGACGCGCTGGAGGTGCAGGTGGCGGGCCGGACGGCGGCCTTCCTCGGCCTGCTGGCGCCGGCCCCGGTCAGCATCGGACTGGACGACGTCCAGCCGGCGCACCAGATCACCCGGACGCTGGCCTCCGGCGCGATGAGTTACGGGGCGCTGGTCGCCACCGCGCACGAGGCGGTCGCGCACGGCACCAACATGGTGGGCGGCATGTCGAACTGCGGTGAGGGCGGCGAGCACCTGTCCCGCTACGGCACCATCCGCGGCTCCCGGATCAAGCAGTTCGCGTCCGGCCGGTTCGGCATCTGGGCCGGCTACCTGGCCGACCCGATGCTCGAAGAGCTGGAGATCAAGATCGGCCAGGGCGCCAAGCCGGGTGAGGGCGGTCAGCTGCCGGCCGCCAAGGTGACCGTCGAGATCGCTGCGGCCCGGGGCGGCACGCCCGGCGTCGAACTGATCTCGCCCCCGCCGCATCACGACACCTACTCGATCGAGGACCTGGCGCAGCTGATCCACGACTGCAAGGCGGCCCGGGTGCGGGTGATCGTCAAGCTGGTGTCGTCCGAAGGCATCGGCACCATCGCGGTCGGCGTGGCCAAGGCGGGTGCTGACGTGATCAACGTGGCCGGCAACACCGGCGGCACCGGCGCGGCGGCGGTGACCAGCCTGAAGTACGCCGGCCGGTCCGCCGAGATCGGCGTCGCCGAGGTGCATCAGGCGCTGGTCGCCAACGGGCTGCGGGACAAGATCGTGCTGCGCTGCTCGGGCGCGCATCAGACCGGGCGTGACGTGGTGATGTCGGCGCTGCTGGGTGGTGACAGCTTCGAGTTCGGCACCACCGCGCTGATGATGCTCAAGTGTGTGATGGCGAAGAACTGCAACATCAAATGTCCCGCCGGGCTCACCACCAACCCCGAGGTTTTCGACGGTGACCCGCGGGCGCTCGCCCAGTACCTGCTGAACGTCGCCCACGACGTCCGGAGGTTGCTGGCCCGGCTCGGGCTGCGCTCGCTGCGCGAGGCCCGGGGACGCTCCGACCTGGCCCAGTTGCTCGACCATCCGGCCAGCGTCGGACGCCTCGACGTGCGCGCCATGCTGGCCCGGGTGCCGGAGCGCACCGTCGACGACCCGGTCTACCTGGAGAAGAGCTATGCGGTCGACGACGCCCTGATTGACCTGGTTAGAGCCGCATTGATCGACCGCGCCGAGCCGGGCGTCGAGCTGGACGCCGGCACGCTGCACAACAGCGACAAGTCTGTCGGCGGCCAGCTGTCGGTCAACGTCGAACGGATGCTCAACCACGAACTGGACGCGGCGACGCTGGCCGGCCTGCCGTCGGTGTTCACCGACGAGCGTGGCCGCAGCTATCTCGACGACGGCGCGGTGCGCATCCGGACCAACGGCTCGGCCGGCCAGTCGTACGGCGCCTTCTGCAACGACGGCGTCGAACTGGTGCATACCGGCACCGCCAACGACGGGGTCGGCAAGAGCCAGTGCGGCGGACGGATCGTGGTCCGTACGCCCGGCGGCGGCAGCGCCGAACCGGGCGGCAACGTGCTGATCGGCAACTTCGCGCTGTTCGGCGCCACCGGCGGCCGCACCTTCGTGCAGGGCGAGGCCGGGGACCGGTTCGCCGTCCGCAACTCGGGCGCCACCGCGGTGGTCGAGGGCATCGGTGACTTCGGTTGCGAATACATGACCAACGGCGCGGTGCTCAACCTCGGCTCGGCCGGCAAAGGTCTCGGCAACGGGATGAGCGGCGGCTTCCTCTACCAGTACGACCCGGACGGCACGGTGCGCAGCCGGGTCAGCGAGGATTCGCTGCTGGTCTTCGGCCTCACCGCCGAAGAGCATGGGAGCTTCCACGCCGAGGCGGCCCGGCTGCTGCTCCGCTGGCACCTGGAGGCCACCGGATCGGAACTGGCCGCCCGGCTGCTCACCGACTGGGCGGTGACCCGCGAGCACATCTTCTGCGGCATGCCGCGGGCGCTGCTGCTCACCCAGGACGCCGACGCGATCCTGGCCGCGTCCAGCCGGCGGCAGCTGCTCGACGAGCTGGCCACCTCGGTGGCGACCGAACAGCTCCGGGTGCTCAAGCGGCACTACCGCGCCGAGCGCCCGGTGCTCGCCGGACGCGTCCCGGCCGGTGAGGCAGACGACATGTTCGGGCTGCTGTCGTCGTACACGGTGTTCTCGATCGCGAACCAGATCGCCCAGCAGCGCGGGCACACCACCGCCCGCACGCTGATCCTCACCGAGGACTTCTTCGTGATGCAGAAGGTGATGAAGTACCTGCGCGACCGGCTCGACCCGCTCGCCGACGCCGAACTGGCCGCGTTGATCTCGGCGCGCCGACTGACCGACTACACCCGCTCGCTGGAGTTGCGGAACGTGCGCGGCATGGACGCCCCGGGCACCTACGGCTGGATCCTGCATCAGCAGGCCCGGAACGAGGCCCGCACCGACCGGGCGCGGTTCGACCGGCTGCTGGCCGAGGCGGCGCTGAACGACCTGGCCGCCGACGCCGTCCGCAGCCTGGATCGGACGGCATCATGACGCACCTCACCATCGACGCCCCGTTCAGCCCCGGCCAGCGGGCCTGGCTGGACGGCTTCCTGTCCGGCCTGGTCGCCGCGCAACGCGACGAGGGTGGGGCGGCAGCCACCGCCACGCTCACCTTCGATGTGCTCTACGGCAGCCAGACCGGCTGCAGCGAACTGCTCGCCGAAGACCTGGTGAGCGCCGCCCAGGCCCGCGGGATGGCGCCCACCCTGCGGGTGCTGAACGATGTCGAACTCGACGACCTGACCCGGATGGAACGGGTGCTGGTGATCACCTCCACCTATGGCGACGGCGAGCTGCCCGACAACGCCGGGCTGTTCTGGGACGATTTCGGCTCCGAAGCCGCACCCCGGCTGGAGGACGTCCGGTTCGCGGTGCTGGCGCTCGGCGACACCGCCTACGACGACTTCTGCCAGGCCGGCAAGCTGATCGATCTGCGTTTCGAGCAACTCGGCGCCACCCGGCTGCTGCCCCGGGTCGACTGCGACACCGACTACGACGCGCCTGCGGCCGCCTGGATCGAACAGGCCCTCGGCCTGCTCGCCGCCGAAGCGCCGTCCGCGGGTGCCGCGCCGGCGGCGACGTCCGTGGCCCCGACACGGGCCCGGGAGCGTCCGCGGTGGAACCGTAAGACGCCGTTCCCGACCCGGCTGGTCGCCAACCGGCTGCTGTCCGGCACGGACAGCGCCAAGGAGATCCGGCACGTCGAGATCGCGCTGGCCGACAGCGGCATCGAGTATCACGCCGGAGACGCGCTGGCCGTCGTCGGAGCCAACGACGCCGCCCTGGTCGAGTTGCTGCTGGAGCGGCTCGGGCACGAACCGGACACGGTGGTCGGCGAGTCAACGCTGCGGGCCCAGTTGGCGCGCGGCTGGGAGATCGCCACGCCGTCCAAGGACCTGCTGGGGCTGCTGGCCGAGCGGGCACCGGGCAGCGAACTGGGTGAGCTCGTCGTCCGCGCCGAGCGGGATGCGCTGGATTCGTGGCTGTGGGGCAAGGACACCCTCGACCTGCTGCATCTGCTGCCCGAGGTGAACCTCGACCTCGATGACCTGAACCGGGTGTTCCGGCCGCTGCAGCATCGCGCCTACTCGATCTCGTCGAGCCCGCTGCACAGCCCGGACCGCATCCACCTGACGGTGGCGGCCGTCCGGCACGGCGGGCCGCGGGTCCACCACGGGGTGTGCTCGACATTCCTCGCCGACCGGGCCGAGGACGCCGAGTTCGGCATCTTCCCGCAACCGAACGCGGCCTTCCGGCTACCCGCCGACGACTCCGCGCCGGTCATCATGATCGGCCCGGGCACCGGCATTGCACCGTTCCGGGCCTTCCTGCAGGAGCGGGCGGCGCGCGGTGCGTCCGGCAAGAACTGGCTGTTCTTCGGCGACCAGCACCGGGCCAGCGACTTCATCTACGCCGACGAGATCGAGGCCTACCAGGCGAGCGGGCTGCTGACCCGGCTCGACCTCGCCTTCTCCCGCGATCAGGCGCAGAAGATCTACGTGCAGACGCGGATGCGCGAGCGGGCGTCCGAGTTCTACGCGTGGCTGCAGGACGGCGGCCACGTCTACGTCTGCGGCGACGCCTCGCGGATGGCCCGGGACGTCGATCGGGCACTGATCGAACTGATCGCCGGGCAACGCGGCCGCGGCGACGACGATGCGGCCGAGTACGTGGCCGCGCTCAAGAGAGATAAGCGCTACCTGAGGGACGTGTACTGACAATGACTGACCCGATGCCCCTCAACCCCGAGGGGCCGGCCTGCGGCGGCGGGCGCTGCGAGCACGACTGCTCGCTGCGGCGTCTCGCGGTGCCGACGGACAACGCGCTGCGCACCCTGGCACTGCTCGAACACCCGGCGGCCATCACCGAGAATCAGGTGGCCCGGCTCACCCAGGTGGCGGCCTACGCGGACCCGGGTGTCTCCGGCGGACCGTTCCGGGTGCAGCCCGGCTGGGTGTCGTTGCGGTTGGACCCGAACGCCCTGACCGGCGCCGTGCTCATCGAGCCGCGGCACGTCGAGCCGGGGGAGACCCCGGTGCCGGAGCTCCGGTTGTGTGGCGTCAACGGGCATCCGGTGCACCACTGTCATCCGCTGCTGCCCCAGGACCGGTTGGTGATCGAAGGAATGGCGCGACTCGGCGGCGACCTGCCCGGCCACGGGTTCGACGTCTACCCGGACGGCCCCTCCAGCGGGGCCGAGGTTCCCGACCAGCTGCAACGCATCGACGACCTGCTGACCTGGTCGACCGCTCGGACGCCGTTCCTGCCGCACCGGCACGTCGATCCGCGCACGGTGGTCAACGTGTTCGAGCATGCCTGCGCGGTCGGCCTGCCCCTCGGAATCGCGGTGTTCTCCGACGCCGCCATGCACGCCGTCCAGGACACCGTGCAGTCGGTTGCCCACGCCGCCGGGGTCGCGGCGATCGGCATCGAGGAAGCGATCCTCGAGATTCGCCCAGCGGCCGTCCAGCACTGCCTGCTGCTGCGGTTGCACGGTCCGCACGGGCCGACCTCGTCCCTGGAGTTGTACGACGACACCGACCGCAGGGTCGCGCTCATCTCCCAGTTCGGCATCGTGGAGCGAGGGGTGCACGACGCCTGGGAGCAGCTGGCCGCTTCCCTGCCGGACCTGGTCTGAGCCGGCGCTCCCAGGTCAGTCAGTGAGGTTGCCTGGGCCGCGCATCTCGTCGATCACGGCCCGGATCTCGCGCAGATGCCGGGCCATCGCCTCGGCTGCCGCGTCGGCGTCGCCGGTTTCCAGAGCGGTCAGGATGCGGGCGTGCCCGACGTGTGAGATGCGGCGTCCGTCGTTGCCCAGGTGCGAGTGGACGCGGGCCTCGACCGTCCAGGTCGCGACCAGTTCCCCCACCGATCCGAGCAGCGGATTGCGCGACGTGCGGGCGATCGCAGTGTGGAAGCCGACGTCGAGCCGGAGCGACTCGTCGGCGTCGATGTCGGCCGCGGAGGCCTCCAACAGCGCCCGCAGCTCGGCGAGCTCGTCGGCGGTGATCCGCTGGGCAGCGAGTCTGGCCAGTTGCGGCTCGACCACCTCGCGGAACTCGGCCGAATGTTCGAAGTCATTATTGGCCCGCTCCAGCCGGGCCGCCAGCAACGTGCTCGGCGGCACCTCGCGGGTCACCCGAGTGCCGCTGCCGTGCCGCCTGACGATCAGGCCGGACGCCTCCAGCTTGCTGAGCGCCTCACGCAGCGCGGCGCGGGACACCGCCAGCTCGGCGGCCAGCGTCCGTTCCGCGGGCAGCCGGTCGCCCGGCGCGAACACGCCGGTGACGATTTGCCGCTCAATGCGCCGGACGATCTCGTCGGCGACTGTTGGGCGAGACATACGGAGTCGGTCCGCCTTCCGATGGCGATGGGGAAGGCGGACGCTCGCCGCCTCCCCCCATCTTGTCATCCTGGTTACGCCGACTGCAGCGCCGGCTCCGGCGCGGTATCGGTCTCGATCTCGGTCTCGGGCTGTGTGGCGAAGGTCTCACGCATCTGGTCGTAGTCCAGCTGGTTCTCCCAGCGGGACACGATGAAGGTGGCGACGCAGTTGCCGAGCAGGTTGACCGACACCCGCATCGAATCCATCAGCCGGTCGGCGCCCAACAGCAGCGCCACCCCGGCGACCGGGAAGATTCCCAGCGCCGTCGCGGTCGCCGACAGTGCGAGGAACGACGAGCCCGGCACCCAGCGCGGCCAGCTGCTGGCCCATGGTGAGGTTGATGTCGAAGGCCTGAGCCAGGAACAGCAGCGAGATGGACAGGTAGATTGCCGCGCCGTCCAGGAAGATGATCGGCGCGATCACCATCTTGATCAGCCTGATGAAGCCGTCGCCGAGCGGTTTCAGCTGTGAGCCGATGGTGGGCCACAACGCCCCGATGGTGATGCCCAGAACGATCGCCACACCGATCTGGAAGAACAGCGATTTCCAGATCGGCTGCTTCACGTGGAGCTTCTGGTCGGGCCCTACTTCGTAGAGCCCTTCCACTGTCTTCGACTTTGCCATCGGGATCCTCCTGAGGGGGCTGAACCTTGCGGCATCAGCACACTCCCACGGCGTTACGGGGCGCAGCGCCGTGAATCACGGCTGCATTGCGGTTCTGACCACTTGCGTTACGGTCCGACCACTTTGCTTCCCCAGCCCTGCCTGTCCGGTGGGCTACCCGGTGTTGCGCAGGCCGGCGGCGACACCGTTGACGGCCAGCAGCAGAGCGCGCTCCAGTTGCGGGTCGCGATCGCCGGCCCGCAGCCGGGCCAGCATGGCCACCTGCAGGTAACTGACCGGGTCGAGATAGGCGTCCCGGACGCTCAGCGTCCGCTTCAGGGTCGGCTGGCTGTCGAGCAGTTCCTCCGCACCGGTGATGGCCAGGATGGCGGCCACGGTGCGGTCGTGTTCGTCCGAGATCCGGTCGAAGATGTGGTGCAGCTTCGGGTTGACCAATGAGGTCACGTAGTGCCGGGCGACGTCCAACCGGGTCTTGGTCAGGGTCATCTCGACATTGGAGATGAACGTCCGGAAGAAGTGCCACTGCTCGTACATCTCCCGGAGCTGCACGCCATGGCCGGCGGCGACCGCAGCCTCCAGGCCACTGCCGACACCGAACCAGCCGGGCACGATCTGCCGGGTCTGCGTCCAGCCGAACACCCACGGGATGGCCCGCAGGCCCTCCAGCCCCGATCCGCTGTCGGGCCGCTTGGACGGACGTGAGCCGAGCTTCAGCGCCCCCAGCTGATCGACCGGCGTCGACTGCCAGAAGTAGGGCGGCAGGTCAGGATGCTCGACCAGCGCCCGGTAGGCGACGAAGGCGGCGTCGGACACGGTCTGCATGGTGGCGTCCCACTGGGCGAGTTGCTCGGGACTCTGCCGCGAGGTCAGGTGCAGGGTGCTGGCCTCCAGCACGGCGGCCAGGGTCAGTTCCAGGTTCTCGCGGGCCAGCGCGGGCAGCGTGTACTTGTCCGAGATCACCTCGCCCTGCTCGGTCACCTTGATCTCGCCCTGCAGCGACCCGAACGGCTGCGCCAGGATGGCCTCGTGGGTGGGGCCTCCGCCGCGGCCCACGGTGCCGCCGCGGCCATGGAACAGCCGCAGCTGGATGCCGTGCGCGGCCGCCACGTCGCGCAGCACCCGCTGCGCCCGGTGGATCTCCCACTGGCTGGTGGCGATGCCGGCGTCCTTGTTCGAGTCGGAGTAGCCCAGCATGACCTCTTGGACGTCGCCCCGCAGCTTCACCAGGGCACGGTAGGAGGGGTCGGCGAACAGCTTCTCCACGATCTCGCCGGCGGCCCGCAGCTCGGTGACCGTCTCCAGCAGAGGGACGAACCCGATCGCGGCCACGTTCTCGGTGACGTCTGCCAGCCGGGCTTGCCGGGCCAGCAGGACGGCGGCCAGCAGGTCGTCCGCGCCGCGGGTCATCGAGACGATGTAACTCTCGATGCAGGCGGGGCCGAACCGCTCATGGGCGTCCCGGATCGCCTCGAAGGTGGCGTAGGTGCGGGCGCCGTCGGCATCCAGCGGCGGCGGTGACGGGGCCAACGGACGCCGTTTAGCCAGCTCGGCGGACAGCACCTCGAAGCGCTCCTCCGCGCTCAGCGAGGCGTAGGGGGCCTCCACTTCGCCCAGCCGGTCGAACAGCTGACCGAGTGCATGGTGGTGCTTCTCGGAATGTTCCCGGACGTCCATCCTGGCCACCCCGAGCCCGAACGCGCTCACCGTGCGGATCAGCCGGGTGAGGCGCCCGCCGGCGAGCAACTCGGCCGAGTTGGCGATCAGCGAGGTGCGCACCTCCTCCAGGTCGGCCAGCAGCCGGGTGCTGCCCCGGTAGTCGTGGCCCGGCCGGTGCGGTTGGTCGTCGCGGATCCGGCGTGCGGTGTTCACCAGCTTCTGCCGCACGCAGTGCAGCTTGAGCCGGTAGGGCTCCTCGACGTGCACCCGGCGGACGTGCTCGTCGAGTTCGGGTAGCGCCTCCAGGTCGGCGGCGAGGCCGGCCTGCAACTCGGGGGTGATCCGGCGCAGCCGTCCGGACGTCAACACCTCCCCGATCACGGCGTCCAGCTCGGCCAGCAGCACGCCGATGCCGACCAGATGCTGCCGTTCGAGCACCTGCCGCGTGGTGTCGGCGGTGACGTTCGGGTTGCCGTCGCGATCGCCGCCGATCCAGTTGCCCAGCGCGAGCGGTGCTGCGGTGATCGGCAGGTAGCCCCCCTGCAGGGCCACCTCGTCGGCCAGGTCGTCCAGCAGCTGCGGGACGGTGTCGGCCATCAGCGCCGCCGCGTAGAAGAGCACATTGCGGGCCTCGTCCTCGACGGTGGGCTGGTCGACGCGGAGTTCGTCGGTCTGCCACAGGGTCTCGATGATCCGCTTCAGTTCGCGGTCCCGGAGCCGTTCGGCGCGCGGGGTCAGCTCGTCGGGGGCCTGCAGCAGGGCGTCGCCGATCTGCCGTAGCTGGATCAGCGTGGTCCGGCGACTCGCCTCGGTGGGGTGCGCGGTGAACACGGGCCGCACCTGCAGTTTCGCCAGCGCCGTGGTCAGTGCCGGCGCACCCAGTTCGTCGGCCACCTGGTCGACGGCCCGGGCCAGCCAGCCGGTGCCCTCGGGGCGGTCGTCGAAGGTGCGGATGCGGGCCACCTGCTCGGCGATGTTCGCCAGGTGGAAGTAGGTCCGGAAGGCGCGGATCAGGTTCACCGCGGTCGGCAGGTCGCTGGTGTTCAGCCGCCGGGTCAGGGCCTGCTGGGCTTTCCGGTCACCGGCCAGGGCCTCCCGGGACAACTGGCGGATCTCTTCGATCTGGTCGACGAGCGCGGCGGACTCCTGGCGGGCCAGGGTTTCGCCCAGCAACTCACCGAGGCGCCGGATGTCGCGGCGCAGCCGGACATCGTCTGTTTCGTCGAGGAATCCGGGCGAGGCGGCAACATCGGTCACGGGCCCCTCCTTATCGGGTGGCGGGCGAGTGACGGCGCTGTCGTGGGCGCCCCAAGGCTAGCGGGTCGGCCGGACTCGGTGCACGACGACCTGATACCGGTCAGGAGATCCGGATGCCGTACAGCTTCTTCGCGTAGGTGCCGACCACCAGCATGTTGTTGTAGACGGCGGGCGAGGCCTCGATGTTCTTCTCCAGCTGCAGCGTCGAGAAGTCCTTGCCGGTGTTCGGGTCGAACAGGTGCAACAGTCCGCTGGAATCGCCCTGGATGCCGTAGACGTGGCCGTCGGAGCCCTGGATCAGCAACGGAGAGCTCCACGAGAAGGCGCCCATGGTGCGCTGCCAGACCACTTGCCCGGTCTTCTTGTCCAGCGCCACCAGGTCACCCTGCTTGTCGGACGCCGTCCGCGCCATGGTGACGAAGACCAGGTCGGAGACCTCGCCGAAGCCCAGCGCCGGGGTCGCCATCATGCCGCCGTTGACCGCGTTGTACTGTGCGTTGATCTCCCACTTCCAGACCTCTTTGCCGGTCAGTGCATTGATCTTGCGGAAGGTGACCGGGCCGGATTTCGCACCGTTGGCGCCCTCGCCGCGCTTGTCGAACTCGTTGCCGGTGTAGATGAACGGGCCGTCCGGGGTGTCCTCCAGCACGATGGTGGCATCGGTGTCGTCGCCGGTCGGGAACACCCAGACCACCTGCATGGTGGTGGCGTCCCAACAGATGATGTTGCCGTCGTTGTCGGGGGCGTACATCAGGTTGCGGTACGCGGCCGCCGAGCCCTCAATGCCGTGCCGGGCGTTCGGGTCACCGGTGTCGTAGCGCAGCTTGGTGAACTGCGGATCGACGCTCACCGTCTTCGCGACCGGGTCGAACTTCGCGTTCAGTTTCACCTTGTAGATCAGCCCGTTCTCGGCCGGCTCCATCAAGGTGTCGGACGCCGCATTGACGAGCGCGGACGAGTCGAAGGCACCCCAGTCGCGCGGCGCGGACGGGTCGGTGCCGTTCCAGCCGCTGACCTCCTTGTTCTGGATCAGGTCGAAGATCCGGTACCGCCAGGCGCCCTTATTGTCCCCGTTCTCGTCGAGCCCCATGCCCGAGTAGAGCAACGGATAGCCGCGCGGGTTGACCGAGCCGGTGCCCTTGAACGCGAAGCCGGTGTCGATCGGCGCCTTGGTGTCCTTGCCGGTGGCCAGATCCATCCGGTACACCTTGCCGTCGACCACCGGGTAGATCACCTCGACGAAGTTCTTGTCCTGCACCTGCGCCGGATCGAGGCCCATCGCGGCCTTGGTCTGCTGCGGCCAGTTGACCATCAGCGGCTGGCCGGTCCAACCGGCGCCGGCCCAGTAGGAGCCCTCGGCCTTGACGTCGCCGGTGTCGTGGGTCCAGGCGATCTCCAGCTTCTTGTTGCTGATGTCGGCAGTTCCGTAGGTGGGGGCGTTGCGGTAGTTGTTGCCGCGGAAGGTGAGCACGCCGGGGATCTTGGTATAGGTCTCCGGGTCGCCGAACGCCACCGGACCCGCCGGGACGTAGTTCGCGATCTGCTGGTTGTCGCCGTTGAACAGCTTCCAGGTGACAGTGCCGTCCGGCTGGAACGGACGGCTGAACTCGCCACCGCCGAGCGCTGTCGGCGCCGTCCAGCCGGGCAGGGACCGCAGCGGGATCTGCAGTTTCGCCGGGTCGGTCCGGGGGTCCACCGACGTCGACGGGATCGCCGTCGGTGAGTTCGGACGGGGCGACTCGACGAAGACGTCCGGCGCCGTGCAGGCGGTGAGCGTCAGGGCGCCGACCACCGCAACTGTCGCGAGACCGAGCAGGGGACGGCGGGGGCTGCGGGGAGTAACAGGCACGTCGGTGAGTGTAGGCGCCGCGCGGGGAGCATGTGGCGAGCCGCGCGGCGCCGGAGCGTCACAGGGCGGGCGGGGTGTTCCAGATCCGCTTGATGTAGTCGCGCATCGACCGGTCGGAGGAGAAGAAGCCACTGCGGGCGACGTTGAGGATCGCGACGCGCGTCCATTCCTCCGGGTCGGCGTAGAGGGCGTCGACCCGATGCTGCGCCTCGATGTAGGAACCGAAATCGGCCAGCGCCATGAACCGGTCGTGGTGCACCAGGTTCGAGACCACCGGCTCGAAGGTCATCGGGTCGCCGTCCGAGAAACGTCCGGATGCGATCAGGTCGAGGGTGGCCTTGAGCTGCGGGTTCGACTCGTAGTACTCGCCGGGGTGGTAGCCCTTCGCGGTGAGCTCGGCGACCTTCGGCTCGTCCATCCCGAACAGGAAGAAGTTGTCGTCGCCGACCAGCTCACGGATCTCGACATTCGCGCCATCGTCGGTGCCGATGGTGATCGCACCGTTGAGGGCGAACTTCATGTTGCCGGTACCGGACGCCTCCATGCCGGCCAGCGAGATCTGCTCGGACAGGTCGGCAGCCGGGATCAGCCGTTCGGCCAGGGTCACGTTGTAGTTGGCCGGGAAGAAGACGTTCAGGCGTCCCTTGACCAGCGGATCGTTGTTGACCACCGAGCCGACGGCATTGATCAGGTGGATGATCTGCTTCGCCATCCGGTAACCCGGAGCGGCCTTGGCGCCGAAGATGAAGCTGCGCGGGGTGACGTCGGCGGCATCCACCTTGCCCGAGACGATCTGCTCGTACAGCGACACGATGTGCAGCAGCTTCAGGGTCTGCCGCTTGTACTCGTGCAGCCGCTTGACCATCACGTCGAGCATCTGGTCGGTCGGCAGTTCGATGCCGTCGCGTACCCGTAGCCGGTCCCGCAGCCGGATCTTGTTGGTGTGCTTCGCCGCGGCGAATGCCTTCCGGAACTCCGGATCCTCGGCCAGCGGCGCCAGTTCCTGCAGCCGCTCCAGGTCGGTCACCCAGCCCGAGCCGATGGCGTCGGTGATCAGGTTCGACAGGTCGGGATTGGCCACCTTCATGAAGCGGCGAGGCGTGACGCCGTTGGTGACATTGGTGAATTTGTCCGGCCACAGCTCGGCGAAGTCGTTCAGGACCTTGTCACGCAGCAATTGTGAGTGCAGCGCCGCGACGCCGTTGACCTTGATGCCGGCCACCGTGGCCAGGAATGCCATCCGGACGCCGCGCTCGGGGTACTCGGCGATGATCGACATTCGGCCCAGCCGCAGGTAGTCGTCCGGCCAGGTCTCGCGGACCACGTCGAGGAATTCCTCGTTGATCCGGTAGATGATCTCCAGGTGGCGCGGCAGCAGCCGTCCGAGCAGTTCGACCGACCACACCTCCAGGGCTTCGGGCAGCAGCGTGTGGCAGGTGTAGGCGAAACACTTGGACGTCACTGCCCAGGCCTCGTCCCAGTCGAAGCCGCGCTCGTCGAGCAGGATGCGCATCAACTCGGGCACTGCGATCACCGGATGGGTGTCGTTGAGCTGGAAGATCACCCGCTCGGGCAGGTTGCGCAGATCGAAGTCGGGGCCTTGGCCATCGATGAAGTCGCGGATCGAGCAGGCGACGAAGAAGTACTGCTGCTGCAGCCGCAGCTCCTTGCCCTGGGGGGTGGAATCCTCAGGGTAGAGAACCTTGGAGATGTTCTCGGCGAAGGTCTGGGCGCGGACCGCCTGGGCGTAGTCGCCGGCGTTGAAGATGTTCAGGTCGAACGCCTGGGTGGCCTGCGCGCTCCACAGCCGCAGGGTGTTCACCCGGCCGTTCAGGTAGCCGGGCACCATGTAGTTGTAAGGCACGCCGAGCACGTTCCAGTCGGGCAGCCAGCGGCTGCGCTCGACACCGGCCTCATCGGTGTAGGTCTCGGTGCGGCCGCCGAAGTTGACCTGGACGGACGCCTCGGGGTGGGCGATCTCCCACGGGTTGCCCAGCGCCAGCCAGGAATCGGGCTGCTCGACCTGCTCGCCGTTGACGAAGGTCTGCCGGAAGATGCCGTACTCGTAGCGGATGCCGTAGCCGACGCAGGGCACGTTCATGGTGGCCAGCGAGTCGATGAAGCAGGCGGCCAGCCGTCCCAGGCCGCCGTTGCCGAGACCCGGCTCGACCTCCTGCGCACGCAGGGTGGCCAGGCTCAGGCCGCAGGTCGCCAGCGCCTTCTCGGCCACCTCGTTGAGATCGGCGGCCAGCAGGTTGTTGCCCAGCTGCCGACCCAGCAGGTACTCGGCGGAGAGATAGGCGACCGACTTCGGCGAGTTCTCGCGCTGCTTACGGCCGGTCTCCAGCCAGCGGGCGGTCAGGTAGTTGCGGACGGTGTGGGCCAGCGCGGTGTACTGGTCGTTGATCGACGACCGGGACAGCGCGACGCCCAGGTCGGTGTTCAGTTCGTGCAGGAACTCCTTCACGAAGCCGTCGACCGTGTGCGGCGGCGGCGTCACCGGGGCCAGTGCCAGCGGGTGGGTCTGCGGGAACTGGACTCCTCGGCGGTGCGGCCCGACAGCGGGCGACTCATCGGCCGGGGTGAGCGGCGAAGGGGCTGACTGGGGCGCGCGAGACTCAGACATGAGGTATACCGTAGCCAACCAATGTTACCGCCAGCACATCGGCCCGGCATTGCGGACGTCGACGACGTCTACCCGATGGTCCGTCAGCAGTCGTCGGCCGGGCGGCGCTCTGGGGCGTTCATCCAGCTGGGCTCGACCTGGCCCACCACGAGGCGCGCCGTCGCGCCCAGCGCTTCGAGCTGCTCCGGGGTGAGCACGTCGATCACGAGTCGCCGCACCTCGCGCACATGGGCCGGTGCCGACTCGACGAGCTTGCGCCGTCCGGCCTCGGTGAGGTGGGCGTTGACGCAGCGCGCCTCGGCGTTGCGTCGTTCGATCCAGCCGGCCCGTTCGAGCCGGGCGACGGCGTGCGACAGTCGGGACGGCGAGCCCTGGGTGTAGGCGGAGAGCTCACTCATCCGCAGCTTGCCGGCCGGCTGGTCGCTCAACCTCGCCAGCACGTGGTATTCGAAGCTGTTCAGGCCGCAGTCGCGTTTGAGTTGCGCGTCGAGGGCGGGCGGCAGCGCCATCATCAGCGCCATCAGCGACTTCCACTGGCGGAGTTGCTCGTCGGTGAGCCAGTGGGGCTCGGACGTCTGCTCAGCCATGCCGTCAGGGTACTCCGGAGCAAGGAGTTGAACATTCAAATATGAAGGACTAGAGTAATTTGAAAGTTCAACACGGAGCCCTCCAGGAGCCACTCGTGAATCTTCTCCGCATCGACGCCAGCATCCAGGGCCCTCGCTCGGCCAGCAGCGCGCTCGCCGACCTGGTCACCGCCGAGTTCGTCGCCGGCCAGCCCGACGCGACGGTGCAGGCTCGCCACCTCGGCGCCGATCCGCTGCCGTCCGACCTGTGGGCCACCGCGGTGGGTGCGTCGTTCACCCCCGAGGCCGATCGCTCGCCCGAGCAGGCAGCCGCCGTCGCGCAGGCCAAGGAGCTCGCCGACCAACTCACCTCGGCCGACGCCGTGGTGCTCGCGCTGCCGCTCTACAACTGGGGCGTCTCGCAGCATGTGAAGACCTGGATCGACGTGGCGATCGCCGGCGCTCCGACCGGCACCCGGCTGCTGGACGGCACGCCGACCGTGCTGATCGCCACCCGGGGTGGCGGCTACGGCCCCGGCACGCCGAAGGAGGGCTGGGACCACAGCATCGGCTACCTGCGCCGGATCGTCGGCGAGGTGTGGGGAGCCGACCTGACCGTGATCGAGCGGGAGCTGACCCTGGCTCGGATGAACCCGGCGATGGCCGGCCTGGTCGAACTGGCCGACACCCTCCAGCAGCAGGCCGAACAGGCCGCAGTGGCTGCCGGGCGGACGTTGGCCGTTCGGGTCGAGGATCAGGCGAGCGCCGCCTGAGTCCCGGCCGGCCGCCACCAGGCCTCCTTGGGTGTTCCTGGGTTTCGCCCCCGTTCTCCGGGCTCGGTCCGTCGATGTGACCTGATTCCGAGAGCCTGGAGCGGGAGGGTGCCCCGTGGGATAATCGCCCGATCGGTCCGAGGCTGGTGACGCCGCGGCGCAGCGTGCGACCCCTGCGGACGCGGTCGTCGACGTGCCGGGAGGTGGAGTGTGGCCTGGATCCTGGCCGCCACCCTGGCCGTCCTGCTGGCGACCGCCACCCTGGCCTGGCGGCTCCGCGGTCAGCGTGAGTTGCTGCGAGCCGAGAACGAGCGCTGGCGCGTCCTGGCCCGTGAACGTGCCGCCCGGGTCGCCGTGGTCAGCCATGAGGTGCGCACCCCGGTCTCGCTCATCGGCGGCGCCTGCGAGTTGCTGCTGGACGGCGCCGCGGGTCCGCTGACCCGACGTCAGGAATCGTTGCTGGACACCATCCGGGTCAAGTCCGATGAGGTGGGCGAGCTGGCCAGGACGCTGCTCACCGACGCCAAGATCGACGCGCAGATCTTCCGGCTCAACCTGTCAATGGTCAACCCGCGTCGGCTGGCCACCGAGGTGGTCCGGGATCTGCGCCGGCTCTACCCGAACCGGATCACGCTGTCGGCGCGGGGCGCGATCCCGCGGCTGCCGGGTGACCGGGACCTGTTGCGCCAGGCGCTGATCAACCTGATCACCAACGCCGCTCGGCACGCCGGTGAAGGGGTGCGGATCGCGGTCACAGTGCGTCCGTCCGACGACGGCGTGCTGGTCACGGTGAGCGACGACGGCACGGGCATGTCGGCGGCCGAGCGGCGGGAGTTGTTCGCCAAGGAGTTGGCCGGCACCACTGACACGGGCACGGGGCTGGGCATGTTGATCACCCGCCGGATCGTGGAGCTGCACGGTGGCCGTTGCCTGATCGACACGATGGCCGACCGGGGGACGGCCGTAGTGTGCGCACTGCCGCGCACCGCCGAGGCGCGGCCCGGGCCGACCGAGGAGGGCCGATGATGAACCGTTCGACGATTCTGATCGTCGACGACGAGCCGCGGATGCTCGAGGTGCTCGAGGTGGCGCTGCAGGCCGCCGGATACCGGACGGTGACCGCCGCCGACGCAGGGTCGGCCTGGCGGTCGTTGACCACCGAACCGGTGGCGCTGATGGTGCTCGACATCATGCTGCCCGGCACCAGCGGCATCGAGCTGTGCCGGCGGGTGCGGGAGCATTCCGACGTGCCGATCGTCCTGTTGACCGCGCTGGGCGGTGACTCCGACCGGGTGCGGGGCCTCGAGGCCGGTGCCGACGACTACGTCACGAAGCCGTTCAGCCCCCGTGAACTGGTGCTGCGGGTGGCCGCGATCCTGCGTCGGGTGAGCCATCGGGATCCGCAGGCAATGGCCAGCACTCGGCGCAGCCTCGGCGAGTTGCGGCTGGACGCCACCCAGGTCGCCGGCAGCTACCAGGACCGGGATCTGCACCTGACTGCCACCGAGTTCCGGCTGCTCTGGCTGCTGATGGAGCGGCCCGGCGAGACCGTCGGGGTCGAGTTGCTCGCGGACTCGCTGGGCTCGGCACCCGAATGGGGCGGCCGCGGGTCGCTGCGAACCGCCATCTATCGGCTCCGCGGCAAGCTCACCACGCCCACCGGAGGCATGCAGATCGTCACCGATCACGGTCGCGGATACCGCCTGATCGAAGGTCGGTGAGAAACGTCACCGAATGGTGACGCCCGGTCCCGATTCCGAGGGGTTCGGCCCCCTCAGGTGCTTCCTATGATCCAGCCAAGGACCGCTGACGGTCCCAGAATCAAGGGAGATTTCGGGATGAAGAGGATCAAAAGGGCCGTGCTCGCGGGCGGCACAGTCGCCGCACTCGCATTGGCCGGCTGCGCCGTCGAGCCGGGCACCCAGGGAGGTTCGAGCAACACGCTCACCGTCGCCTGTGGTGCCACCGAAGAGTGGTGCAAGGCGATGACCGACGCCTTCTCAGCCAAGACCGGCATCCAGACGTCGTTCGTCCGGCTCAGTTCGGGCGAGACCGTGGCTCGCCTCACGGCAACCAAGAACGCGCCGGAATTCGACGTCTGGCACGGCGGCCCGGCCGATGGCTTCGGAGCCGCGGTGGAGGCCGGGTTGATCGAGCCTTACACCGCCGAGAACGCGGCCAAGATCCCCGCCAAGTACAAGGACCCGAACGGCAACTGGACCGGCGTCTACGTGGGTGCGCTGGGCTTCTGCTCGAACCAGGCCAGGCTGAAGGACAAGGGCCTGGGCCTGCCGCAGTCCTGGGACGACCTGCTGGACCCGAAACTGAAGTCGCAGGTCTCCACCGCGCACCCGTCGACCTCGGGCACCGCGTTCACCACGCTGTGGACGCAGGTCGCCCGGCTGGGTTCCGAGGACAAAGCCATCGACTGGATGAAGAAGCTGCACTCCAATGTGTTGCAGTACACCAAGTCGGGGACGGCCCCGGGCCAGATCGCCGGTCGCGGCGAGGTGGCCGTCGGCCTGGTGTTCAGCCATGACTGCGTGCTCTACAAGGAACGCGGCATGACCGACCTGGAGGTGTCGTTCCCGAAGGAGGGCACCGGCTACGAGATCGGTGGTGTGGCGGTCATCAAGGGCGGCAAGAACGCCGAAGGCGCCAAGCAGTACGTGAACTGGGCACTGTCCGCAGAGGCGCAGGAACTCGGCCCGGGCGCAGGCTCCTACCAGTTGCCGACCAACCCGGACGCCAAGCTCGACTCGCGCATGATCGACCTGAACACGATCAAGCTCGTCGACTACGACTTCGCGAAAGCGGCAGCCCACAAGAAGGAGCTCACCGCACGCTTCGACGCCGAAGTCGCGGCGCAGCCCAAGGAATGAGCCGGTGGCCGCTCCTGCGACCGCGGCCGGGAACTCCCGGCCGCGGACCCGGCGGAAGGCGGTCGACCCCACCACCGTCGGGGTCGTCATCCTGGTCGTCGGCATTCTGGCCCTGCTGATCATCTACCCGCTGTCCACCGTGTTCGTTCAGGCGCTCGGTCCGGTCGGCTGGGAGATCGTCACCTCGATGATCACCAATCCGGTGAACCGGACGATCGTCGGCAACACCTTCCTGCTCGGTCTGCTGGTCGGCGTGATCGGCACGGTTCTCGGGTTCCTGCTCGCCTACGTGCAGGTGATGGTGCGGTTCAAGGGCAAGAAGATCATGCATCTGCTCTGCCTGCTGCCGGTGGTGTCGCCCCCGTTCGCCGTCGCCACCGCGGTGATCACCCTGCTCGGCCGGCGCGGCCTGGTCACCAACGGGATCTTCGGCTGGGAGACCAACATCTACGGTCTCCCCGGCCTGGTGCTGGTGCTGGTGCTGTCCTTCTTCCCGGTGGCCTACATGAACTTCAAGGGCATGCTGGAGAACCTCGATCCGGCCCTGGACGATGCCGCTGCCAACCTGGGGGCGTCGCGCTGGCGCGCCTTCTGGAGGGTCACCCTGCCGATGCTCGTCCCCGGCTTCGCGGCTTCCTTCCTGTTGCTGTTCGTCGAGGCGATCGCCGACCTAGCCAATCCGCTGGTGATCGGCGGCGACTTCACCGTGCTGGCTTCGCGAGCGTTCATCGCGATCACCGGCGAGTACGACGTGGCGGCCGGTTCGGCCTATTCGCTGGTCTTGCTGATGCCGGCGGTGCTGGTGTTCCTGGTCCAGCAGTACTGGGTGGCGCGGAAGAGTACGGTGACGGTCACCGGCAAGCCGGCCGGTGCTCGGCGCCAGCTCACCCATGCCTCCGGGCGGGTGCCGCTGCTCGCCTTCGCGGTCGTCGTCGGCCTCGTCGTGGTGGGCATCTACGCCACTGTGTTGGCCGGTGCGTTCACCTCCATTCTCGGCATCAACAACACGTTCACATTGGACAATTTCCGCTACGTGCTCAGCGGGATCGGCAACGAGGCGATCGCCGACACCACCGTGCTGGCGCTGATCGCTACGCCGGTCGCCGGCCTGCTCGGCATGTTGATCGCCTGGCTGGTGGTGCGCAAGCTCAAGCGTGGCAATGGTCTGCTGGACTTCCTCGGCATGCTCGGTCTCGCCGTCCCCGGGACGGTGATCGGCATCGGCTACGCGATCGCCTTCAACAACCCGCTGATCATCGGCAACCGGATGTTCCTGCCCGCGCTGGGCGGAGGGTCGGCCCTGTTCGGGGGGGCGATCGCCATCGTGATGGTGTACGTCATCCGATCGGTGCCCTCGGGCCAGCGCTCCGGCATCGCGTCCCTGAAACAGATCGACCCCAGCATCGACGAGGCCGCCGCCTCGCTGGGCGCGGACAGCGTGACCACGTTCCGCAAGGTCACCCTGCCACTGATCCGGCCGGCCTTCCTGTCCGGCCTGATCTACGCGTTCGCCCGATCGATGACGACCCTGTCACCGATCATCTTCATCACCACACCGCAGACCCGGATCATGACGAAGCAGATCCTGGCCGAGGTCGACGCGGGCCGCTTCGGCAACGCGTTCGCGTTCTGCACGCTGCTGCTGATCATCGTGGTGGCCGTCATGGGCCTGATGAGCCTGCTGGTGCACGGCCGCTCCGACGTTCGGACGGCGACGAATCTTGGAGGAGGAGCATGACCATCGCGCAGGCGCGGACCGCCGACACCGGACGGATCGAGATCAGCCAACTGGTCAAGGAGTTCATCGGCCGTGACGGCCCGACCACCGCGGTCGACCATGTCGACCTGTACACCGAGCCGGGTGAGTTCATCACGCTGCTGGGGCCGTCCGGCTGCGGCAAGACGACGACCCTGCGGATGGTGGCCGGCTTCGAGCATCCGACCTCGGGCGACATCCGGTTGGACGGCGACGACATGACCCGGCTGACCCCGGACAAGCGTCCGATGTCGATGGTGTTCCAGAGCTACGCCCTGTTCCCCCACCTGAGTGTGCGGGACAACATCGCCTTCGGGCTCAAATTGCAGCGGTTGAACGCCAAGGACATGAACGACGCTATCGAGGGTGCGCTGGTGTCGATGGACCTGGTGAAACTGGCCGACCGGGCGCCGAACCAGCTCTCCGGCGGTCAGCAGCAGCGGGTGGCGCTGGCCCGGGCCATGGTGATGCGGCCGAAGGTGCTGTTGTTCGACGAACCCCTGTCGAACCTGGACGCCAAGCTGCGGGTGCAGATGCGCACCGAGATCCGCGGGCTGCAGCAGCGGCTCGGTATCACCGCGCTGTACGTCACCCACGACCAGGATGAGGCGATGTCGCTGTCGGACCGGATCGTGGTGATGAACAAGGGCCGGATCGAACAGATGGGCACGCCGGACGAGATCTACCGGCGACCGGCCACCGTGTTCGTGGCCGACTTCATCGGCAGTGCCAACTTCCTGGAACCGTCGGCGGTCAGCTTTGCCGGCGGGGTGGCCAACGTCAGGGTGCTCGGGTCGGAACGCCCCCTGCCGTACGCGCCGGGCGCCGAGCAGGCCGAGAACCATTCGGTGCTGGTGCGTCCCGAATCGGTCCACGTGCAGCGTGCCCGCGAGGTGCCCACCGAGGGCGATGCCGTCGTCGGCGGACGTGGACGGGTGCTGCGGGCGGTGTTCTACGGGGCCGTCGTCGAGTACGAGATCGACACCAACGCGGGCACCATCGTGGCCGTGGTCGCCGATCCCGACCCGTCCGCGATCCTGCACGAGGGCGACCTGGTGGAGGTGGACTTCCCGCCGTCCCGGGGTTGGCTGTTGCCAGCCTGAGTAGACCTCCGCGGCCGGCCGGTGAGCTTCGGAGGATGGCAGACCTTCGTCGCCTTGGCGATGACCTTCCTGACCGACGGCGACGCACTGATCACCAACGGGCCGGACGCCTTGTGCTGCGGCACGCCGACGGACGCAGCACCGAGGTGACCGGCGTCCCCGAGGTGGTGCACCAGGGTCAGGGTGGTCTCGGCGACGTCATCGTGTCGCCGGAGTTCGCCACCGACCGCACCGTCAACTTCAAGGCGGATCTGGTCCATGTTCACACTGGATACGTGAAAAACCTTTCAGTTCGGTTTACTGAGAACACCCTTACCTCACGGTGCCGCTACGCCTAGATTGGTGGGCAGCATGCGCCGACACTGATCGTCGGACGCTTGGGACATCGGCTCAGTGCGGAGTCGGGACAGGGAGTACCAGATGAGCAACAGCGATCCGTTGGTCATTGCGATCGATACGTCGACCACGTCGACCAAGGCCATCATCGTCGATCCGAACGGCAATGTGCTGTCACAGGCCAAGCAGGAGTTTCCGCTGAGCAATCCGCGGACCAGCTTCTACGAGCACGATCCGCTGGACTGGTGGAACACCACGAACGCCACCGTCGGCAAGGCCATCGCCGGGCTGAAGAAGAAGCAGCGCAAGCGGATCGCTGCGATGGCGATGACGCATCAGCGCGAGACCTTCGCACCCTTCGACGAGGACGGCGTGCCGCTGCGTTCGGGCATCATCTGGATGGACGGCCGCGCCGCCGACCAGATCCGCCGCTACGGCACCCCCGCGATCCATGCGCTCTCCGGCAAGCCGGCCGACATCACCCCGGCGCTGTACAAGCTGGCCTGGGTGAAAGAGAACCAGCCCGAGATCCTGCCCGCGGCGCACAAGGTGGTCGACGTCCACGGCTACCTGGTGTTCAAGCTGACCGGCCAGTGGGTCAGTTCGGTGGCCTGCGCCGACTCGCTGGGCCTGTTCGACATCGCCAAGCAGGACTACGACCCGGGGCTGCTCGAGATCGCCGGCGTCACCCGCGAGCAGATGAGCGATCTGAAGAAGCCGGGCGAGATCATCGCCGAGGTCGATCCGGCGATCGCCCACGCCTGGGGCCTCGACCACACCATTCCGCTGGTGGCCGGCATGGGTGACGGCCAGGCGGCCGGCGTCGGTGCCGCCGCGGTGTCGGCCGACACCATGTACCTGAACCTGGGCACCGCTGTGGTGGCCGGCGTCCACGGCCCCGACTACGCCTACGGCAAGGCGTACCGGACGCTGGCCGCGGGCATCCCGGACTGGTACGACTTCGAGTTGCTGGTCAGCTCGGGCGCCTACCTGGCCACCTGGTTCCGCGAGGCGCTGGGCAACCCGGCGCTCGGTGCGCGTCCCGACCCCGAGCTGGAGGCCGGCGCGGTGGCGCTGCCGGTGGGTTCGCTGGGCCTGATCACCATGCCGTACTGGAACGCCGTCCAGACCCCGCACTGGGATCCGGTCGCCCGCGGCGCCGTCGTCGGCTGGCGCGGCATCCACAAGCGGTCGGCGATGTACCGCTCCATCCTGGAAGCGATCGGCATCGAGATGCGCAACGGCCTGGAAGGCCTGGAGGCCGACACCGGCACCAAGGTCACCCAGATCCGGGCGATGGGCGGCGGCACCCGCAGCCCGCTGTGGCGGCAGATCATGACCGACGCGATGGGCGTCCCGATCACCGCCTGCCTCGAGGACGAGATCTCCGCGATGGGCGCGGCGGTGGCCGCCATGTCGGTGACCGGGGTTCATGGTGAGCCCGACATCGCCGTCTACGCCGAGAAGATGGCCCAGTTCGGTGACACCACCGAGCCCGACCAGGCCAACTACGAGCTGTACGGCGAGGTGGCCGCCATTCAGAAGAAGCTCTACCCGGCACTCCAGGAGGTCAACGAGGACATCCACTCCTTCATGGAGCGGCATCCCGGCTGAGACCCGACAGACGCGCTGGTTGAGCTTGTCGAAACCCCTTGCCAGCAGGGTTTCGATGAGCTCGACCGGCGCTCACTCGCCGGCCTCGGTCCGTGCTTCCCCCAACCGTCTGTACCCGCTCGAGGAGTCGCACAGTGCGTGCCTACATGTTCTACGGACCTGGCGATCTGCGTTTGGAGGACGTCGAGCCCGGACGTCCGGGGCCCGGCGAGGTCGCCGTCGAGATCAAGGCGGCCGCGACCTGCGGCACCGATCTGAAGAGCTACCGCCGCGGTCACCCCACCCTGTTCCCGGCCGGCTCGCTGCCGGCCCGGTTCGGCCACGAGTTCGCCGGCATCGTCACCGAGGTCGGCGAGGGTGTCACCAAGTTCGCGCCCGGGCAGCGGGTGGTGGCCGCGAACACCTGCCCGTGCGGCTCGTGCTGGGCCTGCACCATCGGTCGGGAATCGCTGTGCGAGAACCTGCAGTACCTCAACGGGGCGTTCGCCGAGCAGATCGTGATCCCGCGGGCGATCGTGGAACGCAACACCTACGAGATCCCCGAAACCCTGCCGTTCGAGGCGGCCGCGCCGCTGGAACCGCTGTCGACGGTCGTCCACGGCATGGCCGAGAGCGGCATCGCACTCGGTGACACGGTGGTGGTCAACGGAGCCGGCCCGATCGGCCAGATGTACCTCCGGCTGGCCCAGTTGCGCGGGGCGACGGTGATTTCGGCGGACATGTCCGAGGGACGGCTGGCGCAGGCCGAGGCGGCCGGCGCGACGGCCACGGTGAACCTGAGCGAGTACGAAACCACCGCCGAGCGGGCGGCGGCGATCCGGGCGATCACCCCGCACGGACGCGGCGCCGACGTCGCGATCGAAGCCGTCGGGCTGCCCGAGGTGTGGGAGCAGACCGTGCAGTGCCTGCGGCCCGGCGGCACCGCCGTACTGTTCGGCGGGCCCAAGGCGGGCTCCACCTTCAAGGTGGACGCCGTCGCCATGCACTACCTGGAATACAAGCTGGTCGGCGTCTACCACCATGCCCCGCGCTACGTGCAGATCGCCGTCCACCTGCTGTCGAGCGGGCAGTTCGACGGCTTGACACTGTGTACCGAGGTGCGTCCGCTCGACGCCCTGGTCGACTCGCTGGAGGACATGTCCCGCGGGGTCGGCAGCAAATACATCCTGAGGCCGTGAGGAGAAACCTGATGCTTTTGGCAACCGAACGCGAGCAGATCGTCGAGGCCTGCCGGTTCCTGCAACGCGAGGGACTGGTGGTCGGCACCGCCGGGAACGTGTCGGTGCGGGTCGGCGACCGGGTGGCGATCTCGCCCAGCGGGGTGGCCTATGAGTCGATGACGGCGGCCGATGTGGTGGTCGCCGATCTCGACGGCACTATCGTCGATGGGGCGCTGAAGCCGTCCAGCGAGTTGCCGCTGCACCTGGCGGTGTACGCGTCCACTCCGGCCGGGGCGATCACCCACAACCATGCGCCGGCGTCCACCGCGTTGGGTCTGGTGGTCGACGAGATTCCGCATTCGCACTACTACTCGGCGATGTTCGGCGGCACGGTGCGGGTGGCGCCGTTCGCCCTGTTCGGCACCGACCAGCTGGCGATCAACGTGGCCGCCGCGCTGCACGAACGCACCGGCGCGCTGATGGCGAACCATGGCGCGATCACCACCGGCGCCACCCTGGACAAGGCGCTCTCGCTGCTGCCGTACCTGGAGTACATCTGCGAGATCCAGCTGCGCGCGATGGCCACTGGTCAGCCGGTCAAGCTGATCACCGACGACGAGATGGCCCAGGCGGTCGTCGGCATGTCCACCTACGGCCAGCAACCACGAAAGGAAGGCTGAACCATGTCGGTCATCACGATTCTCGGCGCCGGAGCGATGGGCTCCGCGTTGGCCACCCCGCTCACCCAGGCCGGGTGGGAAACCCGGTTGTGGGGCACCTGGCTGGACGATCACCTGCTCGACGCCTGCGAGGCCGGAAAGCCGCATCCGCGGACCAACGTCCCGCTGGCACCGGGCACCAAGCTGTACCGTTCCGGCCAGCTCGACGAGGCCCTGGAGGGTGCCGACGCGGTGTTCATCGCGGTGGCGTCCGTCGGTGTGCCGAAGGTGACCGAGATGGCGCTGGACGCGATCTCGAAGGCGTCGGTGCTGCTCTGCACGTCCAAGGGTTTCTGGACCGATCCGGACGGCCGCGTCCAACTGCTGCCGGACGCCATTCGCACCATTGCCGCCGAGAAGGGTGTGCGGCTGCCCCCGATCGTCGGGGTGGGCGGCCCGTGCAAGGCCAACGAGGTGGCCGAGGGCAAGCCGACCGCCACCATCTACGGCTCGCTCCACGAGGAGACTGCGATCCGGATGGCCCGCGAGATCTCCACCGACGTGTACCGGATCGAACCGACCACCGACGAGCCCGGCGTCGAGGTGTGCGCCCCGATGAAGAACGTCTACGCCATCGCGCTCGGCCTGGCCGACGGTTTGGAGCAGGGCACCGGCTTCCCGCACCACAACCTGAAGTCGGCGATCTTCGCCCAGGCGGTGCGCGAGATGTCGATCGTGTCGACCGAACTGGGTGCCCGTCCGGAAACCGCGTTCGGCCTGGCCGGTGTGGGTGACCTGGAGGTCACCGGGCTGTCCGGCCGCAACAAGGTGTACGGCGTCCGGATCGGACGTGGCGAAGGCGCCGTCGAGGCGCTGGCCGGCATGGAGGCCGCAGAGCAGACCGTCGAGGGCGTCCCGGCCGCCGGCCTGGCGCTCACCCTGGTGCAGCAGCGGGAGGGCCTGCTGGAGCGGCTGCCGTTGCTGCAGGCGGTGACGGCGATCATCGGTGGTGCGGAAGACCCAGCCGCCTTGGCCACCGCGGCGGCGCTGCCTGCGCGGGTCTGAGTCTGGCGACGGTGGCTGGCCCGTCCCGGGCAAGAGTGCGGATTTCGTTTCCGCGGTGAGTTGCGACTGACGCAGTGCAAGGTCACCGAGACCGGCTGTGCGCCCCGACACCGGCTGGTGCGCGAGGCCGGAAGCCGTCGCAGGCCTCGACCGATCTCGTGATCGCCCACCGATGACAGGTTCGATGACGACTTTCGTGTTATTTCACGAAAGTGGCGGGGTTTCCTGTCAGCGGTCACGGATCTCGCGATCGGTGAGCTGGAGGCGACGGCCCTTCGAGGGTGAAGCTGTCGGCCGAGTAAGGTTTCGCGCCTGAGCGACATGTAGAGGGTGTGGGAGCAATCGTCGAGCCGGCCGGGCCGGACGTGGTGAGCGGGCGTGCGCACAAGGGGGCGCGAGTGCCCGATCGGGATCGGGCGAGGTTCGTCGCCGTCTACACCCGTGATCATCCCCGGCTGGTGGCGTTCGTGCTGCGCCGCACCGGTGACCGGCACGTGGCTGACGACATCACGGCCGAGGTGTTCCGGATCGCCTGGGAGCGGGTCGGCACGGAGGTTCCGACGTCGCCTTGGCTGTTCGTCACTGCCCGGAACCTGACCATGGCGCATCACCGCGCCACTCGGCGAACCGCGCTGGTTCGGCAACGACTCGTCGACGTCGGCAATAGCCACGGCGTTCAATCGGCGGGCACCGCCGTCGACACGCTCGTCGAGGCGTTGGACCGGCTGCCTTCGGAGCAACGCGACCTGTTGATCGCCCGCTACTGGGACGACCTGAGCGGTGCCGAGTGTGCCGCGCTCGCCGGCTGTTCGGTCGGTGCCCTCTGGGTCCGGATCCATCGGGCGCGCGCCGCGCTCCGGCTCGAGATCGACAAGCTGAAGGGTGAATGACATGCGCTTGACCACATTGCTACGCCGGGCCGATCCGCTCCAGCGCTCCGCGGACGGGCTCTCGCCGCGGGGGCGGGCAGAGCTGCGCGCCCTGACCGGTCCGGAGCCAGAGCCGGCCGCTTCGTCCCGATCGGCTCGGCGCCCCGGCTGGCGGGCGCCGGTGCTGGTCGGTGCGCTCGTCGCCGTGATTCTCGTGGTTGCCGTCCCACTGTTGCAGCGGCCGGTTCAGGGAGTACCGACGCCGCCGGCGGCGTCGTCCGTTCCGGCATCGGGGGTCCCGCTGACAGCCGGCCGCTGGGTCGAAACGGCGTCCGGGCCGCTCTCGGGACGCCGCGACGCCATCACGGCGTGGGTGGCTGGTTCCTTCCTGGTGGTGGGCGGAACGACCACGCGTCCCTGTACGGCACGCCAAGGATGTGCCGACGATCCCGCCCGGCTCGCCGACGGCGCCCGCTACACGCCGGCGACCGATACGTGGGAGACGATCACCGATGCACCGATACCGCTCGGCCGGGCAGGTGGGGCAGCCAATCCGTACTTGGCGACGACCGTCATCGGGCACACGCTCTACCTGCTGCAGGGCGGCGCCTTCCTTGCCTACGACGCCGATACCGACCGCTGGACCAGGTTGATCGCGCCCCCCACGACCGCCTATCTGGCCGGCGCCGCGAGCGACTCGGTCATCGCCTTCCCAGCCTCCGTCTGCGGGGACGACGCGATCAGGACCTGCCGGGCCACCGGTCGGCTGAGCTACCTGCGCTACGACCCGGACGCAGCCGCCTGGACGAAGCATGTGACCCGCCTGGCCGTTCCGAGCAGCGTGTACGGAGCCACCATGGTGGGCCGGCTTCTGGTGGTGTCGTGGCTGGAAGGGAGCGGCCTGGTGGCGGCCAGCATCGACCTGGACAGCGACACCATCACCGCCCGCTCGCCATTCCGGACCCGGCAACGGCCCATGCCGGTGGCGGCCGGGGGCTGGGCGGTGTGGCCGAGGGACGCCCGCTGGGTCCGGCTGCTCGACCCGCTGACATTCACGACTCCGAACGTTGCGCTTCCGACGGATCCCGGGGCCTTGTGGGTCAGAGTCGGTGGAGCAGAGCGGAACCTGCCGATCGTGGCGGCCGGCATGATCGTCCTCCGTGGCCAGTTCTACGACCCGAGCACCGGCCTGTGGTCGAGTGTCCCCGCGCTCCCGGTCCCATCCCAGGATCCGGTGATTGCCGGCGGAGCTGACGTGGCGCTGGCCTGCAACGGCTGGGACGGCTCCCGCTATACGAGATCCTGCTACCTGCTCCGGCCTGCGCCGGCTGGCCAGAACCGGCCGTAGGCCAGCGGTGGGCGACTGGGCTCACCGCGGTAGCGCGTGGGTACAGGATCCTGGCGATGTGCCTGCAGGACTCAGCTGTCGCCGTCGTGGCGACGGGCCAGGATCTCGCGCAACGTCATCAGCACCCGCTGGTCCTTGGGACGGTTCGCGGCCTGCTTGGAGCGGATGATGTCGGCCAGTTCGGCGACCCGGACGTCCGTGCCGCGGATGGCGATCGACAGTGCGCTGCGAGCGAGGTCGGGGTAGCCGGTGGTGCCGTCGGGAACGAACGAGATGTCCAGCCTCCCGTGGCTGGTCAGCAGGTTCCACACCGCTCTCCCGGCAAGTGACTCGGCATCGTGCGAGAACGGCAGACCGTCGGGTTCGCTCGGCGTGTAGGCACGGGCGTCGAGCGAAGTCAGCGCGGCCGAGAGCCGTTCCAGGTTCCGCAGGCCGTGCTCGGGGGTGATGTTGACGTCCTCGGTGGGATACGGCGAGCCTTGGAGGACAGCCGCCAACCCACCGATCAGAACGAAGCGGACGCCATGGTCGGCGAGGGCGCGGAGGATGCCCGGCGAGTCCTGGCTAGCGGGGGACACCGGCGGCCCGGAGTTCTTCGAGGCTTCGGACGACGTCGTCGTGGTGGGCGAGCCGCTGTTCGGGGGTGAGATCGAGCAACGGCACGGCGAGGCTCCAGTCGGAGTCGTCACGCTCGACCAGCATCAGGTCGAGGTCGAGATCCATCAGCCGGAGGTAGCGGACGACGTCGTCGAGGCTGGGCGCGGTGCGCCCGGACTCGAGGCGAGCGATCGCCGATTGGGTGGTGCCGGCCAGCGCCGCTAACTGAGCCTGGGTCATCCCGCGACGCCTGCGCCCCTCGCGGATGAGCTGTGCGCCCATGCCTGCCATGGGTTTAATATAGCAAATTTGCTATTCTATGGTTCGCGCGACCACAGCGGTGGGTGGCAGCCTGGGCGGCACCGATATGTAGTTCAGCGTCGACCCAGTGACACGCGAACGGACGGCTCACCTCTCGGCGAGAATCGGAGTACTTCGTCGCCGACACGAATCCGGGGGTCGGTCTCGTACCTCTCCCAAAGCAAGCGCTCGGCGCCCGGATTGCTGCGATCTGCCTGCTGAACCAACTCGGCAAGTGCGTCGCCGAGCCCGAAATCGATCGGGGTGCCGGGTAACGGCATCGCACCCCAGCTGTCCCAGAGCAGCAGTTCGTCGCCGAAAGCGGTGGGCGACGTCCATGATCAGGTACGAGAGCACGAATGCGGAACCGGCGAATTCCATCGGGCCGATGCTGACTCCAAGGTCGTCGATCGAGCGCCCATGCTGCCGGTGGCCGCTCCAGGCTGCAGCTGCGGTGAGGAACGGGAAGTCGCCGGATATGGAGATGTCCTGAGGGTCGGTGACCCGGCCGCGGGCCGCGGTGAGCCCTGGGTCGAAGCGGATCCATCTGCCGTCCAACCAGGCCTCGGCAACCACGTGATCAACGCGCGTGTTCGGACGCAGAGAGTCGGCGAAACCCACGCGGCTTCGTGCCGGAATGTTGTGCTGACGCAGAACGCCGACGGCGATCAGGGTCTGGTCACGGCAACAGCCCTGGACTCGCTCGGCCTCCGCGCGCGGAGACAAGAGCGGGGTGCCGTGCCGCTGCTGGTCGATGTCCAGGATCGCGCTGAGCCAGCGGGCGTTGATGTCGTCACTGCTGTGCTCCGGTAGCTGCGTGGTCGCGAACCGATAGTGCGCGATCAGGTTCTGTGCCACGGCGGAAGCGCTGGCGATAGTCGGCTCGACCTGGTCGAGGAGCGCAGCATGGTGACTGGGATCCGAGTAGGCAGAGTGCCGCGCATACCTCGGCGAAGGCGCGGCGCATGCCCGTTCGGGGGCTCGGCGTGAAGTCGGGCGCATGTTCGTAGGCTAACCGGCTCGTCCGGACGGCTAGGAGGGCAGTTCTGAGAGTCGTGCATCGCAGGAGGGACAGCGCGGCAGGGACAAGTGGTCCTGTGTGGGTACGAAATGCACGCCACAGAGCGCACGCACCGCCTTGCCGTCGATCGTCTTTCCGGCAAGGTGCTCTCGGTGTGCATAGTGCGCGTGCTGGCCAGGCATCGATGTGTCGAGGGCGCCCTTGGCCACCAGATCCGCGAGCACGGCTGACCGTTCCGTGAAGTAGCCGGGCTCGGAGATGTTCGAAAACAAAGTCTTGAAACGGTCCCAACCTTGCTCAGGAGGACAAAGCGAGATCAACGTGCGTGCCGTGAGTTGCCAGAGTAGATTGCTCCCATCCCACTTCGATTCCGGGATGACCTCTAATTCCACTTCATCCGCCTCGTAGTCATCCTCGCGAACAATGGCGATTGTCAGGATGAGTTTCGCGATCGGATTGTTGTTGGGAAACGGGTGGTTGACGACGATCTCAGCGGATCCCCCGCAGGCGATCCGAACGAGTGCCTCGTGCAGGTCGCGTTGTATCTGGAGTTCCCATGTGGTGAGGAGTCGCGCCACCGTCTCCCGCTTCAGCAGGCGGTGGTCCTCAATACCGGGCCAACCCCGCGACGACGAGCCAATGGACGTCGGTGCTGGGGTCGCGCCACACTCCACCGCGCCACTGGCCAGCCTTGATCTCCAGCAATGGCAAATGGGTGCTGCTTGCGATCGGTCCCACATAGTTGTCTTGGCTGGCGTCGGGGCCAAATGCCTCGACCGCCTTCCTGATGATCGGGTGCGCCAGTTCGCTCAGCGGATGTAATTCATCGACTCTCCCCTCGCCGAGCAGTCGGCGAGGGGAGGGCGATGCCCAGTCGGCCGTCAGGTCTTCGCTGAGCAGCCGAAGAGTTGGGCGAGCGCGACGACTGTGCATTGACGAATCATCGCGCATCGCACCAATAGGAGAATGTTGACTCGCTGCTCAGAGTTGATCGATCAGTTCGTCGACTGCATCAGCGCGGGTCTGGCGTTGCTTCGAGAAGCGTTCGGCAAGCTCACGGCGATCACGCTGCCGCTGATCTTCGAACGCGAGCAGATCGGTCAGTCGAATGCGACGGTCGCGACCGACTCGATGTGACATGATCTCTCCGCGATCAAGGAGCTTGTATACATGGGTACGGCTCATGCTCAAACGCACAGCGACTTGGGTGGGCGTTATTAGAGTCTCGGCGCCATCAACGACGAGAAGCTCGGCGCCCTCTTGGATGCAGCGGCTCACGCTGAGCAGGACATCGCGCAACTCGGGCGCGGCGGTCTCAGCGAACCGAGCGAGGGCTGCGAGCTGGTCGATGGATACGTTCGAGGTCTCAATGGTTTGCATGGCGGATGCTCAATCCCAAATGGCACAAGTGACGTAGATGTCACAGATGACTCTACCTGGCAGGGGGGCAGCCACAAGTGGGAGCAGGCAGATCCAGTCCGCCTGCTCACACGTGTGGTGCTGTGCTCAGATGGCCCGGGCGACCCAGGGGAAGCGGCGGTTGACCTGGGGGTCGTAGAGCGGGACGCCGAGGGCGTCCAGGGTCTGGATCGCCGGGTCCATCACGGTGAGGTCCTTGACGTTGTGAAAGGTCAGCACGACGAAGGTGCCGCCGGTGATCCAGACGTCGAAGTAGCCGTGGGTCGGGTGCGAGAAGTGGTAGGTGTCGGTGCGCCGCCAGGTGCCGTAGACGATCGAGAGCTCGTCCAGCACACGGTCGGTGTCCAGCGGGGCCACGTCACGGACGCGGCGTCCCTTGATCAGCTTCAGGTAGGTGCGCCGGTCGGCCACGCGGTTGCTGCGCCGGCCGTCGGGGTAGGCCCAAAACGCCAGTTGGTAGCTCATGTCACTCCCAGGGGTACCGATCTAGGGCGAAATCTATCGAGCGGGCCGCGTCGGGACGGGTATCGACGCGGCGTTTCCGGGGGTTCACTCCAGAACTCCGACGTCCGCCGATCTCGCCATCGGCGTCCCGCGCCGCGTGGGAACCGGTGTCGGCGCGACATTTCCGGGCGTTCATTCGAGGACGAAGATGCCCGGCGATCTCGCCATCGGCGTCCGATGGCCCTATCGGTGGCCGCTTTCGTGTTATTTCACGAAAGCGGCCACGCAACCGGCCAGTGGTCACCGATGGCGAGATCGGCGGTCACCTCGCGGTGAGGCTAGCAGGGGCCAGCAGGCGTTCTCGACCACCGATGGCGAGATCGGTGCCAAGCAGGCACAGCTCGACCGACGCGCCGCGACGGCCCACCCGTCCGGTAGGAACGCTGGGCCCTGCCTGATGTGAAAGTGGAGCGTTCCCGCTAGTCAGAGCACACGCCCGAAGCCCACCTTCTCCGCCTACGGCGGGCGGAGCCCCGGAAGCTAATCAGTTCTGCTCTCCCGTCGACGGGAGAGCAGAACTGATTAGGGAGGGCCTAGATGACCAAGTCCCAGGGGTGTTAGTGGTCGTAGGCGACCAGGTTCCTTCTGGCTAGGGAGTTTGCTTGGTGGTTGTGCCAGATGGCGGCAGTGAGGGCGAGGATGCGTTGCGCGACCCGGGCGGCGACACCGGCCGGGGTGCGTCCACCGTGTGCTTCGAGGTCGAGTTGGCCTTTCAACGTGTCGTTGACCGATTCGATGATTTGGCGCAGCGGTTTGAAGAACCGCTGCCCGGGTCGGGGCTTCTCTCCTTTACGGGCCGGGCGGAGCAGATCAATCCCGACCTCGGTCAGTCCGGTTTCGAACTCGCGGCCGCTGTAACCCTTGTCCGCGATGAGGATCTGCCGCCGCCTGGTGGGCCGGTCCTGCAACGCCGCAGTGGAATCGAGCAGGTGCTCCACCACGTCACGTTCGTTGGCTTTCGCGCCGGTCAACGCCCACGCCAACGGCAATCCGTGCAGGGTGCACACCAGGTGCAGCCGGAGTCCCCAAAAGTAGCGGGAATGGGACGCGCAATAGCCGTACTCGGCCCATCCGGCCAAGTCAGAGCGTTTCGCGGTCTCCCGAGAGCGGCCACACTCCACCGGGGTGGAGTCCACCACCCACACATCATCAGTCGCGACCGGCACATGTTGGGCCAGCTCAGCAGCAAGCCATGCCATGGTGCCGTTCAGCTTCCGCAACCGTTTGTTGTAGCCGGATTGTCGCGGCAGATACGGAAACATGCCGGTGAGATGCCGGTGGGCGTACCGCAGCCAACGGGCCTCCGAGGTGTAACCCAGGAACGCCTGCATCACCGCCAACACGATCAGCTCAGCATCACTGATCCGCTCCACGAACCCGACCTCAGGCCGTTGCGGAACCTGTTCGGGGTGAGCCTTCAACAGATCATCAGCAGTCACGTAGAGTGCAGTCGCGAGGGTGTCCAGATCGGTGTCCATCAAAGCCTCCAGAGCTTGACATGGGTTAGCAACACCGACTCTGCGACACCCTCCCCTCAACCCCCAGACGCCACACCGACCTTGGACTTACTCATCTAGTCGAGCGGCTGCCGGCCCAGGGTGCCGACCAGGGCGGACCGGTAGTCTTCGCCGGCGAACCGGGCCAGCTCGGCGCGGGCGTCCGCGATGCGGCTGGCGACGTCCAGCCGTTCGCAGGCCTCGGCGTTCTCGGGATGCCGGGCGAAGCCCTCCAGCCGGTCCACCACAGCTTGCGCGCGACGGCTCGCCCACTGCTGCTTGGAGTCGAGCCGGGCCGCGTACCAGTCGGAGGCCAGTACCGCCTGCCGATCGAACAGCCCGCGAACCTCGGGGGCATCGAGTTCGTGCCCTTCGGACGTGGCCCCGAACGCCATGATCTCCAGCAGCGCCCGTAGCGGTGGGATGGCCAGCTCGATGGTGCCGTCGTCGAAGTAGGCCTGCGCCACCCGGCGGTGGGTTTCGACGATGACGTCCATACTGGCGGCGTAGACGTCCAGACCCTGTAGCTCGGGCCGCAACATCTCCGGTGTGAACACCACATGTGGGTGCAGGAAGATGCGGCCGAAGTACTTGCGCGCGAAATTCTGCGTCATCCGATAGCCGAGCCGGCTGGCCCGCACGACGTGGCCGTCGTATTCGAAGTCCTCGACCCGCTCCAGATGACCCTCGGCGACCAGGTTGCGGGCCGACCGCTCGTCGTCGGTCATCCGCGAGAACACCTCGGGGATCAACATCGAAATATCGTGATCCACCCGCACGTTCGGTCCGACGTAGCCGGCGCAGGACACCCAGCCGTCGTAGCCGGTCAGCACATACGACAGCAGTGCGGCATTCAGGTCCAGGATCGCCGGCATGGCGTTGAACGGGCCCTTGGTGAGCGCGCCCTCCGAGCCGGCGCCCGTGGTGGAGGGCGATTTGCCGGTCATCGAGCTGATGTACTCCATGAACAGCTCGGGCAGTTCCATGTAGTGCAGCGGGTTGTACGAGCACAGCGCCGGCACCGGGCCGTCCGGCGGATTGTTGCGGCGTCCGGCGGCGACCACGTCCACCGGGATCGGCAGCGGGGCGTCGGCGGGCAGCTTGGCCGCCAGGTGCATGGCCAGGTCGGCGGCGGCAGTCGCGGCGGCATTCACCACGTCCGGACGCCGCTGCAGGTAGCGCGGGTTCTTCGACGGCTTGCCCTTCACCAGCCGCGGGTTCGCCGACGACACCACATAGGACGGGCTGACGTCGTCCGCCTCGTCGGCGAAGCCGGCCAGCAGTTGCGCCATCGGAGGGGTGAAGGCGCTGAACGCCACCGCGTCGTCGCGCATCTCGCGGGCATCGAACCGGGTCAGGGGCTCGAAATTGGACAGGAAGTTGTCCTCGCCCGAGATGTCGAGCTCGGTCTGCTTGTCGTAGCCGCGATGGATGGCGTCGTCGGGACGCTGGAACAGCAGGTTCTCGCAGTTCTGGACGTACTTGCGGGACAGTCCGATCGGCCCGGTCGGCACGCTGGCCAGGTGCGCCGGCCCGACGATCGAGGCGGTGATGTCGTCCTCGGTCTGCACCTTCACGGCCGGGTTGAAGTCGTGCCGCAACCCGAACAGGCGCCAGGAGCCGTCGGTGTCGAAGCCGACCCGCAGCATATTGACGTTGATCCGCTCGCCGTCCAGCCGCAGGGCGTTGCCCTGCCGGCCGTTCATGATGCCGACGGTGAAATGGCTGCGCCAGTCGGTGCGCCACTGGGGCCGGTGGAACCGCTTCACCACGAAGACGAGTTCCTTGACGTGCGGCGGAATGCTCTCCAGCCAGGCGTTGTACTCGGGCGTGTAGTCGACCTCGGACGGCGTCAGCAGCTTGATCACGCTGCCGATCGAGCGCCGGTTGGACAGGATCGTGCGGGTGTCGGTGCCGCGCAACTCCGGGTCGAGGAACCGGTCGGAGTGATCGCGCTGCAGGATCGCCTCCACCGCGTCCATGTCGTTGTCGAAGTCGGCCACGTAGGCGTTGCCGAAGATGAAGGCGTCGGTGATCGCCTTCGAGATCTCGGACTTGCCGCCGCCCGAGACGGTGCATGGCTTGTGACACGAGGTCACGGTGGCCACCGTCGCCTTCAGGTCCCAATGCTTCGGGTCGGACGGCGACTGCGCGAGCTGCACCCGGTAGCCGTTGGGCCCGAAGTACACCTTGTCGGCGCGCAGCCGGATCGAGCGTTCGCCGGCCGGGGTGGTCCACGACACGGTCATCGTCCGCAGCGAGTAGGTGGGCCGGGCCGGCAGTAGCACGTGCTCGGGGTGCTCCAGGTCGATCGCGTGGCCCTCGGGCTGCCGGACGAAGCGTTCCGGGTCACGGTTCAGGATGTCCTCGAGCCGGTAGTCGTCGCCGGCCGATTCATCGGTGTAGCCGCCGCCCAGGTTGTAGGAGGGGAAGACCAGTGCGCCGCCGGCGTGCTCCTCCTCGGCGTTGCCGAACAGGTTCGCCGAGTAGGAGATCTGGGTCTTGACCTCCTTCTTGCAGTAGCCGAAGTAGTTGTCGGCGATCACGGTGACCATCACGCCGCGCGCGTCGCGGGCGCAGACCTTGAACGCCTGGCCGTTGTTGTACCGCTCGTCCGGGCTCGACCAGCACATGCCGTCCCGCTTCTGCCGCTCGGTGGCGGCGTCGACATGCGGCAGGCCCAGATCCTTCTTGGTCAGCTTGGTCAGGTGCGGGGCAAGGATGACGCAGCCGGTGGTGCCGGTCCAGGTGCCCGGGTCGAGGGAGGCGTCATGCTCGGGCAGGTACGGGTCGCCGCCGTTGCCGAAGATGCCTTCGACGAAATCGAGGTTGGCGACGAGCCCGCCGGGAACGATGAACCGGGTCTCCATCCGGCGTTCGGTGGCGTAGCCCGGCACGGCGGGCGAGACCAGCGGACGCAGCAGCAGCGACACGAAGCAGGCGGCGGGATGATCGGTCTGTGACAGGTAAGGCAGCACCAGGTCGGTATCCGGCGGGCGGAACGCCTCGGTCAGCAGCCGTGCGAACACGGCCTTCGGGACGGCGATCTTGTCGTCCGGGATGGGCAGGCCGCCTTCTGAGATGTGGAAAACGCCGGCCGTGGTCCGGCGGTCGTTCGCCGGGTTGTGCAGAACGCCGTTGGCGAGCCGGTAGCTGGACAGCAGCGGCGAGGTGAAGGAGTCCCCGCGGACCGGCAGCGACAGTGCGCGGGCCAGACCGGGCTCGTCCAGCACCAGGGTGCGCCGGGGCAGGTGCGGGCCGTCGGCAGCGTCCGAAAACACCTCGGCCAAGTAGTCGTCCAGGAAGCCCTGGATGCGCTGGTCGGCGGCGCACAGCCGGTCGGACAGCCGCCTGCTGAGCTCACGCTGCCGAGCCAGGATGGGTGCGACCAGGTGAGCGCTGGTCGCTTCCTCCGCCTGGAGCGGAACGGACAGACCGATCAGGGCGAGACGCAGATTGACCGCGGCAGTGACATCGGGGGACATGTCTCAAAGTTTGGTTCACGATTCCGGACCTGTCAGGTGGTTTTCCTGACGTCCCACGATTGTTACTGACCTATCTCGACAGCTGACCGAACAGCGCCCGCATCCGGGCGACCAGTTCGGCGGTGGGATCGACATCTGGACGCCGCCGGCCGCCGGCCGCCATGGGGTCCGGCTCGATGGTTCCCGCCGGAAAGGTCAGCAGGGCACCACCTCGGCGCAGATTCTGGTGGGCCCACCGCAGCGTGCCGGCCGGGCTGGGACTCCAGCGTCAGCATCAGGCTCAGCGCGTCGATGGTGGCCTCGGCCAGGGCCTCCAGCCGGCTCCGGTCGGACGACATGCCCCGGCCCTATGCCGAGCCGACCGCGCCGTCCGGGGGCGGGGTGGCCAGCCAGTCGTCCACCTCGGCCAGCCAGCGTGCTTTGTCGGTGTCGCCGGCCAGGCTGGCCCGGATGCTGGCCCGGGCCAGTTCGGCCAGCTCGGCATCGGTGAAGCCGAGCCGGTCGCGGGCCATCCGGTACTGATCGGTGAGCCGGTCCAGGAACAGCAAGGGATCGTCGGCACCCAGCGCAACGGTCGCCCCGGCGTCCACCAGGCGGCGCAGCGGAACCTGGGTGATGTCGTCGTAGACGCCCAGATGCACATTCGAGGAGGGGCAGACCTCCAGGGCGATGCCGGACGCCACCAGTTCGTCCAGCAGGGCCGGTTCCTCGGCGCTGCGCACACCGTGGCCGATCCGGGTGGGCCGCAGATGCTCCACCACCTGGCGCAGGTGGCCTGGGCCGAGCAGTTCCCCGCCGTGCGGCACGCCGGGCAGGCCGGCGGCGCGCGCGATCCGGAAGGCGCCTTCCCAGTCCGACGTCAGTCCGGACCGCTCGTTGTTGCTCAGGCCGAAGGCGACCACCCCGTTCTCGCCGGCATGGCGGGCGGCCAGCCGGGCGATGGTGCGGGCGTCCAGCGGGTGCCGCATCCGGCTCGCCGCCACGATGATCGCCACCTGGATGCCGGTCTCGGCGCCGGCCCGGCGGGCCTCGTCCAGGATGATCTCCAGGGCCGCGGGCATGCCGCCCACATACGGCGCGTAGCTGGACGGGTCGACCTGGAGTTCCAGCCGGCGAGAGCCCTCCGCGGCGTCGTCCCGGGCCGCCTGGGCGACCACCAGCCGGAGCGCCTCCTCGCTGCACACCGACTGCCGGGCCATGTCGTAGAGCCGTTGGAAGCGGAACCAGCCGCGCTGATCGGGCGGCACCAGCAGGCCCTCGGTGTCGACCAGGGAGTCATGCAGAGCGATGCCGGCCCGGTCGGCGAGCCGCCGCAGGGTGGCGATGCTCATCGAGCCGGTGAAGTGCAAATGCAGATGTGCCTTCGGCAACGCATTCAGATCCCGCGGCATCGACCGATGGTGCCACAGGACGTACCGCTCAGTCCGTCCAGACGTTCAGTCGTCGCGGCGCTGCGTGGTCCCGGCGTTGCCGTCGGCGCGGCGCCAGGACACCACCAGCTCGTCGCGGGTGCCGAAGCGGACCAGGTGGCGGCCCACCACGTCCTCCCAGCGGTCCAGCTCGGTGGGCTCGGCGTGCAGGTCGAGCAGCAGTGCGTTGCTGCCCCGGCGGAGCGCGAGTTCGGCGGTCGGGAACGACACGCTGCCGGTTCCGGTGGCGTCCTCCCAGGTCGCGGGCACCTTCCGCCCCATGTGGGCGACCAGTTGCCTGGCGTAGCGCTCTGGGCGTGCGGTGGCGACGGCAGCGGTCGAAGTCGGGTTCATGGTGTGCAGGCTAACCAGGTACCGGCAACACCGTCCGCGGGTGCGTCTCAGCCCCCGAGGGGCGGTAGGAAGAGATGAAATTGGCCTTAGCCTTAGGTAAGCCTTACCTTGCTAACAGCTGAAGAATTCCCCTGACCCAGGATGTGTTCCCTCATGACGCTCGGCACCACCGCCGTCCGCCTGATCCGTGTGGCGTGCGTGCTGACCGTTCTCGCTCTCGGCGCCGCCGGTTGCTCGGCCGCACCCGAACCGGCGGCTTCGGCGGCCCAGACCCGCACCGTGACCGACGTCACCGGTGCCGAGGTGCAGGTGCCCGACCGGCCGCAGCGGGTGGTGCCGCTCAGCGAACCTACCCTGGACGGCGTCCTGGCGTTGGGCGTCACCCCCATCGGCACGGTGTCCGGACGCGGCCAGTCCAGCGTCCCCAACTACCTGGCCGACAAGGCCGGGTCGGTGCCCCTGCTGGGCGGCATCGGCCAGCCCAACTTCGAGGCCATCGGCGCGGCCAAGCCCGACCTGATCCTGGTCAACGGCACCAGCGTCAACAACAACCCCGACGTGGTCGAGGCGCTCCGGCAGATCGCACCGGTGGTCTACACCGGCTACGCCGGCGGTGAGTGGCGGACCAACTTCCGGCAGGTCGCCGCCGCGCTGGGCCTGGTCGAGCAGGGCGAGAAGGTGATCTCCGACTACGAGGCGAAGGTGGCCGGCACCACCGGATCGCTGCGCGGGGTGCGCGACCAGACGTTCTCGATCGTCCGGTGGCAGGGCACCGCCCCCGCGCTGATCCTGAAGGAACTGCCGCCCGGCCAGGCGCTGGTCAACCTGGGGCTGCGGCGTCCGCCCACCCAGGACATGTTCGGACGCGGTCACTCCGAGCCCGTGTCGCTGGAGAATCTGCAGCGCATCGACGCCGACTACATCTTCTTCGGCACGCTGGGCGGTTCCAGCGTGAACAATCCCAACGCCGGCGGCACAGCCGACCTGGAGGGCGCCCGGAAGGCGCTCAAGGCCGCCGAACAGGTTCCGGGCTTCACCAAGCTCAACGCCTACCGGAACGATCACGTCATTCTCGTCGACGGCTCGGCGTGGACCTCTACCGGAGGCCCGCTGCTGATGAACCGCCTGGTCAACGACGTACGCAACGCGCTCGGATGAGCAGGAGGAGTCTGATGGACACGCCCTCGAAGGGTGCCCGGACGCGGAGTTGGCTGGCGGGCTCGATGGCCCTGCTGCTGCTCGGTCTGGGGCAGTCGGTGGTCGCGCCAGGGGCGGCGGCTGAAGAGACGCCCGACCCCGCGCCGTCGGCCGAGGCTTCGGCGTCGCCCAAGGACGAAGCGCCCGAGGACGAAGCGGAGCAGAAGCCGTCCGCGAAGCCCACCGAGACGGCCCAGCCCAAGCAATCGGCCGAACCCAAGGAGTCGGCGAAGCCGAGCCAGCGCCAGCTCCGCGCCGGCCACCTCCGCGCCGGCACCGTCGAAGTCGGCGGCCCCGTCCCGCTCGCCGAGCGCCGCACCGACCCGCGCGACGGCGGTCGCGCCGAACGCGGTCGCGGCCCGTGAGGGCGTCCGCTCCACCACGCCGGACGGTGCCGAGTACTGGGTGCCGGCGCAATGGACACTGGGCCAGGACCTGGTGATCAGCGGCGCCGGCTGGCGCACCACCGCCGGCGACGCCGGCTCGGTGATCGCGGTCAAGCTGGACCGCGGCGAGGTGACCACCACCAGGGTGATCCGGCATCCGATCACCGACGTCGAGCAGACCAATAAGACCATCTACGCCGTCGTCCAGGCCGACGCCGAGGGCGAGTGGACGCTGCGGCTGCCCTACCCGACGGCGGCCAACAGCAACGCCAACTGGTCCGCGGGCCAGACCCACACGATCAACCTGCTGACCGGTTCGATGCTCGACGGCGACGTCATCCGCTCGGGCTCCGGCACCACGACCGTCACCGCGGCAGCACCGGACCCGGAACCGACGCAACCTGCGCCGACCGTGACGCCGACCACCCCGGCACCCACTACGCCCGCCCCGGACCCCGAACCCACCACCCCCGCGCCGACGACCGAGCCGACCGAACCTGCGCCCCCGAAGTGCGTCGCCGGCCCGGCCACGGTGGGCGTCTCCCCGGCGAGTGTCGGACTCGGCGGCGTGCTCCGGGTCACCGGATCGGGCTTCTGCCATCCGGCCGGAGGCGGCTCGGTGGTCGGGATCAAGATCGATGACGGCGCCTTCTCCCGGCTTGACTCTTCGGTGCACGCCAACCGGACCATCTGGGCGATCGTCCCGGCGGGCGCGGACGGCACCTTCGACGTCCAGCTGCAGCTGCCGGACGGCACCGACGCGGGCACCAACGGCTCGACCCCGGCGCTCACCGCGGGGGCGCGCACGCTCCGGTTCCTGACCGGATCGTTGCGGACCGGCGATCAGACCCGTTCGCTGTCGACCGGCTTCACCGTCGTCGGCGGCGATCCGGGCGACCCCGGTACGCAGCCGCCGAGCTGGGCGCACGAGACGGTCTCCGCGGGCGGGGCGACCGCCTGGGTGCAGCGTGACGTGGCCACGGCGTCCGGGTCGACGATCACGATCAAGGGCACCGGCTGGACGAACCAGGCCGGCACCGGGGCCTCGACGGTGGCGCTCAAGCTGAACCGCACCGGCGGCCAATATGCCCGGACCGGCAACGGCATCGTGGCCCCCAACGGCGCCCCGGACGCCACCATTTGGAAGCTGCTCGCCCCGTCCAATAAGGCGAATCATCCGAACGTGGTCGCCATTCCGGCCAGCGGCAATTTCGAGATCGAGATCGACGCCCCACAGGGCATGACGGCCGGCCAGCTGCTGACCGTGCAGTTCCAGAGCGGCGAATTCGACGCCAAGGACACCTCACGCAGCGTCGCGACCAACCCGCTGGTCGTGGGCGGGGTGCCCTATGTCGAGGTTCCGGACGACGACGTGACCTGCAGGCCGACCTCAGCTGACCCCGTCGTCACCGTCGACAAGCGCGCCAGCCTGGGCGGTGCCCTGCACGTCACCGGCGCCGGGTTCTGCCATCCGGGCGCGAAGCGGGGCGGGTCAACCGTCGCGATCAAGATCGACGACGGTGCCACCAGCCGGCTCAACGACGCCGTGCACAGCAATCGGACCATCTGGGCCATCGTCCAGGCCAAGGCCGCCGACGGCACCTTCGACATTCAGCTGCCGCTCCCGGACGGCACCACCACGGGTGCCCTCGGCTCCAGCCCGGCCTTCAAGGAGGGTGCCCACTCCCTCCGCTTCCTGACCGGATCGCTGAAGGACGGCGACAAGACGCGCACCGTCAAGTCGGACGAGTTTGTGGTCGGCAGCTACCGGCCCAATGGCCCGCCGGACCCGGTGGAGGCCACCGAGGACCTCACCTCGGCCACCCGCAACGGGGTCGGTGCGAGCCGGACGGCGAAGACGCTGACCGTGACCGTTCCCGGCGCCAAATCCGGTGACTGGATCTACCTCAACACCTATGCCGGCGGCTCCCCGACCAGCCCCTGGGGAGCGGCCTGGTTCCGTGCGGACGCCGGTGGCCTGGTCAAGGCGAGCCTGACCGGGGTGACCCTGCCCAGCGGGACCAGCAAGCTGTCGGTGCAGTCCGGCAACGAGGGCGAGGTCGGCACGCTGCTCGGCTGGACGTCGATCACAGTGGCGGCCGAGAAGGCCAACGAGACGCCGTCCGACACGACGAACACGATCCGGACGATCGTGCGGACCACCACGACCGCGGCCGACGATTCGTCGGCGCCGACCAGCGTGCCCAAGACGCCGGTGGAGCGGGCCAGCCAGCTCACCGGCCTGAGCAACGGCGACGCGACCGCGAAGGTCAACGGCACCAAACTCACCGTCACGCTGCCCAAGGGTGCCGCCGGCCAGTGGGTGTACGTCTACCTGTACAGCGGCGCCAGCGTGGCCAAGGCCGGCTGGGTGCAGCTGACTGACGCCAAGGCGTTCACGGTCGAACCTGAAGGGGCTGGCAGACGGTCGGCACCGGGTGGTGGCGGTGAACGCCGAGGGCGGCATCGTCGGCTGGGTGGAGGCCACCAAGGGCAAAGTGACAACGGTCACCGCGCCCGGGACGGGCAGCCCTCAGGCCCCGGCAGCGCCGGGTGATCCGGCTGCGGCGGCGCTGACCCAGCCTGGCTCCGGATCGATGGAGCCGGTGTTGATCGGGGCGGCGGTCGCCGTCCTCGCAGCGGGACTGGTCGGGCTTCGCCGGCTGGCCAAGCCGAAGGGAGTGGCGTGATGACACGCATCGGGAGCATTGCGGGCGAGGGCGTCCGGTTGCTGGTGGCGCTGCTGCTCGGGCTTGCGCTGGTGAGCGTGGCGAACCAGCAGGTCGCCGAGGCGATTCCGCCGGGCGGGCCGGGTCCCAACACACCCGGCACGAGTTCCAGCGTCTCGCCGGGCAGCATTCCGGCCGGCGGGGTGATCCGGTTCACCGTCCGGGGTTTCCCGAAGGGCGAGACGCTCTACATCAAGATCGACGACGGCCGGGCGTGCAGCAACACCTCGCACGGAGCCTGCGTCTACCACACCCAGAAGATCCCCAGCTCGGGAGTGGTGAACGGGTCGTTCCGGCTGCCCGCCAACCTGAAGAAGGGCAGCCACACCCTGCGGTTCCTGGCTTCGGCCTACATCGACCCCAAGAATCCGGGCAAGGGCACCAAGGGCTTCACCCACCGCAGCCCGTCCTTCGTGGTGACCGCCGGCTCGTCGTCCAAGCCGGGCAACGGAGGTTCCGGCAGCACCACGAATACGACGACCACCGGCAAGACGGGGACGACGAAGACCGGCACCACCACATCGTCGGGCACGGTGGCCAAGCCGGGGACAGGCAGCAACGCGAAGCAGCCGCAGAAGGTGCCCAGCGCACCGGCGGCCGACGCGCTGGCGCCTGACAAGGCGGGCACGGTGACCGCGGCGGTGAACGGCGACGCGGCGGTGCTCAGCGTCGGTACCGACTACGCGGGCGAATGGGCGTTCGTCTACGCCTACTCCGAGCCGACCCCGCTCGGCTGGCAACTGGTCGGCGCCGACGGTACCGTCACGGTCGCCACCGCCGGGCTGCCCGCCGGTGAGCACCGGCTCGCCGTGCTGGACGCCGACGGCGAGCTGCTCGGCTGGACGACCGCGGCGCTCGCCGCCTCGGCTGCCCCGACCCCGGCGCCAGCGCCGGCCACCCCCGCACCGGCCGTGGCCGCGGAGGCGGGACCGGGGATCGGCGTCTGGGCACTGGGCGGCGCCGTGCTGATCGTCGGTGTCGGCGTGGCTGTCGTGTTGCTGCGTCGCCGGCGCCCCGCCGCGTCCGACTGAGGTTCGGTGAGCACAACCACCCAGCTCCGGGCGCGGCCGGCGACACCGGTTGTCGCCGCCCGGAGCGGTCTGCCTTTCGCCGCCGCGGCGGTGCTGCTCTGCCTCGGCATGATGGCCTCGCTCGCGGTCGGGTCGAACCCGATCCCGCCGGCCCGGGTCTGGCAGTTGCTGTGGGCGCCGGACGGCAGCTTCGAGTCGATCGTCATTCTCGAACAGCGACTGCCGCGCACCCTGGTGCTGGTGGTGGTCGGTGCCGCCTTGGGTGTCGCCGGCGCGCTGATGCAGTCGCTGACCCGCAACCCGCTGGCCGATCCCGGCATCCTCGGGATCAACGCCGGTGCCTCGCTGGCCGTGGTGCTGGCGGTCGCGCTGACCGGTATCAGCGGAATCGGCTTCTACCTGTGGTTCGCGTTCGCGGGGGCCGCCGTCGCCGCCATCGGGGTCTACCTGCTGGGTATGGCCGGACAGGCCTCACCCTCACCGGTGCGGCTGGCGCTGGCCGGCGTGGCGATCAGCATGGCGGTGGCGTCCCTGGTGCAGATGGTGATCCTGGCCAACGCGAACGCGTTCAACGAGTTCCGGTTCTGGGCCGCCGGCTCGGTGGAGGGCCGTGGCTATTCGGTGCTGTTCACCACGGGCGGCTTCATTGCGGTCGGACTGGTGCTGGCCTGTTGCCTGGCGCCCGCGCTGAACGCGCTCGCCCTCGGTGAGGACGCCGGGCGTGCGCTCGGCGTCCGGGTCGGGCTGATCCGCGGCCTGGCCGTGGTCGCGGTGACGGTGCTGGCCGGCGCCGCGACGGCGGCTGCCGGGCCGATCATGTTCATCGGCCTCGGGGTGCCGTACCTGGCCCGGGCTGCTTTCGGCCCCGACCAGCGGCTGGTGCTGCCCGGGACGGCGCTGGCCGCCCCGGTGCTGCTGCTGGCCGCGGACGTGGTGGCCCGCGTGGTGGTGTTCCCCGGCGAGATCCCGGTCGGGGTGGTGGCCGCGATTCTCGGTGGCCCGGCGTTCGTGATGATCGTCCGACGGCCCCGGATCGAGGCCCTGTGATGAGCGAGGCGGTGAGCGCACCCGCGGTCGCCCCGCACCGGCGTCCCGGTTATCGACGGCTACGGCTGGGATCAGCCACCGTGTTGCTGGAGCGCCGCACCATCACGGTCGTGCTGGCCGCGGTCGCCGCGTTGCTGGTGCTGGCCGGTGCCGGGCTGCTGATCGGCGACTATCCGCTCAACCTGGGCCAGGCGGTCCGGGCACTGTTCGGTGTCGGCGGCGATCCGCTGGCGCAATACTTCGTCCGCAGCCAGCGGGCACCCCGGGTGCTGGCCGCGATCCTGGTGGGCGCGGCGCTGGCCGTGTCGGGGGCCATCTTCCAAGCCATGTCGGACAACCCGCTGGGCAGCCCGGACGTGATCGGCTTCACCACCGGGTCGGCGACCGGCGCCCTGATCGCGATCATCGTGATCGGTGGCGGACCGGCCGAGACGGCTCTCGGCGCACTGGCCGGCGGCGCCGTCACCGCCGCGGTGGTGTACCTGCTGGCCTGGCGGCGCGGGTTGACCGGCGGACGCCTGGTGCTGGTCGGGATCGGCATCGCCGCCGTCCTGCAGGGGGTCAACAACCTGCTGCTGGTACGGGCCTCGCTGGGTTCGGCGCAGACCGCTGCCCAGTGGCTGGCCGGGTCGTTCAACGCCACCACCTGGCCCCGGGTGCTGCTGGTTGGAGCCGCCCTGCTGGTGCTGCTGCCGGCCGCCGGGCTGCTGGCCCGCCCGCTGGGGGCGTTGGTGCTGGGCGACGACCTGGCGGCGGCGCTCGGCGTCCGAGTCGAGTGGAGCCGGACGCTGCTGGTGGTGGTCGGGGTCGCCCTGGTCGCCGTCGCGACCGCGACCGCCGGGCCGATCGGCTTCATCGCGCTGGCCGCGCCGCAGATCGCCCGCCGGCTGACCCGCACCTCGGGCGTCGGGTTCGGCGCCGCCGCCCTGGTCGGCGGGGTGCTGGTGCTGGCGTCCGACATCGTGGCGCAGCGACTGTTCGCCCCCACCCAGCTGGCTGTCGGGGTGGTCACCGGCGTGCTGGGCGGCGGGTATCTGATCTGGCTGTTGGCCAGCCAATGGCGAAAGGGAGCACGATGACCTCCGTGAGCATGGTCGAGCCGGTCACCGCCGTGGCGCCGCTGCGCGCCCGCAATCTCGGCGTCGGCTACGGCGAACGCCTGGTCATCGACGGGCTGGACGTTGACCTGCCGGCCGGCGAGCTGACCGTCATCGTCGGCCCCAACGGGTGCGGCAAGTCGACGCTGCTGCGGGCCCTGGCCCGGATGGTGCCGGCCCGCGCCGGCACCGTCGAGCTGGACGGCAAGCCGATCGGCCATTACCCGACTCGGCAGGTGGCCCGCCGGCTCGGCCTGCTGCCCCAGTCGCCGGTCGCCCCGGACGGCATCACCGTGACCGACCTGGTGGCCCGCGGACGCTACCCGCACCAGGGCATCTTCCGGCAGTGGAGCGACACCGACGCCGCCGCGGTGGACGAGGCGATGAGCCGGGCCGGGGTCACCGACCTGGCCGAGCGGCAGGTCAGCCAACTCTCGGGCGGCCAGCGGCAGCGGGTCTGGATCGCGATGGCGCTGGCCCAGCAGACCCCGATCCTGCTGCTGGACGAGCCGACCACCTACCTCGACGTCGCGCACCAGGTGGAGGTGCTGCGGCTCACCCGCAGCCTGCAGCGCGACGGCTACACCGTGGTGGTGGTGCTGCACGATCTGCATCTGGCGTTCCGCTACGCCACCCAGCTGCTGGTGATGAAGGACGGCCGGATCGTGGCGCAGGGTGAGCCGTCCGAGATCGTCACCGCGCAACTGATCGAGGACGTCTACGGACTGCCCTGCCGGGTGCTGACCGACCCGGAGACCGGACGGCCCCTGGTGATTCCGGCAGGTGACGAATGAGCGCGCACCTCACGGCCGACCCGGCGTCGACCGAACCCGTCCCGACCGACCTGTCGTCGACCAACCCGTCGTCCCCCGACTCGGCGCCGACCGGTTCGGGAGCCGGCCCCCGCCGCACCCCACCCAAGGTGCGCCGTCCGGCACCGTCCCCCCGGGTCGCCTCCCCGGTGGTCGCCCGGCTGGCCGCCGAACTGGCGGACGCCGCGACCGAGCGGGAGTCCGCCGACGCGCTGGCCGCGTTCTGGGCCGGACTCCGGTCGCCGGTCATCGAGCCGGACGGCGACGAGTGGACGGTCAGCTTCTTCTGGCGGGACGCCGGTGCCGACGAGGTGCTGCTCTTCGTCAACCGGCTCACCGACGAACGTGACCTGGACCGCAGCCTGATGGAACGGCTGCCCGGCACCGACCTGTGGCACCTGGCCTACCGGATGCCGGGGGACTGGCGGGCGTCCTACGCGGTGGTGCCGAAGCAGCCCGGCCAGCCGGCGCCGTGGCGCGACCTGGCCGAACAGGTGTCGTTGCGGGCGGCGCTCGACCGGGGGCTGCCCGACCCGTTCAACCCGCACGCGATGCGCAACCGGGTGGGCAACCCGGTCTCGGTGGCCGAACTGCCGGACGCCCCCGTCCAGGCCTGGCTGGCGCCGCGGGGGCCGCTGCGCGGCGTGCTCACCCACCATGAGCTGGGCGGACGCCGGCCCGCGGTCTACCGGTCGGCCGAGTTCACTGCTGGCGGGCCGGTGCTGGTGGCCTTGGACGGCGAGATGTGGCTCAGCCAGCTGAGCCTGCCGGCGATCGTCGACAACCTGATCGCCGACGGGCTGATCCGTGCCCCGCTGGTACTGCTGGTGCCCGGCGGGGAACGGACCCAGCGGTGGGCCGAGCTCAACGGCTCCGGAGGGATGCCGGACTGGATCGCCGATGTGCTGCTGCCCTGGGCCGTGGCCGATCACGAGGCCGCCCGGGACGCCGCCGACCGGGTGGTTGCCGGGCAGAGCCTGGGCGGCGCGGTGGCGCTGCTCACCGCCGCCGAACGTCCGGACGCCGTCGGCGCCTTCCTCGCGCAATCGGCGTCACTGTGGCAGGACGGGCTGTCCGACCGGGCCGCGGCGATGCCGGCCACCTCCCGCGGCTACCTGGAGGTCGGAGGCCAGGAATGGGTGCTGCTGGAACCCAACCGGCAGCTGCATCGCCGGCTCGGCGACGCCGGCGTCCGGCACCACTACACCGAGTTCAACGGCGGTCACGACTACGCCTGCTGGCGGGGCGGCATCGCCGACGGCCTGCGCGCCGTACTTCCCCCGCTCGCTGGTTGAGCCTGTCGAAACCGACGCTCAGGCCGGCAGCAGATCGTTCTCGACGTGCTGCGCCATCACGTGTGCTGCGCGGGCGACGTCGCCGGCCTCGATCGCGGCCAGCAGTTCGCGATGGTCGTGCCGTAAGGATTCCCGGTCGGCTCCCTTGACGACCGTCCCCGCTCCGATCGCCTCCCGTAGGGCCTGCATCACCCCGGCGTAGACGCCGACCATCAACGAGTTGCCGCTGGCCTCCATCACCAGGAAGTGGAACTGTCCGGGCGCCTTGGTGCGTCGCCCCCCGAACGGCCGATCGGGGTGGACCTCCGGCCGGTCGAGCGCCTGCCGCATGGCGGCGACCTGCTCGTCGGTGCGCTGCCGGGCGGCCTGCTGCGCTGCCTCCAGCTCGAGCGCCCGCCGGTAGCCGAGCAGATCGGCCGCGCTGAACTCCGACAGGTAGTCGGTGAGCACCGAACTCACCGGCATCCGGGACCGGACGAAGGTGCCGATGCCCGGCAGCGGCTCGAGCATGCCGACGCTGGCCAGGGCCCGGACGGCCTCGCGCACCGTCGTCTTCCCGACGCCGATCAGCTGCATCAGCTCGGTCTCGGTAGGGATCCTGGAGTTGATCGGCCACTCCCCGGACGAGATCTGGTGGCGCAGGTAGGCCAGCGTCCGCCGGGCACGATCCGAGCCGACCTGCACCATTGCCTCCTGATCGGGTACACGCATGAGTTGCGTCATTCAGAAAATACCCGGTTGTGCATTCGGCAATGCCGTTTCCTGGTCCGATTTCCGGCGATTTATGGTGCCTTTTTCGTGCCGTAATTCGGCGAAAGGACGGGTGCGGTGGTGGGCCCTGGTGCTGGAGTGGGTGCAACGCCACCCCCACCAGGGCCCAGCACCGATCGGATCGGCTCAGCCGGCGAGATCCTTGCACTGGCCCAGGGCCTTGCCACCCACGGTGTTGACCGCGCCCGGCACGAAGCCGCCGGACACACCCGGCAGCCCCTTGCAGAAGAGGTTGCGCTTGATGTTGTTCTGCACGACGAAGACGACTCCGGCGGCGTCCGGATGGTTCTCCAGGATCTTGATGTTCAGCAGCGTCACATTCTTGCCGACCTTGTTGAACATGACACCCAGCCAGTTCGTGCTGACGTGGCTGACCCAGATGCTGCGCCCGACGGTGTTGTTCTTCACCGACCAGGGGATCTCGGGCGACCCGCCGCCGACGACGGTCAGGTTCCCGCCGATCGTCACCCCGTTGATCAGAACAACCGCCGTCCCGAAGGCGTTGACGTTCCCATTCACGGTGATCGTGGAGAAGACGCTGGGGTCTTCGATCGGGTTTCCTTCGGCGTCAACGCATGAGTGCGCCGAGTTGCCCGTCACGGCAGGCGGCTGGCAGCCCAAGCCGAGCATTGCGTCGCGACCTGAGGTGACGCTGCCGCCGACCGTGATGGTGGACGGCGAACTCTGTGCGTCGAGGGCCGCTCCCTTTCGTACCGTGATGTCGCCCTTCACCGTGACGACAGCGTCCTTCGCGACCGAGCAGTTGCCGGTCACCGTGATGCTGGAATAGGTGCCGGAGCCGATCTCACCTCCGGTGCACACGAGTGCGCGGCCCTTTCCGTGGCCGTGTCCATACCCGTGTGCCTGGGCGACCTGTCCTCCGCTCAACGTCAGACCGGCCACGGCGGCGAGCGCCACCGCCGTTCTCCCCACAGTGACTCCGCGCATTGTTGTCCCTTCCCGTCGTCGCCCCACGCTGCGTGCGGCTCGGGAAACGCCGATCAACGCAACCACCAACGACAATCAGCGCTTCTCCTAGTGGAGTGCTACTCCCCGGGCATCTGACAGGTCAAGAAGATTCGGGCAAAGGTGGCGAAATTGCTTACCGCCGCCCAGGTGGGTGGAGCAGCACCGGGACGCCGATTCGTGGGTCGTCTGCGATGGGGTCTCGACAGGGCTCGGCCAACGGTTCCGGGCGCTGGCTGGGCTGTGTCACTCGTGGCGGCGTTACTCAGGTGTGGCCGGCCCCGTCCAGTTGATCGATGACGTTGACCCGCGGTCTTGACGAGATCAACTAGCGGTGGCCTGGTTGATCTGCGTGCCTCTGGCTGCGCGTCGGCGGGCAGTGGTGACCTGTGGTCAGCGAGCGCCGGGACCGGGAGCGCCCGAGGGCCAGTAATGATCCTCGTGCAGGACGCGGGCACCGAAGATCGCCTGCCCGACCCGGACGCAGGTCGCACCCTCCTCGATGGCGACCTCGTAGTCGCCGGACATGCCCATCGACAATTCGCCGGAGCCGATCAGCGCCGGGTCGGCGTCCCGGGCCCGGTCGCGCAGGTCGCGCAGCCGGACGAAACAGGCCCGCACCCGTTCCATGTCGGAGGTGAACAGTGCGAGGGTCATCAGGCCGTGCACCTTCAGGCTGGCGTAGTGGGGCAGTTGGCGCAGGAAAGCCGGCACCTCCTCGGGCGGCAACCCGTACTTGGACTCCTCGGCGGAGGTGTTCACCTGAACGAAGACGTCCAGCGAACGGCCGGCGGCCTGCAGCCGACGGTCGAGCGCCTCGGCGACCCGGAGGCTGTCCAGGGCCTGGAACTCGGCGGCGAAGGCGGCGACATCGCGGGCCTTGTTGGTCTGCAGGTGTCCGATCACCGACCAGGCCACGTCTTCGTCGATCAGGTTGGCGTGCTTGCGCTTGGCTTCCTGCACCTTGTTCTCGCCGAGTTGGTGCATTCCGGCGGCGATGGCGTTGCGAATCCGGTCCTCCGGTACTGTCTTGCTGACCGGCAGCAGCCGCACTTCGGCCGGTGACCGCCCGGCCCGCTCGGCCGCCGCGTCCACCTTGGCGCGCACCGCCGCCAGGTTGCGCCGGAAATCCTCGACGGAGTGCGCGGTCGGGTAGTGCGGTGAGTCGGACGGCAACGCTGGCATGCCACCACGTTAGTGCGGCCGTCCCCATTCCGCGCGGTGGCAACGGCGGGGGAGGATGGACCCATGCACAGGGATGATCCGGTCCGGATGAACCGGATGCGGCAGTGGCTGACCCGGGTCGCCACGGAACTCGGCCTCGACCCGGCGGTGGTCCTCGACCACGAGGCGGAACTGCTCGCCATGGTCTCTTCGGTGGCGCACGGGCAGTCCCGGCCCGGAGCCCCGCTCAGTGCCTTCCTGGCCGGCGTCGCGGTCGGACGTGGCGCCGCGGCGTCCGAGGTCGCCGGGCAGGTGACGGAACTCGCCGAGGAACGCCCGCAGAGCCAGTCGGAGCGTTGACGGGCCGCGAATCCTCGCTGGGCTTGTCGAGACCTGGCGGCGTCATGGCGTCCGAGGCCTCTTCGGCAGGCTCGACCACCGATCAGTGAACGCTCTACTGGACCGGCAGCCGGGCGTCCAGCCGCCAACCGCCGCCCTGCCGTGGCCCGGCGGACGCCCAGCCGCCGAGCTCCTCGGCCCGCTCGGCCACGAAACTGAGTCCGGCGCCCGGCCGATGGCCGCTCGACGCCCGTCCGTCGTCGTCGACCGTGATCGCCAGCTCGTGTCCGGCCGGAGCGAGGCGGACGCGGACCCGGCCGGCCGCGGCATGACGGCGGGCGTTCGTGATCCCCTCGGCGGCGATCCGGTACGCGGCCAGTTCGACGGCCGGGCTGAGCGGCGGCAGCGCGTCGGCCTGCACGGTGACCTCCGGCGCGCCGTCCCGGCACAGTTCGGTCAGCGCCGCGACCAGGCCCTTCTCGTCCAGCGCAAGCGGACGCAGGCCGTAGACCACTCGGCGCACGTCGTCCAGCGCCGTCGCGACGTCGCCGCGGGCGGACCGCAGGATCTCGCGAGCCCGTCCGGGATCGGTCTCGACCAGATTCGTCGCAGCGTCGATGTACATCGCCGCCCCGGTCAGCGTGGGGCCGAGCCCGTCGTGCAGTTCCCGATGCAGCCGCTGCCGCTCCCGTTCCCGCGCCTCCGCGGCTTGCGTCCGGGCCTGGCGCACCTCGGCCATCAGCCGCCGCTCACGAAGTACGGCGCCGACCGCGCCGCCGACCAGGCCGAGTACCTTGCGATCGGCCTCGTGCAGCCGGCGCTCACCGGCACGCAGGGTCACCACGAAGCGGGCGTCCGTGCCGATCGGAAGCACCGCGTGGATCGGGTCATCCGGCTCCGGTCCGGCTTCCGCCACGGTCCCTTCTGACGTGACCAGGGCCAACCTCGGCAGCCGCATGCTCTGCCGCACCTCGGCGACCAGTCCGTCCAGGCCGTCCGCCGACCGCGCGTTGGTGGCGACGGCCACCGGGTCGTCGCGGCGGCCGAACAATGCCCGGGACGCGACCCGCTGCAACAGCTGCCGCAGCGGCATGACTACCATCGCGACGCAGACGGCGGCGAGCAGCGTGGCGGTCCGGTCGACGTTCGGCGGCAAGATCAGCGCCAGTCCCGCGGCGAGTCCGGCGAACAGGGCCGCGATCAGGGTGATCAACGCGCCGTAGAGCAGGGTGCGGGACAGCACGAACCGGATGTCGAGCAGCCGGTAGCGCACGATGGCGATCGCGATGGCGAGCGGGATCAGGACGACGCTGAGCAGGGCCAGGATCGGCCCCTCGCCGGTCAGCGCGCGCGGCAGGTTGATCGCCAGCATCGCAACCAGCGCGAGCAGCAGCCAGAGCAACTGGCGACGAACCTGCTCGTCGCCCCGCCGATAGCGCAGGATCAGCGACACCAGGACCAGCGGCAGCGCCGGCAGGCTCAGCCAGCCGACGGCGGCCTCGATGACCGCCATCGGAATGCCCTCGATCGCGAACAGCGGACGCGACGCCGGCTCGCCGGCCACCACGTCGTACGGATTGATCAGGCTGAGCACCAGGCCGAGGACGCCCAGCGCAACGAGATAGCCGGCCACCGGTCGCCACCAGCGGCCCGGGAGATGGCCGTCCGGGAAGAGCAGCAGGGCGAGCATCGCCAGCGACGGCAGGCCGAAACTCCAGGTTCCGAGGCAGAGGCCGGCGATCAGCCGGGTGAGTGCCGGCGGCCAGTCCAGCGCCAGGCCGAGCCAGAGCGTCGGACCGAGGGCGGCCGAAATCAGGTGGGACAGTCCGGCGACGGCGAAGACGGGTCCGACCGCATTCCGGGGGCGGTACCAGCCGATCGGAACACCGGAGCCGACCAGGGCGAGACCGATCGCCACGTTGGTGAGCGTGTAGCTGTCGACCCAGTCGTCCCAGCTCCAGCCGACGGCGATCGCCGACCCCACCGCGACCGCGGTCAGCACGACCGCCAGCACGCAGCCGGCGATCGTCCAGCGCGCCGGGGCGGCGGGCGCGGGTCGTGCGCCGAGCACCTCCATGGACTCATTGTCGCCGCGCGTTTCGGCCGGCGCGTAGGGGCGTGACCCCAGCCGAGCGGGTGCCGGGCCGTAGGAACGGCGCCGCGGGATTCCCGCCGGCCCGGGATTCAGGCCCCGGGCGCGGCCAGCCGTGTCGGCGCAGGGTAGCCGTAGCCGTGGCGCGGACGAGCGCCACCTCGACGGAACGGAACGAATCATGTCTGTTACCGCAACCGACGGGAACCGGTCATGAGCGCCGACCAGCCGCGGGACCTTCGCCGGTTCCGACGGGTGGTGGGGGCGGTCCTGATGCCGATCGGTCCGGCGATCGTCGCCGTCCTGAGGCTGATCAGCCAGGACGACACCTACCTCGGCGAGTCGATCGCCGGGAACCCGGACGCCCAGCTCTGGTACGGCGTGGCCGGCTGGCTGGTGCTGTTCACCCTGGTGCCGGGCGCCTACGCGGCGGTGCACCTGGCGCGGCGACGCCGTCCGGTGCTGGCCGCTTGGACGGCCGCCTTCCTGATCCCCGGCTACCTGGGGATGACCGCACTGGTCGCGCCCGGGACGGCGGCGCACGCCGGTCTCGCGATCGGGTTGCCGCCCGCCGTGGCGACGGAGCTGGCCGACGCGGCGTTCGGGGCGCCCGGGGTGGCGGTCCCGGTGCTGGTGTTCGTGGTCGGTCACATCGTGGGCGTGGTCCTGCTCGGCGTCCTGGCGATCCGGGCCCGGCTGCTGCCGGTGGCGTTCGGGGTGGCCCTCGCGGCGTCCCAGGTCGTGCATATGGTCGCCACGATCCTGGGGCTGCCGTGGCTCGACTTCCTCGGCTGGGGGACGACGGCGCTCGGCATGGGCATGCTGGGCTGGCGCGTGCTGCACACCCCGGACGACGAATGGGACCTGCCGCCGGAAGCGGTCTCCCATTCCGCGGTGGTGCCGTCCGCGACGGCCGGAGTCAATGCGGGCTGAAGGGAGCGCCATCTACGCAACCACCAGTGAAGATCGGGTTGGGAGGCGCCGACTTTGGTTGGTCGAGCTTGTCGAGACCTTGGACGGGCGTGGCGCAGACGGGGTTTCGACGTAGCTCAACCAGCGGTGGTTGCGTTGATCAGCGTTTCCCTCTAGCGACCCAGTCCGAGGCCGGCCTCGCGGGCCTGGACGATCGCTTCGGCTCGGGAGGCGACGCCGAGTTTGAGGAAGATCGCCGAGATGTGATTGCCGACCGTCTTCGGCGCGATCTCGAGCCGTTCTGCGATCACGGCGTTCGAGACGCCCCGGGCCAGCAGTTCGGTGACCTCCCGCTCGCGCTCGGTGAGCTGCGGCAACGGTCTCGGTGCCGATGCCGAGCGATGCAGAATCCGTTCGACCACGCCGGGGCTAAAGATGGTGGCGCCCGCGGCGACCGTGCGGATAGCGCGCTCGATCTCCTCCTGGTCGGCACCCTTCAGCAGATAGCCGCGGGCGCCGGCCGCGAGGGCGTCGCTGATCAGCGACTCCTCATCGAACATGGTGAGGATCAGGATTGCCGTGTTCGGGTAGCCGTTCGTGATCCGGCGGACGGCCTCGACGCCGTCCATCCCGGGCATGCGCAGATCCATCACCACCACATCGGGTTTGAGCAGCGCGACCTCGCGGAGCGCCGCCGCACCATCACCCACCTGCCCGACGACGCTGATCCCGGGGAGCGTGTCCAGCAGCGCGACCAGCCCGCCACGGACGACCGGATGATCGTCAACGAGCAGCACACGGGTGGACGTCATGCCTCGATTGTCTGCTTTCCGACCGGCGGCGGCATAGGGGCCCGACCCTATGCCTCGGCGTCCGGTCAGGTGCGGGGCGATTAGCAGGTAGCTGAAGTAGACGACGTAGCCGGCCACCATCCAGATGCCTTCCGCTCGGGAGAGCCGCCTGCCGGTGAGGAACAGTGGGATGCACATCAGGCAGACGATCACCATGATCGGCAGGTCGATGTGCAGCAGGTAGGTGTCGATCGGGCCGGAGCCGTTGGCGACCAGCACCGGCACGCCGAGGATCAGGGTGAGGTTGTAGACGCTGGAGCCGATCAGGTTGCCGACGGCGATGTCGCGATCGCCGCGCACAGTGGAGACCAGTGCGGTGACCAGTTCGGGCGCCGAGGTGCCGATGGCGAGTTCGGGTGCGCTGGTGCCGATGGAGACGACGGTGAGGCCGATGATCATCGGTGGAATGCCCAGCCTGCGCGCGAGCAGCGAGCCATAACGGACGACCAGTTCTGCGCCGGCGATTAGCGCGACCAGGCCGCCGATCACCAACAGCACCGGAACCATGGCTCACCCTAGCGAACCGCTGATCGACCCAACCACCGCTACTTGGGTTGCCGGAGCAGCCTGCCGGCTCTCGCTGTGGCCCGGTCCTGAAGCTGAGAGAACCGTTCGACGGCGCCGCGGTGCTGTGCGGCGATCCGAGCCTCCCGTTCGAACTGGCGCTGCTCGTCACCACCCGCCTGCTCGATGGCCTTCTCGACGAGGTGATCGACGACCTGCTCGGCGACGAGCCATCCGGCCAGGTTGCCGTAGACCGCGGCGCGACCGACGGCGAGGCACGCGTCCCGCCGCAGGTAGACGGTGCTCACCGGCCCCTTCGCGACCAGGATGGTCGGGTCGCTGATCCGGTCGGGTTCGGCCAGCGTGGTGGGCGGGATACTTCTGCCCCGGTAGGCGCGGACCCACTGATCGATCTGCTGTGGGCTGAGGCCGACCCAATCGGGGTTCTCGCCCAGCGAGCCTGGATAGGGCCGCGGGGTGTAGCGGAATCCGCGCTCGTTCATGCAGTCGGCGATCACCAGCTCGGCGGCGTCATGGATCTGCCGCCGGTTTTCGTCCCGCCGGTGGAGCAGTTGGGAGAGCACGCCGATGGGTCCGGCGGGTGACTCCCTGCCGTCGCGGACGTCGTTGCCGGTGCTGTTACTGGGGCCGGGAACCGCTGTCGCGGTTGTCCCCGGTGTCGCCGGTTGAGCGGACGGCTGAGCGGGTGAGCAGCCGACCAGCAGAGCGGTGAGCGCGACGACGGACGCGGCTCCGCCCAGGCGTACCCGACGCCACCGCACGCGAGCGCGGGTGGCGTCAGGCTGTCTACCCCGTGGGTGAGGTGTCACCGTCGGGCGATCTCCGGGCCGTACAGGAATATCTGGATGCTGCCGCCGATGTTCACGTCGACCCGTGTGCAGGCCGAGCCGGGGTCGAGTTGGGTCGAGGTCGGCCAGTGATGGTTGGACGCAAGCGCCTCATCGACCACCGATTCGGCCTCAGGTAGGGACAGGCACTGCTCGGCGATGCGGCTGCGCAGCACTGCGATGAGGTCGGACGACATCGGCGCCGGATTGGTGCTGAAGTGTGTGCGGATCTCCAGCACGCCAGGCCTGCGTACCAGCAGCAGAGCACATGGGCCGGAGCGGGGTTTCTGCTCGCGGGTGCTCACCGTCCAACCCGACAGCCCGAGGCGGTCCAGTTCGGCGCGGGCGAACTGGCGTGCGCTGGTCTCGTCCAGGCATCGGCTCAACCCACCGTCCACATAGTCGTCGAGGGATCGTTCCAGTTCGAAGCTCCGCGCCTCGTCAGGCCTCGCCGGGATCGGGACGGCGTCGGCCGGCATGCTTGCGCTGGGCCCGACGACCAGCCAATCGTTCCAACGCGCTGCGACGGGGTCAGCGATTCTGGACTTGCCGGTCAGATCGGCGTAGCGGTTGCAGTCGGCGACCGGGTCTGTGGTCAGAGGCGGTCCGCCGTACTGATTGCTCGCCTGTTGTTTGTCGCCGGGCGTCGCCCAGACGGTCATGCAGGTGACTCCGTTCAAGGCGCCGGCGGTGTACCAGGCGGCGAACGTGGAGTACGCCCAGGCAGCCCCGCCACCCACCATCGCGACGGCAAGCACGCCAGCGAGGATCATCCGCCGAGGGTGCCGCCACTTCGGTACCACCACAGGGGTGATGCTCGGGGCGGGACTGCCATCGATGTCGTCAGGCTTGCCGGTCAGGACGCGCTGCAGAACCTGTTCGCGGCGTCCGACGTACCAGGAATTGATGACGTCGTCATCGGTGGGCTTCAACGAGCCGACGGCCTCGAGCAGGTCTTCCGGGGAAAGCTTGGTAGTCATGTCAGACGCCTTTCGTCAGCAAGGGAAATGTGGGGCGGGTGACGGTTTCCGGCGGGTCGCAGTGGCGGGCCAGGCGACGGCGCGCACGGCTCAGCCGAGCTCGGGCCGCCGTGGCAGAGATGCCGAACACCGCCGCCACGCCGGCGGCGTCGAGGCCGTCCCAGCCGACCAGCAGCAACACTTCGCGATCGTCCGGGCTCAACGCCGCAAGTGCGGCCAGTAGTGCGGCTCGCTCAATGGCTTCGGAGCCGCAATCCGGGCCGGCCATCGCCTGCACACCCTGTATCTCCGCGGCCAGTCGTTGCCGACGGTCCCGTGACCGCCATAGGTGCGCCAGCACCTTGCGTGCGGTGCCCAACAACCAGGGCATCGGGTCGGCGGGAAGTTCGGCGTGGCGGCGCCACGCGACCAGATAGACCTCGGCCAGCACATCGTCGCAGTCTGCTTCGGAGCAATGCCGGCGCACGTAGCGATACACCCTCGACGAGGTGCGTTCGTACAGCCGCCGGAAATCATCCTCGGACGGGGGAGTCGATGTGCTCATGCCTTGGTAGTGCCCGGCTTCGGCCCATTGTGACTGGCAAGGAGACGAGTGCCTGTGCTTGCTGACACCACGGCGCGCCCCATGGTGGTCAGTCTGACCGAATCGAGAGGCTGCCGCGCGAGGCCGGAGGTCTGTCACTTGATTGCGACCGGCGTTGAGGAGCGGTGCGACGATATGCATAACGGGTGCAGCCCAGTCCCAGCGGGGGTGCAGCCCAGTCCGCTTGGCGTTGCGTCTGCCGCGGCTCTCGGGATGCGCGCGTCCGCCGGTTGGTCGCGCTCGTCGAGACCCATTCGTGCCTGCCGGAAGGGTGCAGCCTCGGTCTGCTTTGGCATTGCGTCGGCTGCCGGCTCTCGGGATGCGCGCGTCCTCCGGTTGGTCGCGCTTGTCGAGACGGCACCCGGCGCACAGGCTCCCGGACGCGGCCGACGCCGATTGGTCGGCATGACCATGACGTACCCCCCGGGGTGCGGACGGTGCCGATAGGCGGACTATTACGAGACACCCCGGGTAGGACAGCCGCCGATAGGCGGACAACCATGAAGCGTCCAATTCACATTCGCGTTCACATGCGTGGGAATTCCGTGACGAATGTGCCGCACGCGCATCTTGTCCGCGTCTATTCGGGAGGTCGGAACCGTTGGTGACGTCGTGGTCGTCGTTGTGTGTCCGCGTACCGTGGTGGGATCAGTTCCGCTATCCCATCGGGCGAGATGCGGATCTCCCATTGCAACTCGGGAGCTCGTTTCCGGTCGGGTTCCAACAGATTGTGGTGATGTTTACACAACAAACACAGATTCGACAACGCTGTCGGCCCGCCCTGCGCCCACGGGGTGATGTGGTGGGCGTCACAATCAGCCGCCGGCCGGTGACAGCCGGGGAACACGCAACCCCGGTCCCGGACGTGCAGGGCGTGACGGATGTCGGGGGTGACGAGGCGTTGTTCGCGGCCCACGTCCAGCACACCGGAGGGGCCACCCAGGATCACGGGCAGGACGCCGGCGTCACAGGCGTACTGGCGTAGCTGACCGGCAGTCAGCTGAGTGCCGTCAGCCAAACCAGCACCGTGGCAATCGTTGAGCAGGTCGTCGTAGTTGATCAGGATCGTCAGGTGCGGCCGGTCACCACCATGCTTGGGGGCATCGCGATGGATCGCGATCCGGCGGGCCAACTCGACCAGCGCATCAGCCCGGCGTTGCGGCCACGATGGTTGCGGCACACCCGGGTCGCGGAGTTCCAGGGCGGTGCGATGCATCTGCTGCGCGAGTGCCTCGATCTGTTCCTTGATCAGGGCCGCGTCCGCGCTGGGCAGGTTGCCCTTTATGGTCGTGGACCCATGGCCGTCGTCGGCAAAGTTGAGATGTCGGGCTTGTTGGGCGTCGCGTAGTTCACGTTCCTGCCGTTTCGCCTCGGCTTCCTCCGCTACTTCGGGGGCCACTACCTCCAGTAGGTGGCGTGACAGGCCGGCCAGATAGTGGCTGTCGAACTGGTCACAATGCTCGACCATCGTCGCTTGTGCTTTTGCTTCGGCTTCGACACCCAGATCGGTAGGCAGCTTCTTCAGCACCTGCGTGACTGCCTGGGCCTGTCGATCGTTCGCCCGCCCATCACGTAGCGCGTCGGCGAGTTGGCTGAAGCGGTGCAGATCTTTCGCGTGGTGCACCATGGCAGAGGCTTGGCCGCGGGTGTAGCGCAACTCGGCTGCCAACCAGCTGGCGGTTGGGAGGCCGTGGGCGGTCATCGCCGCGTCGGCCCGGTCAACCTGGCCGAGCACGGTGTGCAGCACACCTGATAGCCGCGACTGCACCGTGAGCAGGTCAGTGACCAGATCCAACTGTTTCCGATCCGTCAACAACGTCACATCGTTGTAGTCGAGGTGATCGAGCAGACCGGTCACCACGGTAGCGAAATCCGCCACCGCCGTCCCGGTTCCTGCTTCGATACTCATACCGTTGACCCTAAACGTCGCCACTGACACTATTTGCAACCAGCCGCGCCGGGGATAAGTCCCGTAGCCGGACCGGTCGGCTGATTCATGAAAGCCAGGCTAGGGACCGCCTCTGACAGTTTTCGTTCTGCACCGAAGCGTCGGTGGGATTCGCCACAACGGACAACACTCACGCTATTTCGGACAACACCTGTGGCAACACCTTTTCGACAAATGGGTGTTGTGGAAACTGCCTGCACGGCCCTGGGGTCAACATTGCCCCGTTTTGGTGTCGTGGCACCGGTTTGAACGGGGGCAATGACGCTGAACGGGGGCAACGTGGCGGTGGAGGCCGGACGGCCGGGGCTGCGGCTCGAGCAGGGCAAGGGCCTGGTCGAGATGGGCCCGGCCGCCACCGATGGACGAGACTGTTCCGAACGAACAGCAGCCGAGGGGAGAGGCGTAGCCGTGACTTATGACGCAACGAGCGAGGTGCTGGCCGAGCTGGCCGCCCTCGACGACCCCAAGATCCGCGAGATCAACCGTCGGCACGGTGACGACCATGCGGTGAAGTTGAGCGACCTGCGGGCGTTGGCGAAGCGGCTCAAGGTGCAGCCTGACCTGGCTCGCGACCTTTGGGGCACCGGCGATGCTGCCGCTCGGCTGCTGTCGATCCTGATCTGCCGTCCGCGGGCGTTCACCGCCGCCGAGTTGGACGCGATGCTGCGCGAGTCCGGCACACCGAAAGTGCAGGACTGGCTGGTCAACTACGTGGTGAAGGTCAATCGGCACTCCGAGGAACTGCGGCAGTCCTGGCTGGCTGACCCGGATCCGACCGTTGAGAGTGCCGGTTGGGCGCTGACCGTTGAGCGGGTGGCGAAGAAGCCGGACGGTCTCGGCCTGGACGGTCTGCTCGACACCATCGAGGCGCGGATGAAGGACGCGCCGGACCGGTTGCAGTGGGCGATGAACCACTGCTTGGCTCAGATCGGCATCTCGCACCCAGTCCAGCGCGTCCGAGCCATCGCGATCGGCGAGCGCCTCGAAGTGCTCAAGGACTACCCGACACCGCCGAACTGCACCTCGCCGTTCGCCCCGACCTGGATCGCCGAGATGGTGCGTCGTCAGGGCGGTGCATGAGCCTGCTGGGCCGTCCGAACAGCGCGGCAGGACAGCCTGACGGATGATGTTCGGTAACCTGCAACGGTGTTGATCATCGCTCTGCTGCTCTTCGGCATGATCGTCGGTGCCCTGGCTCAGCTCATCCTCGGCCGCAGCCGCCGATCGATCGACTGGACCCTCGCGGTGGTGACCGGCCTGGTCGGATCCTTCGTCGGCGGCCTGCTGATCAGCCTGCTGTCGGGGGACGGACTGGAGTTGCGCGCGTCCGGCCTGATCGGATCGCTCGTCGGCGCGGTAATCCTGACCGCCGGCTGGCAGTGGTGGAAGCGCCGCGACGCGTAGCCGTCGCTGAGGGTCACCGTTCCGCCCTTGTTGCGTGGAGATCGTGGCGTCAGGGCGAAGAGAACATCGCGACCGCTGACCGTCCGCGGGTGAATGACGAGAGAGCTCGGCGAGCATGTTGACGCCTGAACCCCGCGGCTTGACGAAAGCCTTCGGAGCGGACGCGCTGCCGGTGGCTGCGGTGTTCGTTCTGGCGTTTGCCGTCCGGTTGATTCCGGTGTTGGCCGGTGGTGGTCTGCTCGGGGCGCCCAACTACGACCCGTCGGTGTACTACGCCGCCGCCGTCGGATTCTTCGAGGGCAGGCTGCCGTACCGGGATTTCCTGTTGCTGCATCCGCCGGGGATCGTTCTGCTGCTGCAGCCCTTCGCCGCGCTGGGTGCGTGGCTGGGTGATCCGTTGGCGCTCGCATCCACCCGGGTCGCCTTCATGGTGCTGGGTGCGCTGACGGCCGCGCTAATCTGCGTGCTGCTCGTGCCGGGAGGACGAGCGGCGGCGCTGGCGGGCGGCGGACTGTACGCCGTCTATCCGGCCGCCGCGCATGTGGAGCGAGCCCCATGGTTGGAGGCGCCCGCCTCGTTGTTGCTGGTGCTCGCCCTGATCGCTTTGCGACCTCCCGACGATTCGGTGCGGCCGTGGCGGACGGCGGCCGCGGGCGCCCTGCTGAGCCTGGCCATGCTCACCAAACTCTGGGGCGTGGTGCTGCTCGTGATCATCCTGTGCTGGGTGCTGCTGACCCGGGGGATCCGTCCGGCCCTCAGCTATCTGCTCGGAGCAGTCGGCGCCGGTGTGGCGGTGCTGCTGCCGTTCGTGGCGGGCTGGACGCAACTGTGGACGGACGCGGTGACCGCCCAGGTCGGACGTCCATCCGTCCGCGCCTCGCCCTTGTTGCGAATCGGTACCCTGCTGGGCCTGGACCAGGCGGACGCCACGAGACTGCCCGCTCCGCTGACCGTTGCGCTGGCGGGGTGCGTGCTCGCCCTGGCACTGGTTGCTGTCCGCAGTCGCGCCGGGCGGCTCTACCTGCTGCTGCTCGCGACCACCGTGGCGACGCTGCTGCTGGTCGCCGCGTGGTACCCGAACTATCCGGCGTTCGCAGCCGCACCGTTGGGGCTTACGGTGGGGAGTGCGGTGTCGGTGATCTGCTCACAGCAACGACTTGTCGCTCGCGTGGGTGCCGCTCTGGTCGCCGTCCTCATCGCCCTCGGTGCGATCCACCTGATCGCCACGCCGAGCGGCTACTCGTTCCCGCGCGAAGAGTTGACCGCTGTGCTGTCGACGCGGGACGGCTGCGTCACCACGGACCACCCGATCGCGCTCATCCTCACCGACCGGCTGCGCCACGATCTGCGGAGCGGATGCCAACTGGTCGTCGACCTGAGCGGCTACATCCACGTCGTTCCCGGCAGCGACAGGCGCAGTGAGAACCCTGAGTTCCAGGCCGTGATGATGAACTACCTCGGCAGCGGGCGCACCACGGTGGTGATGAGCGGACTGTGGCCCGGCGGCTTCAGCAGAGCCAGTCGTGAACTCGTGGAGAGTTGGCCGGTCGTGGGAACTGCGGGTGACATCAAGCTCCGTGAACCTGGCGGGTGAGCGGGTGAGCGGGTGAGCGCCAGAGGTGCCGCAGTCCCGGTGCGGACGGGGTTCGGTTGGTCGTCTCATCACGGCCTAGCGTGGACCGTCGTGAGCGGTCGTGGGTTCGTGTCCGACGTAGCCGGCTTCTCGATCGTAGGGCTGTGGGCGGGCCGACCAGCAGCGGGATGTCGAGCAATCCCATCAGGATCGGCCTCGTCCGATAGGAGACATCCGCCCCCGGAAACTGCCGGGGCCGTGGGTGTCACGGGAGTGGTCCCGCCCTCACCGCGCTCGTTGGTAGCGTCCGGTCTGTGACGAATGGCCGGCTCAGCCGAGAGCAGTTCTTCCGAACCTTGGCGGCTTTGGACGAGACGGCGCTGCGAAAGGCGCTGTGGACCCTGTATTGGCGCGGTTCGGCGTCCGTCCAGCAGCGAATCCTGGCGATCATCGATCCGGCTACGGAACCCACAAAGCGCAACGGTGCCAATCGCGTCGACGCCGAGAGTCTGCTGGCCGAGGTGAGGGAGTTCACGACGCTGGCGCGCAACGGCGCCTACCTCGCGGGCGACCGCCGCGTCACACCCAAGCAGCGGACGCGGTGGCGCTACACCTTCCAGCGGCTCGCAAAGTCAGCGACGGACGGCCTCGCCGGCCGCGATGTTGACGCTGCGGCATCGGCGATGGCAATGCTGATCGACCTCGCGAACGACATGCGCGACGTCAACTACTTCCGGTCCGACGATCCGTTAGCCGCGGCCCGGTTCGTCGTCTCCGACTCCGCGGCAGCGATGTGGTCGGCGATTCGACGGGAACACGGCCTGGTCGCATTCTGCGAACAGGCGTCCGGCCAACTGCTGCGCTGGGAGTCGGCCTACGGATGGACCCGCCGCGGCGAGGGCTGGGTGGCCGAACGGGAGGTCGCGCTGGCCGACGTCATCGCGGGCCTGCTCCCCACCGCGGACGCGTGGGGTGAGTTCGCCGACCACTACCTTCGCGCGCTGGGCAGGGTGGTGGACCCACGGAGCTCGGGGGAAGCGCGGCGTGTTCGCCAGCAACGCCACGGTGACCTCCACCTGTGGCACGACATGCTGCGGAAGCGACTCGCTCATGGCGAGTACGAGGACCGGCTTGACGCACTTGAGCACCATCCAGCCCTTGGCAATCGCTGATCAGAAACCTGGGGTCAGGACCGAACAGCGATTTTCCGCCCTTGACAGAGCTGGAATCAGACTGGCGGAGGATACGAGATTCGAACTCGTGAGGGCGTGAACCCAACCCGCTTTCCAAGCGAGCGCCATAGGCCTCTAGGCGAATCCTCCGTCGAAGACGATACCGGCCCAGCGCGACCGTGGCCAAACTGCGAACCGTGGTCGCGCTGGGAGGGTCAGGGCCGGTAGGTGCGGGTCTGTCCGGTGGCGTCGGTGTAGGTCACCTTGCTGATCAGCCCGTTCCTGGGTTCGGTGTCGGTTCGGTTGCGGGCCACGAAGGTGACTGCGCCGTCCGGCCGCATGGTGCCGGTGGCGACCTCGGCGCCGGGGACGGCGACGGTTACGCGCGGGTCCCGGGCGCCGGGTGGCAAGATCCCGACGGCGAACTGTTCCCATCCGCCGGTTGAGCTTTTCCGCACCACCTGGATCTTCACCACGTTGTGGGCTGGAGTGTCCCGGATACTGGTGAATCCTCGTCCAGCCAGTGCGTCGAAGAAGCTGACCACCTTGAGGCCGGGGTCGCGGTAGACGGTCAGCGAGGTGTCCGACAGTGCGACGACCGCGGTGGACACGTTCGTCCCGGCGCTGCTGCGCAGTGAACCGTCGCTGGCCCGCCAGATCAGGCCCTCGACCCAGTCCTTCGAGCGCTGATCCTGCTGGGCGACCACGATCACCACCGTCACCCCGGACGACGACAGGAAACCGGGCCGTGCCAGGTACGGGCCGACCGAGGTGCCCCGGGGGTGGGCGTCCACCCAGTCGATCCGCCCCGGGACCTGCCACAGCGACAGCCGCGGTGAAATCGCGGTGCCGGTCGCCGCCGTGCGGCTCACAGGTACGGACGCCAACCGCACCCCCGCGTCCGACTCGCGCTGCCGTCCGGTCAGGGTGAGGACGCCGTCCGATTCCTTCGCGGTGAGCAAGGCGTAAGGCGAACGTGGCACGCTGCCCGGCTCGGTCTCGAAGGTAACCGAGGACGCCGCGTCAGTCACACTCGGGGTGGACGCCGGGTCGGGGACGCCGTTCGTGCCTCGCTGCGTGAGACCCGCCCATCCGGCGACGCCGACCACGACGGCCGCCGCCAGAACGGCCAGACCCCGCTGCCGCGTCCGGGTCGCGCGCAGCCGGCGTCCGCGCTGCACCAGGGCGTTGACGTCCAGGTCGGCGGGCATCGTGTCGGCGGCGTCGTGCAGGTCGGCACGCAGCAACTCTTCAAGATCGGACATCACGAGTTCCTCCCATCCATCGGGGTGTACAGGGCGCGGAGCGCGGCCAGCCCACGCGACGCGGCGGATTTCACGGCGCCGACGCCGATCCCGAGACAGGCGGCGGTATCGGCCTCCGAAAGGTCGTTGTAGTAGCGCAGCACGATGACGCGCCGTTGCTGCGGCGGTAGCGATTCGAGCATCCGGACCACCTGGTCGTGATCGTCGACGCGTCCGTGGCCATCGCGCGGATCGGTACGGTCCGGCGTCTCCACCGCGGCCGGTTCCCGGCGTCGCCAGCGGTCGATGCTGAGGTTCACGATGGTCCGCCGGGCATAGGCGGACGCCTCGGCGGTCCGGACCCGCCGCCAGGCCAGATAGGTGCGTAACAGCGCCTCCTGGGTAAGGTCGGCGGCCAGCTCGCGGTCGCCGGTCAGCAGGTAGGCCGTGCGTCTCAGCGACCCGCCCGATTCGGCGGCGAAGCGGACGAACTCCGCGTCCCGCTCGGCGGCGGACAGTCCGAACATGGTGCCCCTCTCGTGCTCTTCACCCTGTCCTACGAGACGCGACCCGGAAAGGTTGCCAACCCCGCCCGGGTTCGTGGTGGCAGGCTGAACCCATGCGGATCGCGCTCGCCCAGTTCACCGCCGGCACCGACCCGGCCGCCAATCTCGACTTGGTGCTGGAGCAGATCGGACGCGCTGCCGGGCAGGGCGCGGAGTTGGTCGTCTTCCCGGAGGCGATGAGTTGTTCCTTCGCGCGCGCCCGGATCGAAGCCGCCGAGCCGTTGGACGGTCCGTGGGCGAACGCCGTCCGGCAGGCAGCCGCGGACGCCGGAGTGACCGTGATCGTCGGCATGTTCACCCCCGGCCGGGGCGGAAAGGTGCGCAACACCCTGCTGGTTGCCGGGCCGGACCTCGACGCGCATTACGACAAGCTGCATCTGTTCGACGCCTACGGCTATCTGGAATCGGAGCAGATCGAGCCCGGGAACGCTGTGGTGACGGTCGCTGTCAACGGCGTGGTGTGCGGGCTGAGTACATGTTACGACGTCAGGTTCCCCGAGCTGTACAAGCAGTTGGCCGCAGCGGGCGCCCAGTTGATCGTCGTGCCCGCGTCCTGGGCGCCCGGCGAGCGCAAGGTGGAGCAGTGGCGGTCGCTGGCAGTCGCCCGTGCGCTGGACGCCACCTGCTTCATCGTCGCCGTCGACCAGGCCGAACCGGCGTCCGACCCGGATGCGCTGCCGGGCGCGCGCCGTCCGACCGGGGTGGGGCACTCACTGGTGGTCGATCCCCGCGGCGAGATCCTGCTGGAACTGGACGCCGAGCCCCGGTTGGCCGTCATCGACCTCGACCTGGATGCCGTCCGGACCGCGCGGGCAGCCCTGCCGGTGCTGGTCAATTCGCGATTCACCACGGAGCTCGGACGCCCGGACCGCGCCTGAACAGGCTTGTCGCAGCCGCCGGACGGCCCGTGGTCAGGACCGCGGTCGGCGTCCCCTACACTGGTGGCCAAGGTCCCCGCGCGGCGGTACCTCGCCCAACTCCCCCAGGGCCGAAAGGCAGCAAGGGTAAGTGAGCTCTTCCGGGTGCGCGGGGACCCCCTTTGTCTGTCCGGGCAGCCTGCGGCGCCCGCGGGTGGATCACGGCTCGATAGTTGTCAGGGCCAACACGTAAGGTGCCATCCGTGGACGACGAGCGCGAGGACGAGCTGTTCGGCTCTGAGCTGTACGACGAGCCGGAGCCGTTCGAGCAGGACGGCCCGGACCTGTTCGGTGCCGGACCGGAGGGCGTCACGTCCGCCGAACCCGAGGGCGTCACGTCCGTCGGACCGGAGGCGACCGCGTCCGCCGATCCTGAGGGCACACTGTCCGATGGACCGGCCGCGCCGCCCGCTCCGGCTAGGCCCCAGCCGGCCGTGGCCGAGCGTCCCGAGGCGCCGCTGGCCCTCTACCGCCGCTACCGTCCGGACACTTTCGCCGACGTCATCGGGCAGGAGCATGTCACCGAGCCGCTGCAACGTGCCCTGACCAACAACCGGGTCAACCACGCCTACCTGTTCTCGGGCCCGCGCGGCTGCGGCAAGACCACCTCGGCACGCATCCTGGCCCGTGCCCTGAACTGCGCCCAGGGGCCGACTCCGGTGCCCTGTGGCGAGTGCCAGTCGTGCCGTGACCTGGCCCGTGGCGGAGCCGGTTCGATCGACGTGATCGAGATCGACGCGGCGTCCCACGGCGGCGTCGATGATGCCCGCGACCTGCGGGAGCGCGCGTTCTTCGCCCCGGTCTCCAGCCGCTACAAGATCTACATCGTCGACGAGGCGCACATGGTGACCACCGCGGGCTTCAACGCCCTGCTCAAGGTTGTCGAAGAGCCGCCGCCCCATGTGAAGTTCATCTTCGCCACCACCGAACCCGAGAAGGTGATCGGCACCATCCGGTCACGCACCCATCACTACCCGTTCCGGCTGGTGCCGCCGAAGACGCTGTCGGTCTACCTGGGTTCGTTGTGCGAGTCCGAAGGGGTTGCGGTCGACGCCGCCGCGCTGCCCCTGGTGGTCCGAGCCGGCGCCGGGTCGGTGCGCGATTCGCTGTCGGTGCTCGACCAGCTGCTCGGTGGTGCGGGGCCGGACGGCGTCACCTACACCCAGGCGGCGGCGCTGCTCGGCTACACCCCCGACGCGCTGCTCGACGAGATCGTGGACGCCTTCGCCGCCGGCGATGCCAACGGCGTCTTCGCCTCGATCGACAAGGTGATCGAGGTCGGGCAGGACCCCCGGCGGTTCGCCGAAGACCTGTTGCGCCGGCTGCGCGACCTGATCATCGTCGCCGCCGTCCCGGACGCCCTGTCCACCGGCCTGGTCGATGTCGCCGCCGACCAGGCGGAGCGGCTACGCGGCCAGGCCACCGCGCTCGGGCCCGGCGAACTGACCCGTGCCGCCGAGGTGATCGCCGTCGGGCTGACCGAGATGCGTGGCACCACCGCACCCCGGCTGCACCTGGAACTGATGTGTGCGCGGGTGCTGCTGCCGGCCGCCGACGCCGGCGACCGCGGCGTCCATGCCCGGCTCGAACGGTTGGAACGCCGGCTCGACATGACCGCCCCCGAGGCCATGGCGGCACCGCGGCCGGCGGCTCCCGAATCGGCGGGCCAGCGGGCGGCAGCGGTCCCGGCTCAACCGGCGACCGATGCCCGGCCGACGGGCGACACGTGGCCTGCGACCAGATCGCAGTCCGGATCCGGTACTCAGTCCCGGGACGACTCTCAGTCGGCGACCACCGCGCCTCGCGACTCCAGTTCCCGACCGGCGACGAATGAGTCGCCAACCGAGGCCGGCTCCCGGGCCGCCACCCACTCCGGACCTGCGGCCGACGCTCGGCCCGCGACCGACGCTCGGCCCGCGACCGACGCTCGACCTGGGACCGACGCTCGGCCTGCCGCCGATGTTTGGCCAGGAACCGGCGCTGCGGCGGTCGATCGGGCCCCAGGGTCGCGAGAGTCAGCCGCAGCACAGCCGAGCGCGGACGCCGCATCGCCCTCGCAGCGCGGTGCAACCGCCGGCGGGACGTCCCCCGGCGCGCGTCAGCCGGCCGCATCCGCGCCGTCCGAGCGCGGCGTCCGCACGCCGCCCGGACTGAGCACCGTCGACTTCCGGCGTCTGTGGCCCGACATCCTCGACGAGGTGAAGAAGCGGCGCCGCTTCACCTGGATCCTGCTCAGCCAGAACGCCCATGTCGTCGACGTCCTCGACGGCGTCCTGACCCTCGGAATCGCGAACCCCGGTGCCCGGGACAGCTTCGGACGCGGCGGCAGTGAAGACGTACTGCGCGAGTCGATCCTGCAGGTCACCGCCACCGGCGTCAGCATCACGGTGATCGACGCCGGCCCCTCCGAGCACACGGCGGCCGCCCCGCCACCTGTGCAGCAGGCTGCGCCGGCCCCGGTGGCCTCGCCGCCGCGTCCGTCCGCCGCGGCCGAGGCTCGGCAGAACATCCGCGCCACCAGCAACTCCATCGAGCCGCCGCCGGAAGAGGACGAGCCCAGCCGCGATGACGAGTCGCTCGAAGACGCCAGCGCCAACCACGACGAACTGCTCGCCAAGCACCTCGGTGCCGAACTCATCGCCGAAGAGGACTAGCCGCCCGCAGGGCACTGCGGCTCGACCCACCGAGCCGTGAACCGGGCCATCCGGTCACCCGTGGGTAGCATTGCCCGGTGCCCCACCACCGATTGGAGACGTGATGTTCGGCGAGCAGGGATTCGACATGAACGCGCTGCTGGCGCAGGCCCAGGCGATGCAGTCGCAGATTCAACAGGCCCAGGATGAGCTGGCCGCCAAGCAGGTGTGCGGCTCAGCGGGCGGTGACCTGGTCGAGGTGACCGTCAACGGGGCCGGCGAACTGCTGGCCGTTAACATCAAGCCCCAAGCCTGGGACGAGGACGACCAGTCGACGCTGGGCGACCTGATCGTGGCCGCCGTCCGGGACGCCAACAAGAAGGTGGCCATCCTGGCCGAGAGTTCGATGCCGCAACTGCCCGACCTGGGTGGTCTCGGCGGCCTGCCCGGCCAGTGAGCCGGGGGTAACGCGGTGTTCGAAGGCCCTATCCAGGAGCTGATCGACGAACTGGCCCGGCTGCCGGGGATCGGCCCCAAGGGCGCGCAGCGGATCGCCTTCCACATCCTCACCACCGATTCCAGCGACGTCGAACGGCTTGCGGACGCGCTGCGGCACGTCGCGGAGAAGGTCCGGTTCTGCGAACGCTGCTTCAACATCAGCGAGGGCGAGCTGTGCCGGGTCTGCCGGGACCCACGCCGTGACCAGACCGCCATCTGCGTCGTCGAGGAGTCCAAGGATGTGATGGCGATCGAGCGGACCAACGAGTTCCGTGGGCTCTACCACGTGCTCGGCGGCGCCATCTCGCCGATCGACAACGTCGGACCCGCCGACCTGCACATCCGCGAACTGGTCATCCGGCTCGGCGACGGCACGGTCACCGAGGTGATCCTGGCCACCGATCCCAATCTTGAGGGCGAGGCGACCGCCACCTACATCTCGCGGCTGCTGATGCCGATGGGCGTCACCGTGTCGCGGCTGGCGTCCGGGCTGCCGGTGGGCGGCGACCTCGAGTATGCCGACGAGGTCACCCTGGGCCGTGCCTTCTCCGGACGCCGCCGGCTCGGCGAATCCGCTGCTGTCGGCTGATCTGCGTCATGTTCCACCGAGGCCGCGATCAGCCCAACAGCGGCGACGGCTCGTCAGATGGCGACCGATTCGGCACCTGTTTGAGGCGGACGAGGCGGAGCACCTCCCGAATCGGTCGCTATCTGACGAACAGGTAGGCACTCACAGCGTCCTGACAGTTGCCTGCCCAGGATCGCGACGCACGCTGGAACCCAGCGAGCCAAGAGGAGTGGAGAGATGGGTCCACGAGGAGGCGGAGGCTTCGGCTTCCTGCATCTGATCGCCGGCCTGGTCGGGCTGGCACTATTCGTCGCAGTCGTTCTCGGGCTGGTCGCTCTGGCGTTGGGCATCGCCCGCAAGAAGGGCTGGGTGTCGGCATGGAAGCGCCGTCACGGTCCCGGGCGTGGCCGGCACCCCGAGCCGGGCGCGCCGCCACACGGATCGCCGGGTCCCTGGGAGGCGTTGCGCATCCTGGACGAGCGGTTGGCGCGGGGTGAGATCGAGATCGACGACTACCACGCCCGCCGGAATGCACTGGACGGCGCCGGCTACCCACCGTTCCAGCAGCCGCCGGCCCCGCCAACACCCCCGGCACCGCCAGCACCCCAGGCGCCGGGACACCCACCGGACGGCCAGCCGCCCACCCGCGAGGAGCCGCAGCAGCCGGCGCACTGAGGGGCCGGAGGCGAAGCCAGACAAGGATCGGGATCGGACACGGACTACCGTGCCCGATCCCGATCTTTGTTTGTGACTGCACAGGCCCACACCGCCTCTTCGACACGAGTTGGGGCCCCCGCGTATCATGGGCGACTGTCGCAAGGCATTGATGGGGCCATCACCCCGGAGCTGCCGGAAGAACAGCGCGGCGTCCACCTGGATCGCCGAGCCCACTAGAACCGGCCGCGGCGCACCACGAGCGGGCCGTCGATTGTGGCGACCAAGAAGGGTGGTACCGCGGGGTTCACCTCGTCCCTTCGTCCCTGGCCGGGTCAATCCCGGCAGCCAGCAGCCGACGAAGGAAGACCGATGACCGAGTATCGCCCCGTGCCGCCGCAGGTTGATCTGCCCGCGATGGAGCGCGAGGTCCTCGACCTGTGGGATGCCCGGAAGACGTTCGACAAGACGCTTGAGGCCACCGAGGGTGGCCCGGCCTGGACGTTCTACGAGGGCCCCCCGACCGCGAACGGCACCCCCGGCACGCACCACATCGAGGCCCGGGTGTTCAAGGATGTCTTCCCCCGGTTCAAGACCATGCAGGGCTTCCATGTCAACCGCAAGGCCGGCTGGGATTGCCACGGGCTACCCGTCGAACTGGCGGTTGAGAAGGAGCTCGGCTTCAACGGCAAGCCCGACATCGAGGCGTTCGGCATCGAGGCGTTCAACGCCAAGTGCCGTGAGTCGGTCGGTCGCCACGTCGACGCGTTCAGCGAACTCACCCGCCGGATGGGCTACTGGGTGAACCTGGACGAGGCCTACTGGACGATGGATTCGTCCTACGTGGAGTCGTGCTGGTGGGCGCTGAAGCAGATCTTCGACGCCGGCCTGCTGGTCGAGGACTACCGGGTCGCCCCGTACTGCCCGCGCTGCGGCACCACGCTGTCCGACCACGAACTTGCGCAGGGTTACGAGGACGTCACCGACCCCAGCGTCTACGTCCGGTTCCCGCTAACTGCCGGTCCGCTGGCCGGCAAGGCGTCCCTGCTGGTCTGGACGACCACGCCCTGGACGCTGGTCAGCAACACCGCGGTCGCCGTCCATCCCGAGGTGACCTACGTGGTGGCGACCAAGCTGGCCACCGCGTCCGATGACGAGCCGGAGACCCTGGTGGTTGCCGAGCCGCTGGTCGAGAAGGTGCTCGGTGAGGGCTGGCAGGTCGAGGGCAGCTACACCGGTCGCGACCTGGAGCTGTGGACGTACCGGCGTCCGTTCGACCTGGTCGAGTTCCCGGACGTTGTCGGCGGCACCCACTACGTGGTGCTGGCCGACTACGTCACCACCGAGGACGGCACCGGACTGGTCCATCAGGCGCCCGCCTTCGGTGAGGACGACATGGCGGTCTGCCGTGCCTATGGCCTGCCGATGGTGAACCCGGTGCGTCCGGACGGCACCTTCGAGGACGACCTTCCGCTGGTCGGCGGGGTGTTCTTCAAGACCGCCGACACGAAGTTGGTCGCCGACCTGGCCGAGCGCGGCCTGCTCTACCGCGAGCTGCCGTACGAGCACAGCTACCCGCACTGCTGGCGCTGCCACACCGCGCTGCTCTACTACGCCCAGCCGTCCTGGTACATCCGGACCACCCAGATCAAGGACGCCCTGCTCCGCGAGAACGAGGGCACCACCTGGTACCCCGAGCACATCAAGTGGGGTCGCTACGGCGACTGGCTGAACAACAACATCGACTGGGCGCTGTCCCGCTCCCGGTACTGGGGGACGCCGCTGCCGATCTGGCGTTGCGGCAACGGGCACCTGACCTGCGTCGGCTCGCGTGCCGAACTGTCCGAGCTCAGTCACAGCGATCAGTCGGCGCTGGACCCGCACCGTCCGTTCGTGGACGACGTCACCTTCGCCTGCCCGCATTGCCACGAGACGGCGCATCGGGTGCCCGAAGTGATCGATGCCTGGTTCGATTCGGGGTCGATGCCGTTCGCGCAATGGGGCTACCCGTGGGCGGAGGGTTCGAAGGAGGCGTTCGATCAGGCCTACCCGGCGGACTTCATCTGTGAGGCGATCGACCAGACCCGCGGCTGGTTCTACTCGCTGATGGCGATCGGCACCTTGGTGTTCGACGCGTCCTCGTACCGCAACGTGCTCTGCTTGGGTCACATCCTGGCTGAGGACGGCCGCAAGATGAGCAAGCACCTGGGCAACATCCTGGAACCGATCCCGCTGATGGATCAGCACGGTGCGGATGCGGTGCGCTGGTTCATGGCGGCCGGCGGTTCGCCGTGGTCGTCGCGGCGGGTGGGGCACACCACGATCACCGAGACGGTCCGGAAGGTGCTGCTGACCTACTGGAACTCGGTGGCTTTCCAGGCCTTGTACGCCCGGACCAACGGGTGGACGCCCTCGTCCTCGCCGGCCGAGACCCCGATGCATGTGCTCGACCGCTGGCTGGTCTCGGTGCGCACCGCGCTGGTTCGCGAGACCACTGCGGCGCTGGAGAACTTCGACACCCAGCGGTACGGGGCGCTGATCGCCGACTTCGTCGACGACCTGTCCAATTGGTACGTCCGGCGTTCCCGCCGCCGCTTCTGGGAGGGTGACCCGGGTGCGCTGCAGACCCTGCACGACACATTGGACGTCACCACCCGGCTGATGGCGCCGTTGGCCCCGTTCATCACCGAGCGAGTCTGGCAGGACCTGGTGGTCGCCACCGATCCGGACGCCCCGGCGTCGGTGCACCTGGCGTCCTGGCCGGTGGCCGACGAGGCGCTGGTGGACGCCGAGTTGAACGACGCCATGAAGCTGACTCGCCGGCTGGTCGAGCTCGGCCGGTCGGCACGGGCCGAGGCACGGGTGAAGACCCGGCAGCCGCTGTCGCGGGTGCTGGTGCCGTCCGGTTCGTTTGCCAAGCTGGACGCCGAGTTGCGCAACGAGGTCGCCGCCGAACTGAACGTGCAGGCGGTGGAGTCGTTCGCGTCCGCCGGTGACCTGGTCGACTACTCGGCGAAGGGCAATTTCCGCGCGCTGGGGAGGCGTTTCGGCAAGGACACCCCGAAGATCGCCGCCTCGATCGCGGCCGCGGACGCCGCCGAACTGGCTGCCGCACTGGCGGCGTCCGGGACGGCGACGGTCGCCGGTGTCGAGGTGAGTGCGGACGAGGTGATCGTCTCCGAGCGTCCGCGCGAAGGCTGGTCGGTGGTCAACGAGCAGGGCGAGACGGTGGCGCTCGACCTGGAGCTGACCCCCGAACTGGTGCGCGCCGGCCTGGCCCGCGAGGTCGTCCGGCTGGTGCAGGAGAAGCGCAAGACCTCCGGCCTGGAGGTCTCCGACCGGATCACCCTGCGCTGGGCCGCCGAGGGTGACCTGGCGGACGCGATCCGCACCCACGCCGACTCGATCGCCGCCGAGGTGCTGGCCACCGAGGTGACCGAGGCCGCCCCCTCCGATGCCTGGGCCGCCGACTCCGACCTCGGCCTGTCCTTCGCCCTCGCCAAGGCCTGACCCACAAAACCCTCCCAAACTAGTTCAGCCCTCCCGTTGACGGGAGGGCTGAACTGGTTAGGGAGGGCCTAGTCAGGTGGGTGTTCGGGGGTGTCGCGCGGTGTGTCAGCTGACGGGCGGACGGGGGTGGTGGGGGCCGATGGCCCGGCGGCGTTCCCGAAGGTTGCCCTTCACGGCACGCAGGAGGGTGCCAGCGACGATGGCGGTGATCAGCACCGGCCAGAAGCCGACATGTGCGAAAAAGATCAGCAGCACCGCAACCGGCCAGACCAGCTTGGACAGGGTGCCGATCACCGTCTCGAACGCGGACGGCGGCGGGACCGGGGTGCCCGGGGCCGGGATCACATAGCCGGAGACCGGCTGCTGCGGCATGCCGTACGCCGGAGGGTCGTTGTCGGTGACGCCGTCCCGGTTCGTGTCGTACGACGGTCCGTACGAGGGTGCCTCGTAGGGCGTGGCGCCACTCGGCCCGAAGGACGGCTGCTGCCACCGCTGCTGTTCAGGTTCCTCGGTCGGCGGATTGTTGGTCACGGTGCCAGAGTATGCGCGGATGCGGTCGTGGTGCGCGCTCGGGAATTCCTCCAAGGCGCGACGGCATCGTGATGCCATGATGTTGTGATGCGAACGACGCTCGAGTTGGACGATGTCGTGCTGGCGGCGGCACGTTCACTGGCCGGTGCGCAGAAGATCACCATCGGCCGAGCGGTGTCCCTGCTGGCTCGCCGCGGGCTGGGTCTCGAACGCGACATCGCAGGCGACGTCGTACCAGCGCCGGGCCCCTTCCCGGTTCTGATCGGTGACCCATCGCACTTTGTCACCGCCGAGTTGGTGCGAGAGTTCCGTGATGGAGGCTGAGTCCGCTCGCGGTTGGCTCATGGATGTCAACGTGCTGGTTGCACTGACCCTCACCTCCCACGTTCACCACGGACAGGCTCACCTGGCGTTGGGCGCCACGCCGGTACCTGGGCGACCTGTCCGTTGACGGAGTCCGCGTTGGTCCTGCTGGTGCTCAACCCGCGCGTCACCGGTCGCGCGTTCGCACCCGGGGCGGTGCCACAGATCGTGTCCTCCCTCGGCCAGGATCCACGTTGGCGATGGCTGCCGGACGACTCGAGCCTCAGCCGGCCTGTGATAGATGCCGCCGTGCTGAGCGGGCACCAGCAAGTTGACCGACCTGCACCTGGTCAACCTCGCGGCTCGTGCCGATCTGGTGCTGGTCACCTTCGATGCAGGCATTCAGGCGGGCCTGGCGCCTGGCGACCGCCGGCACGTCCGGGTGCTCGAGCAGTAGTCGGCCAGTGCGACAGCGTGGCAGGCCCGGGGCTCGGTCGACACGCTCCTCGCGAAGCATGTCGACCACCTCATAGCGACACTGCGCAAGCGGCGGGAAGACTGGGAGCCCGTCCTCACCGGTGCGACGAGGTGGATAGGCGACCCCCGGCGCACCGGCGATCTCGGACGGCATCTGGGCTAGGGGCGGCGTCGAGTTGGTGCTACGAGGAACTCTGCGCGGACAATTCATGCAGGCGACCGAACAGGCGGATGCTGGGGTCGTCAGTTGGCCCGAGCCGTCAGCTGTTGAGCGCCCTTTCGCCAGCATCAGCCAATGCCTGCGCAACCTGTTGACGGAACTCGGTCAACTTCAGCAGCGCCAGATCTTTCGCGTGCCGCATGTTTCCCATTTCCATCATGATGCCCGGTGTTGACTTGAGTAGGTTGACGGTCGCGATGTCGGAGCGGGGGCTGAGTGCCGTCCCGTGTCCGATGTACGTGCTGCGGGGCATCTGGGTGTGCTGGTCCATCTCGGTACGCGCGAGCTTCGCCAGCTTCTTGGAGCTCTTCTCCAGCTCTGAACCGCCGGCCATCGTCGTGGAGATGATGACGTGGTAGCCGCGAGCCTTCTTTGCATAGTTGCCATCGGCATGGATGGAGATCAGCAGGTCGGCCTTGGCGTCGTTGGCGACCTTGGCTCGCTTATTCACGCACGGCCCAAGGCCGGCGTCGTTCTTCCTGGTCATCAGTACGTGGGCGCCACGCCGCTCAAGTTCGACCTTGAGGAGGTTGGCTTGGGCCCAGTTGTAGGCGTGCTCGGGCAACTTCTTGCCGGTGGTGCCCGAGGAGTTGCAGGCCTTCTTCTTGCCGTTCCCGGCCGGAACCTTTTTGGTGTTGAACGACTTCTTGTACTTCCCGTTGTGACCCGGATCGACGACGATCGTCCGTCCGGCAAGCGGCTTCTCTTCCTCGGACGCACCCCTGTTCCCGGTCGCGTGACGTGCGATCTGCGCCTGCGTCATGGGCTCGGCGAGACGCGGCGTCCCCATGCTGCAACCGCAGGCCAGGCCGCCGGCCAGAATGACGGCGGCAGCAGAACGAGCGATCCGGAACGGCCCTCTATTTGCGTGTTCAGGTAGTCCTGTGTTGGTCACGGTCGCCAACTCGCCTCCTTCTCTAATCGCGAACACTCTGGATGTGCAGTGCTGATTCGTCATTTGCGTTTGACTTTGCCGGTTGCTTTGGAGGTCTTGGTGGTTGTTTTCCAGCCGTCCATGGTGCCGGTGACTTTGACGGTGAGCTTCTTTCCGACGTCACCGGTTGTGACGGTGTAGGTGGTGCGGGTGGCGCCGGAGATCTTCTTCTTGTCGCGGTACCACTGGTAGTTGAGGGTGACGCCGGTTGGTTTCCAGGTGCCTGGCTTGGCGGTGAGTGTTTGTCCGGCGACCGGTGTGGTGTCGGAGATCTTTGGTGTCGCGCCTTTGACTGTGCCGAGGGACTTTGAGGTGACTTTGATGGTGCCGTTGATGCCGGTGGCGTTCTTGAGTGCGGAGGTTCCGTCGACGCGGACGAGGTTGCCGGTGCCGTCGGCTGCGGGGGTCGTGAGTTCCCAGGTGTAGGTGCCGGCGGGGACACGGGTGCCGCTGGTGGTGCGTCCGTTCCAGGTGATGTCGCGGATGGAGCCGTTGGGTGCGGCTGGGACTGAGATGGTGCGGACGGCTTTGCCCTTGCTGTTCTTGATGGTGAGGCTGCCCTTGCCGAGTGCCTTGGTGGCATCGATTTCGGGTTTCCACGCTGCAGTGCTGGACAGGTTGTTGAGGGTGGTGGGAGCGATCAGGCCGAGGAGCCGGGGCTTGGATCGGCCGCCTTCGGCGAGCTCCCGGACCACCAGGTCGTCGCCGCTCGGGAACAAGATCCGATGGGAACCATCCGTGACCGCGTAATCGGTGTCATTGTCAGCCGCGACTCGAGTGGTGTTTTTTGTCAAGTCCCAAACTGTGATGACTCTGTCGGCTTCTCCGTCTTCATCATATAGCTCAGTGAGGGCGAAACCATCACCAAGGGAAATCAACCTCCCGGGTTGCCGCAGAACCTGGCCGGGTTTGCGATAGTTGAAGACCACCGTCTCTTCGCTCGGCCAGCGGCCGACGGCGATCCAGTCTCCCCAGATCTTTGCACCCTCGAGATCCTGGATCCCAGGTGGGAGGGCAATGCTCACGGTCTTCGAGGTATTGGCGACATCGACCACCTGGTAGGTGTTCTTCTTGACCCGTTTCAGGGCCAATGAGCCGAAGATATCCTCCACCGGGTCGCTGAGCACTCGGGTTCCGTTGAACGCGACGGACCCCATCTGCGAGGTAGTAGGCGCCGCTGAGTCTCGAGACCCAGTCGGTGGTCGGCAGACTTCGGATACTGCGGTTGCGATCGAACAAATGCACCCCGGAGCGGCCGCGAATGATAGTGCGGTCACCGGACGCGCTTAGTCCGCCGGACGAGGCGCGCGGCGCAAAAAGGCTTTCCGCGCCAATCGTTCCGTTGGTGATCGACCGAGACCAGGCCTGGTATCCGAAGGTGTCGGTGGTGGGTCGACCTTGAGTGGCAAGCACGGTGCCTGGTGTCAGCTCGTAGTCAGAGGAGCCGCTTGAAGTGGTTTCGTAGTTGGCGATGCGGGTGAAGGAACCATTCGACCGGTAGTAGGCCACGTATCCGCCCGTCGGCGTCGCTACGTTGGCGAGCGGGGCGTCGGTGTCCCCGGCTCCGTAGACGGTGAGTCCGACGACTTCCGCCGGAGGCTTGATCCGTGACGGCGTCGTCGGTGTCGTCGTTCCGCCCACCATGAACAGGTCTTCGTCGATCCCGTTGCTCAGCGACACGACTACCCAGCCGTTGCCCACTGAGAGCGACGTATAGACGTGACGCTGGTCGCCGGCGACCAGGGTGGTGCAGGCTGCCGATCCCCAGCTGCCGGTTTGGGTGGGCGACCGGAAGCAGAGGCTTGCACCGGATTTCGTTCTGGTGAGGTAGACGACCTGATTGCCCCGGACCTCGATGGCTGACAACCCGGGGATATTGACGCTCGCTACCGCGCTCGTTCCATCCAGGGGGACGCGGTCCACATCCTCGCCGTCGGCGACGATGGCTGCGTCCTGCGCCATCCAAACGTCGTTGCGGAACGAACGCGGCGGCGTGTAGTTGTTCAGGCGCCGAGGTGCCTGGTTCCCGGTCAAAGCGGCGGTCATCAGCCCGGTTGGAAAGTCGCCTTCGACCTCGTCCCAGAACAGGGCGTCCTTCGGCCCCATCGCGATCACGCCACGGTCGAACTCGCGGAGCTCGGTTGAGGTGTTGGTGCCGAGATCGTATCGACGGACCTTGTCATCGGCGCCCTGGTATGTCAGGACGCCGTTGGCAACGTGAGAGCTTCGGCGTCGCAGATAGCCATTGATGTCTGCGGCGTTCCAGCTGGCACCCGCGTCGGTGCTCAGGAAGTGCCGGTAGGTCCTGTTGACGCTGTCGTAGGACTCCTTCAATAGCTGTGAGGAACCGGACGCCACGACGATCTCCGGTGGCTCGGTGGTGTCCGGCAGCTTGATGACGATGTCGCCCGGCGCGGCCTGAGCAGTCAGCGGCGTGTTCACCCCAAGCCCACCAACGAGCGTGAGTGCCAGCGCGGCCGCGACCCAGCGCCGTTTCAGCGCAGCATCGAATACTTGATCATCGTTATGCACGGTATCCCCCCGGTTTGAGTGGCCAGCTTCCTCGGCCGCCCACAACGTAACAGTCGGACAGCGCGCAAGCTGGCCGTTGTTGCGCATGATCCCCCCATTAAACAGCCCAACTTGTTAGGCTGGGCATAACGTAGCAGCCCGCCCGGGTTTTGTGGGTGCTCGAGCACTGATTTCACCCATGCGTCGACCGGCGACTCTCCCTGCAATGGGTTAGCATTCCGGGCGTGGTGGAGCCTCGGCAATCGATAGGGGCGCCCGCGGTCTACCTCCTGTTGCTCGGTCTGCCGTTGGCCCAGTCCGCCACCGAATCCGACTCGTTCATGCCGTTGCGGCTGCTCATTCTCGGGATTGGCCTTGGTCTCGGGCTGTGGGCGCCGGGTGCGGGGCGGCTACCGCGCTCGGTCGGCTACGGGCTCATCGCAGCGGGTGCGGTATTCGTCATCGCGGCCCTTGCCGGGGTCACACCACTGCTTTCCCTGATCGGTCGGTATCCACGCTACGAGGGCCTGCCCATCATGGTCGGCTACGCCCTCGCGCTGGTCGTCGGGGCTCGCCTGGTGGGGCCGGATGCGAGACGGCTGCGGGCGCACGCGCTCAACGCATTGGTGCTGGCGAGCATCGCCAATGCCGCGATGGCGCTGATCCAGTGGACGGGCAATCCCGACGCTCGCGTCACCGGGCTGCTGGGCAACTCGACGACGCTCGCGAACGTCAGCCTGGTTGCGCTCGCCGTCCTGGCCTGCCAGTTGTCCGGTGGAAGTTGGTGGCGTCTGGTGGGTGCCGCCGCTGCCGCAGGGTGTCTGGTGCTGGCCGCGTCGCGGGGGGCGCTCCTGGGCGGGATCGTTGCCGCTCTCGCCGTCCTGTTGTTGCGGCCACTCGTCGCGGAACGCGGCCGCTGGTGGTGGGGGCCGCTGGCTGCTGCCGGGCTCGCCGGAGCCGCCTGGCTCGCCCCGGGGAGCCGAGCTCGACTCGCCGGTCAGACGCCGTTCGCCGAGTCCACCGCCGACGGGCGCCTGCTGCTCTGGCAGGACAGCTGGCGGCTGATCGCCGACCAACCGCTGCTGGGCGTGGGGCCGTCCCGCTTCGTCGACACCGTCGGCGGCTACCACACCGAGGTCTGGGCCGCTCAACTCGGGCCCTACGCGCCGCCCGATAGTCCACACAACCTCGTCCTGCAGGTTCTTGCGAGTACCGGATGGCTGGGGTTGCTCGCCCTTGCCGGCCTCGGGATCTGCGTGGTGCGGAGGCTCTGGCTCGCCCGGCCGTGGGACCGCTGGCTGCTTGGATCAGTCGTTGCGACCCTCGCCCTGGCAACCAGCTATCTCACCTCGTTCACCGATCCGGTCAGCCTCACCATGCTGCTGGTGGTTCTGGGTGGCGGGCTCGCACTTCCGGCGCAGGCGCGGCCGGTATGGTTCGTCACCGGGCGGCGGCTGGCGGCGGTCGCAACCGTCATCGTGGCGTCCGCGCTGGGCGGGGCTGCGATCGCGGCCGAGACCAGGTACTCGCAAGCGATCGCGGCGGGTGGGGACCCGGCCGGGCTGGTGTCGGTCACACAGGTGCGGCCTTGGGACGCCGACCTGGCACGCAGGGTGGGATACACCGCCGCGCGACTCGCGGAGCAAGGTGCCATTGACCCCGCCGGCTTCGTCCCCCGGATGCAGTTGACCTGTGATCAGCTCCCGGGCTCGGTGGAGTGCCTGCAGGTGCTCGCCGATCTGCAGGATCTGTCCGGACGGCACAGCGACGCCCTCGCGACGCTCAGCCGGGCTGTGGAACTGGAGCCGATCAATGTCGACACCGTGTTGCGACAAGGCGTCGCGCACGTCGGGCTCGGTCAGTACGCCGAGGCGAAAGCCGCGTTCGACCGGGCCATCGCGCTGCGTCCGACGGCGCCGGAGCCTTGGGAGAACCTGGCCCGGCTCTATGACTTCCAAGGGCGGCACGCGGATGCCGCAACAGCTCGGGCGCGAGCCGAGGAATTGCGCCGAAGGTAGCTCGTGAGTCCTGGGTCAGCGCGAAGGCGTGCCTCGTCCCAGGATGACTAGGTGGTCAGCCGTGGCGCCGGGCACAACGTTCGGCGGAATGCGAGCGTCCAGAGTGACGAATCGACCCCGGTGGCGGACGGCCAGAGCGAGCAGGTACAGATCCGTCAGTTGCCGTGGGCCGTGCACGCGAGTCCGCGTGACGGCGTCCAGCACGCTGATGTCGGCTGGCCAGAACTCATGAGTTGGCGAGACTCGGGCACCTGCCAGAAGTTCCATGGCCGCACCAACGCTGACTGACCCCGGGTAGGCCGGCTGGCTGAGAATTCGGATGAAGCTGTTCTCGGTGATCGGGCAGGACGCCCAACCGTGGTCGGCATTGGCAAGCAGCCAGTCGCGTGCGGTCAAGTGATGAATGTGATCCTCATCGAATAGGGCGATCAGCACGTTGATGTCGAGAAGGGCCCTCACTCGCCGAGTTCCTCACGAAGCGCCTCGACCAGTTCGTTGGTGACCACGTCGCCTCGCCGGGCGAGCGGCTGGAAGCCGAGGAATGCCCCTGCCCCTGCGGGACGGGGCGCTCCGGCCAAGCCGATCCGGGCGAGGTCGGACAGGACCTCGCCGGCCGTTCGGCCTTCGACCTTGGCCCGCTCTTTTGCAGCTATCAGCACATCGTCGGCGATCGTCAAGGTGGTGCGCATGCATCTGATGTTACCGCATGTGATGATATGCTTGTTCGGGCAACAGCCCGTTGCCCGAACGGGTTGCTGGCCGTCGCACCGCCGGCAATCAACCCATGCCGATCGGCAGCTACGACCTGCTGGCACCTGACGAGCAGTCCGCGTTGCCGTCCGAGGCCGACCTCACTCGGGCGCTCGAGTGACGGTCAGCAGCGTGCTCAGCTCGGCGGTCGAATCGCCGCCGACGTAGATCTCGATCTCGGTGGCGTCCTGCACCCAGCCGCGGGTCACGGCGCTCCAATAGCGCAGCTGGTCCGGGCCCAGGTCGAAGGTGATGGTCTCGGTGGCACCGGCCGCGATCGGCAACCGGCGGAACGCCTTCAACTCCCGGACCGGACGGCTGGAGGTGCCGTAACGCTGATGGATATACAGCTGCGCCACCTCATCGGCGTCCACGGTCGAGGTGTTGGTGACGTCCACCGAGACCTCGACGCTCTGACCGACCTCGATCTGGGAGGCCGACAGGCGCAGGTCGCTGTAGGAGAACGACGCATATGAAAGGCCGTGGCCGAACGGGTACAGCGGGGTGGACGGCTCGCTCCAGTACCGCTGCCCGGCCTCCTCGGGCTGGAAGGTGCGCAGATGCGAGTAGATCATCGGCACCTGGCCGCCGTGCCGGGGCCAGGTGAACGGCAGCCAGGCGGGGGAGACGTCGCCGAACAGCAGCGCCGCCACCGCCTCGCCGCCGCGGGTGCCCGGGTACCAGCACTGCAGGATCGCCGGGACACTGTCCTTCGCCCAGCGCAGATCGAGCGGACGTCCGGACATCACCACGAGTACCGTCGGGGTACCGGTGGCGACGATCCGCTGCAACTGCTCCAGTTGGCGTCCGGGCAGTTCCAGGGTGTCGTTGGACGCCTTCTCGCCGATCTGGTTCTGCCGCTCACCGACCACCACGACGGCCACGTCGCTGATCGAGGCGAGCTCGACGGCCAGGGAGATCTCGGCGTCGTCGTCATGATCGAGTGCGGTGCGGGCGACCACCGAATCCATGTTGTCGAACATCGACGGATACAGCCGCTCGGGAATGCCGGCGCCCGGCACAAAGGTGACCTCGCCGGTGGCGCGGGCGCGGATGCCGTCCAGAATGGTGGACGTTTCGTCGGTGTCGTAGTCGAACGCCCACGGGCCGAGCGCGTCCCGGGGTGAATCGGCGAGCTGGCCGATCACGGCGATCGAGTCGACCTCGGCGGCCAGCGGCAGTGCGTTGCCGACGTTCTTCAGCAGCACGGCTGCACGTTCCGCCGCAATCCGGGCGACGTCGCGATGACCAGGGGTGTCGAGCACCTCAGCACTGCCAGCCTCGTCGGCGTACGGATTCTCGAACAGGCCGAGCCGGAACTTGGCCCGCAAGATGCGCCGCACCGCCTCGTCGATCGTCTGCTCGCTCACCAAACCGGCGGCGACGGCGTCCGGCAGATGGGCGAAGGCCGGGTCCTCCATGGTCATCTCCAGGTCGAGCCCGGCGTTCATGGCGCGCGCACCGGCGTCGGCCAGGTCCTTGGCGAAATGCTGGGTGACCATTGATCGGACGGCGCCGGCGTCCGACACCACGAAGCCGTCGAAGCCGAACTCGCCGCGCAGCACCTCGGTGAGCAGCCAGCGGTTGCCGGAGGCGGGCACGCCGTTGAGGTCCATGTAGGCGCTCATCACGTTCGCGGCACCCGCCTCGACAGCCTCGCGGAACGGCGGCAGATAGACGTTCCACAGTTCCGCATCGGAGATCTCGGAGTCCTCGTAGTCACGTCCGCCGCGGGCCGCGCCGTAGCCGGCGAGATGCTTCGGCCCGGCCAGGATCGACTCCGGCCCAAAGTCACCCTGGAACCCGCGGACGTGGGCCGCCGCGACCGCGGCGCCCAGCACCGGATCTTCGCCGGCACCCTCGACGATCCGGCCCCAGCGTGGGTCGCGGGCGATGTCGACCATCGGCGCGAACGCCCAGTGAATACCGACCGCGCGAGCCTCGCGGGCCGCGACCGCCGCACCGGCTGCGATCACCTCCGGATCCCAGGACGCCGCCTGGGCGATCGGCACCGGGAAGATGGTCCGGAAGCCGTGGATCACGTCGTAGCCGAACAGCAGCGGGATGCCGAACCGGCTGCCCTCGATCGCCGTCCGCTGCAGCCGGTTCGCCGTCGCCGGATCGCGGACGAACAGCAGCGCGCCGGCACCGCCCGCCCTCAGCGCGGCCTCGACCGTCCGTGGCGATTCGTGGAACTGGTGGGCCTCGGCCGAACCGTCGTCGGGCAGATCCTGGGCGAAGGTGCCGAAATAGAAGTACTGGGTGACCTGGCCGGCCTTCTCTTCCAGACTCAGCCGGGCGAGCAGGTCTTCGACGCGCTCCTCGACGCTGAGCTCCGGATTCTGGAACGGCAGATCGGTCATGGTTCTCCTTTGAACACGGGTCACGCCTCAACGCCGGCGGCGCTGACCGGGCCAACGACCGCTGGCTGAGCTTGTCGAAACCCTGCTGGCGCCATGGTGTCGACAAGCTCGACCAACCACAATCAGCGATTCGTCACCGACAGCCTGCCAGGTTGCTCGGACACCCGGCAGGGCTCGACCGCGATCCGGCGACCGTACTCCGACAAGTGGGAACGCGAACGCCGACACTGCTGTGGTATTCATGGCGAACCCGAGAAGGAGGGTGGCCCACGATGACCAGTCCCGCCGAGAACGACTCCGCTGTCGACCAGTTGATTGCCCGATCGCACAGCCTGGGCGCCGATCCGCGCACCACCAACTACGGCGGCGGCAACACCTCGGCGAAAGGGACGGCGACCGACCCGGGCACCAGTGGCCCGGTCGAGTTGTTGTGGGTGAAGGGTTCCGGCGGCGACCTGGGCACGCTGGCGCCGTCCGGGCTGGCGGTGCTGCGGCTCGACCGGATGCGGGCGCTGACCGGCGTCTACCCGGGTGTCGAGCGCGAGGACGAGATGGTCGCCGCCTTCGACTACTGCCTGCACGGCAAGGGTGGCGCGGCGCCGTCCATCGACACCACGATGCACGGATTCGTGGACGCGCCCCACGTCAACCACCTGCATCCCGACGCCGGGCTCGCCATCGCGACCGCCGCCGACGGCGAGGAACTCACCCGGCGGATCTTCGGCGACACGGTGCGTTGGGTGCCGTGGCGGCGTCCCGGTTTCCAGCTCGGCCTCGACCTCGCCGCCATCGCCAACGACAACCCGGACGTCGTCGGCTGCATTCTCGGCGGCCACGGCATCACCGCCTGGGGGCAGACCTCGGACGAATGCGAGGCGAACTCGCTGTGGATCATCCGCACCATCGACGACTACATCGCCGCCCACGGCCGGTCCGATCCGTTCGGCGCGACCCGCGAGGGATTCACCGCGCTCCCGGACGCCGACCGCCGCGCCCGCGCGCTGGCCCTGGCACCTACGCTGCGGGCGATCGCCTCGCAGGACCGCCGGATGGTCGGGCATGTCACCGACACCGAGGTGGTGCTCGACTTCATGGCGTCCGAGAAGGCACCGGCACTGGCCGACCTGGGCACCTCGTGCCCCGACCACTTCCTGCGGACCAAGGTCAAGCCGATGCTGCTCGACCTGCCACCCACGGCGCCCCTGCCGCAGACCATCGAACGGCTGCACGAACTGCACGCCGCCTACCGCGACGACTACGCCGGTTACTACACCCGCAATGCCGATGACGACAGCCCGGCGATCCGCGGCGCCGACCCGCTGATCATCCTGATTCCCGGCGTCGGCATGTTCTCCTACGGCATCAATAAGCAGACCGCTCGGGTGGCCGGCGCCTTCTACACCAACACCATCAATGTGATGCGCGGCGCGGAGGCGCTCTCGACCTACGCGCCCGTCCCCGAGCGGGAGAAGTTCCGGATCGAGTACTGGGCGCTGGAGGAGGCCAAGCTGCAACGCCTGCCCAAGCCGAAAGCGCTGGCGGCCAAGGTGGCCCTGATCACCGGCGGCGCCGGCGGTATCGGCAGCGCGATCGCCCGGCGCCTCGCCGCCGAGGGTGCCTGCGTGGTGATCGCCGACCTGGATGCGGCCGGCGCGGGCCGGGTGGCGTCCGAGATCGGGAATGCCGACGTGGCGCTCGGCGTCGGCTGCGACGTCCGTGATGCCGAATCGGTGCAGGCGGCGGTGGACGCCGCCGTCCTCGCCTTCGGTGGCCTGGACATCGTGGTCAACAACGCCGGCCTGGCGTTGTCCAAGCCGCTGCTGGAGACCGCCGAGGACGACTGGGACGCCGAGCATGACGTGCTCGCCAAAGGCTCGTTCCTGGTCGCTCGCGCCGCAGCGAAAGTGCTTGTCGAGCAGGGGTTGGGCGGCGACATCGTCTACATCAGCTCGAAGAACTCGGTGTTCGCCGGCCCCAACAACATCGCCTATTCGTCGGCGAAGGCCGACCAATCGCACCAGGTCCGGCTGCTGGCCGCCGAACTCGGCCAGCACGGCATCAAGGTCAACGGCATCAACCCGGACGCGGTCGTCCGCGGCAGCGGCATCTTCGCCGGGGCCTGGGCGGCGAACCGGGCGGCCACCTACGGGGTGCCCGAGGACGAACTGGGGGCCTACTACGCGCAACGCAGCCTGCTCAAGCGCGAGGTGCTGCCCGAGAATGTCGCAGCTGTCGCTTTCGTGCTGTGCACCGACGAGTTCTCGCACACCACAGGGGTGCACATCCCGGTCGACTCCGGAGTGACCGGCGCCTTCCTGCGCTGACCGGAGCCGTCGGCCGAGCGTGTCGAGACAGGGATTCCCGAGCGCCGAGAGAGGTTTCGGCAGGCTCAACCAGCGGTGGATCGGGCGGCTTATCGCTCGATTCAAATTGCGGAAATGCCGAAAAGTGCGATTTGCTTGCGGGGGTCGTGTTTTGGGCTTTGACTAGCAGTTGAGCGGGTTTCGGGGACGTGATCGGCGCGGCTTCGGGGCGCCCGCGGAGGAGGGTCATGACCGTCCCGGCGATCACGGTGGCGCTGTTCGCCACCTGCATCAACGACACGATGTTTCCGGAGACACCCAAGGCGGTGGTCCGGCTGCTCGAGCGGCTCGGCTGCCGGGTCGATTTCCCGCTGCAGCAAACCTGCTGCGGACAGATGTTCACCAACACCGGGTATTTCCGTGAGGCGATGCCGTCGGTGCGGAACTTCGTCAACACCTTCGAGGGCTACGACTACGTCGTCGGGCCGTCCGGCTCCTGTGTCGGCTCGGTCCGCGACCAGCACCCGATGCTGGCCCAGCGGCACGGTGACCCCGGACTGCAACGCCGGGTCGAGGCGATCGTCGCGAAGACCTACGACCTGACCGAGTTCCTGGTCAACGTGCTCGGCGTGACCGACGTCGGTGCCTACTTCCCGCATCGGGTCACCTATCACCCGACCTGCCATTCACTACGGGTGACGAAGGTGGCCGACCGGCCCTATCGACTGCTGTCGGCGGTCCGCGGGCTCACCCTGGTCGAGTTGCCCAACGCCCAGCAGTGCTGCGGCTTCGGCGGCACGTTCTCGCTGAAGAACTCCGATGTCTCGGTGGCGATGGGCACCGACAAGGTGCGGGCCGTCCTGGACACCGGCGCCGAATATGTGGTGACCGGCGACAACTCCTGCCTGATGCACATCGGTGGCCTGCTCAGCCGGATGCGGGCCGGCGTCAAACCGATCCACCTGGCCGAAATCCTGGCCAGCACCGAGGACGCCCTGGTTGCCGCCGGCGCCACAGCCCCGCAGCAGGGAGGTGTGCGATGAGCGCCGTCCGCCGCACCCCGGCACCGCCGCCCGGTGAGCTGCAGGACATGCCGAAGTTCCCCACGAACGCCAAGAAGGAACTCCGCAACGCCCAGCTGCGTAAGAACCTGCGGCACGCCACCACCACGATCCGCGAGAAGCGGGCCAACGTAGTCGCCGAACTGCCGCACTGGGAACAGTTGCGCCAGGCCGGTGAGGCGATCAAGAACCGCACCCTGCGCCACCTCGACCACTATCTGCTCCAGCTGGAGGAGTCACTGACCCGCAACGGCGCGATCGTGCACTGGGCGTCGGACGCCGCCGAAGCCAACCAGATCGTGATCGATGTCGCCCGAGCCAAGGGCGCCGATGAGGTGGTCAAGGTCAAGTCGATGGTCACCCAGGAGATCGACCTCAACGAGGCGCTCGAAGCGGCTGGCATCGCGGCGTGGGAGACCGACCTGGCCGAACTGATCGTCCAGCTGGGCCATGACCGGCCCAGTCACATCCTGGTGCCGGCGATCCACCGGAACCGCTCCGAGGTGCGTGAGATCTTCACCGAAGAGATGGGACGCTACGGCACGCCGCCGCCGGAGGGGCTGACCGACGATCCGGCGATGCTGGCCGGGGCGGCCCGCGTCCATCTGCGGGAGAAGTTCCTGCGGGCCAAGGTGGCCGTCTCCGGCGCCAACTTCGCCGTCGCAGACACCGGCACGCTGGTGGTGGTCGAATCCGAGGGCAACGGACGGATGTGCCTGACCCTGCCCGAGACGCTGATCTCGATCGTCGGCATCGAGAAGACGGTGCCGACCTTCGCCGATCTCGAAGTGTTCATGCAGCTGCTGCCACGCTCGTCCACCGCGGAACGGATGAACCCGTACACCTCGATGTGGTCGGGGGTGCGTGCGGGCGACGGCCCGCAGGAGGTGCATGTGGTGCTGCTCGACAACGGCCGCACCACGGTGCTCGCCGACGAGGTCGGACGGCAGGCGCTGCGCTGCATCCGTTGCTCGGCCTGCCTGAACATCTGCCCGGTCTACGAGCGGGTCGGCGGGCACGCCTACGGCTCGGTCTACCCGGGGCCGATCGGCGCCATCCTGACCCCGCAACTGCGCGGCACGGCGTCACCGGTGGACGCCTCGCTGCCGTTCGCGTCCTCGCTGTGCGGCGCCTGCTACGAGGTCTGCCCGGTGCGGATCAACATTCCCGAGGTGCTGGTGCATCTGCGCAACAAGGTGGTCGAATCGCACGGCCCGAGCGTGGAGGGCACGATCATGAAGGCCGGCGGCTGGGTGATGGGCGACGGACGCCGGCTCGCTCTGGTGCAGAAGGGCTCCGAACTGGCCGGACGCGTCCTGCCCGGCGAGGTGATCGGGCCGCTGCCCGGACCTGCGGCCGGCTGGACCGGCGCCCGCGACCTGCCGGTCCCGCCCACTCAGACCTTCCGGGACTGGTGGGTGGCCCGCGAGAGCGGCGGCATCGATCCGACAGCCGACGGGGGAGAACGGTGATGAACAGCCGCGACGCAGTCCTGGGCCGCATCCGCGACGCCCTCACCGACGTGCAGCCGATGCCGCCCGCCTACGACGTCCCGATCGACTGGGAGTACGGCCAGCGACCTGCCGGCGCCGCCGACGACACCCTCGGTTTGTTCATCGAGCGGGTCGAGGACTACCGGGCCGAGGTCAGCTGGGTGACACCGGATGAGGTCGCCGTCCGGATCGCCGACGCGCTGGGCGACCATCGGGTGACGTCCGCGGTGGTGCCGTCCGGTGCACCGCAGGCCTGGCGGGACGCGATCGCCGCGAAGGGGATCAGCGTGCTCACCGACGAGCCGGTGCTCAGCCACGCCGGGTTGGACGCCACCGGTGCCGTGGTCACCGCGTCCCGGGTGGGGATCGCCGAGACCGGTACCATCGTCCTCGACCACGGCCCCGACCAGGGACGCCGGGCGCTTTGCCTGGTGCCCGACCTGCACGTCTGCGTGATCCGCGCCGACCAGGTGGTCGCCGACGTGCCCGAGGCGGTGACGCGACTGCAGCCGTCCGTCAACGCCCGGCAGCCGCTCACCTGGATCAGCGGACCGTCCGCCACCAGCGACATCGAGTTGGACCGGGTCGAGGGGGTGCACGGCCCCCGCACCCTGCGGGTGCTGCTGGTCAACGGCTGAGGGAGCCTGCGGAGTCCACCCCGAGTTCACCGACCTGACCCATGCCGTTGGGCATTGCGTCGATCGGGCTGCCTAGCGTCGCGGGTATGAAGGTCGTGGTGCTGGCCGATACCGACAGCCGCTGGAAATGGGGGTTGTTGACCGCCGGGCAGCTCTTCCCGTCGGCCGTTCCCGTCGGGCTGCTGCTCCATTCCGCGCACGGTCCGTCGGCGCAGCAGCTGGCGGACAGCGGGGTGGGACAGCTTCCGACGATCGTGGAAAGCGTGCCCGAGTTCGTCACGTCCCCTGTCCTCGACAGCACCGACGCACTGGTGCTCGCGCTGCCCGGCGGCGCTGTGCAGTCGGTACTGCACGGCCTGGCCCGGCGCTGGCCCGGACGCGGCCGACGTCCGCTGGTGATCAGCGGGTACGTCGGCGTGGTGTACGAGAAGCACGTCGAGGGCCTGCTGCTGCGCTCCGGTTCGGACGTCATCCTGGCCAACAGCCCGGCCGACGCCGAGGCGTTCGCCACGATGCTGACCGGGGCGGGACGCGACCCCTCCGTCGTCGTGCCCACCGTGCTGCCCTTCCTCGGCGTCGCCGACTCGGCCCGCCCACCGGGCACCCCGTTCACGGTCACCTTCGCCGCCCAGCCCGGAGTGCCGGGGCCGCGGGTCGACCGCGAGTTCGTGGTGCGCCGGCTGATCCGGCACGCGGTACTGCACCCCGAACGCGAGGTGCTGCTCAAGGTGCGTGCCCGGATCGGTGAGCACGCCACCCATCGCGAGGACCACCCGTACCAGCTGCTCGGACCCCGGGTCGGCGTGGCGAAACCGGACAACCTGCACGTGGTGCACGGCAACATGGGCGAGGTCCTGGACCGCACCGATCTGCTGGTCACGGTGTCGTCCACGGCCGCCGTCGAGTCGATGCACCGCGGCATCCCGACCGCGATCCTGACCGACCTCGGCCTCAAGGAACGACTCGGCAACCACTACTTCCTCGGTTCGGGCTGCCTGGCCTCGTTCACCGAACTGGACGCCGGCGTCGCCCCCCGCGTGGACGCCGACTGGGCGCGCACCCGCGGCATCGGCCCGGGGGACGCCGTCGAGCGTGCCCGCGAGCGGATCGGGCAGCTGGCCGGTGACGGCGTCCGGGACCCGCTGCGTCCCGGCTACACGATGGACAACGCGGCCGGCCTGCTGCCGGGGCTGCTGGCCCGCTACGGGCTGAGTGCCTACGGACGCGAACTGGAGGCCGACGACGATCGCGCCAGGGACCTCCCACTTGCGGTTCGTTCGGTGGTCCGGCGGGCGGCCCGGAGCGCCTACCGGCAGGGCGTGCACACCGTCGCTCCGGCGCTGCGGCGATTGGCCCGGCTGTGAATGTGCTGGTGGTGATTCCCGCGCGCGGTGGATCGAAGGGTGTGCCCGGCAAGAACCTGGCCCGGGTCGGCGGCGTGCCGCTGGTCGCCCGGGCGGTCCGGGCCGGCCTGGCGTCCGGCGTGGGTGCGGTGACCGTGTCCACCGACGACGACGGCATCGCGCAGGCCGCCGCGGCCGCCGGGGCGTCCGTCACCTGGCGACCGGCCGACCTGGCCGGCGACGCGGCGTCCAGCGAATCGGCGCTGCTGCACGCCCTCGACGCGCACCGGGAGCGCACCGGTCACCAGGCCGAGGTGCTGGTGATGGTGCAATGCACCAGCCCGTTCGTCACGGCGTCCGAGATCGCGGACTGTGTCGCTGCGATCGCCGACGGCGCTGACAGCGCCTTCACCGCCGCGCCGAGTCACGGCTTCCTGTGGCGCCGCGACGACTCGGGTGAGGCGGTCGGCGTCAACCACGACCGGGCCACCCGGCCCCGGCGGCAGGACCGCACCCCGGAGTTCCTCGAAACCGGCGCCGTCTACGCGATGCGGGTCGACGGCTTCCGGCGTGCCGGTCACCGGTTCTTCGGCCGCACCGTGCTGGTGGAGGCCGATCCGGGCCGGGTGCTGGAGATCGACGAGCCGTCCGACCTGGAGCGGGCCAGGCTGCTCGCTGTGCTGGCGGACGCCGCGTCCGAGCTGCCCGGACGGGACGACCTCGACGCGGTGGTGCTCGACTTCGACGGCACCCAGACCGACGACGCGGTGCTGGTTGCCGCCGACGGCGGCGAGCTGGTCCGGGTGCATCGCGGCGACGGTCTCGGCATCGCGGCGCTGTGCCGGGCCGGCCTCAGCGTGCTGATTCTCTCCAGCGAAACCAACCCGGTGGTGCGCGCCCGGGCCCGCAAGCTCGGCATTCCGGTACTGCACGGCGTGGACGACAAGGCCACGGTGCTGCAGGACTGGTGTGCCCGTGAACTCATCGATCCCGCCCGCGTCCTCTACGCCGGCAACGACGTCAACGACCTCGGCTGCTTCCCGCTCGTCGGGTGGCCGGTCGCGGTTGCCTCCGCCCATCCGGTCGTGCGCGATGCCGCGCGGCTGGTCACCTCCGTGCCCGGCGGGCACGGAGCCATTCGTGAAATCGCCTCCTGGATCCTCGGAAAGGACCTCGCCTCATGACCACCACCATCTCCGCCCGCGAACGCTCGATTGGCGATCGCCGCATCGGCCCCGGCCACCCCGTCTACATCACGGCCGAGATCGGCCTGAACCACAACGGCGAGGTCAGCACTGCGCTCGCCCTGATCGATGTCGCCCTCGCCGCCGGTGCGGACGCCGTGAAGTTCCAGAAGCGGACGCCGGACGTCTGCACCCCGCCCGACCAGTGGGACGTGGAGCGCGACACCCCGTGGGGGCGGATGCGCTACATCGACTACCGGCACCGGATCGAGTTCGGCGCCGACGAGTACCGGATCATCGACGAATACTGCCACGACAAGGGCATCGACTGGTTCGCCTCGCCGTGGGACGTGGCCAGCGTCAACTTCCTGGACGGCTTCGACGTACCCGCCCACAAGATCGCCTCGGCCTGCCTGACCGATGACGACCTGCTGCGCGCCGTGCGGGCGTCCGGACGCACCGCGATCCTGTCCACCGGCATGTCGACCCCGGCGCAGATCCGGCACGCCGTGGAGGTGCTCGGCAGCCGCAATGTGGTGCTCTGCCACGCCACCTCGACCTACCCGGCGGCCAACGACGAACTCAACCTGCGGGCGATCGGAACCCTGATGGCCGAGTACCCCAACGTGCCGATCGGCTACTCCGGTCACGAGCGCGGGCTGCAGACCACGGTCGCGGCTGCCGCGCTCGGCGCCTGCTTCCTGGAACGGCACATCACCCTCGACCGCACCATGTGGGGTTCCGATCAGGCCGCCTCCTTGGAGCCGGCCGGCCTGACCCGGCTGGTCCGCGACGTCCGGGTCGTCTCGGAGTCGCTGGGCGACGGCGTCAAGCGGGTCTACGACGGTGAGTACGCCGCGATGCGCAAGCTGCGCCGGGTGTCCGGCGTGGTCGCCGACTCCGGTGCGCGGGTGGCCTGAGGCCATGGCCAAGAAGGGCCGCAATCACGCCCGCACCACGATCGCCCTGGTGGAGAGCCCGGCGCAACTGCTCAACGTGATCGAGTGGGCGCATCTGCAACGGGCCGAAGCGCAGACCCGGCTCGCGGTGCTACCGCCCCGGGACGCCTCGACGCGGCTGCAACTGGAGGCGATGGTCGACCTGGCCCGAGAGGCCGGACTGGCCGCCACCTGGTATGAGCCGCGCAAGTCCGCCGCCTCGCTGGTCGCCGTCGCGTGGGAGCTGTTCCCGAAGCTGGCCAAGGCGGAGCGCTTGGTGGTGGGGGACCCGTTCTCCCGCTTCGTGCAGGCGGTGCTGCCGCTGGCCGACGTCGGCGAGGTCGTGGTGGTGGACGACGGCACGGCCACCATCTCGTTCGTCGAACAACTCACCCGTGGCGACCGGTTGAGCCGTTGGCATCTGGCCGAGCGCGGACGCGACGTGGTGGTCGACCTGTTGTCGGAGCACGCCCGCGACTTCTTCACGCCGTCCGAGCGCGACCATCGGGCCATCGAGGTGTTCACTGCGATGCCGGTGCAGGCACCGTCCGGGGTTCGGCAGCAGCTGAACACGTTCGCCTGGACCCGGGAACGGTTCGGTCCGCCGAAGGTCACCGACACGGTCGACGTGGTCGGCACGTCGCTGGTCGAGAGCGGGGTGGTGGACCCCGACCGCTACCTGGTGGGCGTGGCGGCGGTCGCGGAGCGGTTCGGTGCCGGACGGTACTTCGCGCACCGCCGGGAAAGCGACGCCAAGCTGGCCACCATCGCCGCCCGGACCGGACTGGCGATCGTCCGGCCCGATGTGCCGCTGGAGATCGCGGTGCGCCGCGGCCCGGTGAGCCGGCTGATGGTGAGCTACCCGTCCACCGTGATGCACACGCTGCCCCTGGTGCTGGTCGACACACCCGTCGAACTGGCCATCGCCGACGTCCCGACCGCCTGGCTGACCCCCGGCGCCCCGGTGGCCGCCGGCGACTTCCTGGAGCACGTCACCACCACAGCCCGGAAGCGGCACGCCGTCCTGACCTGAGCGGTACGGGGGGACGGTTCTTTTCGTACCGGGATTGGGCGGTACGGGGGGACGGTTCTTTTCGTACCGGGATCGGGCGTAGGCGGACCGAAGAGAACCGTCCCCACGGACCAGAACCAACCGCACAGCGGGTTGACTCGGCACGCTCAGATCTGGTCGAGTACCTCGGCCATGATGCGCTGGACGGCGATCGTGTCGTCGAGCGGCAGGATCGGGCTCTCGGTGAGCCCGGCGGCCAGGCATTCGCCGACGTGCTCGATCTCGTAGCGGTAGCCGGAGTCGAACTCCAGCGTCTCCGGGGTCCGTTCCCGCCAGATCGTCACCGAGGCGGCGCGGTGGAAGCGGGGGTGGAGGTCGATCCAGCCCTTGGTGCCGGTCAGCATCATCCGGCCCGGGCCGTAGGTGGTGAAGGCGCCGGCCAGGGTGGCCGAGCGTCCGTCCGGGTAGCCGAGCAGCACCGAGAACTCGCCCTCGACACCGGTCGAGTAGCGTCCGCCGACGGCACGGACGACGTCCGGGGTGCCGAGGAAATGCTGGGCGAACGAGATCACGTAGACCCCCAGGTCGAGGACGGCGCCGCCACCCTTGGCCGGGTCGAAGAGCCGGTCGTCGGGGTCGAACTCGCGAAACGCCGTCAGGTCGCCCTGGCAGCCGCGCACCTCGCCGATCTCGCCGCGCTCGATCAGGTCGCTGATGTGGCGGATCGCCGGGTTGAACCGCGTCCACATCGCCTCCATCGCGAACAGGCCGGCCTCCCGAGCGGCTGCGGCGATCCGTTCGGTGTCGGCGACGGTGGCGGTGAACGCCTTCTCGACCAGCACCGCCTTGCCTGCGGCGATCGCGGCCAGCGCGATGTCGGTGTGCTGTGGGTGCGGGGTTGCGACGTAGATGGCCTGGACGGCGGGATCCTCCACCAGCGTCTCGTAGGAGGAGTGCCAGCGCGGGATGCCGTGCTCGGTGGCGAACGTCTCGGCACGTTCGGCCGACCGTGAGCCGACGGCAACCAGTTCTGCGTTCGCGGCGTGGTGGAACTCGGGGACGATCACGGCGGCCATACGGCCGGGGCCTGCGATACCCCAACGGATCGGTTCGGTCATAGGGATCACGCTACCGTTCACGCTCTCGGGTGGAACGAAAAGAACCGTCCCTCCGTACCGCGGTGGCGCAGGTCCGCGCTCTCGGGTGGAACGAAAAGAACCGTCCCTCCGTACCGGTGCTTGTCGTCTCGGCGGACGCCCGGCGACCTGTTCCGCGGCTGGAATCTGGCACAGTGGACAAGGTTCGAAATCAGGAGGGCAGCCTTGCGGGTCGTGCAGAAGTTCGGCGGGTCGTCGGTGGCGAACGCCGACAGCATCAAAAGGGTGGCCCAGCGCATCGTCGACACCAAATCCCGCGGCGCCGAGGTGGTCGTGGTGATCTCGGCGATGGGCGACACCACCGACGAGCTGATGGATCTGGCCCTCGAGGTCTCGCCGCAGCCGCGTCCGCGGGAACTCGACATGCTGCTCACCGCCGGCGAGCGGATGAGCGCCGCGCTGCTGGCCATGGCCATCAACGACCTCGGCTTCGAGGCGCGTTCGTTCACCGGGTCGCAGGCCGGGGTGATCACCACAGGCACCCACGGCGATGCCCGCATCATCGACATCACACCCGGCCGTATCCACACCGCGCTGACTGACGGCGACATCGTGATCGTGGCTGGTTTCCAGGGGGTTTCGCAGACCTCCAAGGACATCACCACCCTGGGCCGCGGGGCGTCCGACACCACGGCTGTCGCGCTGGCCGCCGCGCTGAAGGCGAACTACTGCGAGATCTACTCCGACGTGGACGGCGTCTTCACCGCCGATCCGCGGATCGTGCCGGGGGCGTCCCGGATCCCTGAGATCTCCTACGAGGAGATGCTCGAGATGGCGGCGCAGGGCGCGAAGATTCTGCATCTACGGTGCGTGGAGTACGCCCGCCGCGAGAACGTGCCGGTCCACGTCCGGTCCTCGTTCTCGACCAAGCCCGGCACCTGGGTCAAGGACATCGATAAGAAGGAAGGCACGGCGATGGAGCAACCGCTGATCACCGGGGTGGCGCACGACCGCAGCGAGTGCAAGATCACGGTTGTGGGGGTGCCCGACCGGGTCGGTGCCGCCGCCGAGGTGTTCTCGGCTGTCGCGGCCGCAGGCATCAACATCGACATGATCGTCCAGAACCAGTCGATCGCGAACGACAACACCGCGATCACCTTCACGCTGCCCAGCGCTGACAAGGTCCGCGCGCTGGACGCCTTGCACGGCGCCCGCGAGCAGATCGGGTTCGCCGAGATCCTTTACGACGACGGCATCGGCAAGGTGTCGGTGATCGGCGTCGGCATGCGGTCACATCCCGGCGTCTCAGCCACCTTCTTCCGCGCGCTGGCGGACGCCGACATCAACATCCACATGATCTCCACCTCCGAGATCCGGATCTCGGTCGTGGTGTCCCTATCGGACGTTGACGCCGCCGTCCGCGCCGCGCACACCGCCTTCGGCCTCGACTCCGGCTCCGGCGAAGCTGTCGTGTACGCAGGCACCGGTCGCTGACGCGCCCGCGGCTCAGGCAGCCGCCACGCTCGGCTGACACACCGGATCGAGGGCGCCGGCGAGGATCTCGCGGACGTCCGAGACCAGATGCACGGCCACATCCGCCGGGATCTCGGCCGGGACGTCGTCCAAGTCGGGCTCGTTGTGCTGCGGCAGGTACACCTCGGTCAGCCCGGCCCGCTGGGCGGAGAGCAGCTTCTGCTTGACGCCGCCGATTGGCAGCACCTGCCCGGTCAGCGACAGGCGACCTTGTCGACCTCGTCGAGCAGCAAGGGCCATCGGGCGTGCGGCGACGAACGTTGTCTAGCCGTCGTAGGCCGAGCTGCGGTGACCCACATCGAGGGCGATGATCACGAGTTCGCGGCGCTGCATGTCGAGCAAGACGCGGTAGTCGCCGACACGGATCCGCCAAAGACCCGCGAGCGGGCCCGTGAGGGCTTTGCAGCGCGTCTGGGGCTCGTCGAGGTCGCCCAGGCCGTAGAGTCGGCGAGGTGCTCCTGCAGTGCCTCCCGGACGTAGAAGGCGCAGGACGGCCGGTTACCCGGCTCAGCGCCTCCAGGCGGCCCTTGAGGTCGTCGGAGAGCCGGATACTCACCACGCTTGTAGACATGTAAACATGATCCCTCGCCGGTCAGTCACCGGCCAGGACGCGTTGCCGATCCTGGTGCTGACTCACAGGCCGTTGCGAGGTCCCGGCCCAGGTCCTACAGGGCAAGGGAAGGGGTCGCAAGATCGCTCGCCGGGTGCGCCGCGGCCAGCACATCACTGATCGGCGATCCCTCAACTCGAGCGCCATGAGCGCCGTCCGAACCCGAGTTCTCTACGTCACGGATCTGGCGTACCAGGCCCGCGGCCGGAGCTACTGCGACGAGGACATCTACCTCACCTCGCGACTCCGCGAGCGCTTCGATCTGGCGCTGTGCCACCCCGCCGATGCGGTGTCATTCCTGGAGCACGCCGACGTCGTGGTGGTGCGCAACAGCGGCCCGGTGATCCACTACGCCGAGGCCTACGCCGAGTTCTGCCAGCGTGCTCGCGAGACCGGTGTGAAGGTGTTCACCGAGTTGACCGGACGCGGTGACCAGGCCGGCAAGGGCTATCTACTCGAGCTGTTCGAGCGCGGCTACCCGGTGATCCCGACCATCGACCGGGCGGCGGATTTCGGACGCCTGCCGGTGGTCGACGAGTATGTGGCCAAGCCCAAGCTCGGCGCGGACTCGCTGGGCATGCGGTTCGTGTCGCGGGCCGAGGTGGCGACGCTGCCGTGGCGCGACCAGCTGGTCCAGCCCCGGATCGACTTCGCCTACGAGGTGTCCTTCGTCTTCGTCGATCGCGACTTCTGCTACGCCGCCTACGCACCCGATCCCGGACGGCGCTGGGAGCTGCAACCGTACGAGGCCAGCCCCGACGACCTGGCGTTCGCCCGCCGCTTCATCGAGTGGAACAGCATCGATCACGGCATCCAACGCGTCGACGCCTGCCGCACCGCCGCGGGCGAACTGCTGCTGGTCGAACTCGAAGACCTCAACCCGTTCCTGTCCCTCGACCGGGTCGACCCGGCCGTCCGCGAGGCCTTCGTGGAGCGGATGGCGGATGCCGTCCAGCGACTCGTCGGGCAGGACTGGCGAACCTCCGGGTGGCGAGCGCGGCCATGTAAGGTGGGCGATCGACAGGGGAGCGCCAGGGGGCGCTGAGAGTGCGGTCCAGCCGCAGACCCTCGAACCTGATCCGGCTAGCACCGGCGTAGGGAGTCGGGATTCTCCTCACCACCACGGTGAGCCCTCCGAAAAGGAGGAAGAACTGATGTCCATGAACCGCAGATTCGTGATCGGATCCGGGGCACTGCTGGCCGCAGCCGGTCTGCTGGCCGGATGCTCCGGCGCCGCCGGCCCGAGTTCCGTCCCGGCCACCGCGAGCCCCTCGGCACTCACGGAGTCGAAGACGCTGACGGTCGTCACCCACGATTCGTTCGCGCTCAGCGAGGAACTCAAGAAGGAGTTCGCGACCAGCACCGGCTACTCGGTGAAGTACGTCCAGCCGGGGGACGGCGGTGCCCTGGTGAACCAGCTCATCCTGAGCAAGGATTCGCCGCTGGGCGACGTGGTGTTCGGCATCGACAACACCTTCGCCGGACGCGCCCTCAGTGCGGGCGTGGTCACGCCGTACACCCCGGCGTCCCTGCCCGAAAGCGTCGCCACGCTGGCCGCCGACGACAGCGGACGGCTGACCGCCATCGACAAGGGCGACGTCTGCGTGAACGCCGATAAGAAGTGGTTCGCCGACAACAAGCTGGCCCTGCCCGCAACCCTGGACGACCTGACCAAGCCCGAGTACAAGAACCTGCTGGTGGTTCAGAACCCGGCGTCCTCCTCGCCGGGTCTGGCGTGGCTGACCGCCACTGTCGGCGCGAAGGGCGACCCCGGCTACGTGGACTACTGGACGGCCCTGAAGAACAACGGGGTCAAGGTTGTGAAGGGTTGGACGGAGGCCTACTCGACCGAGTTCTCCGGCTCGTCCGGCAAGGGGACCCGTCCGCTGGTGGTCTCGTACAGCACCTCGCCCGCGTTCGAGGTGCCCAAGGGAGGCAAGGAGTCCAACACCACCGCGCTGTTGCAGACCTGCTTCCGTCAGGTTGAGTACGCGGGTGTGATCGCCGGGGCGCAGAACGAGGTCGGCGCCCGGAAGTTCATCGACTTCTTGCTCACCAAGAAGGTGCAGGCTGACATTCCCGGCCAGATGTACATGTACCCGGCGGACTCCTCGGTCGCGCTGCCGAAGGATTGGCAGCAGTTCGCGCCGCTGGCTGAGCAGCCGTTCACCGTGCCGGCCGAGACGATCTCGGCCAAGCGTGACGGTTGGATTCGCGAGTGGACCGCCACGGTGATCGGCTGACCATGCCCAGGTGGCAGCATCCGTCGGTCGAGCCTGTATCCGGTTCGTCGGTCGAGCTTGTCGAGACCTTCGGTGAGCACGGGTCTCGACAAGCTCGATCAACGGATGGGAGCGGGTCTGGGCCGGCTCGACCAGCGGATGGGGCTGGGTCTCGACAAGCTCGACCAGCGGGCGGGGCTCGGCCCACGCCGCTCGCGATCACGCTCTGGACGCTCGCTGCGCTGATCCCGCTGGCGTTCCTCGCGATCTTCTTCGCCTGGCCGGTGATCGGCCTGGTCGGACGAGGTTTCGTGGTGGACGGCGTGCCCAGTCTGGCGGGTGTTGTCGATGTGCTGTCCACCGCCCGCACCTGGCGGATCATCGGCCAGACCCTGGCCCAGGCCGCAGTCGGCACTCTTGTCGCGGTGCTCCTCGGGGTTCCCGGCGCCTACCTGCTGTACCGCTGCCGATTTCCCGGACGCGGTGTGCTGCGGGCGGTGGTCTCGGTGCCGTTCGTGCTGCCCACGGTGGTCGTCGGGGTGGCGTTCCGGTCCTTGTTCGCGGCGCAGGGCCCGTTCGGCTGGCTCGGCCTGGACGAGACCTTCGCCGCCATCGTGTTCGCCCTGGTGTTCTTCAACTATTCGGTCATCGTCCGCACCGTCGGCGCGCTGTGGGCGAGGCTCGATCCCCGGACGGCAGAGGCCGCGCGCATGCTGGGCGCGTCCCCGCTGCGGGTGTTCCGTACCGTCACGCTGCCGGCGATCGCCCCGGCCGTGCTCTCCGGGGCGTCGCTGGTGTTCCTGTTCTGCGCCACTGCGTTCGGCATCGTGATGGTGATGGGCGGCGTCCGGTTCAGCACCATCGAGACCGAGATCTGGTACCAGACCACCCAGCTGCTCGACCTGCCGGCGGCCGCCGCACTGTCGATCGTCCAACTCGTCGTGGTGGTGAGTGCCCTGGTGATCGCCGGACGGGCCCGGACCCGCTCCGAGCAGGCGCTGCGGTTGCGCGGCGACAACACAGCCGAGCGGCCGTTCCGGTGGCGCCGGGACTGGGCGTCCGGCCTGGTCACCGCTGCCGTGGTGGCCGGCCTGCTCGGCGTCCCGATGGTGTACCTGGTGGTGCGTTCCTTCATCACCTCCGACGGCTGGGGCTGGCGCAACTATGAACTGCTGGCCGGCACCGGTGACGGCCTGGTCGTGCCGGTGTGGACGGCGGCGGTCAACTCCCTGGTGATCGCCGCGCAGGCCAGCGCCATCGCGGTGCTGCTCGGTGTGCTGGTCAGCCTGGTGGCCTCGCGCCGTCCCCGGCGTCCCGCGGCGGCGTTCGGTGTCAAGGTGCTCGACGCCGCCTTCATGGTGCCGCTCGGGGTGTCCGCGGTCACGGTCGGTTTCGGCTTCCTGATCACCCTCAACCGGCCGCCGTTCGATCTGCGGACGTCGCCGATTCTGATCCCGATCGCGCAGGCGATCGTGGCCCTGCCGCTGGTGGTGCGCACTCTGCTGCCGGTGCTGCGGGCCATCGACCCACGGCAACGCGAGGCGGCCGCCATGCTCGGCGCCGGTCCCGGACGGGTGCTGGCCAGCATCGACGGCGCGTTGGCGTGGCGCGGGCTCGGGTTGGCGATCGGCTTCGCCTTCGCCACGTCGCTGGGCGAGTTCGGTGCCACCTCGTTCCTGTCCCGGCCGGAGCATCCGACGCTGCCGACGGTGATCTTCCGGCTGATCGGACGCCCCGGCGCCGACAACTTCGGCATGGCCATCGCGGCGTCGGTGGTGCTGGCGGTGCTGACCGCCGCGGTGATGGCCGCGGCGGAACTCGTCCGGCCGAGAGAGGCGGAGCTGTGAGAGGTCTGGAGGTTCGCGGCGCGACCGTGCGCTACGGGGAACTGGTCGCGGTGGACGGGGTCGACCTGAGCGTCGAACCGGGCGAGATCGTGGCGCTGCTCGGGGCGTCCGGGTCGGGCAAGTCGTCGCTGCTGCGCGGCATCGCCGGCCTGGAACCGCTGGCCGGCGGCGTGATCGCCTGGGACGGCGCAGACGTGTCGGCGGTGCCCGTGCACGCCCGCGGCTTCGGGATGATGTTCCAGGACGGCCAGCTCTTCCACCACCTCGACGTCGCCGGCAACATCGGCTACGGCCTGTACCGGGAACCGCGGGCGAAGCGGAAGTCCCGGGTCGGCGAGTTGCTGGAGATCGTCGGGCTCCCCGGCTACGGCGGACGCCGCGTCAGCGAGCTGTCCGGCGGCCAGGCGCAGCGGGTCGCGCTGGCCCGGTCGCTCGCCCCGCACCCACGCATGCTGCTGCTCGACGAACCGCTGTCGGCGCTGGATCGCAATCTGCGCGAGCATCTGGTCGACGTGCTCGGCGACGCCCTGCGCACCACCGGAACGACCGCCCTGTACGTCACCCACGACCAGGACGAGGCGTTCGCCCTGGCCGACCGGGTCGGTGTGATGGCCGATGGACGGCTGCTGCAGCTGGACGCGCCCGAACTGCTGTGGCGGCGTCCAGCCTCGCGCGAGGTGGCGGCCTTCCTCGGTTACGCACCGTTCATCGCCCCGGACGTCGCCGCCCGGCTGGGCCGTGTCCGCGCCGGCGCCGACGAGTTGGTCGGCATCGGCCCGGCCGGCCTGGCTCTCGACGGCAACGGGGCCGAACTGCCGATCCTCGACCAGCGCCACCAGCGCGGCGAGGTGCTGATCGACGTCCGGCTACCCGACGGCCAGACCGCGACCGTGCGCGCCGCCGAACGGGTGGAGCGGGAGTCGCTCACCGTGGCGCTCGACCCGGCCGGCTGCGCGGTCATTCCGCGGTAGCTGTCCGGCTGGCTACTCGAGTCAGTTCGGAGCTCAACCGCGAGGCGCATCGGCGTCCTCCCAACTCGCGCTGAACTCCAGCCCGGTGGCGCGGGCGAGGCTGAGCAGACGGCGCACGAGGTCTATCGCGGAATCTCGATACTAGGCTGGAATGCGGCAATGGAGGGAGCTCGACCATGACCGATGCGCACCCCGACCTGGTGGCTGAGCGGCCGCCGCACGCCACCCGCACGGCGGACGGCAAGGCGTTGCGCCGCGGCTGTCCGCTGGACTTGCATGCCGAGCTGCCGCTGCCGTCCGAGCGTGATCCGATCGGTCTGCTGATCGGCCAGGCGGCCAGCCGGGTGCCGGAACTGGTGCCGATCCGGTACCGGCGGATGCTGGTTTCGCCGTTCACCTTCTATCGCGGGGCGGCGATCGTGATGGCGGCCGACCTGAGTCGCACCCCGACCGCCGGGCTGCGTGCCCAGCTGTGTGGCGACGCTCACCTGTCCAACTTCGGCGCCTACGCCTCAGCCGAGCGCCGGCTGGTGTTCGACCTCAACGACTTCGACGAGACCCTGCCGGGCCCGTTCGAGTGGGACGTGAAACGGCTGGCCGCGAGCCTGGTAATCGCCGGACGTGACAACGGCTTCACCGCGAAGCAGGCCAGGAAGTTGACGGTGGCGGCCGTGCAGAGCTATCGCGAAGCGATGCGCGCCTTCGCAGCGCAGTCCTTCCTCGACGTCTGGTACTCCAGCCTGGATCTGGACGACCGCTGGCGCGATTTCGCCCAGTCGCTCAGCCCGAAACGCCGCGGACGGCATGCCGAGCGTGTCCGGGCCACCGAAGCGATGCTGGCGAAGGCGCGCTCCCGCACCGGCCTGCAGGCGATCCGGAAGTTGACCGCCGTGCGCGACGGACAGCGTCGCATCGTCGCTGATCCGCCCCTGGTGGTGCCGTTGGACGAGCTCAGCGCCCTCCGGCCGGACGAGATGCGCCGGCAGCTCGACCAGCTGGTGGCGTCCTATCGACACACGCTGACCAGTGACCGGCGGGTGCTGCTCGACCACTTCCGGCTCACCGATGTCGCGCACAAGGTGGTCGGGGTCGGCAGCGTCGGTACCCGGGCCTGGATCCTGCTGTTCCAGGGCGCCGGCCGCTCGGACGCCCTGCTGCTGCAGGCCAAGCAGGCGCAGGCGTCCGTACTGGAGCCATACGCCGGAGCCTCCACCGCGGGCAGCGCGGGCCGACGGGTGGTCGAGGGGCAGCGGTTGATGCAGGCCGCCAGCGACATCTTCCTGGGCTGGGTCAAGGGACGCCCCGAGTTGGACGGCGGCGTCGACTACTACATCCGGCAACTGCGGGACTGGAAGTTCTCCGCCGACATCGAGCAGATGCGGCCGTCCAGCCTCACCCTGTACGCGACCATGTGCGGCTGGACGCTGGCCCGCGCACATGCCCGCTCCGGCGACCGGGTCGCGATCGCCGGCTACCTGGGCAAGACCGACACTTTCGACAACGCGGTGGCCGATTTCGCCGAGGCCTACGCGGATCTCAACGAGCGCGACCACGCAGCCCTGGCTGCGGCCGCCGAGTCGGGCCGGGTGACGGTAGCCGCCGAGGGCTGAGCCTTCGCCAGCCACCCGGTGGCGTCAACCGTCCAGCGGATCGAGGCCGATCACGTGCGCCGCGGCAACGGGAAGCCGGGGCTCGCTGCCCGCGGAGTACAGGTTCGCCATCGTGGTCAGCAGCTCGCCGATCAGGGCCCAGTGGGCGAGCGCGTCCACGGTGGGCACAGCCGGGTTCCGTGCGGGGAGCCGCTTGGTGGTGGTCGTTTGCAGGGCGTGGTGGATGCGTTCCGCCTGGTCGCTCCACCCCTGGTCGCGGAGCCGTTGCACGGGAATGTCGATGGTGTTCCAGGCGGAGTAGATCGCGGCCAGCGTTTCGCGTGAGCGGGTCTTCAGCAACAGCGCGGACGGCGCCTGCTCGATGATCAGGTTCAACTCGCCGGCCAGGGTCTCGACCCGGCCGAGGACTGCACGGGTTTCCGGGGTGGCGGACCTGACCAGTTCGTCGGGTGAGTACGGCGCCGGCCGAATGGTGCGCCTGATCGACGGACGGCGCAGCCGCGGCGCCACGGCTGGCTCACCGGGGGTGGGTGTGGGTCGCGGAAGTTCCAGCGCATAGAGCCGGGTGCGGTCCAGTTGCTCATGGAGGAAGCCCACCACTCGGCGCAGCTCGTCCGGAATGACGTCGGTGGCGAGGACGAGGCGCAGCCGGCCCGATGCAGGTTGTCCTCGACGCGGGCGAAGAAGTCGTCCAGGTCGGGGGTGGTGCCGCGGCGCCAGGCGGCGAGTGTTCGCCCGGCGTTGCCGTGCGTGGCGGTCAACGCCGTCCGCAGCTGGGAGGCGGACCAACCTGGGGCGCCGTTGGCGGCCAGGTCGAGCACCCGTCCGATCGCTTCCCGGCGGACCCGGGTGTCGGTCGAGCGGGTCACCACCACCAGAATCGGCACGGCGTCCGCGTCGACGAACAGGTAGTCGAGCGAGAAACGCGCCGGCGAGCGGATGATCTGCGGGGCGATCTGGGCATCCCAGACCAGCAACCACCCAGCGGGCCCCCCCGTCGCCGTTGCCAGTTCGGGGTGCTGGAGCGCCAATTCCCGCAGCACCAATTGGGCACGATGAGGTGCCTCGCGGCGTCCGGCCGCAGGCAACTGTCGTTCGGTCATCTCGATGCAAGCCCCCACTCGATCGATCCCCCTTAGGGCATCATGCCGCAACTGGGCCCGCCGGGCGATGACTTCCCTGAGTCAGCAGTTCATCGAGCGTGTCGAGACCGTGGGTAACCGGGCGCTGGCAAGGGGTTTCGACAAGCTCAACCAGCGGTGGCGGCGTTTCTCTGTAGTTCGTCGAGGAGGCGACGCACATCCTCGAGTTCCGGGTCCTCGGTGTCGGCAACGATCGGCGTGAGCAGCGCCACCGCATCCGGGACCCGGTCGTTCTCGGCCAGGATGCGTGCCGCCAGCTCGGTCGCCGCCGCCCAGTCGGACCGGCTGTCCACCGCCAGGAAGAGGTCGGACGCGGCCAGTGCGTCGGCAACGGCCTGATCGGTCCGGCCGAGCGCATTCGCCGGTTGAGGGTCTGTCCGTCGACCTGGATAGGTACCGTCAGGTAGCTGGCGTAGCGCCGGGCGGTCTGCTGCAGCGCGGTTGCGGTCGTCAGGCCGGCGTCGTCCGGACGAGGGGAGAACTCCACCGTGGTGCCCGGCGGAAGGTCGTCGGGGATCTCCTCGGCGGTGAACACCCCCGACGAGTGGCCCACCCATTCCACGGCCGGCGCGCCGGTCACCGACCGGGTCCGCACCGCGATGCGGTCGGTGACCATGAAACAACTCAGCATCCCGATGCCGAACTGGCCGAGGTAGCCGGAGATCGGCAACTCGTGCGCATCGCGTTTGGAACTCCGGCCGACCGTCGCCAGCAGCTCCCCGACCTCCGCCAGGGTCATGCCGACGCCGTCATCGACGCAGCGCACCGGTTCACCGGGCGTGCGCGGCGCGTCCAGCCGAACCTGCCAGCCGGGATCGCTGCGATCGGTCAGCCGGGTGCGGGCAGTGATGGCGTCCACCGCGTTCTGCAGGAGCTCGCGGCTGATCGGTCGGACGTTGGCCGGCGCCTCTTGTCGTTGCCGGAGGACCAGTGGTTCGATCGCAAGTCGATTCGCGTCCGGGCGCAGGACCTCGACAGGCCGCTCACCGCCTTCGCCAACGCAGAAGGCGGGGTCATCGTCATCGGACTGTCTGACGGGCGAGTGGAAGGGATTCGATCCCAGGCGTCGAAGCACCAATGCGGGCTATCTGCTGTTCGCACCGCGTCCGCCGGACCTGTTTCCTGAGGCGCACATTCGCGTGATTCGTTTTCTCACTCCGGAGCGCGGCACGGGCGCCCGGCTGGGGGTGGAGGAAGGCTCTGACATCCGGATCGAGGGGCCAATCCCGCACGCTATCCAGGAGGCCGATCGGGTGATCAGTAGCCTGATCCCAAGCGTCGAGCACTGGCCGAGAGCGGACTTTTCGAGGCCCGTCCGATCGTCCCGCGTGAGGCTTGGCTCGAAGGGGTGGTCAACGCCGCAATCCATCGTTCGTACAGCCTCTCCGGCGACCACATCCGAGTCGAGATCTACCCCGACCGGGTCGAGATCGAAAGCCCGGGGCGCTTCCCTGGCCTGGCTAACCCGGCACTCCCGCTGGAGATCCCGCGGTTCGCCCGCAACCCACGAATCGCTCGGGTTTGCGCGGATCTTCGAATCGGCCAGGAACTGGGGGAGGGCATCAAGCGCATGTTCGACGAGATGCGAATTGTCGGCCTGCGAGATCCCGCCTACCGCCAAACAGCCGGCAGCGTCCGCTTGACTCTCGCCGCGCTGCCCCGCCTGCCGGCTACCCAGGCCGCGCGCCTGCCTAAGGGATCGCAGCAGATTCTGGACGCACTGCGGACCGCGGGAGTCGCCGGACTCGGTTCAGGAGAAGTCGCCGAGGCCGCCGGGCTGAGCCGCCCTGCCGCAAATGCCCGGCTGAAGGCATTGCGTGAGGAGGGGCTCATCGTTTGGCACGGCAAGTCCTCCAAGGACCCGCGGGCCCGTTGGACGCTCGCTGAGGGCGGTTGATGCTCGGCGACGGTGGCTGGTCGGCCGATCGGTTACCCGCGTTCGCAGGTACGAGTCCAGCAAGACGGGCCGGTATCCGGGCAGGGTGCGGCGGGGACAGTTGTGCGCAGGCGGCCGCACGAGCCTGCCGTGCTTAGGATGCAGGATGTCGAAAGCCGCCCTGACCGGGGGCTAAATCCCTAGTCAGAGCGGCTTTCCGCAGAGTCGGGGTGACAGGATTTGAACCTGCGACCTCATCGTCCCGAACGATGCGCGCTACCAAGCTGCGCCACACCCCGATGGCCCTGCGGGCCGTCGAGCAGTCTATACGAGTCTCGTCCGATCAGCCATTTGAGTCCGCGGCGACCAGGGTGAGGACGGTCACCTCGGGTGGGCAGGCGAACCGGTAGGTGGCGAACGGTGACGAACCCACGCCTGCTGAGACGTGCAGGTGGGCCGTCCGGGCGCCGACGGTGTGGGTGGACAGGCCCCTGGCCCGGGTGGTGTCGAGGTCGCTGTTGGTGACCAGGGCGCCGTAGTAGGGAACCCGTACCTGGCCGCCGTGGGTGTGTCCGGCCAGGATCAGGTCGACGCCGTCGGTGGTCATCGCGTCCAGTACCCGCAGGTAGGGGGCGTGGGTGACGCCGATCGACACATCCGCCTCGGCGGCCGGAGCGCCGGCCACCAGGCTGTAGTCGTCGCGGCCGAGGTGGGCGTCGTCGGTGCCGCGGAACTCGAAGGTGACGCCGCGGACCGTGACCAGCGCGCGGGAGGTGTTGACGTCCGCCCAGCCGCGCTCGGCGTACGCGGCACGCAGGTCCTCGAACGGCAGCGGACGCTCGGCCTTGCCCTCGCCCTCGGTGGAGCGGACCAGGTACATCAGCGGCGGACGGAAGCTGGGCTCCTCGTAGTCGTTGGAGCCGAAGACGAAGGCGCCGGGGACGTCGCGCAGCCGTCCCCAGGCCCGGATCAGCGGTTCCAGCGCGGCAGCCTCGCTCCAGTTGTCACCGGTGGTGACGACCAGGTCGGGTTCGAGCCCGGCCAGCGCGCGGATGAAGTCCGTCTTGTAACGCTGCCGGGCCATCAGGTGGATGTCCGACACGTGCAGCAGGCGAAGCGGCGGTGAACCCGCGGGCAGGACCGGTACTTCGCGCCGCCGGACCACGAAATGCCGAGCCTCCCAGAAGCCGTAGGCCAAGCACGCCGCGCCGACGGCCGTCAGGCGTCCGAGTAGGTTCCCGAGCACTTACGGAGTCTTCTTCTTGGGCTTCTCGGTCTTCTTGGGTTTCTCGGTCTCCTTGGGCGTTTCCTTCTTCTTCTTCTTCTTCTTGGTCACCGGCGGCGGGCCGGACGAGATCAGGATGCGGATGCTGGTGCCGCGGACGGCCATGCCGCTCGGGCTGATGCCCAGGAAGGTGCCCTTGGGGGAGTTGCTGGTGATGTAGTCCCGGTATGCGCCGAAGCCGTTGGCAAGCAGCACGGCGCGGCAGTTGGCCTCACCCGAGCAGCCCGGCACGTTGACCTTCTTGCCGGCCAGGATGCCGTAGGGCGGCTGGACGAAGCCCTTGCGCTCGAAGTTCGGCAATGCCGCGGCAAAAGCCGGCTTGAAGATGCGGCCACCGGCCTCCGATCCGGATATCGCGGACAGGTACCGGTGCGAGTACTTCATGTAGGCGCCCTTGAGGTAGACCTGCTTGCGGTAGCCGCTCCAGAAGCTCTTGAATCGTGGATCCTTGGAGTAGCTGATCATGCCGCCGCCGGCCAGGCTGCGGGTGAAACCAACCGTCCAGATCGCCTTGTTGTCGGCAACGGTGCCGGTCTTGCCGGCGATGGTGTAGCCGGGCACGCGAGCAGGCACTGCGGTGCCCGAGCGGAACGGGCCCTGGAAGACCTTGCTCAGCGCGTCGGCGATGCCCTCGTCCATGACGCGCTTGCAGTTGGCGCTCGGCGCCTCGAGGGTCGATCCGTCGGCGGCCTTGATCGACTTGATGATGATCGGGTCGCAGCGGATGCCGCGGGCGGCGACGGTGGCGTAGGCGTTCACCAGCGACAGCGGCGTGACCTCGACCGCGCCGAGAGTGAACGCTGGGTAGTTGCTGTACTCACGGGTCAGCTTGTCCCCCTTCGGGTCGATGCCCACCTGCAACCCCAGCTCCTTGGCGATCTTGGTGGCGTCACACAGGTTCGCGGCCGACTTCGAGCTGGGTGAAGTAGCCGTTCACCGAGTTGGTTGCCCCAGAGAAGAGGTTGAATGTGCCGCCCTTGCCTATCACCTTGTGGTACCCGGTGAAGGTGAACGGCCCCTGGCAGGACTGGAAGCGCATGCCGTGCAGTTCCATTGCGGCCGGAACCTTGATGGTGCCGTAGGCACCCAGGCCGTTCTGCAGTGCGGCGGCCGCCACGAACATCTTGAAGGTGGAGCCCCCCTGGTAGCCGTCGCCGCCGCCCATCTTGTTGCTCACCGCGTAGTTCCAGAAGGTCTGGCTCTTCTTGGTTCCCATCTTGTTCCGGTTCTGCGCCATCGACACGATCAAACCGGTGCCGGGCTGAATCATCACGTTCACGACATCCACCGGGTCGCGCGGATCCAGGAAGTTCTGGATCGTCTTCTCGGACTTGCGCTGCACCTTGGGATCGATCAGCGTCCGAACGGTCAGGCCGCCGCGGTACAGGGCGTTCTCGCGGTCCTCCCGGGTGGCGCCCAGGCTCGGCGACGCGAGCAGGGTGCGCTCGATGTAGTCGCAGATGAACGGGAACTCCGCGTTACCGCAGCCATGCAGCTTGGGCTTCGCCTTGACGACGCCCAGCTTGGTGTTCTTGGCCTTGGCTGCCTGCTCCGGGGTAATCACCGCGACCTCCTTGGAGGCCATCCGGTCGAGGACGTCATTGCGGCGCTGCAGCGCCACCAGTTCCAGACCGGGGGTGCGCGGGTTGGTGCCGACCGGGTTGCGGACCATGCCGGCCAGCATCGCGGCCTGCTGCAGGTTGAGTTCGCTGGCGTGGACGCCGAAGAAGTTCATCGCCGCCGACTCGACACCGTAGGAGCCGTCACCGTAGTAAGCGATGTTCAGGTAGAACTCGAGGATCTGATCCTTGGTGTACTTTTTCTCCAGCGCGATCGCGTAACGCAACTCCTGAATCTTGCGCGAGATCGTGTTCTCCTGCGCCTTCTCCACACCTTCGGCGTCACCCTTGGCGGCAGCGGCGCTGATCTGCACCATCTTCACGTACTGCTGGGTGAGGGTCGAGGCGCCCTGGGTGTTGCCCCGGACTGTGCTGACCAGGGCACGCATCGTGCCCTGCAGGTCCATCGCGCCGTGCTCGTAGAAGCGGTGATCCTCGATGGCGATCTGCGCCTTCTGCATGATCGGGGCGATCTTGCTCAGCGGCACGTACTGCCGGTTCTCTTCGTAGAAGTTCACCAGCGTCGAGCCGTCGGCCATCAGCACCCGGGAACGCTGCGCCTGCGGCGGGGTGGTCAGCTCGGCGGGCAGTGAATCCAGCGCCGTGGCGGTGGTCTTGCCCACCTCCGCGGTCATCCCGGCCACCGGTACCGCGAGTCCGGCTATCAACAGCCCACCAACCACGCTGACCACGACGAACATGACCAGCGAATAGAGCCTTTTCCCCAAGCGCATGGACTACAGAGTACGTGACCGTCCCAGAGCCGGCCGAACTCTACTCTCTCGGCGGCTCACCGGGGTGTCGATGGGCCGTCCGATCTGCCGGGCTTGTCCCACCGAGGGCTAACAACTACACTACGTAGTAGTAGATCGCAGCAACCACGGATGGTGAGATTGTGCCCCTGATGGAGATGGACAGCTGGCCGACGCTGGCCAAGTGCCGAGGACTACAGGACGATCTCTTTCCCGACGGCGCCGACCAGAAGCGGGCTCGGACGATCTGCTTCGGCTGTGAGGTCAGGGCGGAATGTCTCGCCGAGGCGCTGGACAACCGGATCGAGTGGGGTGTCTGGGGCGGCATGACCGAGCGCGAGCGCCGCCGCCTGCTCCGCCAGCACTCAGAGGTGCGTTCCTGGCGCAGGTTCCTCGCTGACGCCATCAACCAGAGCCACTAAGCCCAGTAGATTCTGCACGCCGCCCGGCCGGCGCTCGATCAGATCGATCGGCACACCCGCCTGCGCCAGTGGCGCATACGCCCGATGTTCGGCGGCCGCCCGAGCGGCCCTCACCCGATGATGCCGCAGCACCGTCCGTTGGCCGGCGTCCGCCGTCGGCTCGGCCTGCGCCAGCGACTCCGGATCGACATCGAGGGTGGTCGTCAGCTGATTGACCAGGACGCGGCGCAGCGGCAATCCGTCGCTGTGCAGCCGTTGCGCCAACGTCAGCGCTTCCGCGACCGGACCGGGGCGGGGTGCGGCGATCACCAGGAAGCCGGCCGCCTCGGACGCCAGCAACGCCCGGGTCTGCGCAGCATGTGACTCGAACGCCAGCACGGTGCCCTCGAAGATCCGCAGGAAGGTCCGCAGGTCGCCGAACAGCCGTCCGCCGAGAATCCGGTCCAGGGCTTTCGTGGCCAGCGCCGCACCGGCGTCCAGGAAGCCGAGCGGCCCGCGCGGCAGGCCCAGCACGACCCGCAGCAGCGGGTTGTGGGCCAGGGCCTCCAACCGGTTCGGGCCGTCGAGGAAGTCGAGGGCGGACGCGCTGGGCGGGGTATCCACGACGATCAGGTCCCACTCGCCGGTGCCCGCAGCCCGCCGGTGCAGCTCGCCGATCTTCTCCATGGCGACGTACTCCTGGGTGCCTGAGAAGGTTTCGGCGAGCGCCGTATAGAAGGGGTTGGCCCGGACGCGTTCCGCCTCGGCAGCGTCAACCTGTGCAGCCAGTGCCTGATCGAAGGCGTGCCGCACGTCGAGCATCATCGCGTGCAGGCTGCCGGCGGCGTCCGGCACCTCGACCGGCGTGGGGTCGTGGGCCAGAGTGTCCAGGCCCATCGCCTGCGCCAACCGCCGGGCCGGGTCGATGGTGACCAGCACGACGCGGCGTCCGAGCGTGGCGGCGCGGACGGCGACCGCCGCCGACAGGGTGGTCTTGCCGACCCCGCCCGTGCCGACACACAACAACACGCGCAGGGTGTCCTCGCGCAGCAGCGCGTCGAGTCCGGCGCTCATAGCGTTCCCAGCGCCGCGGCGAGGGCGGCCGGCTGCTGGCCGGCAGGGACGTCCGGGTCGAGTTCGGGCAGCCGGTCGACGGCCAGCCCGGTGCGGTGCCGCAGCAGAGCTTCCCAGGCGGTCTGGCCGCGGGCGGAATCGGCGTCGGCGTTGAACTGCGCGACCAGCGCGTCCCAGGTTCCGGTCTGGATGCCGTCCGGGGCCGTGGGCGGCGGGTCGGGGACGCCGAGTGGAGCGAGGCAGCGGTTCGCCAGGATCGCTCCCGGGGCCAGGCCGAGCTCACGGATCGAGGACACGGTTTCGATCGCCTCGGTGACCGGGAGTTCGTCGAGCAGGGTGACCACGTGGACCCGGCAGCCGGGATCGCGCAGATCCTCCACCACGGACGCCGCCTGGCCGGCGATCGGACTGCCGTCGGTGAGTGCCGCCAACGTCTCGCCGGCGCCCAGGAACGACCCGATCCGTCCGGACGGTGGCGCGTCCAGGATCAGTGCGTCGATGCCCGGGTGCGCATCGGCGAGGTGGGTCAGCTGGCCGATCAGCAGGATGTCACGCAGGCCGGGAGCGATCCGGGTGGCGAAATCGACCAGCGGGTCGAGTTGCAGCAGGTCGGCGGCGAAGCCGAGCCGGTAGTAGCGCTGCAGATAGCCGGCCAGCGCCCGGCGGGCATCGATCTGGACGCCCTGGACATCAGCCCGCCCGGGGCGCGGCTCGGCGAGACTCGGCAGTGGTGTCGGTTCAGCGCCGACCGGGGTTCCGGTGGCCAGTGCGATGCCGCCTCGGCCCTCCACCTCGGCAACCACCACCCGCAGTCCGTCCGCGGCCAGCCGATGGGCCATCGCGAGCGCGACCGTGGTCTTCCCGACCCCGCCCTTGCCCGTGACGATGTGCAGCGGAGCGCGGGCGGCCATGGAGCGAGCTTAGGTGCCACAGCCCGGGGTGGTCTCGGTGCGATCGAACCGTCCGAGGCTGCCGTTACTGTTGCCACATGACGAAGTGGGAGTACGTGACGGTGCCGGTTCTGGTGCACGCGACGAAGCAGATTCTTGACCAGTGGGGCGTTGACGGCTGGGAGCTGGTGCAGGTGGTTCCCGGCCCCAATCCGCAGAAACCTGGTGGCGTACCTGAAGCGGCCGCTGGAGGACGCGTGAACGAGGAGGTTGCCGGTCCGGCGCCGTCGGCGCGCCTGGCGGAACTGGGGCTGACCCTGCCGCCGGTCGCCGTTCCGCTGGCCGCCTACATTCCGGCGATCGCGTCCGCCGGGCAGGTGCTGACCTCGGGTCAGCTGCCGACCGTGCAGGGCGCACTGGTGGCCACCGGCAAGGTGGGCGCCGAGGTCACCGTCGAACAGGCCACCCAGGCGGCTCGGGTCGCGGTGTTGAACGCGCTGGCCGCAGCGGCGTCCGAGGTGGGCGGTATCGACAACATCCGGCGGATCGTCCGGATGGTCGTCTTTGTCGCCGGAACGCCCGAGTTCACCGGGCAACCGCAGGTCGCCAATGGCGCCAGCGAACTGCTGGGTGAGATCTTCGGGCCGCTGGGCAGGCACGTCCGCTCCGCGGTCGGGGTGACGTCCCTGCCGCTCGACGCCCCGGTGGAGCTGGAGTTGGTCGTCGAGGCCAGCGCGGCGTCCTTCTGATGGAGTCGCGGACGGCACTGGTGCGGCGGGCGCGGGCGATCGACCGCACCCTCGCCGTGGCCTACCCGGACGCGCGCTGCGAACTCGACTTCGGCAACCCGTTGCAGCTGTTGGTGGCGACGATCCTGAGCGCCCAGTCCACCGACCGCCGGGTCAACACCGTCACGCCGGTGATCTTCGCCCGCTACCCGGATGCCGCCGCCTACGCGGCCGCCGACCGGGCCGAGCTGGAGGAACTGATCCATCCGACCGGATTCTTCCGGGCCAAGACCGACTCGCTGATCAAGCTGGGCGCCGCGCTGGGGGAGCGTTACGGGGGCGAGGTGCCGGGCACCGTGAAGGAACTGGTCACCTTGCCCGGGGTGGGCCGGAAAACCGCCAACGTGGTGCTCGGGGACGCCTTCGGCGTGCCCGGAATCACCACCGACACCCACTTCCTGCGCTTGTCGGCCCGCTTCGGCTGGTCGGCGTCCGGTAAGCCCGAGGTGGTCGAGGCCGAGGTGGGCGCGCTGTTCCCGCGCAAAGAGTGGACGCAGCTGTCGCACCACGTGATCTGGCACGGACGGCGGCGCTGCCACGCCCGGCGTCCGGCCTGCGGGGCATGCCCGGTGGCGCGGCTCTGCCCCGCCTACGGGGAGGGCCCGACCGACCCCGCCGTCGCCGCGAAACTGATCCGGGAGCCGCGCGGATGAGGCGAGTCGGGGTGCTGCTGGCGATCGTTGCGCTGCTGCTGGGCGGCTGCACGCCTGCCCCGGCCGTTCCACCCGCGCCCAGCTTCGCCCCGGTCAACCCGGCGGCGATCGTCGCCGCCCGCAAAGCGGCCGGCATCGCCGACTGTCCGAAGTCGTCGGCGACGGTGCCGGCTCGCCCCGACGGGCTACCCGACCTGGTGCTGGACTGTCTCGGCGGCGATTCCACCGTCCGGCTGGCCGGGCTGCGCGGCAAGCCGATGGTGATCAACATCTGGGCGCAATGGTGCCCGCCGTGCCGTGAGGAGTCGCCCTACTTGCGCGAGTTCCAGAAGGCGAGCAAGGGCAAGGTGTTCCTGCTCGGGATCGACTACGACGATCCGCGGCCCGAGTTGGCGGTCGAGTTCGCCGGCCTGGTCGGCTGGAAGTACCCGCAGCTGGCCGATCCGGAGCGCCAGTTGAGCACCAAGATGCCGATCCGCGGACTCCCCACCACCCTGTTCGTCGACGCCGACGGCAGGCTGGTGCACACCGTCTCCGGCAAGCTGCAGTCCTACGACGAACTGGTGCAACTGACCCTCGACAAGCTGGGAATCGCGCTGTGACCACGGTGGACGCGGCACGGCTCCGGGCGGTGCTGGCCGGGCCCGCGGCGGCCGCCCGGGTCGCTGAGCGGGCGGCCCAGGGCGGGCGTCCGGCAGCGGTGCTGATCGCATTGGCCGAGCACGTCGAGGGCGTCCGCATCGTGTTGGTCGAGAAGGATGCCCGGCTGCGCACCCACGCCGGCCAGATCGCCTTCCCAGGCGGTGCGATCGAGTCCTCCGATGCGTCTCCCGTGGCGGGTGCGCTGCGCGAGGCCGCCGAAGAGGTCGGGCTGGCGTCCGAGGAGGTGGACGTGCTGGGCGTGCTGCCGCCGGCCTATGTGCGGGCCAGCGATTTCGCCGTCACCGCGGTGGTGGGGCGCTGGCCGGCCCCACGAACCCTGACTCCCGTCAACGTCGGCGAGATCGCGGCGGTGCATTCGGTGCCGGTGGACGTCCTGGTCGATCCGGCGAACCGGCTCACCTGGACGCATCCGGCCGGTTTCAGTGGGCCTGGCTTCGTGGTCGGCGACCTGTTCATCTGGGGGTTCACCGCGTACCTGCTGGACGGGCTGTTCGATCTCGCCGGATGGACGCTGCCGTGGGACGTCGAGCGGGTGTCCGACATTCCGGAGCGGTTCCGGGTCGGACGGGGCCGTTAGTGTCCGATGGCTGAGCGTGTCGAAACCCTTGCCAGCACCAGGTCGGCCAAGGTCTCGACAAGCTCGACCGACGAGAATCGGTGCTTCCTCAGCGCTGGCTGGTCGGTGCGGCGAAGCTCGGGCCGGGGTTGCCGGAGGTGATGCCCGGCGAGGACTTGCGAGCCTGTTTGCGGGCCACGACCTCGGCTTCGGCGTCGGTCACGCCACGCTCCACCGCATGCTGGACGGCCTCGATCGAAAGCTGGCCCTCGGTGACGGTCGCCTCGGGCCCCTTCACGTTGACCTTGTTCTTGCCGATCAGGGCGAGAACGCCGGCGATCAGGAACATCACCACGGCGACGATCGCTAGTCCGGTGGCCGCGGCCAGCAGCGGGTGCCACGCCATGCCGGTCGCGAAATAGTAGCCGATCAGTGCGGACAGGCCCAGGAACAGCAGCGAGATGCCGTTGACCGCGAAGTAGCCGGCGCCGCCGAGTAGGCCTGCACCGATGCCCACCGACTTCGCCTGCGGCACCAACTCGGCCTTGGCGAGGGCGATCTCGCCGCGAACGATGGTGGTCAGATCGGCTTGGATCGCCTTCACGGTATCCGCGATGTCTGCCTGGTTCGCCATGGGGCTGCCTTTCGTCGCCTGTCGCCGTCAGCCTAGTGGTCCGGTCCTCGCCTGTGTGGACCCCCGACGGGGGATCTCGGTCACAGCGTGATGCGCAGGCCCTCGTCGGGCAGGTCGAGGGGTGCGGTGAGTTCGGTGTGATCGACCTCGGCTGACCAGCAACTCACCCGGTAGGGCAGCAGCAGCGGTTCCGGTGGGCGGGCCGAGTTGTCGTACACGGCGCCGACCTCGTCGAGCAGACCGGCCCGGGTCTGTTCGTCGAGCCGTTGGGCGGTCGGCATCCGCGAGACCATGGCGACCAGTCCGGGGCGGTCGATAGGCACCCAGCGCCGGAACGAGCGGGTCTGCACCTGCGGGAAGTATGCGCTGTCCTCAAGGGCCTGCAGCGATTCGGTGCCGTAGGCGCCGCCCATCGCCTCCGGGTCGTGCTGGCGCACGGTGCGGACCAGGCGCTTCACCCACGGCACCGAGTCGTCGCGGATCGTGTAGGTGATGCCCAGCCGTCCGCCCGGACGCAGCACCCGAGCGAACTCGGACAGGGCCAGGCCGGGAGCGAAGGTGTGGAAGTTTTGGGCGAGCAGCACCCGGTCGAACGAGCACGGCGCCAGCGGGAGCGCCTCGGCCGCGGCGACCATCGGCAGCCCGGACGGCGCGCGGCGCAGCAGCGCCGAAACGGCGTCCCGGTCGCGGTCGACCAGGGTCAGCCGGTGCCGGCCGCGTAGGCCGGTGGCGAAGGCGGCGGACGAGTTGCCCAGGATCAGGGTGGGACCTTGCGACTCGCCGACCAGCCAGGCGAGGGCGTCGGCCAGGGTCGAGGTGCTCACGGTGGCATCGTACGGGCCATCCACAGCCTGCAACGATTCTGAACACTTCCGGACGCCCGGTCGCACAGTGAGGACGTGGAAGCGACAGAGGTGGTCGTGGTGTCCGGCGGCGGCGAGGTGTGCGACCTCGTCACGACCGCGGCCGCCGCGCTTGGACATGAACCGACGGTGTGTGAGCCCGCCTCGCTGGCTGGCCGATGGCGGACCGCAGGCACGATCTTCATCGGGCTCGACTGCGCGGCCGAGGTGGCGGCGCTCGAGTTGGGACGGCGCGACCGGGTCTACCTGGTGGGTGCCGACACCGGCGCCGCCGCGCTCTGGTCGGTGCCGCTGGGCGCCGAGATCATCGTGTTGCCGCAGGGGCGCGGCTGGCTGTCGTCGGTGCTCGCCGATCGGGTGGGCGGTGCCGGCGAAGTGGTGGCGGTGCTCGGCGGCTCGGGCGGGGTGGGTGCGTCGACGCTGGCGGCTGCGCTGGCCTGGCGGGCGGCCGAGCTGGGCCGCTCGGTGGCTCTCGTGGATGTCGACGGGCTGGGCGGCGGCATCGACCTGCTGGTCGGGGCGGAACGCGAACCCGGCTGGCGATGGCCCCGGTTCGCCACGGCCGACGGCGTCCTGGGCGACCTGCGCGAGTTCCTGCCGGTGATCGACCGGGTCACCCTCGTGTCGATGGCGCGGGGCGCCGATGCCGAGGTGGGGCGTGAGTCGCTGGCCGCTGTGCTGGGTTCGCTGCGCCGCAGCTTCCCACTGGTGGTGCTCGACCCCGGACGCAGCGGGTCGCCCGCCTGCCGGGAAGCGCTGCGGCAGGCGGACCGCACCGTCCTCGTCGTCGCCGGCTGCGTCCGCGGGGTCGCTGCCGCAGGGGAGGTGGTGCGCGGGCTTGCGCCGTCCGCGGTGGAGGTGGTGGTGCGCCGCACGCCTGGTGTGCGGGTCCCCGCCGATGCGGTGGAGGAATCGCTCGGCCTGCCGGTCAGCGCTTCACTGCGACACGACCCCAGCCTGACGATCACTGCCGAGCGGGGTGAGCGTCCCGGGCTGTCCCGGCGTCGGGGTGGGCTCGGACGGGTCTGTGACCGGCTCCTGGAGGGGTCGTGAGCCGGCCGGAGGCGTCCGGTCCCGGCGGCGTCGCCGAGGTGCGGGCGGTGCTGGGGCGCGCGGGGGCCGCGGCTGGGCCGGTCGAGGTGGCGGCGGCGTTGCGCGGGCTGGGTGCACTGGTGTCCGAAGGCACCGTCCGGGACACGGTGGAGGCGCTGCGCCGGGAGAGTTCCGGCGCCGGCCCGCTCGAACCGCTGCTGGCCATGCGCGGTGTCACCGACGTGCTGGTCAACGGGCATCGCCAGGTCTTCGTCGACCGTGGCGCCGGCCTTCGAGCCGGTGGACGGCGTTTTCACCGACGAGGACGAGGTGCGTCGGCTGGCCGTCCGGCTGGCCGCCGCGGTCGGCAGACGGCTCGACGAGGGGTCGCCGTTCGTGGACGCCCGGCTGCCCGACGGCACCCGGGTGCACGCGGTTCTCGGTGTCCTCACCGACGTCGGAACCTGCCTGTCACTACGGGTTCCGGCGCGCCGGGCGATGCGACTGGCCGACTGGGTGGACGGCGGCAGCATGCACCCGTCGGCGGCCGGGTTGCTGCAACGGGTCGTGGAGCGGCGGGTGGCGTTCCTGATCTCGGGCGGCACCGGATCGGGCAAGACCACACTGTTGGCGAGCCTGCTCGGGCTGGTCGATCCCGGTCATCGGATCGTGATCGTGGAGGATTCGCGCGAGTTGATGCCGGCGCATCCACACGTGCTGCGGATGGAGGCCCGGCCCGCCAACCCCGAGGGTGCCGGCGCGGTGCCGCTGGTCGTGTTGGTGCGCCAAGCACTCAGGATGCGGCCCGACCGGATCGTGGTGGGCGAGGTGCGCGGCGCCGAGCTGAGCGACCTGCTGGCCGCCCTGAACACCGGCCATGAGGGCGGGTGCGGCACCCTGCACGCCAACTCCGCGGCCGATGTGCCGGCCCGCCTGGAGGCGTTGGGTGTGCTGGGCGGGTTGCCGCGCGCCGCGCTGCACGCTCAGGCTGCGGCGGCACTCGACGTGCTCGTCCACATCGGACGCCTGCCCGACGGTACCCGGTGGGTGCGCGAGGTGCACGTGCTGGCCTGGGACGCCGCGTCCGGTCTGTGCCGCCCGGTGCCGGCCTGGCGCTTCCCGAACGACGGTGCGCCGGTGGCTGACGCGGGGGCCCGGCAACTCGAGGAGCTGTTGCGATGATGATCGGGTGGGCGAGCCTGTTGATGACCGCGGCGGTGTGGCTCGCGGGCCCACCGACCGCTGTGCATCGGTTGCGTCCGGCGCCGCGGTCGCGCGGAGTTCCGCGGGCTCGGGCGCCGGTGGTGCTCGGCGTCGTCGTGGTCCTCGCACCGCTGCTCGGAGCCGCGCTCGGTGAGCTCCGGGGCGCCGTGCTCGGCTGGGTGGTCGGGGTGACCGGCGCCGCGGTGGCGTGGACGACGCGACAAGCCCGGGCCGGCCGCCGCCGCTCCGCCGTCCGCGATGAGGTGTCCCGGGGGTGTGGTGAACTCGCCGGCCTGCTGCGGGTCGGGTACCCGCCGGGGCGTGCCCTCGACGCCGTCGCTCGAGCCAGCCCGCTGCTGGCCGAGGTCGCTGCGCACCGGCGGGTCGGTGGCGATGTGGCGGACGCGTTGCGTGCCGCGTCGCATCGGCCGGGAGCGTCCGGATTGGCCCCGTTGGCTGCGAGTTGGACGATCGCGGAACGCACCGGGGCGGCGATGGCGACCTCACTGGACGATCTGGCGACGAACCTGGCCGCCGAACGGGACCTGGCCAGGACCGTTACCACTGAGGTGGCCGCCGCCCGGCTGACCGGACGTCTGCTCGGCCTGCTTCCGTTGGTGGGGCTCGGTCTGGGGTATGCGGTGGGCGGTGACCCGATCGGGTATCTCGTCGGGTCGCCCGCCGGGCTGGGCTGCCTGACCATCGGGGCAGCTCTCGCCGCCGCCGGCCTGGTCTGGAGCGATGCGCTGGCCGACCGGGCGGGACGGCTGCGATGACGCCCGCGGTGCTGGTGGCGGTCGCTGCGGCGGCAACCGCCGCCGTCGTGCTCGTGGTCGTCGGCCCGGACCGGCTGGCATGGATTCGCGCCACGGACGTGCGGCACTCTCCGGCACACCGCCGCGGTCCGCGGTGGCTGAGCCCGCTGCCGGGGGCGCCGGGTGTTGGCGTCCGGGTGCTGGCAGGGGCTGCGGTGGGTCTGGTGCTGGCGGTGGTCGGGCCCCTTCCGGGTGTGCCGGGGGTGATCGCCGCGATCGTGGGGGCCGCCGGCGTGTACGTCGCCGCCGGCCGGTTGCGCCCGGCCGGTGACGCGGCTGCCCGGCGCGAGTTGGCGTCCGCGCTGCCGGTGATCTGCACCCAGCTCGCGGTCTGCCTGGAGGCGGGCCTGCCGTTGCGCAACGCGGTTGCCGTGCTCGGCGAGCATCTCGGTGGCGAGCCTGCCCGAGTGCTGCGCCGGGTGGACGCCGCCGTCCGGCTCGGTGTGCCGGAGGACCAGGTTTGGGCTGAGTTGGGGGCACAGCACCCCGAGTTGGCCGGGCTGGCGCGGGCGTTGCGGCACGCCTCCTGCGGTGGAGTCGCCCTCGCCGGCGCGCTGCGCCAGCACGCCGACGAGGCTCGCGCGGCCGTTCGGTCGGCAGCCGAATCCCGAGCCAGGCGCGCCGGGGTGAGCATCGTGCTGCCGCTGGCCGTGTGCTTCCTGCCGGCGTTCCTGCTGGTCGGCGTCGTGCCGATCGTCGGTGGCGTGCTCGGACGCCTGCTCGGCTGAGGTTATCCACAGGCTCCGGCCGATCTGAACACTTTCCGGCCCAGGTGCCCAAGGTGAGGGTGAACCCGGTGACAACCGGGGTGAGAGGAGAAAACCATGCCCAACCAGTTGGTGGCCCGTTCCCACGACGAGCGGGGAATGACCACGGCCGAATACGCCCTGGGGACGATCGCGGTGATCGCCCTGGTCGCAGCGGTCATCGCCTACGTCACCGGGGACGCTTTCGACAAGCAGATCGTTGCCATCTTCAACCAGATCAGCGCCTGGATCATCAGCTTCATCGGGAACTAGCGCTGGGGCGCTCCTGCCTCGTGGTGGGCGGGTGGGTGGCCGCCCCGCCCACCGCGACCGGGATGTGAGGAGGAACGATGCGTAACGAGCGGGGCATGGTGAGCGTCGAGGTGGCCTTCGGCGCAATTCTTTCGGTGCTGGTGGCGTTGGGGCTGTGCTACCTGATCGCGATCGTGGCGCAACTGGGCCAACTCCAGGCGATCGCCGGCGAGGTTGCCCGCCAGGAGGCCCGCGGCGATACGGCGGCGGCTCAGCGGGTGCGGGCGGACGCGCCGTCCGGCACCCGGGTGCGGGTCAGCGGCAACGGCACCGATGTCGTCGTCGAGGTCGAACTGCCGGCGCGGCCGTGGGCCGGGGTCATTCCTGGCGTCGCGTTGCATGCCCGCGCCGTCGTCGCCAAGGAGAGCTGACATGCAGCGGTGCGGGCGCGCTGGCCTGGTGCACCACGAGGCCGGGGTCGCCACACCCATGGTGGTGCTGACCGTCATGGGTCTGGTCACCGTGGCGGCATTCGCAGTGCTGGCGCTGGTCTATTCGGCGGCCGCGCGCTCGGTGCGGGCCGCCGCCGACCTGGTGGCGGTATCGGGGGCGCAGGCCTACGCCCGCGGCGGCGACGCCTGCGACGAAGCACGCCGGATCGCCGGACGCAACCAGGTCGAACTGGGTCGCTGCGAGGTGACCGGTGACCTGATCGACTTCGTGGTCGAGGTCCGGGTGTCGCACAGCGTCGGCTGGCGCCTGCCCGGACTGCCGGGCACGGTGGCCGCCACCGCCTACGCAGGCAATGTGACGGGTGCCCCGTGACCAGCCAGCAGGCCGCGCAGCACGGTCAGCGCGGCGCGCCGGTCGAGCGGCTGGTTGCCGGAACCGCAGCGTGGCGACACCACGCAGCGCGGGCAGCCCTGCTCGCAACTGCACGCGGCGAGCAACTCGGCGGTCGCGTCCAGCCAGCGTTCGGCGAGGTGGTACGCCTCATCGGCGAAACCGGAGCCGCCGGGCAGCCCGTCGTGAACGAATACCGTCGGCGCGCCGGTGTCGGTGTGATGGGTGATCGACAGGCCGCCGACATCGCCGGCGTCGCACGTGGTGAACCGGGGCAGCAGCGCGATGGCGGCATGCTCGGCGGCGTGCAGCCCGCCGGCCAGGTCGCGCTCAGCCAGGCCGACGGAGTCGCTCAGCGTCCACCACAGGGCGCGGGTGCGGAAGGTCCGGGCCGGAAGGTCCAACGGGGTCGAATCCCACACGGTGCCGGTGGCGCCGTCGCGGCGCAGGTATCCGATGACCTGCGAGGTGAGTTCGACGGTGCCGGCGAACAGCGAGCCGCCGGCCAGCTCACGCCGGCGGTCGGTGCGCAACACCTGCACGGTCAGCTGGGTGGACGGCTGGGTGAACCACTCGGCGCGCACCTGGCGGCACATCGCCACGCCCGCGTCCAGGTCGTAGTCGTCCACCAGCCACTGTTCGCCCTGGTGCAGGTAAACGGCGCCGGCATGCACGGTGCGATCGGCGGCGGCAGTGTCGACCTGCCCAACCACCCTGCCCGTGGCGGCCTCGATGATCTCCACCCCGCTGCCGGCGATCGACCGCAGGTCGATCCGGTTGACGGCTCGGGTGGGCGAGGTCCAATACCAGGACCGGCCGCGGCGTCGGAGCGCATGCTGCGCAACCAGCTGATCGAGCAGCGCGGTCATGGTGGGTCCGAAGAACTCCTCGTCGTCGCTGGTGACTGGCAGTTCCTGGGCGGCAGCCGCCAGGTGCGCGCCGAGCACAGCCGGCTGTTCCGGATGCAGAACCGTCGTCTCGACCGCGGCGTCGAACAGGGTCTCGGGGTGCTGGCACAACCAGCTGTCCAGCGGGTCGGGCTTGGCGAGCAGCACGGCCAGCGCGTCCCGGCCGTCGCGCCCGGCCCGTCCGGCCTGCTGCCACAGCGACGCCAACGAGCCCGGGTAGCCGACGGTCAGCACGGCGTCCATGCCGCTCACGTCGACACCCAACTCGAGGGCGTTGGTGCAGGCCACGCCGCGCAGCCGTCCCGACGACAAGCCGGCCTTCGAGTTGCCGCCGGTCGGCGGCCAGGTAGCCCGCCCGATACGAGGCGATCTCGTCGGGGGCGATGCAGTGCCGGCGGGCCTGGTCGGCGACCAGTTCCGCCTGCACCCGCGAGGTGGTGAACGCCAAAGCCTGCGCTCCGGACTCGACCAGGCGGGCGAGCATGCCGGCAGCTTCACGGTGCGGATCGGCATCTCCCTGCCAGACGACGAAGTCGAGCGCGGGCCGGCTGGAGGTGTCGGCGTCGACCGCCAGCACATCGTCGACCCCGGCCAGTCGCGCCAGGTGGTGGGCCGGCGTGGCGATGGTGCCGGAGGTGGAGATGAAGACCGGATCGGTGCCGTAGTGCCGGCAGATGCGCCGGAGCCGGCGCAGCACGTTCGCCACATGGGCACCGAACATGCCGCGGTAGCGATGCGCCTCGTCGACCACCACGTAACGCAGCGAGCGCAACAGGCCCTGCCAGCGTTCGTGGGCCGGCAACACGCTGCGATGCAGCATGTCGGGATTGGTCAGCACGAAGGTGGCGAAGTCGCGGGCGAACCGGCGCTCCCCGGGCTCGGAGTCGCCGTCGAGCGTGGTGACCCGCCACGAGGCGCCGCCCAGGGCGGCCGCTCGGTTGGCCTGGTCATGGGCGAGTGCCTTGGTCGGCGCCAGGTAGAGCGCAGTGTGGGCGCGGTCGGGGCGAGCCCACCGGTGCCGGCCGGCGTCGGTGCCGACACGCCCCTCGGCGGTCGCGGCGATGATCGGCAGCAGATAGGCCAGCGACTTGCCCGAGCCGGTGGAGGTGCTCAGCGCGACGTGACGCCCCTCGAAGGCCGCCTGCGCGGCCAGGTTCTGGTGCTGCCACAGGGCTTGGACGCCGTGGGCGGCAAGGGTGTCGCGGACGGACTGTGAGACCCAGTCGGGCATCGGGGCCAGCACACCCGGTCGGGCCGGACGCCGGTGCACGTGACGCACCTGCGCCTCACCCTCGATCCAGTCCGGAACCGCCATTGCCTCAGGGTGCCACGAGCCTCGGACGGAATCGTCGAGGAATCGCTGATCGACGCCTTTCCGAGCGAGGCCACGCCCGGACCGATGCGCTGCGATTCCCCGGTCCTTGGGGCGTATCGGGGAATCCGGGTGCAGGAGTTGGGGTTGCAGGCCACCCGCCGGGTGGGTACCGCCGGGACACGATCCATCAGCGGGTTGGTGGACGTTGGTCTCACAGCTTGTCGAGACCTGGAACGCGCGCTCGCAACGGGTTTCGGACACGCTCAGCCAGCCGGGGGATGATCCTTCCTTGAAGATCCCGCTGACTGTCGCCGGGTGAGCTTGAAGCGACCCGGGGTGCCGCGACCGGCTGGGGGAGGCCGCAGACGGGCCGCGGGTCAGCCGGTGGTTTCAATGCAACCGGTGGGTCACCGTCCCGGCGCAGATCGTGGCCATCGCCCGCATGTGGCGTAGGGCTTGGGCCGCTTCGTCCGGGGCCGCCGGCGCCAGCGGATCGGCGTCCAGCAGCACCAGATCGCAGGGCTCGCCGGGCCGGAGCCGGCGCCCATCGACCGAAGCCGCGAGCGCCTCCCGCGGGGTGAGGGCCTGCTCGGGGTGCCAGCTGGGTCGTTCGTCGCCGCTGCGGTGTACCGCGCAGGCCATCGCCAGCCAGGGGTCGAGTTGGGCGACGGGTGCATCCGAGCCGAGCGCGAGACGGACGCCGGCGTCCGCGAGGATGCGGAGCGCGAACGATCGGCCGGCGCGTTCCGCGCCCCAGATCCGGTCGGTGAGGTCGCGGTCGTCGACCAGATGGGCCGGCTGCACGCTGACCCGCACGCCCAGAGCAGCCATCCGGTCGACGTCAGCCCGGCTGATCAACTGGGCGTGCTCCACCGATCCCCGCCCTCCGGCGGAGGCGAAGGCGTCCAGGACGGCGCCGTTGGCCCGGTCGCCGATCGCGTGCAGTGCAATCTCCAGCCCGGCGCCGCTGGCCCTCCGGATCAGGTTCGCAAGCTCGTCGGCCGAGTAGTTGGCGACTCCGCACGGGTGGTCCGGGGTGGCCGGGCCGTCCGAATAGGGGTCGTGGGTCCAGGCGGTGCGGGTGCCGAGGGATCCGTCGGTGATCACCTTGAGCGCCCCCATCGTCGCCAGCCCGTTGGTGCCGGGCAGAACGTCGCCGGTGCTCAGACCGGCGGCGATCACCTGGTCCAGCTGGTGCGGGTAGACGGAGGCGCGGACCCGCAGCGGCCCGACCCCGGCGGCCAGCCGCTGCGGCCAATCGACGAAGCTGTCGGCGAACTCGAAGTCGACCAGCCCGGTGATGCCCTTGGCTGCCAGGTCGCGGACCGGGTCGACGAAGTCGGCGGGTCCCGGAACCGACCCGGGAAGCTCGTCGAGCCGGCGCAGCAGGGCGAACCACTCGGTCTCGCTGACGGCGTCCGTGCGGGCGGGCACACCGAGCAGGGTGAGCGCCGCCGAGTTCAGCCACCCGCTGTGGGCGTCGCCCGAGATCAGCACCACCGGCGTCGTGCCGCTGAGGGCGTCCAACTCGGCCACGGTGGCCTGCCGGTCCCAGCCGGCGGAACGGAAACCGAACCCGAAGAGCGTGCGCTCGGCATCCTGGCCGGCCTGCTGTGCCAGCGGACCGCGTACTCGCTGAAGCACCTCATCGGGGCCGGACGTACCGCCCAGCTGCACCATGCGCGCCGTCCGCACCCACTGGCTGGCGTGCACGTGCGCGTCCCACAACCCGGGAATAGCCCAGCGACCATCGCCGTCGATTTCGGTGACCCCGGACGTCGCCGTGACCCCGGACGTCGCCGCGAGGCTTTCGCCGACGGCGGCGATCACGCCGTCCGAGATCAGCACGTCGCACACCTGGTCGGACGCCGCCGACGCGCCATCAAGGTCAACGATGCGCACGCCCCGCACCAGCACCGATCCGCCCACGTGCAGCAGCGTAGGGCCCCCGTCGATGGAGGTGGTTGTCCGAACCGTCGAGACCTGAACCTGTTCGCCGGCACGGCAATCGCTGACCAACCCCTCCGCTGGTGGTCGATCCCGTCGAGACCAGGGTGCGCGATCTCGACAACGTCGTCCGATGGGGAGGTACGTCGCCGATCTCGTGTTACAACCCGAGACCGGAGAGTTTTCCCACCATCGGACGACGTTGTCGAGATTGTCGCGCCCTGGTTCGGGCAGGTCCGGCACGCCCGGGAGGTGGGGCAGGTGCGGCAGGTGCGGCAGGTGCGGCAGGTCCCGCACGCCCGGGAGGTGGGGCAAGGTGCGTCAGGCCCGGCAGGTAGGGCGGGTGCGCAGGCAGGGCAGGCCCGGTGGCCCGGTAGCCCCGGGTCCGGCAGGCGCGGCAAGCCCGGCCAGCCTCGGTAGCGCGCCAAGCTCGGGTGGGCGCGGCAAGCTCCGGGTCTGGGAGGTCTGGGAGGTCTGGGAGGTCTGGGAGGTCTGGGAGGTCTGGGAGGTCTGGGAGGTCTGGGAGGTCTGGGAGGTCTGGCAAGGTCCGGCAAGGTCCGGCGGACCCGGCAAGCCCGGCAACGAGACTCAGCGGCTCGCACGGATCAACCAGGCGATGGTTGCACCCCTCGACACCCCGGAAAGGTGTGGCAGGCTGCCGCTGTGCTCGAACCCTCCGTGGCTCACGATCTCGCAGCCCGCTTGAATGACACCGGCTACAGCTACGACGCGGTCGCCGACAGGCTCGGTCCGTCCGGCCTCGACGGGTTGGCCCGCAATGCGACCATTCCCGCCGACCGGGCGCTGCGCGGGGCACACGATCCGCAGGCCACGCTGATCCGGGCCTTCGCATTGCAGCAGGACGTTGCGGCGGCAGACCTGGCAGCCGCTTTGGGTGACCTGGACCGGCTCGCCCCGATCCTCGCCCCTGCAGCCGCCGGAGACAGCGCCGCCGCCGTCCGGGCCGCCTTCGAGATCCGGCCCTACGCGTTCACCGATCACAGCGGCGACCACTCAGGTTGGCTGGCCTCCGACCTCACCCCCACCCTGGACGGACGGCTGAGCGTGCCGTCCGACGACTTCGTGCTCGGCCTGTCCCCGGCCTCGGTCACCCTGGCCCAGCTCACCATGCGCAACCCGCGCGGACGAGCCCTCGACCTCGGTGCCGGCTGCGGCATCCAGTCGCTGCACCTGGCCAGCCACAGCGAGCAGGTGGTCGCCACCGACCTCAACCCGCGGGCCTGTGCGATGACCGCGCTGACTGCGGCGCTCAACGGCATCACCGTTGACGTTCGGACGGGCTCCCTCTATGAACCCGTCGCGGGCGAGGCGTTCGACCTGATCGTGACCAATCCGCCCTACGTGATGGCGCCGCCGGGCGCCTCCCGGCTGGTCTACCGGGAGGGCTTCTTCACCGCTGACGGCCTGGTCCGCGCTGTCGTCACCGGTGCCGCGGCGTACCTCAACCCGGGCGGGGCGCTGCAGGTGCTCGGCAATTGGGCGATCACCGCAGACGAGGCCTGGCAGGAGCGGCTGGCCTCCTGGATCGCCCCGACCGGCTGCGACGCCCTGGTGCTGCAGCGCGAACGGCTCGATCCGTTCGAGTACATCGAGATCTGGCTGGCTGACGCGGGCCTGGTGGGCACGCCTGACTACGCGCAACGCTACGCCGAATGGGTCGACTACTTCGAGCAGCTCGGCATCGTCGGGGTCGGCCTGGGCTGGCTCACCCTTTACAACAACGGAAACACCGACCCCCACCTCCGCTTCGACGACTGGCCGCATCAGGTGTACGGCGGTGTGGGCGACGCCTTCGCCGAGTTCCCGGACGCGGCCCGCGCGGCCGAGCTGCCCGACGACCAGTTGCTCGCCAGCACCCTCAGCCTCGATCCTGCTGTCACCTCCGAAGCGCTCGGACGCCCCGGCGCGCCCGACCCCGAACACCTCGTCTTCCGCCGCCAGACCGGGTTCGGCCGGGCCGTCGAAGTCGACACCGCGCAGGGCGGGGTGGTCGGTGCCTGCGACGGTGACCTGCCGTTGGGCGTCCTGATCGATGCCGTCGCCGACCTGCTGGACGTCAACGCCACCGCGCTGCGGGCGGATCTGCTGCCGCGGTTGCGTCCGCTGATCGCGGACGGCTTCCTGCGACCCTAGTGCTGCCCGGGGAAAGTCTTCCGGGGGAAGGCGGTGTCAGCGCGGATGCCCGGCAAGGCCCACGAGGGCGGCGTACCAGGTCGTACGGCGACTGAGGAGACGCAGCCGGGTGCCGCCATGGCACCGAAAGACGCCGGAGCAACTTCCGCCGGACAGCACCGGCTCCGACGGTGTAGACCCGGACCGTGCCGCTCCGGATAGCCGGGTGTTCGCGCTTTGTGGTTAACATTCCCCCGAGGCCGCCGTCGCGGCCCGTCATCCCGCGCATCGAGGAAACCCACGTGGCAACTGCAGGCAAGACCCGGCTCGTGATCGTCGAGTCACCCGCCAAGGCGACCAAGATCGCCAGCTTCCTCGGCAACGGCTACGTCGTCGAGTCGAGCCGCGGCCACGTCCGTGACCTGCCGACCGGTGCCGCCGAGGTGCCCGCCAAATACAAGGGTGAGAAGTGGGCACGCACCGGCGTCAACGTCGAGAACAACTTCGAACCGCTCTACGTGGTGGCCGCCGATAAGAAGGGCACCATCCGCGAGTTGAAGGCGAAGCTGGCCGGTGCCGACGAACTCCTGCTGGCCACCGACGAGGACCGCGAGGGTGAGGCCATCGCGTGGCATCTGCTGGCCGAGCTGAAGCCGAAGGTGCCGGTGCGCCGGATGGTGTTCCACGAGATCACCCCGCAAGCCATCGCCGAAGCGGTGGCCAACCCGCGCGAGCTCGACACCGACCTGGTCGACGCCCAGGAGACCCGCCGCATCCTCGACCGGCTGTACGGCTACGAGGTCTCTCCGGTGCTGTGGAAGAAGGTCATGCCGCGGCTGTCGGCGGGCCGCGTCCAGTCGGTCGCGACCCGGCTGGTGGTCGACCGCGAGCGGCAGCGGATGGCGTTCCGCTCAGCCACCTACGCAGGCATCGAGGCCAAGCTGAACGCCGGCGCCGACGCCGAACCGCCTGTCTTCGGCGCCACCCTGCAGCAGATCAGTGACCTGCGGGTCGCCCAGGGTCGCGACTTCGACCCCCAGGGCAAGCTGACCGGCAAGAACCTGTTCCATCTCTCCGCCCAGCAGGCCGAGACCATGGCCGCGGCCCTGGAACAGGCCGCGTTCGCGGTGGCGTCCGTCGAAGCCAAGCCGTACACCCGGCGTCCGTACGCCCCGTTCCGGACCACCACCCTGCAGCAGGACGCCGGACGCAAGCTGGGGTTCACCGCCGAGCGCACCATGCGGGTCGCCCAGGACCTGTACGAGCGTGGCTTCATCACCTATATGCGTACCGACTCGGTGACACTGTCGGGCACCGCGATCGCAGCCGCCCGGGCCCAGGTCAAGCAGCTCTTCGGTGGCAGGTACCTGCCCGAGAAGCCGCGGGTCTACACCTCGAAGGTGAAGAACGCCCAAGAGGCGCACGAGGCGATCCGGCCGGCCGGCGAGGCGTTCGCCACGCCGTCCGAGACCGGGCTGAGCGGCGACGCGTTCCGGCTCTACGAGCTGATCTGGAAGCGCACCCTGGCCTCGCAGATGGCCGACGCCGTCGGCGAGACGGTGAGCGTCCGGATCGGCGCCACCCTGCCGCAACGACTCGCCGTCACCGACGCCACCACCGGCGAGATCACCGAGACCGGACGCTGCACGTTCGGCGCCTCGGGTCGCACCATCACCTTCCCGGGCTTCCTGAAGGCCTACGTGGTCGGCGTCGAGGACGACGAGACCTCCGACGACGCCCAGGCCCGGCTGCCGCAGCTCGTGGCCGGTGCCGTCCTGACCCCTGAAGAGGTGAAGGCGCTCAGCCACGAGACCCGTCCGCCGGCCCGCTACACCGAGCCTTCGCTGGTGGCGAAGCTGGAGGAGCTGGAGATCGGCCGGCCGTCCACCTACGCCTCGATCATTCGCACCATCACCAGCCGCGACTACGTGTTCAAGAAGGGATCGGCGCTGGTCCCGACCTGGCTGGCGTTCGCGGTCACCCGGCTGCTCGAGGAACACTTCCCGAGGCTGGTCGACTACACTTTCACCGCGGCGCTCGAGGAAACCCTCGACGACATCGCCAGCGGCCAGGCGGCCCGGCTGCAGGTGCTCAACGACTTCTACTTCGGCGCCGAGGGCGCCACCCACGAGGGCCTGCACGCCCTGGTCAACGAGCTCGGCGAGATCGACGCCCGCGGGCTGTCCACCTACCCGTTGGGTGATTCCGGCATCGCCGTGCGGGTCGGCCGCTACGGCACCTACATCGAGGACGCCGAGGGTCGCCGGGCGAACGTGGACGAGGACCTGCCGCCCGACGAACTCACCATCGAGCGGGCCAAGGAGCTGCTTGACCAGCCCGCCGCCGAGGAACGCGAGCTGGGCGTCGACCCCGGCACCGGACGTCAGGTGGTCGCCAAATCGGGCCGTTACGGCCCCTACGTCACCGAGGTGCTCGAGGAGGGCGCCCCGAAGTCGGCCAAGCCGCGGACCGGTTCGCTGTTCGCCTCGATGAACCTCGAGACCATCGGCCTGGACGACGCGCTGAAGCTGCTCAGCCTGCCGCGGGTGGTCGGCACCTCCGCCGACGGAGTGGAGATCACCGCGCAGAACGGCCGCTACGGGCCGTACCTGAAGAAGGGCACCGACTCGCGGTCACTGACCTCCGAGGAGCAGATCTTCGATATCACCCTGGAGCAGGCCGAAGAGATCTACGCCCAGCCGAAGACCCGCGGCCGGGCTCGTGCCGCCGCCGGGCCGCTGAAGGAACTCGGCGCCGACCCGGCGACCGGCAAGCCGATGGTGATCAAGGACGGCCGGTTCGGCGCCTACGTCACCGACGGCGAGGTGAACGCCACGCTGCGCAAATCCGACTCGGTGGAGGCGATCACCGCCGAGCGGGCCGCGGAGCTGCTGGCCGAGAAGCGAGCGAAAGGCCCGGCTCCGAAGCGCACCACCACCCGCCGGACCACCACCAAGCGCGCCACGACGACCAAGCGGGCGCCGGCCAAGAAGAGCTGATGGCGCGGCGCGGTGAGGTGCTGCGGTTCGAGCTGCCGCCCAGCACGGTGGTCGCCGACCTGGCCGGACCGGCGACGGGCATCCAGCGACTGGTCGGACGCCCACCGGTCGAGTCGACCGCGACCGTCATCGATACCCCCGACCGTCGGCTGCTGTCTTGGGGCTTGGAGCTGTCCCGAGAGGTCGAGACCGGACGGTGGACGTTGCGGGCGTCCGGCTGGAAACCGGTGCTGCCCGCCGAGCGCACCATGCCGCAGGCCGAGGAGGACGTCCCGTCCGAGTTGGCGGTGTTGTTGGTGCCGTTCCGCCGCGGCGGCATCCTCGGACCTGTCCTGGAGGTGGCCACGGTGCGTCGTCGCTTCTCCCTGGTCGGCGGCGCCGGCGGCACGCTGGGTGAGCTGATCGATGAACGGGTCCGGCTTGAGCAGTACCAGGGACGGCTGCAGGCCTTCCGTACGGTCACCCTGAGCACGCCCGGGCCGGTCGAACCCGGGGTCCGGTCAGCTGTCGTGGCGGCCTTCGAGGCAGCCGGCGGCACACTGGTCGACCGGACACCGGCGCTGGCCGACCGGCTGCAGCTAGCCGGTTACCGTCCGGACGGCGGCGCGGCGTCGCCGCGGATGCCGATCGAGGTGTTCGTGCGAGACCGGCTGCATGCTCACTGGCGCGGGCTGCTGCGCGCCGATCTGATCGTCCGCACCACCGACGGCACCGATGCCGAGTTGCGCGACGGCGTCCGCGCGTTACGGGCAGAGCTGGACGCGCTCGGTGCGCTGTTCGCCGCTGACTGGTTGGCCGGCGCGGAGCGGCAACTGGACGCGGCACTGGCCGATCCGCGTCCGCTGCAGCGCACCGAACGCTGGCTGCGCATCCTCGACCTGGTGGCGCAGGGTGTCACCGAACCGCCCCGGCCGCAGGTCGCCGGGCGGATCACCGGCCCGGTGCTGGCCCAGGAAATCGAGGCCGTCGTCCGCACCATGCGTGACCAGTGCCACACCCTGGACCGGTACAGCGACGATCTCCGCTGGGCCCGCGCCGACCAGACCGCCCGGCGTGCGCTGACGCTCGCCAGGCTGTCCCGCGGCGTCTTCGGCAAGCCCGCGAAGCGGCTGAGCCGCCGGCTGGCAGCCATCGCGACGCCGTTGGACACCACCGTCCGCCCCGACCCGGCCGCGCTGGCCCGCGATCTGCACGGGCTGACGGCGACAGAGATCTTCGAGGCCGGACGCGGCTACGAAAGGACGATGCTCGCCGTCGACTACGCCCGGGAACGGTTCATCCGCGAGTGGCCGGAGCTGTGGCACAAGCTGCGCACCCGGGTGATCCGGCCCCGAGTCCCCCACGACCGGACGGGGCCAGCCGAACCGATGGCGAACGACCTGCCGACGCGAGAACCGTTGCGGCCTATGACCGAATCCTTGGTACCGACGACCGAGTCTTTGGTGCCGACGACTGAATCCTTGGTACCGACGGAAGGCCGGGCGCGATGAGCGGCGGGCTGTTCGTGGTCTTCGAGGGCGGCGACGGGGTGGGCAAGTCCACCCAGGTCCGCCTACTTGCCGATTGGGCGGAGCGTCAGGGGATCCCGGCCCGGCTCACCTTCGAACCCGGCGACACCGCCGCCGGACGGATGATCCGCCAGATCGTCCTCGACCCGGCCACCGGGGACCTCGACCCGCGGGCGGAGGCCCTGCTCTACGCCGCTGACAAGGCGCATCACCTGCATGAGGTGGTGCGTCCGGCGTTGGCCCGGGGCGAGTTGGTGATCTGTGACCGCTACGTCGACTCGATGCTCGCCTACCAGGGTGCCGGACGGGTGCTCGACCTGGCCGAGGTGACCGAGATTGCCCGCTGGGCGACCGCCGGGCTGCAACCCGACCTGACCGTGCTGCTCGACCTCGAGCCGGAACAGGCGATGGACGCCATCACCGACCCGGATCGCCTGGAGCGCGCCGGCACCGAGTTTCACCGGCGGGCCCGTGCCCTGTTCCTGGACCTGGCCGGACAGGCACCCGAGCGGTACCTGGTGCTACCGGCTCGGCGTCCAGCCGACTGGATCGCCGAACAGGTGCAGGACCGGGTGGTCGCCCTGCTGTCCGAAGCGAGCCTGCCCGAACCGACTCCGTCCGAACCGACTCCGTCCGAACCGATCCCGTCCGAACCGACTCCGTCCGAACCGAACCTGTCGGAGCCGACTGGCAGGATCGACCCATGACCGTGTGGGCGGATCTGGTCGGCCAGGACCGGGTGGTGGAGGTGCTGCGCCGTGCCGTCGCGGGTGACGCGCACGCGATGACCCACGCCTGGCTGGTCACCGGTCCGCCGGGCTCCGGGCGATCGAACGCGGCGCGCGCCTTCGCCGCCGCGCTGCAGTGCGAGCGGGGTGGCTGCGGCGACTGTTCGGCGTGCCGAACATCCTTGTCAGGTGCCCATCCCGATGTGACCCTGGTGCGTACCGAGCAGCTCTCGATCGGTGTCGACGAGGTGCGTGAGCTGGTCCGCCGGGCCGCCATGTCGCCCACGTTGGGTCGCTACCAGGTGCTGGTCGTCGAGGATGCCGACCGGGTCACCGAGCGCGGCGCCGACGCGTTGCTGAAGAGCATCGAAGAGCCGGCGGCGCGGACGGTGTGGCTGCTCTGTGCACCGACACCGGACGACGTGGTGGTGACCATTCGCTCCCGCTGCCGCCGGATCGAACTCGCCACGCCGAGCACGGCGGCGGTGGCCGAGTTGCTGGTGCGGCGCGACGGGGCGACCCCTGAACTGGCTGAGTACGCCGCCCGGGTGGCGCAGGGACACATCGGACGGGCCCGGATGCTGGCCCGGAACGAGGAGGCCCGGACGCGGCGCTCCGCGTTGCTGACTTTGCCCGGACGGCTGACCTCGCTGGGCGAGTGCCTGACCGCGGCCGCCGACCTGGTCGATTCCGCGGCCCAGGAGGCCGCCGCCACCACCGTGGAACTGGACGCCCGTGAGAAGGCCGAACTCTCCGAGGCGCTCGGCTTCGGCACCAAGGGCGCCCGGCCGCGGAACGCGCAGGCCGCGCTACGCGAACTCGACGAGCAGCAGAAGGCGCGGGCCAAGCGGCTGCAGCGCGATGCGCTCGACCGGGTCCTCACCGAGCTCACCACCTACTACCGCGACGTGCTGCTGGTGCAGTCCGGGGTCGCGGCCGAGCTGATCAACGCCGAGCTGCGGTCCGAGATCGACCAGGTCGCCGGGCGTGACACCCCGGAGGCGACCCTGCGCCGCATCGACGCCATCCTGGCGTGCCGCGATGCGCTCGAGGGCAACGTCGCCCCGCTGCTGGCAATGGAGTCCCTGCTGGTTTCCATCGCCGGCCGGCGCTGACGCCAGCGGAATCGTCAGCGAACCGCTGATCGATGTTGTTCCGAGCGAGGACGTGCCCGGACCGATGAGCTGGGGTGGCGGATCGCCCGCCGGGTGCGCCGCAGCCAGGACATGATTGGGCAGCGTTTCCTCAGAGGTCCGAGTGTCGGTCGGCTGGCCGGGATGACGAACCGGCACGATGGAAACCACCCTGCTGAGGAGGACCATGACCGACACGGCTCATGACCAAGACACGTTCCCGTTCGGCTTCACCGACGACAGCGACCGGACTGTGCAGCGTCGCGTACCGACCCTGCCGGCTCCACCGAGAACCGAGCCGGGTCCCGCCGCCGCCCGGACGCCCGACGACGCCATCTTCCGGTCGTCCGCGACGACCCCGGCTGCCGCCGTCGCACCCACCGCTGTGCTGGAGGTGCCCGCCGAGCCGACCGAGGAGGAGCGCAAGCTGGCCGCCGAGCGCGCGGCCCGCCGCGAGGCCCGCGAGGCGGCCTTGGCGGCACCCGACGTCCGGACGGCTCCGGCGCCGGAACCCGTGGTGGTTACCCGGCGCAGCACCGACCGTTTCCCGGGTGCCTTCGGGCTGTTCCTGGTCCGCCTGGTTGTCGCCGCGATCATGGCGGTGCACGGACTGGCGTTCGTGACCGACCCGATCGCCGCCCAGCAGCTGTTCGCCACGACGATCATTCCCGAGCCCGGGATCATGGCCACGGTGACCGGCTTCGCCTCCCTGGCGATCGCGGTGGCGCTGGTGTTCGGCCTGCTCACCCGCGTTGCCGGGCTGGGCGTGCTGCTGATCGCCGGCGGTGCGTTGACCTTCGTGTTGTGGGGGAACTGGAGCCCGTTCATCGCCGGCCGGGCCGGCTTCGTCGGCGAACTCGAGTTGCTGCTCGCCGTGGCCGGGCTGTTGTTGCTGTGCATCGGCGGCGGCGGCTTCAGCCTCGACCGCAGCTTCCGCAAGAGCCGCGAGAACCGCACCAGCTAGGGGCCTAACCCCCGCTGGTTGATCTTGTCGGACCCCTTTACCCGGGTGTGCGGACGCCGAGGTCTCGACAAGCTCGACCAACGAGAATCAGCGTTTCCCTATGCGCTGATCAACGCAACCACCGTTGGTTGAGCTTGTCGAAACCCCCTTGCCAGGGTGCGGACGCCGACGTCTCGACAAGCTCGACCAACGAAGTCAGTGCTTCCAGACGGAGGCGCTGACCTACCCTCCGCACGCGGTTGCGCTCGTCCGCACTGGGGTTGGCAGTCTGAGTACGGGCAGGGATGAACACGGTGAGTTGCGTCCGTCCGCACCTGGGGGTCGGCGATCTCGACAACGTTCCGCGATGGTGGGTTAACCTCTCCGATCTCGTGTTACAACGCGAGATCGGAGAGCTTTCCCGTGATCGGCGAGCGTTCTCGACAACGCCGCTCCCGCGGGGCCCGTTACAGCGCGAGATCGGAGAGCCTTCTCATGATCGGCGAGCGTTCTCGACAACGCCGCTCCCGCGGGCCCGTGCCAGATTCCCAGCTACTGGGCCGACGACCCGACAACGCCGTGCCGGGGTGCGGGTGGTACGCACCTCAGTGCTGAGCTGCTCCACCGACAGGAATCAGCGCCGACGGCGCGACGGCTAGATTGTGCCCGTGCGCATCTCCTCCCGCTGGATCGCCGCAGCCGCGGCCCTGCTCGTCCTGGCGGGCTGCACGCCGGGGCCCGGTCCGAGCCAGCCGGCGCCGAGCGCGAGCGTGCCGACGCCGTCCGGGCCGGTGATCGGAGTGTCGGAGACTCCCGGGTTCGAGGTGGACCGGCTCCGCTTGCCGGCGTCGAACGCGCGTCCGGACGGCTTCACCGAGGCTCCCGACGGCGGCATGGACGGCTACCGGAAGCAGGCGGTGCAGTGGCGCACCTGCGCCGAGCGGTACCAGTGCGCCAGCATCGTGGCCCCGCTCGACTACGCCAATCCGTCCGCGCAGGCGATCACGCTGGCGTTGGCGCGGAAGCCGGCGACCGCCACGCCGAAGCTGGGCACGCTGTTCATCAACCCCGGCGGGCCGGGTGCCTCGGGACGCAACATGGTCACCTATTTCGCCTCGGAGGGCCTCGAACAGTACGACATCGTCGGCTGGGATCCGCGCGGCACCAACGGCTCGACACCGGTGCGCTGCTTCGACGACAAGGCCACCGACGCCTTTAACCAACTCGACTCTTCGCCCGACAACGACGCCGAGACCGAGGCACTGCTGGTCGGCACCTACGAGTTCACCACGTCGTGCTGGCAGCACAGCGGCGAGTTGCTCAACCACATCTCGACCATCGACACTGCCCGCGACCTGGACCTGATGCGCGCGCTGGTCGGCGACGACAAGCTGTCCTACCTGGGCTACTCCTACGGCACCCAGATCGGCGCCGTCTACGCCGACCTGTTCCCGCAGCGGGTGGGCCGGCTGGTGCTGGACGCCGCCGTTGACATCACCGACGACGACAGCGTGATCCAGGCCATGGGTTTCGATTTGGCGCTGGGCAACTTCGCGGCCTGGTGCGCCCGCCAGAACTGCTCCCTGGGCAGGTCGAAGGACGAGGTGCTGAAGTCGACCACCGACTTCCTGGACAAGCTGGACGCCGAGCCGCTGACAGTGGACGACCGCATGCTCACCCAGACCCTCGCCGCCAGCGGAATCGCCGGCTACCTGTACGGCGGTGTCCCGGCGTGGAAGGAACTGGCCAGTGATCTCCAGGCGGCCATCGACGGCGACGGCGCCCAGCTGCTGCGGTCGTCCGACGGGCTGAACGATCGCGGTCAAGACGGCCGCTACGGTTCGCTGTTCTACTCGTTCCCGGCGATCGGCTGCGCCGACTCGAAGGACTTCGGCGTGGTCGAGGCCGAGCAGCGCTGGGTGCAGGACCAGAAGAAGGCGCCGATCTTCGGCAAGTACTTCGGGCCCGGCTACACCTGCGCGCTCTGGACGGTGCGCAGCGCCCCGCAGTTCCAGCCCACCGGATCGGGAGCGGCGCCGATCGTCGTGGTGGGGGCCACCGGCGACCCGGCGACGCCCTATCAGAACGCGGTCACCATGGCGAAGCAGCTGACCTCGGCCGTCCTGCTCACCTACGAGGGCGAGGGTCATGGCACCTTCGGCGGCAAATCCGCCTGCATCGACAAGGCGGTCATCGCCTACCTCACCAAGGGCACAGTGCCCACCGACGGCACCCGCTGCCAGTAGGTGCGGCACGAGGGGACGGTTCTTTTCGTTCCACGGACCGCGACACGGCTCCGGTCCGACCGGTCCCTGCGGTCTGAACTCACTCGTGGGCGGTGGACCGAGGGACGGTTCTTTCGGTCCGCCACGGTCGACCACTCGGTGTGGTCCGCTTCCTGTGGACCGTCGGTGGTTCTCTTCGATCCACGAACCCCGAGCGGTGCGACGGGACCGCCGCCCGTGGATGCCTCGAATCGCGTCGAGCACGACCGCTGTCCTATAGTTGGTCGTCGCCGGGCGCACGCCCGGCAGGCCGCCTTAGCTCAGTCGGTAGAGCGTCTCACTCGTAATGAGAAGGTCTGGGGTTCGATTCCCCAAGGCGGCTCCATTCCACAAGTGGCAACTTGCCACTTTCGCCCAGCGGTTGGACGGCTCGTATCCTGCGCCCGTGAAGGCCGCGAAACCCCTTGTCGTACTGGTTGTCCTGGTCGCGGGCTGCATGACGGCCCCGACAGGGACACCGTCGCTCACCTCGTCCGCTCGCCCTGTTCTGTCAGGCTGCAGCCACGACCTGCACCGCTGTCGGCATGTGGGATCTCTCGGACGCCGAGTTGGCCGCCGAGATCGCGAAGGTCGGCTAACCGCGGCCCGGCGCGATCACTGAGCGGCTACTCGAAACACTCCGTCAGGTCTGTGGCGAAACGCTCCCAGCCGACGCGCGGATTGGGTTCGTAGAAGTCGGTTGGATTGCTGGTGGCCGCTATGGCCCACGTCATGTCGTACAGCCCGCCGTCCCTGATTCGCTCGCAGATGATGCCCATCCGGTCCAGGTAACTGGCGTCCTCGAAGACCGGATCCGGAGCGCCGACGATCCCGCGGGTTCGCACCGGCGTAAGTACTGCGGGAGTGGCCTCCATCACGAATATGTAAGCCCGTCGGAGGCCGCGAGAGACCAGTCCGTGGGCTTGGGCGGCCCGCAGGTCCTCGCCAACGCCCAGCACCTCGTCCATTCGGTTGTTGAGGTTCTTGCCTTCCGATCCCTTCATGGACTTGTACTCGACGGCGAGAATCGGTTCGCCCCGGCGAAGCACCAGAAGATCCCAGGATTTCGATGCCCTGTAATACCCGGGAAGGGTGGCCTGGGTGTTCAGGCGAAACGACAATCCGGGCACCCCGAGGCGTCTCAGCTCATCGACCACAAGCGTATTGAATCCATCCAGGTGCTTGCCGCCCACCACCGCGTCGCGCGTGCCGCCTTGGCTGCGTCCGGTTGTGAGGACCTGCGCCAACTGCTCCGCCTTTGCGTCGAACCAGTACTCGACGGCAGCCCGGATTCGCTCGCGATCGTCGGTTGAGACGGTCGTCTGGTCATCACCTGCGTGTCGTGCGCTCACTGCGGCACCGCGTCCAGGTCGAAGGCTCGCAAAGCGGCCGAAGTTGCACGCTCTCGGTCGCGATTCCGGAAGGCGGCAGCCAAGTCGGCAAGCGTCGCCGGGTCGATGTCGTCGATTCGTGGAATCCGGACCTTTCTCAATACCTGCGCCTGAAACCGCAGGGTGCCGCCACGCATCTTGACGCAATAGGCCTCCACCTGCTTCTCGACGACTTTGGACAGTAAAAGCCCGCCAAGCGCATCCAGGTCCCAGGTATTCGACACGATCCAGTAGAGATTGTGATGAGGAACAAAGCCGGACGGCACCCGCACTGGGCTCGCCTGCGCCTTCATGTCCTGCATGACAAGCATCTCGCGCTGAAGGAGGGTGAAGTTCTGCCGGTCAATGGTGCGGTACCAGTGCGGACCCGATCGTTTCGCCACGCTGCGTCCCCGCAATTGCTGTGAATTGTGTGCGTAATACCTGGCCAGTCGGGGATAGTCGGTCAAATCCACGAGCCCGTCCGGAGCCCAGGGAGACACCAAGTGCTCACCAGTGAACCGGAACTCCCCGCTTCGTATCGCGTCGGGCGTGACCATCGGCATCAAACGATCAGGTTCAACGTCGATGTCGCCGCTGCGAATGTAGATGCGGTCCGCGCCCGTAGCGATGCCGATGCCCAGGCGGGTGCCGGTACTGGCATCCTCCAGTAGCGGCACGGTTTCTTCCAACCGCTCGAGCCATGCGATCACGGCGGGTGAGGCGTCCGGCCAGACCTCGGCCGTCTCGTGCCACGACGGCAGCACGGCCGCTTCGACCTCGTCGGTCACCAGCCGGGTCTCAGCGCGATACCGCCATTGCATATATGCCGACGCTTGGTCGGCGCCAAAATTCTCACGTGCTTTCGCGATCGACGCGGTTCCCTGGGGCTTCCTGCTGATCACGGTGATCGCCGGATAAGCAGAGACATCTGACTCGAATGCGTCTGCGTCGTGCATCACGATGACGTCATCGACACTGAAGCCGTCAATGACCTTGGCGCGCAGGGCCCTGCCGTACGCGTTTCGCATCCAGCGGTCCGCGCAGATGAAGGCGAGCTTGCCGCCTGGTTTGAGCAGGTCCAGCCCATGTTCGTAGAACCCGACGAAGATGTCGGCACGTCCCCCCATCGTGGGTGCCACCCGGCGGTACTCGTGGAGTAGCTGAGGTGCCAATTCCTCGATCCTGATGTACGGCGGATTGCCCACGACGAGGTCGGCTCGAAGGTCATGCGTCGCGAGCAAGAAGTCCTGGCAACGCAACCAGTTCTCGGCCAAGGCGTGGGCAGTTCCGAGTGGGCATCCGGAAGCCACAAGGTGCGTGACGGTCAGGGCTCGGCAATGGTCGACGTTGGCTTGCTCGATGTCGTAGCCGCGCAATGCGTTGTGCAGGCCCTCCCATCGGCCGGCCGCGCGCGGAGCGGTGGTGAGCCTTTCCAGCAGCACTCGCCAAAACGCACCCGAGCCCACTGCCGGTTCAACCACGGTCAGGCTGGCAAGATCGCGGCCTGGTGTGTACTCAACGAGGTCGAGCATGAGTTCCACGACCCAGCGGCGGGTGAACACCTCACCACGGCTCTTGGCGGCGGCGCTGAGCACTGAGGCGGTGGTCACCCAAGCAGAGTAACGGGCGGCTGTGACAGATCGTGGCGGTGACGCGGACGGGAGCGAACCCTGGTGTTGCGCTGATGATCGGTCGTGTCGCGAGGCCCTGAGGGCAAGCCACTCAGGGCCGGATGACCATCGTGCCGTCCAGGGTGCCGTCGGCCATGGTGCGGAAGCCCTCGGCGGCGTCCGGCAGGTGAGGACGCGGTCGATGGTGGGCCGGACGCCGGTGCGCTCCATCAGGTCGAGCAGGCCCCGGAACTCATCCAGGGTGCCCATGGTGGAGCCGATCACCCGCAGTTGCTGGCAGAACACCCGGTTCAGCTCCGCCGGCGGATTCGGCCCGCTGGTCGCGCCCGAGCAGACGATCGTTCCGCCTGGTCGCAGGCAGCGCAACGAGTGTTCCCAGGTGGCCTCGCCGACCGTTTCGATCACGGCGTCCACCCGTTCGGGCAGCCGGGCGCCGGGCTCGAAGGCGGCGTCCGCACCGCGATCGAGGGCGGCGGCACGTTTGGCTTCGGTGCGTCCGGTCACCCAGACTCGGTGCGTCCGGTCACCCAGACTCGGTGCGTCCGGTCACCCAGACCCGGAAAACGAGCGCCGAACCCAGCACCGTCGCCGCGGGCGCCACCCCACCCGAGGCCCCCTGAATCAGGACCGTGTCGCCCGTGTTCAGCCCGGAGTCGTTGGTGAGCATCCGGTAGGCGGTGGGCAGACATGCTGCCTGCTCGACGCTCAGCCAGGCCGGCCGGTCGATCAGGTTCGTGCCAGGGACGGCGACGAGCTGCGCCATCGTCCCCTGATGTAGCTCTGACAACAGGCTGCGCCGCGGATCAAGGGTGACGTCGCCGGTCCAGCCGGGTGAGGTGATCACCGAGTGCACGCTCACCGGACGGCCGTTGACGGTGCCAGCGGCGTCCGTACCGAGGATCATCGGCATCCGGTCGGCGGGCAGGCCGACCCCGGCCAGCGACCACAGGTCGTGCCGGTTCAGCGCGCACGCCTCGACCCGGACGACGACCTAGCCCTCGGCGGCGTCCGGCTCGGGGTGGTCCCCGATCTGCAGTGCGCCCAGCGGGTGATCGGGATCGGCGGCGGTGGGGCAGGCGGCGAACATGCTTCTGAGGCTACGCCCGGGACTCTACTCGGCGTCGTGGTAGCCGAGGTTGCTGTCGATCAGATCCTCGGGGAAGACGTGCGCCGGGTAACTGACCGGACGGGCCGGAACCCCGGCGACGGTGGTGAACGGGGCGACGTCCTCCAGCACGACCGAACCGGCGCCGATCTTGGCGCCCTCGCCGACCTCAATGTTGCCCAGCACCTTGGCCCCGGCGCCGATCATCACACCGCGGCGGATCTTCGGGTGCCGGTCGCCGCCGACCTTGCCGGTGCCGCCGAGGGTGACCTCGTGCAGCATCGAGAAGTCGTCCTCGATGACCGCGGTCTCGCCGATCACGATCGAGGTGGCGTGGTCGAACAGGATGCCCTTGCCGATTCGGGCGCCGGGATGGATGTCGACGGCGAACACCTCCGAGATCCGGCTCTGCAGGTAGAGCGCCAGCGACTCGCGTCCGTTGACCCAGAGGTGGTGTGCCACCCGGTACGACTGCAGGGCGTGGAAGCCCTTGAAGTAGAGCAGCGGAATGGAATAGCCCCGGCATGCCGGATCGCGGCTCAGCACGGCCCGCAGATCTTCGCGGAAGGCAAGCCCGATCGCCGGATCGTGCGAGAAGGCCTCGTCGATCAGCGAGCGCAGGCTCATCGAGGTGATCGTCGGGCTGCCCAGCTTGGACGCCAACAGGTAGCTGAGCACGTCCTCGAGCTTGTCGTGGGCCAGAACGACGGTGTGCAGGTAGCTGGCCAGGGCGGGCTCGCTCGCGGCGGATTCTTCGGCCTCGGTGCGGACTCGGCGCCAGATTTCATCGTGCGGCATGGCATGCCTTTCAGGGGAGAAGTGGGTTGCGGTTGGACTTGGGGCGAACAGTGGGAAGGTCGTTCAGCCGAGTCGACAACAGCAACACATGCACATCAGCGCGCGGGCGTCGCGCGCGGTGATCATCATCACGGTGGTGTGCACGTCGGCAAATCTAGCAGCGATTTGCCGCTGAGCCGAGAGTTCGTCCCCGGTCGTCGGGAGTGGAACGAAAGGAACCGTCCCTTCGTACCGCCGGTCGTCGGGAGTGGAACGAAAAGAACCGTCCCTCCGTACCGGCCGGCGGACTGCTCGTCAGATGGCGACCGATTTCGGGGTTGTTCTGCCTGGCGCGCCTGAAAGGGGCACGGAATCAGTCGCTGATCACCGAATGCTCCTCACTCGGCGGCTGCTCGTCGCAGGCCGCTTGCGTCCGTAGTCCGTTCGGTCAGGGCGGCCAGCGCCGCCCCGACCCGGTCGGACGTCCCGGCGACGAACACGTACTCGACGTTGCGGGTGCGCCGCACCTGGCCCACCTTCTCGCCGAGGTGGTTATAGATGCCGATCCGTGAGCCGATGTAGCGCCGCGAGTCGAAGGACAGCAGTTCCACCGAGGCGTGTCCCGCATCGCGTAGCCACCCGGTGATCTGCTCCGGCGTCACCCAGGCCTCATCGTTGTAGGAGACCACGACCATCTCTGCCTGCACTTCACCGATCAGCGCGGCCAGCGCGGCCGGCATCCGGCGTCGCGAGTTGAAGTCGCTGGCGTTCTGGTCGGCGCGAGCGTCCTCCCGCTTGCGGGCAACCCCGTAGTGGGAGGGGGAATCCCAGCGGACCAGGGTCTCCCAGATGTGGTAGTAGTTGAAGTACCGGTGCTGGTTGTAGGGCGGATCGAGATAGACCAGATCGGACGGCGGCAACTCCCGGGCCACCTTGAGGGCGTCGCCACGCACCGCCCGCCCGGTGCTCGCGATCAACACTGGCGCTCGTAGCAGCAACTGATTGGACGCCCGCGGCGCCCAGGTTTTCAGGTAGGCCATGTGCTGGCCGGTGGTGTTGTCCACCCGGTCGGCGGCCTCCATCAGGGCGGTCAGCAACACCGGATACAGCGGGTGGTCGGCCAGGTCGACCAAACGATCCCGGATCGCGTCGATCCGTTCGCCGTTGTGCGGCTGGAAGAACCGGGCCTGCTCACAGAACGTCTCGGTGACGTAGCCGCGGCGTCCGGGCAGTGCGTTCAGCTCGGCCAGCAGTGCGTTCAGTTCGTCGGCGTTGACCGCGTCGGCGTCCGTGACGATGTAGCAGCGAGCCAGCACCTCGCTGTAGCTGGCCAGGTCGGCCGCGGTGACCGACAGCCCGCGCCGCTTGAACTCCTGCGCCACCCGGGTGGTGCCGGTGAACAGATCGACCGCCGTCCGGGCCCCGGAACCCTCGGCCAGCGTGCCCAGCACCCCGGCGAGGGCCCGCTTCGAGCCCAGGTACTTGATCACAGCCGAACCCTAACCTCTTGCACAGCAATCAAACTGAACCGTACAGTTTGATCTGTGGAGGAGTTGAGCCCGCGAGCCCAGGCCAAACGTCGGCAGATCACCGACGCCGCCCGTGCGCTCTTCCTCAGTCAGGGCTTCGCTCGCACCTCGATGGACGCGGTCACCGCCGAAGCCGGGGTGAGCAAGCAGACCCTGTATGCGTACTTCGCCAGCAAGGACGAGTTGCTGATCGCGATCGTCGCCGAGGCGTTGCAGACCCTGGGTTCGCAGCAGGGCGTCCCGCCTGTGCGTACCCGGCAGGAGTTGCGGGCCACGTTGATCGGCTTCGGCGAGCGGCTGCTCGACACCATGCTCCGCGAGGAGTCGATCGCCATCCTGCGGCTGCTGCTCGGCGAGGCCGCCCATGTCCCCGAACTGCGGAGCACCTTCCTGGAGGCGCTGCCCTACCAGCTGATCGGACGCGCCACCGCCATCCTTCACGGCGCCGCGGCGAACGGGGTGATCGTGCTCGACCACCCCGACATCAGTGCGCGCATGCTGCTCGGCCCGCTGATGAGCTACGTCGTCTTCGGCGGCCTGATGAGCAACGACGCGCCCCAGCGTCCGGGTGGGGAAACGATCGAATGGTTGGTCGACGCCTACCTGCGCACCCTCGACTTCACGACGCCGGACGCCGCCGCTCCGGACGCCGCTGCCCCGGACGCCGCCCCAGGTGCTGAGGTCCCGGACGCTGAAATCCCAGTCTCTGACGACGCTGACGCGGACGCCCTCGACGCTGAAGCCCCAGTTGAAGGAGGCGCGGCATGACCCGCCGCGCCGGCGCCGCACTCGCCGCCACGGTGGCGACCGCACTGGCGCTCACTGGCTGCACCCAATCAGCGTCCACCACGATCACCGCCGGTGGACGGGTGACCGCAGACGTCCTCGGCGTCCAGGCCCCGACCCTGGGCGTGCCGCGGGTGAGCCTCGACGCCGGCTTCCCACTCACGCCCGGGACGTCCGCCACCAGTTCGAACGTGCCGGCCGCACTGTCGCTGGGTGCCGCCCAGCGGGTCGTCGCCGTCCAGGTCAGGCTGGGTGACCAAGTGGAGGCCGGTGACGTGCTGGTCCGCTTCGACGATTCCGCGCTGAGCGCCCAGGTGCGGGTCGCCGCGACCAATCGTGCCGTCGCCAAGGCGCAGATCGGGGTGATCGACTCGGCCCTCGACACCCTTGCCGACAAGCAACGCGACCTGCGCGACAAACGTCGCACGGTCACCGACGGCATCGCCAAGGCCACCAAGGTCCGCAAGGATCTGGCCGGCGAACTCGCCGACGCCCGCAAGGCCGCCGCGAAGCTGCCGAAGGCGCTCGCCACGGTTGAGAAGAACCTGCGCATGTTGACGCCGAAGCTGGCCGAGGTCGAGAAGACTCTGCGCACGTTGAAACCGAAGCTGGCCGAGGTTGAGAAGACTCTGCGCACGTTGAAACCGAAGCTGGCGGAGGTCGAGAAGAACCAGCGCGCGCTGCAGCTGAAACTGGCGCAGGTTGAGAAGCAGCTGGCCGAGGTCGACGCCGCTCTTGCCGCGCTGCCCCCGGACGCTCCACCCGAGGTTCGAGACCCGCTGCTTCAGGCGAAGGCCCAGCTGACCGCGGCCAAGGCTGAGCTCCAGTCCGGGATCGCGAAGCTGACCGCGGCGAAGGCCCAGCTCACCACCGGGATCGCCAAGCTGACCGCGGCCAAAGCTCAGCTCAACGCCGGAATCGCCAAGCTGACCGCAGCCAAGACTCAACTCAAGGCCGGGATCGCCAAGCTGACCGCGGCCAAGGCCCAACTCACCACGGCCATTGGGAAGCTGAAGAAGGGCATTCCGAAGCTGACCAAGGCAATCGGCACCATCGACGCCAAGCTGGTCGAGGCCCGCGACGGCATCCGGCAGATCGACAAGGGGCTGACCAAGCTCGCCGACGCCCGGGCCACGTTGAAGGGCAACCGCAAGCTCGCCGTGATCGCGGCCCGCGACACCACCGGGGTCGACTCCGCGTCCGTGGCGAAGAAGCAGGCCGTCGTCCGGGCACCCGCGGACGGCGTGGTGACCTCGCTGGCCTCGGTGGGTGATGTGGTGGCTCCCGGTGCGACCGTCGCCGAGATCGCTCGGCCGGCCCTGATCGTCACCACCTGGCTGGCACCCGAGCAGGCGAACCAGGTGTGCCCCGGGGCTGCCGCGACGGTCAGTCTCGACTCCCTGGCCCCGGTCGCCGGCCAGGTCAGCCGGATCCTGCCGCTGGCCGCGTATCCGCCCAGTTACCACACCACCGACCAGGTACACCTGACCCGGGCCGTCCCGGTCGAGGTCACCGTCGACTCTGCACTGCCCGCCGGCGTTCCCGCCGACGTCCAACTCTCGATCTGTTCAACCACGAGGTGACCCCATGAAGCACAAGCGCCCGCCGATTCCGGTGATCATCGTCCTGGTCGTGCTGCTCGCCGGCCTCGGCGGCTGGTGGTGGTGGAGTGCGACCCGTCCCGCGCCCGAGAGCGGTCTGGTCCTGACCGGGCAGGTCGAAACCGACGAGATCGCCCTCGCCCCGGCGATGGCCGGCCGGATCACCGCGATCAAGGTGTCCGAAGGCGATCAGGTGACGAAGGGCCAGGTGCTCGTCCAGCTCGACACGGTCGCGCTGAAACTGCAGCTCAGCCAGGCCAGACAGGGCGTGAAGGCGGCCAAAGCGGCAGTCACCAACGCCAAGGACGACGGCACCAGCGCCGACGTTAAGGCCGCCAAGGCCCGGCAGGCGCAGGCCGAGGCGGCGGTCAAACTCGCCGAGGTGCAGCTCGGCTACGCCACCATCAAGGCGCCCGCGGCGGGCACCGTGGTGAACATCGTCGGCAACGCCGGCGCCAACGCGGCGCCCGGACGCACCGTGCTCACCCTTACCAATCCGGAGAGCCTGTTCGTCCGGGTCTTCGTGCCCGAGCCGCAGATCGGGCAGGTTGCCGTCGGGGGCAAGGCGTCGATCACCACCAACTCCAGCACCGATACCTTCACCGGCACCGTGTCGTTCGTCTCGGACGCCGCCGAGTTCACCCCGAACACCATCGACACTCCCGACCAGCGCGCCAAGCTGGTGTTCGCCGTCCGGGTGCGTGTCGAGGATCCGTCCGGCACCCTCAAGTCCGGCATGCCGGTGGACGTCCGGCTGTCATGACCAACCAACCCGCGGCGGTTCCGGCGATCGAGGCGTCCGGGCTGCGGCGCGCCTTCGGTGACGTCGTGGCCGTCGACGGCGTCGACCTGAACGTTCCCGCCGGCGCCGTGCTCGGCCTGCTCGGACCGGACGGCGCCGGCAAGTCGACGCTGATCCGGATGCTCGCCACCGTGCTGCGTCCGGACGCCGGGGACGCCCGCATTCAGGGTTTCTCGGTGACCAAACAGGCCGGCAAGGTCACCCCGCGGATCGGCTACATGTCGCAGAAGTTTGCGCTCTACCCCGACCTGACCGTCGCCGAGAACATCGAGTTCTTCGCCCGGCTGCGTGGTGTTCCCGCTAGTGAACGCAAGGAAAGGTCGCACCAGCTGCTGGCCGGGATGGGGCTGGCCGACTTCCTCGACCGCCAAGCCGGACGGCTCTCGGGCGGCATGAAACAGAAGCTGTTCCTGGCCACCACGCTGATGCATCGGCCCGAGGTGCTGCTGCTCGACGAGCCGACCACCGGCGTCGACCCGGTCTCCCGGCGCGAGTTCTGGCGCATCTTGGCCGACCTGCACCGCTCCGGCACCACCGTGCTGGTCGCCACCCCGTACATGGACGAGGCGGAACGCTGCACCGACGTGATCTTCCTGGACGGTGGCCGCGTCCGGCATCACGGCAGCCCCGCCGAGATCAAGGCGTTGGTGCCCGGACGGCTGTTCGAGCTGCTCACCGCCGACCCGCGGACGGCGCTGGCGGCGATCGAGCAGTTGGCCGGCGTCTTGGCCGCGCATCTGTACGGCGACATCGTCCGGGTGGTGCTCGACGTCGACGACGCCGCCCAGGCCGAAGCGATGCTGGCCCACGCGGGTGTCACGGGCGGCGTCCGGGCTGCCGAGGTCGACATGGAGACCGCGTTCGCGGTGCTCGCCGAGCTGAACCGGGAGCGTGCCGCATGAGGGCGTCCTGGAACCGGATCGGCGCCCTGATCGCCAAGGAGTTCCGCCACCTCGGACGGGACCGGCGCACCCTCGCGGTCGTCCTGGCTCTGCCGGTGCTGCAGATGATCCTGTTCGCCTACGCGATCAGCTTCGACGTGAAGAACGTCTCCACGGTCGTCATCGACCAGGATCGGACGCCGGCCAGCGCCGCCTACCTGCGCAGTTACGCCAGCTCGGACTTCTTCCACGTCGTCGGCACCGCCGACGGGTTGTCGGACGTCGACCGGATCTTCGACCACAACGAGGCCCGGATCGCGGTCGTGGTGCCGTCCGGTTTCGGACGCAGCCTGGCCGCCGGCGAGCAGGCCACGGTCGCGGTCTACCTGGACGGCAGCGAACCCACCGCGGCCCGGGTCGGGCAGGCCTTCACCACCGCGCTCAACCAGGCGTACGGGCAGAAGGTGGCGATCGAATGGGCCGACAGTCAGGGCTTGGACGTGACTGCCGCCGGCCAGCTCGAACCACGGGTGCGCACCTGGTACAACCCGGAACGGCGAAGTTCGGACTTCCTGATTCCCGGGCTGATGGTGGTGATCATCATGGTGGTCGCCGTGCAGCAGACCGCGGTCAGCCTGGTCCGGGAACGTGAGCAGGGCACCGACGAACAGCTGGCGATCAGCCCGCTCGCCGGCTGGGAGACGATGATCGGCAAGCTGGCGCCGTGGACGCTGCTCGCCTTCGGTGAACTGGCCGCGATCACCGCGGTCGGGATGGGGTTCTTCGCGTTGCCGCTGCGGGGCAGTCTCGGCGTGCTGGCGCTCGGCGCGGCATTATTCGTGTTCTGCTCGTTGGGGCTCGGGTTGGTGATCTCGGCGGTCGCACCGAGCCTGGAGAGCGCCAACATGCTGGGGTTGTTGTTGTCGATCCTGCCTGCCTTCGTGCTGTCGGGGTTCGCGTTCCCGCTCAGTTCGGTGCCGGTGGTGTTGCAGTGGATCAGCAGCCTTTTTCCGGCCCGGTTCATGGTGGACATATCGCGCGGCGTGTTCCTGAAGGGCGCCGGGGTCAGCGAACTCTGGCCTGAACTGATGGCGCTGAGCATCTACGCGGTGGTGGTGATCGCCGTCGCCGTCCTGTTGTCGGCGAGGAGGCGGCGATGAGAAGCACCGGTGCGCAGACCCGGCGACGGATCCGGCTGCTGATCTGGAAGGAATTTCTGCAGTTGCGCCGCGATCCGCTGCTGCTGCGGCTGCTGTTCATCATGCCGATCATGCAGCTGATCCTGTTCGGCTACGTGGTGGCCGCGGACGTGAAGAACCTCAACACGGCGATCGTCGATCTCGACCGGACGTCAACCTCGCGCGCGCTGGACTCGCACTTCGAGGCGTCCGACTACTTCCGTGTGGTGGCGCACCCGGCCGAAACGGACCTCCAGCAGCTGATGGACTCCGGCACGATCGCCATCGCGATCGTCATCCCGGAGGGGACCGAGGCTGCGTTGACCCGGGGTGAGACTGCCCCGATCGGCGTTGTCGTGGACGGCTCGGACAGCCAGGTGGCGTCCGTGGGCAGCGGCTACGCCGCCCAGATCATCGCCCGGTTTAACGCCGAACGGATGAATGCCCAAGGTGTCGACCTGGCAGCACCTGGTATCGACGCCCGGGTCAGGGTCATGTTCAACCCGACGCTGGCTACGGTCAACACCATGATTCCCGGCCTGGTGGCGGCGATCGTGATGTTGTCGATCATGGCGGTGATGGGGCAGGCCGTGGTGAAGGAACGTGAACGCGGCACCCTGGAACAGATGTTCGTCACGCCGATCCGGCCCACCGAATACCTGATCGGCAAGGTCACCCCCTACGCGCTGACGGCGACCCTGCAGCTGTGCCTGGTCGCCTTCGTCGGCATCTTCTGGTTCGGCGTCCCGTTCGCCGGCCAGATCACCGTGGTGGCTGCCGGGCTGGCGCTGTTCATGCTCACCTCGATCGGGCTGGGGCTGCTGATCTCACTCGTTTCGCACACCCGGCAACAGGCGCAACAGCTGATGATGCTGTTCATGTTGCCCAGCTTCGTGCTGTCCGGCTTCATCTTCCCGATCGATTCGATGCCGCCGGCGATCGTGCCGCTGAGCTGGTTCGTTCCGCTCACCTGGGCGATCCAGATTCTGCGCGGCGCGTTCATCAAGGGCAGCGGCTTCGAGGCGCTGGCTACCCAGTTCTGGGTGCTGACCGCGTTCGCCGTGGTGATCTTCGGCGCGGCGGTCATCGCGACCCGCAGGAGGCTGACCGAATGACCACCGACCCGCGACGCACCCTCCCGCCGGACGATGCCCCGCCCGACTCGTCCTACCGCGTCCGGCACGCCGCCGAGAGCCGTCCGTCCGAGAACCGTCCATCCGAGAGCTTGCCGGGAACCCCACCCAACCCGGAGGCCGCCATCTCGGTGCGCGGCCTGACCAAGCGTTTCGGTGACTTCACTGCCGTGGACGGCATCGACTTCGACGTGCCGCGCGGCACCATCGTGGGTTTCCTGGGACCCAACGGCTCGGGTAAGACCACGACGATCCGGATGCTGACCGGCACCAGCGCACCCAACTCCGGTCAGGCGCTGGTGCTCGGCGAGGACGTCGTGGCCCACCCCGAACGGGTCCGGCAGCGGTTCGGCTACATGTCGCAGAAGTTCGCCCTGTTCGAGGACATGACGGTCGAGGAGAATCTGCGGTTCTATGCCGGCGTCTACGACCTGAGCCCGGAACGGTTCGCCCAGCAGCGCGCCTACGTGTTGCAGATGGCCGACCTGCAGGGACGCGAAAACGAACTCACCGCCAACCTGTCGGTCGGCTGGCGACAACGGCTCGCGCTCGGCACCGCCACCATCCACGACCCCGAACTGCTGTTCCTCGACGAGCCCACCGGCGGCGTCGACCCCGTAGCCAGACGTCAGTTCTGGGACCTGCTCTACGAGTTGGCCGGACGCGGCGTCACCCTCTTCGTCACCACCCACTACATGGACGAAGCCAGCCACTGCAATCAACTGGCCTTCATCTACCGCGGCGGCCTGATCGCCGAAGGCGCGCCCGCCGCCATCCGGCACGACCTGCTCACCGAGCGCGTGCTCGAGGTGCGACTGGGGGACGTGGACGGTGCCCTCACCTGGCTGGAGAGCACCCCCGGAGTCGAGGAGGCCTACCTGTCCGGCGCGTCCCTGCACGCCGTCCTCGACCCGGACGCCGTCCCCGGCTTCGAGGACCGCATGAGAGCCGCAGGCTTCACCGACGCCGCCGTCCGGCTGGTGGAGCCGACCTTGGAAGACGTCTTCGTCAACCTGGTGGCCCGGGCCGAGCAGTCTTGACTGACCGCCCATTTGTCGGAGCCGATGGCGTCACCGCGCCGGGTGGCGCCCGTCGAGGATGAGTGGCCGGTCGGCCCGAAGCCCAGACCAGTCTGGCGGGGGTGTGCGGGAGTGCTTACGCGTGAGTGCATCACGCAGGTGAACATGACGCAGTGGCTCCCGCTCGTCGGCGTCGTCATCGGCGCCGGGCTCTCTTTCGGAACTGCCCATTGGATGGACCGAGCCCGGTATATCAGAGACGAGAGAACCTACTGGCGAAGAGAACGGCTGACCGCGCTCGGGGACCTCGTCATTGCTACGAAGTCATACATGGCCGTTCTGTTTCGCCTGGCGGCCGCGCGAGGTCTGGATGACCAGACCGAGTTGCTGTCGTCGGTAGAGGCGGAGCCGCTGCTTGCACTGGCTTTCCAGGATCGAGACGCTGCTTTCGAGAGGGTTCGCCTTGTCTCTGGTGACGATGTGGTCAATGCCGCACGAGAGTGGGTGAAACTTGTCTATGTCATGCGCAGCGTTCTTGCCGATGAGTCCTTGGACCGGCCCGGCTGGACCTCGGCCGTAAGAGATGCGAACGCGGCCAGGGACGAGTTCCATCGCGTAGCTCGACGCGAGTTGGAGGGTGGAACGATTTCGACCTAGCTACTCGGTCAACGTTGACTGGCTAGAGCTCCCCCCGCCAGCCGGGGCGGACGAGGTTGGCGAGCTGCGCAGCGGACCCCTTCCTGACATCGCTGCTTCCCGTTTGGCGGCCCTCCGCGGGTCGGAGGGCCGCCCGGATCGAGGGCGAAGGGTTGAGTTGTGCTATCTGATCGGCCACACGATCCGCGGGTGAAGCACAGCGTCACTCGGCGCGCCGCTAGTGCTGGCTCAAAGTTGCAGGTGCAACCGGAGTGCGTCGTCGAGCATGGCGATCAGGTGGGTGGGGAGCCGGCCGACCACCGGCCCGATGCGGTCGACGGACACCGAGCGGACCTGTTCGGCCTGGGCCTTGGAGTCCACTCGAATCCCGGTCTCCTCCGCAGTTAGTAGAACCTGGAACGGAAACACGCGGGTGGTGTTGCTGGTGATGGGTACGACGGTCACCACGCCTCGTCCCAACCTCGCTGCCGTGGTATTTGCCCGGTCGTTGCTCACGATGATCGCCGGTCGACGCTTGTCGGCCTCGCCAGGCCGTGCTGGCTCCAGGTCCGTCAAGCGGATCTCCCCTCGGAGCATCAGCTGAGCCCGTCCGCCGCGGTGGCCGCCCAGGCCGAGGCGTCGCCGGAGTCTTCCCACTCTTGCCAGGCCTCGGCATATGCGTTCTCCAACTCAGGGTTGCCGAGCAGCCTGATCGCCTGCTGGATCGCCGCCGATCGCGACTTCAGGCCCGCGGAACGGGCGTACGTGTCGAGCGCCTCCACCTCTGTCGGGGACAAGCTCACGCTTAGCTTCACCTGCGTCATGCCACCATGGTAGTACTTTGCTGACTACCGTGGTGGCCGCCAGCTCGGCACTGACCGAGTGTGCCGTGCGCGTGCCGTAAGGCTGGATGCTGAGCGGGAACCTAGGAACCAGCGTCCTGGGAGTAGACCAGCGCGGTGTACGGGCCGATCGTGAGGTCGGCCGAGAACTGTTGGTGGTCCCATGGCTCGGGCTCCGCGTTCAGGTCGGTGGCGTGGGCGGCGCCGAAGTCGTGACCGAACATCGGGGCGTCGCTGTTGCAGCGCAACCGCCAGGTGCCGCCTCGCGGCAGGCCCGCACGATAGCCGTCGACCGCCTGGGTGGACAGGTTGACAGCGACCACGACGTCGTCGCCGGCGCCGCCTTGCCACCAGCGGTGATAGATCAGCACCTTGCGTTGATCGTCCACCCGCAGCAGCGTCGTGTGTGGTCCGCGTAGGCCGGCCGTGGTGCCGTCCAGGTTTCGGCGCAGGCGGATCAACTGCCTGATCAGGTGCAGGAAGCCGGACTGCCGCTGCGTCTTGTCCCAGGACAGTGGGGTGCGGTCGCTGAACCACCGGTCTTCGCAGAATTCCTGGCCCTGGAAGAGCAGCGGCATGCCGGCCGAGGTGAGCACCGGGGCGAGTCCGAGCGCGGCTCGCTTGCGGGACGGCCAGGAATCGGCGGCGCCCGGGTTGATCGTCTCCGGGACTCGTGACCGGCCGTTGGCGACCTCGTCGTGCGATTCGGTGAAGATGACGCGGTCATGGGCGGCACGCAGGTAGTGGCCGGTGACTGCCCGGGCGACCGCGGTGGTGTCGCGGTCGGTGTCCCACGGCGTTTCAAGGGCGCGTCGGATCGGGTGCACGAAGTCGGCGTCCCATTGGGAATGGAAACCGAGTCCACCATCTTCGGACGGCGCGGTGACCAGCGGGTCGCGCTGCATGTCTTCGGCAATCAGCAGCTTCCAGGGCTGCCGGGAGCGGATGTCGGCGGTCATGGCGGCCAGGTGGCGGTGCCCGCCAGCGATCCGCTCCCGTGGGTGGTGCACATTTCCCCAGCGCGACCGGACGTAGTTGGTGCCGTCGAAGCGCAGACCGTCGACCCGGAACTGCTCCAGCCACATCACCGCCGAGTCGCGCAGGAAGTTGCGAACCTGCTTGCGGTCGTAGTTGGGACGAGTTGCGCCCCACGGCGTCAGCGCCCGCCGGTCGTTGTAGAAATACTGTCCGCCGTAGCCGCGGCGGTAGGTGCCGTCGAAGCGCCACAGGTCGAGGTCGGTCGGGCCGAGATGGTTGTGCACCACGTCCAGGATGACCGCGATGCCGCGGTCGTGGGCGGCCCGGACGAAGCGGGCGAACGCCTGTGGACCGCCGTAACTGGTGTCGATGGCGAACAGGTGGGACGGGTTGTACCCCCAGCTGCGCGGCCCGGCGAAGCCGAACGGCGGCATCACCTCGACCGCGTTGACGCCGAGCCAACTGAGATGGTCGAGCCGGCCGATCGCAGTGTCGAAGGTGCCGGGGCGGTCACCGTCGGCGGTGAACGTGCCGACGTGCAGTTCGTACAGCACCAGTTCGTCCCAGCCCGGCATCGTGAATGCCTGCTCGCCCCAGTCGATGGAGGTCGGGTCGAATACCACCGCGTTGCCGCGACCATGGGTGACTTCACGGGCGAATGGGTCGATCCGCCACCGATACGGTCCGCCGCGGCAGATCAGGAATTTGTACTCCGTGCCCACCCGGGCCCGGCCCACAAACGCCGACCAGGTCCCGGAGCGAGCATGGTCGGGAGCCATCGCCACCCGGCCGGCCGCGCTCCAGCCGCAGAAGTCGCCTGCGACGTGCACGGTGCGGGCGTTCGGCGCCCACACCCGGAACGTCACCCCGCCGTGATGCGGCACAGCACCCATGCCGGCATGGGGGGACGGAGCGATCGGCACGCTGGAGACTGTACGTGGACCCTCCGACACCTGCTCCCATGTCGACGAGCTTCGTCCGTTCTCAGACGCCCGCTTTGGCGATGCGGAGAACGAAATCGTTGATCCACGCCACAGCGGCGCCCACGGCCGGCAGTACGTCGAGCCCGTCCGCGGCTTCCATATAGATGGTTTCCCACCCCGGACCGGCGGCGACGGTGGGCGGCCAACTCTGCTGGCGACGGTAGTCGAAGAGTCGGATGCAGGTAGCGGCCACCTGAGCGAAGTCGAGATCCTCTCTGTCGGCGATCAGTTGAAGATCGACGAGGTCACGGGCGCGCTCGCTCCTTTCGCCCGAGATCGCGTGGAGCTTCTGGGCCACCTGGTGATCGGTGCGCATGACGGCGACCGGCTGCGGCGCCTCGAATCCGACCTCGGTGAAAAGCTCGGCAAGGTCCGGTGCGAGCTGGTACTCCGGTTCGTCCGCGTCGCCGATCTCTCGTTGTGGCCCAACTCGAACTTGACGGTGCACCATGGCCTGCCTCGGTAGTCGAGTTTCACCTCGAAAGGTCGCATGACGTACGCCGTCGGCACAGCGGGAGGGCGGGGTGCGGGCTTCTCGACCAGCCTGCCGGTGAATCCCGCCCATCCGGACGCCAGCGACTCCTCGAAGTCGCTACGAAAGCGTGCGAGCGGTTGGACGCGGGCGGCATCGAGGTCTTGTGTGAACCGGGTTCGTCGGCCATAACGCAGGGCCATCGCGCTGCCACCCTTGACCGCTCCCTCTGGCAACATCTGCCCGATGACAACCAGCGCCATGCTGATGCGGCGCCGCAATACCAGCCCATCGCTGCCTTCTAGGTTGCGGAGGCGCTGTTCCAGGGAACGCAGGCTTGGGGGCGCGCCAAGGTAGCTCACGACCGAAGTCCCTTCCTAACCCGGTGCCACTCGGCCGTGGTCAACAGTCCCTCGCGGCGTGCCTGCTTGGCGGCGTCCAGAAGACGCTCGGTCTCAATGCGACCGCGGCATTCGAGGATCGCATCCCCCACCGGTTGCGCTGTCAGCCCCTCGTAGGACGTTGTGTGTACGTCGTCACTGACGCGGCACAACTCGATGAATGATGGCAACTTCGGACGCGCACGACGGCGGACGGCCACCTGGATCTGCTTGGGGTTCACGTCGGCGAGGCCGAACAGCGCGAGTACCGACTCGCCGTGAAGGTATGCGCCTTCGCCGGCCCGGAGGAGCGCCTCGGCGAACTGATCGTAGGTGGTCGGCGGGATGTCTGGAACGCGATAGAGACCGTAGGCGACATTCACCAGGCCACCGCGGGCGGCGAGCTTCGGCAGTTCTACCGTGGGGACCCCGGCCTCGGCTGCATCTTTGGTGGTGACGTAGCCATAGTGATCGAGCGCGATTTCGCGCACGATCTCGCGATACTTCACTCCGGTGGACATGTCGCAACTATACCAAAAACGGTATTATTATGACCGCGCGGGGCGGTCCTTCAGGCGCCGTCCCGATCGACATCGACCGGTGGGATGTGCGGGGTCGAGTTGGTGGCGTTGCCTAGCGCGGCAAGGTAGTGGTCGAGTTGGTCATCATCGATCTCGACGAATCTGCCGGCGGCGAGGTCGGCGCAGCCTTCGTCAACGGCGGCACGTAGTGCGGCGAGAACTCGCTCCTGGCTCTGTCTGCATTATGTGCCAACGGTATCGACTGTGTCCGCTCGACGGCTGCCGTGAAGTGTGGCAATGGTTGCGGGTAGGAGCTGCCAAGCTGGCCGAGTCCTGAACGGTCGATGAGTGGGGCTCCGCCTCCGCCTGCTCCGAAATTACCACCAGGTGGTACGGTCTTGATCATGAACAGGAGCGCAGTTCTGCGCCGTGGGATGGACTCCATTGGTATCAGTCAGGTGGAGCTTTCCCGGCTCACGGGTCTGCCTCCGAGCAAGATCAGCCGTTACGTTTCCGGCAAACTCGAGCCCTCCGAGTCCACGCTGGAGCTGCTGCTGTCCGGCCTGGGCTTACAGGTTGGCTTCGATGTTTCCCCGGTCCCGATGGAGCGCGCCAAGCGACGTAGTTGGCTGCTGCACCGCCAGATCTCCCACAAGCTCGGCGTCAGTGGCATCGACGATTCCGGGTGGGACCGCATGCAACGCAACTTGGATCGCGTGCGTTCTAATACCCAGGGCTCTGTCCATGAGCGGAACCTGGACCGCTGGCAGCGCATCATCGACAGCCGAGACCTGCGCGATCTCCAGCGCATGCTGGTCGATACCTCGGACGAGGGCATCGAGATGCGTGAGGTTTCACCGATGGCCGGCTTCCTGACCGAGGATGAGCGGCTCGGCGTTCTGGCCGGAGTCCGCCAGTAGTCACGACCTGGGCTCGCGGCAAGCCGTGCTGGCCGAGCAACACCCGTAGGCGCCCAGCGGTTGTTGCCACACAGCAAGCCCACAGACGGCACACAGCGCACGTCCGGGCTGACCTGCGACGATGGTCTGGACAGCTTGTACCCGTCCAGATCGGAAACCAGCATGGCTACCCATCGAACCGGCCCGCCCAGCTACGAGGGGCGTCCGCTCGCCCATCCCGACGAAGAGCTGGTCGACCAGGGGCTCCAGTTCGACATCGGCACGCTGCTCAGCCGGCGCCGGATGTTCGGACTGGCCGGGGTCGGTGCGCTCGGGCTGACCCTGGCCGCATGCAGCTCGACGACATCCGCGTCGACGACCGCCACCGCGACGGCGTCCAGTTCCACCGGGCTCACCGAGATTCCGGACGAGACCAACGGTCCCTACCCGGCGGACGGCACCAACGGGCCGGACATCCTGGAGCAGAGCGGTGTGGTCCGCTCGGACATCACCCGCAGCTTCGGCACCAGCACCACCAAGGCCGAAGGCGTTCCGATGACGATGACCCTGACGATTCTCGACATGGCGGGCGGCGGTGGCGCCTTCGCCGGGGTCGCCGTCTATGTCTGGCATTGCGACGCGTCCGGCAACTACTCGATGTATTCGCAGGGCATTGAGAACGAGAACTACCTGCGGGGCGTCCAGATCGCCGATGCGGACGGCAAGGTCACCTTCACCAGCATCTTCCCGGCCTGCTATTCCGGACGCTGGCCGCACGTCCACTTCGAGGTGTATCCGGACGAGGCCAGCATCGTCGATGCCGACAAGCGGATCTGCACCTCGCAGCTGGCGTTCCCAAAGGACGTTTGCGACACCGTTTACGCCACCTCTCGGTACGCCGGCTCGGCGGCCAACCTCGCCGGCGTGAGCCTGACCACCGACAATGTCTTCGGCGAGGACGGCGCCGCCCATCAGATGGCGACCGTGACCGGCACCGTCGACGACGGCTACCAGGTGGCGCTCACCGTCCCGATCGACACCACCACGACGCCGACCGGCGGGAGCGCGCCGGGAGGTGGGCGCTGAGCGCGGGCCCACAGTGGTGCTGATCCCCGTCCCAAGGTGGTTGAGTTCGTCGAAACCGTGGACGGCGATCTCGACAACGCTGCCGGATGGCGGGAAAGCCTGCCGATCTCGTGTTACAACACGAAACTGGCGGGCTTTCCGATCATCGGCGGGCGATCTCGACAACGCCACCCGGCTCGGTGCGGCTCGACTGGCAACGCCTCCTGGACGCGGGAGGCCACGGACAGCCCCGGGTGAGTACCCGTTGAATCCCATATCGGGATGCACGTTCCCGTCACGCTGGTAGCGACGGCTGAGCGGTACTGATCCCGCCCAACTCGACCCGCTCCCGGGCCCGAGGGATCGGACGGGTGGCGTCCAGCAGCCGCAGCAAGGTGCCGATGCCACCGGCGCACACCCCGACCAGGGCGGAGACGCCGCCGGCGTAGGCGATCAGGCCGGTCATCCGGTCGGCGGCGGTCGGGTCCCCGTCCCAGACGATGTAGCCGGCGGCGATCGCCAATGTGACGCCGCAGATGCCCAACGCCACCAGCAGCACGGAGGCCGCGCTGGGGGAGTGCCGGACGTCGCGGAGCTTCCCGTGCCGCTCGGCCAAACGGATCGCGGCCACCGCCAGATAGCCCCACCCGCAGGAGACCAGGATCGCCGCCCACACGTCCGCCGGCCGATGCCACTGGTTGACCAGCGTTGCCAGGCCGTACGCGCACACCGCCAGAGTGCCGACCACCGCTGTCAGCGACCGCAGCGTGGGCGGCACCACCAGCAGCAAACCGACCAGTGCCGCCGCCGCAACGGTGGTGTGCCCGGACGGCAAGGTGTTGGTGCCGTTCCAGCCGCCGAGCCTGAGCAGGTCGTCCCGCTCGAAAACGCGGTACTTGAGCACCTGGGTGGTCACATTGGCGCCGCCGACAGCAACTGCGGCAGCCACACCGGCCACCCAGCGCCCGCGCAGGATTCCGATCACCAGGACGGTCAGCAGGATCGCCGCCACCATCGGCACGGAAACCGTGGACAGCAACCGGTCGGCCTGTGCGTCGATCCGCCACGCGCCGATGTGTGAACCCTGCAGGGCCAGCGCCTCCAGCGCCTGACCGTGGTAGCGAGTGACGAACGCCCACCAGATCAGCACCACGAGAACGCCGCTCAGCGCGGCGCCCGCCAGCGGTGGGCCGATGCCGGGGAGTTCGCGAGCCGGGGGTGGGGTGGGTTGGGTCACGGACCAATGTTCTCAGGCCCGGCAAAGTCGTGTGGGTGGTCCGAGTGGGTGTCGCTCTGGCCGAAGGTCAATGGCGGAAGGCCCACGGTCGGCGTTGGAGTGGAGGCTCCGATACCTCGTGAAGGAAGTCCTCCCCATGCACAAGATCCGCCGACTCGCCGCCGTGGGCGCGGCGCTGGCCCTACTGATCCCGCTGGCGCCCGACGCCGCCCAGGCGGCGACAGCGACCACCTCTGCGCTGGAACGGGCCCGGGTCGACCGCGTCCCGACGCCGACGCTGAACTGGCGCGACTGCGAGTTCGTCCAGTGTGCGACCGTGCGGCTGCCGTTGGACTACGACCAGCCGTGGGGCGAAACTGTCGACATCGCCGTCACCCGCATTCCGGCCCGCGACCCCGCGCGCCGGATCGGCAGCCTGTTTCTCAACCCGGGCGGCCCGGGCGGCTCCGGCGCCCAGTTTCCGATCCGCGCCCGGGAATGGATGGGATCCGAGGTGCTGGATCGGTTCGACCTGATCGGCATGGACCCGCGCGGTACCAACGGCAGCACCACCACCCGCTGCTTCCCGACGGTGCGACGGCTCGACCGGGTGGCCGGAACCCTGATCGGGATGAGCTTCCCGGTCACCGCTCGCGAAGAGAGCCGGTTCGTGAGCGCGGCGGGAGAGCTGGCCCGGGGTTGCTCAGGCTTCGGACGTCGGCTGGCCTCGTCCATCTCCACTGCCGAGGTGGCCCGCGATATGGACGTGCTGCGCCGCGCGGTCGGCGACCGGCAGTTGACCTTCCTCGGCTTCTCCTACGGCACCTACCTCGGGCAGGTGTACGCCAACATGTTCCCGGACCGGGTGCGGGCGATAGCCATCGACGGCGTGATCGACCCCACCGAATGGGTGGGGACCTCGCGCACCGCGCAGACCCCGATGTCGGTGCGCATGGGCTCTGCCGCAGCCACAAGTGCGGCACTGCAGGAGGTGTTGCGACGCTGTGAACGCGCTGCCGACGTCTGCGGGGTAGCCGATCCGAAGGGCACCTTCGCCCGGGTCGCCACGGCGCTGAAGAGCAAGCCGCTGGTGATCGAGGACCCCGAAGGCGATGTCACGCTCACCTACCAGCAGTTCATCACCATGGCGGTCTTCTCGCTCTACACCGAGGAGGGTGCTGCGGCCATCCCGCTGCTGGCCGCGACCATCGATCAGCTGCGCTCGCCGGCGCTGGCGGACTCGCGGCGAGCATCGCTGAGCGAGCGCTACCGACGGATCTCGTCCTCTGTGCTGGAGTCAGCGGCCGAATACTCCAACGCGATCGAATTGGTGCCGGCGGTGATGTGCTCGGACAGCCGGAATCCGCGCAGCCCCCGGACGTGGTCCGCGATGGCCGCCGCCGAGGACGCCCGGGCGCCGTATGTGGGCCGGTTCTGGCTGTGGAACTCGGTGTACTGCGCCGGACAACTCTGGGGTGCCTATGACGAGGACGCCTACCGCGGCCGGTTCGACACCTCCACGGCGAACCCGGTGCTGGTGGTCGGCAACCTGCACGACCCGGCCACCAGCTACCGGGCGGCCCGATCGGTGGCCCGATTGCTGCCCCGCAGCCGGCTGCTGACCAGCACCAACTGGGGCCATACCGCCTACGGCGTCTCGGCGTGCGCGACCCAGCATGTCGACCGGTACCTGCTGCGCGGGTCGCTGCCGGCCCACGGCACGGTCTGCGACGACCGTCCGGGACCGTTCGAGGGGTAGTCCTCAGGCGGCGCGACGGGCGCGCCGGCGTCCGAGCGCCGCCACCACCCAGTCGGTGAGGGCGGTGGGGGACATGCCGGCGCCCCAGCAGTCGTGGGCGCCCTGTGGATCGAACCACATCTCGACCGAGCCCCCGAGTTCGCGTCTGCCGAGCGTCCACTTCAAGCCCTGCCTGGGATCGACCCGCATGTCCTGGGCACAGACCACGACCAGTGTTTCGGCGTCCACCGGGGAGCTCAGGTTGGCGACCGGTGAGATCTGCTGCAGGGCGGCCAGGTCGTTCGGGTTCCGCGCCGGATCGCCCCACTCGTCGCGGTCGCTGGCGGCGGTGGGGCTGCGGTGCCCGAGCAAACTGGTCAACGGGTCGACGAAGCCGTTCACCACGACGCAGACGTCCACGTCGTCGGGGCAGGTGTGCAGCGTGGTGGCGGCCAGGAAGCCGCCGGCGGAAGCCCCCAGCGTGATGATCTCGGTGGCCCGGACGGTGCCGCGGCCCCGGCGCAGATGATCAATCGCTGCCACGGTGTCGGCCAGCGAATGGACGCGCTTGGCGCGGGTACCGGCCAGATGCCGGGACTCAGGTCCACCGCCCCGGACGTGAGGGGCGGCGACCGCGATGCCCCGGTCCAGCCACTGACCGAGCGTCGGGTCGGTGTCCAGGTCGATGTCCATGCCGTAAGCGCCGTACAGCATCACCATCACCGGGCCCACGAAACTGTCGCCCGAGCCGGCCGGCCAGCGCAGATCGAGGTCGACCTGATAGCCGTCGTGCGAGCTGAACCGCTCCCGTTTCGCCCGGGCCAGTCCGCCGGCACGTTCGGCCACCTCGGCCGGGTCGTTGCAGCAACTGCCGTCGTCGTTGAAGTACCAGAAGAACGGCGGCAGGCCACCACTGAGTTCGGTGGCGGCGAATCCGATCGACGGGGTCACCTGGTTGGTGCGCAGGTCGAACAGGCCAGGAGCGGCCAGCAGCGGGTCCCGTCCGGTCGAGAAGCCGGCGATGTCGACCCGATGCAGGGTCTCCTCACCGTCGCGGCTGACCCGGACGACGGCGTGACCGGTGCCCGAGGAGATCTCCCGGGCCACCCCGATCCCGCTGGCGCAGGCCCACGAGGACAGGATGCGGCCCTCGTCCAGGGTGCTGGCCATCAGGGTCCACGAGCCGTCGCCGTTGTACAGCTGCACCAGCACGGCGCGGCCCTCCAGCAGGGCGACGTCGATCAGATGCGGATCCTTGGGGGCGCCGGGCACGCTGATCGGCTGCGGCGGATCCTGCCGGGCGTCGACCAGGTCCCAGACCCGTTCCGAGCGAATGCCGCGGCTGAGCTTGAAGAACCGCCGCACCGAGCAGGCCTGGATGCCGAGCCCGCCGGTGGCCGAGTAGGCAATCACTTGCCGGGAGGCCTCGAAGGTGTCAGCGTCGGCCCGGGCGATCACCGCACGTTGGCCGCCGCGGATCTCACGGTCGGGTTCGACGAACGCCAGCTGGTTGCCGTCGTCGATCAGGCTGATGTCGGGATAGACACCGCGAACCAGCAACTGACGTTGTGGTCCGGAAGCGGACGCGTCGTAGACCAGCGCCACGTACGCCTCGCGTTCCGGACGCCGCAACACACTCACCCAGCGCAACCCGCTGGCGTCGATGTCGGCGCGGGTGGTCATCCAGCCGTCCAGATCATCGGAGTCGTCGTCGAAGCGGATCGGCGGATCGCCATTGGTGACGCCGGGGTGGCGAGCGTCCGGAATGAGGGAGCCCCACATCCGGCCGAGGCTGTCGGCGTCCAGCCGGAGCCAGGAGTCGCCCAGCGGGATCAGCTGGAAGGCGGCATCCCCCTGGCCGGGTGGCGGCCCGGCATGGGCGGGGTCGCCGTCCACCGCCTCACCGTGCTGGGCGAGGGTCGCCAAGAGTTGGTCATCGTCCAGGTCATCCACCCAGGACAACTCGTCGGGCAGTGCCACGGCAGGGTCTCCCTTCTACTGCGCGGTCAATGAGCGGAACAGCGCGGAGCGGGCGGACACCTCGCAGGGGTGGCCGTTCTCCACCAGCCGGCCGCCGTCCAGGACCAGCACCTGGTCGGCCCAGTCGGTACCGAACCGGCCGTGACCTGCGGCGATGGTGGTGATGTCACCCATGGTCGAGCGGATCAGCTCCATGATCTGCACCCGGTTCAGCACATCGAGGCCGGAGGTGATCTCGTCCAGCAGCAGCAGTCGAGGCTTGCGCAGCAACGTGCGAGCGATCGCCAGCCGCTGCCGTTCGCCGCCCGAGAACGCATAGGCGGATTCGCCGACAGGTGCGTCCAAGCCCTCGTCGCGACCGCGGATGGTGAGCAGCAGTCCGACCTTGTCGAGCATCTCCCAGCACTGCTCGTCGTCGATGTCGGTGCGGCCCAGCAGCAGGTTGTCCCGCACAGTGCCGGCGAACAGTGGGCAGGCCTGTTCGATGTAGCCGACCTGGCTGCGGTAGACGTCTTCGTCGCGGTCCTCCAGCGGGATGCCGTCGAGCAGGATCAGGCCCTGGCTGGGCACCAGGAAGCGCTCCAGCAACGACAGGATGGTCGACTTGCCAGAGCCGGACGTGCCGGTCAGCACCACCCAGGAGCCTTGCCTGATGTCGAAGGACACGTCCGAGATGGCGAACTCGCGTCCGGTGTTGCCGGCGCTGGCGTAGCGCACCGAGACGTTCCGGAAGCCGACCTCGCCCTCGACCACGTCCGGGTCGGCCTTGGGGCGGTTGCCGTAGTCCTCCAGCGAGATCGCGGCCAGTTCGGTGTGGATCCGCTGCGAATCGCGCGGCAGCCGCTCGGTGACGGCGCGCAGTTCGACCATCCGCTTCAGCGCGCCGAGCGTCTCGGCCATCAGCATCACGGTGTCGGTGGACCCGGCGATCGGGCCGATCAGCATCATCGTGTACATGAAGAAGGCGACCAGCGAGTTCGACCGCCAGTCCGCCGGACTGCACCCGGGCGAAGGCGACCAGGATGATCACCAGCAGGGTCCCCTGGATCAGCGCCGACACCATCGGCTCCATGAATGCCTGCGCCCGGGCCGACTTGTTGGACGCGTCCTGCAACCGCTGCGAGGTGGTCGAGAGCCGTCCGACCGCGAAGGCGTTGGCCACGAACGCCCGGATGGTGAGCACCGAGTCGAGCGCCCGGGTGACCTCGGCGACATAGGCGCCCTGCGCCTCCTGGCGTTCGAACGCCACCCCGGTGAGCCGATTGGACGACACCACGATCACCGCCAATGCGAGCAGGCACAGTCCCAGCGCAGACACGGTCAGGATCGGGTCCAGCAGCAGCATCTGGATCAGCGAACCGACCACCAGCACCATGCTGCCCAGAGCCTGGATCGGGCCGCGGGTGAAGACCTCCCCCATCTTCTCGGAGTCGATCGAGCAGCGGGCAACCAGATCGGCGGTCGGGTGCTCGACCAGTTTCTCGGCCGGCACGCGCAGAGCGATGTCGGCCGACTCGTCGCGGAAGCTGCGCACCAGCCGGTTGCCGGCGTAGGCGGTGACCAGGTTGACCCCGGCGGTGATCACCGATGAGAGGAGGGCGGCGCCGACCAGCAGGCTGCCGATCAGCATCAGCCGCTGCATGTCCAGCGACTGCAGCGCACCCACCAGCGAGCCGGTCAGGGCGGGTTGGACGAGGGCCGCCAGCGACGCGACGATCGTGCCCAGGAAGGCCACCGTCATCGCCCGCGGGTCGGAGCGCAGAATGACCAGCAGGCGAGAGATGGGACTGGCCGGGGGGTCGGCCAGCAGCCCACCGATCCGGGGGGTATGGGCGGCATGCGAAGACATCGGCATTCACTTTCGTTATGGGTCGCGGACTGGCACAATCGCTAGAGCCGTGTGAACGGGTGCAGGGAGTCATTCCGATCGGATAGGCGCTGATCGGTGTGGCTCCCTGACGATCACCGGGGGCTGTTTCCCCTGACCAACTGGCAGACGGCGAGGCTCACTGCGCTGTGCGGGCATTGCACCAGGCTGAGCATGGACGCCTTCTCTTCCGCCGGAGTCTCGGGCAGATCTTCATTCAGGCGCAGCACGTGACGCATGGCGTTCCTCTCCTAGTCGCTGATCGCTGTATTCACCAGCGCCAGCACCAGGCTTGGCTCTGGTAGGAATTGTTGCAGGCGACGTACGAGACATTGGACGCCTTTTCTTCGCGCGGCGCATCGGGATCCTGATCCTGCATATCGAAGACTTCAGGCATTGTTCACAACCTTTCGTTGGCTATTTATCGGGGTGTTGGCAACAGTCAATCCGAGGGATTGGGGCACGGTCAATGAAGTGATGGCTATGGTGTCCTTTGGTTAGTCGAACGCTGTCCGAAATGAAATGATCCGCGAGCCGGTGGCTCGCGGATCATTTCGGCGGGGTGGGTGGGCTATTCGGTGACCAGCCGGGCTATCACCCGGGGTTCGGGCAGCCGGCGTCCGGACAGCGTCGGGACGACGGTGGTGGCCACGGTGATCCCGCCGGTGACCAGCAGTGCCACCAGGAACGGCAGCACCGGCACCGCCAGCGCGAAGCCGAAGCCGGACGCCGGGGTGGCGTAGGCCAGGTGAGCGAAGCTGACCCCGACCATCACCAGGCCGAGCAGGGCGGCGGTGCCGGTGACGATCACCGCCTCCGCAGTGGCCGCACCGGTGCGCTGGCCGGGTGTGGCCCCGGCGATGCCCAGCAACGCCAGTTCGGCGGTGCGCTGCTTGCTCATCATGAACAGCGAGCCGACGCTGCCGCACATCGCGATCGCCAACGGCATGCCCAGGTTCACCAGGAAGGTCGCGGCGCCCACATGCTCGAGCTCGACGTCCACGCCGTTCGCGGCGAAGATCGCGTTGTAGGTGGCCGGCAGCCCCAGCACGCCGAAGGCCAGGCCGCAGGTGAACATCACCGGGGTCACCGACCGGGTCAGCCGCTGCGCCCGGGCCAGCACGGTCGCCCGGGCCAGCCACCATTGCGGGGCGGCGGTGGCCGGGATCACGCCGGTCCAGACCGCGGTCAACGGCCGGACGATGGACGGCATCAGCTCCGCAAGCAGCCAACCGACCACGACCAGCCCGAACAGGTTCAGCTGCATGATCTGGGTGAAGGTCTCCCGGCCGCGGTTCGCGGCCAGCACGGGGACGATGGCGAACATGCCCAGCACGATCAGCGAGGCCAGCACCGCCCGCACCCAGCGGGCCACCGAGCGGGTCCTGGTCGGCTCTGCCCCTTGTGACTGGCGCAATGCCTCGACCGGCGGAATCCGGCTGGCCCGCCGGGCCTGGCGCAGCCCACCGACCAGCACCACCGCGACCCAGAGCAGGTTGACCGCCACCAAGGTGCCCGGTTCCACCACCGCGGGCACCGCGATGCCGGCACTGTCGGCGCCGCGTTCGGCCTGCAGATAGTCGAGCGCCGGCCGCAGTGCGGCGATCGCGAACAGGTCGGCGACCACTGCGGACGCCACCGCGACCGCGGCGAGCTGGTACAGCTGCGAGCCGACCACACCGCTCGGGGTGGCGCCGGCCAAACCCAACCGGGCCACCGCGCCGCGGCGGCTGTCGAGGACCAGGGAGGTGCCCGCGCCGACCACCGAGAGCCCGACCACGACGCAGAGCAGCAGGTTGCTGCCGCCGATGATCGTGTAGGCGTCGGACTCCATCTCGGGAATCAGCTCCCGGGCGCCGAGGGAGGACTGCATCACCAGTGCCGCCAGGGTGAGCCCGAAGCCGGTCATCACGAAGCCGAGGGACACCCCGAGCCAGGCTGACCAGGAGTCGCGTAGTTCAGCCGCAATCACTTTCCACATGGCTCACTCCGCCACCAGTCGGGCCACCACCCGGGGTTCCGGGAGTCGCTGTGCGGACAAGGTGGGCACCACGGTGGCCAAGCCGGTGATCACGACGCCGCCCAGCAAGGCGGCCAGCACCAGCGGCACCGACATGGTGAGTGTGTAGGTCAGCCCGGCCGCGTTCAGTGAATAGGCCTGGAAGATCAGGCTGGGCACGATGACTACCGCCGACAATAGAGCGCCGGTGACGGTGACGATCACGGCCTCCAGCGTGGGGATGGCGACCCGCTGGGCCGGGGTTGCACCGGCGATGCCGGCCAACGCGAGTTCGGCGTCCCGCTGCTTGCCCATCATCAGCAGCGAGCCGACGCTGCCGGCGAAGGCGATCACCAGCGGCAGCCCGAACTGCAACACGAAGGTGTCCCACATCGGCAGGGCCAGCTCGAGCCCGCCCATCGACACCGCGATGGTGGCGATCATCGAGTTCGACCACGGTCAGCGAACCGACCCCGATGGCGAAGGTGAACATCACCGGCACCACCGATTTGTACAGCCGGTCGGCCCGGGCCGCCACGGTTGCCCGGGCGATCAGCCAGGCAGGAGAGCGGGTCGGCACCAGCCGTGTCCACAGCCGGGTCACCGGACCGACCAGGACGGGGGCGACGACGGCCAGCAGGGCTCCCCAGATGAACACCTGGAAGAAGCCGAGCACCATCAGGTTGCTCACCGTCTCCTTGTAGCGATATTCCAGCTGGATCGGCACCGAGACGAACGACACCGCGACCAGGCCGGCGACCAACACCGCCAGGATCCACCGGCCGGCACCCAGCCGGGCCTTGCGGCTCGGTGCCTGGGCCTGGCGGAGCGCCTCCAGCGGGGGGGATCTCACTGGCAGAGGTGGCCTGTCGGCGTCCGGCCAGCACCACCAGCGCCACGCAGGCCAGATTGCTGGCCACGATCGGCGCCAGCGCGTAGTTGGGTTCGAGTGAGACCCAGCTCGGCTCGTCGCGCGCCGAATAGTCCATCAGGGCAAGCCAGGGACGCATCGCCAGCACCGCGATCAGGTCGCCGAGCGGGGCGCAGAGCAGCGAAACCGCCGCGAGTTGACTGGTCACGGTGCCACGCACCTGGGCGGGCGTCGCGCCGGCCAGTGCGAGCCGGGCCAGCGACCCGCGCCGCGACCCGACCACCAGCGACGTGGACGAGCCGACCACCGGAAGCGCCACCAGCAGCACGCAACCCAGCACCAGCGCCTGCCCGATGGTCCACGACGTGGAGGTTTCCAGGCTGAGCCGGCCCTCGGCGACCGCGACAACGCCGGTGTAGCCGATCACCACGGTCAGCACCAGCGCGGCGTTCACCGCGACGAAGGCCAGGCTGACGCCCAGCCACGCCGTCCAGGAATCGCGGAATTCGGCGAGATGCACACGTCGCATGGGTCAGGCTCCGTTGCGGCCGAGTCCGGCCAGGGTGGACGCGACCACCTCAACCGGCGCCTGGCTGAGTTCCTGCACCAGCAGGCCGTCGCGCAGGAACAGGATGCGGTCGCAGGCCGCGGCCACCTTCGGGTCGTGGGTGACCACCAGCACGCAGCGGCCGGGGGTGTGCGCGATGCGGACCAGTTCGGCCAGCACCAGTTCGCCGGTCCGGGTGTCCAGGGCGCCGGTCGGCTCGTCGGCGAAGATCACGTCGGGTTGCTGGGCGAGGACCCGGGCCAGCGCGACTCGCTGCTGCTCGCCGCCCGACATGGACGGCGGACGCGCGTCCGCGCGCTCGGCCAGGCCGACCGTGGCCAGCGTGCGCGCCACCAGCTCGGCCGGCGGCTTCTGCTTGCCGAGCAGGTAGGGCAGGGCGACGTTCTCGGCGGCGGTCAGGGTGGGGATCAGGTTGTAGGACTGGAACACGAAGCCGACCTGTGAGCGGCGCATCCGGGCCAGGTCGGCCCGAGACAGCTGCTCCAGCTGCTGTCCGGCCAGGCTCACCTGACCGCTGCTGGGGGCCTCCAGGCCGGCCAGGCAGTACATCAGCGTGGACTTGCCCGAACCCGACGGCCCCATCACGGCGACGATCTCGCCGACGCCGACCGCCAGGCTGATGCCGTGCAGGATCTCGACCGGCCGGTTGTCGACCGTGTAGGCCTTGTGCACGTCGTGGGCGGTGATCGCCGCGACGGGGGGCGCGTAGGCCGGCGCGGATTCGCGGATCTGACTGACCATGACTTTCCTCCTGGGTGGCGCGACCCACAGGGGCCCGCGCGCGGGGTTTGGTGACGTCCAGTCCAGCAAGCTGCGGGCCGGATGTCTGCATTCCGGCGGGGTATCTGTCCGTAAGTGAACATGCGGCGGAAATGCGGCTGGGCCGCCGCCTCGGGGTTGAGGCGGCGACCCAGTCGTGGGTGCCTGAACTGGTCGGATAGGCGCCGACCAGGCGCGGCGAACAGCGGTTCCGTGGGATTGTCAGGGACGCCAGCAGATGAAGTTGCTGGTACCGGAGTTGTGGCAGATGAAGTAGCTCTTGTTCGAGGCCTTCTCGTCGCCGGGGGTCTCGGGGGTTTCGTCGTTCTGAAGATCGAGGATCTCGGCCATGGTGCACCTCCTTTCAGGGCTGTCGTAGGGCGGTCGTCGTTCGGGTTACTTCGCCATGCAGAACGAAGCCGAGACGAAGGAGTTGCGGCAGAAGAGGTTTCGGAAGCTGATGTTCGAGGCCTTCTCGGCGCCGGGCGTGGGCTCGGCCTCACCGTCCTGCAGGTCGAGGATGTCAGCCATCTGGGTCACCTCCTTTCCAGGGTGTCGGCGGATTCGGGTTGGTCACTTCTTGTAGCACAGGAAGTAGCTGGCGTGGCTGCTGGTGCAGCCCACGATGCTGATCTTGGAGGCCTTCTCGTCATCGGGCGTGTCCTCCGGCAGTTCGTACTGCAAGCCGAGTGCGTCGTTCATCTTCCACCTCCTTTCGCAGGCTCGTGGTCTGGGTGGGCCGCCGGTCAGCAGCCCATGCTGAAGCCGCTCCGGGCGATACAGGTGTACGCGCTGTTGCCGGAGTGGTAGGTGTCGGCCGGGGTTTCCAGCTCGAGTTCCAAGCCCTGCAATGAGAGCGGTCGAGGCGGGGAAGTGAGGGCCGGCGATGCGGGACCGATCGGGGCCGCCGGTGCATTGATATGCATTGTCCTTCGCGTCCTTTCTCGGTGTTCCTAGTACCAGTCAATCGCATTGCCGGCCCTCATTCAATGAATATCTTCGGGCCTTGTCCGGAGGTTATCCGACGCTGGTCGATAGATATTCCGGCCCGCTCAGACCGCGACCAGTTCCTCCGGGCGGGCCGGGATCGGCAGCGTGGAGAAGTGCCGGACGGTGGCGCGGGTGAGCGGCAGCCAGTCGAACGGACGGCCGCTGGCGACGGCGTGCAGCGCCACCGCGATGCCGGCCGCGCCGGTGGAGACGTCCGAACTCAGCCGGATCATTCCGTCGCCGACGGTGAACGCCATCCGGTCGTGGTGCAGCAGGTTGCGCAGCAGCAGCCGGCGCTGACGCTCGACCTCGACGTCCGCCTCGGGTCCGGTGGCGGCCAGGACGGTCATGATGCCCGCCCTGCCGTGGTCGAGGGTGCCGTAGATGTAGATGTCCGACGAGCACGCTTTGACCAGGGCGGCGTACTGCTCGGGAGTGACCAGGCGTTCGCCGCTGAGCCGTTCGGCCAGCATCGCGATCGCCCAGATTCCTGCCGAACCCCACTCGATGTAGGGAAGAGCGCGGTTGTTATCGGTGTCGCGGACCATCAGTTCGCCGGTCTCGGTCGTCATGCAGCCGTCCAGGTCGGCGCGCAGCCGGTCCATCGCCCGCTCCACCGGCCCTGCCCGCCGTCGCTGAGGTGGGCGACGATATCGGCCAGGGCGAGTCCGGTCAGTCCGTAGTAGTAGCCACGGCGATGGGTCAGGTCGTCCCAGGCCCGGCTGCCGGGGTGCACCGAGCGCTGCAGCCGGTCGTTCGCGATCAGCGCCTCGGCTTTGAGTTCGTCATCCCCGGTCTGCCGAGCCACCTCCAGCGCCGCCAGCGCCACGCCGGCCCGTCCGCCGAAGAGGTCCAGCCGGCGACGCGCCAACGATTCCTCCATGGCGTCGGCCGCAGCTTTCCGGGCGGACTCGGGGCGCCCGGCGTCCGCCAGGGCGAGAGCGATGCCGGCTCGGCCGGTGTACAGGCCGGGTTCGAACTGGGTGTCCTTGCAGGCCGTCTCCAACGCGTCCAAGTCGGACGCGGCCACCTCGGCGTCGATCCGGCCCCGGGCCCACAACACGCCGGCCCGTCCGTAGCCGAAGCTTTCCGTCACGTCGCCCTCCTGGGCCGGGTCACCGGGGAAGGCGCCGGACGCGGAGAACTGACGCGACCATTCGATGCCCTCGTTGAGCGCCCGGACCAGCTCGGCCGACGACTCGCTGGGCGGTCCGGAGCGGACGGTCACCTCGGGCGCCAGCATGTGTGCGGCCGGTGCCGGGAAGCGGTCCAGCACGCTCTGCAGCTGATCGGCCGCCGCGTCCCCGAACCGGTCTCGGACCCGCAGCAGCGCCCGGTCCCAGAAGTCTGGGGCGATCGCTTCGATCTCCCAGTCCGGCACGTACATCAACATCAGGCTGCGGGAGATGGCGTACCAATCGGACTGTACGGCGGTGAGTTCCTCGGGTCCGCAGAACTCGAACACCCGGAAGCCGATCGAGCGCGGCTGGTCGACCGCGGTGGCGTCTTCGAAGTCGATCACGGTGACCGCGTCATCGTCGGTGTCGTCGATCAGCACGTTGCCGGGGTGCAGGTCGCCGATCGCCCAGCCGCGGGCGTGGATGCTGTCCACAATGGTGATCAGCTGTTCGCCGACCCGCACGGCACGCTGCGCGAAGCGCGCGGTTTGGCCTGGCTCGCGATCACCGTCGAACGGCGAGTTCTGCACCACCCACGAGGTCAGCGACCGGCCGGGCGCGTATTCCAATTCCAGGTAGCGGTGCTCCCAGGCCCAGAACGAACCGAGCAGTTGCTGGACCCCGGGCAGGCCGGCCAGTTCGGTCAGGATCGCCTCCTCCTCGATCTGCCGGGCGACAGCGTCGCGGCCGCGGGCGTCCAGGCCGGTGTGACTGCGGGCCTCGCGCAACACGTGCACGCTGCCCTCGGGCAAGGTGGCGCGGTACACGCCGCCGGCGTTCGAGAAGTGCATTGCCGAGACTGCCTTGAACTCCTGGAGCCGGGTCGGCGTCGAGGTCTGCACCCGCCGCTGGGCGGGTTCCAGGCAGGCCGGCAGGGTGACTCCTTCGGGAATCACGAACCTCGGTCGGCGCTCGTCGGCCACCAGTCGCAGCCCGGGGCCGGTGATCGCATGCACTTGGTGGTCGAGGCTGTCGGGGTAACTGAACGACATGATCCCGCCGTAGCGGACGTAGACAGGGGCCTCGCCGTAGCGCAGATCGCTGAGAATGTAGGGCCCTCGCTGCCCGTCCAGCGCCGTCTCCAACTCGTCCAGCAGTACCGCGAGCTGGTCGTCGTCATCGGGGTAGATGGTGATGAACTTGCCGGACGAGCCACGGTCCTGCTGCTTGCCGTTGGTGTCCTGCAGGCTGCTCGGATCGTGGAGGAATTTGAACGACACGTTGTGCGCGACGCAGATCCGGGTGGTGCGCAGCAGGGTCTCGCGGGCGTCGTCCGGGACGGTCGACACGTGGATCTTCCAGCCCTGGACGCGGGGCGTCCAGTCCCGCGGCGTCCAGCCCTCCCAACCGCCCCAGCGTCGCACCAGCCAACCGTCGGGGAGTTCCTCGGTCTGCGGGGCCTCGCCGCCGAGGGCGGCCAGCAACTGGGCCATCGGCCGACGGTCGCCGTAGTAGGGGGACCGCTCGTTGCAGGCCAGGATGTACTCGGGATGAACGCCCATGATTGACCTCCGGATCGCTGTGATTTGGGTGTTTTCCAGCGAATCGTCCGCAGGCATCGGGAACAATCCTTCGGGCTGGGAACCGGTCCTTGGCTAATGCTGCTCTGGCCGATCGGCCAACGGTGCGCGACCAACGAAAGTCAGCGCTCCCCGAACTATTCAGGGCTCGCCGAATTCGGCGAGCCCTGAATAGTTGGACGAGCGTTGGGGATCAGCGGACGGCGACCTCGCTGCTGCGGGGGAGCGCGTGCGGGTCGACGATGCGCAACTGGATCGCCTTGACCAGGATCTGGGTGCGGGACTTGAGGCCCATCTTGTCCCTGACGTGCGCCAGATACTGCTTGACCGATCCCTCGGAGACGTACATCTCGCGTCCGATCTGGTAATTGGTCAGACCCTGCGCCAGCCAGCCCAGCAACTCGGTCTCGCGCGGGGTGAGTCCGATGTCTACCGGCTCCTGATTCAGCGAGATCTCCGACTTGACCGATTCGACCAGCTGACGGCGCACCGATGACGACATCGGCATGTCGCCCCGCAGCGCCTGCCGGATGCCCGCCAGCAGGTTCTGCGCGCCGGTGTCCTTGAGCAGATAGCCGGACGCGCCGGCCCGCAAGGCGGCCACGATGTACTCGCGGGTGCCGAAGGTGGTCAATGCCACGATGCAGGCCTCGCTCCACTTCGAACAGATCCGGGCGGTGGCCTCGACCCCGGAACAGCGCGGCATCTGCAGATCCATCAATACGACGTCCGGCCGCAGGGTGGCGTAGGTGTCGATGGCCTCTGCGCCGTCGCGGGCTTCGCCGACCAGGATGAGATCGGCGGCCTTGCTGAAAAACGATCGGTACGCTTCGCGAACCAGGGCGTCATCGTCGACGACCAGCACGCGGATCGCCTCTTGTGGGGTGGTCATAGGTCAATCCAACGCTGACCGGACGTCGCCGCCCAGTTCACTTCTGGCCAGCTCATGGCCGGTCCCGGCCCGTTGGCCGTTCGTCAATGGTGTCAATGGTGAAGGCGCGGAAAGAATCTCGCCATACCCCCGGAAACGAAAGGCCATCCGGTGAAAACACTATCGATCACAATCACCTTGTCCCTCGCGTTACTGCTGCCGATCAGCGCGCGTCCGCTTGCCCCGCAGCCGGGCGCCGCCGTGGCTCAGCAGGACCGTCCGAATGACGCCTGCACCAGGTGGCCGTGGCTGTGCGGCCGCTGGCCGTTCTGATGAGCGGCACCGTCATCGGTCCCAACGATGCCACCTCACTGATGGTGATCCGGCGGGTGCGTAGCCTCGCCACGATCGACCAGGTGCGGCTGGTCGCGGCGGCGCTGGTCCTGTTCCTGCTGGTGGACCTGGTCAGGCTCAGCTTGATGTCGCCGGTGCCGCTGCAGGACGCCGCGCTGATCACCACCATGGACGTGGTCGGCTACCTGGCCATCCTGGTCGCGTTGTGGCGTCCGTTGCTCGGGCTTGCGTTGGCCGCGGTGCCGCTGGCCACCGCGCTGGTCTGGACGTCCACCAGCCTGGACGCGATGTTGCTCACGGTGGTGCCGGCGCTGGTACTCACCCAGCAGGCCCGTCGGAACGCCCTGCTCATCACGGGCGGACTCGCCTGCTACGTGGCGCTGCGGGTGCTGAGCTACGCCGGAGACGATCGCGGTGCGCTGCTGCTCAGCCTGGCCGGCCCGCTGGCGCTCGGACTCCTGCTGGGCTGGATCGGCCAGGCCGTCCATGAGCGTCGTGACCGGGCTGCCCGGACGGCACTCGACCAGGCGGTAGAGGAGGGACGGATCCGGGCCGACGAGCGGCGGGCGCTGTCGGCCGACCTGCACGACGTGGTGGTGCACCATCTGTTCGACTGCCTCGCTGCAGCTGTTGTCGGCGCAGGACGAACAGGATCCGGCGGTGCTGCGCCGCACGCTGGGTGCGGTGGAGCGCGCCAATGCGGCCGCGCTGAGCGAGCTGCGGCTGCTGGTGCGGGTGTTACGCGCGGACCCTACGACCGCCGCGTCAGGCATGGAGATCCGCGAGCTGGCCGAGCGTATCCCGCCCACTCAGGCTTGCGCCGAGGCGCAGCTGCGGTTGATCGAAGCGGGGTTCGATCCGGACGTGCGGGTGCCGGCGGCCGCGGACGCGCTTGAACTCACCGTCCAGCGGACGCTGTCGCGAGGGGTGGCTGAACTGGTTGACAACCAGGTCAAACATGCCCCGGCCGGTGCGCGGTGCAGCGTCGAGATCGCCCTCAACGACCATCAGGTGACATTGCGGGCGCGCAACGAATGGGGGCCTGGGGTGCCGGAACCGGAACTGGGCTGGGGGCTCAAGGGCCTCCGTGAGCGGGTCTTGCTGACCGGCGGGAGCTTTGCGGCGGCTGTGAACGGGGCACAGTGGTGCGTGACGGTGACGGTGCCACACGAGTAGCGGCGACGCCGCGGTCGCTAGGCGTTACAGTAATTGCGGAGGATCCCCCAGGACACGGTCGTTCGATGATTGGTACCGCGACACCGCGACTCGACGAGGCCATGCCGTCTCGTCCGTTGCGGGTGGTTCGCGCTCTGGTGCTGGTGGTCATCGGGGTCGATCTGATCAGCGGGCTGTTCCTGACCTGGCTGGCGACGCCGTGGCTCTACACCACCGTGATGGTGCTCTCGGCGATCGGAGCGGCGCTCAGCCTCTTCCGCCCGATGGCCGGTCTCGTGGTCTGCCTGGTGCCGATCGTCTCGGCGCTGTGGGCGCCGGTCGGCCAAGATGCGGCGCCGCTGCTGGTGACCACCGTGATGATCTGTGCCGTCGCCTCGGCGCGGACCGCCTGGATCGTGATGCTGGGCTATCTGGGATACGCCGTCGCCTCCTGGGTGTTCAACGGTCCGCATCGCGGGCTGGCCGTGCTGGTGTTGCTGGTGGTGGCGACCGGAGTCGGGTTGGCGGTGCGGATGCTGTGGCGGCGCAACGGACGGATGAACCTGAGGATCCGCCGGCTGCAGGCGCAGACGCTGCGGTTGCGGGCCGCCGAGCGTGCGACGTTGGCCGAGGAGCTGTCCCAGTTGCTGGTCAACGGACTCCGCGACGGACAACGTGACCTGGCCGAGGCCCGGACCGGAACGGACGCCGCGGAGTTGAGCGGCGTGCTGGAGCGGGCGGACGCCACGGCCCGCGGCACCCTCGCGCAGCTGCGTGGACTGGTCTCCACATTGCGCGGCCGCAGCGGCGAGCCGCTCGCCACCGATTCGAGGCCAGAGGATCTGCTGGGAGTCGCCGAAGAGGTCGAGGAACTGCTGGTCGGGCACGGCTACCCGACCGCCATCGAGTTGCCGGACCGGCTGCCCGGCGTCGGCGACTTCGCCCGGCAACTGCTCGCCACCATCCTGCGGGAGGCGGGCACGCTAATGGTGCGGCAGGCGCCGGCCGGTGAGAGTTGCGCCATCGCGGTGACCCTGGCCAACGGCCGGCTCGGGGTCGAGCTGAGCCATCCGGGTGCCGGCGCCGGCACCGCTGATGGTGCGCTGCGGGCGGCCGAGCACCGCATGCTGGCTGCGGGTGGGAGCTTCGAGATCGACCACCGCGACGGCTGGCGCTTGCGGGCGGCGCTCCCGGTGCTGGTCGACGCCACGGCGGAACCGCTCGCCGCGCCGCCCGCGTCGGCTCCCGGCTGGCGTCGGAGAGGATTGCGACGCCCGGCGGCGCTCTCGGTCCTGGCGGTGGCGTTGGTGCTGGCGGTGCACGCCGTCCTGGGCTGGTCGGCCGGCACCGACGACTGGACCTGGCGGGCGGCCTGGAGTCTGGCCGTCGCCGGTCTCGCGGCCTGCACCTGGCGGCTGCGCTACGCGGTCGTGCTGATGCTCGCCGTGCTGCTGGTCAGCTTGCTCGGCGTCGAGCCTTCATTGGTGGTCGGCCAGCCCGCACAGCTGGCGATCATCGTGTTGGCTGCGATCGGCGTTGTGCATCGCGCCCGGTGGGCCTGGATCGTCACCCTCGGTTGGGCGATCTACTGCCTGATCTGGTTCCACAGCCCGAGCCCGCAGCCGGCCGCCGACGGCGTGTTCTATCCGATCATCGGGGCAATGCTCGGCCTCGCCACCCAGCACTTTCAGCGGCTGCTCAACTCCTCCGACCGTCGGCTGGCGTCGGCAGCCAGTCGGCATGACGCGGCCCGCGACGACGTGCGTCGCGAACTCGCCGGTGAATTGCACGACATCGTCGCCCACCAGCTGTCGCTGATCACCATGCAGGCCGGCGCCTACCGCGGGGAAACGGACCCCGCCGGGCTGCGGGTGGGGATCGACCGGGTCGCCGCGATCAACGCTTCGGCACAGGCCGACCTGGCCCTGCTGCTGCACGTGATGCGTGCCCCGGTTTCCGCCCAGCCGGACGCCGATGCCGGATGGCTGAGCCCCACCGCCGCGGCGGCCGCGGCGGTCGGCACCATGCGGGAGGCGGGGCACCAGGTGCGGACCGAGGTCGATGCAAGGGTTGACGGAGCTGACCCGACCACCCGCAAGACGGCCGCCCGGATCGTCCGCGAGGCGACCACCAATATCCTGCGCTATGCCCCGCACGGCGCGGAGTGCTCCATCCGGATGGTGCCCAACGGCGACCTGCTCGAGCTCACCGTCGAGAACCCGTTGCCGGATCGTCCGCGGTTGTCCCCGCACTCCACCGGGCTGGGTCTGTTCGGGCTGGAAGAACGGGCCAGGATCACCGGCGGCACCTTCTCGGCCGGACCGTCCGGAGGGCGCTGGCAGGTGGCTGCGCAGCTACCGCTGAAGTCCCAGGTCGACCTGCGGCCACGCGCCGAGGACGAGCGTCAACTCGGAGCCGAAGGCAGCGAGTCAGGGTCGACGATGCCGAGCTGGATTCCGCGAATCAGGATCTGAGTCCGGGCCCGAATGCCCCACTTGTCACCGATCCGGGCCACGTACTGCTTCACCGAACCCTCGGAGAGATGCATCCGGGTGGCGATCTGCGCATTGCTGAGCCCGTGTCCCAGCCAGCGGACCAGCTCCACCTCGCGGGGGGTCAGGGTGTGCTCGGCGGGCTCGGGCGCAGCCATCACGCTGGAGACCAGTTCGCGGCGCACCACCGACGACAGCGGCATTTCGTCGGCGAGTGCTTGACGTAGTGCAACCGCGATGCCGGCAGCGTTGACCCCTTTCACCAGATAGCCGGACGCCCCGGCGCGCAGTGCGGCCACCACGTGCTCGCGGGTGCTGAATGTGGTCATCACCACGATGGTGGCGTCCGGCCAGCGGCTGCATAACTCGCGGGTCGCGTCCACCCCCGACACGACCGGCATCTGCAGATCCATCAGGACGGCATCGGGGCGGGTGCGGGCGTAAGCGGCGCTGACTTCGGAGCCGTCGGCCGCCTCACCCACCAGCGTCACCAGAGGATGCTGAGCGAACATCGTCCGGTACGCCTGTCGCACCGCGGCATCGTCGTCGACGACGAGCAGGCGGATCCGGGCTCCCATTCGGGCAGACTATCTCGCGCTGGTTGCCGGCAAGCGGTGACGTATGGTCGGAAGATGTTCGACCACACGGGGGTTATCCGCACTGAGACCGAGCGCTTCGCTGAAGCGGTGCTCGCGGCTGATCCGACGGCCACCGTTCCGAGTTGTCCGGAATGGACGTCCGCCGACCTGCTCTGGCATCTGACCAAGGTGCATGCGTTCTGGGCAGGCATCCTGGCCTCGGGCGCGCAGAGCGACGAGGACTCCGAGGTGATCGAGGAAGAGGAGCCGGACCGGCCGGGCGGAGTCGAGGCCACGGTGACGCTGCTCCGCGCCGAGACCGAAGCACTGCTCGAGCAACTCGATAAGCGGGTCGACGAGCAACCCGCCTGGACGTGGTTCGGCACCGATCAGACCGTCGGGTTCACCCGCCGGATGCAGGTGCACGAGGCGGTCATGCACCGCATCGACGCCGAGTTGGTCGCCGGTCGGACGCCGACGCCGATCGACCCCGAGGTGGCCGTCGACGGGGTGCTGCACGCGATCGACGTGATGTTCGCCTGGTGGGGCACGCTGCCCGGGTTCGAGTTCGTGCCGTCCGATCATGTGGTCGCGCTGACCCTGACCGATGTCGAACGGACGGTGCTGGTGCGGCCCGGACGCTGGCGCGGCGTCGGCCAGTCGGGGAAAAGCTACGACGAGCCGGGCATCCTGCGGATCACCGACCTGCCACCCGACGCCGGTTTCGCCGGCACCGCCGAGGACGTTGACCGCTGGCTGTGGGGACGCGGTGCCGAGCCCGAATCGGACGGCGACGCGGCCGCTTTGGACGCCGTCCGGGCGGTTCAGGCAGCCGGCATCCAGTAGCCATCGTCGAGGGTTGAGTTTGTCGAACCCATGCTCGGAGTAGGCCAACGTCGAGGGTTGAGCTTGTCGAAACCCGTACTGGGACTCCCGCGGGATCTCGACAAGCTCGATCAACGGATCTCTGGGTCTCGATCAACGGTCGCCGGGTCTGCGACAAGCTGGAGCAACGGTGGCAAGTCAGTCGCGCGGCACCTGGCGCAGTTCGGCGAACGGACGTGGTGCGCCGTCCCGCAGGACCGCCGGGTTGGCGGTACCGTCACGGGCCGGTTCCAGCAGCGCGTCGAGCTCATCGAAGAATGCCGCCGTGTCCGGCCGATACCACTCCACCGCCGGATCGGGATCGTCGGGCAGGGCCACCGGCGGATTCGGGTCGGCCTGGCCGGTCAGGTTGTCGCGCAAGGCGTCCAGCACTGCCCAGGGCGGCGCGGCGCCGTCCGGTTCGGGGAGCAGCCGGGCATACGACTGCTCGCGCAGCGACACCTGGAGCCGGTTCGAGAAGCGGGCCAGGCTCTCGGCGGCCACCCGGAGACGGAGCCATTGCTGCCTCTCCCATTGCGCGTCGGACGCGAAGCGGCGGCGCAGCCGCATGCCGGCGACCACCCCGCGCAGGGCGAGTGAGGCGATGTCGTCGGTGGTCATGAACAGGTTGTTGCCGCCTTCGTAGCTGCGCTGCCGGACGACCGCGATGCGGGCCTGGAAGGCCGGCATCCCCAGCTGCGCGGTGTCGCGCCACTGCAGCCCGGTGCCGATCACGCTGGCCAGGAAACTGCTCATCGCCCGGCCCAGCGGGGTGGCCAGCGTCTTGGCTGCTCCGGCGTCGCCGAGCAGGTAGACGTCCTGGTGGCCGGCGCCGGCCGGGTGGGTACCGAGGTCGATGCCGACCGTCGGCCACAGGGGCAGCGGCGAGTCGAACAGGTGGATCGGGAAGTTGGAGGTGACGCCGCCGTCGGTCAGCCACAGTTCCTGCGCCACTGGTGCGGCGCCGTCCGCGCCGGGCCAGCGCAACTCGGTGCCGTCCCGGGCCACCCGGGCGCCGAACTCGGTGCGCACCGGTGTCGATCCCTCACGCAACTCGTACAGCCGGACGGCCTGGAACAGCGCGGGCAGGGCGAGTGAGGCCCGGGTGGCGAACACCACCGGCAGGTCCCAGGGCTGCGGGAACGGGTAGAGGACGACCTCGGCGCCGGTGGCCAGGGCACGTACCCGGACGGGAGCGGCGCCGTCCATCATCGCCGCAATCACCTGGGCCGGGAGTAGCCCGGCGAGATCGTCGGGGTCGAACCAGAGCTGATTGGCGGTGGAGTCGGCGGCCGGCAGCGGGAACCGGTACGGGGCGCGCCGGATCAGTTCGGTGCTCATCAGTTCGAGATTGATCGAGCGCAGCCGGCTGTTCTCGGCGGCGCGGCGGCCGGCGCCGTCCGGGTCGCCCGGGGTGTACTCCGCGCCGGTCCACAGGTGGCCGAAGCGCAGCACCTCGCCGGGAGCCAGCCCGGCGAGGTCGGTCATCGCGTCGGTCAGCCAGTCGGTGAGGTTCGCGTTGACGGTGGTCTCGGGCAGCACCCGGGTGGCGCTCTCGAACAGCCGGGCCAGCCGTCCGCGCCAGGTGCGATCGTCGGTAGCCGCACCCGAGCCGCCGATCAACCCGAACCGGTGATCCTTGGCGGTCGTCGAGAACAGTGCGACGCCGATGCCGAAACCGAGCAGCACGAAGGCGATCTCGGCGACCAGGTAGGCCACGGTGAGCAGCAGGCCGACCCAGCCGAGCGCATGCAGCGTGGCCGCCACCCAGCCGAGACCGGCAACCACGGCGATCGTCAGGGTACGCATCCAGCGTCGCGGTTCGACCGGCGGTGGCGGAGTCGGGATGGGCTCCTCGAACCCGCTGGGCTGTGCGGACGGCGTCCGCCGCGGCCGGGTCAACCACAGCGACACCAGGGGAATCACCCAGCCGAAGGCCAACCAGAGCAGCAGCACCGAGTACCAGTAGTTGCCGACGCTGAGCCAGCCGCCGCCCCACCGCCACGGCGCCGACGCCGACAACGCCCAGGGCGCCAGCACGAACGGCACCAGGGTGAGGGCCAGGGCGCGGGCGTTCAGGCTGACCAGCAACAGCAGCGCCCCGCGGACGAACTGGCCGCGCATGGCCGAGGCGAGCACCCGGAAGAGTGGCAGGCCGGCGAGGGTCGGCTTGAACAGCTGCACCAGCCGGAACTCGTCCGGTCCGTTCGGACGGTCGCGTTGGGTGAGCCAGGCCAGGATGTCGGAGAGCCCGGCGAAGCCCTGCCGCAGCCGTCCCTGGGCGATCTGCTCGGCGTCCCTGGTGTCGTTCGCGATCAGCCCGGCGGCGCGACGCGTCCGGCCCAGTTCGGCGGCCGCGGCCAGCGAGGCGGCGATCGCGCCCGCGGAGGCGCCGCCCAGGTTGCGGAAACGGAAGTTCCTAGCCAGCTCGCACAAGGCGAGGGGGTAGATGACCCCGCTGGTGGTGCCGCCTTTCATCGTCACGTCGAGGCTACGCCGGCAGTACTCCTGTTGTTCGGCGGTGAACGGCTCGGTGCCGCCGCTGGTGTCGAGCACCAGCCCGGGTGACTCGTGCAGTCGCGTGCCCGGCAGGGCGTCGGTCAGGTCGTAGGCGTCCGGTTGCTGCAGCGGGGGCTGCGTCTGTGCGTCGCGCCACAGCCAGCCCTGGGGATCGTGGATGGCGTAACCCGGGTATTCGACCAGTTCGGCAGGACGGTCGTGATGGCCCTGGGTCAGCACGGTGGTGAGGACGTCGATCGCGGCGTCGTTGCGTGGAACGGGCATGTTTCCTCCAGCCGTCGGGACGGACACGGTCAAGAGTCCCGTGACCATCGGATCAATACTCCCTCGCGCACGGCAGGATGGAACCCATGACCTCCGCCCAATCCGACGCAGCCCTCCCCGCCGGCGCCCAGCGTGTCGCCGCCCGACTGGCCGAACTCGGCCATCCTCACCCGCCACGCCTGTTGAGTGATTCGGCGCGGACGGCGCAGGACGCCGCGGACGCGCTCGAGGTCGAGTTGGGCCAGATCGTGAAGAGCATCATCTTCCGGCGGCGCGCCGACGACGCGGCGGTGCTGGTGATGACCTCGGGCGACCGCCGGGTTGACGAGACCAAGGTGGCGATGAAGGTCGGCGATCTGGCCAGGGCCGACGCCGCCTTCGTGAAGGCTGCCACCGGCTTCTCGATCGGGGGCGTGTCACCGGTCGCCCACGCCCATCCGAGCGTCGAGCTGATCGACACCGAGCTGTTCCGGTTCGATGTGATCTGGGCCGCGGCCGGTCACCCGCACGCGGTGTTCCGGCTCACCCCCGACGACCTGGTCCGGCTCACCGGAGCCCCGGTCGCCGACGTCACTGCGTGAAGCAGGAAGCTCAGCCCTCGACCCAGAGACAGAATGGGTGACCGGCCGGGTCGAGGCAGACCCTCACGTTGGCCTGCGGCTGGTAGCGGGCCATCCGGGCGCCGCACTGCCGGGCGTGCTGCAGCCCGGCCTGCAGGTCGTCCACCTGGACCTCCAGATGGACCTGCATCTGCTGGTCGCCGGGCGCCCCGGGCCAGGTCGGCCGGACGTGGTTCTTCTCCTGTTGGCAGGCGATGCCGACGCCGCCGTCCGGGTTGCGGACGGCCACCCAGGTCGGGTCGTCGATGGGTCCCAGCGTCCAGCCGAGCAGCCGCGCGTAGAAGCGCGCCAGCGACACCGGGTCGACCGCACCCAGCGTGATCGTGGTCAGACGTATCCCCTGCATGGGGCAACTGTCCCACGGCTCACACGCGGATCAACAGTTCTCCGTGCAGCAGGCTGAACCAGCCGTCGTCGGACGCCGCCCAGCCCCGCCAGGCCTGGGCGATCGCGTCCAGTTCGCCCGCGCTCGCCATCCCGGACGCCACCAGTTGCGTCGCGATCGCCGACTGCAGGATCCGGTCGGCCCAGCCGTGGCCCCAGGCGGTCCGGGAGTCCGGGTCGGCGTAGCACCAGGTGCTCGAGGTGGCGGTGACGTCGCGGCAGCCGGCGGCGTGCGCCCAGCTGAGCAGGCGGCGTCCGGCGTCGGGTTCACCGCCGTTGGCGCGCGCGGCAGCGCAGTACAACTCCAGCCAGCGGTCGAGGCCGGCGCTGGCCGGGAACCAGGTGAAGGCGCTGTAGTCGCCGTCCCGCACCGCGACCACGCCGCCCGGACGGCAGACCCGCACCATTTCGCGCAGCGCCTGGACCGGGTCGGGCAGATGCTGCAACACCTGATGGGCGTGCACCACGTCGAAGGAGTCGTCCGGCAGGTCGAGTGCGTGGACGTCGCCGACCAGATAGTCGACGTTCTCGACGCCGGCGCCCGTGATGCCGGTGCGGGTCAGGGCCACGATCTCGTCCGAGGTCTCCAGTGCGGTCACCCGCCCGGGCGCGACCAGCCGCGCCAGGTCGGCGGTGATGGTGCCGGGTCCGCTGCCGATGTCGAGCAGGGCTTGACCGGGGCGCAACTCGCCCAGCAAATAGGCCGCCGAGTTCGCGGCGGTGCGGGTGCGGTGGGAGCGCAGCACACTTTCGGCGTGCCCGTGAATGTAGCCCGATGCCATGACGCGCGACGCTACACCCGGCGATTTTCATACTTCCTGCAATTCCAAGCTATAACCCACCCGGGGGCTTGCCGCAAGACCCCCACCCAGGAGCAGAATCGTCCGCCATGTCCCCTGTGCGCACTGCTTTCCACCTTCCCGGACGCCTCGCAGCCAAGGCCGATCCGTGGCTGATCGCCGCTGATGAGCGGCACCTGGCCGGCATCGCGGACTGCATCGCAGACCAGGTCGCAGCCGTCTCGAACCAACTCGACGAACTTCGCCGGGCCCCGGCTCGGCGCGGACGGCAGGCGCTCGATCGCGACCTGGAGATCCATCGGCTGACCGCACGGCTCCGGCTGCTGCGGCGCTTCGCCTGGGAGGCCTGCCTGGGCCGGATGACCTTCACCGACGGCAGCGACCCGGTCTACATCGGACGGGTCGGCCTGACCGATCGCTCCGGACGCCAACTGCTGGTCGACTGGCGCACCCCGGCCGCCGAACCGTTCTTCGCCGCCACCCGGGCCCACCCGCTGGGCCTCGCCGGACGCCGCCGCTACCGCTGGATGGACGGCCGGGTCATCGACTACTGGGACGAGTCGTTCGTCGCCGACGGTGCGGCGCCGAGCGCGGCGCTCGACGACCAGTCGGCCTTCCTGGCCAGCCTCGGCGAATCCCGGACGGCCCGGATGCGCGACGTCCTCGGCACCCTGCAGGCCGACCAGGACGCCGTGATCAGGGCCGGTTCGTCCGGCGCCCTCGTGGTGGACGGCGGTCCCGGCACCGGCAAGACGGTGGTCGCGCTGCACCGCGCCGCCTACCTCGCCTACGCCGATCCGCGGCTGAGCGGTGGCCGCGGCGGGCTGCTGTTCATCGGCCCGCACCAGGCCTACCTGGCCTACGTGGCCGACATCCTGCCCGGACTGGGTGAGGAGGGGGTCCAGACCTGCACGCTGCGCGACCTGCTGCCCGAGGGAGCTGCTGCTGTGGCCGAGACCGACCCGGAAGTGGCCCGGCTGAAGTCGTCGGCGCGGCTGGCCGAGGCCGTTGACCCGGCTGTCGCGCTGTATGAAGAGCCACCGACGCAGACCCTGGTGGTCGAGACGCCGTGGGTCGATCTGAGGGTGCGGGCGGCCGATTGGCTGGAGGCGTTCGAGTCGGTGGACGCCGGGGCGCCGCACAACGAAGCCCAGGAACAGGTCTGGGACGCGCTGCTGGAGATCCTGCTCGACGCCTGCTCGGGGGTGACCGACGACGAGGTGACCATCGACGACATCCGGCGCGCACTGGAGCACAACGCCGCGCTGCGCCGGGCCGTCCGGCGGGCCTGGCCGGTGCTGGAACCGACCGACCTGGTCGCCGACCTGTGGGCGGTGCCGGCCTACCTGCGCCGCTGCGCGCCCTGGCTGAGCCCCGACGAGGTGCGCGCGCTGAAACGTCCCGAGGGTGCGCCGTGGACGGTCGCCGACCTGCCGCTGCTGGACGCCATGCGGCAGCGGCTCGGCGACCCGCAGGCACCCGAACGCAACCGCCGCCGCCGGGCCCAGGAGGCCGCGGATCGTTCCTACATGGACGACGTGGTCGAGGACATCCTGGCCGCCGACGACGACCCCGAATCAGGTCTGAAGCTGCTCAACCGGGCAAGCATCCGCGACTCGCTGGTGGACGACGCCGCCCTGCCGTCCGCGGACGCCGACCCGCTCGCTGGGCCGTTCGCCCACGTGATCGTGGACGAGGCGCAGGAGTTGACCGACGCCGAATGGCAGCTGCTGCTGCGGCGCTGCCCCTCCCGCAGCTTCACCGTGGTGGGCGACCGGGCCCAGGCCCGGCACGGCTTCACCGAATCGTGGGCCGACCGGCTGGCCCGGGTCGGCTTCGCCGACGTCCGGGTGGCGACGCTGACCGTCAACTACCGGACGCCCGGGGAGGTGATGGCCGAGGCCGAACCGGTGATCACCGCCGCCCTGCCCGACGTCGCCGTCCCCACCTCGATCCGCAGCACCGGTGTTCCGGTGCGGCACGCGCCGGCGTCCGAGCGGGACGGCATCCTCGCCGACTGGCTCGCCGCCCACCCGGACGGCATCGCCTGCGTGATCGGCGACCCCAGCTACGCCGGCACCGAGCGCGTCCGGTCGCTGAGTGCAGAGGGAGCCAAGGGATTGGAGTTCGACCTGGTCGTCCTGGTCGACTCCGACGCCTTCGAACCCGGCATCACCGGCGCGGTGGACCGCTATGTGGCGATGACCCGCGCCACCCAGGAGCTGGTGGTGCTGAGCAGCTAATCCGCACAACCACTGCTGGTTGAGCTTGTCGAAACCCCTTGTCGGCCTGATGTCGTCCGAAGGTCTCGACAAGCTCGACCAACGAAATCCAGCGTTGTTCAGTGCTTCCTTTGGGGATGGGGACTCGCCCGATTCAGCCGACCGTCTCGGAGACGGCGTCCGTCCTGGTGGGCCGGCGAGCGGTCGCCCCGACTCCGAGCAGTGACATGCCGACGCCCTGAACGAACTCGACGTAACCCGGGTGCTCCCAGGGCGAACCGACCGCGCCGAGCAGGACGACCAGCCCGAAGGCGGGAAGGATGCCGAGCAGGATGCGTCCGCCGATGCCCAGCGGGTTGGTGCGCAGCAGCGCGAACCCAAGCAGGCACGAGCCGAGCAGCATCACCATGAAGACCGCGCTGCCGACGAGTCCCCAGACGGCGGCCAGCCCTTCGGATCCGTCGACACCCTGCGGACGCCAGGTCTCGACCAGCAGCATGGCCAGGGCCATGAAGCCGAACGTCACCATCAGGACTCGGCGAAGGACTTGGGCGAACCGGTTCGCCGTCCGGAACGCGTCGGCCTCGCGCCACAGCACGAGAATGATCCCGAGATAGGCGACGCCGTGGACGATTGCGGCGATCGTGATCGCCACCGTGTTGCCCGAGGTGTCTGCGGCTATCGAGTCCTGGCCGGTCAGCGCACGGGTGACGGCGTCGTTGAGGGCGATGGCGGCGAGCCCGAGGTTGGGGATCAGCGCCGCCCAGTGCCAGGGGCGAAGTGAGGTACTCATGCGTTCAGGGTGCGGCGCCGGCGGTGTGCTGCGCGTCGCCCGAACGGTGGCGTCCTGGGTCATCAATTCGGACGATGACAACGTCGGCGGTGGCTTCGTATCCTGAGCGCATGTCGTGGCCGCGCCTGCTGTCCGCGACCCTCGTCGTCGGGGCCGCGCTGGGTGGCGCCGTGCTCGGCAGCCGGACCGGCGGAACCGGCGAGATCTTCTTCCTCACCGTGATGGGGGCCGTCGTCGGTGCCTTGGTGGTGGCCACCGGACGGCTGATCGTCCGCGCCGCCAACGCCAGAACCGCGATCAGGGACATCGGGCAGGCGTCGCCGGAGGAATTCGCGGATCGGCTGATCGCCGCCGAACGCGAACGACTCAGCGCGGACGTGGACCGCGAGTTGCGCGCCCGGCTGACCGAGATCCTCCAACTGGCGAGCAACCCTGGGCCGGACCTTGGTGCGACCGCGGCGCAGGTCCACGCCGCGACCCGCGCGGCCACGTCCGAACTGCGCCGGCAACTGGGACTGCTCCGGCAGGGTGAGTCAACGGCAGAAGAGAGCGATCCCAAACCAGCGTCCAGGCGGTCGCGGGTCGATTTACTGCTCGCGCTCGGCGCGACACTGCTGGCGTTGGCCGAGACCGTGGCCTACCCCGCGTTGGGTGGCGAGGCACACAGTCCGGGGCGGATGCTGGCGACCCTGGCCGTCGCGCCGACGGTGCTGGCCCGGCGTGCCGCACCCGGTGTGGCGGCGGTGCTGTTCGGAGGGCTCTGGCTCGCCGGTGCGCTGCTCGGGGTTCCCGCCTATGGCGGGTTCTGGATGCTGCTCAGCCTCGGTCCGATCGCTTTCACGCTCGGGCGTCGCGGTGGATGGAGTGGATGGGCCGGCTGGCTGTTCCTGGTCGGTGCAGTGGCGGGCGGCATGTTGGTGGCTGACCCCGAGAACCTGCCGTGGAACACGGCACTGCCGGTGGTGGCAGGCCTGATCGGGTTCGCCGCACGCTACGTCGATCGCGCGACCGCTCGGGCACGGAGTGCTGAAAGCGCCCGGAGGGACGAGTTGCGCGAACCGCTGGAGGAGGGCTTCGCCGCGACCCGGGAGCAGTTGGCCCGCGATGTGCATGACACCGTGTCCCACGCCGTCGGGGTGATCGCGGTGCATGCGGGAGCCGCTGAACTTGCCTGGCCCGAGCAGCCTGACGTGGCGCGGCAGGCGCTGGACGTGATCGTGACCACAGCGAGGGCGGCGTTGGCCGAACTGCCCCAGACCGGCGGGGTCGTGCCCGAGCAAATCGGCGACCTGATCGAACGGTTCCGCGAGGCCGGTCTCGATGTGGTGGTGCGGGCGGACCGAGTCCCGCCCGAACATGCGGCACTGGTGTCGCGGATGATCCAGGAGTGCCTGACCAACGTGCTGCGTCATGCCGGGGCGACCCGGGCGGACGTCCGGATCGAGGTCACCGCGGACGAGGTGGCCATGTCGGTCCGGGACAACGGCACCGGTGCGGCGGCCTCCTCCGACGGGTTCGGACTGGTCGGAATCCGCGAGCGGGTGGCGTTCGCGGGCGGCACGGTGAGCGCCGGGCCGTCCGCGGCGGGTAGTGGATTCCAGGTGCTGGCGCGGGTGCCCTTGTCAGCGGGGCAGTCATGACGATCCGGGTGCTGATCGTCGACGACAATGCGCTGCTCCGCACCGGCCTGGCTGCGGTGATCGCCAGCGATCCGGAGTTCGAGGTCGTCGGCGAGGCCGCCAGCGGACCAGAGGCGGTCAGCGTTGCCTCACGTCGCCGTCCGGACCTGGTGCTGATGGACGTGGAGATGCCCGGCGGGAACGGGATCACCGCCATCGCGGAGCTCAGCGCTCGCCAGCCGCAGGTGAAATGCCTGGTGCTGACCATGTTCGACCTGGACGAGTACGTGGCCGACGCACTTCGGGCCGGTGCCGCCGGGTTCCTGCTCAAGACCACCGAGCCGCGGGCGCTGCTGCGGGCGTTGCGGGACAGTGCGGACGGCCGCACCGCGCTCAGCCCGGCCGTGCTCGACCGCCTGGTAGCGAGCTTCGTGAACCGTCCCGAGCCGGTGGACCGTCCGACTTGGCTGTCCGAACTCACCCCGCGGGAGCGCGAGGTGCTGTGCTCGCTGGCCGGTGGACGCTCCAACGCCGAAATCGCCCGGCACCTGCATCTCGCCGAAACGACCGTGAAGACCCACGTCGCCAGGGTCTTCGCCAAGCTGCAGGTGCGCGACCGCGTCCAGGCCACAGTCTTGGCGCACCGGTTCTCGCTGGTGCCTGCGGACGACTAGCAGTGGCGGCCTGACGACGCGGTCAGCGGCCACTCCCGGGGTCCGTGCAGCGACGGTAGGTGGTGGCACGCACCCCTTGGGCGCCGTCCATGGCGACTTCTCCGGTTTCCATGAGTTGACCGAGCGCATACCGAACCTGACCGTCGGTGAGGTTGGTCAGCTCAATGAGCTGCTTGACGGACCTCGACTCGTCCAAGGCGCGCAGGATTGTCGCGGCATGGCGTGTGCCCTTGGGCTCCGCCCGTTGCGCGACTGGCAGCTGTGGTTGCGCGGACGGCATGGACTCAACCCGAACCGCATGCTTCCGACGCCTGGTGTGCTTAGCCTTGATCGCGTACTTGGTTCCGCCACGCTCGCCGTGGGGCTCCACGAGCCCGGTCTCCACCAGCCGTTGCAACATCCGTCGGGCGGCTACCGAATCCAGGGGTGCGAACTCCTGGCGCACTTGGGTGTTGGTCCAGGCGGTGCCGTGGCGCATCGACACCAGAATGGAGCGTTCTTCGCTGCTGAGGTCGAATCCCGCGGTGACCTCGCCTAACCAGACGAGATCGTCCTCGCTCAGCAGCGTGTGCCTCGAGATGACGACGCTGAACTGTATTCCGGTGTCGACGAAGCGCGGGGGCCTCAGTCCGGCCTCGCGAAGCGCCTGAATCGCTTCGCGGATGCCGCCGCCTTCTCCTTCGATCACTCGGCTGCCATCTGGAAGCCGGACGTACTTGCAGATGTCGTAGAGAACCGGGTTGACAGCACTCTTGGCGCCAGGTCGTCCGAGCTGGCTCTCGGAGACCCCCCACAACCCGCCCGGACTGGTGATCACGAGCCGATCATGAAGGAGACGGATCTCCACCCGTTTGGAGTCCGTGATGGCATCCAGGTTTCGATGGACGAGGGCATTGGCAACGACTTCGCGGACCGCCCGCATGGGCAGTTCGGCCTGGTCAACACCGTGGCCACGTTCGTCGTAACCCATCGTGGTTCTGGTGTTGCGCAGCACCCAACTCATAGCGTCCTCGAGAAGGTCTGGAATAGGTCCGGTCAGATGGACGAGGTCACGAGTTCGCGGTTTGCCGGCCTCTCGGGGCAATTGGACCGCGGCCGTGATCCCGAGGCTCGGCGTGGCTGCCTGAGGTGCAACTGCCATGGCGTAGAGGCCGGCCATGCTCAGCTCGCCGTCGCGCGACGTAACTCCCGTATAGGCGAGGATCTGGGCGTCGGATGCTGTCGCGTAGCGCCGCGATGCGGTGCGTGCAGCGGTGAGGAACGAACTCAGCAACTCCGCGTCGAGGTCACCCACACCCGTTCCTGGACCGATTTGACGGTCGGGGTACGTGGGTCGCACGGCCTGAGTCTTCAGCAACTCGAGTTGGGCGATCTCCTGCTCGCTCATCCGATAGTCACCATCGGATTGCCGTAGATATGCGTGTCCGCCGTGCCGCGCGGGCCGCTCATGGAGCGGTAATCCCTCCACCTGGGCGACAAGTACAGGTCGGCCCGCCACTTGAAAGGTCTCGAATGAGCAGCGCGTGGGTGGCGCTACTGCGGTGCGGGCTTGAGACGCAATCGCAGCCTCGAGGCCGGCGATGTCGGTCAGGCCGACTGGCGTGAACCCTGTGGCCTCGTCCAACCCCAGGATGACGGTGCCGCCCTCGGGCATATTCGCGAACGCGCAGAGCGTCTCGCCGAGAGCGGGCGCTCCTCCGAGAGCTGACTTGACCTCGATGTCAGTTGTGTCGCCCTGTCGGCTCCTTAGGTCCTCGATGATCTCGGCCAGATAGGTACTAGTCCAGTCCACATATGAAGTCTAGGTGTTCAGATTTGAACTTCAAGTCTTCATGTGTGGGCGTCGTGATGCTGAGAGGTGGCGTCCCAGGATTCACCACTCGCCTCCTATTCAGGCTAGTCAAGTCCACAGGAAGCGGCCCAGCTGCGATGTCAATCGCAGCCGATGATGTGTCACATATGAAGTCATGATCAGTCACATCTCGTCGAGCGGCTCGTAGGTCTGCGGGTCGGGTGGCGCCTGTGGTTCGGACGCGGTGACCCGCAGATGCCATCGCCACATCAGGTAGCCGATCGCGGTCAGGGCCAGCGTGGTGCCGGCCAGCATCGGCAGCGAGAACGCCACCGCCGGGGCGAGCGCGCCTGCGATCAGCGCGTTGCAGACCAGGGAGACGAAGCTCTGTACCGAGGACGCCGCCCCGCGGTTCGCCGGGAACAGATCCAGCATCGCCAGGGTCAGGATCGGGAACGCCAGCGCGACACCGAATGTGTACACGGGCAGCAGCAGTACCGCCCAGGGCAGCGTTTGAGCGGCTGGGATCAGCATCAGGACCAGGTTGGCGGTGCCGGCGGCGAGGCTGATCCAGTAGCCGATGGTGGCCAGCCGGCGTCCGCTTATCTGCCCGGCGAGGCGTCCGGAGAACCAGGAGCCGATCACCATGCCCGAGATTAGCGGCACGAACAGCATCCAGAAGTCCTGCTCGCCCTTGCCCAGCAGGTTCACCACGATCATCGGCGCCCCCGAGATGTAGACGAACATGCCGGCGAAGTTGATCATCGCGGTGAGCGCCAGCCGGCGGCCGCCCGGATCGGTCCAGACGCTCCACAGCGAACGGAACAGTGGTCCCACCCGCAACGGCGTCCGCTCGGTGCTCGGATGAGTCTCGGGCAGGAAGAACCCGACCAGCACGAGCAGCAGCACGCCGACGCCGGTGAGGAACCAGAAGATGCCGCGCCAGTTGCCGTGGGTCAGTAGCCAGCCGCCGACGATCGGCGCCAGCGCGGGCGCGAGGCCGAAGATCATCGCGATCTGCGCCATCACCTTCTGGGCACGTTCACCGGCGAAGATGTCGCGGACCATGGCGCGGCTGATGATCTGGCCGGCGCCCGCGCTCAGGCCCTGCAGGGCGCGTCCGACCAGGAGCCAGCCCAGGCTGGGTGCCAGCGCACAGGCCAGCGACGACAGCACGAACAGGGCGCTGCCGACCATGATCACCGGCTTGCGGCCCAAGGCGTCCGAGAGTGGACCGTGGAACAGGCTCATCACCGCGAACGACAACAGGTAGACGCTGATCAGCTGCTGCAACGCCAACGGTGAGGTGTCCAGATCGACCGCCATCTGGGCGAACGCCGGGAACATCGTGTCGATCGAGAACGGCCCGACCATGCCGAGACCGGCCAGGATGGTCAGCAGCAGCCATTGCGGCGGCAGCGGCCGGTCCGACGTCTTCAGCACCGCGTCATTGTGGCAGGCGTCACTGACAAGGCAGGCCCAGGTTCGGCCTCGGAATTGGGGCGGCAGGCTGCGATCAGTTGGGTGAGGCGCACTGCAGTCATGAGTGGCAAGGCCATCCTCGGCAGGGTCAGGGGCGCCGCTGCGTTGGTCGAGCTTGTCGAGACCCGCTGGCGTTGCCGATTTTCGTAATCCTCATTCGTCGAAAAGGTGTTGTCACAGGTGTTGTCAGAAACGGCGTGAGTGTTGTCAGTTTCACGAACGTGCCCGAATGGGCCGGCGTCAGCCGAGAACTGTCAGAACCGGTCTTTACCGTGGTTTTCATGAATCAGTCAATCGGTGCGGCTACGGGATTCACCCCGTGTCGGCTGGTCGCGAAAACTGTCAGTGGCAGAGTTTAGGGTCCAGGTATGAGTATCGAGGCAGAAGTCGGGACGGCGGTGGCAGATTTCGCTACCGTGGTGACCGGTCTGCTCGATCACCTCGACTACAACGATGTGACGTTGTTGACGGATCGGAAACAGTTGGATCTGGTCACTGACCTGCTCACGGTGCAGTCGCGGCTATCAGGTGTGCTGCACACCGTGCTCGGCCAGGTCGACCGGGCCGACGCGGCGATGACCGCCCACGGCCTCCCAACCGCCAGCTGGTTGGCAGCCGAGTTGCGCTACACCCGCGGCCAAGCCTCTGCCATGGTGCACCACGCGAAAGATCTGCATCGGTTCAGCCAACTCGCCGACGCGCTACGTGATGGGCGGGCGAACGATCGACAGGCCCAGGCAGTCACGCAGGTGCTGAAGAAGCTGCCTACCGATCTGGGTGTCGAAGCCGAAGCCAAAGCACAAGCGACGATGGTCGAGCATTGTGACCAGTTCGACAGCCACTATCTGGCCGGCCTGTCACGCCACCTACTGGAGGTAGTGGCCCCCGAAGTAGCGGAGGAAGCCGAGGCGAAACGGCAGGAACGTGAACTACGCGACGCCCAACAAGCCCGACATCTCAACTTTGCCGACGACGGCCATGGGTCCACGACCATAAAGGGCAACCTGCCCAGCGCGGACGCGGCCCTGATCAAGGAACAGATCGAGGCACTCGCGCAGCAGATGCATCGCACCGCCCTGGAACTCCGCGACCCGGGTGTGCCGCAACCATCGTGGCCGCAACGCCGGGCTGATGCGCTGGTCGAGTTGGCCCGCCGGATCGCGATCCATCGCGATGCCCCCAAGCATGGTGGTGACCGGCCGCACCTGACGATCCTGATCAACTACGACGACCTGCTCAACGATTGCCACGGTGCTGGTTTGGCTGACGGCACTCAGCTGACTGCCGGTCAGCTACGCCAGTACGCCTGTGACGCCGGCGTCCTGCCCGTGATCCTGGGTGGCCCCTCCGGTGTGCTGGACGTGGGCCGCGAACAACGCCTCGTCACCCCCGACATCCGTCATGCCCTGCATGTCTGCGACCAAGGATGCGTGTTTCCCGGCTGTCGCCGGCCGGCGGCTGATTGTGACGCCCACCACATCGTCCCGTGGGTGCAGGGTGGGCCGACAGCGTTGTCGAATCTGTGTTTGTTGTGTAAACATCACCATAATTTGTTGGAACCTGACCGGAAACGAGCTCCCGAGTTGCAATGGGAGATCCGCATCTCACCGGATGGGATAGTGGAGCTGATTCCACCACGGTTTGTGGACGCACAACGACGACCCCGTCGTCACCAACGATTCCGACCACGAGAATAGCGGCCGGTGGGGCCGCTGATCTGAATGCCGCGAAACGGCGGAGGCCGCCGCGTGCGTGGGACCTGGGTTGGGATGGGTTGGCCGACTCGCGGCTTGCGAGCCACCTCTGCGGAGGTCGGGGCCGGCCCCGCATGCGGTTGCGGCGCAAATCGTGGCCCGCACGCGCGGCCGGTCCGAATTCTGGGGGCTCTCGTCGACTCACCGCACGTGGCCGAGTCGTGATTCGGCCGAGATCGGCAACCCTGACGCTTAACCCTCATCAGAAGCCAGCTCGCACTCGGCGCTGGGCCAGCGCAGAGCACGCGTGAAGCGAGGATCGTCACCGACTGCCTGTGTGGCAAAGGTGCGGGGAGCGGTCCGCTCGGCGACGGTCTCCCACAGTGGGTGAGTAGGGATGGGTCTCGACAAAGCTCGACCGGCAGCGCCCGCGCAGGTCCTTAGGGAACGTTGATCAACGTAGTCACGGCTGGTTGAGCTACATCGAAACCCCTTGCCGGCGCAAGGTCAGCCAAGGTCTCGGACAGGCTCGACCAACGAAACCAGCGTTCCTTCTGAGGGTGCTAGCGGATCTTCTGAGTCCGCCACACCCCTAGGACGATCAAGGCCACGCCAATGAGTTGGCCCACGAGCGCGCCAGCGTTGACGAGGATAAGGACTCCAACGACCATCGCCAAGAGTCCCTGGATGCCCCTCCAGATGCGCTCAGGGCGGGAATATTCAACCGCCTTGCCGCGTCGGATGAGTTCCAACACCTCGACCTTGCGTGCCTCGTAGCGAGCCTGGTCGATATTGCCGGAAGCCAACTGTTGGTCGAGATTCCGAAGCATGTCCGGGCCAAGGTCGCGAGGCATGTTGTGAACATACCAGTTAGTTTCACTTCAGCGCTCGTTTCGGTATTTCTCGGTATGGCCGTCGGCGTAGACCACGAGTTGATCGTTGCCATCACGCTCCAGGACGATCACCTAGAAGCTGTAGATATTGGCGGCGTCGTCACCCAAACTTGAACAGCTCCTTAGGGGTACCAAGGCGTACGCCTTAGCGGCGGCGCCCGTCGCAACTCGAAAGCGCGGTGGGCTGCAACGACCAAGCTCGACCACAGGGGTCTCGACAAGCTCGACCAACGGTGGCACGAAGGAATCCGTGCCGGCGCTCCGGCCTCGACCGGTGAGGGAGTTGTGCTCGTCGAAATCTGGCCGGACATGGGTCGATCCGGTGGGTGACGCCCCGCGGCGGTCAGCGCAGCCGGACTCCGGTGCGCAGTTGCAGCGGTTCGCGTTGTCCGCCGGAGTGGATGGCGTCGCGGCCGTCCACGGTGAACTGGGAGGCGTGTGCGTGGAGGGCGGGCAGCAGGTCGTCCAGCCGATCGGTGCGGTCGTACCAGGTGACGCCGTCGGAGGCGGGCGGGGTGCCGTCGCGGGGGATCGAGATCACCTCGGCGAACGGGACGCCGATCGACCGTGCCGCGGCGCGGGCGACGTGATGCATCTGCACGTGGTCGGGGTGTCCGTAGCCGCCGTCCACTTCGTAGCTGACCACCAGGTCGGCGGCCCACGACTCCAGAAATGCCGCCAAGTCGGCGGCTGCTTCGGCGACGGTGGTGGAAGTGAAAGAGTCCGGGCCGGCGTCCTCACCGGGGCCGGCGACGGTCGGCGTCAGCCAGCGCATCCCGGAATCGACATAGCGCCGCGGGGAGAGTCCCGGCACTCGGGCCGGTGGTTCGCCGAGGAAGAACGGTCCCTCGGCTGCCAATGCCCGCAGTGCAGCGGTCAGTTCACCCTGGCGATGGGCGTCCAGGTCGGGGCTGCCGGCTGGCGGGGCGTTCGACCCGGGCACGACCTCGCCCTGCTCGCCGCGGGTCGCGGTCACCACAGCCACCGCGACCCCGGCCTCGGTCAGATGCTGGATCAGCGCACCGGTCGCGAGTGTCTCGTCGTCGGGATGCGCGTGGGCGAACGCCACCCGGTGCCGTCCGGCGAACGGGTCGGAACCTGCTGCCGGCGGGGTGGCGGCGACTCCCGGCGGCGAAGTTCGAGCGGCGGAGGGTGCCAGGATCGGGTCGGAGCCCTCCTGCGGGGTCACAGCAACTCCCGGAGTGCAGTTCGGGCGGCTGCCGGGGTGCCAGCGACTCCCGGCGGCGAAGTTCGAGCGGCGGAGGGTGCGAGGACCGGATCGGAGCCCTCCAGCCCGGTCACAGCAACTCCCGGTAGTGCAGTTCGAGCAGCCGCGCCGTCCAGTCCCAATCGAACCGGCGGGCATGGATCTGTGCCACCACGCCCATCCGCTCCAGCCGTTGCGGCTTGGCCAACAGCCGGGTGATTGCGGTGCCCCAGTCCTCGGGCTGACGCGAATCCATCAGCTGCCCGGTCTCGCCGTGCACCACCGCCTCGCGCAAACCGCCGGCCGCGGACGCGATCACCGGCGTCCCGCACGACTCGGCCTCGAGCGCGATCAAACCGAACGTCTCCGAATGGGACGGCACCAGCACGATCCGGGCGCCCCGCATCAACGCGGAGAGCTTCTCCCGCGGCTGCGGACCGATGAAGTGGACGGCGTCGCTGAGACCGTGCGCCTCGACGAGCGCAAACAGGTCGGCCTGGTAATCGGCGAAGTCGGCGGACACATCACCCGCGATCAGCAGGTCGGGCCGCAACTCGACCGGCACCTCGGCGAGCGCGCCGATCGCCAGGTCGGGGCCCTTCAACGGCTGTAGCCGGGCCGCGTAGAGCAGGTAGCCGCGCGGGTTGGTGGTGACTGCCCCGGTCTCTACAAGCTCGACCGACGTGGGCCCGGCCGGCGGGGTTGCGGCGGGCCCGACTGAAGTGGTTGCGGCGGGCTCCATCAATCGGATCTCGAAAGGCTCGACCGGGGTCGCGGTGGCTGGGGTCGCGGGAGCCTCGACCAAGACGTCGGTGGGTTCGGCTGATGGGGTCTCGGCAAGCTCGGCCAGCGGGGCGGTGACGGGCTCGACCAACCGCGTCACGGCGTGCCTGAGCGACGGAGGCTCGAATGGAGGCGGGTTTGCGTGGAAGATCGTCCGGTCCACTCCTGGCGGCACGATCACCACCCGGTCCGGATCGGCGCCGCAGCGCTCCACCACGGTCCGCGCCTCGGCGGCGCTGATCGCGATCACGGCGTCCGATTCGGTGGCGACCAGCCGCTCGCCCGGCACCCGGGCCGGCGACTCGGGCGGCTCGCCCTCGGAGAGCGCTGAGCCGGGCAGCGCGGCGACCGAGTGAAAGCTCTGCACATGCGGGACGCCCCACGCGCGCGCCACGGGCAGAGCGGCGACGCCCGACATCCAGTGATGCGAGTGCAGCACGTCGTAGCGGAGGTCCAATCCCGCCAAGCCGGCCGAGAACTCGTCGATGTGCGCGTCGATCAGGCTCTTGGCGAGGCGTTCGGGCGGACCGGCCGGCAGATGCACCAGTCGGACGCCGTCCGACAACTCGACCAGATCCGGCTGAGCCGGGTCGCTGCGCCGGGTGATCAGATCGACCCGGTGGCCGAGCCGGGCCAGCGCGAGCGCCTGGTGGCGCTCGACGACGTTCATCCCGCCCGCGTCTCCGGAGCCGGGCAGGTCGGCGGGTGAGGTGTGCATCGACACGAACGCGATGTGGAGCGGATCCGGCATCTACTCAGCCTATCGACCGACCAGGTGGCTGCGGACTTTGGTCAACGGGTAGCAGCTCGCCCGGTGGTGGGGGGGTTGGCCGATGGAGTCTCGATAACCTCGACCGGTGGGGCTCGACCGAGGTCCGCACGCGTGGAAGACGGGTCAATCCGCGCCCGGGCGCGCGATCGCCACCCGATCCGGATCGGCGCGGCCGCACTCTCGATGGGATCCCAGGCCGGGGGTTCGTCGCCGTCGGGGCGTCTGCGGCGAACCGCGCGTATTGATCGGGCCTGAGCGATCCAAATGGTCCTGACGCGCCGATATGAGCGTTTTGGACGCAAAGGGAGGCAGGGATAACGCTCGTTTCTGCGCGGAGGCGGGATCGGGGGCGCCCGGTCACCGTCATATCGCTCGAAGTCGCCGCGGAAGGCGGACGACGGCACATGTTCTGCCTCCGCCGGGCGGCGCTAGAAGCGGCCCTTATGACAGCACCCAGATTCGGTCTTGGCGCCGCGCGGTCGCGAGGGATGCCTCCAGTTAGAGGGACGTGCCTGATTGTCGTCGGTCAGCTTGTCGAGACCTAGGACGACCTGGTGTTGGTAAGGGGTTTCGACAAGCTTGACCAGCGGTGGTTGCGTTCCTTAGCTCGTGAACGCTGCCGTCGGCAGGGTGAGGATCTCGGCGCCACCTTCGGTGATCGCGATGGTGTGCTCGCTGTGGGCGGTGCGGGCACCGGTCGCGCTGCGCAGCGTCCAGCCGTCGGGGTCGGTGACGAGTTGGGCGGTGTCGGCCATCACCCAGGGTTCCAGCGCCAGCAGCAGGCCGGGGCGTAGCCGGTAGCCGCGGTCGGGGCGTCCGGTGTTGGGTACGTGCGGATCCTGGTGCATGGTGGATCCGATTCCGTGACCGCCGAACTCGGTGTTGATCGGATATCCGGCCTCGGTGAGGACGGTGCCGATCGCATGCGCGATGTCGCCGATGCGCGCTCCCGGCCGGGCGGCGGCGATTCCCGCCGCCAGTGCGTGTTCGGTGGCAGCGATCAGCGCGACACTCTCCGCGGGCCTCGACTCGCCCACGATGAAGCTGATCGCCGAGTCGGCGGCGACACCTTCCTTGACGACGGCGAGGTCCAGGGTCAGCAGGTCGCCGTCGGCGAGCGTGTAGTCGTGGGGCAACCCGTGCAGCACGGCGTCGTTGACCGCGGTGCAGATGTAGTGGCCGAACGGCCCCCGCCCGAAGGGCGGCGCATAGTCGACGTAGCAGGACTGCGCCCCCGCCTCCAGGATCATCGCCTGCGCCCAGCGGTCGATGTCGAGCAGGTTGGTGCCCACAACGGTGCGGTGCTTGAGGGTGTGCAGAATGTCCGCCACCAGTGCGCCGGTGACCTTCGCGCGGGCCAGCCGGGCGGGGTTGAGGAGCTCGATCATGCGTCACCCTTCTCGTTCGGATCCCCATTGTGGCCGGTGTCCGAACCCGTGCTCGTGCGATCGGGACGCCCGGCGGGACATGCTATGGGGTTGTCTGATCAGGGGAGCGGTCAACCTGTGGGCTCAAGGAGATCACCCGCACTCTCCGCGACAGCACGTAGATAGAACGCTGAGCAACGTAACCACCGCTGGTTGAGCTCGTCGAAACCGCTTGCCAGCACCAGGTCGTCCAAGGTCTCGACAAGCTCGACCAACGGGGGACCAGAGCGTCCCTATGCGGTCGGTTTCACGGTGGTCGCGTCGGCGAGCAACTGACGGTGGAACACCGGCTCGCCGGTCAGCTCCGGATGGAACGAGATTCCCGTCACGACCCCCTGCCGGACGGCGACCACCTGACCGTCGCGCCGGGCCAGGACGTTGACGTCCGGGCCGACCCTGGTGACGATGGGGGCGCGGATGAACGCCACCTGGAGCGGGCCGAGGGTGCTGTCCAGCTCGGTCTCGGCGGAGTCAACCTGCGAACCGAGCGCGTTGCGGCGCACCGTCACGTCCAGGACGCCCAGCGACTGTTGTCCGGGTGCCCGGTCGTCCACGTCGCGGGCCAGCAGGACCAGACCGGCGCAGGTACCCAACGCCGGCAGCCCGCCGCCAATGCAATCCCCAAGCGGCTCGAACAGGTCGAACATCCGCAGCAGCTTGTCGATCGTGGACGACTCACCGCCAGGCAGCAGCACCGCGTCAACCCGGACGCCGTCCGGCCCGACCAGATCGTCACCGGCGCGCAGCGGCACCACCCGGGCGCCGAGCGACTCCAGCATCAGCCGATGCTCCCGGACGCCGCCCTGCAACGCGACCAAGCCGACGGTGACCGGTCCGCGGACAGCCGGGCGGAGGAGAGCAGCCGGGCTGAGAAGAGCAGCGGGGCTGGGAGCCGGGCTGCCGGCGGCCGAGTCGTCGGCGGAGCAGGGAGAGAGGTTCACCAGCCCCGCTCAGCCAGCCGGTGCGGCGCCGGCACGTCAGCCACAGAGATGCCGACCATCGCCTCACCCAGCCCACGGGACGCCTCGGTGATCACCGCCGGGTCGTCGAACCGGGCGGTGGCCTTGACGATCGCGGCCGCGCGGGCGGCCGGGTCGCCGGACTTGAAGATGCCCGAGCCGACGAACACGCCGTCCGCGCCCAGCTGCATCATCAGCGCCGCGTCGGCCGGGGTCGCTACGCCGCCGGCGGTGAACAGCACCACCGGCAGGGCGCCCGTTTCGGCCACCTCGCGGACGATCTCGTACGGCGCCTGCAGCTCCTTGGCCGCCACGTACAGCTCGTCGGGGGACGTCTTCGCCAGTGCGCTCAGCTCGGCGATCTGCCGGCGGATGGTGCGGATGTGCTTGGTCGCCTCGGACACGTCACCGGTGCCGGCCTCGCCCTTGGAGCGGATCATCGCCGCACCCTCGGCGATCCGCCGTAGCGCCTCGCCGAGGTTCGTCGCGCCGCAGACGAACGGCACGGTGAACGCCTGCTTGTCGATGTGGTGGCTGTAGTCGGCGGGGGAGAGCACCTCGGACTCGTCGATGTAGTCGACCTTCAGGTGCTCCAACACCTGGGCCTCGACGAAATGCCCGATCCGGGCCTTCGCCATCACCGGAATCGACACCGTGTCGATGATCGCCGTGATCAGGTCGGGGTCGCTCATCCGGGCCACACCACCCTGGGCCCGGATGTCGGCGGGCACCCGCTCCAGCGCCATCACCGCGACCGCGCCGGCGTCCTCGGCGATCCGTGCCTGTTCCGGGGTGACGACGTCCATGATGACGCCGCCTTTGAGCATGTCAGCCAGGCCGCGCTTGACCAAGGGAGAACCGATCACCGTCGTCATGGCGAAAATGGTCCGGCCCAGCCGGACGCCGCACCCGCCGCGTCTAAGGGGCGAGACGCGGCGACGAGTAGCCGACGATCGTCGTTTCCAGCCCGAACCTCAGCCTCCGGTACAGCCCGATCGCGGGGGAGCGGTGGTCCTGAACGGTCAGATTGACGTCGCCGCCGGGTGCGGCGGCCATGATCCGGCGGCTCACCGTGACCATCAGGCCGAGGCCGGCACCGCTGCCGCGCGCCTCGGGCGTGACCGCGATGAAGTCCAGATAGCCCGCTCCGTCCGGTTGCATCCTGCCCGCGGCGTACCCGAGCAGCACGCCGTCCGCTTCGCTGACGACGGTGATCCGATCGCCGGCGATGCCCTCGTCGATCATCTGCCGGGTGGACAAGTAGGTGTCCGGGAATTCCGCGGCGTGCAGCGGGGCGATGGCGTCGAAGTCGTCCGGACGGGGCGCGCGCACCCGCGGGTCGTCGGCGGGCCAGTCGGACGCGGCGTCCGCCTTCGCCACGAAGACATGGTTCGGCACGGACGCCGTCCAACCCAGTTCGGCGGCGAGGTCTGCCATCGGCTGATTCAGCACGTCGCCGGAAAATTCGTGGGCGTTGATCTCGGGCGGGCACTGCGCGACCGCGGCTTCCACCAGTGGCCGGGCGACGGCGTCCCAGTAGCCGTCCGCCGCCCACGGGCCGTTGATCCAGCTGCGGCCCAGCTCGGCGTCGGCCTCGGTGACGGTGGCGCCGACGATCCGGCCGCTCTCATCGGTGACGACCAGCGCCGAACCCGGCCAGGCGTCGTCGCCGAGTTCCTCGAGTTCGAGCCGGATCGATTCCCGGTCGGTGCCCAGATAGCAGGTTCCGGTCGCCGGATCGGCCTGCCGTCCGGCGATGAAGTCCAGCAGGGCGCTCAACTCATCGGCGGCGACCTTGCGGGGGCTGCTCGTGGCTGCCCCGGTGGGTGACTCCACCAGCTCCCCATCGGCTTCCCAGGCTACCGCCCGCGCCACTTCGAGCCCGAGCGTCGAATCCTCGTCGACCAGCCGCACCGTGGTTTGCCAGCGTGACTGGACGCCGGCCTCCACGCGGGTGGACGGCTGCAACCGCAGCAGTGGCCGCTCGCGGTAGGTGAGCGTGAACTGGTCGGCGTCGTCGGTCACCGTCCAGGGCTGCCCCTGGCAGACGGCGGTCACCGCTGCACCCAGGTCCCTGGCAGTGAGCGCGCGCGTACTGACGATCAAGAGATCGCGCGTCATGAAGTTCTCCCGTTTTTTTCTTCAGATCACCTGAAGTTGTTTCCCCGTGCGCATTGTGCCAAGTCATCAGGCCTTCTGGGAAGCGCGCCACCCGGCACAGCCCCGGGCACAATGGCGAGATGAACGACCGTGACATCGCCTGCGCGATCATCGAGGGACGGCTCGACGCCGAGATCGTGTTGCGGACGGAGCAGGTGATCGCCTTCCTCGATCACCGGCCGGTGTTCAAGGGCCACGTGCTGGTCTGCCCGACCCGGCACGTGGACACCCTGCTCGACCTGCCCGACGAACTGGTGCTGCCGCTGATCGGGGCGTGCCGCCGGATCGCCGCCGCGATGGGCCCGGCACTGGGTGCGCAGGGCAGTTTCGTGGCGATCAACAACGTGATCAGCCAGTCTGTCCCGCACCTGCACATCCATGTCGTGCCACGCTCGAAGGGCGACGGCCTGCGCGGCTTCTTCTGGCCCCGGACGAGGTACGCCGACCACGAGCAGGCCGCCTACGCGACGCTGCTGCGCGAGGCCCTGCAGGTCAGCTGACGGCGTCCACGACGTCGGCGGCCGCCGAACGGGCCTGCGCCGCCGACTCGTCGTCGGGCTGGGTGGCGGCGTCCCGCTCGGCCTCGACCCGCGCCGTGTAGGCGGCGATCTCGGCGTCGCGACGGGCGTCGTCCCAACCGAGCTTGTCGGCCGCCAACGCCGCGATCTCGGGCAGCGCGGCGAGACCGGAGTCGGCGATCTCGTAGGTGAGCCGGGTGCGGTTGACCAGCAGGTCCTCCAGGTGCAGGGCGCCCTCGTGGGTGCAGCCATAGGCGAACTCGACCCGCAGGTAGTCGGGAGCGTGCTCCACCGGGTTCGCCAGGTCCTCCTGATCGCGGCACAGCGCCATCAGAGTGTTGATCTCGCTGCCGTAACGGTTCAGTAGATGATTCACCCGGGTGGCGTCCCAGCCGAACTCGCGGCCCAGCGTGTCAGCCTGCGCCGACAACGCCTGGTAGCCGGCGGCCCCCAGCAGCGGCGTCTTCTTGGTGTGCGACGGCCGGGCCTTCGCCTGTGCCTCGCCCAGCGCGAAGTCAACCGCGTCCTCGGCCATCACCCGGTAGGTGGTCAGCTTGCCGCCGGCGATGGTCACCAGGCCGGGTGCCGCCTCGGTCACGGTGTGCTCGCGAGAGACCTTGGTCGACGCCGTCCCGTCGCCCTTGGTGGCCGGCTGCAGCAGCGGCCGCAGCCCTGCCCAGGTACCGATCACGTCGTCGCGGCTGATCGGCTTCTGCAGCACCACGTTGGCGTGGTCGATGACGTAGTCGATGTCGGCCTGGGAGGCGACCGGGTGGACGAAGTCCTGCTCGTAGGGGGTGTCGGTGGTGCCGATCACCCAGTACCGCTCCCACGGAATGATGAACAGCACCGACTTCTCGGTCTGCAGGATGAAGCCCACCTCGCCGTTCAGCCGTTCCTTCGGCACCACGATGTGGATGCCCTTGGAGGCCAGCACCTTCAACCCGCCCTGCGCCTCGGCCAGATCCTGGGTGTCCTCGGTCCAGACGCCGGCCGCGGCGATCACGTGCTTGGCCTTGATGGTGAGGTTGTCGCCGGTCTCGAGGTCAGTGACCTCGGCGCCGCTGACCCGTCCGTTGGCGTTGACGAAGTCGGTCACCCGGACGCGGTTCGCCGCCAGCGCGCCGTACTCGACGGCGGTGCGCACCAGGGTCAGGGTGAGCCGCGCATCGTCGACCCGGCCGTCCCAGTACTGGATGGCGCCCACCATCACGTCGGGCCGGACGTCGGGGAACAGCTTCTGCACGCCGGCGAGGGTGTGGTGCCGGTGGAATGGCGAGGTGGCCTTGGCGCCCAGCCGGGCCATCACGTCGTAGAGCGTGATGCCGGCGGCGACGTAGGGACGCTCGACGTACTTCTTGGTCAGCGGGTACAGGAACGACACCGGCTTGCCCAGGTGCGGGGCGAGGGTCGCGAGCAGCAACTCGCGCTCGTGCAGCGCCTCGTTGACCAGCTTGAAATCGAGGGCCTGCAGGTACCGCAGGCCGCCGTGCAGCAGCTTGCTGGAGCGGGACGAGGTGCCGCTGGCCCAGTCCTGGCCCTCGACGATGCCGACCCGCAGGCCGCGGGTCACAGCGTCCAGCGCGATGCCGGCGCCGGTTACGCCACCACCGACCACCAGCAGATCCAGTTCCTCGGACGCCATCCGGCGCAGTGCGGCGGCGCGCGAGGCGGGGTTCATTGCGGTGGAAGACATGGGCGACTCCTCGAGATCGAGACTGCGGACAGTCGCGATCCAACCGGACCGCCGGAAAATACGCAACCTGCCCGTTCAGAAAATCTCTTGCTCGCGCGAATCGCCGATTCGGCTGTCGCTGACGTCCGTTGACCAATAGACTCCCCGGAACTTCCCGACCGTGGGGAAGCCGATGGACACCCCACCACTCGCCGTCGGTTGTAGGAGGACTTGCATGCTCGAGTTGGGCGCCACGAGCCTGGCCATTGTCTGGACAATCGCTGGGATCGCGGCAATCAGCCTGCTCTACGCCGTCTGGCTGCGCCGCAAGGTGCTGGCGGAGGACGAGGGCACCACGCGGATGCGTGAGATCGCCCGTGCCGTCCAAGAGGGTGCCGCCGCGTACCTGAGCCGGCAGTTCCGCACCCTCGGCATCTTCGCGATCGTCGCCTTCGGGCTGCTGTTCCTGCTGCCCGGCGACGCGTCGGTGAAGATCGGCCGGTCGGTGTTCTTCCTGCTCGGCGCCGGTTTCTCGGCGGCGATCGGCTATCTCGGCATGTGGCTCGCGGTGCGGGCCAACGTCCGGGTCGCTGCTGCCGCGATGCGTGACAACGGCCGCATCGAGGGTGCCACGATCGCCTTCCGCACCGGTGGCGTGGTCGGCATGAGCGTGGTCGGCCTGGGCCTGCTCGGAGCGGCCACCGTGGTGCTGATCTACCGCGAACAGGCGCCGTCGGTGCTCGAGGGCTTCGGCTTCGGTGCCGCGCTGCTGGCCATGTTCATGCGGGTCGGCGGCGGCATCTTCACCAAGGCTGCGGACGTCGGCGCCGACCTGGTCGGCAAGGTCGAGCAGTCGATCCCGGAGGACGACCCGCGCAACGCCGCCACCATCGCCGACAACGTGGGCGACAACGTCGGCGACTGCGCCGGCATGGCCGCCGACCTGTTCGAGTCCTACGCGGTCACCCTGGTGGCCGCACTGATCCTCGGCAAGGCCGCTTTCGGCGAGCAGGGCCTGGTCTTCCCGCTGATCGTGCCCGCGATCGGGGCGCTGACCGCAGTGCTCGGCATCGCCATCACCCGGATCCGTGGCGAGGAGTCGGGCCTGAGGGCCATCAACCGCGGCTTCTACACCTCGGCCGCCGCCGGCGCGGTGCTGGCCGCCGTCGCCGCCTTCGTCTACCTGCCGGGCAGCTTCGCCGAGTTGCCCGCCGTCCCCGACCTGGTCAGCGCGCTGCCCGGCGACCCGCGGGTGATGGCCGCGTCGTCGGTGGCGATCGGGATCGTGCTGGCCGGGGTCATCCTGTGGCTCACCGGCTACTTCACCGGTACCGACTCCAACCCCACGATCCACGTCGCCCGCACCTCGCTGACCGGCCCGGCCACCGTGGTGCTGTCGGGCATCGGCGTCGGCTTCGAGTCGGCGGTGTACACCGCCGGCATCATCGCTGCCGCGATCTGCGGGGTCTTCCTGATCTCGGGCGGCTCGATCATCCTGTCGCTGTTTATGATCGCGCTGGCCGGCTGCGGCCTGCTCACCACGGTGGGTGTGATCGTGGCGATGGACACCTTCGGCCCGGTCTCCGACAACGCCCAGGGCATCGCCGTGATGAGCAAGGACGTCGACGAGAAGGGCGAGGCGATCCTCACCGCCCTGGATGCCGACGGCAATACCACCAAGGCGATCACCAAGGGCATCGCGATCGCGACCGCGGTGCTGGCCGCCACCGCGCTGTTCGGCTCGTACACCGACGCGGTGAACTATTCGCTCGCCTCACTCACCGACCAGGCCGGCAGCGCCATCACGGCCGCCATGCTGACCTACGAGATCGTCTCGCCGATCACCCTGGTCGGCGTGATCCTGGGTGCCGCGACGGTGTTCCTGTTCTCGGGCCTGGCCATCGATGCGGTGACCCGGGCCGCCGGCGCGATCGTCTTCGAGGTGCGTCGGCAGTTCGCCGAGATCCCCGGGATCATGACCGGTGAGGGGCGCCCCGAGTACGGCCGGGTGGTCGACATCTGCACCAAGGACTCGTTGCGCGAACTGGCCACCCCGGGCCTGCTGGCGGCGTCCGCACCGATCGCGGTGGGCTTCGGCCTGGGCGTCGGCCCGCTGGCCGGTTTCCTCGGCGGCGCGATCGTCGCCGGGGTGCTGATGGCGGTCTTCCTGGCGAACTCGGGTGGTGCCTGGGACAACGCCAAGAAGCTGGTCGAGGACGGCCGCTTCGGCGGCAAGAACTCCGACGCCCATGCCGCCACCGTGATCGGCGACACCGTCGGCGACCCGTTCAAGGACACCGCCGGCCCGGCGATCAACCCGTTGATCAAGGTGATGAACCTGGTCGCGCTGCTGATCGCGCCCGCCGTGGTGGCGCTCTCGGTGGGCGAGGGTGCCAACCCCGTGCTGCGGATCGCCATCGCCACCGTGGCCGGCCTGATCGCGATGGGCGGCGTCGTCCTGTCCCGCCTGCGAGCGGCCAAGGCCGATGCCGAAGGCCGCCTCGAGCACGAGATGCACCTGGTCGACGGCGACGATTCCGCAGCGCAGGTAACAAACCGATAACGCCTCCCTTGGGGAAGGTACGAAACGGTGTACCCGTGGTTTCCTATTGGTGAACATCGACCATGGGGGGAAACATGTTCTTCGAAGATTCCGCCGCGATCACCGCGGCCATTCGGGCGGGCAGCATTCAGCAGATCCAGGCCGAACCCACGCACCGGGCCCGGCGATCCGACTCGAGCTCGCGTCAGCGCGTCCTGGTGCCTGCGCGCGCGGGAGGGTCGAGCGCTTCGCGCTGACCCGTCAACCTCACCCGGCCACGCTCGACGCCGTGCCGTCGCCGACCAGCCATGTACCCACCGCGTGTACATGGAGCGGAATGAACGTGGCCAACGCAGCCTCACCCTGACGAGCTTGGAACGACTGGAGGAGCAGCTTGGCGTGGCGGCGGGAGTTGCGGGGGTGAGGAGGCCGTGGCCACGGCGTCGAATCAAACTGCCGGCCAGAAGTTGACAGTAAAGCGTTCCAGGTCGTGCGGTTCCTCGCCGTCACGTTCCGAACACTCGGCCGCATACTCATCGAGGTCCTGATCTCCGACATCCTTGCGCTCGACGGCCACTCGCATCAGGTAACGGTCACCGGGAGACTTCACCAACTTGAGGGGTTCTTCGTCGCCGGGGTAGGAGTCGCCGCTCCAGACGCTGACTCGGCGCCTACGAAAGACGACCGGCCAGGTGCCGAGTTCGCCAGCGATGTCCCCCAACGGCTGTTCCGCAAAAGCACGCAGGATGATCTCCGGATAGTGCATCTCGGCCCTGGACTCAAGACCGACCCGCCCAGGCTGGATGTGGACGAGCGCGTGGTCGCCTTCCCAGGCATCTCGGAGGGCGGCATCCTCGTCTTCCACAAGCTCGACGATGTAGTTGCCGGCACCGGCACCGCGCTCGACAACGGAACGCACGGGTGCGTCGTCATTGGCCATTACGTAATCCTGACGTCGAATCAGTCCCCGTTCAAGATGCGGTCCTTCTGTGCCACACGCCGAGGCGTTCTCGTGTTCTCAATCGTCGCCGCTAGTCACGTAGCAGACGGATAGCCTGTCGCCGGCCTTGGCTGCTCCCCGGTTTTCCCAGCGGGATTCCGCGGCCATCCGGGCGGGCAGCATTCAGCAGATCCAGGCCTAACCCACGCACCGGGCCCGGCGAGCGGAGTTCAGCGGCTACGCCGCCAGGCGTCCAGTTCGGCCTCGACATCAACCAGTCGGACGATGATCCGCGGTCCGGGGCCGGGCCGCAGGTAGTACTCGCGGATTCGTGCGTTCAGGTCGTCCAGGACCTCCCGTGCCACGCTCTCGCGCTGGACGTCGGCCAAGGTGTCCTGGACTCGTTCCACCTCGCGCCGCAACATCAGCGGACCGGGTAGAAGCGCGCCCAGGTCCTCGCGGGCCAGTTTGGCCTTGAGCCACCAGTCGTCGTCGGGGTCCAGATTCAGCGGCTTGCCCGCGCCGGGAAGGTTGTCGAACTCCCCGCGCTCAGTCGCCTCACGGATCTGCCGATCGATCCAGGACTCGTACTGCACGTTGCGAATCTAGTGCCGGCCACCAACCGTCATCCGCTGTGCGACGCCCTTGCCGGGTTCATCCCAAAAGGTCACGGCACGGTCTCAATCGGCGTTCCGCATTGCGGACGCCGACGTTGACGCGTTGCGTACCCGGATGGGCATGGTGTTCCAGCAGTTCAACCTGTTCCCGCACCTGACCGCGCTGGAGAACTGCACCATCGCCCCGATCAACGTGCTCAAGAAGCACAAGGCGACGGCCGAGGCGACCGCCCGGGCGAACCTGGAGAAAGTCGGCCTGGGGGATCGCGGCGACGCCTATCCGGCGCAGCTGTCCGGCGGCCAGCAGCAGCGGGTGGCGATCGCCCGGGCGCTGTCGATGAACCCCGAGCTGATGCTCTTCGACGAACCGACCTCCGCGCTCGACCCCGAGCTGGTCGGCGATGTGCTGTCGGTGATGCGCGATCTGGCCAAGTCGGGCATGACCATGATGGTGGTCACCCACGAGATGGCGTTCGCCCGTGAGGTGGCCGACCGGGTCATCTTCATGGACGGCGGCGTGATCGTCGAGGAGGGGCCGCCCGATGAGGTGATCGGCAACCCGCAGCACGACCGGACCCGCACCTTCCTGCGCCGGGTGCTCGACCCGACCCATGTGGACACCGGCGCCGAGGATCAGGCGTACGCTCGGCGTCACCTCGCGGACCAGGCGAAGGAGGGCGAGGTCGCGCCGGGCGAGGCTCCGGGAGGCGCCGGGCTCGGCTGAGCGCGTCTTCGGCTGTCCCGGCGGCCTCGGCGGTATCGTGCGAGTGCGAAAGCGACATCGCCACCACGAGGAGGGCCCATGGCGGGCGTACCGGCCGCGCGCAAGCGGGTGCTGTTCCTGTTCTCCGACACCGGTGGCGGGCACCGCTCAGCGACCCTCGCCATGATCGAGGCGCTCAGCCTGGAGTATCCGGACGTCTTCGACTGCAAAATGGTGGACGTCTTCCGCGACTACCTGCCGGCGCCTCTGCGCTACGCCCCCGAGATCTACCCGCCGATGACGAAATTCCCCGAAACCTGGGCGATCTCGTACAAGGCCACCAACGGCAAGCGCCGGGCCCGGGCCTTCATCCGTGCGCTGTACCCGTACGTGGCACGGGCGATCCGGCGACTCTACCGGGAGAATCCGGCCGACATCATCGTGTCGGTGCACCCGCTGGTGAACACCGGGGTGCTGCGCACCATGAAGTCGAGCCCGACGCCGTTCATGACGGTGGTCACCGACATGGTCACCACGCACGCGTTCTGGTTCGACCGGCGCGCCGACCTGGTGGTCGTCCCCACCACCGAGGCGCGCGAGGTCGCGGTCGAGTACGGCATTCCCGAGGGCAACGTCCGGATCGTCGGGCTGCCGGTGGCGGAGCGTTTCCGGGTGCCGCCGCCCGAGCCGATGGCGTTCCGCGACGCCGAGGGCTGGCGCCGTGACCTGCCGGTGATCCTGGTGGTCGGCGGTGGCGACGGCATGGGTCCGATGGAGGCCGTGGTGAAGTCGATCAACGAGGCGCGGCTGAAGGCCACCCTGGTCGCGATCTGCGGGCGCAATGAGGACCTGCAGGAGCGGCTGGGGCGCCTGTCTTGGAACATGCCGCACCACGTCTACGGCTTCACCTCACAGATGCCCGAGTTCATGGCGGCCGCCGACATGCTGGTCACCAAGGCCGGTCCGGGCACGATCAGTGAGGGCTTCATCGCGGGTTTGCCGCTGGTGCTGTACTCGCGGCTGCCTGGCCAGGAGGACGGCAACGTCGCCTATGTGGTGAAGAAGAAGGCCGGGGTCTGGGCGCCGCGTCCGCACCAGGTGGTGGACGCCGTCCGAAGCTGGGTGGACGATCCGGCGGCACTGCAGGCGGCGGCGAAGGCCAGCCGCAAGGTCGCCAAGCCGGACGCCGCCCGGCAGATCGCCCGGATCATCGCTGACCGCGCCGGCGTCTACTCGTGACCAGCCGGCTCATTCGTCGAAGCTGTTCACCATGAAGTGGGCCGCCCGGATCAGGTAGTCGCGCATCTCGGCGTCGTCCTCCGGATCGAGCCCCAGGCCGTCCAGCGCGGCCAGCATGTGCCGCAGCCAACGGTCCCGCTGGGTGGGGGTGACCGCAAAGGGGGCGTGCCGGATGCGTAGTCGCGGATGGCCGCGCTGCTCGCCGTACGTCTTGGGGCCGCCCCAGTACTGCTCCAGGAACATCCGCAACCGGTCGGCGGCGGGTCCGAGGTCCTCCTCCGGGTAGAGCGCCCGCAACTCCGGGTCGCCGGCCACACCGGCGTAGAAGGCGTCCACCAGGGTGACGAAGGTCGGGTGCCCGCCGACCCGGTCGTACATGGTCAGCGCAGCAGTCTCCATGCCGTCACCCTAGTAGCGGCGACAGGCCACTAGTGGCGCGCCCACCCACCTTCCCTCGCGGCGACACGCCGCCCCTTGGGATTATTGGTCACAATGACTAACCTTGATCGAGGTGCGAACCAAGACGAGACGTAGACGAGTGACTAAGTGACTGAGACCAAGACTGCCGAAAAGCCTGAGCTGACCAAGACCACCGAAACAACCGAGGACAAGCCGAAACTCTTCAACCTGACCCAGATCGCCGGCGGCGCACTGGCCGCGATCACCACTGCTGCGCTGGGTTCGCGCCTGGGCTACGCGGGCACCCTCGCCGGCGCCGGCATCGCCAGCGTGCTGGCCGCCTTCGCCAGCACCCTCTACACCAAGGGCCTGGAGCACACCCGCGAAGGGGTGAAGAAGATCGTCCTGCGGGACGCCGACGGCCACCCCGCCGTGGGGAACATTCCGGACGAGGCGTTCGAGCGCGACGAGGCCGAGCGGCCCACGAAGTCGTCCGCGCCCCGCCGGCGGAGCTCGCGCCGGCCCTGGGCGGTGTTCGGCGGCATGCTTGGCACCGCCGCGGTGACTTTCGTGGTGGCGATGGGCATCGTCACCGGCTGGGAGTTCGGCACCGGCAAGACGCTGGACGGCCAGAAGGGGACGACCATCAGCCAGGTGAGCAACCGGCGCGCCGTCTCGAAGCCCTCGGCGTCCGCGAGCACCAGCCAGCCCGCGTCGAGCGCGACGTCCAGTGCGACTGCGACCCCGACAGCAACGCCCACGCCGACGCCCACGCCGACGCCGTCCGCCGAGACCGAAGTCCCCGACGCCACGCCGACGCCGAGTGCCACCGCGTCCGAGGCCGCCAAGGTTCCCACGGACAGCGGCAGCACGACGCCCGAGCGCTGACAGACTGGCCCGGTGACCATCCACGACACCCACCCGTTCGCGGGGGGTGCGCCGCGGCGTCCGCTACGACGGTTCCGGGGCCGGCTGCCCGCACCGGTGACGGTGTGGGCGGCACCTGGCGACGCCGGGCCGAGCGGGCTGACAGTGTCCTCCATGGTGGTCGCAGACGGCGAGCCCGGCGAGGTGATCGGGTTGATCGATCCCGACTCGGAACTCTTCCCCGCGCTCGTCGAAGGACGGCGCTGGGCGGTCAGCCTGCTGTCCTACGGCGATCGAATGCTCGCCGATGCGATGGCCGGCCTGGCGCCGGCCCCCGGTGGCCCGTTCCGGATGGCGCATTGGCGCGATACCACCTGGGGGCCGGTGTTGAAGGAGTCCCCCGGCTGGCTGGGTGCGCGGCTGCTCGGCGACCCGGTCGAAGCCGGGTGGTCGATGCTGGTCCGCGGCGTCGTCGAGTCTGTCGAGATCGATGAGACGGTCGGTCCCGTCGGCTATCTGCGTGGCAACTATCGGCAGTTGTGAATAGCATGAATTCGCGGTGACTTCGGGGTTTTCTACCCACGCATTTAGGTGATATTTCACCTAGTTGAACTAAGCTTTAATAGTTCCTTCCTGCATGCTCGGGCCGCTTCGGCAATATGCCGGGAATGCTGGTTTACTTGACCTTCGGCGGGCTGGCCGGTCGGGTGAAAGGAGCGCGATGAATCCCTTGTGGATGATCCTCGCCTCGTTCGCCGGGCTGGTGGTGCTGAGCGGTACTTTCGCATTGCAGGCCGCCGCACGGCGGCGCCGAGCTGCCCGTCGGAGGGCTGCGCGGGAAGCCGGTCGGCTGCCCAGCATGGAGGCGGTGGCCGGCGAACTGGCCGTCCCGCCCGCCGGGGCCGCGTCCACAGCACACAGTCCACACTGGTCCGGGCGAACGCCGAGCGAACCCGAACGCCGGTTGTAGCGCGGCTGTTCCACCGGTATGGCCCGGCGGCACACCGCAGTCGGCGCACATCGCCACCGACGCCGCCACCCTCTACTCGTCCTGCTTCGACGCCAACGGCGGCTTCTTCGAGCGCTGTTCTGCGAGGCCGGCGCGATCATTTCCGACGAGCTGAACCACGCCTCGCTCGTCGACGGCATCCGGCTCAGCAAAGCGGCCCGGGCCGGATCGCCGAGCCCATGCTCGCCGACGGGGGTCTACGTGATCGCCTTCAGCTTCCCGGTGGTTCCGCGCGGGAAGGCCCGGATCGGGGTGCAGCGTGTCGGCGGCGCACAAGCAGCGCCGACGGCGAGGCCTGTGTGGCGGCTTTCGTCAGCGCGCGACAAGCCTGCGGGTGAGCAGGGTGCCGGCGGCGGTGGCGATCGGGAATACCAGCAGCGCCACCACGGGCACCGACAGCAGCAGGAAGGCCGGCACCCCGAAGCCCAGCACCGGCCACGGATCGCGGCACAGCAACCGGTGCCGTTCCGCCATGCCGCGCAGGCCGCGGCGTCCGGCCGCCGACCCGGTCATTTCCAGGGTGATCATCCAGCCGCCGAACAGTGCCGACCCGGTCGCGGCAAGAAAACCGCCGACGCCCGGGATCAGGCCGACCAGCAGCATCAGCGCGCCGACCGGAAGGCTGATCAGGATCACCTTGACCAGATGGACGAGGGTGGACCAGATCGCCTGCAGCGGCCGCTCGGCGGGTGCGCTCGGATAGCTGCCGGCGTGGGCGTCGATCTCTTCGGAGATCCGGTCGTACAGCGGGGCGCCCAGGGCGAGGGTGGTGACGGTGAACAGCAGCACCAGCAGCACGCCGCTGAGCGCGACGACCAGGACGGCGACGAAGGCGCGCAAGGTCTCGACCCCGGTCCAGCCCTCGGCGAACGGGGTCAGCCAGACGGCGATCCGCTGCGACAGGAAGCTGGCGGTGGCGAAGAGCACCAGGAAAAGCACCGTGGTGATCAGCGGCGGGATCAGCCCGAGGCCGAACAGCCGGGCCCGGCGCAGCACGAGTCCGGCGCCGGTGACCAGCAGGCCCAAGCCCGAGATCAGGCCGGCGATCGGTTTCGTCCGGGCGCGTTCAGCAGCCAATGGATTGCCCACAGCCTCCCTTCCCGTCCGGCCGAATGTTTCCCGCCAGACTACGGCACGCGCGCCGGTCGTTGCACGCTCAACCAAAGACTCACAGCGCGCTCACAAGGTCGGACAGGCTCTCGGAGCAGCCGGCGTCCAGCCGGACCGTGGCCAGCTCGTCACCCCTCGTGGTTCCGCGATTGACGATGGCGACCGGGGTGCCGGTGCGGGCGGCGTGCCGGACGAAGCGCAGCCCCGACATCACGGTCAGCGACGAGCCGGCCACCAGCAGAACGTCGGCGGCATCCACCGCGGCATAGGCATCGGCCACCCGCGGGCGGGGGACGGACTCGCCGAAGAACACCACGTCCGGCTTGAGCACGCCACCGCACACGTCGCAGGGCAGCACGACGAAATCGCCCCAGTCGTCGACCACGGCGTCGCCGTCGGGACGCAACCGTCCGTCGTCCATCTCGGCCCGGCCGGCGTCCAGGCTGCCGGGCAGGCCTGGGTTGGCCGCCTCGAGCCGACGCTGCAGCGCCGTCCGGGAGGAGAGTGCGCCGCAGTCCAGGCAGATCACCCGGTCGATCCGTCCGTGCAGTTCGAGGACGTCGGGGCTGCCGCCAGCGGTGTGCAGGCCGTTGACGTTCTGGGTGATCACCGTGCCCAGGCCGTGCCGGGTGAGCGCGGCAAGTGCCCGGTGCCCGGCGTTCGGACGTGCCCGGCCGAAGCTGCGGAAACCGAGCAGGGAGCGCGCCCAGTAGCGGCGCCGGACGTCGTCGGAGCGCAGGAAGTCGTCGTACTGAATGGGGCTGGTCGGACGCGACCCGGCACCGCGATAGTCGGGGATGCCCGAGTCGGTGCTGATCCCGGCCCCGGTCAGCGCCGTCCAGCGGCGTCCGCGCAGCAGGTCCGCCAGCTCGTCCACCCGGATGCTTGTGTCGATCACGCCAGCATTATCGCTCGCCAGGCGATGGCGACGAGCGTGGCGGCGGTGAGCGCCAGCAGCCCGGTCAGCTGCCAGAGCGGACGCCGTTCGCGCGGCGCCCAGATCAGCACCGCAGCGGACGCGAGCCCGCCGATCAGCCCGCCCAGATGGGCCTGCCAGGAAATGTAGCTGCCGCCCATGACGGTGATCACGATGTTGAGCGCCAGGAAGATGGCGATCATCTGGTAGTTGCCGCCGAACCGCTTCGCCAACAGCAGCAGGGCGCCGAGCATGCCGAAGATCGCTCCCGAGGCGCCCACCGCGACCGAGTCGGGTGCGCTCAGCCACATCACCGCCGCGGACGCGGTCAGTGCGCTGATGCCGTAGACGGCCAGGAAACGCACCCGGCCCAGCACCTGCTCCAGCGGCGGTCCGAGGAACCACAGGGCAAGCAGATTGCTGGCCAGATGAAGGAGTTCGGCATGCGTGAAGGCACTGGTCAGCACCTGCCACCAGGCGCCGGTGGCCACCCCGTTCACCCAGCCGGCGTTGACCAGGGTCGCGCATTGGGCGGGTGGGACATCCGGGTAGTAGTTGCCGCTACCGTCGGTGAGCAGGCACATGCCCTGGGGGCTGATCCCCAACCGGTTGACCCACACGCTGTCCCAGCCGCCGGTGGCCACGATGGCCACGAAGACGGCGAGGTTCAGGCCGATCAGCACCAGGGAGGTGCGGCGCGGATCGGCAGACGCTCGCCCGCCCCGTGGTCCGACTCCGGTGCGGGTTGCTCGCATGCCTTCCCGCACGCATTCGGGGCATTGCATGCCCACCGGCGCGGTCACCATGCATTCCGGGCAGATCGGACGCCGGCAGCGCTGACAGCCGATCAGGGTCGCGCGGTCGGGGTGCCGGTAGCACACCGAGACCGGGGACGACGGAGTCACCCGGCCACCCTACCGAGACCCGCCCTCCACTAATCTGACCGGGTGCCGGTACCCGACTTCATTCTCGATCTGCGAGCCAAAGTGGGCCACGCCATGTTGTGGCTGTCCGGAGCGACGGCGGTGATCCTGCGCGACGGTGCCGCCGGCACCGAGGTGCTGCTGGTGCGGCGTAGCGACGACGGGGCCTGGTCGCCGGTGTGCGGCATCGTCGATCCGGGCGAGGATCCTCATGTCGCCGCGATTCGCGAGGCGGCCGAGGAGGCCAGCGTCGAGGTCGCGGTGGAGCGGCTGGCCTGGCTCAACGTCACCGAACCGGTGGTCTACGCCAACGGCGACGTGACCCAGTACATCGACCACACCTTCCGCTGCCGCTGGCTCTCCGGTGACCCGGTGCCCGGCGACGGCGAAGCGTCCGAGGCCCGGTTCTTCGGCGTGGACGAGTTGCCGGCGATGCCGCGCAACTACGCCGAGCGGATCGAGGTCGTGCTGGCCGACCGGACCGAGACGGTGCTCGGCCGCGACTGGCTGCCGGACGGCGTCCGGTGACCGGTTTCCGGCCGCACACCCCGCTTGAGCTGCGATTGGCGCGCGCCTTCGACAACCCGACGGACCGGGTGGCGTACCGGGCGTTCGCCAGCGACCTGATGGAGGTGACGCTCGGCGTCCTGGGGCACCGGGAGCCGCACGGCTTCCAGCCGCTGGTGCTCTCGCCGCTGGGCGTTCGGGGGGTCTGCGTGTTCAGCCACCCGGACCGTTTCGAGACGTTCACCAACGACCTGATGCTGCCCGCGCCGGGCTGGGAGGTACGGCCCGAGCCGGCCCGTCCGCTGTTCGATTGGGCGGTACGCAACGAGCTGAGCGTGCTGCTCAACCCCGGCAGCGGCTACGGCAAGGACTTCCCGGCCTTCGAGTTGCGCGGCTTCCTGACCGGACGCTGGGTCTGATCGGACGCTGGGTCTGATCAGGCGAAGGGCCCGGCGTCAGCGGTGGGGCCGGTCGAACTCCCAGCGGAAGCCGACCACGGTGTGCTCCAGGGCGCGGTAGTGGCACCGGACCGCCTTCTCGGCGTCCAGTTCGACGAGCGCCGACCGGGTCGGTGCGGCGTCCAGCGCGGGCCACTCGCTGCGCCAGACCAGCCGGGGCAGGCGGAGCGGGTGAAACTGCACCCGCAGGTCGACGTCGGCCAACTGGTGAGCGGCAGCGCGCCGGAACTCGGGCTGCGGCGGCGTCCGATACCAGAAGGTGGTCTCGTATTCGATCTGTGTGGTCCGGCCGTCTCGCAGCGGCTCGTCGAGCACGAGGTCGACCGCATACAGACCCTCACCCAAGGCGTACGGTTCACCGCAATGCCCACCACGGACGACGCGGATGCAGGCCGCGTCGGTGTCGAAGACACAGGGGTAGCGGTCCAGCGGCTCCTCGGCGCTGATCGTCTGGACGGTGCGGTGGGACGCGGGCAGCCCGTCCGGCCCGATCAGGTGGTGATCCTGGAGTGAGAGGGTGCGATGCCGGTGTGGCGGCAGCACGCCGGGCCGGACGACGGCCCGTCCGATCACTGCGTCGCCGGTGTCGACCGACCCGGCGAGCCGCAGCAGCCGGGCCGCGTCCTCGGGCGACATGTCGAACGCCTCGATGAACCAGCGCAGGGTGGCCAGGCTCAGTGAACTGCCGGCCAGTGCGCGATGCACCCGGTCCTTGAGCTTGCGCGGCAGTGCCTCGTCGTCGGCGGGATGCAGGTCGTTGGCCCACAGGTAGTCGGCGATCACCTGGCAGATGCCGCTCTGGTGCAACGCGTGCGCTTGGCGGCGACCGATATGGGCCTGCCAACGGCATGCGTACTGCGGATCGAGCAACAACGCGCGCAACTGGTGCGAGGCGTCGCCGAGGGCTTTCCTGTCCAACGGGTCCTTCTTCGGGGGTGTCTGATCCGCATGCTAGTGACGGACAGGAAGGCGCACCAAGGCCAGACCCCCAGGTGAGGGGGATCCTCTCTTCGGCGGGTCGGATCGCGCGGCGCATCTGAGGTTCTCAGCACGCAGGACTGTCGCTCTCGGGGACGGTCAACGGTGCGCCGGGCACTATCATGACGCTTTCGCTTCCTGGGAGGTCCCTCGTGCGCACGTTCGTCCGCGCCCATCGTCGGCCGCTGGTGGTGTCGGCGCTGGCAGCGGTCGTCCTGATGGCCGGCTGCACCGAGTCTCCGGCGCCGGGCACGCTGCCCGCGCCGAGCGCGCCGGGCACGTCGCCCGCGCCGAGCGCGTCAAGCGAGCCGAGCGGCGCGCCCGGCAGTCCGAGCGCCGCCGCGGCCGGATCGGGGGAGGCGGCCAGCTACGGCGTGGACCCGGCCGTCGTCGCCGAGGTCCAGGCGCTGTGCGCAGCAGGCCCGGGCAAGACGGTCGAGCACCTCCCCGACGTCACCATTCCCGCCCTGACCTGGCCGGGTGTCGCGGCCCTCGACGTGCCCGCGACCGACCGGCCGGCCACCACGGCCGAGAGCGGTTGCCTGGTCACGTTCGACGCACCCGCCGGCTGCCTGCCGGCGGCGACGATCTCCGCGGGCTGGATCCCCGGCTACCGCATTGAGGGGTTCAGCTATCCCGACGGTCAGGGTGACACGGTCACCGTCGCACCGTTGGAGGCGGACGCAGTCGTCGCCCCGGCGGCGAGCGTCGAGCAGAGCTGTCAGGTGGAGACGTCGGGCGAGTATGTGCGGGCCGTCTACCGCCGTGCCATCTTCCGCCGCGCTGCCTTCCAGCGCGCCGCTTACCGGCGTGGGTCCTACCGGCGGGCCGGCGGATCGCTGCAGGCGGTCACCATTCCGGGCCTGACAGTTCCCGGCGTCACCCTGCCAGGCGCAACCCTCAAGGGGGCGACGCTGCCGGGCCGCCGGATCACCAAGGACGTCAGCGCCGTGGGGGGCAGGACGGCAGCTGCCTACACCGCACCCGAGGCCGTCCTGTTCGAGTACAACAAGTCGGTGTTGCGCCGGTCGGCCGCGAAGTCGCTGGACGCCATCCTCGCCGACGCCCGCGCGAAGGGCTTCACCGGCAAGGTTCGGGTCGAGGGCCACACCGATGACACCGGCGACCAGGCCGCCAATCAGCGCCTGTCCGAGGCCCGGGCGCAGGCCGTGGCGGACTACCTCGTCACGAAGGGAATAGCGGCCGGCCGCATCACGGTGACCGGACGTGGTGAGAGCGCACCTGCCTACCCCAACAACAGCACCGAGAACCGGGCCAAGAACCGCCGGGTGGTCATCGAGTTCCGGGTGAGTTGACGAACGCGTGGGACGCGGTTGACGTCCGGCAGGACTTCGAGGACGCCCACCGCGGCACGCTGGGCACGCTGGGAGGGCTGATGGCGGTGCTCGACGAAGACGGACCCCGACTTCGCCATCGTCACGCCCTGAGACCCGGCGTCAACCTCTCGATGAACCGCACCGAGCCGTCGAAGATCAGCTCAGCATCGTTGTCCATGGTGGCGACGTGGTAAGAGTTCTCCAGCATCACCTGGGTGACGTCGTCCGAGCCGACGCGTTTCAGGAAGGTCTGCCACGAGATGGGCGGAATCACATGGTCGGTGCGTGAGGTGAACAGCAGCACCGGCAGGCGCAGTTGCGGCAGGTCCTCGACGACGATCGTCCACAGCCTGGTCTGGCTGTACATCGCCTGCAGCGGGTTGCAGTCGTAGGCCAGTTCGACGACGCCGGGCTTCTTGATGTCGCCGGCGAGGCCGCCCAGCGCGGGCACGAAGTGACGCAGCAGCGGCAGCACCTTCAGTGCCGGGTTGGTGTGCGCGTAGATCGGGTTCACCACGACCAGGCCGGCCAGATCGGGCTTGTCTTCGGCGAGCTTGGTGGCCAGCAGGCCCCCCATCGACAATCCCGCGGCGAAAACGGTCGAGCAGTGCCGGGACAGCTGCTGGTGGGCGAGATCGATGGCGCCGTACCAGTCCTGCCAGACGGTGGCGTTGAGGTCCTTCCAATGCGTGCCCATGCCGGGCAGTAGCGGCACCCGCACCGAATAGCCGGCGGCCGCGAGATGCTCGGCCCAGCCGCGCATCGATTGCGGCGTGGACGGGTAGCCGTGACACAGCACCACCCCGACGTCCGAGCCGTCAACGCTGATCGGCTCCGCCCCCGGCATGATCGTCATGGCGCCATCATGGCGCAACCGGGAGCGGAGCCGACAGTGAATGCGTCAGGAGACGAACGTCGCGTTCAGCGAGATCGGGATGCTGGCCAGCGCACCGGAGACCGGGCAGCCGGTCTTGGCGTCCTGGGCGAACTTCAGGAACTCATCCTCGGTCAGGCCGGGCACCTTGGCGACCACGGTGAGGTCGCTGCCGGTGATGCCGACCCCTGGCTGGAAGCCGACGACGGCCCTGGTGTCGACCGACTCGGCCGGGGTGCCGTTGCCGGCCAGGGCGTGCGACAGGGCCATCGAGTAGCAGGCCGCGTGGGCGGCCGCGATCAGCTCTTCGGGGTTGGTGGTGCCCTCGCCCGCCTCGGCGCGCTTCGCCCACTTCAGGTCGAAGTGCGCGACGCCGGACGTCACCAGGTCGACGCTGCCGGCGCCCTCGATCAGGCTGCCCTCCCAGTGCGCCTGCGCGGTGCTCTGCGTTGCCATCAAGCTGCTCCTTCTGTTCGGAATCGGCGGACGGATGCCCACCTGTCGTCCCCAGGCTAGGCGGTGGGGACGGCGGGGGCGACCACCCGTCCGGGCGTCCGGCGGTGTCAGGCCGCCCGGAACGCGTCGATCTGACCCAGGGACTCGGGTCAGTGGGCACGGCTGTCAAGGGAGGCCGTTTACGGCTGGTTTATGGCCGGGCGACAAGGTGGTACCAATCCTGGAGGCGACGCAGCGGGCGCGTCAGGGAGGACGCGGATCGGGGGGCTTGCGAGACGCACGGGAGACGTCGGTGGTGAGGAGTTGTCCGGGGGTTCGACTCCTCACCACTGGCAGTCGTGCCGGCGGCGCATAGCATGGCGCCGATGACTGAGGGTGATGCCGGCGAACCGCTGGAACCGATTCGCACCTTCGCCTCGCTGGCGGTGTTCAACTATCGCCTGCTCTTCCTCGGTTCGCTCACCTCCAACGTCGGCACCTGGATGGCTCGGGTCGCCCAGGACTGGCTGGTGCTCACCCAGCTCACCGACCATTCGGCGACCAATCTGGGCTACATCACCGCGCTGCAGTTCGCCCCCGGCGTCCTGGTCTCGCCGATCGCCGGGGCGGTCGCCGACCGGTTCGGGAAACGCCGGATCATGATGATCACCCAGTCCGGGACCGCGCTGGTGTTTGCCCTGCTGACCGCACTGGTGGCGTCCGGGGCGGTGCAGCTGTGGCACGTCTACCTCAGCGCCACCGTCGCCGGCGTGCTGTGGGGCTTCGACGCCCCGGCCCGGCAGGCGTTCGTCTCGGAAGTGGTGCCCGATCACCTGCTCGGCAATGCGGTCGGGCTGAACAGCGCCTCGTTCAACGGCGCCCGGCTGCTCGGACCTGCGATCGCGGGGCTGATGATTGCCTGGGTCGGCATCTGGCCGGTGTTCGCCGTCAACACGGTCAGCTTCGTCGCCGTCCTGCTCGGGCTGTTTCTGATGCGCACCGACGAACTGCACCCTGCCCCGGTGCGGCGCGGACGCGGAGCGATCCGCGAGGGCATCGCCTATGTCGCGCGCCGTCCCGACCTGCAACTGGTGCTGTTCTGCATCTTCATGCTGGGCACCTTCGGGCTGAACTTCCAGATCACCAACGCCCTGATGGCCACCAAGGTGTTCGGGGTCGGCCCCGAAGGGTACGGGCTGCTCGGCTCGGTGATGGCGTCCGGCACGTTGGCCGCGGCGCTGCTGGCGGCGCGCCGCCGGCGTCCGCGATTGCGTCTGGTGGTGGGCGGGTTGGCCGCCTTCGCGGTGGTCACCACCGCGCTCGCGCTGGCGCCGAGCTACTGGGTCTACACCGTCCTGCTGGTGCCGACCGGGCTCACCTCGCTGACCGTGATGACGGCCGCGAACACCACGGTGCAGCTGACCACCGCACCGGAGATGCGCGGCCGGGTGATGAGCCTCTACATGGCGATCTTCACCGGCGGGACGCCGCTCGGCGCCCCGCTGATCGGCTGGGTCGGCGACGCCTGGGGGCCGCGCTGGACGCTGCTGGTCGGTGCCATCGCCACCGGGCTGGCGGCGCTGGTGGCTGCGATCTACCTGTGGAACCGGATGGGACGCCCGACCCGGCTGCCGGCCTAGTCGCTGGTTGAGCTTGTCGAAACCTTGCCCAGCACCAGAGTTGTCCGAGGTCTCGACAAGCTCGACCAACGAAAACCAGCGTTTCCCTCGCCCGACCAGCGATCAGCCTGGCTTTCATTGGCCGGCGATTTACGGACGGTTTATCTGCCGCGACCACGCTGGAGCCATGGATAGGACAGGGGGTGATCGCCGGGCGGATGCCCTAGGGTGCTGGCTAGGTTTTCACACCCCCTGGAGGCCCCATGGCAGCGGTCAACTTCCGTGTGCTGGGCCCGGTCGGCGTGACGGTGGATGCCGAACCGCAGCGATTGCGACCGATGGAAGCGACGGTGCTCGCGGTTCTGCTGGCCGATCACAACCGCCCGGTCAGCCTGGACGCGCTGATCGACCGTGTCTGGCGGGGCGCGCCGCCGCGCACCGCGTCCACCGCGATCCGGGTGCATATCGACCGGCTGCGGGCCGCGATGCGGCGCCAGGACGTCTCCCGGCTGGTCTCTGCCGCCGGATCGTACCGGCTGATCGTCGAACCCGAAGAGCTGGACGCGCAGCGCTTCGACGACGCGTTGCGCCGGGGCCGCGAGCTGACCGAGCGGGATCCGCGCTCGGCCGGGGTGTTGCTGCGCGAGGCGCTCGCCGAATGGCGGGGGACGCCGTTCGGCGCGATCGACGGAATCGAGTCGATCGACGTGACCCGTAGCTACCTGGAGAGCCGCCGCGCCGAGCTGCTGGTCGAGCTGGCCGAGGTCGAACTGGCCTCCGGCCGGCACGCGGCCGTCATCGCCGACCTGCGGCGCTGGTGCGCCGAACTGCCGGAATCGGAGGCGCTGGCGTCCAGCCTGGTGCTCGCGCTGTACCGCAACGGCGACCAGGTCGCGGCGCTGGACGAGTGCCGCGCCTTCATCGAGCGGTTCTCCGACGACTACGGCCTGGACGCCGGACGCGCCTTCCGCAGGCTGGAAAGCGACCTGCTCAACCAGGATCGCCGGCTCGACCCACCGGTCAACGTCACGGTTGCTGCACCGCAGGCGCCGATCGGACGGCAACACCTGGTCAACGCGGTCACCCGGCTGCTCGCCGCCCCGCGACCGCCGGCGCTGATCGCGCTCGGCGGGCGTCCGGGCATCGGGGTCAGCACGGTGCTGAACCACCTCGCCCGGGCCGTGCCGGGCGCGGTGCTGCTGCCGTCCGGGGCGGCGGCCGTCGCCGGGCTGGCCGAGGCGCTCGGCGTCGTGCTGCCCGGTCGCTCCACCGGTGACCGGGCCACCGCGCTGGCCGGCGAATTGTGTCGTCCGGGGCGGGTGCTGATCGTCGACGACGTGGACGGACTGGTTCCCGACACCCTCGAACTGCTGCTGGCCCTGGCCCGCTTCCCGGGGATCTGCCCGATCGTGACCGGCGGCCGGTCGCGTCCGCTGGCGGAGCACCCGCTGCTCGGCGACGGCTGGATCGCCGCCACCGACTGCGTGGCCCTCGAGGTGCAGCCCTTGGACGACGCGTCCGCCCGCGCGTTGGCGGCGTCCCTGGTCTCGGCCACGAATCCCGAGCGGGACACGCTGATCGAGAAGGCGGTGGCCTCGGCGGGCGGCGATCCCTTCCTGCTCGCGGCGCTGGCCCGTGAGGCCGAGGCGACCGGCGGCTGGGCCGACGCACCGGCCAGCCTGGAGGAGTTCGTCCGGCGCAGCCTGGTCGGGCTGCCGGACGGGTGCGCCGAACTGCTCGCCCTGGCGGCGCTGGACACGCCCGCCGAGCTCGATCTGCCGCTGCTGCGCCAGGCGTTGGGATTGTCGGGCGCGGACGCCGCCGCGCTGGCCGAGGGGGCGCTGGCGGCGGGGCTGCTGATCGAGTCGCCGCGCGGCATCGGCTTCCGGCACGCCGGCTTCCGGGCGGCGCTCGGCCGGCCGGGGGCGGCCCCCGCGGCGCAGCACCGGATGATCGAATTGCTGGCGGCCCGGCCCGATCCGGACGTCCCACGGATCGCCCATCACGCCCGGCAACTCGCCGACGAGCCCACGAAGGCCGCCGAATACACCGCGGCCGAGGCAGCCGGACTGCTGGCCGCCGGGGCGCCGCTGGCGGCCGCCGACCGTTACGCCGAGGCGGTGGAACTGGCTCGACGCGCCCGGATCGCCCCGTCCGCCTGGTTGCCCTGGGCGCTGGACGGCACCACGGCGCTGACCCTGGGTGGTCGGATCGAACGGGCCATGGGCCAGGCCGAGGAGTTCGCCACCATCGCCCGCCGTGCGGGCGAACCGAACCTGTTCGCCCAGGCCGCGCTCGCGGCGGCCAGCCCCTGGGTGCCGCTCGGCGCCGACGCGCGACGCGCGCAGCTGCTGATCGGAGAGGCGCTGGATTGGCTGCCGGCCGACGAGACCGCGCTGCACGTCCGGCTGATCGAGGGGTATCTGCGGGCCGGGCTGGCCGGCGACGCCACCATGCTGGCCAGACTCGGCGACGTCGAGCCCGAGTTGCTCCAGCGGGCGTCCGACCCCGACCCGGGGATCGCCCTGAACGCCCTGCTGGCGTTGCACTCGCTGACCTGGGCGCGTCGGCAACCGCCCCGACGTCGCCTCGAACTCGCCCAGCGAGTGGCGATCGCGGCTGCTCGGGCGGGCAGCGTGGAGGCGGAACTGGAGGCGCTCCGGCTGGTCGTGGCGGCGCACATCGAGATCGCCGACCGGCTCGGCGCCGCTGCCGCCGCCCACGACTACGCGCGTCGCGCCGAGGCGGCGGGCTCGGTGCTCGATCGCTGGTCGGCGACCCTGCAGGCCGAGTTGCTCGCCGGCCTCACCGGACGCCATAGCGTCGCCGAACGCCATGCCGCCGCGGCACGGGAACTCCAGGCCGGGGTGGATCCCGAGACCGTCGCGGTCGCCGCACACGAGCGAGCGCTGAGCGACGCCGTCCGGGACGGCAGGCTGGCCGATCTCGCGCCCGCCTTCGAGGGCCTGGATGACGACATGTCCGGCTTCGACCCGCTGTATCAGATCGGCGGCGCCGCGATCGCCGTGGCCGCCGGTGGCCCGCCCGCGCCGGACTATCTGGAACAACTCTGGGAGGGCGTCAGTCACACCTTCCGCGGCGGCGTCGCGGCCGGCCTGATCGTGGCGGCACTGGGGACGTCCGTCCCATCGGCGCGGCTCGCCGACGAGCTCATCACCGTGTTGGCCACCCAGACGGGCGGGTGGCTGCCGATCGGCAACTCGGCCGGGATCGGGCCCGCCGACACTCACCTGGCCAGGTTGCTCCGGCTGTGCGGAAGGCCCGAGGAGGTCGCCTCGCATGCGCGGACGGCGACAGCAGTGGCCCACCGGTTCGCACCCAGTTGGGTTCGGTTCACACACAAGGAGGCCCCCCATGCCTAAGCCGAAGTTAGAGAACTACGCCGACGCCGACGAAACCACCCAGTTCGTCCTGCAATGGAACGACTGGTCAACCGACATCGACCGGCAAAAGGTCTACCGGGCCGCATGGAAGGAGGCGAACACGGCGGTGCCGAAGCAGCAGCGGAAGAATCCGGCACCCGGTCAATCGTGGGCGCTCGCCTTCCTCACGGCCGTTGCGGACGCGAAGGCCGCCGAGTTGGGCGAGTCCCCGGTCCCGCCGCACGTCCCGGTACCGAAGCACATCCAGGACTACCTGAAGAAGCACGTCAACTTCTCTGCCACCTTCCGGCGCGCGTTCCGGCGGGTGCGCGACGACAACTGGCGCCTGGCCGGGGTGGTCGATCAGACCAACCTCGAGACGTTCTCCCCGGCGGTTACCCGGCTGGAGAACCGCCGCGCCAAAGTGGTGATGCTGTACGTGGTGGGAGACCCGAACGTCTGAGGCAGCGATCGCCCTGATGGTCGTTGTCAGTGGAACCGCTGAGGGCGTCTTTCCCGCCATGAACAAGAATCATCCGCGTTTTGTCACGGTGCCCGGATGAGAGGTTCCTAGAGACATGACGAAGTGGCGGTCACCCGATTGTGGGTGACCGCCGCTTCGTTCAGGTCAGGTCAGGTCAGGTCGATTTTCAGGTCGGCGATCCGCTGAGCTTCGCCGGCGGATGTGGCGCGGACGAGGCGTTCCTCTCCTGGTTCGCCGACGAGGTAGTCGTGCGGGCGAGACGGGGCGCCGAGCGTGTCACACAGCCGCTCATATTCAGCGCAGAAGCCATTGGCATCGGCCAACTCCGCCATCTTGCGCCACATCGAGGCGACGTCCGGGTGGTGGGCCGGGATGTCGCCTTCGGGCACGATGCTAAAGGTGCCTTGGCTGAGCACGGCGGCGACGTGTTGTGGAATGAGCGGCCCCCCTTTGCGCCCGCCGCTGGTGGGGGATGTGATAACGGTGTCGGGGTTAGTCTGAACGGACACTGTGGACTCCTTCTTGGGTCTTGGCGGCAGCGTTGCCGCCCGACTCCTGCCCCCCGGCTCGTCATCGCTTCATGTGCTCTTCTTGAGGTGTTGGCAGGGCGTGCAGACGATTCTCGGCGATGGCGGGAGTGGGTGTGTGAAAATGGGGTTTGTGGGAATCGGGCCCGCGGACGCCCACCTGACCCGGCGGCTGAGGCTGCGCGGGCGCTCTCGGCGAGAGCATCCGGGGCGCCCGGCTGGCGGCATTCGCGGCGAACAAATTCGCACCCACCTGGGTTCGGTTCACGGAAGGGGACACCCCAATGAACCCAAGAAGACGGACCGATCGTTGATTCTCCTGAGGCTGACCTCGTACGGCGGACGCCGTCCGGTGCGTACCCCTGTCAGGACCGCCGGAGAAGATGTCCTCAATGGGAATGGTGAGGCCGAAGAGCTATACGCCGGAGCATCGGCGGGAGGTGCGCACTGGTGATGGATACCGGTCGGACGATGGTGACGGTCGCGGACGAGATCAATGTGGGTGCGCAAGTGTTGGGTCGGTGGGCCCAGTTGGAGCGGGATCGGATCGGTGCACCCGCCGGAAGCGCCGCTGGATCACTCCCGGCAAGCCCGTCGCGGTGCCTACGCCCCGTCGCGGTGCCTACGCCGGATCGACGGGTTCTACAACGCACGCCGACGCCACTCCGCGATCGGCGACATCAGCCCGCTAGAGTACGAACATCACTTTCGCGACGGGCCCCCCAGACGGCTCCGAGGGCCGCCCGAACCATACAACCACCTGTCCGGATTTGGGGTCGACCTCACTAGGATACCACACTGATTCTGTCTATGGTTTGTCCGCGCCAAGTGGCTACCTTAGCGGTTCGCGCGTTGAACAACGCACAGTTTCTGGTCAGCGACAGCCAGAAGCGTGCCACCGTCGAGCCACGCGAACTGACCGTTGGCGTCAACCCGTGTCAGGGACCCAGGTATCAATGACGTCTTGCCGGTCGTGAGATCAATCAGAGCGAGGCGAAGATTGCGTTGGGGGTCTTTCATGGCAACACTCAAGGCGATGTATTTGCCCGAGGGTGACACGAGGCCATCGGCTGAATCGTCGTAGACTGCGATTAGCCTGTTGATGGCGCGTAGCCCTCTTGCCGTGGCGAGACTCGCCTGTGTGGCGCCTCGATTGTGCATGGTCACGCCGCAATGCGCGCACGACTTCACGAGGAAGGAGGCTGGGCCGACGCCGAGCAGTTCCCACTGGGGACGCCATCCGCGGAGTTTACGTGTTGACGTTGCTGAGGTTACGACGCATGTGCCTCCCTCGCTGCACGACAGCAGGCTGCCATAGTTGTCGGAGAATGGAATTCCGAAGCTGTCTGGAAGGATCTCGCGGAGTTTGAGAGTCGCCCCTCCAGCTTGCACTCCAAAGAGAGAGATTTGGCGTTGTCCATGGGTTGACTCCTCAGGGATGACCCAAATGTTATTTCCACCGGCTGAGTAGAGCCGTCCGGCGCTACCCAGTTCATCAGGCAACTCTGCAGCTACCCCACGGCGCAGGATGAATCCCTGACCATCGTCCACTTGCTTGACGATCAGCGAGTCTCTTGCTGCAATGAAACTGCGAAATTGGTTCATCTGTGGCGTGGTAAAAAATTGCACGTCCGGCTTACTCGTATCTATGCGCAAAGCCCCGCCGGGTGTCTCCGCGTAGAATATCCCCTTGTGGATTTTCTCGAGTCCTGGAGGGAATTCAACTTCAGGTGGAGTCGTGGGGGTGGCGCTCGCGCTTGGATCCGCCGGCGCCAGGCTGGGCGTCTTAGGAGTGTTAGTTGGCCATGGTTCGACGTTAAGGCCACCAACGCACCCAGTGAAGACAGCGACTGAGCCCAGCAGCCAAACGCACCCGACGGCGCGGACTCTCACACCGAGGCCTCGCATGTAACTCGTCATCTGCCTAGACCTCTAGCCTTCATTCCTACCGAGTGCAACAATGGCCAACGCCGTCAACCTACTGAAGGAGGCTTGGTATGACTTCGCATCGAAGGGTAGTCGCACGTGTTGCAGCCATTGTAACGGCAGGCGCAGCGGCAGCTTCGCTTGTGCCATCGGAGGCGTTCGCTGCTGGTTACAAGGTCACCTGGGACACCGTAAACAGTTCACCTTATGCCGACGGGTATGCCTATGCGACGACCAACTGCACGGGTGCAGCAACGCACATGGACAACGCGCATCCGTCTGCAACGGGCAAACGATCGATCAGGTCCCCAACGTGGACGACGTACTCGTGGGCTGGGTTGAGTGCCACCATCAATCCCAACCACTGCTACTACCTCAACGATTCGGGCAAATGGCGCGGGTACGATCCAAACCGCTAGGCCTCCACGTTGGCGACGGGATCGGTGGGACATCTTTCCTGTAGCAGTGGAGCTTCAAGGTGGACATCGTCGGCAACATCGAGCTGACCGGGAACGCTCTCTCGAGTACCCGGCAAGGATCTCGTCGCCATTGGCTTGGGCCTGCACCTCGGCCATCCCGCGGCCGCTGCTCCACGCCGCCGTGTTCGGGGCATGCTATCGCTGATCACCTGCGGGCCGATCTCGTCGAGGATGCGTTGCGTCAGGCGGTCGCTTTACGCGGCGAACTGCCCGACACGGTGATTTCATGCCGACTGGTTAACCGATGACGATCGGCAGCAGGTCCATCGGGACGTCTGGGAGGAGGTCCGGTGCGGACGCTCGCATTCATCACTGCTATCTGAATGCGAAATGGGTGGCATTCTCGGCCCATCCAGGACTATTTGTGTGCGCGCCGTGACTTCTCGGACACCTTCCAAAGGGGTTCAAGAAGGTGCCTCAAGCACAACTGCCGGCTCGCCGCGGTGGTCGATCCAGACCAACCTCGACGAGTTCGCGCCGGAGGTCACCCGCTCAATACGCTGAAGCGCAGCTGGTGATGCTCTACATCGTCGGAGACCCGAGTGTTTGAGCGAGTGCTCTCGCTGGTTGAGCTTGTCGAAACCAACATCCAGGGTTTCGACAAGCTCGACCGACGACGAACTCGACCAGCCGACCGTCACCTACCCGCCGGACTTGCGGCGGAATTGCCGCTTGCCGCCCTGGGCATGGGTGTTCTTGGCCGTGCCCCGGGCGGCATCGGTGTGGTCGGCTCCGGAGTGCTGGCTCTGCTGCTTGCGTTCCAGAGCGGCCTTGAATGCGGCCTTGGTGTCGGCGTTCGGATCTGATTCCGGCATCGGTGCCTCCTCGGTCGCGACGAAGACACCACTGTAGGCGGTAGCCTCAGGGCGTGCTGCTCTCCGACCGCGACATTCGCGCCCAGATCGATGCGGGGCGCGTGCAGTTCGACCCCTGGGATCCGGCGATGGTCCAGCCCAGCAGCGTCGACGTCCGGCTGGACAAGTACTTCCGGCTGTTCGACAACCACAAGTACCCGGTGATCGACCCGGCGCAGGACCAGCCCGACCTGACCCGGCTGGTCGAGGTGAACCCCGACGAGGGCTTCGTGCTGCACCCCGGCGAGTTCGTGCTGGGCAGCACCTACGAGACCGTCACCCTGCCCGACGACCTGGCTGCCCGGGTCGAGGGCAAGTCGAGCCTCGGACGCCTCGGGCTGCTCACCCACGCCACCGCCGGCTTCGTCGACCCCGGCTTCAGCGGCCACGTCACCTTGGAACTCTCCAACGTGGCGACTCTGCCGATCATGCTCTGGCCGGGCATGAAGATCGGCCAGCTGGCCTTCTTCCAGCTCACCAGCCCCTCGGAGAACCCGTACGGTTCGGCCGTCTACGGCTCCCACTACCAGAACCAGCGCGGGCCGACCGCGTCCCGGAGCTTCCAGAACTTCCACCGCGCGGAGGTGTGAGCGGCGCTTCCCCCGGAAGCATGGTGCGGACTCAGTTGAGGACGTCGGGCAAGGGCGTTGTCGGTAGATCGCCGAAGGCGGCGGAGACGCCGGGGCAGGTGATCGCGCCGGCGACGGTGTTCAGGCCGAGGGCCAGCGGCGGCGAGTCGACGCAGGCCTGGCGCCAGCCCTTGCCGGCGAGTTGCACCGCGTAGGGGAGGGTGGCGTTGGTGAGTGCCCAGGTGGAGGTGTTGGGGACGGCGCCGGGCATGTTCGCCACGCAGTAGAAGATCGAGTTGTGCACGGTGAAGGTCGGGTCGTCGTGCGTGGTCGGGTGGGAATCCTCGAAGCAGCCGCCCTGGTCGATCGCGACGTCCACCAGCACCGAGCCGGGACGCATCTGCGCCACCATGGCGTTGGTGACCAGCTTCGGCGCCCTGGCACCGGGGACCAGCACGGTGCCGATCACCAGGTCGGCGGCCAGCACCTGCTCACGCACGCTGAGGGCGGTCGACATGATGCCCTGCACCCGGTTGTCGTAGCGCCAGAAGGTCATCCGGAGCTTCTCCAGGTCGGTGTCCAGCACGGTCACGTTGGCGCCCATGCCGAGGGCGATGTTGGCCGCGTTCTGACCGGCCACTCCGCCGCCGAGCACCACCACCTTGGCGTTCGGGACGCCGCCGACCGCGCCCATCAGCACGCCGCGTCCGCCCTGGGCTTTCATCATCGCGTGCGCCCCCACCTGCGGCGCCAGGCAGCCGGCCACCTCCGACATCGGGTAGAGCAGCGGCAGCATGCCGTTGGGCAGTTGCACCGTCTCGTAGGCGAGTGAGGTCGTCCCGGTGCTCAGCAGGTGTTCGGTGAGGGCACGGTCCGCGGCCAGATGCAGATAGGTGAACAGCATCAGGTCGCCGCGCAGGTAACCGTACTCGGACGCCACCGGCTCTTTCACCTTCATCACCATGTCGGCTTCCGCCCAGGTGGCGTCGGCGTCCGGCAGGATCGTGGCGCCCTGATCGGCGTACTCGGCGTCGGTGATCGACGAGCCGAGACCGGCGCCGGACTGGATGAAAACCTGGTGTCCGCGCCGGGTCAGCTCGTGCACGCCCACCGGCGTGATCGCGACGCGGTACTCGTTGTTCTTGACCTCGGTGGGGACGGCGATCTTCATCGATGCTCCTTCGGCCGTTGGTGTGAGGAAGCGCTGATCAATGCTGTTCCGAGCGAGGACGTGCTCGGCGGGATGAGCTGCGATTCCCAGTTCTTGTGGCGGTATCGGGTCATCCGGCGCACGAGGTGGGGGTCGCGGATCGCCCGCCGGGTGCGCCGCAGCCGGGACATGATTGATCAGCGGTTCCGTAAGCAGTGTAGGGCCGGTGATCGGGCGCCAGTAGGCATACGCTGCGGGAAGGCTGACCTGGGACGAGTTGGCCGCACGCACCGTGGCACGCCAGTTCCCCGCCGACCCCGTTCCGGACGGCGTCACCGGGCTGCTGCGCCGGGTCGGCCCGATCCAGTCGGTCGGTCTTCGTCGGGCTGGCCGCGCGGCGTCCCGGCCTCACCCGGGAGGAGATCACCGCGGTCCACGAGTCGGGCTGGAGCTCGCTGGTTGAGCTCGTCGAAACTAACGGGGATCTCGACACGCTCGACCAACTGGGCTCTGGACGCCGCCGTGCGCGACGCCCGGCGGCGGTCCGTCCCCCCGAACGAACCAGCCTGCCGGTGCGCCGCGCACCATGCGTTCCCCCACAGAAGCCGCACCGCCGGATCAGCCCCCCGACCTTCCGGGATCCGCGACTTCAACCACCATGAGCGGGCCGGTCGCCGGCTGATACACCGGATCGGAGAGATTTCCCTGATCTCGTCAGCGGCGCCGCCACACGGTGGTGTCGGACGGCAGTCGCCACACCGCGCGACGTGCAGCTGGGGGTCGAACTGGTGCTCCGGCGGAGCGCGGGTGCGGCGCCCGCGCCGTGAGGTGGGGTGGGTAGCATGCGCCCATGAGTGTGACCCCGTTGACCCGGCGTTGGCGAGGCTGGCTGATCGGGGCGCTCACCCTCGGCATCGGTGCCGCGGGCTTTCTGATCTGGCGCACCGTCACCGACCCGGTGCCGGCGGTGAGGGCTGCCGCCCAGCGGGCCGCGGACGCGCTCGCGGCGCGCACCATCGAGGACGGCTCCTTCGGCAGCACCGTCGGTCCGGCCGAGGTGGACGACCTGAGCGCCACCCTGCGCGGCATGGGCACCCTGCGGCCGGCGATCAGTGTGGTCGGCGTGCAACTCACCGACGACCAGCGCGAGGCGACCGCCCGGCTGCGTGCCGAATGGGTGATCCACGAGGGCAAACAGGCGTGGATCCAGGAACCGTTCCTGCGTCTGGTCCGCGGCCCGGACGGCTGGACCGGGGTCTGGCAGCGTGACCTGATCGCCGCCGGGCTGGAGCCCGGTGACCGGCTGCGCGCCGTCCGGTCCGCGCCGGAGCGGGGCGAGATCGTGGGGGCCGGCGACGAGCGGCTGGTCTGGAACCAGGACGCCCGCCGGATCGGCCTGGACAAGACGCTGGTGGCGCCGGACGCGCAGCCCCGGTCGGCTGCGGCCCTGGCCGAGGCGGTCGGCATCGACGTCGACGGCTTCGTCGCGAAGGTGGCCAGCTACGGCCCGAAGGCCTACGTGGAGGCCACCGTGATCCGTGCGGTGGGCCAGGACGAGTGGCGGAAGCTGGACGCCGCCCGTCGCGTCGAGGGCGTGCGGATCCTGGACGCCGTCCGGCCGTTGGCCCGCAGCACGACCTTCGCACGGCAGTTGCTGGGCACCGTCGGGGAGGCCACCGATGACGCGATCCGGGCCGGGAACGGCACCGTCCGGGCCGGTGACCTGGTCGGCCTGACCGGCCTGCAACGGGCGCACAACCAGCTGCTGATGGGTGTCACCGGCTTCGTCGTCCAGGCCTATCCGGACGGCCACCCCGAAGTACCCAGGGAGCTGTTCCGGGTGCCCGCGGTGGCCGGCCAGCCGCTGCGGATCACCCTGGACGCCGGCCTGCAGCGCCGCGCCGAGTCCCTGCTGACCCGTTCGTCCGGACGGGCCGCGGCGGTCATCGTCCGGCCCTCCGACGGTGCGGTGCTGGCGCTGGCGAGCAAGCCGGGGGACACCACGGCGACCACCCAGCGGGTCTACCCGGCCGACTTCGCTCCGATCAGTGCAGCGGCCAGCACCGGTGGTTCCGCCGCGGCGATCAAGGCACTCGGGCTGACCGGCGGCTTCGGGCTGGGCATCGACGTGTTCGGCGCCGCCGCCGACGAGGGTCCGCTGCGGTTGTCGCCGTTCGCGATGGCGATGGCCACCGCTTCGGTGGCGCGCGGCTCCACCATCGCGCCCTGGCTGCTGGCCGATGCGAAGCCGGCCGCGCCTGGCGTCCGGAATCAGCCCCGACCAGGCCGAGACCGCCCGGCGCGAGATGCGGGCACGGGCGTCCCGAGGGGCACTGAAGCCGCTGTCGAAGATCCCCGGACCGGCCGTCCTGGCCGACGGCGACGGGAGCCTGTGGACGGTGGCCGTCCGCGGTGACCTGGTCGTCGTGACCTACGACTCCGGCAAGGACTCGGTGGGGCTGATGGGCCGGCGACTGCGTGCCTAGACTTGCCAGATGCGTCGCCTTGGTTGCCTGCTCGCGCTGGTCCTGCTCAGCGCCTGTGCGATGACGCCGCCGGCGGCTCCCGGTTCGCCGTCGGCGGACCACACGCCGAGCCCGCAGCAGACCCGCTACCGCACCATCGCGCCGGCCCCGTCCGGGACGCCGGTGGACCTGCCCGCGAGCCGGCTGGCCGCCATCACGTCCGACCTGCGCGGCCGCGGGGTGACCGGTGACGTCGTGGTGATCTCCGCCGAGAACGTCCGGTTCACCGACGGCTCGCTCGGTTGTCCGCAGCCCGGCGTCCAGTACACCCAGGCGCTGGTCGACGGCATGCGGGTGGTGGTCGAGGTCGGCGGGCGCCGCTTCGACTACCGCTTCGGTGCGGACGACGCCCCGCAGCTGTGTGAGCGGCGGCCGCGCGCCGTCCGCACCAAATAGCGCGAACGCCCCGGGTATTGCCCGGGGGCGTTCGGCGTTGATTCGCTCGGCTCAGAGCTTGGGCGTCGGCAGCAGCAGCGCCTCGTCCTTGCCGGACTTGTTGTCGAGCACCACGATCATCGTGCCCTTCGGCTGCAGCCGCTGCACCGCGTCGACGTCCACGGCGAGCCGCACCTTGACCTTGCCGTTGACCTTCACCGGCACGTAGTCGCCGTTGGCGATCGACGGGCTGCCCAGGTCGTAGTCCGCCCAGCCGTCGATCTCGTCCATGGCGTCGTCGATGATCGAGTAGGACGAGACCCGGTAGGAGAACGGCTTGCTGTCGGCGTCCAGGCCCAATGCGCTCGCGTCGATCGGCAGCAGGATGGTGCTGCTGTCGGTGGGCGCCACCGCCTCGCGGTCGGTGTCGTACAACACGTCCTCGGCGATGTCGTAGAGGAACACCCGAGCCACCCCGTCGGACTCGCCGGACGGATCGAGCGTGCCGATGTCGTCACTGAACAGCAGGTAGTTGGCGTCTCCGTCTCCGTCGGTGTCGATCTCGACATCGAACTCGAGCGCGGCCGCGTTCGACCAGCGGGTCCAGCTGTTCACCGCGAAGACCAGCAGCTGGTCCTTGCCGTTCGGCAACGCCTGGACGCCCGACGCGCGCAGATCGATGCCGCCCGGAGCCTCGGTCGGCAGGTCCTTCGGGTCGCTCTGACCCCAGGTGTAGAAGTCGGCGGTCGTCTTCAGTGCGCCCTTGCGGTTGGTCAGGGTGACGTCCAGAGCCCGGCGGGGTGCCGGTGACGTGGTCGGCGACGCGCTCGGGCTGGGGCTGGAGCTCGCCGTTGCGTCCGGCTTCGCGGCGGAGAGGGCCGGGCTGAGCGTGACCACCTTCTGGCTCGCCGCGACCTTGGCCCGTGCGCGCGGCACCAGCAGGTAGGGCACCCGCAGGGTGCCATTGCCGCCGCTGCTGGTGATCTTCACATTGCCGGAGACCTCGCGGAAGCTGAACTGGTCGGTGCTCGACATCGAATTGCCGAGCTGGGACGCCTTGACCCGCAGGGTCACCTTGACGGTGCGGCTCTTCTTGGCCGACACGGTGACCTTCTTGGGGCTGAACCGGACCGACGCCTTGCGTGACTGCTTGGCCTTCTCGTTGGAGAGCCGGAAGGTGACCTTCTTGGTGCTCTTGTTCACCAGGGTCAGCTTCTTGGTGCGGGTGTAGCTGCCGCTCGGCTCGGCGAAGCCGAAGCTGAGGCTCGCGTCGTAGACCGTGCCGGCGCGGCTGGATGAGGTGTCGCCGTAGGCGAAGACCTTCGTGTTGACGACCTGCTTGGCGTCGACCAGACCGCCGCCCAGGACGACCCCGTACCCGGCCACCTTGGACGGGTCGGCGGTGCCGACCAGTGCCGCGGAGATCTCACGGGACTTCCAGCCCTTGTGCGCCTGCCGGGCCAGCGCGGCCACCCCGGCGACATGCGGCGTGGCCATCGACGTGCCGGACATCAGCGCGGACTTGTTGCCGGTTCCCACACCGACCGAGGAGATGTTCTCCCCGGGTGCGGCGATCCCAGGCCGGACGGCACTGTCGGCCATCCGCGGACCCGCCGACGAGAAGTCGGTGTACGCCCGGTAGGTGAGGTTCGGCAGCGGTGCAGGTGCGGCCGCCAGGGTCAGGCTCTTGCCGTTCGCGGCGGTGAGGGTCGCCTCGTCCGTGCTCGGCACACCCAGGAAGGGGATGGTGACCTCGTAGTCCTCCGCGGGCAGCGAGGGATCGAGGTCAGGTTCCTCGGGGATGCTGGTGATCGGCCCCTCGAACGGTGGGAAGCCGGCGGTGCTGTTCACCATGATCACGGCGGCGGCTCCGGCCTGCTGGCCGGCGGCGGCCTTCCGGACGCGGGCGCAGGAGCCGCGCTGCACCACCGCGATCTGGCCAGATCCTTCGGTGATTCCATTCGCGGTGAAGTCCTGTGGCCGGCAGCCCAGCGACTCGTTCGCGTCGGTGCCTGACTTGTCCACCAGGTTCACGACCGTCATGCCGGACGAGGGCAGGGTGGCGTCGTTGGCGTTGATCGCGGTCAGCGTGGTGCCGTTGACGCTCAGCGTCGCCGCGGGGAAGGTCTTCGCGCTGGCGTTCGACGGCGGCGACGCTGATCACGCCGCGGCCGGTCGCCGGCGAGCCGGTCAGGTACGGGTTGGGTCCCGCGTTGCCCGACGCCGCCACGACCACCACACCGGCCGCCTGGGCGTTCTGCGCGGCGACCGCGCTCGCGTCCTGGGCAGTGCCGTAGTCGGCGCCCAGGGACATGTTGATCACGTCCATGCGGTTCTTCACGGCCCAGTCGATGGCTTCGGTGACCACCTCGGTCCCGCCGCTGCAGCCGAACACCTTCAAGGCGTACAGGTCAGCCCTCGGCGCGACACCCGGGCCGATAGTCCACTTCTGCTTCGTGGTGCTGGTGTCGTAGGGGCCGGTGTAGGACTTGCCGTCGGCGGTCACGCCGCCTCCGGCGGCGGTTCCGGCCACGTGGCTGCCGTGGCCCCCGCAGTCCAGCGGGTTCGCGTCGGGACGGGGCGTCGAATTGCCGTCGTAGCCGTCGCCGACGAAATCCCAGCCGCCCTTCACCCGAGGCGCATTCGGGCCGAACCAGGCGGGGTCGGCCGGCTCGGCCTCGTTCTCCTGGGCCTCCTCGAACGCCGCGACCGTCCCGGGGCCGCCGAAGTCGGCGTGGGTGTAGTCGATGCCGGTGTCGATGATCGCGACCTTGATGCCCTTGCCGTCGTACTTGGCCTTCTGCCACACCTGCGGGACGCCGAGGAACGGCACGCTGACCGCGTTGTCGAGGTGATAGGTGCGCGCGGCCGTCACCGACACGACGCCGGGCAGCGCCGCGACGGCGTCGACGCTCTTGCGGGGGAGCGTCACCCGCATGCCGTTGAAGGCCGACTGCATCTGCGACAGCACCTTGCCGCCGTGCTGCTGGATCTCGGTCTTGACCTTGTCCTGTGACTGTTTGAGCCCGGACCTGATCGCGGACGCGCGGGCGCCGGACAGCGGGGTCGCCGACTTCGACTGCGCGACGGCGACCGGGTCGCCGGACAGTTCGACCATGACGGTGACCTTGGCGTCGGTGTTCAGTGCCGCGGGGCGGAACGTGGAGTCGAGGACGGTCTTCTTCGGCGCGTCGTCGTACCGGTCGAGGCCGGTTTCGGCATAGGCGACGGTGGGGAGGGTGAGGGCGAGGGCGCCCATGACAATCAGGAGCTTACGACGTAGCAAGGTTCTTTCCCGGCCTTTCTGCACAAGCGGGATCGAGGGCCGAGGCATGGGGGGAGGGGCCCTCGCGAGCAGGCTACGGAGCGGCCGGAGGGTAGTCAACGGATGCAACCGGCTTGCGGCACATGATGCAATGGTCGAAGCCTCGACCCCGACCATCGCCACCAAAGAGGGAGTCCATGAGTCAGCCCAGTGACACTTTCGCCCAACAGACCCGCCGGCTGGCCTCCGAGTTGCAGCGTCGCCGGGACTGGGCCGGAGGCGACCCGGACCGGATGGGTGCCGTGGCCGACGCCCTGGTCGACCTGACCGGGCACCGGCTTTCCGGGCACCTGTGGGCCGAGGCTGCGCCGGGCATCCAGGAAGCGGTGACGCTGGCGGCCAGGATGCTGGCGCAGCACGGTCCGGTCGGGCCGTACACGTCGCGCGCGGACGCCGTCCGATCGCTCACGGCACTGGTGCACCTGGCGGTGATCCAGTCCGCGGCCGGACTGCATGCGCAGGCCGAGCAGGCGCTGGCGGCGGCCTTCGGGTTGCGTGAACAGCTCAGCCGGCTCGACCTGGACGCCGATCTGCCCCCTCGCACCGCCGCCTGGGCGCTGCTGGTCTGGGCGCGGGCCGGACTCGCTGCCGACGACGTCGCCGCGGCGAACGCCCGTGCCGACGCGGCGGCCGCGGTGGGCGCCGACGACGGCGAGTTCGTGGCGATCGATGTTGACCGGATCGTCTCCGACGCCCGCTGGGCGGCCGGCTGCGCCGAACCGGCAGTCGAATACGCGCTGCGCGCGGTGGAGCGGTACGACGAGCGCGCACTGGCAGTGCTGGAAGCGTCGGCCCAGGTGCCTCCGGCACTGCTGGAACGACTCAGCGAACCGCTGTTCGGCTTGTACAGCGAGGCCGCCGATCGGGTGCTGGCGGTTGGCGCTCCCGGACTGGGGCTGACCCTGCGGCGCCGGCTGGTCGACCTGCTCGGCAGGCTCGCCGTCCGCCGGCCCGATGCGCAGCCGCTGCTGGTGGTCGCCCTGACCGATCTGGCCGACGACCTGCGCGGCGTGGGCCGCAATGCGGAGGCCGACGACCTGGCCGAGCTGGCCGCGTCCGTGATCGGTGATTCCGACGAGGAGGCGCTGCCTCGCCGGGAACGGGCCCGGCTCGGTGCGCGGGTCTCCTGGCCGCCGCTGCCGCCCGAGGAGGCGTTCGGCGTCCGGGCCGGCGCGCAGCCAGAACCGTCCGGACGCCTCGCGGCGTTGCGCGGGCCGGCCGGGGCGGCCGAGGAGAACCGGCGGAGGGAGGCGGAGGACGAGCTGGCGCGCCGGGCGCGCGAGGCCGAGCGGGAAGCATCCCGGTTGGCCGCCGAGACGGAACGGCTCCAGGCCGAACGGCAGCGGCTGGCGGCCGAGCAGGCGAAACGGGAAGCCCGTGAAGCGGCCGAGGCGGCCGAACTGGAGCGGTTGGAGCGGCAACGCAAGCGGGCCGAACGGATCGCCGAACACGAACGCCAGCTGGAGCGGGAGCGGGCCGAGGCCGAGGCGGCCCTGCGGGCCCGGGTCAGCGACGAAACCGACCAGGAACGCGCCGAGCGTGAGGAGCTGGAGCGGCTGGCTGCCGAGCTGGCCGCCCTCGAAACCGCCGAAGAGATCGTCGAGGACGAGGCCGAACACGAGGCCGTCGAGGACGCCCGGCTGGCGGCGGACGCCGAGGAGCAGTCCGAACAGGACGCACTCGCCGAGGAGCAGTCCGAACAGGACGCACTCGCCGAGGCCGAACGGCTCGTCGCCGAAGAAGCCGAGCGCCAGCGCTTGGCCGAGCAGGCGGAACAGGAGCGCCTGGCAGCGGAGGAGGCCGAGCGGCTTCGGTTGGTCGAGCTTGTCGAGACTCAGCGACGTGCTGAGGAGATTGAGCGGGCGGAGCGGGAGCGTCTCGCTGCGGAGGAGGCGGAGCGGCTTCGGTTGGTCCAGCTTGTCGAGACCGCAGAACCCGAGCCGGAACCCGAACCGGAGCCGGAACCCGAACCTGAGCCCGAGCCGGATCCCGAGCGCGAACCTGAGCCCGAGCCGGATCCCGAGCGCGAACCTGAGCCAGACCTGGTACCAGCATCGGAACCCGAGCCGGAACCGGAACCCGAGCCGGAACCGGAACCGGCACCCGAGCCGGAACCCGAGCCGGAGCCCGATGCGCTCGAGCAAGTACGGGCGGGTGTCGAAGAGGCGTCCGCAACCGGGAAGCGGCGCGACGTCCGGGAAGCGACCGAGGCGCTCGCCGACGAGCTGCGCGAGCGGTACCAGGCCGACCCGGAACGGTACCTCGACGAATTCCTGGACGCGCTCGACCAACTGGCGACCGCGCGCTGGCAGGCGGGGGATTGGTGGGGTTCCCGGGGACCCTCCAAGGAAGCCAAGGCGCTGCGCAAACGGCACGGCCGCTGATTGTGGGAAACCGCCAAAGCTGAGCCGAGAGAGTTGGTCCGTCCGGACAGCCGCACCGGCGCCGTTCGTCCGAATCTGACGTCGTCGCTCGGGTCGCCTCGCCTTGTGCGCGCAGAAGTGGAAGATTTCGGGGGCAGGACTGTCGATCGGGCAGATCCGCAGCCATGAGGTGAGGAGGCGTCGGGTGTTCAAGCGCATCGCGATCGTCAATCGGGGCGAGGCCGCCATGCGGCTCATCCACGCTGTCCGCGACCTGAATGCCGAGCGGCCAGGTGAGGACCCGATCGCCGTGATCGCCCTGTACACCGACGCCGAGCGCACCGCCATGTTCGCGCGCGAGGCCGACGAGGCGTACCCGCTCGGACCGGCGTCCGAGCGGCCCTACCTGAACCACGACCTGCTCATCGACGTGTTGCGCCGGGCCCGCGCCGACGCGGTGTGGGTGGGCTGGGGTTTCGTCGCCGAGGACGCCGCCTTCGCCGACCTGGTCGAGTCGAACGGCATCACCTTCATCGGCCCCTCCGGCGAGGCGATGCGCAAACTCGGCGACAAGATCGGCTCCAAGCTGATCGCCGAAGAGGTCGGCGTCCCCGTCGCACCCTGGTCACGCGGCGGCGTCAACACCCTGGACGACGCCCTGGCGGCCGCCGGCCGGGTCGGCTACCCGCTGATGCTCAAGGCGACCGCCGGTGGCGGAGGCCGGGGCATCCGCAAGGTGACCAACGCCGACGAACTGACCGACGCGTACCAGCGCACCCGCGACGAAGCCGAGCGGGCCTTCGGCTCGGGCGTGGTGTTCCTGGAGAAGCTGGTCACCGGCGCCCGGCACGTCGAAGTGCAGGTCATCGCCGATGGTCAGGGCACGGCCTGGGCACTCGGCGTCCGGGACTGCTCGGTGCAGCGCCGCAACCAGAAGGTGGTCGAAGAGTCCGCGTCGCCCCTGCTCACCGCCGAGCAGACCGGCGAGCTGAAAGCGTCCGCCGAGCGGCTCGCGCTGGCCGTCGGCTACGCCGGAGCGGGCACCGTCGAGTTCCTTTACCACCCCGGCGACAAGGCGTTCGCCTTCCTCGAGGTGAACACCCGGCTGCAGGTGGAGCACCCGATCACCGAGGTGACCAACGACTTCGACCTGGTCAAAGCCCAGATCCGGGTGGCCTCCGGGGAGCGGCTGACCGATCGTCCGGTCGAGTTCGGGCACGCCGTCGAAGCCCGGCTGAACGCCGAGGACCCCGACCGTGACTTCGCCCCCTCGCCCGGACGGATCACCCGGCTCGACCTGCCGGCCGGCCCCGGCATCCGGGTCGACACCGGCGTCGCCGAGGGCGATCAGATCCCCGCCGACTTCGACTCGATGATCGCCAAGATCATCGCCTACGGACGCGACCGCACCGAGGCGCTCGGCCGGCTGCGCCGCGCGATGAACGAAACCACGGTGGTGATCGAGGGCGGATCGACCAATAAGAGCTTCATCCTCGACCTGCTCGGACGTCCGGAGGTAGCCGGAGCCGAGGGCGTCGAATGGGCCGACACCGGCTGGATCGACCGGGTCCGCGGTGAGGGTGGGCTGGTCGCCGACCGGCACTCCGGCGTCGCCCTGGTCGCCTCCGCGATCCAGGCCTACGAGGACACCGAACAGGTCGAGATCGCCCGCCTGCTGGAAACAGCGCACGGCGGACGCCCGCAGGTGCAGCACGCAGTCGGCCGCCCCGTCGACCTGAAGCTGCGCGGCGTCACCTACCAGGTCACCGCCTTCCGGATCGGCCCGCAGCGCTACCGGGTCAGGGTGGCGCAGGGCGAACAGGCCAGCACCGTCGAGGCGTCCCTGCAGCGACTGGACGGCTTCCACAGCCGGCTCCAGGTGGGCGACGAGCGGTATCGGCTGGTCACCGCCACGCACGGGCCGGTGCACCTGATTGAGGTCAACGGGATCACGCACCGGGTGAGCCGCGACGAGGGCGGTGTGCTGCGTTCGCCGGCGCCGGCCCTGGTGGTCGCCACCCCCGCCGCGGTCGGCGAGCAGCTGGCCGCCGGCGCCCCGGTGCTGGTGCTCGAATCGATGAAGATGGAGACCGTGCTGGTCGCCCCCTTCGCCTGCCGGGTGAAGGAGTTGCTGGTGATCACCGGCAGCCAGGTCGAGTCCATGGCGCCGCTGGTCCGGCTGGAACCGGTGTCCGACGAGACGGCTGTCGTCGAGGAGGTGGTGGCCACCGGGCCGGGCCTGGAGCTGCCCGCGGCGCCGCAGATCGCCGACCCGCAGCCGCGGGCCGGGCGCCTGCTGGCCGACCTGTCCGCGCTGGTGATGGGTTTCGACGCCGACCCTGACTACCGGCCGTTGGTCGGCTACCTGAGCACCCGCGAGGAACTGCGCGCCGCCGGGGCCGACGTGATGACCGGCGAGATCGCCCTGATCGGGCTGTTCGCCGACGTCGCCGAGTTGAGCCGCAACCGTCCGGCCGGTGAGGACGCCAGCACCGAACTGCGGGTGCACAGCGACCGGGAGCACTTCCACCGTTACCTGCAGAGCCTGGACGCCGACCGGGCCGGCCTGCCGATGCAGTTCACCGCGCGGCTGGCCAAGGTGTTCGCCCATTACGGCATCGCCGAACTGACCCGGACGCCGGAGGTGGAGGAGGCGGTCTTCCGGATCTTCCTCGCCCAGCAGCGGTTCGCGTCCGATGTGAAGGTGATCACCTCGCTGCTGGAGCGCTGGATCACCGAACCGGCGCCGCAGCCGGAGGTCGCCGACCACGCCCGGGCCGAGTTGGAGCGGTTGGTGCGGGCCACCCAGCGCCGCTTCCCGGCGGTGGGCGACGTCGCCCGGTCGATCCGGTTCCGGTGGTTCGACCAACCCCAGGTGGACGCCGAGCGCAACGCGGTGCTGGCCGGGGTCGGTGACGAGGTGGCGGCACTCGTCGCCGACCCGCAGGCGCCCGACCGCGAGCAGAGGATCGCCGCCCTGGCGGCTATTCCCGAGCCCACCGTCGGCTTCCTCGCCGACCGGCTGGCTGCGGGCGTCCAGGCCGACGAGCCGATGCTTGAAGTGCTGATCCGCAAGCATTACGGCGACTTCGACTTGACGGCGTTGCGCGGTTTCGCCGTCGACGAACGAGCGGTCGCGACCGGTGACTACCGGCTCGAGGGGCGTCCGACCCGGGTGGTATCGACCCTCGGCCGGGTCGACGAGCTGGCCGCCGACGGTCCGATCAGCAGCCTGGCCGCCGACCTGCTCGCCGCCCACGGCGGCGGGGACGAAGCCGTGGTCGAGCTGTACCTGTCGTGGCCGGACGCACCCGATCCCGACTTGGCCGGCGCGCACCTGGAAGAGGTGTTCTCCAGCTGGTCGCTGGGCCAGAACGTCCGCCGCATCGTGGTCGCCGTCTGCGATCACCGCTCCGAGCCGCGCTACCTGACCTTCCGCTGGACGACCACGGGTGAGATCGCCGAGGACGAGCGGATCCGCGGCGTGCACCCGATGGTGGCCCGGCGGCTCGACCTGTGGCGGCTGCGTGAGTTCGAGCTGACCCGGCTGCCCGCGCCCGAGGACGTCCTGCTCTTCGACTGTGTCGCCCGGTCGAACCCGGCCGACCGCCGGCTGGTGGCGATGGCCCAGGTACGTCAGTTGGCGCCGGTGCGTGACGAGAAGGGACGGCTGCTCGGCCTGCCGCATGCCGAGCGGGCGGTGGAGAACTGCCTGGAGGCGATCCGGCGGACCCGGGCCGCGCGTGGCAGCGAAGGCAACCGCCTCGATATGAACCACGTCTGGGTGCATGTCTGGCCGGTGATCGACCTCGATCACAAGGACATCGTGTCGCTGCAGACCAAGATCACCCCGCTCGGCGAGGGTGCCGGCATCGAAGAGGTGCTCGCCCAGGGCCGGTTCGACCAGCCGGGGCAGGGCGTCATTCCGCTGGCCGTCCGGTTCCACTACCGGGCCGGTGCCGGGGTGACCGCGGTCATCGAGCCCCCGCCCACCGAGCCGCTGCAGCCGCTGGACGACTACGCGGCCCGGGTGCTGCGGGCCCGTCGTCGCGGTCTGGTCTACCCCTACGAGCTCAGCGATGTGCTGGCCGGCCCGGGGGGCGGCATTGTCGAACTCGACCTGGACGCCGACGGCGTGCTGGCGCCGGTGGACCGTCCGCGTGGGCTGAACTCCGCCGGCATCATCTGCGCGCAGGTGACCACGCCGTCCCGGCTCTACCCGGAGGGGATGACCCGGATCGTGCTGTCCGGCGACCCGACCCACGGTCTGGGCGCTGTGGCCGAACCGGAATGCAGCCGGATCATCGCCGCGCTGGACCTGGCCGAGCGGATGCAGGTGCCGGTGGAGTGGTTCACGTTGAGTTCCGGCGCCCGGATCTCGATGGATTCCGGCACCGAGAACATGGACTGGGTGGGGGCGGCGCTGCGCCGGATCATCACCTTCACCCAGGACGGCGGCGAGATCAACATCGTCGTCGCCGGCATCAACGTCGGCGCCCAGCCGTACTGGAACGCCGAGGCGACGATGTTGATGCACACCAAGGGGATCCTGGTGATGACCCCCGATTCGGCGATGGTGCTCACCGGCAAGCAGACCCTGGACTTTTCCGGCAGCGTCTCGGCCGAGGACAACTTCGGCATCGGTGGCTACGACCGGGTGATGGGCCCCAACGGCCAGGCCCAGTACTGGGCGCCCGACCTGCCGGCTGCCTTCCGCATCCTGATGAGCCACTACGCCCAGACCTACGTGGTGCCGGGCGAGGCCGGGCCGCGGCGGGCGCTGACCGCCGATCCGTCCGATCGGGACGTCTCCGACTATCCGCACGGCGGCGAGTTCGCCACCGTGGGCGAGATCTTCACCGCCAACCCGGACCGGAAGAAGGCGTTCGACATCCGCACCGTGATGGCCGCCGTGACCGACGCCGACCATCCGCGCACCGAACGCTGGGCGGGCATGGCGGACGCCGAGACGGCCGTGGTGATGGACGCCCGGATCGGTGGCCATTCGATCTGCCTGGTGGGCATCGAATCCAAGCCGGTGCCTCGGGCAGGCTTCCCGCCCACCGACGGCCCGGACACCTACACCGCCGGCACGCTTTTCCCGCGGTCGAGCAAGAAGGTGGCGCGGGCGATCAACGCGGCGTCCGGGAACCGTCCGGTGGTGGTGCTGGCGAACCTGTCCGGCTTCGACGGCTCACCCGAGTCGATGCGCAAGCTGCAGCTCGAATACGGGGCCGAGATCGGCCGGGCGGTGGTCAACTTCGACGGCCCGATCGTGTTCGTGGTGATCTCCCGCTACCACGGCGGTGCCTTCGTGGTGTTCTCCAAGACGCTCAACGAGAACATGACCGTGCTGGCCGTGGAGGGCTCCTTCGCGTCGGTGATCGGCGGCGCCCCGGCGGCCGCCGTGGTGTTCGCCGGCGACGTCGGCAAGCGCACCGCGTCCGATCCGCGGGTCGCCGAACTGGAGGCGCGGGTGCGTTCGGCCCGCCCCGCCGAACGGGCGAGGTTGCAGGCCGAGCTGGACGACGTCCGGGCCGCGACCCGGGCCGAGAAGATCAGCGAGGTCGCCGCGGAGTTCGACGGGGTGCACAACATCCAGCGGGCTGCCCGGGTCGGTTCGGTGGACAAGGTGATCAGCCCGACCCGGATCCGTCCCGAGATCATCGCGACCATCGAGGCCTTCGGCACTCGCTGACCCCCGAGCGCTCCCCGGACTATTTCCCGCTCGCCGAACTCAGCGAGCCGTCGATAGTTCGGCGAGCGCTGGGTGGGTGATGGTCAGGTCAGGTCAGGGCGAGGACGATCACCAGGGCGCCGGTGAGCACGCTGCCGAGCCGCTCCAGGACGCGGGTGTGTCCGGCCAGGAAATCGGACCACCCGGGCCGTCCGAGCCACAGGTACTGGGCGATGGCCAGGGTGCGACTGAACCCGAAGACGGCGCCGAGGGCAACCGTCTGCCACCAGTCCGGGTTGGTGAGCAGCAGGTAGCTCGCGGCGATGTAGGACGCCGCGCTCGGAATCAGCGTTCGGACGCCGGAGCCGTACTCGATGCCGAAGCGGGCGATGCCGACCAGCAGGCCGTCGGCGAAAACCTCCTGCGGAATCAGCTTGTTCCGCTGCGGTAGCCGTAGCCGGGCCTGGGCCAGATCGAGGACGACCAGCGCCACCACCGCGACGACGAGGACGCCGGTGCGGACCGTCGCCGGCAGCCAGGACAACAGCCCCGCGGCCACCGCCAAGCCGAGTCCGGTCAGGGCTCCGCCGAGGCTTGAGCCCAGCGCGAAGGAGGCCCAGAGCCGGAACCGTTTCGTGTGGCCCCGAACCGAGGCCGTCAGCGCCCAGGCGCTGTTCAGGCCTCAGGTGGAGCCGGACAGCGCCAGTCCGGCGAGGCCCATCGCCAGTCCGGCGACCACCGCGCCGGGTGCGCCGGCGATGACGACGGCAACCCCGGCCAGTCCCACGACGCCCATCAGGGCCAGGGGATCGGCGAGCCAGCGGCCCCGGTCGGAGGTCACGATCAGACCGACCAGGGGCAGATCGACTTGTAGCAGGAACCCTTGCTCGAGCAGGTGTAGCCGTCCGAGCAGCGGTAGGTCTTGCCGTCGCTGAACTTCCAGCGCCACGAGTCGTAGCCGCCCGACCAGCATTGATCGGGACGGTGCAGGTAGTAGGAGCCGCCGATGCCCGGGGCGCGCCGGTGCCAGCCCTTCTTGTTGTCGGCGCCGCTGGCGTACTTCCAGCAGCAGGCGTAGCTGCTGCAGGTGGTCGACGGGCCGCAGCGCAGGCCGTGCTCGGTGTGGAGGCGCGCGTAGCTCTTGCAGGGCCCGGCAGCGGTGTTCTTGTAGTCCTTGAAGTAGGCGGCTTCGGCGCTCGCGCCCTGGTCGTTCACCCAGGTGAGCGCGCCGAGCCCGAGCGCCATGCCGCCCATCGCCAGGCTCTTGAGCAGACCGCGGCGGCTGGGCCGGAACCGCTGCCGGATGGCTTCCTCGTCCGAGGTGGGCAGTTCGTCGAATCGGATGGTCATGATGACGGTCCCCCTTGGATGGACGGCAGCGCAAGCCAGGCGTGCAGATCGTGTTCGTCACTGGGCAGCAGGGTGGCCGTGATCGCACCCTGGGCGTCCACCCGCATCAGATAGGGGGTCGCCGGGACGCCGAATCGGTCGAACAGGTCGCGGCGGTTCTCCAGGCAGCGGACGCCGGCGGCCGGTTCGCAGTGCCCGGCCGAGACCACCACGGTGGACGCCGGCGCGATCAGGTGAGCCAACGCGTCCAGCACCCGGGCACAGGAATCGCAGGCCGGCGACACGAAGGCGACCACGCCGCCGCCGGCGGGGCGAAGCACGGCCAGGTCGCCGGAGGGTGGCAGCAGCAGTCCGATCAAGGACGACTCGCCCGCCGCGGCCCCCGGCGCGCTCGCCCGCCGCAGCTGGGTGACCTGGTGCAGCAGGCCGGCGAAGCCCAGCGCCAGCAGCGCGATCGCCAGCCAGGCGACCACGATGGCAGCGGTGGTGAAATCCATCTCAGCCCGCCATCGGGGTCTGCGCCGGCAGCGCGCGAGCCACCGGCAAACCGGCCAGAACGATACTGAGGGCGAGCGCGGCGAGCAGGTTCGTGATGACCTGGAGGCTGTTCAGGTCCGCAACGATGACCGGGGCCAGCGCCACCCAGACGCCGAAACCGGCCAGGATCAGGGCCCGCAGCACCGTCCACGGACCGGCCGGGGCCTCACCCAGACCGCAGCCGCAGGGCACCCCCTCCGGATGCCGCCGGGCCACCAGGTGCAGGTACCCCGCGAAACCCAGGCACACCACCGCCGCGGTGAGGGCGGCAGCGCGCAGCAGGACGACAGATCCGCTCAGCCCGGCCACCAGCGCCACCGGAATCGCCACCTCGGCGCCGATCAGCGCCACGGCAACCGGGGCGACGACCGGACGAGGCAGCACACCGTGGCCGCGCAACTGGACGACCAGGGCCCGTGTCGGGCGTAGGTGACCGGCACCGGCCGCCGCCAATAATGCCGCCACGGTCACGGCGAGTGCCGGGGTCACTGCCGGGACACCTCCGCCCGCGACATCGAGGTGGCCAGCCGGTCCAGGCTGGTGGCGCCGTTGGGAACCCCGTAGACGACGAAGTCAGGGGTTTCCAGCACCACATGTGAAGGCGAGCCGGGAACGCTGCGGGTCAGTCGGCCACCGCGTACCCGGACGCCGACCTTGGACGGCGCACCGCGCTGGCCCACCCGGCGCACATCGAGCAGGTAGCCGTCCGAGGCGTCCAGCCGGACGGTCTGGTTGAGGTCATGACTGCGGTAGGGCGACCATGCCGCCTGGCCGCTCGGTGCCAGCTGCACGCCGCGCGGCCCGTGTCCGATCCGGGCGGAGGCCAGGGTGCGGGCGAGACCCTCCAGGGTGGTGGACGGCGCCGCCGAGCCGAACAGCACCTCGTCGGCGGAGGTCGTCACCCAGTAGGCCAGGCCGGCCTTCGGGTCGCCGCCCAGCGCGCCGGTGCGCAGCGACATCCCGCCGGTCAGCTGGACGGCGCCGGACAGTCGGGTCTGGGTGGAGTCCAGGTAGAAGTCGGCAGCCTCCGGGGAGCCGGCGTTGACTTCGAGTTCCACCCCGGAATCGATCAACACCGAGGTGCGCACCGGACGGGTCAGGGTGCCGTCCGGGACGTCGACGGTCACCGGCTCACCGGTGAGCAGGCTGGTCTGGTACTTCATGGCAACGTCCGTCCGTACTGGTCCCGCAGGATCGCCGACACCGCCCGCTTGTCGCCGACCACCGTGCCCTGGGTCTCCTTGAGAGTGGTCAGCGCCGTCTTGGTGGCCGGGGCGAGTCCGGTTTTCGGAGTGAGTAGCAGGGGTGCTCCGGTGCGTCCGGCGGTCGCCGCCGCGGCGAGGCCGAGGCTCCAGTCGTCGGCCACGGTGAGGTAGGACTGGCTCGCCGAGGAGTATGTGCCGGCGATGAGCGCGGACAGGCCCGCGATATCGCTGGCGGTGAGGCGCGTGGTGGGTGTGCCGGCCGAGACCGCGGCGCCGGCGGCGGCCAGCGTGGCGTTGCTGATCGAACTGGTCGGGCCGACGGCGACCACCCTGGCGGGCTGCAGGCGCGCGAGCGCGGTGGCTGCGGCAGGTGACAGCGACGAACCGTCGGTGGCGATCAGCGGCACCCCCTCCTTGGCTGCCAGGGCGCTGATCGCAACGGCCTCGCTCGGACCCGCCGCGGAGACCAGGTACGCCGCGTCCGGATTGTCGGGGTACTCCGCCGCCGTCGCGGCGGCCACGGTGGCGGCGTCGGTGCCGGACAACCGGGTCACCGAGGGGGCCAGCGCGGCCAGCGCGTTCTCGACGGCGCTCGACACCGCGGCCGTGCCGCCGACGATCACGATCCGGGCCGGGGCCAGGTTGACCAGTGCGGTGCGGGTGACGGCCGGGAGTGATGCCGTCGTGGTGAGCAGCAGCGGCGCGTCCCGGTAGCCGGCCAGCGCGGCAGCGGTCAGTGAGTGCGCCGCGACGTCGGCCGAGGCGAGGTAGACCGTGCCGCCCTTCGGACGTCCGGCGGCGAGCAGGGCGGCGGTGCCGTAGCTGGTGGCCTCGCCGACCCGGGTCGTCTTGTTGGTCCGGCAACTGAACAGCTGGGCGTTGTCGATGTAAAGGTAGGTGGTCTTGCCCTTGGTCGCCTTGTGTTCGAAGTAGGTGCTCAGCCAGCCGGACTCGTCGCGGGTTGCCGCCGTCACGTCGATGAGCTGGCCCTGCCAGGCTGTGCCCGCGGTGAACGTCCGCTGCACGGAGTTGACTGCGACGCCCCCCTTCACACCCGCGCGATTCCCGCGGGTGCCGAATTGGAGGTAGGTGGTGGCACCGGCGACCGCGCGGCGATGAGGCAAGAAGTGGTGCTCATCGGTTCCCGATTTGCCGGTCAGTTTGCTGCCGGCCGCATGGCGGCCCTCGAGTGCGACGTTCTTGGTGCGATACCAGCCGTCGTTGAACCGCTTCCACGGAATGGCGGACTCGTAGTCCTGCTCATAGACGGTGGCGGTGCGGCTGTCGCCCTCCCTGCAGGGCGCCTCGCCGCGCGGATCGTCGGCGAAGATGGGTGACCAGGCAACGGCCGGAGCCGCACCCTCGGCGGTGGGGCTGGGCGCCGCGGCCGCGATGAGCAACGCTGAGCAGGTGCCGATGCTCAGGAGTCGAAGCAGCATGGAAATCCTTCGGCCGACGGGCGGCCTCAGTATGGCATACCACTGCCGGTGGTCCGCCGGGAGGGCATTTCGGCCAGTGACCGGCAGTGCGGATTCACCCGGACGGTGACGCCGAGCCGATCCAGATGTTCCAGGAACGGAATGCCTACCCGCCGGGTCAGGCCGAGCCGGGCGAGGGCGTCACCGGCCCGGAACCGCTCGGGGAGTTCGGCGAGCCGAACCTGTGCGATCCGGACGGCTTCGGCGCCGAGCACCATGCCGTCGCCGAGGTAGATCAGCCGTCCGGCCCGGGCCAGCCGCAGCAACTCGCCCGACGAGACGCCGTCCAGTTCGGCCCGGCTGGCCGGCACGAGCGGCTCGGCGTCCAGCCGGGCCAGCCACGGCGCGAGCGGCGGCGCCGGGTCACGGGGTGGCGCGGGCTGCGGCCGGGCGGGGACGTCCGGCGCGACCCGGAGTCCGCCGAGGACCAGCCGGCCGCCGGGGTCGCGGAGCACCAGAGGATCGCCGGCGAGCAGCGGCAGCGGACGGGGCAGCCGCAGCCGCCAGCGGTCGGCCGCGCGGGACAACCGGCCGGCCAACTGGCTGGATCCGACGGTGACCAGCGGCTCGCGGACCCGTTCCTCGGCACCGATCCAGTGCACGTCGATCCGGTCCGTCCAGGTCAGGTCCGGTTGCGTCAGGACGCCGCCGCGCGGCACGTCCTCGGGGCTCACCCCGGCCAGCGACAGCGCCGCCCGGGCCACTCCCCGCAGCTCGTCGACCGGCTGCCCGCTGTGCTGGACGCGGCGCACCTTGACCAGGTCGGACGATCCGCAGCGGAGCCGATCGCCCGCGCGGACCACCCCGCCCAGCAGCGTGCCGGTGACCACCGTGCCGGTGCCGCGGACGCTGAACGAGCGGTCGATCCAGAGTCGGACCGGTGCCGCCGGACGGGGCTTTGGCAGGGCGTCCAGGGCGAGGCGCAGCGCGTCCAGGCCCGCTCCCGTTGCTGCACTCACCGCTACCAGCGGGACTCCGGCGAGTCCGGCGTCGGCGAAGCGTCGGCTCGTCGCCGCGGTCACCGGTGCCGGGTCGGCCAGGTCGCACTTCGTGACCGCGACGACACCCGTCGTCAGACCCGCGGCGACGAGTGCGCGCAGGTGTTGCTCGGACTGCGCCGCCCAGCCTTCGGACGCCGAGACGGCGAACAGGAACGCCCGGGCCTGCAACAGGCCGCGCATGGTGGTGCCGAGGAAGTCGCCGTGACCCGGCACGTCGATCACCGACACGGTCCGTCCCGAGGGCAGCGTCGTCCAGCTGTGCCCGAGTTCGATGGTCAGGCCACGGCGCCGTTCCTCGGCCAGCCGGTCCGGCTCCACACCGGTCAGGCGGCGGACCAGAGCCGACTTGCCGTGGTCCACATGGCCGGCGGTCGCGACGATGGTCATCGACAGGCGCGGACGGCCGCGGCGAGCTGCTCGTCCTGCTCCGCGGGCACCGTCCGCAGATCGAGCACCGTCCGTCCCTCCTCGACCCGTCCCACCACGATCGGGGTGCCGGCCCGCAAGCGGTCGGCCAATGACTCCGGGTAGGCCACACCCCAGCTGGCCAGCTGATGGCCGGGGGCCCCGCCGCCACCGACAACGGCCTGGGTCGGGATGACCGTGCCGTCAGTTAGTGCGGCGAGTGTGCGAGCCCGGTCGGCCAGGACGTCCGGGTCGGCGTGCAGTTGCCGGTGCACCGGCGGAGGCGGGCCGTTCAGGGTTGCCGCCAAGGCGGCCAGCACGAGCTTGCCGGGCCGCAGCGCGCGAGCCAGCGGATGGCGGCGTAACCGCTCCACCAGGTCTGCCCGGCCCAGGATCAAGCCGGCCTGTGGGCCGCCGAGCAATTTGTCCCCGCTGGCCACGACCAGTGCCGCTCCCGCGGCGAGTGCCGAGTGGGCGTCCGGCTCATCGGGTAGCGCAGGGTCGGGCGCGAGCAGGCCCGACCCGGTGTCGACCACGACCGGCACGCCGAAGCCGGTCAGCTCCTCGATCCGCGGCGCGGTGGTGAACCCGTCCACCCGGTAGTTGCTCGGATGGACCCGCAGGATGCAGCCGGTCCGGTCGTCCACGGCACGCTGGAAATCTCCGCGGGTGGTGCGGTTGGTGGTGCCCACCTCGCGCACCCGGACCGATCCGGCCGCGATCAGTTCATGCAGGCGGAAGCCGTCGCCGATTTCGGGCATTTCGCCGCGCGACATCAGCACGTCGCCGGCGAGGGCGGTGGTGGCGAGCAGCAGCGCCGCGGCCCCGTTGTTGACCACCAGTGCCGCCTCGGCTCCCGGCACGCAGCTGAGCAGGATCTCGGTCACCGCCGGCGCGCGCCGGCCCCGGCGGCCGGTGGCGAGGTCGAACTCGATCGGGGTGCATCCGGCGGCGTCCACCATCGCGTCGATCGCCGCCTGCGACAGGGCCGCGCGGCCGAGGTTGGTGTGCACCAGGACGCCGGTGGCGTTGATCACCGGCGGCAATGCCGGGGTGTGCAGGTGCGCGGCAACGACGGCTGCGACGTCCGTCGGAGCGATCAGCCCTTCCCGGGCCAGGCCCTGAACCTGGCGGATGACCGCCAGCAGCCGCTCCGGGCGAGAGGTGCCGGCGATCTGTGGATGGGCCAGCAGGTCGTCGGTCCGCGGGATGGCGCGCCGTGGGTCAGATATCACGCTGTCTCTCCCCCTGAGTGGCGAAGGCGGACGGGAATCGAACCCGCCAGACCGGGAGCACCCGGTCTCGTCGGTGTTGAAGACCGCGGGGTCCACCAGGACCCGGACGCCTTCTCGCAGCTGCTTTGCTGGCCGGGCCCTACTCTAGTGCTCCATCCCTGCCGGGCCGTTGTGTGCAGCCCGGCCCGAGCGGCGGAGGAAGTCGTGTCCAGCATCCGTTTGACCTCGTTCGCGGCCGGCGGCGGCTGTGCCTGCAAGATTCCGGCGCGCGACCTGCACGCTCTGGTCGGGGCACTCCGTGATCAATCCAGTGCGCCGGACCTGCTGGTCGGGATCGATCAGCCGGACGACGCGGCAGTCGTCCAGATCGGTGCCGATTCCGCCGTCATCTCGACTGCGGACTTCTTCACGCCGGTGGTGGACGACCCGTTCGATTGGGGCCGGATCGCGGCCACCAACGCGCTGTCGGACGTCTATGCGATGGGCGGCCGTCCGTTGCTGGCGATCAATCTGCTGGCCTGGCCCACGGCGACCCTCGACTTCGACATCGCCGCCGAGGTGTTGCGCGGCGGAGTCGCGGCGGCCTCGGCCGCCGGAATCCCGGTGGCGGGCGGTCACTCCATCACCGCCCCCGAGCCGCTCTACGGCATGGCGGTCACCGGACTGGCCCGCCCCGCTGAGCTGATCACCGTGGCCAACGGGGAACCGGGCGTTCCGCTCACCCTGACCAAATCACTCGGCACGGGGATCCTGTTCGCCCGGCACAAGGCCACCGGTCAATCCTGTGCGGCGGCGGTGGACTCGGCGACCACGCTCAACAGGGACGCCTCCGAGGCCGCGGTCGCGGCCGGTATCCGGGCCGGTACCGACGTCACCGGTTTCGGGCTGCTGGGTCATCTGCTGTCCCTGGCGCGCGGGTCCGGGGTGGATGCGGTCATCGATGCCGGTGCCGTGCCGTATCTGCCCGGGGTGCGTGAGGCGCTGGCGGCGGGCCACATTCCGGGCGGCTCTCGCCGGAACCTCGACTGGGTGCGGCCGGTGCTGGACACAGAGCTACCCGACAGTGAACTCCTGCTGCTCGCCGACGCCCAGACCAGCGGCGGCCTGCTGCTGGCCGGGGAGCTGCCCGGCTACCCGGTGATCGGACGCCTCGTCCCCCGGGCCGGGGCCGACGTCCGGATCCGGATCGAGTGACCGCCCGTCCGGCCCCCGTCCCCCCATTCGCTCGCCGAACTATTTCCCGCTCGCCGAACTCGGCGAGCCCTGAATAGTTCGGCGAGCGGTCGGTGGGGGCTACGCTCGCGCCCATGGCCACCCTGGTACTGACCGTGATCGGCGACGATCGCGCCGGACTCGTCAACGCGCTTGCCGATGTCGTCACCGCCCACGGTGGCAACTGGGAACGCAGTCAACTCGCCGAGCTGGCCGGGAAGTTCGCCGGCATCGTCCTGGTCCGCGTCCCCGACGAGCGGGCCGACGAGTTGGCGTCCGCGCTCACCCCGCTCAGCGGCCTGCTCGAGGTGGCGCTCCATTCGGCGACGGACGGCGTGGAACCGGCGGCGGACGTCCAGCACATTCAGGTCGATCTGGTCGGCAACGATCATCCGGGCATCGTCCGAGACGTGTCCGGGGTGTTGAGCCGGCACGGAATCAGCATCGAGAAGCTGATCACCGAAACCCGGGACGCCCCGATGGCCGGCGGACGGCTGTTCGAGGCCCATCTGACCGCACCGGTGGGCGTCGGCCAGGATCTCGGCGTCCTGCAGGACGACCTGGAAAAGCTGGCCGCCGAGATCGTGGTCGACATCACCGTCGCCGCGGGCTGAGGCTCAGGAGTTCGGCTCAGGCCGGATCCTTGCCGGCCAGGATGAGCTTCGCCTGGTCGGCGGTCAGGTCGTAGTCGAGGAAGTTCTTGTAGAACTTCTGGGTCTCGGCGACCATGTCCAGGTTGGTGAACTTTTCCGGGTGCAGCAGCTGTGCCACCCAGAGCACCTGCAGCGCTTCCTCTGCGGAGTACCGGTCCCACGGGAAGGTTCCGCGCGGGTTGCCGTAGACCTTGCCCTCCTTCACCGCACGCAGCTGGGAGTAGGCGGGATCCTTGCGCAGCTGATCGAGCGCCGCCTCGGTGCTGGTGCTGCCGATGATGATCACGTCGGGGTCGGACGCCACGACCGTCTCCATTGTGACCTTGGCCAGGTTGCCCTCGACCTCCAATGCGTTCCGGCCGCCGCAGAGATTGATCCATTCGTCGATCATCGACTTGCGGCCGTCCACGGTGAGCAAGTCGGTGGGTCCGGCGATGTGCAGCACCGACGGGCGCTCGGTGTCGGGGAGTCCCTTCAGCTTGGTGTTGACGGTCGCGACATTCTTGTCCAGGTAGGCCAGGTACTTGGTGGCGCGGGCGGGCGCGTCGCCGCCCAGCACCTCGGCGGTCAGCTTGACCGTCTGACGCAGTCCGTCGAAGTTCTGGAAGTTCACCTTGACGGCCGGCAGGCCCGCGTTGCGGGCGGCCTGGATCTGGCCGTCGTTGGAGGACAGCACGGCGTCCGGCCGCAGCTTGACCAGTTCCTCGATCTGCAGCTCGTCGCCACTGAACGGGGCCGTCACGTGAGCGATGTTGGGGTACACGGTGGCGAACCACTTCATCTGCTTGATCACGTTGGTGGTGGCGACCAGCTTGTCGCCGGCACCCAGTACCAGGATCACCTGGTTGTTCGCGTGCCACAGGTCGGCGACCCGTTCGACCTTGGCGGGCACCTGAACTGTGGTGCCGCCCTGGTCGGTGACCATCCGCGCGTCCGGACCCAGGGTGGGTGCCGGTGCGGACGCCGCCGGGCTCGAGGTCGCGGCCTGCGGCGAGCTGCTGCAGGCCACCAGTCCGGCCAGCGCCGTGACCGCGAAGAGAGCGGCCACCGCCTTGGTCTGTCGTGTTGTCATGGAAGAGCACGTCCTTTCGTCATCGGGTCAGGGGTGGACAATGCGGGGGTCTCGCAGACGGCGCGTCCGAGCTGCTCAACGTGGACCACACGCAGATCGGTCTCGTAGACCTGGCTGAGCAGCTCCTCGCGGATCACCTCGGCCACCGGGCCGGTATGGAAGCGGCCGGCGCGGGTGAGGATGCCGGCGCTGCCGCCGAGCAGGATCGCGTGGTTGGGATTGTGGGTGGTGCTGATGATGCCGAAGCCGCGCCGGGACAGGTCGGTGAGCAGCTGCAACACCCGGGTCTGATTGCCGTGGTCCAGGGCGGCGGTCGGCTCATCGAACACGATCAGCTCCGGGCTCTGGACGACCGCCTTGGCGATGCTGGCCAGCTGCCGTTGACCGCCGCTGATTTCGGTGCACGGACGGCGGGCGAGTTCGACGATCCCGAGCAGGTCGAGGGCGTCGTGCGCCAGCACGCGATCGGCCTCGGTCGGCTGCTGCATCAGGTTCAGATGCGGCGCCCGTCCCATCAGTACGTAGTCGAGAACGGTGTAGGCGTAGCAGACCGTGCTGGTCTGCGGCACATAGGCGATCTTCCGAGCGCGGGTGCGGGGCGGGAGTTCGGTGAGGTCGGCACCGTCGAGCGTGATCCGTCCCCGCTGCGCCGGCCTGACCGCGGTGACACAGTTGAGCAGGGTCGATTTCCCGGCACCGTTGGGACCGAGGATGGTGAAGAGCTCGCCGCGTCCGAGGGTGAACGACAGCTCGGTGAAGATCAGGTGACCGGGCCGGTAGCCGAAGCCGATGCCCTGCACGTCGAGGAAGGCCGTCACGAGTCTGCTCCTCGGCGGGCCAGGATGAGGACGAACACCGGTGTTCCGATCAGCCCGGTCAGGATGCCGAGCGGGATCTCCCCGGGGCTGAGGGTCCGGGCCAGCGTGTCGATCACCAGCAGGAAGATGCCGCCCAGCAGTGCGGCGGCCGGCAGCGACCGGGCATTGTCCGAGCCGGCCAGCATGCGGGCGGTGTGCGGCATCACCAGGCCGATCCAGCCGATGCTGCCGCTGAGCGACACGGACGCGGCGGTCAGCAGCGTCGCACACACCACCACGAGGCCGCGTTCCACCCGGATGTTTACCCCGAGTGCTGCGCTCTCGGCGTCGTCCAGCGTCAACAGGTTCAATCGCCAGCGCAGCGCCAGCAGCACCACCGCGGGAACCACGATCAGCGGTGCCATCGCGGTGACGGACGCCGCGGTCACCCTCGCCAGGCTGCCCAACTGCCAGAACACGATGTCGGCCAGCTGCGTCTCAGGGTCTGCGACGTACTTCAACAGGCCGATGATCGCCTGCATCAGTCCGCCGACGATGATGCCGGCCAGCACCAGGGTGACCGAGGACGACCGCCGGATCAGCCGCGGAATCCAGGCGACCAGCGCGAGCGCCCCGAAGCCGGCCACGAAAGCCAGCGACTGCACCCAGATCGTCCCCAGCCCGAGAACGATCGCGATCGAGGCGCCCACGCAGGCACCATGGGTGACGCCGAGTAGATCCGGCGCGGCGAGCGGGTTGCGGAAGATGCTCTGGTAGCTGGCGCCGGCCAGGGTCAGCGCCGCTCCGATAAGTATCGCCGCGCAGATCCGTGGCAGGCGCAGGTTGATCACCACGTTGAAACTTGCTGCGTCGGGCGGCACTCCACCGCTGACGGCGGCGATCAGTGTCTGCAATACCTCGGCCGGGGCCAGCAGGTAGCGCCCGACGCACAGCGCCACCAGCACCAGAAGCGCGAGCAGCACGCTGAGCAGCCCTACCATGGCGGACACCGAGAGGGGCCGACGGTGGTCGACGTGCCGCAACTGACCAGGCTGCGCGATCCGTAGCTGCGGCATGAATGGCAGCTTAAGTACGCATCAGCGGATTTGTGGGGGGGGGGGTCTTCCTAGTGCCTGGTTACAATCTCGCGGCGTCTGGCGCGCGGCTCACGGTAGCCTGCCGTGGTGCTGGTTCTGCTGTCGCCCGCGAAGTCGCTGGACTTCGAATCCGCCCTGCCCACCCGGAAGCATTCCGAGCCCAGGCTGCTCGATCGCTCGGTGGAGCTGATCGAACTGATGCGGGGCAAGTCCACCTCCGAGATCGCCGGCCTGATGCACATCTCGGACGACCTCGCGGCGCTCAACGCACAGCGCTACGCCGATTTCTCGCCGCCGTTCACCATGCGCAACGCCCGCGCGGCCGTACTCGCGTTCGCCGGGGACGTCTACCAGGGCCTTGATGCGCGGCGGGGCTGGGACGCTCGCGACTACACCGAGGGGCAGAAGACCGTGCGGATCCTGTCCGGCCTGTACGGCGTGCTGCGGCCGTTGGACCTGATCCAGCCCTATCGGCTGGAGATGGGTCTTCCGCTGGCCACCGAGCGGGGGAACAGCCTGTACGCCTACTGGGGCTCGACGATCACCGACCTGCTGCGCGACGACCTGGCCGCCTCGCCCGGTGCCGCCGCCGTGCTCAACCTCGCATCGGAGGAATACGCCAAGTCGATCCGGTTCGGTGAACTCGGCTGCCCGGTGATCTCGCCCCGGTTCGAGGACACCAATGCCCGTGGCACCCGTGGTGTGGTCTCTTTCTACGCCAAACGGGCGCGCGGCGCGCTGGCGTCCTGGCTGGTGCGCGAACGCGTCCGGACGCCGGGTGCGGTGAAGCGGTTCGGCGAGGGCGGCTACCGCTACGACGCGGACGCCTCGACCGCCCAGCAGCCGGTCTTCGTCCGCAGCTTCGAGGACCGGCCCGCGGTCGGCCGCTAGCTGTGGCAGACCGCCTCGACGTTGTTGCCGTCGGGGTCGCGGACGAAGGCGCCGAAGTAGCCCGGATGGTATTCCGGCCACTCCCGCGGTGCGTGCAGCACCTCGGCGCCCAGTTCGGACGCGGCATCGAAGAACGCCTGCACGCCGGCGCGGTCGGCCGCGGCGAAAGCGATGTGGCATTCCCGGTTGGAACTGCCGCTGGCGGCCGAGCTGACCCAGAAGTCCGGGTGCCCTTCGGTGCCGTAGCCGATGGCCTCACCGAAATCCATCTGGCGGGTGATGCCGAGCGTGCCCAGCACAGTGTCGTAGAAGCGGACGGAGGCGGCCATGTCGGCCACGTTGACGCCGAAGTGATCAATCATGCAGGACAGTCTGTCGGCTGGCGCCGACAGTTTTCGCGCAGCCTGCCCCGGCGCCGGTGTTCAGAGTGCGAGGATCCATCGTGCTCAGCGGCCCGCTGGAGTACGACAACCAACGGTGGAGTCAGTGATCCTGCCAAGGATTGATCAGTTCAACGCCGGTGCCTGCGAAGTGTCGAGCGTTCCGCGACGCGACGGCGAAGCCATGCGCAGCCGCCGTTGCCGCGATGTAGCCGTCTGCTGTCGACAACGGCCTGCCGGCCTTCTGTCCTGCCGAGGCCATGTTCGCGTAGCGGCGAGCGGCGTCCTGGTCGAACGGCAGGACTCGACCTGGAAACAGCGCCACAAGCCCGTCGACGGTCCGGGCGAGGCGATCTCTCCTGGCCCCCGCGGGCAGAACTCCGACCCCGAACAGCAACTCCGCGAGCGTCACGCTCGACAGGTAGAGAGTGTCGATCACCTGTGCATTGAGCCAGCCCAACACTTCTGTATCCGGCGCGGGACGCATCGCCTCGGAGACGACATTGGTGTCCAGAACGATCACGGCAGGGTCATCGGTTTCGCCGGGCTCGTGTCGCGCACGGCATCCAGCGCCGCGATGTCGCCATCGGTGAGTTCGAGATCACGACCGAGGGCGGCCAGTGCGTCGCCGAGCAGGACTCGTTGGCCGGGAACGAGTGCCGTGCGCAGGATCTCTCGAACCTCGGCCTCCGCGCTGCGCCCATGCTCGGCGGCGCGCACGCGGAGTGCGCGATGAACTTCGTCCGGAACGTTGCGAACAGTGAGGACTGCCATTGCGTCACCTCCAGCGGGATGACAGCATTCTATCGCTCTGCTGTCAGTGTGTTGCCTTGGGCGGCCAGCGGTACCACATCTCCCATAGGCACACGGTGGTCCCAGTCTTAGACTCCGGTCATGACACAGACGTCTGATCTGAAGCCCCGCAGCCGCGACGTGACCGACGGCCTCGAAAAGGCCGCCGCGCGCGGAATGCTGCGTGCGGTCGGCCTGGGTGACGAGGACTTCGCCAAGCCGCAGATCGGCGTCGCCTCGTCCTGGAACGAGATCACCCCGTGCAACCTGTCGCTGGACCGGCTGGCCAAGGCGGTCAAGGACGGCGTCCACGCCGCCGGCGGCTATCCGCTCGAGTTCGGCACCATCTCGGTCTCGGACGGCATCTCGATGGGCCACGAGGGCATGCACTTCTCGCTGGTCTCCCGCGAGGTGATCGCCGACTCGGTCGAAACAGTGATGAACGCCGAACGGCTGGACGGCTCGGTGCTGCTGGCCGGCTGTGACAAGTCCCTGCCCGGCATGCTGATGGCGGCCGCCCGGCTCGACCTGGCGTCGGTCTTCCTCTACGCCGGATCGATCCTGCCCGGCATTGCCCGGCTGTCGGACGGCACCGAGAAGACGGTCACCATCATCGACGCCTTCGAGGCGGTCGGCGCCTGCGCCGCCGGGCTGATGTCGCGTGCCGACGTGGACGCCATCGAGCGCGCCATCTGCCCGGGCGAGGGTGCCTGCGGCGGCATGTACACCGCGAACACGATGGCGTCGGTGGCCGAGGCGATCGGCATGTCGATACCCGGCTCAGCGGCCCCGCCGGCCACCGACCGGCGCCGGGACGGCTTCGCCCGGCGTTCCGGCGAGGCGGTGGTCAACCTGCTGCGCCGCGGCATCACCGCCCGCGACATCATGACCAAGGAGGCGTTCGAGAACGCCATCGCCGTGGTGATGGCTTTCGGCGGCTCCACCAACGCGGTGCTGCACCTGCTGGCGATCGCCCACGAGGCCGAGGTCGATCTCACCATCGACGACTTCCAGCGGATCGGTTCCCGGGTGCCGCACCTGGCCGACGTGAAGCCGTTCGGTGCCTACGTGATGACCGATATCGACCGGGTCGGCGGGGTGCCCGTGGTGATGAAACTGCTGCTCGACTCGGGTCTGCTGCACGGCGACTGCCTCACCGTCACCGGGAAGACGATGGCCGAGAACCTGGCCCACATCGCCCCGCCCGACCCGGACGGCAAGGTGATCCGGGCGATGCAGCAGCCGATCCACCACACCGGCGGCATTACCATCCTGAAAGGCTCGCTGGCACCCGAGGGTGCCGTGGTGAAGAGCGCCGGCTTCGACGAATCGGTCTTCGAGGGCACCGCCCGGGTGTTCAACGGTGAACGCGCCGCGATGGACGCCGTCGAACACGGCACCCTCGGCAAGGGCGATGTGGTGGTGATCCGCTACGAGGGCCCCAAGGGCGGCCCCGGTATGCGCGAGATGCTCGCCGTCACCGGCGCCATCAAGGGCGCCGGCCTCGGCAAGGACATGCTGCTGCTCACCGACGGCCGGTTCTCCGGCGGCACCACCGGGTTGTGCGTCGGCCACGTCGCCCCCGAGGCGGTCGATCTCGGCCCGATCGCGTTCGTGCAGGACGGCGACCCGATCCGGCTGGACGTCGCCAACGGCCTGCTCGACCTGCTGGTCGACGAGGACGTCCTGCAGGCCCGGCGCGACGCGGGCGTCACCCACCCTGCACTCAAGTACACCCGCGGCGTGCTGTCCCGCTACCGCAAGCTGGTCACCTCGGCCAGCCGGGGCGCCGTGCTCGACTGAGGCTCTCCGCCTCAATTCCCGAGATCCGCGGTCCAGTTGGGCGGCCAGGCTGCGACACGCGGTCGCGTCGGCGAACTGGCCCGCGGATCTCGGACGGCCCGGCGTCGTCGGCTCTTAGGGTTCGGCCGTTGGCTGGGCCTCACCAAGGGGCCACAGCGTGGCGGCTGTTCCTTCACCAGATCGGTGGATCTGGGTTTCAGCAGTCCCGCAGGCGTTGCAGCACGTCGTCCAGCATCTGCTCGGTGAGCTTGCCGGTGAAGGTGTTCTGCTGGCTGACGTGGTAGCTGCCGAACAGCTGTACCGTCTGGTCTCCGGCCCCCAGCGCAGCCTCGGCGCCGTGCCCGAAGCGTGGCTTGGGACGCGGCACTGCCCAGCCCAGCCGGCGCGCGGCGGCCAGGGTGGCGTCCCAGCCGATCGCCCCGAGCGCGAGTATTCCCCGTAGCCGCGGGGTGATCAGGGTCAGTTCGCGGTCCAGCCAGCCCGAGCAGGCCGCCTTCTCGACCGTGCTGGGCTTGTTCGCCGGCGGCGCGCAGCGCACGGTGGCGGTGATCCGCAGATCGTGCAGCGCCAGGCCGTCTCCGGCGTGGGTCGAGGTCGGCTGCGTCGCCAACCCGGCCCGGAACAGCCCGGCGTACAGCCAGTCGCCGGAACGGTCGCCGGTGAACATCCGCCCGGTCCGGTTCGCGCCGTTCGCCGCCGGCGCCAGTCCGACGATCAGCAGGGTGCCGGTGTCGTCGCCGAACGTCGGCACCGGACGCCCCCAGTACGGCTGATCGGCGAACGACGCCCGGCGTCCCGTGGTCGCCACGCTTTCGCGCCAACTCACCAGTCGCGGACAGGTCCGGCACACCGACGAGCGGGCCTGCACCTCGTCCAGGCCGGCCGTCGCGGCCAGCCGCGCCACGTCCGCGGCGTCGAGCGCGACCGGAGTCTCCGCCGTCGCCGGATCGCCCGGCCATCCGGTGCCGGGCGGCACCGGCGAGGCGAACGGCCGTCCGGTCAGTGGGTGCGGGTCGCTCAACGCCGGCCGGCCAGGTGTCGGAAGACCAGGTGGGCGCAGCCGATCACCAGGAACACAATGCCGAGAGCGAGCACCCGTGGGGTGCGCATCTCCGGGTCGTCCTCGGACCGGACGAGATACAGCAGCCCGAACAGGAGATTCAGCACCATCGGTGCCAGAACCAGAATTCCCACGGCGATCCGGACCGGATGCCTGCGCGGCTTCGACGACGTCCCCGTCCTGAGCTCCCGCGGTACCCGCCCCAGCACCTCGGCCTGCGTGTTGCCGAGGTAGATCCCGGCCTCGGCCGACTCAGGATCCTGCCCGATGTTCATCGGACGGCGGGCCGGGATCGGCCCCATCGGCTGCTGATCGAAGAGCGCCATTGGCCCGCCTCCCACGTCAGACCCGGTTTGGGCGCAGTGTAACCCGCCACCTCACGTAGCCTGATCGGGTGCGGATCGCGACCTGGAATGTGAACTCGGCCAAACAGCGAATGCCTCGGCTGCTGCCCTGGCTGGACCAGCGGCGTCCGGACGTGGTGTGCCTGCAGGAGACCAAACTCACCGAGGACGCCTTTGCCGGGTTGTTCGCCGAACCGCTGGCGCAGCGCGGCTACGAGTTCGCCAGCAACGGCCAGGGGCAGTGGAACGGCGTCGCGCTGTTCTCCAAGGTCGGCCTGGACGGCGTCGAGCACGGCTTTCCGGACATGCCCGGCTTCCCCGGACCGGAGGCACGGGCGATCAGCGCTGATTGCGGAGGCGTCCGGGTGCACAGCCTGTACGTGCCGAACGGACGGGAACCCGACTCCGATCACTACCGCTACAAGCTGGAGTGGCTGGCCGCGCTGCGGGCCAGCGTCGCCGCTGGCCCGGAGCGGGTGGCGTTGTGCGGCGATATGAACATCGCACCCGCCGACGCCGACCTCTTCGATCCGGCTGCCTATGAGGGCCACACCCACGTCACCGAACCCGAGCGTGCGGCGCTGCAGAGCCTGCTCGACCTCGGCCTGCACGACGTGGTCCGCGACCGCTGGCCCACCCAGCGGGTGTTCAGCTACTGGGACTACCGGGCCGGCATGTTCCACCAGGATCTCGGCATGCGGATCGACCTGATCCTCGCCGACACCGCCACCGCGTCCCGGCGCGCCGCGGCCTGGATCGACCGGCAGGCCCGCAAAGGCACCGGCCCCAGCGACCATGCGCCGGTGATCGTCGACCTCGACGAGGCTCCGGACGGCGACATCGGACCGATGGTGCCACCGCCGTCTGCACCCCGGACGCCGCGGCGAGGGAGCCGCACCCTTCCCCAGTCGCGGTAGCCCATCCGGCCTGTGCCAGAATCAGGGGCCAGTGTCAGTTCCGATCGGAGAGTCCATGCTGTCGTGCGAGGCTTGTGGCCGACCGCTGTCCGACGACGCGTTGCGTTGCCCAGCCTGTGACCACCCGGTCCCGGCCGCCGCCTCCGGTGAGAACGCCGCGCAGCCTCCGGAGACGCCCCCCGTCCGGTTCGCCGGTGCACCGGACGCCACAGTCGCCGGATCCTCGCCCGACGCCGGATCCTCACCCGACACCGGATCCTCACCCGACGCCGAGTGGGATCCGGACGAGACGACGCGTTTCCGGACTGTCGAGGAGTCCTCGCGCCGCAACCGGCGCAACACCCTGGCGGTGGTGAGCCTGTCGGTGGCGCTGATCGCGGCCGTCGTCAGCCTGGCCTGGCTGATCGGTCAGACCATCGGCGCACGTCCGTTCACGCCGGACCCGGGCACCACCCCGGCCGCCACGACCCCGCTGAGCAGCACACCGCCGCGCAGCGCGGTCATCTGCACCTCCGAGGTGGCGCGCAGCACCAACACCAGTTGCGAGGTCGCCACCCGGGTGCTCACCGCGGTACGCACCCTCGGCACCGACCTGCCGGACAAATTCCGGGTGACGATCGTCGATCCGGCCACCCGGAAGAACGCCACCTTCGTGTGCTCGATCAAATCCTGGATCGAATGCACCGGCCCGGGCGACGCGCGCGTCCACGTGCGCCGTCTGGTCTGATCAACCCGGCTCAGGGGCGATCCGCGCCGAGTCCAGGCAGGCCGTCCGCAGCTTCGCCCAGGACGTGTGCACAGTCAACGTCGACAGTGTCGCCGGCGGGTACCGGTAGGCGATCAGGGCGCGGGCCTCGGCGTTGGACGAGCCGTCGGCAAGGGCGTGTGCGAGTCCGGGGATGCCGGGGGCGTGACCGACCACGAGAAGGCTGCCGCAGCTGCTCGGGGTGGCCATCACCTCTTCGAGGATGGACATCGGCCCCGCGTTGTAGATGGCATCGCTGGACCAGATCGGCACCCCGAGGCCGAGCGCCTCGGCGGTCTGCAGCGTCCGGGCGGCGGACGACGCCAGGATCAGTTGGATCCTGGCGCCGCGCAGATGTTCGCCGACCCCGCGTGCCTGCACGATGCCGCGCGCGCTCAGCCGTCGCGCGTGGTCGCCGCCGGGCCCGGGCGCCTGCCACTGGGCCTCGGCGTGACGAAGCAGGTGCAATGTGCTCACTCGGTCAGTCTTCTGATTCCTCGAAGCGGGTGAACTCGTTCTGGTAATCGGTGCCTTCGGCACGCCGCCAGCTTTCGTAGATCTCGGCCTCCGCTTCGGTGCGGCCGACCCAGACTGCGCCCTCGACCGACTTGCCCGGCTCAAGGTCCTTGTAGACGGCAAAGAAGTGCTCGATCTCGAGCAGGGTGAGCTGGGGCAGGTCCTTCAGTTCGGTGAGGAAGTCCTGCCGCTGGTCGGCGGTCGGAATGCACAGCACCTTGTCGTCACCGCCCATCTCGTCGGTCATCCGGAACATGCCGATCGCCCGGCATTCGATCAATGCGCCCGGGAAGGTGGCCTCCGGCACCAGCACCATCGCGTCCAGCGGATCGCCGTCCTGACCGAGGGTTCCCTCGATGAAGCCGTAGTCGTTCGGGTACTGGGTGGACGTGAACAGTGTCCGGTCCAGCCGGATGCGACCGGTGTGGTGGTCCATCTCGTACTTGTTCTTGGTGCCCTTCGGGATTTCGATGGTCACATCGAAATGCAGGGTGGGTGGAATCTTGGCGCGTGTGAACTCGGCCACTACGGTTCCCCTTTCGGAGGCTGTCATGATGGCGTGGTGCCACGTTCGACCCTATCGCCAACCATGCCGCGGGCAACATGCCGAAATCGGTAGCTCGGACGGCCGCGCGCCGAGCGCGGACCGTGGTTCTGGTGCTGTTGGCGGTCGTGGTCGTCGCCGCGACCGCGCTGCTGGCCGTGCCGCAGTGGCGCGCCGCGGTGTTGCCGACGGCGACCGTGGTGAGGAATTCGCAGCCGCCGGCCGGCTACCGGGCGCCGGCCACCGCAGCCCCGCCCGCGTTGCCGCTGGACGAACTGACCCCGGCCGCCGCGCCGAGCGCCAACGAGTTGCTCGCCCGGCTGGCGAAGCTGAAGAAGGGCGCCGCCGGGACGACCTCGGTGGTGGTTGCCGATCCGCAGTCCGGCCGGATCCTGGTCAACCGCGGTGACAAACCGGCGATCCCGGCGTCCACCATGAAGCTGCTCAGCGCACTGGTCGCCCAGGAGACGCTCGGCACCGACCGCACCTTCGCCACGACCGTGGTCAGTCCGCGCGCCGGCACCGTGATCCTGCGCGGCGGCGGTGATCCGCTGCTCGTTGACGGCGCGGTGAGCGGACGCGCCTCGCTGCAGCGACTCGCCGGGGCGACGGCGACGGAACTCGCCCGGTCCGGCCGAACCACGGTGACCCTCGGCTATGACGCGACCCTGTTCACCGGCCGTTCCTGGCATCGGCACTGGACCGACAACTACCGCTACTCGGTCGCACCGATCGCCGCGCTCATGGTGGACGGCGGCCGCACCCGCACCGGCGAGGCAGAGAAGGACCCCGCCCGCACCGCGGCGAAGAAGTTCGCCGCCCGGCTGGCGAAGGCGGGGGTCACCGTGACCGCGGTGACACCGATGAAGGCGCCCGCCGACGCCGGTCCGCTGGCCGCCGTGGAGTCCGCCAGCGTCGAAGAACTGATCGCGCATGCCCTGACGGCCAGCGACAACACCGCCATCGAGACGCTCACCCGGCAGGCCGCTCTGGCCACCGGACGGCGTGCCGACTTCGCCGGCGCTGCCGCCACCGTCGCCAGCACCCTGCGCCGACTCGGCGTGTGGACGTCCGGCATGGTGATCGACGACACCTGCGGGCTGAGCCGGGAGAACCGGGTGACGCCGGGCGCCCTGGTGAAGGCGATGCGGTTGGCGGTGACCGAGGAGCGCTTCCATCCGCTGCTCGCGGGACTACCGGTCGGCGGGGTGACCGGCACCCTTGCCGACCGGTTCGACGGCCCCCGCGAGCGGGCCGGACGTGGAGTGGTCAGGGCAAAGACGGGCAGCCTGCGTGACGTCACCACGCTGACCGGGTACCTGGTCACCTCCGACGGCGCGCCGCTGGTCTTCGCGCTGGTGGCCAACAAGGTGAGCCGGTCGTGGGAGGTCCGGGACTGGATGGACACCACCACCGCCCGCTGGGCGGCCTGCGGCTGTGGCTGACGCCGTCCCGGACGCGGTCGCGGTGCCGCGGGTCGACTGGACGGCGGCGACCGCGTCCGGACGCACGCTGGTCCCGGCCGGGCCGGAGCTGGGCCGTGACGAGGCGGCCGCGGTGGTGGCCGATCTGAGGTTGTGCGCCGAGCGATCCACCCAGGCCGTCGCGGCGGCCAGTGCCCTGAGCACGCCGCCGCCCGCCGAGGTTCTGGTGCTGGACCGGGCCGGCTGGGTGTCCGCGGTCGTGGCGATGATCGAAGTGATGCTGGGTTCGGTCGGCGAGCCGCCGCCGGCGACGCTGCGCGGCCGGGTCTCCGGGCGATTGGCCGGCGGGCAACTGGGTGCCGCGCTCGCCTTCGTGGCCACCCGTATCCTCGGCCAGTACGACCCGTACTCGCCGACGCCGCGGCTGTTGCTGGTGGCGCCGAACATCGTCGCGGCCGAACGTTCGCTGGCCGTGGAGCCGTCCGGCTTCCGGCAGTGGGTGTGCCTGCACGAGCAGACCCACCGGTTCCAGTTCGGTGCGGCGCCCTGGCTGTCGGGTCATCTGCTCACCCTGTTGCGCGACATCGTCGACGATGCCGGCGGATCGTCGCGCGGGCTGCGCTTGTTGTCGGTGCCGCAGGCGGCGGCGCTCGACCGGGTGACGGCGGTGATGTCGCTGCTGGAGGGTTACGCCGACGTCGTGATGGACGCCGCCGCTCAGGACCTGGTACCGCAGGCCGCGCTGCTGCGGACCCGCTTCGAGGCACGGCGCGACGCCGGCGGCATCGTCGCGGTGGTCTCCCGGTTCCTCGGCCTGCGGGCCAAGCGGGAGCAGTACCTGCGCGGGGCCCGGTTCTGCCGCGCGGTGATCGCCGAGGCCGGCGTCGAGGGCCTCAACCGGGTCTTCCAGGGCCCCGAGTCGCTGCCCACCCTGGACGAACTGCACAGTCCGGAGTCGTGGCTGCGCCGGGTACCCGGACGGGTCGGCTGATGGCCCGCCGGGCCCTGGGGTCGGCCACCCTCGCTGTGGTCGGCGCCGTCGAGCGGGCCCACGGCGGCGAGAACGTCCTGGTCGGCTGTTCCGGCGGTGCGGATTCGCTGGCGCTGGCCCACGGCGTCCGGCTGGCCGCCCGGCGGCTCGGCTTCGGGGCCCGTGCGGTGGTGATCGACCATGGCCTGCAGGACGGCTCCGCCACGCACGCCGAAGCCGTCGCCGCCGGCTTGCGGGACGCCGGGCTCCCAGCGGACGTCGTCGCCGTGCAGGTGGTCCCCGACGGCTCGGGTCCGGAGGCGGCGGCCCGGACCGCCAGGTACCGCGGGCTCGGTGACGCCCGGCGTCCGGGGGAGGTGTGTTACCTCGGCCACACCGGCGACGACCAGGCCGAGACGGTGCTGCTGGGGCTGGCCCGCGGCTCAGGTCTGCGGTCGCTGGCGGGCATGCCGGCGCGTCGTGACGGGTTCACCCGGCCCCTGCTCGGCCTGCCCCGGACGACCACCCGCGAATGCTGCCGGGAACTCGGCCTGGACTGGTGGGAGGACCCGCACAACAGCGAGCAGCGGTTCACCCGGGTCCGCGTCCGGGACGCCGTGCTCCCCGTGCTGGAACGCGAACTCGGCCCCGGCGTCGCCGACGCGCTGGTCCGGACGGCCGCCCTGGCCCGCGAGGACGCCGACGCGCTCGACGACCTCGCCGCAGCCGTCGAGGCGCCCGTGCGGCTGCCCTGCGCCGACATCGCCGCGCTTCCGGCGGCGGTGCGGCAACGGGTGCTGCGGCGCTGGCTGCTGGCCCGCGGCGCCGTCGACGTGGATCGCGCCCACACCCTCGCGGTGGCGGCGCTGGTCACCGACTGGCACGGCCAACGCTGGGTGGAGGTGCCGGGCCTGCGCGTCGTCCGTGCCGATGGGGTGCTGGTCGCACTGCCCCCGGTCGGGGACGGGTAGCGGTTTCGGTACGACGCGCAGTAGCCCCAGGCCGGTGGTTCTGGGCTAAGGTGCGCGTGTGGACGCCAGCGACATCCGGTCCGACTACATCGACGTGCTGTATACGGCCGACCAGATTCAGGGCCGGTTGCAGCAGGTGGCAGCCGAGATCGAGGCCGAGTACCGGGACCGTGATCTGCTGCTGGTCGGCGTCCTGAACGGCGCGCTGATGGTGATGGCCGACCTCTCCCGGACGCTCACCCGGCATTGCGAGATGGACTGGATGGCGATCTCGTCCTACGGCTCGGGCACCCAGAGTTCCGGTGTGGTGCGGATCCTGAAGGATCTCAACACCGATCTGGCCGGCCGCCATGTGCTGGTCGTCGAGGACATCGTCGACACCGGGCTCACGCTGGCCTACCTGATCCAGAACCTGAAGTCCCGGAATCCGGCCAGCCTCGAGGTGATGGCCATGTTCCGCAAGCCGGACGCGCTGAACAGCCCCGTCGACGTCAAGTACGTCGGGTTCGACCTGCCCAACGAGTTCGTGGTCGGCTATGGGCTCGACCACGCCGGCCGGTACCGCAACCTGCGCGACGTCGTCACCCTGTCACCGCGCGTCTACTCCTGAGGCTCGGGCGGTCAGGTCCCGCCCCGGCAACGCCCGTCTATCCTTGGGGATCGGCGGCGGCCGCCGCACTCGACAAAGGTGGGTAATGAAGGCTCAACGACTGTTCCGGGGACCGATCCTGTGGATCATCTTGGCGTTCCTCGGGATCGCGCTGCTGATCGACTACATAGGCAATGCCAACGGCTACCAGGCCAAGCCCACCTCAGAGGTGGTGGCGCTGATCAACAGCGACACCCCGCTGAAGAGCGTCACCCTGGTCGAGGGTGAGCAGGACATCCGGGTCGAGCAGCAGGACGGCACCAAGGTCCGGGCCAAGTGGATCGGCAACCAGAGCCAGCAGATCATCGACCGGCTGAACCAGCGGATGACCAACCACACCCTGGAGAGCTGGAGCGGCGAGGTCCCGCAGCAGGGCATCTGGAGCATGCTGCTGTTCACCGTCGGACCGTTCCTGGTGATCGGGTTGATCTTCTTCTTCCTGCTCAACCAGATGCAGGGCGGCGGCAACCGGGTGATGGGCTTCGGCAAGTCGAAGGCGAAGCTGGCCACCAAGGACACTCCGCGCACCACGTTCACCGACGTCGCCGGCTGCGAAGAAGCCATCGAAGAACTCCAGGAGATCCGTGAGTTCCTCTCCGAGCCGGCCGAATTCCAGGCTGTCGGCGCGAAGATTCCCAAGGGTGTGCTGCTCTACGGCCCGCCCGGTACGGGCAAGACTTTGCTGGCCCGCGCCGTGGCCGGTGAGGCCGGCGTCCCGTTCTTCTCGATTTCCGGCTCGGACTTCGTGGAGATGTTCGTCGGTGTCGGCGCGTCCCGCGTCCGGGACCTGTTCGAGCAGGCCAAGGAGGCCGCCCCGGCGATCGTCTTCATCGATGAGATCGACGCCGTCGGACGCCATCGCGGCGCCGGCATGGGCGGCGGCCACGACGAGCGCGAGCAGACCCTGAACCAGCTGCTGGTCGAGATGGACGGCTTCGACGTCCGCGGCGGCGTGGTGCTGATCGCAGCCACCAACCGCCCGGACGTGCTCGACCCGGCGCTGCTGCGGCCGGGCCGTTTCGACCGCCAGATCCCGGTCGAGGCGCCCGACATGAAGGGCCGGCTGCAGATCCTGCGGGTGCACGCCGCCAATAAGCCGATGGCCCCGGACGCCGATCTGGAGTCGGTGGCCAAGCGCACCCCGGGCTTCACCGGCGCCGACCTGGCCAACGTGCTCAACGAGGCGGCGCTGCTGTGCGCCCGGCAGAACCAGCGCTACCTGACCAAGGAGCATCTGGACGAGGCCATCGACCGGGTCATCGCCGGCCCGCAGAAGCGTTCCCGGATCATGAACGAGCGCGAACTGCTGATCACCGCCTACCACGAGGGCGGACACGCCCTGGTGGCCGCGGCGATGCCCGGCACTGACCCGGTGCAGAAGGTGACCATCCTGCCGCGCGGCCGCGCGCTCGGTTACACGATGGTGATGCCCGATCAGGACAAGTACTCCAAGACCCGTGGCGAGCTGCTTGACCAGCTGGCCTACATGCTGGGCGGCCGCGCCGCCGAGGAGCTGGTCTTCCACGACCCGACCACGGGTGCCGCCAACGACATCGAGAAGGCCACCAATGTGGCCCGGGCGATGGTGACCAAGTACGGCATGACCGAGCGGCTGGGTGCGGTGAAGCTGGGCAACGACTCCGACGAGCCGTTCCTCGGCATGCAGGCCGGCATGGGCGGTGGGCATCGCGACTACTCCGACGCGGTCGCCGCCGCCATCGACGCCGAGGTCGCCGGGCTGATCAACACCGCACACCAGGAGGCGTTCGACTGCCTGGTGACCAACCGTCCGGTGCTCGACGAGTTGGTCCGCCAGCTGTTCGAGAAGGAGACCCTGGACAAGGACCAGGTGGCGAAGATCTTCGAGGCGCTGGTCCGCTGGCCGAAGCGTCCGGCCTGGACGGGCTCCGACACCCGGGTGCCGTCCGACTTGCCGCCGGTCGATCCGCCGCCGCCCGCGCCCAGGCCTGAGCCGAGCTACGGCCCGCCGCCGCTCGGCCCGAACGGTTCGGTCCAGGTGCCGGTGCCGACCACCCCCGGCGGTGGCGTCCCGCAGCCGCCGCACGACCCGTCCCAGCCGCAGTGGCAGCCGTCCTACGGTCAGCCCCCGTACGGCCAGCCCCCGTACGGCCAGCAGCCTCCCCAGCAGCCGCCGGCCGGTTGGGCGCCCCCGCCGGAGCGCTGATATGCCGGTGGACCAGCCCCGGGTGGCGGCCGCCGTCCGCGAGATCCTCGCTGCGATCGGTGAGGATCCCGACCGGGAGGGGCTGCGTGACACGCCGGCACGGGTCGCCCGCGCCTACGCCGAGATCTTCGCCGGCCTGGACGGCGACCCGGCCGACGCCCTGCGTACCACCTTCGACATCGCCCACGACGAGCTGGTGCTGGTCAAGGACATCGAGGTGTGGAGCACCTGCGAGCATCATCTGGTGCCGTTCACCGGGGTGGCGCACGTCGGCTACATTCCGGCGACCGACGGGCGGATCACCGGGCTGAGCAAGCTGGCCCGCCTGGTCGACGTCTTCGCCAAGCGCCCGCAGGTGCAGGAACGGCTGACCAGCCAGATCGCCGACGCCCTCGTTGAGCACCTGGAACCCCGCGGGGTGATCGTCGTGATCGAATGCGAGCACTTGTGCATGACCATGCGTGGCGTCCGCAAACCCGGCTCGAAAACGGTGACCTCGGCCGTCCGCGGCGCGCTGCGCAACCCGGCCACCCGCGCCGAGGCGATGAGCCTGATCCTCGGCTGAGGCCAGCCCAGGGCGCCGGCGCCAATAGGCTGCCGCGGGTGAGGCAGCTGATGAACGCCGGGCGGACCCTGGTGATGGGCATCGTCAACGTCACGCCCGACTCGTTCTCGGACGGCGGCGACTTCCTGTCGGCACGGGCCGCCGTCGATCGTGGACGGCAGTTGCTGGCCGAGGGGGCCGACCTGGTCGACGTGGGCGGCGAATCCACCCGACCCGGTGCCGAGCGGGTGCCCGTCGAGGAGGAGTTGCGGCGGGTTCTGCCGGTGGTCACCGAGTTGGTCGCCGCGGGTGCCGTGGTCAGTATCGATACCACCCGAGCCGAGGTGGCTGCCGCCGCAGTGGCCGAGGGTGCCGCACTGGTCAATGACGTCTCCGGCGGACGTGCCGATTCCGCGATGCTGAGCACCGTTGCAGGGCTGGGTGCCGGCTATGTGGCGATGCATTGGCGGGGGCATTCCGCGGTGATGCAGCAGCTCACCCACTACGACGATGTGGTTGGTGACGTGGCCACAGAACTCGGGGAGCGCCGCGACGCCGCGCTCGCCGCGGGGATCGGCCCGGACCGGCTGGTACTCGACCCAGGGCTCGGATTCGCCAAGACGCCGGACGCCAACTGGACGCTGCTGGCCGGGCTCGACCAACTGGTTGCGTTGGGCCAACCGCTGCTGGTCGGCGCGTCCCGCAAGCGGTTCCTAGGCGAACTGCTCGACGGACGCGAACCACGGCAACGTGACGATGCCTCGGTAGCGCTCACCACGCTGCTCGCCGAGAGGGGAGTGTGGGCCGTCCGTACCCACACCGTCCGGCCTCACGCGGACGCGGTCGCGGTGGTCGCCCGGCTCGCCCGGGAGCGCCGTGGTGGGGTGCAGTAGGGTTTTGTCGGAGGTGAGCGTATGGCAGAGCCGATTCTCGACCGGGTCCGTCTGACCGGAATGCGATTCCGGACCACCCACGGGGTCTACGACTTCGAACGCGAGGAACCGCAGGATTTCGTGGTGGACGTGACCTGTGACCTGGCGTCCCGGCCGGTCGGGGACGAGTTGGCCACGACCGTCGACTATGCGGAGCTTTCCCGGTCGATCGCCGCCGATGTGCTCGGCGAGCCGGTCAACCTGATCGAGACCCTCGCCGAACGGATCGCGGGCACCTGCCTGAGCCGTCCGTCGGTGTCCTCGGTCGAGGTCACCGTGCATAAACCGCAGGCCAGAATGCCGGTCGAACTGGCCGATGTGGCTGTCACCATCACCAGGAGGCGCGGCGCGTGACCGACTTCAACCCCAATATTTATTGTGATCTCGACGTCGACACCCTCTCGGGCATGATGCCGGTGCGGCAGGTGGTGTTCTCGCTGGGCTCCAACCTCGGCGACCGGCTCGCCCATCTGCAGGGTGCCCTCGACCTGCTCCGCATGACGCCGACGCTGAGCATCGTCAACGTGTCCGGCGTGTACGAGACCAGCCCGGTCGGACCGGTCCAGGACCAGCCGGACTTCCTCAACCTGGTGGTCCGTGCCGACAGCACGCTGGCCTCGCTGGTGCTGCTCGAGCGCGCCCAGGCGATCGAGAAGAACTTCCTCCGCACCCGTGAGGTTCCCGGCGGTGCGCGTACCCTCGACGTCGACCTGGTCACTGTCGGCGATCGGGTCAAGAACACGCCTGCGCTGACCCTGCCCCATCCGCGGGCACACCAACGCGCGTTCGTGCTCGTCCCGTGGCTGGAGATCGATCCGGAGGCGACGCTGCCGGGAGTCGGCCGAGTGGCTGAGTTGCTGTCCGATCTCGATACGACGGGCGTGCGTCGCCGCGACGATCTCGCCATCGATCTGTGATGGCCGGGCCTCGGCCGAGCGTCGAGCGCACCCGTGGCACGGTGCTGGTGATCGCCGGGGTGGTGGGTGCAGGGCTGGCCTGGATGGTGCTGTCCAGCGCTGAGAACTTCGGCTGGCCGATTCCCCCCGTCCCGCCGCTCACGGCGGTCGCGGTGGCCGTCCTCGCGGTCGCGACCGGGCTGGCCGCACGCTGGATGCACCGCACCGTGCAGGTGCGCCGCGCCGCGGTCGAGCCGGCGCGGGCGATCGCGATGCTGGTGGCCGGCAAGGCGGCTTTGATCGGCGGGACGGCGCTGGCCGCAGGCTACGCGGTGGTCGCACTGCGCTACCTGCCCAACCTGGACGCCGCGCTGCCGCGCGAGCGGGTCTTTTCGGCGGCCGCGTCGGCGGTGCTCAGCGTGGTCCTGGCGGTGGCCGGTTCGGCTCTGGAGCGAGCCTGCCAAGTGCCCCCCGACGACGAATCCGGCGACGCGCCCGCGACTGACGACGGCAAGGGCGGCAGCCCCGGTTAGGCTGCGGCCGTGAAGCCACAACCGGGACGTGTTCGTCGCCCCACCCGAGCCCGGGTGGTGGCCTGGACGACGCTGGCCCTGGTCGGTGGGGTGGCGGGGCTCGCCTATCTGTTCGGCGACCAACTCGGACGCGGTCTCGGTCTGATCGCGCTGCTCGCGGGCGCCGCATTGGCCTGCCTGCTGGCCTGGCGGGAGAATCGCGCCGCGCGGCGGCTTCGCGAAGCGCGTGCCCAGCATCAGGTGCTGCTGCACGCCGAGCAACTGCGTTCCGAGCGAACGCGACAGCGCGCGGTCGTCGAGATTCTCGGACGACGAGTGGAGACGCTGCACCGGCAACTTGAGCAGTCCGGACGGCGGGTCTGCGCGTTGCGCCAGGAGGTTTCCACGTTGCGCGGCAATTACGAGGCGCTACGGGTGGAACTGGAACTGCAGGCCGTGCTGGAATCCGACGCCCGGGTCGTCGAACTCGGTCGCGCCCCCGAGATCGTCGATCCGTGGGTCACCGCGCGCGAACTGTGGAGTCGCGAGGACACGGTCCGCCGTCTCGCTTAGGTGGATCGAGGCTCAGAGGCGGCCGGGACGCGACGTCGGTCCACAGCCACCACGTCGCACCCCTGAGCGTCTTTTCCGTTCTTTGCCGTGGCTCCGCCGCGACGCCCTCGTCGGAGGTACTCATGCAGGTGCTCGAACGACGCTCAACTTGACCGCCGTGCCGGCGGAACCAATATTCCGATTAGGTCACCGAGAAATCAGCCATTCGCTGCTAAACGGAGGGCAATGTTTTGCGGGCGCATTGATTCCCTGTAGTGTGGTCACTGGCCGGTCGATCGGGGGAGCGGCCGACAAAACAATAACCACTCACACTGGGAGGATTTACAGATGGCGCAACGCATCGTCTATCGACTCGAGGACGACTTGGACAACACCGAGGCTGCCGAGACCATCGTGTTCGGGCTCGATTCGGTGAGCTACGAGATCGACCTGTCCGACGGCAACGCCGCGAAGCTGCGCGACTTGCTGGCGCCGTATGTGGCGGCCGGACGCCGGGTCGGCGGCAAGCGCAAGCCCGCTGGTCGTCGGCGCGCGGGTGGCAATAATTCGGCCACCGAGATCCGGGCGTGGGCACTGGAGAACGGCTACACGGTGTCGAGCCGTGGCCGGGTGCCCGCCGAGATCCGCGAGGCTTACGAGCGCGCACACGCCTGAGCGCGAGCCCGCACGACGCCGAACGGCCCCGGGGATCATTTCCTGGGGCCGTTCGCCGTGGGCGAAGCTGGAACAGATGCCCGGACGGCCGGGTTGAATACACTGAGGGTGCCTGGGCCTCCCCGGGCGCCGACGTGAGGAGTGCGGAATGTTCGACCGGTTCACCGACCGAGCACGGCGGGTGATTGTCCTTGCCCAGGACGAGGCACGCATGCTGAACCACAACTACATCGGTACCGAGCACATTCTGCTCGGCCTGATTCACGAGGGTGAGGGTGTCGCCGCGAAGGCGCTCGAAGCCCTGGGCATCTCTTTGGAGGCCGTCCGCGAACAGGTCGAGGAGATCATCGGGCAGGGCCAGCAGGCGCCGACCGGGCACATCCCGTTCACGCCGCGGGCCAAGAAGGTGCTCGAGTTGTCGATGCGCGAGGCGCTGCAGATCAATCACCCCTACATCGGTACCGAGCACATTCTGCTCGGCCTGATCCGCGAGGGTGAGGGTGTCGCCGCCCAGGTGCTGATCAAGCTCGGCGCCGACCTGAACCGGGTGCGTAACCAGGTGCTGCAGTTGCTCAGCGGTTTTCAGGGCAAAGAGGCCGCCACCGCCGGCGCGCCTGAGGCCGGTCCGCAGCAGCAGGGCTCGTCGATTCTCGACCAGTTCGGCCGCAACCTGACCCAGGCCGCCCGAGAGAACAAACTCGACCCGGTGATCGGGCGCGAGAAGGAGATCGAGCGGGTGATGACCGTGTTGTCGCGGCGCACCAAGAACAACCCGGTGCTGATCGGCGAGCCCGGCGTCGGCAAGACCGCTGTGGTGGAGGGCCTGTCTCAGGCGATCGTCCGCGGCGACGTCCCCGAGACGCTGCGCGATAAGCAGATCTACACCCTCGACCTGGGTGCGCTGGTCGCCGGTTCCCGCTACCGCGGCGATTTCGAGGAGCGCCTCAAGAAGGTGCTGAAAGAGATCAAGACGCGTGGCGACGTGGTGCTCTTCATCGACGAGATCCACACCCTGGTCGGTGCGGGTGCCGCCGAGGGTGCCATCGACGCGGCGTCCATCTTGAAGCCGATGCTGGCTCGTGGCGAGCTGCAGACCATCGGCGCCACTACCCTCGACGAATACCGCAAGCACATTGAGAAGGACGCGGCGCTGGAGCGCCGGTTCCAGCCGATCCAGGTGGCCGAGCCGTCCATCGCGCTCACCATCGACATCCTGCGCGGGCTGCGCGACCGATATGAGGCACATCACCGGATCACCATCACCGATGCCGCGCTGACCGCGGCTGCTCAACTCGCCGACCGGTACATCTCCGACCGGTTCCTGCCCGACAAGGCGATCGACCTGATCGACGAGGCCGGCGCCCGGCTGCGGATCCGCCGGATGACGGCCCCGCCCGACCTGCGCGAGTTCGACGAGCGGATCGCGAAGGTGCGGCTGGAGAAGGAGGCCGCGATCGACGCGCAGGACTTCGAGCGCGCCGCCCGGCTGCGTGACGACGAGCGCAAGCTGCTGATCGCCCGTTCCGAGAAGGAAGAGGCGTGGAAGGTCGGCGACTCCGACGTGCCGGCCGAGGTCGGCGAGGAGGAGATCGCCGAGGTGCTTTCCTCGGCCACCGGCATCCCGGTCTTCAAGCTGACCGAGGAGGAATCCTCGCGGCTGCTGAGGATGGAGGACGAGATCGGCAAGCGCTACATCGGCCAGCACGACGCCGTCAAAGCGTTGTCCCGGTCCATCCGGCGCACCCGGGCCGGTCTGAAGGACCCGAAGCGGCCCAGCGGCTCGTTCATCTTCGCCGGGCCGTCCGGCGTCGGCAAGACCGAACTGACCAAGGCGCTCACCGAGTTCCTGTTCGGTGACGAGGACGCCCTGATCACCCTCGACATGAGCGAATACTCCGAGAAGCACACGGCGTCGCGGATGTTCGGCTCGCCGCCCGGATACGTCGGTTACGAAGAGGGCGGCCAGCTCACCGAGAAGGTGCGCCGCAAGCCGTTCAGCGTGGTGCTTTTCGACGAGATCGAGAAGGCGCATCCCGACATCTTCAACTCGTTGTTGCAGATCCTGGACGAAGGGCGCCTGACCGACGCCCAGGGCCGCGTGGTGGACTTCAAGAACACCGTCATCGTGATGACCACCAACCTCGGCACCCGAGATATCTCCAAGTCGGTCAACCTGGGCTTCAGTCAGTCTTCCGATAGCGTCAGCAGCTACGAGAAAATGAAGGCAAAGGTCTCTGACGAGCTCAAGCAGCACTTCCGCCCGGAATTCTTGAACCGGGTTGACGAGATCGTGGTGTTCCATCAGTTGTCGCAGGCCGATATCGAGCGGATCGTTGACCTGATGGTTGCCGAGATCGAGACCCGGCTGCGCGACAAGGACATGGGCATCGAGCTCACTCACGCGGCCAAGGCGCTGATCGCCAAGCGTGGCTTCGATCCGGTGCTGGGTGCGCGGCCGCTGCGCCGGGCGATCCAGCGCGACATCGAGGACATCCTGGCCGAGAAGATCCTGTTCGCCGACATCCACCCGGGCGAGATCGTCGTGGTGGACGTGGCGCCCGAGGGCTCGGAACTGGCGTTCAGCTTCAACGGCGTCCCGAAGGCCCAGATGCCGGACGTGCCGGCCGAGCTGGGACAGGCCAACTGAGCCCAGCTCCACCGAACGAACGCAGTGAGGCCCCGGGGATCACCCCGGGGCCTCGTTGCGTGAGAAGCGATCACCAGCGTCGATCGAGGTTGTCGAGACCTCGGCGTGCGCCGCAGCCGGGACACGACTGATCAGTCGTGTGCCTAGATCGCGAACAGGATGATCGCGAGCACGATCACCGTGACGAAGATCAGCGTGATCACGCTGCCGAGGATGCCGAGCGTGTAGCCGGCGGTGAGGGAGCCCGATGCGCGGTACCGTCCGGGCTCGGCGCGCATCTCGCGGCGCGCCCTGGCGCCAAGGATCCAGGCCACCGGGCTGATGAACGGGAAGGCGGCGAACATGGCGGCGAGGCCGACGATTCCCAGGATCAGGGTGGTGGTGGCGAGTGGGTGCTCGGGCAGGTCGCCCGCGGCCCCGTAGGGCAGTCGTTGGCCGAAGCTGTAGGCGACGCTCGGTGGCGGGTACCCCGGCTGCGAGGCGAGGGCGCCGAACTGCTGTGGCTGTGACCAACCGCTGGGCTCGGTGGGGTCGTGCGGCGGCGGCACAGGATTCGTGTAGTCGGCGGTGGTCGGCTGCTCCCGGGCCGGCGTCTCGTCGGATCGTGTCGGCTGTGGCCGCGGGGTGCCGAAGCCGTCGCCGCTGGCCCAGGGTGAGTACTGCTCGTTGCTCATCTGCCCTCCTCCGAGGCTCCACAGGTAGGCCGAAAGCGACTGTCCGCCGCTCCCCATCCGCACCTGAGCTCCTGCTTTGGTCGTCGTGGCCGGGAATCCCACCAGGATACGGGGCCGCGGTAGCGGGCCCGGTTCCCCGGCTGATCGCGGCTCAGAGCCGGTAGCCGCGCGGCTCCTCCACCACCAGGCCGTCCGCGACCAACGAGTCGATGGCTCGGGTGGCCTGGGCGGTGTCCGGCCAGCCGGCGGTCAGCTGCCCCGCGGGGACGGCTTCGCCGGGCGTCCGGTTGCGCAGCCGGCCCAGCACGTGGCCGCGAGCGGCACGATCGGTTCCGGCGTAGAGCTGACGCCGGCGGGGCGGCCCGGGCGGGCGTCCGGCGGCGAGCCAGCGGCAGTCTCGGCGGACCGGACACGCAGTGCAGGCCGGATTGTTAGCCCGGCACAGCTGGGCACCGAGTTCCATCGCGGCAACCGACCAGCGTGCCGCGGTCGGCTCCGGTGGCAGCCAGGCCCGCGCTCTGGCCCGCTCAGCGGCGGTGGGGGAGCCGGACGGCGCGTCCGTGCCGCCGTCCAGCCGGCCAAGGACCCGTCGCACGTTCACGTCGAGCACCACCTGCCCGGCGCCGAAGGCGAAGCTGGCGATCGCGGCGGCGGTGTAGTCGCCGACCCCGGGCAGCGCGCGCAGGGCGTCCGGATCGGCGGGTACCTCGCCGCCGTGGCGGTCCACGATGGCCACGGCGGCGGCGTGCAGTCGCTGCGCGCGGCGTGGGTAGCCCAGCCGTCCCCAGGCGCGGATCGCTTCTCCCACCGGTTCGGCGGCCAGCGCGGACGGCGTGGGCCAGCGGTCGAGCCACTCCCGCCACGGCACCAGGACGCGGCCCACCGGCGTCTGCTGCAGCATGAATTCACTCACCATGACCGCCCATGGTGTGACGCCCGGAGCGCGCCACGGCAGGTCGCGGGCGTGTTCGTCGTACCAGGCGACGATCGTCGCGGTGAGCCGGGCGGTATCCATCGCGGCCACTGTACGGGTCGGGCGCCGAGGGTGCTCCGCAGCCGTCGACCGGCTCCTCCGCCACGCACCTCATCATCGCCGGGGGCAGCAGCCTGCGGCTGTCCGCAGCCGTCGCCGGCCGAGAAGTGACGCCCCTCACCTACCCCCGGGAGGGAGACCGGCTGGCCACCAACGGGGACGTCACGTGACCGCCTACGAGGAGCTCAGGTGACCGTCCACAGGGAACCCCGCCGGCCATTGACGGCGGGCGCAGGTCGGTGGATCGCGGCGCATCCCCGGCGTGGTGTCCCGCGGCGGGCGGGGTGCCTCTCCTACCCTTGGCGGCATGAGCGAAGTGCTGACAGGCAAGGGCCCGCAGCCACCTGTCGTGTACTGGATCCGGCGGATTCTGGTCATTCTGGTCGCGGTAGTCGTGGTCGGCCTGCTGATTTGGGCCTTCATGCCGAAGGGCGAGCCGCCGACCGCCGGGGTTCCGGCGGACACCCCGTCCGCGGAGCAGTCCGAGCCGACTCCGGCGCCGTCACCGAGCGACAGTCCTTCCGGTGGCATCCTGCCGACCACCAGTGGGTCGCCGAAGCCGTCCGGGTCGGCGGCCGCGGGTGCGTGCGAGCCGATCGGCGTCCAGCTGGATCTGAAGGGCTTCCGCACCGTGAAGTCGGGCGGCAAGCAGACCTTCAGCGTGACCGCCGAGAACAACACGGCGCTGCCCTGCGTGATGGAGATCACCCCGGCCACCTTCGTGCTGCGGGTCGCCTCCGGCAGTGACGCGGTGTTCAGCACCGCACATTGCGCCACCTGGCTGCCCGAGGTGAAGAAGCAGACCCTCAAGGCCGGCGCCACGGTCGAGTTCAAGGTCGAATGGGCCACGTTCCGTTCGGCGCAGGGCTGCAAGCAGGCGAAGTCGCTGCTGGGCGCGGGCACTTATGTGGCGACCGCCGCTTACAAGGAGAGCGCCACCACCAGGTTCGCCTTCCTGCTGACCAAGTCGTAGGGGAGCGCTGTTTTTCGTTGGTCGAGCTTGTCGAGACCTTGGTGTGCGCACGCTGGCAAGGGGTTTCGACGTAGCTCAATCAGCGGGGGTCGGGTTGATGGCAGGTCCTTACCCCAGGGAAACGCTGATCAATCATGTCCCGGCTGCGGCGCACTCGGCGGGCGATCTGGAACCGTCAGCGCTTGCGCCGTACGACCCGGGAACCCTGAATCCTGGTGGTCGAGTGTGCCCGGGCCCGTATCGGCGCGGACGCGTTGTCGAGATCGTCCGCCGGTGGTGGGAAAGCTCTCCGATCTCGTGTTGTGACGCGAGATCGGAGAGGTATCCCTCCATTGGACGACGTTGTCGAGATCGCCGACGAGGAGTGGACGGTGGCGAGGTTGTGACCCGTGGGATCTTCTAGTCGAGGCGCTCCGCATACGCCGACTCGGCCAGCCTGATCAGTCCCTCGCGGACGGTGCGGGCGACGCCGTAGTCCACGCCGGTCACGCCCAGTAGGTCGGCGGTACTCGCCCCGAACAAGCCCTGCAGGTTGCCGAAGTGGCTGACCAGGGCGTCGGCGACGGTGGCGGGCAGCCGTCCGATCTGGGCGAGCTGGCGATGACCCAGCGGTGCGACGCGGCGTCCGAGCTCGTCGCCCAGCCCGCAGGTCCGAGCGATCACCGCCGGGTCGCCCAGGTCGTCGGTGTCCAGGCCGGAGAGCCGGGACAGCCGCAGCTCGGTGGTGTCGGCGGCGTAGTCCCGCTCCAGTTCGGTGGCCAGCGTGTCGAGGCCGGCGACCAGTTCGTTCAGCTGCAACCGCACCAGCCTGCCGTCGGAGCCCAGCTCGATCGCATACCCGTTCACTTCGTTCTGCAACCGGCGGACCATTTCGAGTCGTTGCGCGATCACCGCGACGTCGCGGACGGTGGCGGCGTCCTGCACTTCGGCGGCCGACAGCCGCACGGTCGCTTCGGTGAGCCGGTCGCGGTACCGGGACAGTGTCGCCAGGGCTTGGTTGGCGCGAGCCAGCAACTGTTCGGGGCGCTGCACGATCCATCGGGTGCCGTCGACGAACAGCGAGATCGTCGACATCGATGCCGACACCGTCACGGTCGGCACCCCGATCTGGCGCGCCACCCGGTCGGCGGTGCGGTGCCGGGTGCCGGTCTCGGTGGTTTCGACCGCGGCGTCCGGCATCAGGTGGACGCCGGCGAACAGGATCCGGTCGAGGGGATCGTTGAGGATGATGGCGCCGTCCATCTTGGCCAGTTCACGCAGCGCGGTGGCCGTGAACGGCACGTCGATGGCGAAGCCGCCGGTGCTCAACGCCTGCAACCGGGCATTGTTGCCGAGTGTGATCAGGGCTCCGGTGCGGCCGTGCACGATCCGGTCGAGGCCGTCCCGCACCGCGGTGCCGGGCGCGATCAGGCCAAGAGCCCGGTTGAGCCGAGTCGGCGGAACGGTCACCACCCTGGGCAGCCTACCTCCGGAACCTCCGAGCCCCGATCGACCGCGGGCGCCATCGCGAGCGGGCTCAGCTGGGGTCGTGCAGCAGCCGCAGATCGCCGGATCGGGGCTAAGCCGGGCTCAGGGAGCGCTGTGCAGGCTCAGACCCCGGCGAGCCGCAGGTGGGGCCCGTTCGGCTTGCGGCGCTTGGCAGGCCGCAAGCCGAGCAGGTCGACCGCGGCCTCCACCGTGGCGACCTCGACGATCTTCATGCCGGGCAGCTGCACTCCGGTGCCGGGCGGGACGAGCGCGAGCGCGAAGCCGAGCCGTTTCGCTTCGGCGAGGCGGCGCTCCAGGCCGGCGACTCGTCGCAGTTCGCCGGACAGGCCCACCTCTCCCAGCGCGATCACCGGACGGTGGAACGCGAGTTCGGCTGCCGCCGAGGCCACCGCCAACCCCACCGCCAGGTCGGCTGCCGGATCGATCAGCCGGGCTCCCCCCACGGTCGAGACATAGGCCTCCTTGTTGTGCAGCCGCACCTTCGCTTTGCGTTCCAGAACGGCCAGGATCACCGAAACCCGACCCGACTCCAGGCCGTGGGTGACCCGCCGCGGCACCTGGGCCGCCGAGCCCGCCACCAGCGCCTGGACCTCGCCCAACAGCGGACGCCGCCCTTCCAGGGTGACGGTGAGAGCGGTTCCGGGCATCGGCTCGGCCCGCGTCGAGGCGAACAGCCGGCTGGGGTCGGCGACCTCGCGAATGCCGTCCTCGGTCATCTCGAAGCAGCCCACCTCGTCGGCAGGTCCGAATCGGTTCTTGGTGGCGCGGACCAGCCGCAGGCCGCTGTGCCGATCGCCCTCGAAGGAGAGCACCACGTCGACCAGGTGTTCCAGCAGCCGTGGCCCGGCGATCGTGCCGTCCTTGGTGACGTGGCCGACCAGCAGCACCGGCAGGCGGCGCTGCTTGGCGACCCGGACCAGCGCGTTGGTCACCTCGCGCACCTGGGCGACGCCGCCGGTCACCCCGTCGCTGCCACTGACCGTGACCGCCTGCACCGAGTCGAGCACCAGCAACTCGGGAGCGCTCTGCTCGATGTGCGCCAGGATGGCGCCCAGGTCGGTCTCGGCAGCCAGGTAGAGCTCGTCGGCCAGCGCGCCGATCCGCCCGGCCCGCAGCCGGACCTGGGCCGCGGACTCCTCCGCGGAGACATACAGGGTGCGCCGCCCGCCGCCCGCCCAGCGGCTGGCGACGTCGAGCAGCAGGGTGGACTTGCCGACCCCCGGTTCACCTGCCAGCAGGATGACCGCGCCCGCCACCAGGCCCTGGCCGAGCACCCGGTCGAGCTCGGCCACCCCAGTCGGCACCGACGCCGCCTCGGAGAGTGGGACGTCGCGGATCGGCCGGGCCGGGCCGGTGGGTGAGCCGCGGACGGCACTCGCGGCGCTCGGCGCGGGCGAGTGCGGAGCCATCGACCCCCAGGCCTGGCATTGGGTGCAGCGCCCCACCCAGCGGGCACTCGTCCAGCCGCACTCGGAGCAACGGTGGGCGGTGGTGTTCTTGGCCATGTTGTGCAGGCTAGGGGACACCGCTGACAGTTTTCGTCGGTCAACCCGTCGGCCTCCCGATCAACAGCCACCGCGGGTTGAGCGTGTCGAAACCCCAACCGGCGGGCGCGGTTCCAGTCTCGACAAGCTCGACCGACGAACCGGCGCCGCGCGCTAGATGCGGACCGTGCCGTTGCAGGTGTGGAAGGTGGCGGCGTCCAGGCCGGGTTGTCCGTTGGGTGAGGTGAAGCGGATGTTCACGCCGTCGAAGTTGCCGTCGACCTCGGCGCCGATCCAGTCCTCGACCCGGTCCTCGTTGCCCGAGATCTCGAGTTCGACCAGCTGCAGGTCGCCGCCCAGCGCGCGGGGAAGCACCGACTCGTCGCTGGTCCACTTGATGAAATACGGCAGCTGCGGGTCGGACATCAGTCCCTTGACGCCGATCTGCTTCCACTCCAGCAGCCGGCCGTCGGGGAAATGCCGTGAGCCGGCGACCGCGTCGCGTCCCAGGCGCTGCTCGTATGGCGCGAGATCGGCGACCGAGACGACCCAGCCCAACCAGCCGCCGCCCATCGCGGACCGGGCCCGGACGGCCTGCCCGAACGGTGCCTTCTCGGCGGCGGGGTGCTCCAGCACCTCCACCACTTCGATGTAACGGTCGTCGGCGAGCGGAAGAATGCGATTCCGGGTGCCGAAGCGGGGATGGAATCCGCCGTCGCGGAATTTGGCGCCGAGCAGTTCCCCGAGCCGTTCCGCCTCAGCTTTGAGACCGTCCGGACCTGCTGCGAACGTCAGATGATCGACATGCATGAGACATTGTCACCATGGAACGCCGCTGACGCGAAATCGGCGGTAGGCGGCACAGCCGGCCGTCACACGAACGTCACGATGATGAAATTTTGACCCGTCAACTACCGGCCTCACCTGTGCCTCCTGCGGGGCCGCTGCGGCGCACCTAAGATACCGGTGTGAGTGGTCCCCGCGGTGTATCGAAGGTCGCCCTGTCGACCTCGTCGGTGTACCCGGAGAACACCGCGGCCGGCTTCGAGGTCGCGACGCTGCTCGGCTATGACGGGGTCGAGGTGATGGTCGGGATCGATCCGCTGGCGGCCGACGTGGACGCCGTCGAGCGGCTCCGTGACTATCACCAGATCCCGGTGCTCGCGGTGCATGCGCCGTGCCTGCTGGTCACCCAGCGGGTGTGGGGCACCGACCCGTGGGTGAAGCTGAAGCGGGCCACCGAGGCTGCGCTCCAACTGGGCGCGGACGTCGTCGTGGTGCATCCGCCGTTTCGCTGGCAACGCAGCTATGCGACCAGGTTCGTCGAGGGCGTCCGAGAGCTGGTCGCTGCCAGTGGCGTCACCATCGCGGTCGAGAACATGTACCCGTGGCGGGCGCCCGGCGGTGGTCACTTCCAGGCGTACCGTCCGAGCTGGGACCCCACCGACCTGCACTACGACCATCTGACCCTGGACCTGTCCCATGCGGCGACCGCCCGGCAGAGTTCGCTCGACCTCGTCCGGCGCTGGGAGGACCGGCTGGCGCACGTCCATCTCACCGACGGCAACGGCTCGGCCAAGGATGAGCACCTGCTGCCCGGCGAGGGCAGTCAGCGGGCGGACGCGGTGCTCGCCGAACTCGCCGCCACCGGCTACCGCGGCCATGTGGTGCTCGAAGTGAACACCAACGACCTGGACCGGCCCGGACGCGAGGAGGCGCTGGCCGGCGCGCTGCAGTTCGCCCGCAGGCATCTGGGTCAACTCGAGGACGCCGCGTGACCCGTCCGGGCCGGGAGGTGCTGCTGGTCCTCGGTGTGTCACTGGGTCAGTCGGCGGTGTATTCGCTGCTGTCGATCGCCGAGAAGCTGACCCGGCCCACGCCGCTGAACCAGCAGACCACCCAGATCAACACCAGCGTCACCCCCGACCGGCCCTGGCTCGACCTCTCCTACCAGCTGGCCGGCATCGTCTTCCCGCTGGTGCCGGCCCTACTCGCGTTGTACCTGCTGAGCCTGACCGGCGACCGGCAGAGGATCGGCTTCGACCTGACCCGGCCCTGGCGGGACGTCGGCTGGGGGTTCGTGATCGCGGCCGGCATCGGTATCCCCGGGATCGGGCTCTACCTGGCGGCTCGGGCTGCCGGGCTGAACACCATCGTGCAACCGGCCAACCTGGCCGCGAACTGGTGGACCGTTCCGGTGCTGATCGGCCTGGCGATCATGAACGGCGTCCTGGAAGAGGTCATCATCGTCGGATTCTGGTTCACCCGGATGCGCCAGGTCGGCTGGGGGCTGCCGGCGGTGCTGATCGGCAGCGCGCTGATCCGCGGCTCGTATCACCTGTACCAGGGCTTCGGCGGCTTCGTCGGCAACGTGGTGATGGGCCTGGTCTTCGGCTGGATCTACCTGCGCACCAAACGCGTCGGGCCGCTGGTGGCCGCGCACGCCGTCCTCGACATCGCCGCATTCGTGGGCTATGCGTTGCTGGCGCCGTACCTGACCTGGCTGTGACGGCGTCCCGCGGCGCTGGCGATAGGCTGGCGCCCATGCATGTGGGTGTATTCGGTGCTACGGGCACCGTCGGCAATGTGATGCGGTCGCTGCTGGTCGAGCGGGATTTTCCGATCAGCTCCGTCCGGTTCTTCTCCTCGGCTCGGTCCGCCGGGCGGACGCTCGACTTCAAGGGCACGCCGATCACCGTCGAGGACACCGCCACCGCGGATTTCTCCGGGCTCGACATCGCGCTGATGTCGGCGGGTGCCACGATGTCGCGCGAGTATGCCCCCAAGGTGGCGGCGGCGGGTGCGCTGGTGGTCGACAATTCGTCCGCCTGGCGCAAAGATCCGGACGTCCCGCTGGTGGTCAGCGAGGTGAACCCTGAGGATGCGGTCAATCCGCCCAAGGGCATCATCGCCAACCCGAACTGCACCACGATGGCCGCGATGCCGGTGCTCAAGCCGCTGCACGACGCGGCGGGCTTGCAGCGACTGATCGTCGCCACCTACCAGGCGGTCTCCGGTTCGGGCGTGAAGGGCATCAATGCGCTGCTGTCGCAGACCCAGGACGTCCGTGACCCGTCCGGTTTCGCCTTGGACGGACGCGTCAACGAGGTCGCCGACACGACCCCGTACCTGGCGCCGATCGCGTACAACGTGATTCCGGTGGCCGGTTCGGTGGTGGACGACGGTACGGACGAGACCGACGAGGAGCAGAAGCTCCGCAACGAGTCCCGCAAGATCCTGCACATTCCCGACCTGGCCGTGTCCGGCACGTGCGTCCGGGTGCCGGTGTTCTCCGGGCATTCGCTGGTGATCCACGCCGAGTTCGCCGAGGAACTGAGCCCGCACCGAGCGCGCGGCATCCTCGCCACCGCGCCCGGGGTGGCCCTGGCTGACGTCCCGACCCCTCGGCTGGCGGCCGGCAAGGACCCGTCCTTCGTGGGCCGGATCCGCACCGATCAGTCGGTTCCCGACGAGCGTGGCATCGTGCTGTTCGTCAGCAGTGACAATCTGCGCAAGGGTGCGGCGCTGAATGCCGTCCAGGTCGCCGAACTGCTGGTGACGAACCGATGACCCGGTTGGCGGTGATCGGCGCCGGCGTGATGGGCGAGGCGCTGGTCAGTGGCTTATTGCGGGCCGCCTGGTCCTCCGACGACATCGTGGTGGCCGACCGGCGCGATTTCCGGCGCGCCGAGATGACCGCCGCGCACGGCGTCCGGGCGACCGGGAACGCCGAGGCGGCGTCCGACGCGGACACGGTCATCCTGGTGGTGAAGCCGCAGGACGTCGGTGCGGTGCTGCCCGAGATCGCCTCGGTGCTCAAGCCGGGAACGCTGGTGGTCTCGCTGTGCGCGGGGGTGACCACCGCGCAACTGGAGAGCCACCTGCCCGACGGCACCGCCGTCGTCCGAGTGATGCCGAACACGCCGGCCCTGGTCGGCGAGGGGATGGCCGCGGTATCGGCGGGCACGAGCGCATCCGAGGCCGACGTGGCCCACGCGATGGAGTTGATGACCGCGCTCGGCAAGGCGATCACCGTGCCGGAGGCATACCAGGACGCGGTCACCGCGATTTCAGGTTCGGGCCCGGCCTACCTGTTCTTCGTGGTCGAGGCGATGATCGACGCCGGCGTGCTGCTCGGCCTGCCGCGCGACATTTCCGCTGCACTGGTCAAGCAGACCGTCTTCGGCTCGGCCAAGCTGCTGGTCGAATCCGGCCAGCACCCGACCGTGCTGCGCGAGCAGGTGACCTCACCGGGTGGCACCACCGCGGCTGCGTTGCGGCAACTGGAGGACCACAAGGTCAAGGCCGCCTTCCTCACCGCGATCGAGGCCGCCCGGGATCGCAGCCGAGCGCTGGCGGGCCCAGCCTGAGCTCTGTTGGGCGCGCCCCCGCTGCCGAATCGGCATAGCTGATTGAGTACCGCATCCTCTGCGATCAGAGGCCGAACTCGGCCATGAGTTCCTCATGGGACACCCGCGGCTCCGACTCGGCCCGGGCCTCAGCGGCCGCCCGGATATCGAGCTGATCCTCAACGCCGCAAGGGGGCATCCGGGGAGTCGGGACGGTCCGAACCGGCCGCCCCAGCGCGTCAGCGGGCCCCGTCTACCACTTCCCGGTTGCCGAGCGGTTCTTTCAGCGGGACCTCGATGACGAACGGGTACTGCACGGTCGTCTGGGGGCCGTCGCACTTGGCGTCCGGACGGGCGCCCGCCCACAGGGTGATGGTGACCTGGGTGTTGGTTTCGGTGACGTCGGCGCGTCCGATCACGTTGCACGGCGGGCCGGTCATCAGGGTTCCCTCAACCCGGACGGCGGACTTGTCGGGCACGGCGGACGCCCTGATGAAGGTCTGCTTGTGGGCGTCCTTGACTGGCTCGGTGGTCATCACGTTCGGCTGGGTCGGGGCGCCGTCGGTGGGCGGGCTGAGCGGGCCGGACGTCACGATGCCACCCGAGGATGCTGACGGCGACGGCGTCGCTGCCGGTCCGCTGGTGCAGGCGGCGAACATCAGCAGGGCCACCGGGGCCAGCGCAAGTAGTGCGCCGCCTCGGTTGCTGGTCGTGAACGGAATCATGGCTGGCCTCCTTCGATATGGGCTGCTGCTCGCAGATTCAGGGTACGAACCGGGGGCTGGCCGGCCCGGCATCGCCGAGCCGGCCAGCCAGCAGTTCATTTCACGGTGTTACTACTTGACCTTCTTGGTTTTGCCCGAGGTCTTGGTCGTGTTGGCGTAACCGTCCTTCTTGCCGGTGACTTTGACGGTCATCTTGTTCTTCTTGTCGGCCTTGACCAGCTTGTAGGTCGACTTGGTCGCGCCGGTGATCTTGGTCGAGTTCCGGTACCACTGGTAGCTCAGCTTGGTGCCGGACGGCTTCCACTTTCCGGGCTTCGCGGTGAGCGTCTTGCCGACCTTGGCGGTGCCGCTGATCTTCGGCGTCGCCCCGGACACCGCATCGGCGCTCATCTTCCGCACGTGCTTGTACAGTTCGGCGACCTGCGTGCCGTAGTAGGGGCTGTACATGTACAGCGGTGCGTTCTTGTAGATGAAATCGTTGTGCCCGTTGACGTAGCCCCAGTCGCCGTCGAAGTTGCGGAACCAGGGGCCGCCCGACGAGCCGCCGGTCAGGCCCGAGGTCATGAAGAGGGTGCCGTCGCCCTTGTCGGTGGTCTCTCCGTCTGCCCGGTAGAGAGTTTCTCCGTCGAACGGATCGGTGGCCGGGTAGCCGAACGCCGCAGCGGTGAAGGTCTTCGTCTTTTCGCCCCACGTGATGCCCTGGGCGCCGAGGTAGTCGGTGATCCGGTAGCCGAAGTTGGCATGCAGGGTGATGGCCCCGACGTCGTAGCCGAAGTCGCCGTCGTAGAACCACTCACCGGTGGTGGCGATGTTCTTGGCGTACCAGACTCCGTAGGGTGTCGCACCGTTGGAGTAGGCGGGGACGAAGGCCACATTGCTCGACCAGACGCCCTCCTCGCCCAGGCAGTGCCCGGCCGTCCAGACCAGGCTCCTGCCCTCGCTGTTCACCACAGCTCCCGAGCAGACGTAGCTGCCGCCCTGATAGGTGAAGAAGATCTTGCCGTTGGTGCGTGCCGCGGGAGTGTTCGAGGGCAGATTCGGCTGCTCGTACTGGGGCGCTATCTCGTTCGCGACCTTGCCGGTGCGCGAGGGTGCCATGCTGCCGGCGGTGCCCTGGAGTACGGACTGCTGGCTTCGCTCGGTCGCGCTGTCGGAGCGGTTCGTCGCGGTTCGCTCCATGGACTTGGCGGCCTTCATCCGCGCCGGCGTCCAGTAGCCGGCCAGAGCGTCGGCCTCGGCCTTGATGCCGGTTCCCTTCATCCGCTTCGTGACCTTGCCGGTCAGGACGTTGTCGTGGGAGACCACGGACGTCAACGCGGCTTGCGGTCCGGCGGGAAGCTCCGCGCGGGCCTTGGCCGGCGTGGCCAACAGGGTTGTGGCGAGCGCCAGGCCGGTGACCCCGGCCAACGCCACCGCTGGAGTGATGAACTTTCCTCGCATGCTGCTCCTTACAGGCTGACGAGCGGATGGATCTGGGTCGAAGTGTGTACAGGAGAATCCATCATCGTGGCCAAACAACGACGCGGCGTCGCGAGAAAGGCGACGGCGCATCCCGCGATGCGATGGTTCACAACTTCCCCCCCCCGGGATATACAGCGAGGTGTTCGATCGTCCGGATCGAAAGCCCAATGCTGATGCCTGATCCTCCCACGGGACTCGTGAAGCCAGAAGCCCGCCTACGACGGTGGACATGAGCGTGCAAGAGCTGAGAAGAGGACGGTGAAGGGTGCCGAGTCGGCCGCTGGCCGGCCCGGGAATACCGGACCGGCCAGCGGCTCACAACCACGGGGTTGCTACTTGACCTTCTTGGTCTTCGCGGAGGTCTTCGTCAGGGTGGTGTACCCGTCCTTGCTGCCGGTGACTTTGACGGTCATCTTCTTCTTCTTGTCGGCCTTGACCAGCTTGTAGGTCGACTTGGTGGCGCCGTTGATCAGCGTGGAGTTCCGGTACCACTGGTAGCTCAAGGTCGTGCCGGACGGCGTCCAGGTGCCGGGCTTGGCGGTGAGCTTCTTGCCGACCTTCGCGGTGCCCGAGATCTTCGGGGTTGCCCCGGTCAGGGTGCCGGCGACCACGTACCCGGTGGCGCTGGAGGTCTTGGTCAGGCTCAGGTAACCGGTCTTGCTGCCGGTCACGGTGACCGTGATGGCCTTACCGAGCGCGGAGGCGGGAACCGAGAGGGTTGAACCGGTCGCACCGGCGATCGACGACCCGTTCGCTTTCCACTGGTAGGACAAGCTGACCGGTGACGGAGTCCAGCTGCCCGCGTTGGCGGCGAGGGTGGAACCGACCTGGGCGGTGCCGCTGATCGTCGGCGTCGATCCGGAGACCGAGTCCGCGCTCTGGTAGCGGACCGTGTTGTAGAGGCTGGCGACCTGGTTGCCGTAGTACGGGCTGTACATCCACGACGGCGAGTTGGTGTAGATGAAGTCGTTGTGCCCGTTCACGTAGCCGAGGCCGGAGTTGGCGTCGTAGTTGCGGAACCACGGACCACCCGACGAGCCGCCGGTCAGACCCGAGTACATGTAGATCGTGCCGTCGTTGGGATCGTAGGTGGACCCGTCAGCACGGTAGAGGTACTGCCCGTTGAACGGCGAAGCCTGCGGGTAGCCGAAGGCGGCGGCGGTGTAGGTCTTCGGGCTGTAGTTCCACATCAGCCCCTGGCTGCCGAGGTAGTCGGCGATCCGGTAGCCGAAGTTGGCCTGCATGGTGGCGGCACCGACGTCATAGCCGAAGTCGCGGTCGAAGAACCACTTGGTGGTGGTGGTCAGGTTCTTCGCCCTCCAGTATCCGTACGGTGCGGCGCCGTTGGAGTAGGACGGGACGAAGGTGACGTCGGTCAACCACACGCTGCTCTCGCCCAGGCAGTGGCCGGCCGTCCAGACCAGGCTCTTGCCCTCGCTGTTCACGATCGACCCCGAGCAGACGTAGGAACTGCCGCCGCGATTGAAGAAGATCTTGCCGTTGGTGCGTGCGGTCGGGTGGTTCGACGGCAGGTTCGGCTGGTAGTACTGCGGCGCGACGCCCTTGACCGACTTCACCTTCGGGGCCTTGCTGGACTTCGACGGTGCCACGCTGCCGAACGCGCCCTGCGGCTTGGACTGCTGGGCCTGCGCCTGCTGCTTCGGCGCCTTCCCCGGACGGGTCATCACCGATGACTTGTCGAGCGTCTTGGCGGCCTTCATCCGGGCCGGCGTCCAGTAGCTCGCCAGCGCCTGCGCCTCAGCTGCGGCGCCGGTGCCCTTCATCAGCTTGCTGACCGCAGAGCTCAGGTCGTTGTCCTGAGAGACGGTGGACTTGGCGGTCGGCCCGGCGGGAAGCTCCGCACGAGCGGTGGCCGGAGTGGCCAGTAGCGTGGTGGTCAGCGCCAGGCCGGTGATCCCGGCCAGTGCCAACCCTCGGGTGACGTGTTTGCCTCGCATGATGCTCCTAACAGGCTGACGAGCGGACAGCTCTTGAGGTGGACAGTCAGGGAACGATCTTGCGGATCCGACCCCAAGCTGATGGGAAATACGACCAAAGGAGTAGGAGCGGTCCGGGTCTGATACACCCGGATTTCGACAAGCACAGATCCACCGATGGGCGCCGCGCCGGAGCTGCAGATCGGCAGATCTGGGATAAGTCGGTGGGCGGGCGATTCGCCGTCCGGGCGAAGCAGTCGGTACGCTTCCGTAGTTGGCCGGGTGACCGGCCGCTTCCAGCCAAGAGCAACATCCGGCCCAGCAGTGGGCCGACATCGAGAGGTCACAGCGTGGGTTCGGTCATCAAGAAGCGCCGCAAGCGGATGGCGAAGAAGAAGCACCGCAAGCTTCTGAAGAAGACGCGCATCCAGCGTCGTCGCGCCGGCAAGTAGTCCGCGGGCGTCCGCGTCGATGGCCCGCCACAAGGTGACGGTCATCGTGCGTGACGGCTGCCACCTCTGCGTGGACGCGGTCGCCGTCGCCGAGCGTGTCTGTGCCGAGTGCGGCGCCGACTTCGGCACCCTTGACGTGGACGCCGACGCCGCGCTCGCCGAGCACAGCGACCATGTGCCGGTCACCTTCGTCGACGACCGGCGGCTCGCCATCTGGTTCTTGGACGAGAAACAGCTGCGCGCCGCTCTGGGCTGAGCGGGGTGCGGGGGAGGCGTCCCGTATTGTTGGAGCCCGAGCACAGCGAAAGGCCGCCGAGCACCCATGCAATCCGTCGTTCATCTGGTCCGCCACGGACAGGTTCACAATCCCGACGGCATCCTCTACGGACGGCTCCCCGGCTTCGGCCTGAGCGAGCTGGGCCGGGCGATGGCCGACCGGCTGGGCGAGTACTTCGCCGATGTGCCGCTCACCCACCTGCGTTGTTCGCCGCTGCAGCGGGCCCGCGAGACAATGGCCCCCATCGCCGCCCAGCACCCCGATCTCGAGATCGTCACCGACGACCGGGTGATCGAGGCCGCCAACGTGTTCGAGGGCCGCAACTTCGGGAAATACAACCAGGTGCTGTTGCTGCCGCAGAACCTGTGGCAGTTGCGCAACCCGCTGCGGCCGTCCTGGGGTGAGGCCTACCCGTCGATCGTGGCCCGGGTGAAGGTCGCCATGGCGGACGCGGCACGCGCGGCAGGCGACGGCGGCCAAGCGGTCGTCGTGATGCACGAGCTGCCGATCTGGATTTCCCGGCTCGCCGCCGAGGGTCGCTCGCTGGTGCACGATCCGCGCAAGCGGCAGTGCCGGCTGGCCAGCGTCACCTCCTTCACCTGGATCGACGACCGGATCGCCGCCGTCGACTACACCGAACCGGCCGGCGACCTGCTGCCGGCCAAGAAGTCCAAAGTTCTGTTCCGCCCCGGCTCGTGATGCGTCGCCTGGCCCTCGTCTGCGTCACCACGGTGGCGCTGCTGCTCGCCGCCTGCACGGGGTCCGGCACCGCGACCGAGGGCGGTTTCGTCAGCGGGGACGGCACCATCACCCGGGTGCCGCCCGACCAGCGGACGCCAGCGCCGGCCATCGACGGCGCCACCCTGGACGGCAAGCCGTGGAGCAGTTCCTCGGTGACCGACCGGGTGCTGGTCTACAACGTCTGGGGCTCGTGGTGCCCGCCCTGCGTCAAGGAGGCGCCGGCGCTGGTGCGGGCCGCGCAGCGCACCGAGAAGATCGCCCAGTTCGTCGGGTTGAACACCCGCGACGCGTCTCCGGCGCAGGCCGAGGCCTTCGTCCGCGAGTTCCACGTGCCGTATCCGAACCTGTTCGATCCGGGCGGCGAGCTGGTGCTGAAGTTCACCGGCCAACTGCCGCTGAACGCCATCCCCAGCACGGTGGTGGTCGACCACCAGGGCCGGATCGCCGCCCGCGTGATGGGCGAGGCGACCGAGGCCACCCTGGTCGGCCTGATCGAGGATGTGGCGGCGGGCCGCTGATGATCCTCCTGGAGATCGGTGACTGGGCCCGGCAGGCCGTCGGCGGCAGCATGCTGCTCGCCGCCCCGGTGGCGGTGCTGGCCGGCCTGGTGTCGTTCTTCTCCCCTTGCGTGCTGCCGCTGCTACCCGGCTACCTGTCGTATGCCAGTGGGCTCAGCGCCGCCCAACTCGCCGAGGGCAGTCAGCGAGGCCGGGTGCTGGCCGGGACGTCGCTGTTCGTGCTGGGCTTCGCGGTCGTGTTCGTGTCGGGCGGCGTCCTGTTCGGCTCCCTGGGCACCACACTGATGCAGTGGCGTGACCTCCTCACCACGATCGGCGGCCTGCTGGCGATCGGACTGGGTCTGGTGTTCGCCGGCTGGGTGCCGTTCGCCAGCCGCACCGTCCGGCTCAACCTGCGGCCCAAGGTGGGGCTGGCCGCGGCACCGCTGCTCGGCATCGTCTTCGCGCTCGGCTGGACGCCGTGCATCGGCCCCGCGCTGCAGGTGGTGTTCACCCTGGCGCTGAATGAGGCCACCGCGTTGCGCGGCGCCCTGCTGGCCCTGTGTTACGCCATCGGCCTGGGCCTGCCGTTCCTGATCGCCGGGTTGGCGCTGGACCGGTTCGGCTCGACGATCGCCTTCGTCCGCCGGCATCATCGCGCCTTGCAGGTCACCGGAGGAGTGATGATGATCATCGTCGGGGTGCTGCTGCTGACCGGCGGCTGGGACGTCCTGATGGGTACCTTGCGGCAGTGGGCGGCCGGCTTCGGGACGGTGATCTGATGACCCAGCAAACCTCCCGGCGGGAGGCGCCCGCGACCCTCGGGCCGCGCGGTGCGGTCCGGTTCCTGTGGACCCAGCTGACCTCGATGCGGACGGCGCTGGTGCTGCTGTTCGCGCTAGCACTGGGTGCCGTCCCCGGGTCGCTGCTGCCGCAACGTCCGACCGCGCCGGTGCGGGTGGACGAGTTCATCCGCGACAACCCGCAGCTGGGTGGCTTCTACAACGCCATCGGCATGTTCGACGTGTACGCGTCGCCCTGGTTCGCCGCGATCTACCTGCTGCTGTTCGTGTCGCTGGTCGGCTGCATCATTCCCCGCATCCGGGTCTACCTGCGGGGCGTGCGCAGCCAACCGCCGAGCACACCGCGCAACCTTGGCCGGCTGCCCGCCCACCTGTCGCTGACCAGCGCCAATCCGGACGCCGTCCTGGACGACGCCGCGAAGGTGCTGGCGAAGCGGCGTTTCCGGGTCCGCCGGCTGGACGACTCGGTGAGCGCCGAGCGCGGCTACCTGCGTGAACTGGGCAACCTGGTCTTCCACCTCTCCCTGGTCTTCCTGCTCTGCGGCTTGGCCTGGGGGGCGCTGTACGGCTACAAGGGCAGCGTCGCCGTCGTGGAAGGCGGCTCGTTCAGCAACACCCTGACCCAGTTCGACGATTTCACCGCCGGCGGCGCGTTCCAGGCCCAGCAGCTGGTGCCGTTCACCGTCCGGCTGGATTCGTTCGAGGCCAAATTCGAGACCGGTCCGGTGCAGCGCGGTGCCGCGCGGGTGTTCCGCGCCGAGACCACCACCACGGTGGACGGCGTCGAGAGCCGTCAGACCCTCGAGGTGAACCATCCGCTGGTGCTGGGCAACAGCACCGTGCATCTGGTCGGCCACGGCTACGCCGTCAACGTCACCGTGAAGGATGCGCAGGGCAAGGTGGCCTTCGCCGGGCCGGTGGTGCTGTTGCCACAGGACGGCAACTTCCTCTCGGTCGGCGCGATCAAGGCGCCCTATGCCCGTCCGGAACGGCTCGCCTTCGAAGCCATGTTCCTGCCCACCGCGGTCAACGCCGATAAGGTCGCCACCTCGGTCTTCCCGGACGCGCTGAACCCGATGCTGCTGCTCAACGCCTGGCACGGGCCGCCCAAAGAGGCCACCGGCCAGCCCGAGAACGTCTACTCGCTGGACACCACCGGGATGACCCAGTTCACCAAGCCGGACGGCTCCAAGCTGCGCTTCACCCTGCGTCCGGGCGAGATCTTCGACCTGCCCGGCGGCGGCTCCATCCAATTCCACGACTGGAAGCGGTGGGTGAGCCTGCAGGTCTCCAGCACCCCGGGGCTGTGGCTCGTCTTCAGCGCTGTGCTGGTCGCCGTCGCCGGGTTGTGCCTGTCGCTGTTCATCCGGCCACGCCGGGTCTGGCTCCGGGTCCGCGGAGATGCTGTCGAACTGGCCGGCCTCGATCGCACCGAGGGTCGCGGCGGGTTGGACGACGAACTGCGGCTGATCGCTGACGAACTGCACCTGATCGCGGACGCGGGCCTTGCGCCCGTCGAGGCCGATGACGCAGGCTCCACCCAGAAGGGAGAACCATGATGGCCGTGTATTGGTCGAATCTGGCGATGGTCACCTCGGTGGTGATCTACCTGCTCGCCTTGGCCGCGTTCGCAGCCGAGTGGGCGGCGGCCCGCCGTCTCGAGCCGGCGGCGGCATCTGCCGGCGTCCTGGTGGCTGCCGGTGCCGGCGGGCTGGATGAGGTCGACCCGGAACCGTCGCCCGCCGACGAACGCGCCCGGCTGCGCACCGACATGTTCGGCCGGATGGGGCTCGGCTTGATGGTGATCGCCTGGGCCTGTCATCTGGGCGGGGTGGTGTTCCGTGGGATCGCCGCCAACCGGTTCCCGTGGGGCAATATGTACGAGTTCGTGACCATGGCGCTGCTGCTGGTGGTCACCTTCTACCTGGTGATGGCCTTCCGCGGCATGCGCTGGCTCGGGCTGCCGGTGGCGCTGCTCACGGCGATCGGGCAGGGTCTGGCGGTCACCGTGTTCTACGTGGCGGTGGCACCCCTGGTGCCGGCCCTGCACTCGGTCTGGTTCGTCGTCCATATCGTCGTTGCAGCCACCGCCGGCGCAGCCTTCAACGTGGGTGGCCTGCTCTCCATCCTGTACCTGATGAAGAGCCGTGCCGAACGCCGCGAGAACGTCCGCGGTTACCTGGCCAAGCTGCCCTCATCGACTCGGCTCGACGAACTGGCCTACAAATTCCACGCGTTCGCCTTCCCGCTGTGGACGTTCGCGATCGCGGCCGGTTCGGTCTGGGCCGAATACGCCTGGGGACGGTTCTGGGGCTGGGATCCGAAAGAGACCTGGTCGCTGGTCACTTGGGTGGTCTACGCCGGCTACCTGCACGCCCGGGCCACTGCCGGCTGGCGCGGCAAGCGGGCGGCCGTGGTGGCGATCATCGGCGTGGCCTGCTTCTGGTTCAACTTCATCGGCATCAACCTGCTGGTGTCGGGCCTGCACTCCTACGCCGGCATCTGAGCCCCACTCGGCAGTGAGCATTTGTGTAGACCCCCTTGTGGGGTGACCATCCTCTGTCGTAGGTTCGGGCACGACCTACCCTGGAGGTGTTCACAATGACGATGCTGTCGTTGCTGAGTGCGAAGGCGGCACTCGTCCTGGCATCCGGAGCGATGCTGGCCACCGCGCTCCCGGCCCCGCAAGCTGCCGAGGCGGCTCCCGTCCTGATGCCGGTGTGCGCGGTGTCGGCACCCGTGGCGAGCACGCTCGGACAGCAGCCGACCGCCGTCTGCTGTGTGGTCTCGAACCAGTACAGCGTCACGGCCACGGCGACCCGGATCAAGTTCAAGGACATTCCCAGCTTCAAGAACGGGCCCGGCGGCACGCTGACTGTGAGTCGCCAATACAGCGGATCCGCCACCTACTCGGTGACGGCGGGCGCCGAATCAGAGGTCGGCGCTGTGCTGGCGAAGGCCAAGGTGTCGATCAGCGGCACGCTCTCGAAGACCAACTCGACCGGCGCGACCAACACCTACAGCCACAAGATCACCAAGAAGAAGTACGGCCACGCGCAGTACGTGTCGTGGGGTAAGAAGGTGAACTATCGCAAGTACCGGATTAACCGGGACTGCAGGACGACCACAATTGCGACGGGCACCATCAACTTCCCTAGCTCGGAAGAGGGTTGGTACTACTGGGAGACCGCGAAGTAGGCCCGTTGCACCTAGGTGACAGAATCGGCGCATGCGGCATTTCGACCTGTGCGTGATCGGCTCCGGCTCGGGCAACTCGATCGTCGACTCCCGGTTCGACGACCTTCAGGTGGCCCTGGTCAACAAGGGGGAACGCTTCGGCGGCACCTGCCTGAACGCGGGCTGCATCCCGACCAAGATGCTCGTCCATCCGGCCGACCTGGCCGCCTCGGTCGGGCATGCCCAACGGGTCGGGGTGACATTCGGTGCAGCCAACGCCGACTGGCCGGCGATCCGGGACCGGGTCTTCGGCCGGATCGATCCGATCAGTGAGGGCGGCGAAGAGTGGCGGCGCAGCAACAGCAACGTCACCCTCTACCGCGAAGCGGCCCACTTCACCGGCCCCAGGCAGCTACAGATCGGCGACGAGACCATCACCGCCGACCGCTTCGTGCTGGCCGGCGGTTCGCGGCCGGACGTGCCCGACTATCCCGGCCTGGACGACCCACGCGTCGCCGAGCGGGTGCACACCTCGGACGACATCATGCGGCTGGATGCGCTGCCGGCCTCACTGGTGATCATCGGTGGCGGTTTCGTGGCCGCCGAGTTCGCCCACATCTTCTCGGCGTTCGGTACCAAGGTCACCGTGTTGCAGCGCTCAGAGGTGATGCTGCGCCGAGAGGACGCCGACATCGCCGCCGCGTTCACCGAGCAGCTGGCCCACCGGGTGCATCTGCGGCTGAAGCAGCAGATCGTGGGATTTGAGATGACCGATCGCGGCACGGTGATCGTGGAGAGCGTCGATGCCAATGGCATCCACTACGACTTCGAATGCGAACGGGTCCTGGTGGCGCTCGGCCGCACGCCCAATGGTGACCTGCTGAACCTCGCGGCCGCCGGCATCGACGTCCATTCCGACGGCCGGGTGAAAGTCGACGAGCACCAGCAAACGAACGTCAAAGGCATCTTCGCCCTCGGCGACATCTCGTCGGCCGATCAACTCAAGCATGTGGCGAACCACGAGGCCCGGGTGGTGCAGCACAACCTGCTGCACCCGCGCCGGATGATCGCGGCCGATCACCGGTTCATCCCGCACGCCGTGTTCAGCGACCCGCAGGTCGCTTCGGTCGGCCTGACGGAGGCTGCAGCCAAGGAGCGGGGCAAGCCGTACGTGACCGCCAGGCAGGACTACGGCAGCGTCGCCTACGGCTGGGCGATGGAGGACACCGAGCACTTCGTGAAGTTGATCGCCGACCCGAAGACCAAACGGCTGCTCGGCGCCCACCTGCTGGGCCCGGAGGCGACCACCCTGATCCAGCCGCTGATCCAGGCGATGAGTTTCGACCTGGACGTGCCGAGCATGGCCCGCGGCCAATACTGGATCCACCCGGCGCTCACCGAGGTCGTCGAAAACGCGCTGCTCGCCCTTGACGTCTGAACGAAGCAAGCGCTGATTCTCGTTGGTCGAGCTTGTTGAGACCTTGGATGACCTGGTGTTGGCAAGGGGTTTCGACACGCTCAACCACCGGTGGTTGCGTCGAGCAGCGTTTCCCTGACCAACGATTCGTCAGCTGACCTTCAGCCCGCTCATCGCCTTGCGGGCGTCCGGCACCAGATTGGGAACGGTGTCGGGGATCGAGGCGTAGAAGATGCTCGACGAGGCCTCGGAGGTGGCCACGATCAGGATGATCGCCAACTCGCCCTTGGTCTTCAGGTTCGGAATGTCGAAGGTCAGGTGGGTCTCCACCAGCCAGGCGTCCTTGCCGTCGACGGTGGTGCCCTTATTCACCTTGTCGTCGCGGACCACCTCGGCGTCGTCGTAGAAGACGCCCATGATGCACTTGACCACGATCTCCGAGCCCTGCTGCGGGCTGAAGAAGCCGTCGCCGGCCACCAGCTCGCCGACCAGCACCGATGCCACCCAGTTGTGCTTCGGGCCGTTGTAGGCGGGTTCGACCAGCACGGTCTGGGTGAGGACGTCGCGGCCGAACGGCACCCGGTCCTCGGGTGTCGGCGGACTCCACGGGTCGCCCAGCGTCGGGTAGGACAGCGCCCCACCATGCACCCGACCATCGTTCGGTGCCGGCGGTGGGGTGGCCGTGCTGGCGACCTGCTTCGGGCACACGTTCTGGGTCGGGTTGGTGCCGTTCGGCGGGTTGCCGCCGAGGATGCCGCCGAGGTTGTTGAGCGCGATGTACCCGATCACGCCGAGAGCGACGACGACCGCGATGATGCCGATCCACCAACCGACGGGGGAGCGGCGCTGCTGGTTGGGGTTGAACCCTGCTTGGCCCATCGGGCGCGGAGCGCCGCCGAGGCCGCCCGCAGGTGGCGCCTGCGTCGGGTTGTTGGTGACGGACGCCGACCAGGACGAACCCGTCCAGTATCGGTACATGCCCGGCTGCCCGCCCGGATCCGGATACCACCCCGCCTGACTCACGGGGCGAGTCTAGACGGGAGGATCCAGTGGCTGACTCGCGAGCCGCCGACCGGCGGTGTCAACTCTTCTTGAGCAGGCCGGTGAGCCCTGCCAGCAGGATGCCCGTCTGCAGCCAACCGAACGCCTTCAGCGCGATGTTCATCCAGGCAAGCCAGAGCGGATCGGTAACGGTCCACGAGGACGGCGTGATCGCCGCGGCTGGGGGGATGACGACGGCCGCACCGTAGAGCCACGGGTTGAACCCTGCCTGGACGGGGCCGTGCAGGTAGGTGGCCGTCCCCGAGATCACGGCGGCAAGGACGAGCCAGAACGCGGCGAGCAGCGGATAGTAGCCGTATCCGGCGAAGGTGCCGTACATCCATCGCACCGGCTTGGACTCACCTGGGCGCCGGGTGGCGGGAGTGGTGACCACCAGGGAGCATGGCGGGTCACCCGTCGTGCGGCCTCAAACCGCAGCCGCTTGGCGTCGGCGGGACGCCCATGCCGGTCGTAGACTGCCGCCAACTCGTGCCAGGGCTGGACGGCGAACTCGTGGCTTGAGGAGGCGTCCAGCCACGCGATTGCGCCCCGAGGCTGATTGAGTGCACCCTCCACCTCGCCGAGTTTCCACCCCATCGCGGACAGCTTTCCGGTCGGCTCCGGATCGACCGCGAGTAGCCGGACCGAGGCATGTGTGAGCACGAGTTCCTCCAAGCTCGCGCCCCGAAGGCTGAGTTGGCCACCGATCTGGGTGCCGACGGCTTCAACACGGCCCGTGGCAGTGAAATGCCTCTCCAGGAGCGCACCGCGAGCAATGTCGGCGTTCTCGAGAGTGAGCGCGACGCCACCGGGATTCGTCAGGACGGCGCCGCGCATGATGAGTTGCCCGCCGATGTGGGCGCTGGGCACCTGGACCGCTCCGGTCGCGGAGAAGCCTTCATCGAGGAGCGCATTGCCCGTGACATCTGCGTTGTGGAGGCTGAGCGCGTCGCCGTCAGGATTCGACAGGGTCGCGTTGCGCAGGCTGAGTTGCCCCCCGATCCTGGCGCCGAGCGCGCTCACCCTGCCGGCGCTGGTAAAGCCCTCCCTGAAGAGGACGCTGCCGGTGATTTCGGCGTCGGCAAATTGGAGCGCATCTCTGCCGGGGGTGGTGAGCACGGCGTCGCTCACCGTCAACTGTCCGCCGATGCACTGTTGTCGACGCGGGCACTCGCCGGTCGTCGGGCCACTGGTCGGCGTCGGCCGGGTCGTTGTCCTCGCCGTCCGCCAGATCGAGCCAATCTCCCGAGCGGGCGGCGGCGACCAGCCTGGCTACCCAATCGTCCAGCGTCACGCCTTGCAGTGTTGCGGAAACTGACGCTCGCGGCCACGCTTTCGGTGGGTTTGCGGAGGTGGATCCGTGGTTCGCTGGCGCGCGTGCCGTCGTCCGATCACGTGACTGAAAGGGTCTCGACAAGCGCGACCAGCGCGAGGGGGTCTGGACAGGCTCGACCAGCGAGCGGGATTTCGACCGTCAGCCGAAACGGCCGGTGATGTAGTCCTCGGTGGCTTTGTCGTCGGGGGTGGAGAAGATCTTCTCGGTGGACGCCATCTCGATCAGCTTGCCGGGGGCGCCGGTGCCGGCGATGTTGAAGAACGCCGTCTCGTCGGAGACCCGGGCGGCCTGCTGCATGTTGTGGGTGACGATGACGATCGTGTAGGTCTCCTTGAGTTCCTGGATCAGGTCCTCCACGGCCAGCGTCGAGATCGGGTCGAGGGCCGAGCAGGGCTCGTCCATCAGCAGCACCTCGGGTTGCATGGCGATCGCCCGGGCGATGCAGAGCCGCTGCTGCTGACCGCCGGACAGCCCCGAACCGGGCTTCTCCAGCCGGTTCTTGACCTCTTCCCACAGGTTGGCGCCGCGCAGCGACCTCTCCAGCAGCTCGTCCGCCTCGCTGCCCTTCATCCGTTGCTTGTTCAGCTTGTAGCCGGCCAGCACGTTGTCCTTGATCGACATAGTGGGGAACGGGTTGGGCCGCTGGAACACCATGCCGACCTGGCGCCGCACATTCACCGGGTCGACCCCGGGGCCGTACAGGTTGTTGCCGTCGAGCAGCACCGACCCCTCGACATAGGCGCCGGGGATCACCTCATGCATCCGGTTCAGGGTGCGCAGGAAGGTCGACTTGCCGCAGCCGGACGGACCGATGAACGCGGTCACCGAGCGCGGCTGGATGGTCATCGAGACATTTTCAACGGCGAGAAACTTGCCGTAGTAGCAGTTGAGGTCAGTGACCTCGATCCTCTTGGACATGCGTCGAGTATTCCTTCGGTCAGCGCCCGAGTTTCGGGGCGAAGCGTTTGGCGATGAAGCGGCCGAGCAGGTTCAGCACCATCACCAGCAGGATGAGGGTGAGGGCGCCGGTCCAGGCCCGCTCGTTGTAGAAGACGCGTTCGATGCCGGGGTGGGCGTACTGGTCGTAGACGAACACCGGCAGCGTCATCATCGGGTTGGCGAACGGGTTGGTGTTGATCGAGTTGGTGAAGCCCGCGGCGATCATCAGGGGAGCGGTCTCGCCGATGATCCGGGCGATGGCCAGGATGACGCCCGAGACGATGCCCGAGATGGACGTGGGCAGCACCACCGACATGATGGTGCGCCACTTCGGCACCCCCAGGGCGTAGGACGCCTCACGCAGCTCGTTGGGAACGATCCGCAGCAACTCCTCGGTGGAGCGCACCACGATCGGGATCATCAGCACCGCCAGGGCCAACGACCCGGAAAACCCGTTGATGGTGCCCGGGCCGAACACCAGCGCCATCAGCGCGTAGGCGAACAGGCCGGCGACGATCGAGGGGATGCCGGTCATCACGTCCACGAAGAAGGTGATGCCGCGGGCCAACGCACCCCGGCCGTATTCGACCAGGTAGATGGCGGTCATCAGCCCGATCGGTACCGCGATCAGCGTGGCGATGCCGGTCACGATCAGGGTGCCGTAGATGGCGTGGATAGCGCCGCCACCCTCACCGATCACGTTGCGCATCGACCAGCTGAAGAACTGCGCGTTGAAGCCCGGCAGGCCGTTGGAGAGGGTCTCCCACAACAGCGAGACCAGCGGCAGCAGGGCCAGCAGGAAGGCGCCGGTGACCAGGTTCGTGGCCAACCGGTCGGTGGCGGCCCGCCGTCCCTCGACAGCGCGGGCGACGACGTACATCACCGGCAGGAAGATCACCGCCCCGAGGAAGAGGGTGGTGCCGGGATCGAAGCCGCCGAGCGCGGAGGAGTCGATGATCGCGCCGACGACCAGGGCTGCGGCCAGCGCGAGCCAGGTGGTGAATTGGGGCAACTGGCCCGCGGTCAGCGGGTTGGTCTTGTTCGTGGTCACAGTGGTCATCAGTTGGCTCCCGAGAATTCCTTGTAGCGGGAGATGATCAGCCGCGCGATGGCGTTCACCACCAGGGTGATCACGAACAGCACCAGCCCGCCGGCGATCAGCTGGTTGGTCTTCAGCCCATAGGCCTCAGGGAAGTTCTGGGCGATCACGGCGGCGATAGTGTTCGGGTTCTGCGAGGTGAGCACTTGGAAGGTGATCACGTGGGCGCCGGAGAGCACCATCGCGACCGCCATCGTCTCGCCGAGCGCCCGGCCCAGGCCGAGCATCACCGAACTGATCACGCCGGCGCGTCCGAACGGCAGCACGGCCATCCGGATCATCTCCCAACGGGTGGCGCCGAGCGCCAGCGCGGCCTCCTGATGCAGCACCGGAGTCTGCAGGAACACCTCCCGGCTCAGCGAGGTGATGATCGGCAGGATCATCACCGCCAACACGACCGACGCTGTCAGCAATGTTCGGCCGGTGCCCGAGGGCTGGCCGCCGAAGAACGGGATCCAGCCCAGGTAGGTGTTCAGCCACAGGTAGAGCGGCTGGACTGCCGGCGCCAGCACCATGCTGCCCCAGAGTCCGAAGACCACCGACGGCACCGCCGCCAGCAGGTCGATCACGTAGCCCAGGCCGGCGGCGAGCCGCCGCGGGGCGTAGTGGGAGATGAACAAGGCGATGCCCACCGCCACCGGGACCGCCAGCAGCAGCGCCCAGAAGGACGCCCAGACGGTGCCCCAGGCGTACGGCAGGATCCAGGACCAGAACTCGCCGTAGCCCTTGGCCTCCAGTTCGGCCGGGGGCGTGGTCAGCGCCGGGAATGCCTGCATCAGCAGGAAGCCGGCGACCATCGCCAGGATCACCAGGATGATGATCCCGGAGCCGGTCGCCAGGCCGCTGAACACCCGGTCGCCGACCCGGCGACGGGTGCCGTTGCCGGCAGGGCCCGTCGGGATCGGCGTCGGGGTCAGTTCCTGGGTGGATTGCGTCACGGATGTCATCCTTTGCTCACATCAGCATCCACGCCAGTATCCGGCGTCACTTGATCGAGTCGATGGCGGCCTTGACCTTGGCCTGCATCGTCGAACTGAGCGGGGCGCTGCCGGCCGCCTTGGCGGCCGCCTGCTGCCCTTCGGAGGACGCCACGTACCCGATGAAGCCCTTCACCAGAGCGGCATCGTTGGCGTCGGAGTAGGTCTGGCAGACCAGGGCGTAGGAAACCAGCACCGCCGGGTAGACGCCGGGAGCCTTGCGGTCCAGGGTCAGCGCCAGGTCGTGCGCGGCGCGTCCGGGGACCTGCTTGGAGGCGTCCACGATCTTGGCAGCGGCCTCGGCGGTCGGGCTGAGCCACTCGCTGCCCACCTTCAGCTGGGCGTGGCCCAGCTCCTTGGAAGCGGACGCGTCGGCGTAGCCGATGGTGTTCTTACCGGTGGTGACGGCGTCCACCAGCTGCGACGTGCCCTTGGCGGACTCACCGCCGAACGCGGCCGGGAAGGTGTCCGAGGCGGCCTCGGTCCACACCGACGGGGCGGCCTTGTTCAGGTAGTCGGTGAAGTTGTTGGTGGTGCCGGAGTCGTCCGCGCGGTGGACGGCGGTGATCGCGGCGTCCGGCAGCTTGGCGTCGGGGTTGGTGGCGGCGATCTTGGCGTCGTTCCACTTGGTGATCTTGCCGGCGAAGATGCCCGCCAGGGTGTCGGGGTCGAGTTTGAGGTCCTTGACGCCGTCCACGTTGAAGATCACCGCGATCGGCGACACGTAGACGGGCAGGTTGAGGGCGTTGGAGTCGGCGGCGCACTTGCCGAACTTGCCGGCGCCGAGTTCCTCGTCCTTGAACGGACGGTCGGAGCCGGCGTACTGGACGGCGCCCGAAATGAACGCCTCGCGGCCCGCGCCGGAGCCGTCCGGGGAGTAGTTGATGGTGACGCCGGGGTGGGCGGACTGGTAGTCGGCGATCCACTTCTGCTGAGCTGCGGACATCGACGAGGCGCCCTTGCCGGCCAGCGTGCTGGCGGCGGTCGTGCCACCGGCGGTACCGCCGGCGCTGGGCTGGCCCTCGTTGGCCGCGCAAGCGGACAGAGTCAGCGCGGCGGCGGCCAACAGGGCCACCGGGGCACCGAATGTGGAGATCTTCACGGCTTTCCTTTCGCGAGGAGTGGAACGTAACCCGCTCCGGCTGGCATGCTAGGCAGCCGAGTTGACCGGTTGGGTAGCCCTGGGTAAACAGCCGGTGAACGCGCCGCCGTGGGACATCGACGTCCACGGACGACGGTGCCGGGACCAGGGGAATGGCTGCGTCGAACCGGGCGGGACAAATACCACCCGGCCAAACCCGGTGCTACACGCGGGGCTTGTGCCACTCCACCGATACGGTCTCGCCGTCCGGCGAGAGGTGGGCGACCAGGACGGCGGCGGTGAGCATCGGCCGGTCGGGTACTCCGAGCGCCTCCAGCATCAGCGGCAGCACCGGGCGGTGCCCGCAGATCGCCCGCGGGACGCCGCTGGCGGCGGTCTGTTTGATCAGCCGCTTCATCAGCTTGCGGACGGCGTCCGGGTTCTCCTTCGCCTTCTCCTCCGACAGGGTCGCCCACCCCTGGACGTCCAGCCGCTGCGCCTTCGCGTACGGAGCCAGCGTCGACATGCAGCGGATCGAGGCCGACGAATCGAGCTCGGCGACACCGTAGGCGTCCAGCAACGGGACCAGTTGTTTGCTCTGCCGTCGTCCGCGCGTGCTGAGTTGGCGCAGTTGGTCCTTGCCCGACCAGTGCGTGCGCTCCATCGCCTTGCCGTGCCGGACGATCAGCAGCGGCGTGGTGTCGGGCAGGGTGATCGCCTGTTCGAGCAGCGCCCGTTCGTCGGCATAGGTCATCCGCTTCAGCGCCGACGGAATCGACAGCCAGACCCGCCGGTCGACCTCCGAGTTGGGCTTGAACCGGCGTTGCTCGAGCGCCGTCCCCAACCAGTAGGCAACCCGCTTGGTGCCGGTCGGGATCGGGTACTGGATGCGGTCCACCGGGTGCCGCAGCCGGATGATGACGGCCGTCTCCTCCCTGGTCTCCCGGACGGCGGCGCCGGCCAGGTACTCGTCCGGATCGAGCTTGCCCTTGGGCAGTGACCAGTCGTTGTAGCTGGGGCGGTGAATCACCAGGACCTGGACGCCGCGTCCCTTCGGACGGCGCAGCACGATCGCGCCGGCGGCCTCCACCAGTCGTTTGCGGCGGCTCATCCGGTCGTCCTTTCACCGCGTCGCGAACCCAGCGACGAAATCAGACGCTCCTGCAGATCGAGCAGGGTTTCGCCTTCGATGTCGCTGGTGCGTTGATGCCAGCCGTCCTCCTCCAGCCACCAGGAGGCGGTGCCGTCGTCGAAGGCCAGGTCGAACAGGTTCTCGATGGTGGCGATGTGCTTGGGGTTGGTGAGCGACACCAGGACCTCGACCCTGCGGTCCAGGTTGCGGTGCATCAGGTCGGTGGAGCCCAGCCCGACGCGGGGCTGACCGCCGTTGGCGAACCAGAACAGCCGGCTGTGTTCCAGGAAGCGACCCATGATGGAGCGCACCCGGATGTTGTCGCTCAACCCTGGGACGCCGGCCTTCACCGTGCAGATGCCGCGCACCCACAACTCGACGCTCACCCCGGCCTGGGAGGCCCGGTAGAGGGCGTCGATGATGGCCTCGTCGACGATGGAGTTGACCTTGATCCGGATGCCCGCCGGACGGCCGGCCCGCTGGTGCTCGATCTCGTCGGTGATGAACTCGATCAGGCCACGCCTAATGCCGTGCGGGGCGACCAGCAGCCGCTTGTAATAGGTCTCCTGACCCATCCCGGACAGGTGGTTGAACAGCCGGGCAACGTCGTCGGTGGCCACCGGGTTGGCGGTCAGCAGGCCGACGTCCTCGTACATCCGAGCCGTTTTCGGGTTGTAGTTGCCGGTGCCGATGTGGCAATAGCGGCGCAGCCCCTCGGCCTCGTCGCGCACCACCAGGGACAGCTTGCAGTGCGTCTTCAAGCCGATCAGCCCGTAGACCACATGGCAGCCGGCCCGCTCCAGCTTGCGGGCCCAGGTGATGTTGGCCTGCTCGTCGAAGCGCGCCTTGATCTCGACCAGGGCGAGCACCTGTTTGCCGGCCTGGGCGGCGTCGATCAGGGCGTCCACGATCGGTGAATCGCCGGAGGTGCGGTACAACGTCTGCTTGATCGCCAGCACGGCCGGGTCGGCTGCGGCCTGCTCGATGAAGCGTTGCACGCTGGTGGCGAACGAGTGGTAGGGGTGGTGCAGCAGCACGTCGTGGTGCTTGAGTGCGGCGAACATATCGGCCGGCATCGCCGTTTCGACCTCGGCCAGTTCCGGGTGGGTCTTGGGCAGGAACGCCGGGTACTTCAACGATTCGCGGTCCAGGTCGGCGAGCGAGAACAGGCCGCGCAGGTCGAGCGGCGCCGGCAGCTTGAAGACCTCCTTGTCGCCGATGTCGAGCTCGCTGACCAGCAGGTCGAGCATCCGGTCGTCGATGTCGTCCTCGACCTCCAGCCGCACCGGCGGACGGCCCACCTTGCGTCGCAGCAACTCCTTCTCGAGAGCATGCAGCAGGTTCTCGGCGTCGTCCTCTTCGACCTCCAGGTCCTCGTTGCGGGTGACCCGGAAGGTGGAATGGCTGAGCACCTGCATGCCCGAGAACAGCCGGTCGAGGTGGTGCGCGATGACGTCCTCGATGGCGATGAACCGGGCGTCGCCCAGCTGCAGGAAACGGCTCAGCAGAGTGGGCACCTTCACCCGGGCGAACTGCCGCGCGCCGGTCATCGGGTTCTTCAGCAGCACGGCCAGGTTGTTCGACAACCCCGAGATGTACGGGAACGGGTGGGACGGGTCGACCGCCAGCGGGGTCAGCACCGGGAAGATGCGCTCCTCGAAGAGGGCGGTCATCGTCGCCTTCTCGGCGTCGGTCAGCTCGTCCCAGCGCAGCACCTCGATGCCGTGCTCGGCCAGCGCCGGGCGGATGTCGTCGGCGAAGACCTGCGCCTGCTGTTCGACCAGGTCACGGGCCCGGGTGAGCATCAGGTCGTACAGGTCGCGGGGCAGGATGCCGGACGCCGACGGCACCGCCACCCCGGCGGCGATCCGGCGCTTCAGGCCGGCCACCCGCACCATGAAGTACTCGTCCAGGTTCGACGAGAAGATCGCCAGGAACCGGGCCCGTTCCAGCAGCGGGACGCGGGCGGCGTCCCGGGCCAGGTCGAGGACCCGGCGGTTGAAGGCCAGCCAGCTCAGCTCGCGATCGGAGAACCGGCCCTCGGGCAGGTCGGGCAGATCGGCGACTGCGGGTTCAGCGGTCATCGCTGCTCCTGGTGATCGTCGGGGCCGTACAGGACGTCGCGGTGCACCACGGCGAAGCCGCTCCGCTCGTACAGTTCTACCGCCCTGGAGTTGGACGCTTCAACGTACAGGTGGACGGTCGTGGAACCTGTCGCCGCTAGGTGTTCCAGCCCGGCGGCCAGCAGCCGTCGGCCCAGCCCGGTGCCCTGGGCGCGGGGATGGGTGGCCAGGATGTACACCTCACCGTGGCCGTCGGGGTGCCGCTTGGTCCAATGGAAGCCGGTCAGCCCATCGGCGTCGGCGCTGACCAGCAGCCCGGCCGGATCGAACCAGGGCTCGGCCATCCGGGCATCCAGGTCGGCGCGGGAGAAGTGTCGCTGCTCGGGATGCCAGTCGAAGGCCAGCGCGTTCAGTGCGAGCAGCTGGTCGGCGTCCGTGGCCAGGTGGAAGGGCCGGACGCCGTCGAAGGTGACCCCGGACGGCGGATCGAGCGGACGCTCCATCACCAGCAGCCGGCGCCGCTCGATCAGGCCGCGGGCCTCAGCGAAACCCTGGGCCGACGGCAGGTCGCCGAACGCCCACACGTCCAGCCCGCCGATGTCCCGCAGCAGGGCGGACCCGACCCGGCGTCGGCGATGAGCCGGATGTGCCAGGAGTTGGGCGGTGCCGTGCCGGACGTCGGCCTGGCCATAGCCGACCAGCTCGCCGAAGTGCTCCACGAGGTAGTGCCGGACCACCGGGCGTTCGACGATCGGTTCCGCCGCTCGGCTCAGTGCCAGCAGCGCCTCCTCGTTGAGGGGAGACTCGCCGTCCGCTTCGGCCACGACTGTCACCAGGTCACGGATGCGTGCGATGTCGTCCGGCCCCAACATGGCCTCAGGCTAGCGGTCGTGACCCCGGTGTGGGCCGGCTCGCCCGCGAACCCCTCTGCTTTGGGGGCTCCGCCGGCACCCTGGCGCTACTGGAGAGTCGCCGATCAACACAATCATCGCTGGTTGAGCCGGTCGAAACCCCTTGCCAGCACCGGATCCCCGAAGGTCTCGACAAGCTCGACCCAACGAAGATCAGCGCATACCCCGGGCTTCCCTACGGAGCGAACCGGTATCCGACGTTGCGGACGGTGCCGATCAGCGCCTCATGCTCGGCACCTAGCTTTGCGCGCAACCGGCGGATGTGGACGTTGACGGTGCGGGTGCCGCCGAAATAGTCGTAGCCCCACACGTCGGCCAGCAGATGCTCGCGGCTGAACACCCGGCCCGGGTGCATCACCAGGTACTTGAGCAACTCGAACTCGGTGTAGGTGAGGTCGAGCGGCGCATCGCCGAGCCGGGCCGAGTAGGCCGCCTCGTCGATCAGGATGCCGCCCGCCTGAATCACACCCTCGGCATCCTCGGTGGCGAGGAGCCGGCGGATCCGGGCGTCGAACTCGGCGGGGCCCGCTCCGTCCAGGACGAAGTCCGCCACCCGCCAGTCGTCGTTGAGCGCGGCCAGGCCGCCCTCGGTGAGGACCAGCAGTACGGGGAGAGCGATGCCGGAGGAGCGGAACAGCCGGCAGATCGTCCGTGCCGTCGCCAGGTCGGTGCGACCGTCCACCACGATCGCGTCCGAGGTGGCCGATTCGGTGAGGGCGGAGGTGTCGGCCGGCGCGCCGTGCAGTTCGTGGGAGAGCAGTCCGAGCGCCGGCAGGATTGTCTCCGGGCGCGTGTCATCGACCAGTTGGTTGCTCACGACAAGCAGAATCGGCATCACGCCCCCATTCGAGCCGTTAACAGGATAGTGACGGCAACAGCATGCCGCTCGGTCAGATCCGGTTCGCGGTTCTGTAACCGGGCCGTCACAGGGCTGTGCCTTCCTCGATCTCGAGAATCAGCGTCATCGGGCCGTCGTTGACCAGCGACACCTGCATCATCGCGCCGAACCGGCCGGTCGCCACCTCGGCGCCGCGGGTCCGCAGAGCGGCCACGAAGGCGTCCACCAGGGGCTCGCTGACCGGTCCGGGCGCGGCCGCGTTCCAGGACGGACGGCGTCCCTTGCGGGTGTCGGCGTACAGGGTGAACTGGCTGACCACCAGCAGCGGTGCCGCGAGTTGAGCGCAGCTGCGTTCGCCGTCCAGGATGCGCAGGTTCCACACCTTGTCGGCCAGGGCGTCCGCCGTCGTCGCGGTGTCGCCGTGGGTGACGCCGAGCAGCACCAACAACCCGGGCGTCTCGATGGCACCGACCACCTCACTGGCCACGCTCACCGACGCCTGGCTGACCCGCTGGACCACCGCTCGCATGCGCAGGAGGGTAGCGCGGCGCACGACTAGACTGCCGCAGGTGAAAGGGTGGCCGCGGTGCTGACGCCGGCAACGATCGCACTGATCGTCGCGGCGTCCGCGGTGCTGATCGTCGCCCTGGTGATTGTGGTCCGCATCTTCACCGACAAGTAGCAGGAGTGATTCATGGCCTTCGAAATCCCCTCCGACCTCAACCCCGCCCTGGTCGGGCTGGCCTGGTTGCGCGGTCGCTGGGAGGGCACCGGGTACCGCGAATGGCCGGGTGAGGAGAAGATCCGGTTCGCCCAGCAGGTCGACTTCTCCGACAACGGCGGCGACTATCTGCACTACCTGGCGCAGTCGTTCGAGGTCGACGACGAGGGCAAGCCGACCAAACCGCTGATGATGGAGACCGGCTTCTGGCGTCCGCTGGCCGACGGCACCGTCGACGTCGTGATGTGTGCACCCGAGGGTTTCGCTGAGGTCTGGTACGGCAAGCTGCGGCCCGGCCGGGTCGACCTGGTCACCGACGCCGTCGTCCGCTCCCCGGACGCCGCGGTGGCCTACACGGCGGGCCGCCGGCTCTACGGCACGGTCGAGGGCAAGCTGATGTATTCCTTCGACCGGGCCACCGAGGACGTCCCGCTGCGGCCCTACGTGTGGGCGACGCTGGTGCGCGGATGACCGCCGTCCGGCACGAGACGGGGCCGGACGCCGGCGCGGTCTGGCACTACAGCGACCCGATCCGGGAACAGCGCCGGCTGGCCGCCGGTGAGGCAACGGTCGATATGTCGCACCGGCCGGTCTTCAGTATCAGCGGCCCCGACCGGCTCAGCTGGCTGAACAACATCGCCTCGCAGAAGCTGGACGACTTGGCGCCCGGCCAGTGGACGACCGCCTACATCCTGGACCCGCAGGGCCGGATCAGCCATGTCTTCGGTGGGATCGACGACGGCGAGACGCTATGGGCGTCCACCGAGCCGGGACGGCTGGACGCGTTGCTGGCCTGGCTGCGGCGGATGCAGTTCGCGGCCCGGGTCGAGATCGTCGACCGCAGTGACACCCAGGCGATGGTGATCGCCGGCGGCCCGCGGATCGTGCCCCGTGAGGAACTGGAGGAGGTGCTCGGCGAGCAGCGGGCCGGCACCTGGGCCGCGGATGCGCTACGGATCGAGTCCGGCCAGCCGCGGACCTTCGTCGATACGGACGAGAAGACGATTCCCAATGAGCTGGCCAATCCCGACGGCTTGGTGCTGGGCGACGGCGTGCACCTGCAGAAGGGCTGCTACCCGGGCCAGGAAACGGTGGCCCGGGTGTACACGTTGGGCCGTCCGCCCCGCCGGCTCACCCGGCTGCACCTGGACGGCACCGCCGAGGCGCTGCCCGCGGTGGGTGCGGATGTCGTGCTCGACGGCCGGGTGGTCGGCCGGGTCGGTTCGTCGGCGCGGCACCACGAGCTTGGCCCGATCGCACTCGCCCTGATCAAGCGCAACGTGTCCGCCGACGCCCAGGTGCTGGTAGACGGCATCGACGCCAGCCAGGAACTGATCGTCGACCCCGAGGTCGGCCTGCACGTGCGGCCCCGGCTGCGCTGACCGACGGCTCCGGCTCGGATGCCGAGAAACGCGCGTTTTGAACCAGGCACGGGCACTCACGGAGACGGCGCGCGCAGAAACGAGCGTTTTGAGTTCCTCGTAGACCCGCCTTAACGCGCGTTTCTCCGCAAGAGCGAGCCGCCGAGGAGCGGGCGCCGGTCAAAACGCACGTTTCTCCGCGGCATGACACGGCGCCGTCATTGTCGGTCGATCGGGGTGTGGCACGCGACCGACGAGGGTGTCAACGCCGTGCGAGCACGTAGAGGCGGTCGGTTGGTGCCTCGTCAGCGAGCGGACCTCGGCGGTACCACTCGATCTCGGTCAGTCCGGCGGCGGCGAAGGCGGCGAGCACCTGGGACTGGTCGTGCAGCACCAGGTCGAGCTCGACCGGTTTGCCCGCCAGTTCGGTGACGTGGCGCACCTCGTGGCCGGCGTGGACGGCGACCGCCAGCACCCCACCTGGCACCAGCGTGCGGGCCAGGGCGGCAACGGCCGGGGCCAACTCCGAACCGGCCAGGTGCACCAACGAATACCAGGCCACCACCGCACCCCAGCCGGACGCAGTCCGCGGCCTCAACAGCGTCGACAGGTTGCCGACGGAGAAGTCCAGATCGGGGAATTCCCGGGATGCCACCGCCACCATCTGCGGCGAGAGATCGACACCGGTCACCGCAGCGCCGGCGTCGGCCAGGAAGGCCGCGATGTGGCCCGGGCCACAACCGACGTTGACGATCGGATCGGAGCCTGCCAGGGACGCCACCCGCTCCAGCAGCCAGACGTCGAACGGCCGGTTGGTGAGCTCGTCGACGAGCTGCTCGAAGTAGCTCTCCGCGACCTGGTCGTAGCTGCTGCGTACCCGATCGTCGCGGGCCTCGGCACCATCGGCGAGCACCACCTCGCGGTCGACCGCAACCGGCGCAGGGCCGGCCGCTGCCGGCTCGGGGACCGGACCGAGCAGATGCACCCAGCGTCGGTCCTGCTGTCCCGGGCGCCGCTCCATTTCGCGCACCAGAGGCTCTGGCAGCGCCGCCATCCGGCGCAACACCTGCTCCACGGCGTCCCGGTCGGCGAACGAATGCAGCCGATCGGTGCGGGTCCTCAGCTCGCCCGGAGCCTGTGCCCCGCGCAGCAGCAGCACGGTGAGCAGAGCCCGCTCATCGGGCTGGAGGCTGAGCGTTTCGTCGAGTAGCTGGTGGTACTTCAACGTCCGCGAGCCCCTGCCGGCCCAGACGATGCGGAGCAGGCTGCGTCCCTTCAGCTCGCGCGCCGCGGTCTCGATGGTCTGGTCGTCGAAGTCGGTGACCGGATCGCGGCTGGAGGTCTGGTTGCAGGCCACCCGCAGCGCGTTCAGGCTGAGCGGGTAGGTGGCCGGGACGGTGCGCTGCTTCTCCAGCAGGCTGCCGAGGATCCGCTGCTCGGTGGCATCGAGGACGGGCAAAGCCATGGCGGCAGCCTAAGCCCCGGAACGCGTCGCTCGCTGGTTGAGCTTGTCGAAACCACGGGAAGGATCTCGACAAGCTCGATCGGCGGTGGTGGGAGTGGATCTCGACAAGCTCGGTAGCGGTGAGGCGAGGAAATCAGCCCTGCAACTCGAGCGCCTGCCAGTACGCCGGATGGGCGCGGACGTCGGCGCTGCGCTGCGGGTTGGTGCTCCGCATGCCGAGGTTGCCGTAGCTGTCCGCCTTGCGCTCGGAGATATTCACGTTGGCCGCGAGCACCGTGCCGGCCCGGATGTTGTTGAGGCCGGTCGTCCGCCACGGGATTCTGGCCTCCAGCACGTAGCCGGTCGCAGTGAGGGTGATCGCGGCGTCCAGGGTCTGCGCGTCGCGGGAGGTCTCGAACGAAGTCCGCTTCGCGTTCGGCCCCAGAATCGCCCGCATCGCCGGAGTGCCGGCTCCGCTGGGCAGGCCGAACATGTAGTAGGCGTCGGTTGGCCGAGCCAGGTCGGACGGAGTGAGCCGGCTCTTGTCCGGCCCCAGTTCGAGGATCACCGAATCGCCTCGGTAGATCTGGGCGGGCTTGCCGGGGTCGGGTGCCCGCGGTGTGGCGTCCTCGACCATGGCCAGCAGGTACAGCGCCTGGTCGTCCCACATCAGGTAGATGTCGCCGGTCGCACTGCTGGTGCCGTAGATCCGATGCTCGGCGCGCGACACCAACTGCCACTGCCAGTCGCCGGTATCGCCGTCGATCGTGACCTGTCCGCGCAACGCCTTGAGCGCAGGCACCGGCCGGACGGGCGGCAGCGTCGGTGTCGAGCGGGTCGGCGTCGAGCGGGTCGGGGTCGAGGTGGGGGAGGTCGAGCGGGTCGATGTCGGCATCGTCGAGAACGTGGGCGAGGGTGACTCGACGGCTCCCGGCACCGAGTTCGGGAAGACATAGGGCCAGGCGAAGAAGACCGCCACGGCCAGCACGGCCGCGACCGCGGCGAGCAGAATCCACTTCGGACCCGACCTGGACGGTGCCGATGGTCCCGGCGCCGATGGCCCGGGCGCCGACGGATAGCCGGGCGACCCACCACTTCCCGCGCCGCCGCCGGGTCCACCGCCGTCCCAGGCGGGTGTCTCGGGTGGTCCCGGCTCGGGCGTCCAGGGCTCAGGTGGCTGCGATTCGGCGGGCTGCGGCTGGGTGGGCGGCAGTTGCGCAGGCGACGGCTGCGTGGTGGGCAGGTGGGCGGGCTGCGGCTGGGTGGGCACCTGGTGCCCCTGGTCATAGCTCGCCCTCGCACCGGAGCCGGACGGCCAGGGCGGAACGACCACCGGCACAACCCGGGCACCGGCCTCCGTCGCCGGCTGACTGGCCGCCGCCTGACTGCCCGCCGGCGGTGTTGCGGGTGGCTGAGCGTGATCCGCTACGTCGAAGATGCGGCCGTCGCTGGCCCGCAGGTAGAGCACCGGTGTGCCCCACTCGACGTCGTTGTCGTCGCTGAACACGGCCACTCGGGCCTCGGCCAGTGCGGCGTCGATCGGGTAGCCGTCGGCGATCGCCTGGTAGAACTCGGCGCTGAACACCGTGGCGGCTTCGTCGGTGATCTCGAACTGCATCGCGACGACGGCCGGGATGCCCTGCGCGACCAGGTTCTGCGCGACTCCGCCGAACGGGTCGGCGGGCGACTGCCGGGCACCTTCGCAGGCGTTCAGCACCACCAGCCGCAGCTTGTCCTGGTCGTGGATGACTGTCGCGAGCGCCGAGCCCGAAATCAGGTGCGCCAGGTGACGGTCGTCCTCGAAGGCGAGCATGCCCTCGCCGGAATGGTCGTCGAAACCGCCGTGCCCGATGAAGTGCAGCACGTGGAACGGCGACCTGCGCAGGGTGCCGCGCAGGTCGGCAAGGGTGGCGTGCGGCAGCACCGTGAGCCGCAACTGGCCCTTCTGCTCCAAGCTGGCCAGGGCCTGCCGGATCCGTGCCACCTCGGCATCGACGTCCAGGGTGGCCAGATTGGTGGGCGAGCAGACCACCACGAGCACCTGCAACGGAGGAGCCACGGTGAGCGGCGGTACGGCGCGGGGCTGTTCCAGGTAACGCACCACCGGGGTCTTGGTGGAGAGCACCAGGAACTGCCGCAGGCTGGACGGGTACAGGTACTCCCACGGCACGTCCGCCAACTGCGGGGCGCGGCCGAGTCGCAACCGGACCCGCAAACCCTTGCCCTGGGCGTCCGCCTCGTCGAGGCTGCGCCGGAAGCAGGTGCCGACCTCGCCGGCGAACAGGGCGTCGTACAGGGTGCTGCCGAACTGCTTGGCGACCTGCTGGGTGGGCGACCCGATGGCCCGGACGCCGGAACGCGTCCGGCCGAGCTTCAGGATGACGTTCTCCAGGGCGTCCGGGTTGAACGGGAAGGTCATCGCGCCGCTGGCCTCGCCGCGCGGTGACGACAGCACCGAGACCTGGTAGCTGCCGGGCGTAGCCGAGGCCTCGACCTCGAGGTCGAAGTCCAAGTAGTCGAGCGCCGGCACCGTCGTCTCCTATCCGGTCAGCCAGCCGGCGATCTGGGTGGCCACGTCGCGTTGGCCGAAGAAGCTGCCGTGGTACACCCCGCGCGTCGTGGGCAGCACCAGCCGGCGGTCCTCACGGATCTGCATCGCGTCCTCGCCCTGGTAGACGCCGGCGGTCGGCACCACCAGGTCGTTGGGCGCGTTGCCGAAGACCCGGTCGACCATCACGTTCTCGACGTTCTTCATCGTCATCGCCCGCCAGCCCCCGGACGGGGTGAAGTCGGCGGCGATCCCGTACTGCTCAACCGGTAGCTCGACGGCGTTGAAGCCCTTCAGGAAGGCTCCCTCGGAATCCATCGCGGCCAGCCCGGGAATGCCCACCAGCCCATACTTGGCGATGATCTTCACCACCACCAGCACCGAGCTGAGGGTGGCTTCGACGATGGCGGCCGGGCCGTCCGGGATCAGGTTGACGATGGTGGTGATCCGGTCGATGAACGGCACCAGGTTGTTCGGGGTGGCCAGCGCGGTGCCGTGGTTGGCGCTGGCGACATGCACGATGCGGCGCACGTTGAACACCGGATCGGTGCGCTGGCCGGCCGCGCTTGGCCGGCCAGGGCCCGGCTGACCAGTCCGCCCCGGCTGTGGCAGACGATGTCAACATCGAGGTCGAGGCCGTCCGGCACCAGCGAACGGACCAGGCTGGCGTTCTCGATCGGGTCGACGCCGAGCGTGTAATGGTCGATCGCGGCCACCCGTCCGCCGTAGGCGTCGCTCAGCGTGGCCAGCACGTCGGGCGGGAACGCCCGGAAGGCGCTCTCGGTGTTGACGAAGGTGCCGTGCACGAACCACAGCGAGCGACCGGACGCCAGCCGTCGCCAGTCCGCCTCGGCCAGGTCGGCCACCTCGCCACTGGTGTAGTCGGACGTCGTGAAGGTGCGGACGCGGGCCTTGCGCGCGTGCTTCTCCCACAGTCGCGCGGCCGCCCCGGCCGCCGGTGGAACCACCAGTTCGGCCAGCGGCAGCGCCACCAGTTCGAGCACCTTGCGTCCGAGCAGCCCGAGGACGCCGCGGGTGCCGGGCTCGTCGCTCTCGTCGGGGGTGGCCGCGAACGCCGGCACGATGAACCTCACCACATCGCCGGAGCCCCGGGTGGTGGGGGCCAGTTCATCGCCGGAGTCGACCGGGAAGTTCCAGCTGACAACGCCGTTCTCGTCCACGGCGAGCAACACCTGGGCGACGTCCTCACCGAGATCCGGGACGGCGACCTCCAGGCCGGGCACGTCCGAGACCGGGGCGCGCAGGTCGCCGGTGGTGGCGTGCGGCACGGGTGCCGCGTCGAGGGTGATCACCCGCAGCCGCAGGAACCCCTCCCGGGTGAGTGCGGCGTCCAGAGCCTCGCCGGAGCCGTCCACCTCGGGTGCCCGGGTCTCCGAGCCCGGACCGACGTCGTGGGCCTCCGCCCGCCCGCGCAGGCCGGGTGCCCGCACCGTGATGCCCTGGCCGAGATTGAACGCTCGCGAACTGCCGTCGAGAGTGGTGGCCATCAGCTGGTCTCCTGCCTGGTGAGGATCAAACCGGGGTGTCCGTAGTAGGCGTAGGCCAGCGGGGTGGTCTGGTCGCGCTGCGGGAACGCGGTGGTGAACCGGGCCCGCAGTTCGCGCATCACGTCACCGACCGGACGGCCCTTGCCGATCGTCTCGGCGTAGAAGGCGAGCGCGGTGTCCTTGGCGATGGTGTCGTTGACGTTCCACAGCGGCGCCACGAACGCTCGGGCGCCGGCCCGCAGGAAGGCGGCTGCCAGGCCGCCCTCGATCAGCGCGCCGCCGGTCTCGGTGCCGAGCTGGCAGCAGTTCAGGAAGACCAGCGGGGCGGCGCTGCGGGTGAAGTCCGAGCCGATCACGATCGACTCGTCGATCCGCACCGACGAATCGGACAGGATGACGCCGCTGTTGACCGGCGAATCCGGATCGACCTCGCCGTGCGAGGCGACGTGCAGCACCTGGGCGCTGACCGGCTCCCCGCGGTCGGTCAACTCGCCCTTGAGCAGGGTGGCGATGTCGTTCGCGGTGGCTTTCACCCAGACCGACGGCCGGTAGATGTCGGTCAGCTGCCGGCCCTCCTCGATCGCCTCCTTCAGCGACTTCATCCCCGAACTCGGCCCGAACTCGCCGACTACGACGGCCAGGCTGCCGATCGCCATGGCCTCGGCGGGGGTGGCGCTCGGCCGGCGCACTCCGGACGGCGTTTCCGGGCCGGCCGGACGCCAACGTCCGACGATCGCCTGCGCGCCCAGCAGCTGGGGTGCGGCGGCGTCCACCAGGGTGCGGTCGACGATGAACTCGTCGTCGGTGGTGGCCAACTCCCACGGCACCAGCGACTCCTGGGAGACCAGCAGCAGGGTGGGGAGCCGTCCGGCGTCCTTGGCTTTCCGCCAGACCGCGGCCAGCACCTTCCAGAACCACAGCGGCATCACGCTCGCCACCTCGGTGGCCACCCCGTTGATCCGCAGCTCGGCGGTGGCGCTGCCGTCCACCTGGGCCATCTCGCGGATCTTCCGCAGCGCGAACGTCGCCGCGGTGTCCTGCTCCAGGTGGGTGATCACCTGTTCGTCGGGTAGCTCGACGTCGTGGTGGGTGACGAACGTCCACAAGAAGGTGCCGTCGGCCTCGCCACGGCTGATCGACACGGTCAGGTCGATCGGCACGCTCTGGTCGAGGTTGACCGCCACCTCACCGCCGGACGTGGACGCGGGCGCCTCGGCGGGCGCACCGGGGGCGACCAGCAGTTCACGCCAGGCGGTGCCGACCAGCAGGCCGTTGTGGCTGTACTCGACCTCGACGCGTCCGCGCCAGGCTTCGGTGACAGCAGGTGCGGTCAGGTGGAAAGTCGCGGTGTGGGCGGCGACATCGCTCGGGTCGAAGCCGAGATCCTGCCTGAGCTCGGCGACGGTGAAGTTTTCCGCCTTGATCTGCAGGGTGAGCCGGGTGGTCGGCTGGTCCAGCGGGACGGCGATGTTCATCACCGCTCCCTGGACGCCGGCCTGGGCCTGCTCGGAGAGCCCGACGACGACCGCGAAACTGGCCGCCGGCGCCACCGTCTCGGGGACGTCGACGCGCGGGTACGCGTTGACGGCGCGCACGGTGGGAGCGGACGGCGGCAGTTCTGCGGCGGACGGCGGCTGCTCCCCAGCGTCAGCGAGGTCGGGTGTCATCGGCATGGGGTCGGGTGCCGGCGGAGGCGGCGCCATCGGCATCGGGGGTGCCGGTGCCGGTGCCGGTGGTGGTGCGAAGTCGATCCCGCGGGTCGGGCCACGGTCGTCCCAGGTGGTCGTCCCGGGCATCCAGCCCACCGCCCTGGCGCCATCGACGACCAGACCGCGCCACTGGCCCGAGGCCACCTCGGGGTGCGACAACTGCCGGACGTCACTCGCGCCGTGCTCATGCAGGTCGAGCGAGACGCCGAGCGGCATGGCCGGATCAAGCGCGGATGCAATCACCCGGGTCCGGTCGTCCGCGGTCAGCGGATACCACAGCACGGCACCGGTGGCGCGCGGATCGAGGCGCCGCACCACGGCCATGTCCTGGGGGCCGAGCGAGCCCATCGCCGCACGCGCGGCGGCGACGGTCATGGCGGCATCGAGCACAACGACGGGATCCATCGACGACTCCTCTCACCTCGTAGGTGGTGCTACCGACGCTGGGTGATACCGCTTCCTCAGCTGGGAAGCGCTGATCAACGCGACCACTGCTGGTTGAGCTTGTCGAAACCCCTTGCCGGCAACCGTGCGTTCCGGGTCTCGACCACCTCGACCGACGAAAGCCAGCGCCTCCTATCGCGGGCGCCACACGCCGCCGCTACCCGGGCTGGGTACCGGCGAGCCGGCCGTGGGCTGGGTGGTGGTCACCGGGTCGCCGAGACTGCCGTCCCGGAGCTGCATCCGGACGGTGAACGTCACGGTTGCGAAGCTCAACTGGAACTGGTCGAGCATCGCCTCGGTGGTGCCGGTCGCCGTGTAGCCGCTGACCCGGACCTCGGTGAGCGTGACCTCGGTGGTCCCTGCGAGGCCGGTTCCCGCACCGCTGCTCAGCACCGCCTGCGGCAGCGCCCGTCCGGTGGCGCAGTACTCGAGTAGCCGTGGCGACGCCCGGCCGCTGCGACAGGTCAGCGTCAGATCGGTCAGATCGGGCCGGCCCGTCCGGCTGCCCAACCCGAACGAACCGGTGGCAAGGCTGCAGCCGAAGCTCCAGGTGTCGATCTCGATCTCGCCTTCGTGGCGGGACGCCACCGAATCCCCGGGGATTTCCGGAATCGCCAGGTAACTGGGCATGAACTCCTCCCACCTCTGTAGGTGGTCGGGAAGATAGCGCCTGGGGGACGATTGCGGAAGGGAGTTCAATTGCTCATCTGTGGTGCGAGCTCACGAGGAGTGGCGGTACGTCCCGCCTGACCGCCTCCCGGGCGTCCGGAGGAGCGATCGTCGACGGGCATTACTCTGCGCCCATGACGACCTTCGCCCTGACCCGTACCGACCACCCGACGCCCGCCGACGAGCGCGCAGCGATCGTGGCGAAGCCGGTGTTCGGGGCGAACTTCACCGACCACATGGCACTGGCCACCTGGACCGAGGGCACCGGCTGGCACGACCGTGAGATCGTCGCCCGCCGTCCGTTCGAGTTGCATCCGGGCGCGGCCACCTTCCACTACGGCCAGGAGATCTTCGAGGGCTTGAAGGCCTACCGGCAGCCGGACGGCGGGGTCGCGCTGTTCCGTCCGGAGAAGAACGCCGCCCGCTTCGTGTCGTCGGCGCGGCGGCTCGCGATGGCGCCGGTCGACGAGGCCGACTTCGTCACTGCGGTCACCGACCTGGTCGATCTCGACCGGGAGTGGGTGCCGTCGCCGGACGGTGAGCAGAGCCTGTACATCCGTCCGTTCGAGATCGCCAGCGAGACCCTGATCGGCGTCCGGGCGGCCAAGGAGTACACGTTCTGTGTGATTGCCACACCGGTCGGACCGTACTATCCGGAGCCGGTGACGCTGTGGGCCACCCCCAACTACACCAGGGCCGCCGAAGGTGGCACCGGCGCCGCCAAGTGCGGCGGCAATTACGCCGCCAGCCTCGCCGCCGCCGACGAGGCCGCCGCCCACGGCTGTGGCCAGGTGATCTGGCTGGACGGCGCCGAGCACCGCTGGGTGGAGGAGTGCGGCACGATGAACATCATGTTCGTCACTGCCGCCGGCGAACTCGTCACCCCGGCCCTGACCGGCACCATCCTGGACGGCGTCACCCGCGACTCGATCCTCACCCTGGCGCCCGAACACGGGCTGCGCCCGGTGCAGCGCCGGATCGCCATCGAGGAGGTCTTCGACGGCGTCGGCAGCGGCGCGATCACCGAGGTGCTGGCCTGTGGGACGGCGGCCGTGGTCACCCCGATCGTCGGATTCGCCGCCCCGGGTGTGAACGGCAGCGATCGCCGTTTCACCGTCGGCGACGGAACCCCGGGTGCGATCAGCCAGGCGATCCGGGCCCACCTGCTCGACATCCAGTACGGACGCGCCGAGGACCGGCACGGCTGGCTGCGCCGGATCTAGGGGCGGCTCGCTGATTGTCGTTGGTCGAGACGCTTCTATGTCTTGTCAAGTGTGGCTTGGGTGAGGTGTCGGAAGAGTTGGCGGGCGATGTAGCGCTTGAGGCAGCGTCGGATGCGGCGTTTGGTTTGGCCTTGCTTGGTGCGGCGTTTGACGTAGTCGCGGGTGGTTTCGTGGTGTCGCATGCGGCTGTTGGCGATGGACTCGAGGGCGCTGTTGAGTTGGCGGTCGCCGGTTCGGTTGAGTCGGTGGTTTTTGGTGTTGCCGGAGGAGATTTCCAAGGGGCAGACGCCGCCGATTTTGGCGAAGCCGGCTTCGGTATGGATGCGTCCGGGGTGGGACCACACGGTGAGCACGGTGGCGGCGTTGATGGGTCCGATGCCGGGCAGGTCGAGCAGGGTGGGTTGGAGTTGTTCGACCAGGGTCAGCAGGGTGCGCTCGTTGTTGTCGAGCTCGGTGTTGAGGTTGTGGATGTGGCTGGCGAGGCGTCGGGCCTCGGCGCGGGCAACACCGATCGTGGTGGTGTCAGTGGGACGCTGACGCCAGGCTGTGATCTGGTTGATCTGGGCACGGGTGACGCCGGTGCGGGCGTCCAGGCCGAGGGGATGGGTGCGCAGCAGGGCGGTGAGTGCGTTCTTGGAGCGGGTCCGGTCGCGGCGCATGCTGTCGCGGGCGGTGAGCAGGATCTGCAACGCGCTACGGATGTTTCCGGCGCGGCGATCGGCGAGCCGGTCGCTGTCCTTGTGCAGAGCGCCACGAGCGGCGGTGACGGCGTCGATGTGGTCGTTCTTACCGCTGCCGCGGTCTCGTTTGGGTGAGGGGGCGTCCACGACACGGTAGCCGTGCTCGGCCAGCAGCGCGGCTGCCTGGGCGCCGTAGCTGCCGGTGCCTTCCATGCTGACCAGGACCTGATCGGCACCGGTGGAGGTGTGACGGGCGACCCAGTCCGCCGCCCGCACCAGCCCGGCCGCGTGGGTCGGGAACTTCCCGTGCGCGATCTGCGCGCCACGTGCGGTGTCGATGATGGCGTAGTGGTGAGTAGCGGCGTGGGTGTCCACGCCCACGACATAGGTGTAGGTATCTGCAACGATGGCCACAGGTGTCTGAGCCTCCATATCCGGGAAGGGTCGGGCATTGAGCCGGTTGAACCGGCACGGCCATCCCGGGGAAGAGTCACCCGTGGCGTCACTGTGATCGGTCACCACCGCAACGCGGTGGGACGGGCTTCTATCAGGCCAACGAGTGGGCCGGGATGGTCGGCCGGTTCCCCATGCACGAGCCGGACAAGTCTCGAACTAGACACCCCACCCGAAAGGGGCGGAGATCAGCTTGTCGAAGGGCCACGACACGAACACGAACAACCGGTCCGACCACCCTGCCAGCTAGCCCCAGGCCAGCCACCACCAACTCTCACAGCTTGTCGAGACCCGTCGATCTGGCGTCGGCAAGAGGTTTCGACAAGCTCAACCAGCGGTGGCTGCGTTGATCAGCGCTTCCCCGGGGGGAATGCCGCGGAGCCTGTCCACCGTCGGTTGAGCCGGTCGAAACCCCTTGTCAGGACGTGAATCCGGGGGTCTTGACAAGCTCGGCCGACGAGGGTCGTTCGAACCTCAGAGCGGATCGCGGCTGATCGGGCAGGACATGCAGCGCGGCCCGCCGCGACCCGATCCCAACTCGGAGCCCGAGATCGCGACGACCTCGATGCCGGCGGCTTCGAGCCGCTCGTTGGTTTCGGTGTTCCGCTCGTAGGCGATCGCCACCTTGGCCTCGATCGCCAGGGTGTTGTTGCCGTCGTCCCACTGCTCGCGCTCGGCGGTCACCGGGTCGAGGCCGGTGTCGATGAGCCGGAGCCGATCGATGCCCATGGCGCTGGACGCGGCGTCCAGGAAGGGTCGCAGCGGCTCGACCAGGACGTTGCCGTCGGCGCCCGGCTTCAGGGTGGCGGCGGCCAGCCGATGGGCCACATTCGGGTACATCACCATGGCGTCGGTGTTGACCATGGTGCAGATGGTGTCCAGGTGCATCGTGGCGCGGTCCTGGTCGATCGGGACGGCCAGCACGGTGTGCGCCAGGCCCTGGGCGAACGCCGTCCGGGCCAGTCGTTCGGCGCCCGCCGGCCGGGTGCGTTCGCCGACTCCAACGGCCAGCACGCCCTCGGCCAGCGCCAGTACGTCGCCGCCCTCGAGGTATTCCTTGTCCCAGCCGTGGATCCGCTCGGTGCCGGCGAACCGCGGATGGAACTGGTAGATGAGCTCGGTGAGCTGCGTCTCGCGGACGCGGGCCGGCATCGCCAGCGAGGTGATGGTCACCCGGTCGCCGACCCAGACGCTGGAGTCGCGGGTGAAGAGCAGATTCGGCAGTGGGTCGATCAGGAACTCGTCGGCGGTGTGCAGCGCGGCCACCAGGCTTCCGGTGCCGGACACCTCGTCGTTGCGCAAGCCGGCCATCAGGACCTCGGCCAGTCCGTCCGGACCCTTGTCGTGCAGCAGATCGGTCAGGTACCGGCGCAACGTGTCGCCCAGCCGAAGGTCGGTCATGGTGTGTGCGATGGCGGTCTCGCGGGCGTCCGCATCGGCGAGGGTTTCGATCAGCAACTCGCTCAGGTAGAGCACCTCGACGCCGCGGCTGCGCAGCGCATCGGCAAAGGCGTCATGCTCGTCCTGGGCGCGATCGACCCAGGGCAGGCCGTCGAACAGCAGCGCGTCGTTGTTGCGCGGGGTCAGCCGGCGGAGTTCGTTGCCCGGGCGATGCAGCATGACGGTGCGCAGCCGTCCGACCTCTGAGCGGACGCCGTGCGGGAAGTGTTCAGCCATGGTGCTAGACCCTACCGGTGCGACGCGGTGGTCGACCCGACCACGGTGGAGGAATGGGTCGAGAGTGAGCGCCTTAGCCAGCCATCGGATTGACCCAGCGCAGACCAGGGAATCGGGCGAAGTCTGTGTCGGCCGACACCACGGCGACGCCATGCTCGATCGCCAGCGCGGCCAGTTGGGCGTCCGTGATCAGGTTGCCGTGCAGGTCGAGATCGGCGATCAAACCGCCGAGGATGCGCGCAGTCGCCTCCGAGGTCTCCGGAATCCAGCTATTGGGCGCGTTCAGCCACTGCTCGACGATCTCCCATGCCCGATCAGGTCGAAGAGGCCTGGCGAACACCCTCGGGTGGGTGGAGATCCGGAGGAAGGCGCCGATGGTCTGCCAGGGCAGGCCAACCCGGCGTGGACCGGCGAACGCGTCCGACAGCCAGGTGGCGCAGGCAGCGTGATGCCTGCTGGAGCTGTCGATCGAATAGAGCAGGATGTTGGCGTCAAGAAGCATGCTCGTCTGCCCGATCCAGATCGTCGAGCAACTCGAGCGTGTCCGCCACGCTCGTCAGATCAACCTGCAGGCCGAGGTCGTAGGAGGGGTGGACGTAGCGGAAGTCGACGCGGTGTGTCGCGATTCCGCCCCGAGCAAGTTCGTTGACGGCGGCGGAGAAACCGAGACCGCGCTCGCGTTGCAGCCGGGCGACGGCAGCCGCCACGTCGTCGTCCAGGTTCACGGTGGTACGCATGCCCGAAGCGTACGCATCATGATGCGCCATGACAAGCATCATGATGAATCACTGAAACCTTGGCGAGGTTCCGAGGCTGCGTTTACGAAACGTTGAGGTTGCTGCGGCAGAGTTCCTCGTGTTGGGGGGCAAGGCCACCACACAGGGCAGGACCGGAGTCGCGATTCGGGGGGACGCGAAAATCGGTCGGGGGACTGCCTGAGGTGGTGAGAAGGATCGAGCCGGGTCGGAACGCAAGGGAGGAAGCGTTCCGGACCCGGCTCTCCTCAATTTGGTTCGCCGACCTCACCATCGGTGTCTGCTTTCACCTTCGGTGACGGCTTTCGTGTTATTTCATGACAGCGGTCACCGATCCGGCCAGTCGTCACCGATGGTGAGATCGGCGGGAGTGGCTGCCGCGCGGGGCTCGGGTCGGCGTGCACCAAAAGGGGACGGCGACACCACCGTCACCCATCCGGCGCCGCGGCACTGGACGGGTGTGGCTGTCTACGCCTTCTTGGCCCGGTTCCGTGCCTTGGCCCGCTCGTTGGCGTCCAGGATGACCTTGCGCAGCCGGACGTGGGACGGGGTCACCTCGAGGCATTCGTCGCCGCGGCAGAACTCCAGCGCCTGCTCCAGGGAATGCAGCCGGGGCGGGATCAGCCGCTCCAGTTCCTCACCGGTGGAGGAGCGCACGTTGGTGAGCTTCTTCTCCTTGGTGGGGTTGACGTCCATGTCCTCGTTGCGCGGGTTCTCGCCGACGATCATGCCCTGGTAGACCTCTTCGGCGGGCGCCACGAACAGCACGCCACGCTCCTGCAGGTTGAACAGGGCGTAGGAGGTCACGGCGCCGGTCCGGTCGGCGACCAGGGAGCCGGTCGAGCGGGTGACGATCTCGCCGGCCCACGGCTCGTAGCCCTCGAAGACGTGGTGCATGATGCCGGTGCCGCGGGTCTGGGTGAGAAACTCGGTGCGGAAGCCGATCAGGCCCCGGGCTGGGATGGCGTACTCCATGCGCACCCAGCCGGTGCCGTGGTTGATCATCTGCTCCATCCGGGAGCGCCGGGTACCCATCAGCTGGGCGACGGTGCCGACGTGCTCCTCCGGAATGTCCACCGTGAGCCGCTCGAACGGCTCGTGCACCTTGCCGTCCACGAGCCGGGTCAGCACCTGCGGCTTGCCGACGGTCAGCTCGAAACCCTCGCGGCGCATCATCTCGACCAGGACGGCCAGCTGCAGCTCGCCTCGGCCCTGCACCTCCCAGGTGTCCGGACGCTCGGTCGGCAGCACCCGAATCGACACGTTGCCGATCAGTTCGGCGTCCAGCCGGGCCTTCAGCAGCCGGGCGGTGAGCTTGGTGCCGGACTTGCCGGCCAGCGGCGAGGTGTTGATGCCGATGGTCATCGAGATGGACGGCTCGTTGACGTGGATCAGCGGCAGCGGCTTGGGATTCCCCGGGTCGGAGAGGGTCTCGCCGATCATGATGTCGGGAATGCCGGCGATCGCGACGATGTCGCCCGGCCCGGCTTCCTCCGCCGGCTGCCGCTCCAGCGCGTGGGTCATCAGCAACTCGGACAGCTTCACGTTCGTCACGCTGCCGTCGGTGCGGCACCAAGCAACGTTCTGGCCCCGGCGCAGGGTGCCGTTGATCACCCGGCATAACGCCAGCCGGCCCAGGTAGGGGGAGGCGTCCAGGTTGGTCACGTGCGCCTGCAGCGGCGCGTCCTCGGTGTAGACCGGCGCCGGGATGGCGTCCATGATCACGCCGAACAGGGGCTCCAGGTTCTCCGAATCGGGCAGGCCTCCGTCCTCGGGTTGGGTGAGCGAGGCACGTCCGGCCTTGGCGGCGCAGTAGACCACCGGGAAGTCGAGCTTGTCGGCCTCGTCGTCGTCGAGCAGGTCCAGGAAGAGTTCGTAGACCTCGTCGGTGACCTCGCTGATCCGGGCGTCGGCGCGGTCGACCTTGTTGATCACCACGACGATCGGCAGGTGTTTGGCCAGCGCCTTGCGTAACACGAACCGGGTCTGCGGCAGCGGACCCTCGGAGGCGTCCACCAGCAGCAGCACGCCGTCCACCATCTCCAGGCCACGCTCCACCTCGCCGCCGAAGTCGGCGTGCCCGGGGGTGTCGATGATGTTGATGGTGACCGAGCTGCCGTCTGGCCGGACGTGGTCGACGGCGGTGTTCTTGGCGAGGATGGTGATGCCCTTCTCGCGCTCCAGGTCCATCGAGTCCATCACCCGCTTCTCGACGTCCTGGTTGGCGCGGAAGGCGCCGGACTGCCACAGCATGGCGTTGACCAGGGTGGTCTTGCCGTGGTCGACGTGGGCGATGATCGCGACATTGCGCAGGTCAGCGCGGACGGGCATACGGGGACCTTTCGATAGGGCAACCGGATGATTCTACGGTGTCCGAGCGGACGACCCTGGCGGCGGGAGTCTGCCGAGACCGTAGCGAACTCGGCGACCAAACAGACCTAGCGAACCGGTCCGAAGGGTCTATTCTAGAGGCGTGAAGACCGTCAGCACCACGGAAGCCAAGGCCAGGCTCAACGCTTTGCTGGTCGAGGTCGAGAGCGGCGAGAGCTTCACGATCACGAGTCATGGACGTCCCGTGGCGGTGCTCTCGAAGGTGGAGGCGCCGGCACGCACCTTCGGGCGGTTCGCGGGGCTGATCACGATCGGCGATGACTTCGATGCGCCGCTGACCGAGGAGGAACTAGCCGAGTGGGGAGAGGTCGGGTGAGTGGGGCTGCTCGGACGCTGCTGCTCGACACCTGCACGTTGCTCGAGATGACGATCGTGCCGGGACGGATCGCACGCGCCGCGATGGCGGAGTTGAACGACCCGTCGGTGGAGCTGCTGGTCTCCGCCGCGACCGCCTGGGAGGTCTCGATCAAGACCAGGCAGGGGAAGCTGGCCGGCGGTGAACGTCTACTCGCCTCCTGGGATCGGGCACTGCTCGATCTGCAGGCGACCCCGCTCGGGATCGACCATAACGATGCGATCCGCGCCGGTGGGCTGCCCTGGGCGCATCGCGATCCCTTCGACCGGATGCTCGTCGCGCAGGCGACTCGGAACAACGTTCCGCTCGTCACGCGGGACGAGGTCATTCTCGGAGCGGGCATCGTCGCGACGCTCGACACCAGGCGCTGATCCGCGTTCTGCAAGGGGGACGACTTCATTCGCCCCGACGTGCTGTGCGTCGACGAACCGTGACCGCCTGATGGGGGAGACGATCAGTGCCGCTGTTCGATCAGCCGGAGCGCGTAGTCGAACCAGAACTCCCCGGCGGCAGGCTCGCCGGGCCGGCAGTTGCCGTCCGATTCGCCGGGGACCTTGATCCACAGCCGGGCGATGCCGTAGGCGTGCTCGGGTCCGATCTTCGGGTCGGCGCCCAGGGCCGCAGCAGGCGGGTTGCACCACGCGTCGACCTGATTGTCCGAAGCGGGCGGCGCTCCACTGCCGTTGCGGGAGCTGTCGATCACGTACTGAGCCCCGCCCAACGCGGCGGACAGCTGGTCTCCGTACTCGTGGTTCGCGGCGTCGGAGGCGAAGTTGGAGACATTGAGGCTGAAGCCGTCGGCTTTCTCGATCCCGCCGCGCCGCAGCGCGTCGGCCAGTTGACCGGTGTCGCTGATCCAGCCGGGGTGGCCGGCGTCGAGATAGATCAGGGTCTGCTCGTTCGCGGCCAGCCGGTCGACCGCGCCAGCCAGCATCGCGTACATCTCGTCGGCTCCGGTGCAGGCGCCGCTGAGTAGTTGTGGCACGGCGTCCGGCTCGAGGATCACGACGACCCGCCGCGACCCGATGGTGTCGGCCACGGCACCGATCCACTGGGCGTAGCTGGCGGCGTCGGAGGAACCGCCGGCGGAGTAGTTGCCGCAGTCGCGATGGGGCCGGTGGTACAGGACGAGAACCGGAACCGCGTCCGCGATCTCGGCATGGTCGGTGACGCGCTTGGCGAGCGGAACCGGATCATCGTGGGTCAGCCAGGTGGCGACCGGCTGTGACGTGATCGGTTGGAGTGCATCGGCGTCCGCGGGGCGTCCGGACGCCCGGAGCGCATCGGCAGCCTGCGCGACCGGCGACTGCGGATCGACCCACAGGCGCTGGTTGAACAGTGGGTTGGGCGGTTCCGGCGCGGAGGTCTGACCGCAGGCCGACAGCATCACGGCTCCTGCCAGCAGTCCGGCGACCCGCGTCATTCGCACGGCAGGGTCCGCGTAACGACGGACGGCGGGGCGGGCAATTCCATGACGCCAGCATGGACTATGGCGCATATGTAGCTGTGCTCAAAATGCGAGGGTGGACGCCGGAGCACTAGCATCCCCGCGCAGGTGGTGCTCATGGCCGAGCGGGTGGCTGCCGCGGGTTGAGCTCGGTTGCGGACGCCTGGGTTGGCGAAGCCGTGGCGCAGCTGGGCGCCACGCTGCAGCTTGACTGTCGTCTCCACTCGGCCTGTCGGTTTGCACCGTCCCGACCCCCGGTGACTAAGGTCGCTCACCTATGTGTCCAGCTGCCCACCAGAGCCATTCGGCGATCGACCGGCTCTCCCCGGCGTTCCCGCAGCGGGCGCCGTGGGGCACCTCGGCGAAGCTGCGGGCCTGGCAGGCCGAGGCGCTGCAGCACTACCTGGACGCCGCGCCGACCGACTTCCTCGCCGTCGCGACCCCCGGCGCCGGCAAGACCACGTTCGCGCTGCGGGTGGCGTCCGAACTGTTGCACGAGCGGACCGTCAAGAAGATCATCGTGGTCGCCCCCACCGAGCACCTCAAGGTGCAGTGGGCGGACGCCGCCGCCAAGGTCGGCATCCAACTCGACCCCGGGCTGGCCGGACGCCGCAAGGGCCGGTCGAAACAGTTCGACGGCGTCGCCGTCACCTACGCCGGAGTCGCCGCCGGGATGCTCAGTTATGAGGCGATGGTGGCCCGCGACGACACCCTGGTGATCCTCGACGAGGTGCACCACGCGGGCGACTCGCTGTCCTGGGGTGAGGCGGTGGCCGAGGCGTTCCGGCTTGCGAAGCGCCGGTTGGCGCTCACCGGGACGCCGTTCCGCAGCGACGCCAACCCGATCCCGTTCGTCGCCTACGACGAGCAACCCGGCGGCACCCGGATATCCCGGGCCGACTACACCTACGGCTACGCCGAGGCGCTGCGCGACCACGTCGTCCGGCCGGTGGTGTTCATGAACTACGGCGGCCCGATGCGCTGGCGCACCAAGTCCGGCGAGACGCTCGCCGCCAACCTGGGCGAGCTGCTCACCAAGGACGTCAGCGCGCAGGCCTGGCGCACCGCTCTCGACCCGAAGGGGGAGTGGATCTCGGCGGTGCTGGCCGCCGCGGACCGGCGGCTCACCGAGGTGCGCCGCCATGTGCCGGACGCCGGCGGCCTGGTGATCGCCACCAACCAGACTCAGGCTCGGGCCTACGCCAAGGTGCTGGAGTCGCTGACCGGTGAGAAGCCGACCGTGGTGCTCTCCGACGACCCCGGGTCGAGCAAGCGGATCGAGGCCTTCGCCGAGAGCCACGACCGCTGGATGGTGGCCGTCCGGATGGTCTCCGAGGGCGTGGACGTGCCGCGCCTGGCGGTGGGCGTCTACGCCACCGCCACCTCGACGCCGTTGTTCTTCGCCCAGGCCGTCGGACGCTTCGTCCGGGCCCGCCGGCGGGGCGAACTAGCCACCGTGTTCCTGCCGACGGTGCCGGTCATCCTGGCGCACGCGTCCACCCTGGAGCGGCAGCGCGACCACGTCCTGGGTGTGCCGGCGGCCAAGGAGCTTTGGGAAGAGACGGACGCCGAACTGGCCGCCGCGAACCGCGCCGAGAAGGCGGCCGACGAACTGGAAGGCAGCTTCGAAGCGCTCACCTCGGAGGCGACCTTCGACCACGTGTTGTTCGAGTCGCAGCAGTTCGGCATGCACGCCGTCCCGACCTCGGACGACGAGGCCGACTATCTCGGTCTGCCCGGGCTACTGGAGGCCGACCAGATCAGCCACCTGCTGCGCGAGCGGCAACGTCGTCAGGTGAACCGGCACGACCGGGCGGACAAGCGGGCCAAGGTGCCGACCGAGGTCGCCCTGCACCGCGCTCTCGAGGCTCGACGGAAAGAGCTCAACACCCTCGTCGCACAACATGCCCGGGCAACCGGACGCCCGCACAGCCACGTCCACGCCGAGCTACGCCGGCAATGCGGCGGCCCCCCACTGGCCCGCGCCACCACCGAACAGGTGGAGGAGCGGATCGCGATGATCCGCCGCTGGAGAAGCTAGTAGCGTGTCGCCGCTAATATCGATTGTGTTTGGTGGAGATTGAGGTTTGGCAGGTCTTCCTTCCCCTCTGCCAGTCAGGACGTTCGTCATGCCGTCGCGCAAGAAGTATCCGGTGGTGTTGTCGCCGGAGGATCGTGAAGAGTTGGAGCGGGTGGCCCGCAGCGGGGTGCATTCGGTGTCGATGGTCCGGCGCACCCGGGTGCTGCTCGCCTTGGATACCGGTGCGGCTGCGCCTGGGCCGGTCGATGAGCGGGCGGTGATCGCGGCGCGGCTTGGGGTTTCGTGCGACACGATCCGGTTGGTCTCGAAGCGTTTCGTGGAGTCCGGTGGGGACGCCTGGTACACGGTCGGGCGTAAGCCGCGTGAGATGCCGCCGGTGCCCTCGCAGATCACTGGTGAGGTCGAGGCCCGACTGATCGCGTTGGCGTGCTCGACACCGCCCGAGGGTCGGGCCCGGTGGTCGTTGCGGTTGTTGGAGAAGCACGTCGCGCTGGTCGAGGACATCCCGGACCTGGACCACTCGACCATCGGGCGGGTCTTAAAAAAACGAAACTTCGGGCGTGTCAGATGGTCTGTGTAAGTGATTCCTCGAACGATGAGAGGTATGACCATGACTATGACTAAGGACGAGCAGGCGGCAGCGCCGGGTCCGTTCGGATCGCCGGTGGCGCCGGCGTCGGCGCGGGAGACCGTCGAGGAGATGGTGCAGGCCGGTCTGTTGGATGCGGTGTTCGACCGTGTCGAGACCGGTGATCTCCAGCTGACCGGTGAGGGTGGCTTGTTGCCGGAGATGATCAAGGCGGTGCTGGAGCGCGGTCTGCAGGCCGAGCTGACCGATCACCTGGGCTATGCCAAGCACCAACGCGGTGACGGGACGAATGCCCGGAACGGGACCACGCCGAAGACGATCGCGACCGAGGTCGGTGACGTCGCGTTGGCGACGCCGCGGGACCGGACCGGCAGCTTCGAGCCGCGCCTGGTGCCCAAGGGCGCCCGCCGCGCCGGCGGCCTGGACGAGATGATCATCAGCCTCTACGCCGGCGGGATGACGGTGCGCGACATCCAGCATCACCTGGCCCGCACGATCGGCACCGAGTTGTCCCACGAAACCATCTCGAACATCACCGACGCGGTCGCCGAGGAGGTCAAAGCGTGGCAGGCCAGGCCGTTGGAGGAGATCTACCCGATCATCTACCTCGACGCGCTCGTGGTGAAGGTCCGCGACGGCCACCAGGTCCGCAACAAGGCCGCTCACGTCGCGGTCGGGGTCGATCTCGACGGCGTGAAACACGTCCTCGGGATCTGGGTCCAGGCCAACGAGGGCGCGAAGTTCTGGGCCGGGGTATGCGCCGAACTGCGTAACCGCGGCATCCGTGACGTCCTGATCGTGTGCTGCGACGGCCTGACCGGCTTCCCCGAAGCGATCGAGGCGACCTGGCCGCAAGCAACCGTGCAAACCTGCGTTGTCCACTTGATCCGGGCCTCGATGCGGTTCATCAGCTACACCGACCGCAAGAAGGTCGCCGCCGCGCTGCGACCGATCTACACCGCCCCGACCAGCGAGGCCGCCGAGCTCGAACTCCTCGCCTTCACCGAATCCGAGTGGGGCCGCAAGTACCCGGCCACGGTCGCGACCTGGGAGAACGCGTGGGAACGGTTCATCCCGTTCCTGGCCTTCCCACCCGAGCTACGCCGGATCATCTACACCACCAACGCGATCGAATCGTTGAACTACCAACTCCGAAAGATCATCAAGAACCGCGGCCACTTCCCCAACGACGACGCCGTGATCAAGCTGCTCTGGCTCGCCATCCGCGACATCGAGGACAAACGAGCCCGGCAACGCGCCAAAGAAGCCGGCCTGCCCCGCAACCAACGCAAAGCCCCCGGCCGACTCGTCGAAGGAGCAGGCGTACACGGCTGGAAAGCCGCACTCGGCGCCCTCGCCCTGGCCTACCCCGACCGACTCACCCGCTACCTATGAACGGCCCCCTCATGACCAACCAGACCGGGCACACCGAGCAGACCGAGCAGCTCGTCCGCCGAGCCATCGGCGACGCGCTCCTGGCCATGCAACGCCTCACCGCCTGGCTCGAAAGCGGCGACCCCGCCGCCCCCGCCTGCGCCGAAGCACTCAGCCTCAACGAAACCGACGACCCCATCACCATCGCCAACTGGACCGACGGCATCGCCTTCGGCCTCGAACACGCCATCAACAACCACTAAAACCGGAAACTACTTACACAGAGAACTTGACAAGCTCGAAACTTCGTCCTCACCTGAAGAAGTGCTGGGTGATCGCGCCGAAGGCCCACGCGGAGTTCGTGGCCCGGATGGAGGCCATCCTCTCGGTCTACCACCGCATCTACGACCCCAGGTTCCCGGTGGTGTGTATGGACGAGAAGCCCTACCAACTCCTGGCCGATGCCCGAGCGCCGGTTCCCGCCGCCCCGGGCCGCGACCTGCTCCAGGACTCCGAGTACGTCCGGCACGGCACCTGCTCGATCTTCTGCTGGGTCGAGCCCCTACGCGGCTGGCGCCGTGTCGACGCCCAGCCGCAGCGCACCAGAGCCGACTGGGCACGCCAGGTCCAGCGGCTCCTCGACGAGGACTTCCCAGCCTCCTCAGGCGTGGAGAAGGTCGTGCTGGTGATGGACAACCTCAACACCCACGGGATCGCCTCGCTCTACGAGACGTTCGAGCCCGAAATCGCCTTCGCACTGGCCCAACGACTCGAGATCCACCACACACCCAAGCACGGGTCCTGGCTCAACATCGCCGAGATCGAACTCGCCGCACTCACCGTCCAGTGCCTCGCACGCCGCATCAGCAACCTCGACGTCCTCAACAACGAACTCGCCGCCTGGCAGGCCCAGACCAACGCAGACCAGCGACAAGTCGAGTGGCAGTTCACCACCGAAGACGCACGCATCAAGCTCCGCCACCTCTACCCGACTCTAAAGCAAACATAAGAAGCGACGGTCTACTAGTGCCTCGGCCACTAGCGTTCGCGCCGGCGAGCGGCGTCCGGTCGGATGCCTCGCAAGGCCGACGAGGGAGTCATACCGGGTTGTCTGGCGACTGAGGAGAACGCAGCGAGGCGCCGTCCGGGCGTCGCGCAGCGGGCGAAGGTTGGTGGCCGGGGCACTAGGGGAACCGCCGATCTTCGGTGGTCGAGCCTGGCGAGACCTCGGACGACATATCGATGCGCCTGTTGCTGCCGCCGACCGGTCCGGGACCCGGCGCACGCCGTCAGGATCGGGCCGAACAGCGCCAGCAAGCCCGCCGTCGCCATCCACTCGACCCCTCGCGCCCCTCACACGATGATGCCCCGCACCAGCACCAGGATCGGCCCGCCGGACCGGGTCCGGGCGGACGGTGACCTCACTTCCCGTCGTCGGACGGCGGCTTGACCACACCCTCGGCCATCGCCTGCTGGATGTCGTGCGGCAGCGCCTTTCCGGTGGCCAGCCGTGCGTTCCGGTAGCCGTAGGCGAAGTAGATGATGAATCCGAGCGCCATCCAGACCAGGAAGCGCAGCCAGGTCTCCAGGGACAGGTTGAGCGTCAGGTAGAAGCAGATCAACGCCGACAGGATCGGCAGCACCGGCGAGAACGGCACCTTGAAGGCCCGCGGCAGGTCGGGACGCTTGCGGCGCAGCACCACCACCGCGATCGACACCAGGATGAACGCCGACAGGGTTCCGATGTTGACCATCTCTTCCAACATGCCGACCGGCGTCACGCCGGCGAGGATCATGCAGGCCACGGTGACGACGATGGAGATCCGCCACGGCGTCCGGAACTTCGGATGCACCTTGGCCAAGCCGATCGGCAGCAGGTTGTCGCGCGACATCGCGAAGATGATCCGGGTCGCACCGATCATCAGGGTCAGCACCACGGTGGTCAGGCCGGCCACCGCGCCGGCGGAGATCAGCGTTGCCATCCAGTCCTGGCCGTGGAACACGAAAGCGCTGGCCAGAGCCGCCTTGGTGTCGATGTCGGAGTAGTTCACCATGCCGGTGACGACGAACGCGACCGCGCAGTACAGCACGGTGCAGATGGTCAGCGAGGCGATGATGCCGATCGGCAGGTCACGCTGGGGATTGCGCGCCTCCTCCGCGGTGGTGGCCACCACGTCGAAGCCGATGTAGGCGAAGAAGACCAGCGCCGCGCCGGCGAACACGCCGCCCCAGCCGAAAGCGGTCGGGGCCGAGCCGGTCAGCCATTGCAGCAATGGCTGCGACCACGAGAAGGCGGCGGACGTTGTGGTCGCGGTGGCTTCGGGGATGAACGGGGTGTAGTTGGCGGGGTTGATGAACATCAACCCGGCCACGATGACGAACAGGACGATGAACAGCTTCACCGCCACCAGCACCAGGTTGACCCGCATCGATTCCTTGATGCCGACCGTGATCAGAATGCCGAGCGCGATTACCAGCAGCATCGCCGGCACATCGACCACGCCGCCGTAGCTGATCTCCTTGGGAAGCGCGAGGCCCAGCTTCTGTAGGAACACCCCCAGATAGGCGCTCCAGCCCTGGGCCACCACGCTCGCACCGAGGAACATCTCCAGGATCAGGTCCCAGCCGATGATCCAGGCCAGGATCTCGCCCAGCGAGGCGTAGCTGAAGGTGTAGGCCGAGCCGGACACCGGCACCGTCGAGGCGAACTCGGCATAACACATGGCCGCCATCGCGCAACAGAACGCCGCCACCACGAAGCTGATCACGATGGCCGGTCCGGTCATCTCGTGCGCCACGCGTCCGGTGAGGGTGAAGATGCCGGCGCCGATCACCACGCCGACGCCGAAGACGGTGAGGTCGAGTGCGGTCAGTGACTTCTTGAGTTGGTATTCAGGCTCGTCGGTATCAGCGATCGACTGCTCGATCGACTTGGTACGGAACATGCTCATCGGGAACCCTCCTATGGCCTTCCGTGAAGTGGTTGTCACAAGCTAGTGCAAGGGCCCCCGCAGCGCCGCGGAATGGTGCGCCGCTGGGACGGCGTCGCCGGGACACCCCGAGAACCGCGGTCCAGTTCCGGTCGGACCGGCGTGTCGGGCTCTTCCCGGCGAGATGGCCCGCGGATTTCGGGCGATCCGGCCGCAAGGGTGGATGCCGGGGGCGGTCTCGGGGTCGTGTCCGCCCCGCGAACGTGACCCGGGCCCTACCCTTGACCGCGTGACGCAGTGGTTCACCGACGCTTTCAGGGCCGAGTTCGAGAAGCAGGCCGGCCAGATCGGCCGGTTCAACCTGGCCATTTTCGGAAAGACCGGTGTCGGCAAGTCGACGCTGATCAACGCGGTCTTCGGCCAGAGTGTGGCGGCGACCGGGATCGGTGACCCGGTCACCCTGGACGCCCATCTGTACCTCGACACCCGCGGCACCCTCGGCCTGATCGACACCCGCGGGCTCGAGATCGGCCGCGACGACGGCGAGTTGATCAAAGAGGTGACCAAGTACGTCAAGCAGATGCGCAGCAAGCCGGTCGCCGAACAGATCCACGTCGCCTGGTACTGCGTGCGGGGCATGGACCGCCGGTTCGAGGAGGTGGAGGCCACCTTCATCAAGACGCTGCACGAGCTGGGCATCCCGGTGCTGCTGGTGTTTACCCAGGTGCCGATGCGCGAGGGCCGGTACCATCCGGACGCCGTGGAACTCGCCCGGCAGATCGAGGCCAAGCAGCTGCCGATCGTCGGCGGACGGCCGTTCATGACCTACGCGATGAGGGACCAGTTCACCGGTCAGCCGCCCTACGGCTTGATGGACGTTCTACAGGCCACCTTTCACGTTGTTCCTGAAGCTGTGCACGCAGCTCTCACAGCCGCCCAAACGATCGATCTGGAAGCGAAGGCGAAAGCCGCCCAACGCCACATCGGGGCGACCGTAGCCGCCGCCGGGGCCGCTGCGGCCGTGCCGATCCCGTTCTCGTCCGCGGCACTGCTGGTGCCGCTGCAGCTCGGCATGATGGGCCGGATCGCCCACCTGTACCAGCTGCCGTTCGACAAGGCGGCACTGCTTGCGGTCGCCTCCACCACGGTGGCCACTACCCTGGGCCGGACGGCAGTCGCGAATGCGCTCAAATTCCTGCCCGGCGCGGGCAGCGTGGCCGGCGGCGTGATCAACGCCTCGGTGGCGTCCGGGTTCACTCTGGCGATGGGCGGGGCCTGGCTGACCGTCTGCCAGAAGGCGGCCGGCGGTCAGCTGCCCAAGCTCAACGGCGTGGTCGACAGCAACGCCGTCCGCGATCTGTTCGAGGCCGAGTTCCGCAAACGGATGCCGACCATCCGGCAGAAGCAGGACTGAACGCCCGGGCTGCTGGCGATGCGTGGACCGGCGGTCGGCGATGCGTAGAATTAAGTCGTGCCGCTCAGCTTCGCCGACCTGTTCAGCATCGGGATCGGACCGTCGTCCTCACACACGGTCGGTCCGATGCGAGGCGCCTACCGGGCGCTCACCGACGCCGCCGCCGCCGGCCTGCTCGACGACGTGGTCCGGGTGCGCGCAGACCTGTACGGCTCGCTGGGCTCGACCGGACGCGGCCACCACAGCGACCTGGCCGTCCAGCTCGGACTGCTCGGTGAACAGCCCGAGACCGTCGATCCCGCCGCGGTGGAACCGATTCTGCGAACCGTGCGCTCCGGACGGCGGCTGGCACTGCTCGGCCGTCACGCCATCGACTTCGACCCGGTCGAGGACATCGTGCTGCACCGCCGGCAGACGCTGCCGGAGCACCCCAACGGGATGCGGTTCCGCTGCTACGACGCCGCCGGGACGGTGCTCGCCGACCGGGTGATGTTCTCCATCGGCGGCGGCTTCGTGGTCGACTCCGACGAGCTGCGCGGCGGCCGTCCGGAGAGCGACAGTGCCGAGCCGTACCCGTTCACCACCGGCGACGAACTGCTGGCGATCTGCGCAGCCAACGGCCTCACCATCGAGCAGGTGGTCTGGGCGAACGAGACGGCAACCCGCACCCCGGCAGAGGTTCGATCCGGGGTGCTCGGCGTGTGGGCGGTGATGCAGGAGTGCGTCCGGAACGGCTTCGGTACCGACGGACGCCTGCCGGGCGGGCTCAACGTGCTGCGCCGGGCGCCGCTGCTGTACCGGCAGTTGCTGCACGACAAGCCGGACGCACTGACCGGAATGGACTGGATCACCGCTTATGCGCTCGCGGTCAACGAGGAGAACGCCGGCGGCGGACGGGTGGTCACGGCGCCGACCAACGGCGCCGCAGGGGTGATCCCGGCCGTGCTGCACTACTACCGCAGCCACATGCCCGGCGCCGACGACGACGGCGTCGTCCGGTTTCTGCTGACTGCCACCGCGATCGGGGTGATCATCAAGACCACGGCATCCATCTCGGGTGCCGAGGTGGGCTGCCAGGGCGAGGTCGGCTCGGCCTGCGCGATGGCCGCCGCCGGACTGGCCGCGGTGATGGGCGGGACCCCGAAGCAGGTCGAGAACGCCGCCGAGATCGGCATGGAGCACAACCTCGGCCTCACCTGCGACCCGGTCGGGGGTCTCGTCCAGGTGCCCTGCATCGAACGCAACGCGATCGCCTCGGTGAAGGCCGTGGCCGCGGCCCGCACCGCCATGCACTTCGACGGTACTCACCTGGTCTCGCTGGACACCGTGGTCAAGACGATGCGCGACACCGGACGCGACATGCTGACCAAGTACAAGGAGACCTCGCAGGGCGGACTCGCGGTCAACGTCACCGAGTGCTGACCTTCGCTGGTTGAGCGTGTCGAACCCCGGCCTCCCCGCTGGTTGAGCGTGTCGAAACCCCGTCCCCTCTCCGTCGAAACCCGTTGCGACGAGGAACCGCTCCCTTCCCCTGGGACTGCCCTTTGAGACTGCGGAGTCCAAGGATCAGGATTTCCCCGATCTACGACACCGAGTAGTAGACCGGTGCCACGATTGGGACCATGAGTCAGCGAACCATTGGTGTGACCGAGGTCGCTCTCCGGGATGCCCACCAGTCTCTGATGGCGACCCGGATGGCGATGGAGGACATGGTGGACGCCTGTGCCGACATCGACGCGGCCGGCTATTGGAGCGTCGAATGCTGGGGCGGGGCCACCTACGACGCGTGCATCCGATTCCTCAACGAGGACCCCTGGGTGCGGCTGCGGACCTTCCGCGAACTGCTGCCGAACAGCCGGCTGCAGATGCTGCTGCGCGGCCAGAACCTGCTCGGCTACCGCCACTACGAGGACGACGTCGTCCGGCGATTCGTTCGACAAATCGGCCGAGAATGGCATGGACGTGTTCCGGGTCTTCGACGCGCTCAACGACCCGCGCAACATGGAGGTCGCGATGCGGGCCGTCACGGCGACCGGCAAGCATGCCCAGGGCACCATCTGCTACACCATCTCGCCGCTGCACACCGTCGAGGGCTACGTGCGGCTGGCCGGGCAGCTGCTCGACATGGGTGCCGAATCGCTGGCGCTGAAGGACATGGCCGCCCTGCTGCAGCCGCAGCCCGCCTACGACATCATTCGCGGCATCAAGGACCGCTACGGCGAAGACACCCAGGTGAACGTGCACTGCCACGCCACCACCGGCGTCACCCTGGTCACCCTGATGAAGGCGATCGAGGCCGGCGCCGACGTGGTCGACACGGCGATCAGCTCGATGTCGCTCGGCCCCGGCCACAACCCGACAGAATCCCTGGTGGCGATGCTCGAGGGCACCGCTTACACCACGAACCTGGACGCCGAGCGGCTGATCCGGATCCGCGACCACTTCGCCGCCGTCCGGCCCAAGTACGCCGCGTTCGAGTCGGCCACCCTGGTCGACACCGACATCTTCTCCAGCCAGATCCCCGGCGGGATGCTCTCCAACATGGAGAGTCAGCTGAAGGCTCAGGGTGCCGGCGACAAGATCAAGGACGTGATGGCCGAGGTGCCGCTGGTCAAGGCCGACGCCGGACATCCGCCGCTGGTCACCCCGTCCAGTCAGATCGTGGGCACCCAGGCCGTGTTCAACGTTCTGATGGGCAAGTACAAGGTGCTGACCGGCGAGTTCGCCGACCTGATGCTCGGCTACTACGGCGAATGCATCGGCGAGCGGAACCCCGAGGTGGTCGAGATCGCCCGGGCGCAGGCCAAGAAGGAGCCGATCACCGTCCGTCCGGCCGACCTGCTGGCCCCCGAATGGGACGAGCTGGTCGCTCAGGCCGGTGCGCTGGACGGCGCCGACGGCAGTGACGAGGACGTGCTCACCTATGCGATGTTCCCCGGTGTCGCCCCGGGATTCTTCGAGACCCGCGCCGACGGGCCGAAGAACGTCGGAAAGACGGAGGCGCAACTGAAGGCCGAAGCCGAGGCGAAGGCCGACTCGGGTACCGCGGTGACCGGACCGATCACCTACAAGGTCAGCATGGGCGGCCGCGACCACCGCGTGACCGTCGAGAGGGCGTGACGAAACAGATGGCAAGGACCAAGGACATGAAGCAACGGGTCGCCGACCTGCTCGAGCAGCGGACGACCACCCGGGCCGGCGGCGGCCAGAAGCGGGTCGAGAAGCAGCATGCGGCGGGCAAGCTGACCGCCCGTGAGCGGATCGACGCGCTGATCGACCCGGACACGTTCCAGGAGATCGGCCTGTTCCGGCGCAACCGGACGGTCACCTTCGGCATGGACACCGCCGACCTGCCCGCCGACGGCGTGGTCACCGGCACCGGCGCGGTGCTGGGGCGTCCGGTGCACATCGCCAGCCAGGACTTCACCGTCGCGGGCGGCTCGGCCGGCGAGACCCATTCCAAGAAGGTGGTCGAGATGATGGAGTCCGCGCTCAAGTGCGGCACCCCGTTCGTCTTCATCAACGATTCCGGCGGCGCCCGCGTCCAGGAAGGCATCGATTCCCTGTCCGGCTACGGCCAGGTGTTCTTCGCCAACGTGCTGCTCTCGGGAGCGGTACCGCAGATCTCGATCATCGCCGGGCCCTGCGCCGGCGGCGCGGCCTACAGCCCGGCGCTGACCGACTTCATCATCCAGACCCGCAAGGCCCACATGTTCATCACCGGGCCGAATGTGATCGAGCAGGTCACCGGTGAGAAGGTCACCCAGGACGGTCTGGGTGGTGCCGACACCCACATGGGGGTGTCGGGCGTCAACCACTTCGTGGCCGACGACGACGAACAGGCCATCCTGATCGCCAAGAAGCTGCTCAGCTTCCTGCCGCAGAACAACACCGAGGATCCGCCGATCGTCGACCCCGACCCCTACGTCGAATACGACCCGTCGCTGCACGACATCGTCCCGGCCGAGGGCACCAAGGGCTACGACGTCCGCGACGTGATCGGCAAGGTGGTCGACCACGCCGACTTCCTCGAGGTGCAGGCCGGCTACGCCCAGAATCTGGTCGTCGGTTTCGGCCGGATCAACGGCCGTAGTGTCGGCATCGTCGCCAATCAGCCCAGCGTGATGGCCGGCGTGCTCGACATCAACGCCTCCGACAAGGGGTCACGCTTCGTCCGGTTCTGCAACGCCTTCAACATTCCGATCGTCACCTTCGTGGACGTCCCCGGCTTCCTGCCCGGTGTCGCCCAGGAGCACGGCGGCATCATCAGGCACGGCGCGAAGATGCTGTACGCCTACGCGGCGGCCACCGTGCCGAAGATCACCGTGGTGCTGCGCAAGGCCTACGGCGGCGCCTACATCGCCATGTCGGCCAAGGACCTGGCCGCCGATCAGGTGTTCGCCTGGCCGACCGCCGAGATCGCCGTGATGGGTGCCGAGGGTGCCGCGTCTGTGGTGTTCCGGCGTGAGATCGCCGCCGCCGACGACCCGGACGCCCGGCGCGCCGAGTTGGTCGAGGAATATCGGGAGACCTTCTCGACGCCGTTCGTGGCTGCCTCCCGCGGGCTGGTCGACGACGTCATCGACCCGGGCGACACCCGACGCAAGGTGGCGATGGCGCTCGAACTGCTGATCGCCAAGCGGCAGCTGCGGCCGGCCAAGAAGCACGGCCTCGGCCCGGTCTGAGCGGAGGAGCGATGACGAATCAGGACGCCGAACTGCTCGAACTGGTCAAGAAGCTGACCGACCGGGTCGACGCACTGGAGGTCGAGATCAAGGAACTGCGGGTGCTGAACGCCGAGGTTCCCGAGGAGACCCTGGTGGCCATCGCGGCCGCGGTCGCCGCCTACCTGGGGCATCGCGCCAAGCGGCGCCAGGCCCACTTCACCACGTCCGCCATCTGGCAGAGCGGCACCCGCCGCCGGCAGCACGGCCACGAGCCGATGCATCTGCGCTGAAGCGAGGAAGCACAGACATGAAACTGAAAGTCACGGTCAACGGTGTCGGCTACGACATCGAGGTCGACGTCGAAGAACCGGAGCGCCCCACCCTGGGCGCGGTGGTGATCGGCGGCGGAGGTTCCGCCCAACCGACCCGCACCACCGCCTCGGTGAAGGCCGCCTCGGCCAACGCCGTGGTGGCGCCACTGTCGGGTGCGGTCGCCCGCATCCTGGTCGCCGAAGGGGACGAGATCACCGAGGGTCAGGTGCTGCTGGTGCTCGAGGCGATGAAGATGGAGACCGAGATCACCGCACCGCACGCCGGGGCGGTCGCCGCCGTCCTGGTCGGCGAGCGCGATTCGGTGCAGGGCGGACAGGCGCTGATCGAGCTAGCCTGAGGCTCCTACCGAGATTCAGGAGGGTGGCCGATGCCGAAACCCCGATGGGGCTGGTTCGCGGTCGCCGTCCTGGCCACCGTCACCGGTGTCTGGATGGTCACTGCCGGCTACTTCACCCAGAACGGCTCCGGGCCACCCGGCGGACTGATGTTCGCCCTGGTCGCCCTGATCGCGGTCTGGTCCTTCGGTCGGGCGTTCTTCAACTTCCGCTTCCCGCCGGGCGAGAAGGACTAACCCGGAACACCTTGTGGTTGGCGGCTTGGGCTCTCGGACGGATGACCAGCCGATCCACGTTGACGTGTCCCGGACGGGTCGCCATCCAGCTGATCGCGTCCGCGATGTCCTCGGCCACCAGCGGCCCGGGGACACCGGCGTACACGGCGTCCGCCTTGGCCTGGTCGCCGTCGAAGCGGGTCAGCGAGAACTCGGGGGTGTGCACCATGCCGGGGGAGATCTCGCACACCCGCACCGGCCGGTCGAACAACTCCAGCCGTAGCGAACCGGCCAGTGCCCGTTCGGCCGACTTCACCCCGCAGTAGCCGGCACCGCCCTCGTAGGGCGCCTCGGCTGCGGTCGAAGTGACGAAGATCACCGTGCCGGCACCGGCGTCGAGCGCCGGCAGCAGTGCGCGGGTGACCCGGGCGGCGCCCAGGACGTTGACGTCGTACATCCGCTGCCAGGCGTCGATCTCAGCCTCGGCGACCGGCTTCTGCCCCAGCGCGCCGCCAGCGTTGTTCACCAACAGATCCAGGCGGTCGCCGACCGTCTCGGCGAGCCGATCGACATCGCCGGTGACGGTCACGTCGCAGGGCACGGCCAGTCCGCCGATCTCATCGGCCAACGCCTTGATCCGATCCGCCCGGCGGGCCGCGCAGATCACCCGATACCCCGCTGCGGCGAGGGCTCGCGCCGTCGCCTCACCGATCCCGCTGCTCGCCCCGGTGACCACCGCTGTGCTGTCTGCCATGTCGCCGATTCTGCCAGTCGGACGCCGATGGCTACGGTGTCCGGATGGCACGGGTGGCGATGATCGAGCCGGTCGGCACCGGCACCGCCCACAAGCTGATCGTGAACCTGATGGGTGCCGTCCAGATCGAGGGCCTTCCGCCCGCTGAGCGGCCCGGCCTCGACCCGGCCCGGCTCACCGACGGGCGGGGGAGTCGCAAACGAAAGTGCCGTGATCGAGGTGGCCGGCGCTCGGCGTCCGTCCTGATCGGGACCCGTCCCAGCGACCGGATCGAATCGTCGCGACGCCTGCCCCGGCGCGGGGAGTCACCGCTAGGCTCGCTCCATGAGTGCGAACCTGATCCTGCTCCGCCACGGCGAGAGCGAATGGAATGCCCTGAACCAGTTCACCGGTTGGGTCGATGTCGACATCAACGACAAGGGCATCGGCGAGGCCAAGCGTGGCGGTGAACTGCTGAAGAGCACCGGACTGCTGCCCGACGTGCTGCACACCTCGCTGCAGCTGCGGGCGATCCACACCGCCGAACTGGCGCTGCACAACTGTGACCGCACCTGGATCCCGGTCCGGCGCAGCTGGCGGCTCAACGAGCGCCACTACGGCGACCTGCAGGGCAAGAACAAGGCCGAGACCCTGGCCCAGTACGGCGAGGAGCAGTTCATGCTCTGGCGCCGCTCGTACGACACCCCGCCGCCGCCGATCGCCGACGACAACCCGAACACTCAGTTCGACGACCCGCGGTACGCCTTCCTGCCGCCCGAGGCCCGGCCCAAGACCGAATGCCTCAAGGACGTCGTGATCCGGATGCTGCCGTACTGGTACGACTCGATCGTCCCCGACCTGCGCGCCGGCAAGACCGTGCTGATCACGGCCCACGGCAACTCGCTGCGCGCCCTGGTGAAGCACCTCGACAACATCTCCGACGATGCCATCGCCGGGCTGAACATCCCCACCGGCATCCCGCTGCACTACGAGCTGGACGACGATCTGCGTCCGGTCACCACCGGCGGCACCTACCTCGACCCGGACGCCGCCAAGGCGGCCATTGAGGCGGTCAAGAACCAGGGCAAGAAGAAGTAACGCTGATCGTTCCCTCGCGGCGTCCGACTCGATCGGACTGCCGCGAGGGATTCGGCGTTTCGGGGACTCGCGCCCGCCGGTGGTTGAACCTGTCGAAACCCTTGTGCCGATCCAGGTTTCGACAAGCTCGACCGACGAAGGTCGACGCTCGGACGTAGGTCAGGCGTAGGTCCAGTTCTCGCCCTCGGGGTGGGTGCCGGTGACCACGTAGATGGTCCGGCCGGCCATGATCACGGCATGGTCGGCGATGCGTTCGTAGTATCGGCCCAGTAGCGCCACATCGACTGCGGCCTCCACGGTGTAGGGCCAGTCGGCGCCGAGCAGGATGCGGAACTGGCTCTTGCGCAGTTCGTCCATCTCTTCGTCCGAATCGGCCAGTTTGGCGGCGTCGTGGGCATTGCGGTTGTTGAGTGCGCGCCCGGCGGTAGCGACCATCTCCTCGGCCACCCGGGCCATCAGCTCGAAGGTGGGCACCAGCCCGTCCGGCACCGCGTGGGTGGGGTAGCGCAGCCGGGCGATCTTGGCGACGTGGCAGGCCAGGTCACCCATCCGGGCCAGGTCTGCCACCATCCGCATCGCGGCCACGATGGTTCGCAATTCGCCGGCGACGGGGGCCTGCCGGGCGAGCAGCACGAAGCAGCGCGCCTCCAGGTCGTCGTGTTCGTCGTCCAGCAGGGCGTCCTCGCTGATCACCTGTTCGGCGATCGCGAGATCGGCCTCCAGGAGCGCCCGGGTGCTTAGCTTGACGGCGGTCCGGACTCGTTCGGTCATGCTGACCAGATCCGTCACCACGGCGTCCAGATCCTCGCGGTAGCTCTCTCGCATATCTCCTCTTTCAACGCTGCCGATCACGCCCGCTCCACCCTATGCCCGGCCGCTGGCGGTGCATCGATGCTCGGCGACGGAAGGGTGAACAGTCGATGAACTCTCACCGGGGGGCGCGAAACAGGGCCGCACGGTCCTGCGACCCTGCCCCTATGATCGGCAACTGTGAGCCCGCTCGTCGCCAGCGTTCTGGGGGGTGTCGTGGGCGTCCTCGCGACACTGCTCGGTTTCGTCATGTGGCGGACGCGGCACCAGGCACCCGTGTACGAGCCGCCCCCACTGCTCGCCCCGGCACTGAAGACGACCATCGCGCACCTTCGTGGCCCGGCCGCCGTTCTCGGGCCGCACGACGAGATCCTCGCGCAGTCGTTGACGGCGGCGTCCTCGGGAGTGATCAGGGGCAGCCGGCTGGCCCGCATCGAGATGCTGGAACTGGTCCGCGAGGCGCGCCAGGAGACCGAGCCGGGCGTCCTCAACATCGATCTGCCGACCGGGCCCGGCCTGCCCAACCGGCGACTGGCCGTCCGGGTCGCACCGCTGGGCGACGGGCTGGTTCTGCTGGTCGCCGACGATCGGTCCGAGGCGCTGCGGATCGACGAGACCCGCCGCGATTTCGTCGCCAACGTCACCCATGAACTGAAGACGCCGATCGGCGCGTTGTCGCTGCTGTCCGAGGCCATCACGGACGCCGCCGATGAGCCGGACGCGGTGCGTCACTTCGCCGGGCGGATGTCCACCGAGACGGCGCGGCTGAACGAACTGATCTCGCAGATCATCGCGCTGTCCCGGCTACAGTCGAGCGACCCGCTGTTGGCGGCGGTGCTGATCGACATCGACGAGGTGGCGGAGGCGGTGCTGGACCAGTTCCGCGACCAGGCCGACAGCCACCAGATCACGCTCAGCCACCAGCGTGAGCCCGGTATCACCATCCGCGGCGACCAGGGCCAGATCGAGGCGGCGCTGCGCAATCTGGTGCAGAACGCCATCGCCTACTCCGAGGCCGGCGCCCGGGTCGCGGTGACCACGCGCCGGGTGCGGGACGCCGCGGGCGACTGGGTCGAGGTGAGCGTGTCCGACAACGGCATCGGCATCGCCGAGGTCGACCAGGCCCGGGTGTTCGAACGCTTCTTCCGTGTCGACTACGGTCGAAGCCGGGCGCACGGTGGCACCGGCCTGGGCTTGTCGATCGTGAAACACATCGCCGCCGCACACGGGGGCACGGTGAGCCTGTGGAGCCGTCTCGGGCAGGGGTCAACCTTCACCCTGCGGCTCCCGGCACTCCAGCCAGAAACCGACGAAGGGAGCGCCGCATGACCAGGGTGCTGTTGATCGAGGACGAGGACGCCTACCGCGAGACCCTCGGCTATCTGCTCCGCAAGGAGGGCTTCGACGTCGTGGAGGCGCCGGACGGCACCAGCGGGCTGGCCGAGTTCGATCGCGGCGGAGCCGACATCGTCCTGCTCGACCTGATGATGCCGGGCTTGCCCGGAACCGAGGTGTGCCGGCGGCTGCGGGCGCACAGTTCGGTCCCGGTGATCATGGTCACCGCGCGTGATGACGAGATCGACAAGGTCGTCGGCCTCGAACTGGGCGCGGACGACTACGTGACCAAGCCGTTCAGCCACCGTGAGCTGGTGGCGCGCATCCGGGCCGTGCTGCGGCGCGGCCAGGACGTCGAACTCGACCCCGACGTGCTGGAGGTGGGCGGCGTCCGGATGGACGTGGAGCGGCACGAGGTGTGGGTGCGCGGCGACGCGGTCAAGCTCGCCCTCAAGGAGTTCGAGTTGCTGGAGATCCTGCTCCGCAACGCCGGCCGGGTGATGACCCGGGGCCAGCTCATCGACCGGATCTGGGGCGCCGACTACGTCGGCGACACCAAGACCCTGGACGTCCACGTCAAGCGGCTGCGCGCGAAGATCGAGGTGGATCCGGCCGAACCCGGCCTGCTGGTGACCGTGCGCGGCCTCGGCTACAAATTCGAGGCCTGAGCCCCGTCAGCCGACCTTGATGTTCTGGAACTCGGGCTCGGACGACGACATCACCGGCGCGACCAGCGTGACCGGGTCGGACTTGGCGAAGGTCAGCGTGACGTCGGCCAGCAGGCCCGGCTTCAGATCGGGCGAGGTGACCGCGACGCGCACCGGCTCATCGGTCAGCACCACCAGCGTGTTGGCGGGCAGCATCGTCGGCAGGCCCGTGCTGGTCACCACCAGCGGGCTGCCCAGGCTGCCGTCCGACTTCTGCGGCGTACCGGACACTCCGGTGAGGGTGTCGCCGGTGTAGGTGGCCACCGAGGCACTCACCACGCCGCGGCCGGTGCTGTCGGCCACGATCAGCAGGTTGCGCACCATCACCGGGCCGGTGGTGGAGTTCACGCCCTCGGCCGGCGTGTACGGCTGCAGGGTCTGTGCGTCCATACCGCAGCCGGTCAGTGCCAGCGCGAGCGGTATGCACAGGCTGACGCCGATTCGCCGGAGAGAGCTGGCCATCTGATGACTCCTTGTGGTCGCCGGTTTGGGGGTCAGCCTAACGAATTGCGCCCCGGTTTGGGGGTGTCGGGGCAGTGTCGTCCCAGGGCGGACATCCGACGGCAGCCGACGGCGGTAACCACGCAAACACAAGTTACTACCATTGGATGAGCGAGGGAATTTGTTGACGGAGCCAAGCAAACATGTAGAATACAAAGTAAATCAACGTCAGGGTAGAGGTTGTATCCACATGTACGCAGAAGAACGCCAGCGGACGATCGTCAGTCTCGCGCTGCGGTACGACCGGGTCGTGGTCACCGACTTGGCCCAACGCTTCGAGGTGACCACCGAGACCATTCGTCGTGACCTCGACGTGCTCGACCGTCGCGGCATCCTACGCAGGGTGCATGGCGGGGCCGTCCCGGCTGAGAATGTGCGGCTGGTCGAGACCGCCGTCGCCGATCGTGAACCCGCGTTCTCGGTGCAGAAGGGCCGCATCGCCCATGCGGCGTTGCGCTTCCTGCCCACCGGCAGCGGCTCGACGGTGCTAATCGACTCGGGCACGACCACCGCCCGGTTTGCGACGGCAATGGGCGGCAATCCGCACCAGACGGTGATCACCAACTCAGTGCCGATCGCGTCCCAACTGGCACTGCTGGGAACTCCGGTGCAGCTGCTCGGCGGTCGCGTCCGGGGGCTGACCCAGGCGACCGTGGGTGGTGAGACCGTCGAGGCGCTCGGGCGGATCTATTGCGATATCGCCTTCCTGGGCGCCAATGGGCTGAGCGTGACCCACGGCCTGTCCACGCCCGACAACGACGAGGCTGCGGTGAAGCGCGCGATGGTTCGCGCGGCGCGTCGCCGGGTCGTCCTGGCCGATTCGTCGAAGGTCGGTGCGATGCTGCTGCTTAGTTTTGCGGCGATCAAAGAGGTCGAGGTGCTGGTAACCGACTCCGGATTGCAGGAAGCTGATCGCCATCAGCTAGTCAATGCAGGATTGGAGGTCGTCGTCGCATGATCATTACCCTTACCGCGAACCCGAGCCTCGACCGGACTGCCAGCTTGGACGCGCCGTTGGCGCGCGGGCAGGTCCAGCGAGTCGGTGGGGTCACCGTGGAACCGGGCGGAAAAGGGGTCAATGTGGCCCGCGCCATTCACTACGCAGGCCAGAGCGTCCGGGCAGTGTTGCCGGCGCAGGATGAGGACCCGATCCTGGCCGCGCTGCGCCAGATCGGTGTCGAGTACCGCACCGTGTCGGTGGCCGAGGGGGTGCGGATGAACCTCACCCTCACCGAGCCGGACGGCACCACGACCAAGCTCAACGAGCCGGGTCCGCGGCTCAGCGAGGAACAGATCGAGGAACTGGCGGCATTGGTCGTCAGCGAGGCAGCGGACGCCCAGTGGGTGGTGCTCTCGGGGTCGCTCCCTCCGGGTGTGCCGGCCGACTTCTACGCCACCTTGGTGCGGCGGCTCCGTCCGCTCGGGGTCAAGGTGGCCGTCGACACCTCCGACGATCCGCTGCAGGCCCTGGTCGACAACTTCCCCGACGCCGCTCCCGACCTGCTCAAGCCCAACTCCGACGAACTCGCCCAACTCACCGGCGCGGACGCCGAACAGCTGGAGGCTGCGGCCAAGGCCGGTGACCCGAGCGCGGCGGTGGCCGCATCGCGCAGCCTGGTGGAACGTGGCGTGACCGCCGTGATGGGCACCCTGGGCGCCTCAGGCGCGGTCCTGGTGACCGCTGACGGTGCCTGGCACGCCAGCCCACCCCCCATCGTCCCGCGCAGCACCGTTGGCGCGGGCGACTCATCGGTGGCCGGATATGTACTGGCCGACTGCGGGGGAGAAGCCGCCCCCGGACGACTCAGAACTGCTGTGGCGTACGGCTCCGCCGCGGCATCCATGGCCGGAAGCGCTTTGCCCAGGCCCGAGCACCTCAATACCGCCGACGTCGTCATCACCGACCTCGGCTGACTTCAGTAACCCGAAAGGACACACCAAATGTCGCAGGACCTGATCACTGCTGATCTGGTTGTGCTCGACGTCGATCTTGGTCCGACCAAGAACGATGTGATCCACAATCTGGCCGAGCTGGTCGCGAAGGCCGGTCGGGCCGACGCGTCCGGCCTTGAGGCCGACGCACTGGCCCGTGAAGCCAAGGCTGCCACCGGCCTGGGTGGCGGCATCGCCATCCCGCACTGCCGCTCCGCCGCCGTGACCACCAACTCGCTCGCCTTCGCCCGGCTCTCGCCGTCGGTTCAACTTCGGGGCCTTCGACGGCCCCGCCGACATCGCCTTCATGATCGCGGCCGCCGAGGGCTCCGACGATGCTCACCTGGAGTTGCTGGCCCTGCTGGCCCGCAACCTGGTGCGTGCCGAGTTCACCGACGGCCTGCGCAACGCGGCCACCCCGGAGGACGTCGTCGCCCTGGTGAACGCCGCCATCCATCCCGAGGAGGAGGCTGCGCCGGCGGCGCCGGCCGCCGCCCCGGCTGCGGCCGAGGCTGCATCCGGAGAGAAGGTCGTGCTGGTCGCCGTCACCGCCTGCCCGACCGGCATCGCCCACACCTTCATGTCGGCCGACGCGCTCGAGCAGGCAGCCAAAGCCGCTGGCATCGAGCTGCACGTCGAGCCGCAGGGCTCGGGCAAGGTCACCCCGATCGACCCGGCGATCATCGCCGGGGCCTCGGCGGCGATCTTCGCCACCGACGTCGGCGTCCGGGACAAGGACCGGTTCGCCGGCCTGCCGGTCATCGAATCCGGCGTCAAGCGGGCCATCAACGAGCCGGCGAAGATGATCGAGGAGGCTGTTGCGGCCGCCAAGGATCCCAACGCGCGCAAGGTCAGCGGCGACGCCTCGTCGGCGGCCGCCAGCGCCGGTGGCAGCCAGCTGAGCGTCGGCAAGCGCATTCAGCAGGCGCTGATGACCGGCGTCTCGTACATGATCCCGTTCGTGGCGGCCGGCGGTCTGATGATCGCCCTCGGCTTCGCGATGGCGGGCTTCGACGTGGCGCTCGCCCCGGGTGCCGCGGGTGGTGCGCGGACCTGCGCCGAACTGCCCTGGGTCGACGCCGCCACCTGTGCCGCCGCGCAGCAGGCCGGCGACTCGATCGGCAGCCTGATGATGGCCGCCGGCTGGGGTTCGGGCTTCATGAACTACATCGGTGCGCTGCTGTTCACCATCGGTGGCGCGGCCTTCGGCTTCCTGCTGCCGGCGCTGTCCGGCTACATCGCGTTCGGCCTCGCTGGCCGTCCGGGCATCGCTCCCGGTTTCGTCGGCGGCGTCATCGCCGGTGCGCTGAGCGCCGGCTTCCTGGGTGCCCTGGTCACCGGCCTGCTGGCGGGCGTGATCGCGCTGTGGATGTCCAACTGGAACGTGCCGCGCTGGCTGGCCGGCCTGATGCCGGTGGTGATCATTCCATTGCTTGTCACGGCCGCCGTCGGCTTGATCATGTACCTCTTCCTCGGCAAGCCTCTGGCGGCCATCACCGAGGGCCTGACCAACGGGCTGAACGGCATGGCCGCCAGTGGGGCGGGCGTCCTGCTCGGCCTGGTCCTCGGGCTGATGATGTGCTTCGACCTGGGTGGTCCGGTGAACAAGGCGGCCTACCTGTTCGCCACCGCAGGCCTGGCCGCGCAGACCACTGCGTCGTTCCAGATCATGGCCGCGGTGATGTGCGCCGGCATGGTGCCGCCGCTGGCGCTCGCGCTGGCGACGACGCTGCGCTCCAAGCTGTTCACCGAGGTCGAGCTCGAGAACGGCCGCGCAGCCTGGCTGCTGGGTGCCGCCTTCATCTCCGAGGGCGCCATTCCGTTCGCCGCAGCCGACCCGCTGCGGGTGATCCCGTCGATGATGCTCGGTGGCGCCGTCACCGGCTCGCTGTCGATGGGGCTCGCTGTCGGATCCCGTGCTCCGCACGGTGGCCTGCTGGTCGTCCCGCTGATGGAGAACGCATTCGGCTTCCTGATCGCGCTCATCGCGGGCACGATCGTGGCCGGCATTGCGGTGATCGCGATGAAGCAGTTCTGGAAGGCCAAGCCGGTCGCGGCGGCTGCCTGATTCCAGCCCTGATCCGAGCCCGCCGGCAGCCCGCCGGCGGGCTCGGTGCCGTTCCCGGCCCGGCTCGCGGAGCCGGCGCGCCAGATTGTTCGCGGTTGGCGACGAGGGCGCCACGGATTCCTCGTTTGGTGTTGTCAGAGGCGTTTTGGGAGACGTGATCTCGGTTTTCAGAGGCTGTGGCGGCACACGCTCAATGCCCTTGTCAACCCCCCAAAGTGCCTCTGGCTAGGACGAACGTTTCGAATATTGGATGCCTGCGTGCTACCATGGATGTCTGGGAAAGGGGTCTATTACATGACTTTTGAAGTCGGTGAGACGGTGGTCTACCCCAATCATGGGGCAGCCGTCATCGAAGACATTGAAACCCGGACGATCAAAGGCGAGGACAAGCTCTACCTCGTACTGCGCATCGTCGGCCAGAACGATCTGGTGGTTCGGGTCCCGGCACAGAACCTCGACGAGATCGGCGTCCGCAACGTTGTGGACGCAGACGGTCTCGAGCGGGTGTTCTCCGTACTCCGGGCGCCGCACACCGAGGAGCCCACGAACTGGTCCCGTCGGTACAAGGCCAACCTCGAGAAGCTGCACTCGGGCAATGTGATGAAGGTGGCCGAGGTGGTCCGCGATCTGTGGCGGCGTGAGCGTGAGCGCGGCCTGTCGGCCGGCGAGAAGCGCATGCTCGCCAAGGCCCGGCAGATCCTGGTCTCCGAGTTGGCGCTGGCAGAGAAGGTCGAGGAAGACCGGGCCGAGGTCCTGTTGGACGAGGTCCTGGCTTCCTGATCAACGGTCACTGAAACCGGCCGTCGCGAAAGCGACGGCCGGTCTTGCGTTCCCGGTGAGAGACTCGTGGCCCGGTCCGCGTTCGCCGTCCGGGGGCGGCGCGCACACCTATACTGCCGCTTGTGCCTGAGCCCGTACCCGCCGTCATTGTCGCTGCCGGACGGGGCGTCCGTTTCGGTGGGCCCGTCCCGAAACCCGTGACCACGCTCGCCGGCAAAGCGGTCGTGGCGATGTCGGTCGAGGCGATGGCTGCGGGCGGCTGCACGCATGCGGTGGTGGTGATTCCCCGCGATGCCGAGCACCACTTCCAGCCGGCGCTCGCGGCCTCTCCGATCCCGGTGATCCTGGTTGAGGGCGATGAGACCCGGCAGGCGTCCGTGCGTCGCGGCATCGCGGCGATCCGCGGACGCGGGGAATTCGCGGCGGCCCGGGTGGTCCTGGTGCACGATGCCGTCCGTCCGCTGGTGCCGGCCACCGTCGTGACCCGGGTGATTCGCAGCGTGCGCGAGGGTGCCGTCGCGGTCGCCCCGGCGATTCCGGTGGCCGACTCGATCCGCGCCGAGGCGCCCGACGGACGGCTGACCGTCGTCGACCGCGAGTGCCTGCGAGCCATCCAGACCCCGCAGGGCTTCGACCTGGACGCCCTGGAGTCGAGCCACGGTTACGCCGCCGACCAGGGCATCGAATGCACCGACGACTTGTCGGTCTGCGAGGCTGCCGGACATCCGGTGTCGATCGTGAAGGGCGCGATGACCTCGCTGAAGATCACCTCGGCGACCGATCTCGACCTGGCCGATGCCTTCCTCAAGCTGCGGGCCGGCCTCGGCCGGCACTCGTTCCGCAGAGTGCTGCGGCACCGTCCGTTCGCCTGGTTCGCCAAGCCCGGCGGCAGTCCCGCCGAGGTGATCCGGAGCCCGCGGTGACGGCGCTACCCAGGGTCGGCGTCGGCAGCGATGTGCATGCGCTGGCCGAGGGTGTCGAGCTGTGGGTGGCCGGGCTGCATTTCCCGGACGAACCTCGCGGACTGGCCGGGCATTCCGACGGCGACGTCGCCTGCCATGCGCTCTGCGATGCCTTGCTGTCGGCTGCGGGGCTCGGCGATCTGGGCAGCAACGTCGGCGTGGACCGGCCGGAGTGGGCGGGGGCGTCCGGCGTGCGGCTGGTGACCGAAGTTGCGAGGCTGGTTCGCGGGGCCGGCTACGAGATCGGCAACGCCGCCGTCCAGGTGATCGGCAACCGGCCACGGCTGTCGCCCCGTCGGACGGAGGCCGAACGGGTGCTCAGCGCGGCTCTCGGAGCGCCGGTGTCGGTCGCCGGCAAAACCACGGACGGCCTGGGCCTGACCGGACGCGGTGAAGGGGTGGCGGCTATCGCCACTGCACTGATCGTGCCCCGATGAGCGCCGATCCGGTCGCTCTCTGCGCGCACGGCGAGGCGGCCTGGCATTCAGTCGCCTACGGCGGCCTGGGTGCCCGTTGGAGCGACGACGGACGCCTGGCGCGCGGCCACGGCACGGTGCCGCACTACCTGCTGCTCGGAGCCGTCACGCTCAGCCCGGACGCCGCGGTGCCCGGCGACGTCCCGGGCATCGTCGGCGACAGCTTCGCCCGGCTTCGACTGCCCGGACGGGAGGCCGAGCCGGGCGGCCACTGGATGATCCGGGAGCCCGGCACCCCGCGGGCGTCCGCAGCGGTGGCGGGCCTGACGATCCATCGTGCGGCCAGCGACGCCGACGTCGCCTGGTTCGAACAGCTGGCTTTCCTGGCCGCCGGCGATGAGCCTCCGGCCCGCTCGGGCGAACTGCATCCGCCGGGCAGCCAGCGATTGCCCGGAGCGACCTGGCTGTACGCCGAACTGGACGGCGTCGGCGTCGGGACCGCCACGTCCATCGTCACCGGCCGGGTGAACAACATCGGAGCCGTGGCGGTGCTGCCGGCCTTCCGCGGACGCCGCATCGCCACCGCGCTGACCGAGGCCGCGATCGCCGCCGGACCCGGCGTCCCGGCAACCCTGTCGGCGACTGATGCCGGACGCGGCGTGTACCGCCGGCTCGGCTTCCGCGAGGTGGGGCGCCCGCTGCACCATCACCCGGTCTGACTTGCTCAATGGGGAAGTATCGATGATCGTTGGTCGAGCTTGTCGAGACCTGAACGTGCGCCGGCAAGGGGTTTCGACAAGCTCAACCAACGAAAATCAGCGCTTCCTCAGCGCACCTCGGAACTCGGCGGGGTGTAGGTGTTGCACTGGGCGATGGCGGGACCGCCGGTCAGGCCGGTGGTGAACCAGCGTTTCCGGGTGGTGCCCAGACCGTGACCGGAGTCGATGTTGGGCTTGCCGCTGAGTACGTCATCGCCCAGGTTGTAGGCGATCGTGCGGAGGTTCTCCAGGTCGTTCGAGCTCAGGTTCTGCGAGCGGGTGATCGCGTTGATCCACATGCCGGCGAAGCAGTCGGCCTGCACCTCGAGCCGCCGCGAGAACACGTTCGCCTCGGCCTTGGTCGAGACCCGCTGCTCCCAGGCGGAACTGGAGATCGAGATGCCGGTCCGGGCCTGGATGGCATGCCCGAACTCGTGGCCCAGCACCATCTCCATCAGGAACTTGGTGTTCTGCAGGTCCTTCGGGAAGATCTTCGGCAGCGGCTTGGCGTAGTAGATCCGCTGGTCGGCGCCGCAATAGGACGCGTTGACGCTGTCCAGCTTGCCGCACGCGCTCTGGATCGGCTGGTTGTAGACGATCGCCGGCGGACGTGGCAACAGGAAACCGGCTGCCTCCACCGGCTGGTGCCACACCTTCAGCAGGCAGGCGGTGAGGTCCTGCAGGTGATCGTTGAGCTGCTCTTCGGTGGCGTTCAGGGCGTCGATCGGCGTCAGGTTGTTGCAGTCGGTCGGAATGCTGGTCAACTGCTGGTAGATCGGATTCTTCGTCAGCCAATCGGTCGCCTCGGCGTAGGTCTTCGGCACCGGCAACGGGGGCGGATCCATGTCCGGCGGCGGCGGGGTGTAGGTCTCGGTGGGTCGTGGTGACGTCCCGTCCGACCCGCCAATCATGTTGGCTACCACGACGCCCGCCAGCAGCAGCCCGCACACCGCGACCAGCAGCACCAGCACCCGTCCGAGCGGGTTGCGGCGCGGCGGCGGAGCCTGGAAGCCGCCCGGCCGTTGCGGATAGCCCGGCGGGTAGCCCGGCTGCTGCGGGTATCCGGCCGGATAGCCGGGGGGCTGCTGCGAATAGCCAGGATGCTGAAACCCTCCGGGGAGCTGTGTGCCCGGCTGTTGCGGCCAGGCCGGCTGGCCGAAGGACGGCTGCGGACGGTTCCAACCGGGCTGGGACGGCGGCGCTGGCCAGCCCTGCGGCTGGCCCCACTGTTGCGGGTGGGGCTGTTGGCGCGGAGGAAACGGCTGCGTCACGCGAACACTGTAACGGTCAGCGTGTCGGGCGCTACCCGCAGCGGGCCGCGCATTTCGCACCGCGAGGCTCGCCCGCGAAGACATTCCGGCAGTGGGCCTGTCGAGATGCGCACGATGGATCGCCCACTGCCTGCGCTGCGGCCGGGAGATGACTGATCAGCGGTTCCGCGGGGCCTTCGATGCGATAGTTTCTCGTGATGCGCACCGCGCTGTCGTGTCGCCCGACTCCGAAGGATCCAACGTGTCGAGACTGACCATCACCCCGTTGGCCCGGCTGTTGGCCGGCCTGATCGTCCTCACCGTCGCGCTGGCCGGCCTGGCCGCGCCCCGCGCGTTCGCTGTCGAGTTGGTGTCGAAGTATGCGGTCGAGGGGTCGCTGGCTCCGGACGGCACCCTGAGCGTCCGGGCCACCATCACCTTCGACGGTGCCGCTCCTGCCGAACTGGTGCAGCGTTTCGCCACCACCCGCGAGGTGCTGGGCGACCGTGAGTATGTATACCGGCTGAGCGACGTCACCGTCACTGTGGGTGGCCAGCCGATCGCGGCGACGGTCGTCGAGCAGGCGGGGTACACCACGGTCACCATGCCGACCCGCGATGTCACCCAGCCGGTCGTGCTGTCCTACCAGGTGCATGGCGCGGCGACCGCTGAGCCGACCGGCGACACCACGGTCGCCTGGCGGCTGCTCCAAGGCCTGAGCCTGCCGGTGAAGGAGTTCACCGCGGTCGTCCAGGTGCCCACCATGATCGAGTCGGTGCTGTGTGCGGCGGGTCCGCCCGCGTCACCGGGAGTGTGCAGCTTCTGGGGCGGCGGCACCCACGACCACCCCAACCCCACGTTCAACGACGGCCCTCGCGGCGCCGGTGAGATCGTCGAGGTCATCATGCGGTTCCCCGAGGGAACCGTGGCGGCCAACGAGCAGGTGCGTGAGCTGTGGACCCTGGGCCGCGCGTTCTCGACCCGCCCACTGCCGCTGGGAATTGCGCTGGCGCTGCTGGTGCTGGGTGGCCTCGGCTTCTGGGCGCTGCACCGCCGGATCGGGCGGGACGCGGCTGCCGGAGCCGAGCCGACGCTGGTCGCCGAGTTCCATCCGGTGGGTGACGGCGAGGCCGAGTTCCGGGTGCGGGACGGCATCCGGCCCGGCCAGGTCGGCACGCTGGTCGATGAACGGGTCGATCCGGTCGATGTGACTGCGACGCTGCTCGACCTGGCGGTCCGCGGCCACTTGCGGATCGAGGAACTGCCCAAGTCGTCGAAGTATGCCGAGGGGGAGTGGACCTTTGCCCGGCGCACCGGCGGAGATGATCTGCGGCCCTACGAGGAGACGCTGTTGGACGCGGTCGCCACCGTCGGGGGCAAACCGACAGCGGTGTCCGAACTGCCGGCGGCGATCGGCACCGTGATCGGCACCGTCCAGGACCAGCTCTACGACGATGTGGTGGCACTCGGCTGGTTCACGCAGCGTCCGGACCAGACCCGCAACTCGTGGTTCAAGGTCGGCTTCGGCCTGTTCGCGGTGGCGGTGCTGGCCACCATTGGGCTGGCCGCCTTCACCAGCTACGGGCTGGTGGGTCTCGCGCTCATCGCGGTGTCGCTGCTGGCGATCTTCCTGGGCCAGGAGATGCCCGCCCGGACGGCACGCGGGGCGTCCCTGCTGAGCGGGCTCGGCCTGTTGCGGGCTCAACTTCTCGGGCACCCGACCGACCAGATGCCGAAGGGTCGCGAACTCGCCGAGCTGTCCGAGGTGCTGCCCTACGCGGTGGTGCTCGGCGGCTACGACCGCTGGCTGAAGGCCCTGGTGGACGCCGACGACGACCCCGACGCGGACTCGACCGACCTGGATTGGTACCACGCCCCGGCGGACTGGCACTTGTCCGACCTGCCGGCCTCGCTGAGCCGCCTGATCACCACCATCCAGGGCAAGCTGTTCGCCCGCTGACCGGCTGGCGCCGCCTGCGAAACCCACTAGGCCCTGCCTAATCAGTTCAGCCCTGCCTTATACGGGAGGGCTCAACTGATTAGGCAGGGCCTAGTGGTGCCGAGGGCGTGTGGGCTAGACCTCCAGGCCGGGGTAGAGGGGGTTGGCGTCCAGGAGTTCGGCGGAGGCCGCCTTGGTGGCCTGGGCGACGCCGTCGGCGAGGGTGTACTTGGCTTTGCCGGGGGTGCCGGCCGCGGTCGTGGTGGCCGTCGTATTCGCCAGCACGTTCACGATCAGCTCGGCGACCCGGTCGAACTCGGACGCGCCGAAGCCGCGCGAGGTGAGCGCCGGGGTGCCGATCCGGACGCCGGTGGTGTACCAGGCGCCGTTCGGATCGTTCGGCACCGAGTTGCGGTTGGTGACGATGCCGGCGTCCAGCAGGGCCGACTCGGCCTGCCGTCCGGTGATGCCGAACGAACGGGTGTCGATCAGCACCAGGTGGTTGTCGGTGCCGCCGGTCACCAGCGTGGCGCCGCGCCTCGACAGCCCTTCCGCCAGCACCTGGGCATTGTCGGCGACCTTCTGGGCGTAGGTGCGGAAGGCGTCCGTGCGGGCCTCGGCGAAGGCGATCGCCTTCGCGGCCATGATGTGCGAGAGCGGGCCGCCGAGCACCATCGGGCAGCCGCGGTCCACGCTGGCCGCGTACTCGGGGGTCGACAGCACGAACCCACCGCGCGGGCCGCGCAGCGATTTGTGGGTGGTCGAGGCGACGACATGCGCGTAGGGGACCGGGTTCTCCTCACCGGTGAACACCTTGCCGGCGACCAGTCCGGCGAAATGCGCCATATCGACGAACAGGGTGGCGCCCACCTCGTCGGCGATCTCGCGCATCTTCGCGAAGTTCACCCGGCGCGGGTAGGCCGAATCGCCGGCCACCAGGATCAGCGGCTTGAACTCGCGGGCGTCGGCGAGCAGCTTGTCGTAGTCGATCAGCTGGGTGTCGGGGTGCGTCCCGTAGGAGCGCTGGTGGAACATCTTGCCCGAGATGTTGGGCCGGAAGCCGTGGGTCAGGTGGCCGCCGACGTCCAGGCTCATGCCCATCACCCGCTGCTCGGCGAACGACTTGCGCAGCGTCTCCCAGTCGTCCTCGGAGAGCTCGTTAACGTTCTTGGCGCCCAGTCGCTCCAGTGCCGGCGACTCCACCCGGTGCGCCAGGATCGACCAGTAGGCGACCAGGTTGGCGTCGATCCCCGAATGCGGTTGTACGTAGGCGTAGTCGGCGCCGAACAGCTCGCGGGCATGCTCGGCGGCCACGGTCTCGACGGTGTCAACATTCTGGCAGCCAGCGTAGAAACGGTGCCCAACCGTACCCTCGGCGTACTTGTCCGAGAACCAGGTACCCATCGTCATCAGCACCGGCAGCGAGGCGTAATTCTCGCTGGCGATCAGCTTCAGCGACGCCCGCTGGTCGGCCAACTCGGCGCGGGTGGCGTCAGCGATGCGCGGCTCCACCGTTTCGATGACGGACAGGACGTTGCGGTAGACGTCGGACGCGGTGGCTCCGAGATCACTCACCGAGGACTCCTTCGTGGTGTGGCTAGAACGCTCACTCTACGGGCTGACTCGCCCCGCGCCGGACGCCGGTAGAGTCCCCGGAATGCAATCGGACGCCGTCGAGACCGTGACCGCGCTCGCCTGGTGCGCCGAATCACGGTGCGGGGACGCGGTGGTGATCGGCATCGACGGTCCGAGCGGATCGGGAAAAACGACCCTCGCCGAGGCGATCCGGGGGCGTCTGGACTGTCCGGTGATCCACATGGACGACCTGTTCCCCGGCTGGGACGGCCTGGCCCAAGCCTCACTGCGGCTGACCGACCAGGTGCTGGGTCCGCTCGCCGTCGGCGAGCCGGCCGGCTATCGCCGCTGGGACTGGATCGCCTCGGGCTGGGCCGAGCGGATCGAGGTGCCGCCCACGCCGCTGCTGATCGTCGAGGGCTGTGCCAGCACGGTGCGCCCGGCGGGTGACTACGTCGCCGTCCGGGTGTGGATGGAGGCCGCCCACGACGTCCGGATGCATCGCGGCATCGAACGGGACGGCGAGACCTACCTACCGCACTGGGAACGCTGGGCCGCCCAGGAGCGGGAACTGTTCTCCGCCGACGGCACCCGCGAGCGCGCCGACCTGATCGTCCGGACGTGAAGGAAGCGCTGGTCCTCGTCGGTCGAGCTCGTCGAGACCCGGTCCCGCCGCGCTGAGAAGGGTTCCTTAACCAGCGGTGGTCGCGTTAGACCGCCGGCCCGGGCAAGCCCGGCTTCTTGCCGTTGCGTGCCCGCCACCAGGCGACGCCGATGACGCCGGCCAGCATCGCCAGTGAGATGTACCACAGCACGTTGCCGTAGTTGTTGATCAACTCGACCGCCGGTTCGCCGATCCACCAGCCCAGGTACATGTAGAGCGCCGAGCTGAGCAGCGACGCGATGAAGCTCACCCCGAGGAACTTCTTGATCCCGGTTCCGGCGGCGCCGAGCGCCGCGTACACCACCGCGGCCGGCAGCGGGATCGGGAGATAGGTGACGAAGATCGCCCAAGTCTCGTATTTCTGGGTGAACGCGATGGCCCGCTGATTGCGTTTTCGGGCCCGCTCGGAACGCCCGGACCAGACCTCGATCAGGCCGTGTCCCCAGAGTTTCCCGGCCCACCAGTAGATCCAGTCGAATTTCATCGCCATCAGGCTGCCGAACACCCAGACCATGGGCCACCACGGATCGCCCATCGCGGCCAGCGCACCCGTCATTACCAGCCCGGTGCGATAGCCGAGCGAACCGAGCACGTGCGGCGCCAGACCAAGCATGACGGGGCGCAACGGCAGCAGGATCAACCCGTATAGGGAGGCCGCACCCATCCAGCTCAGGCAGGCAATGTCCGACCGGGTGGGCTTGTGTTTCCACGGTAGGCCGGGTTCCTGCCACCACTCCCGCGGCTCCGTGTCGTTCGGATCCGCACCGTCCGGCGATGGCTGTTGCTCGGGGCTGGTCACGTCTGGTGAGCCTACCCGGCGTAGCGGACGACCTCGGCCCGGATGCGGCGGTGCCCGTCCACGCGTCCGCGTGGGAAATCCGCAATGGCGCGCGCTTCCTCGGCACCCTTCACGGCCCGTCCACGCGTCCGCGTGGGAAATTCACTACGCCAATCATCCCGACTATGCCGGGGAGGCCGTCCACGCGTCCGCGTGGGAAATTCTCCAGGACGTTTGGGAACAGCCCGTTTCCGTGCGATGCTGACCCCAGCCGCACAGCTGCGGCGTTGCTTCCACTACGGATCGTCGGGCACGTACCTGCCCGTGGAAAGGAATATTGGCATGGCCACAGTTAGTTTCAAGGACGCCTGTCGCGTCTACCCCGGTGCCGATCACCCCGCGGTTGACAAGCTCAACCTCGAGATCGGCGACGGCGAGTTCATGGTTCTGGTCGGCCCCTCGGGTTGTGGCAAGTCCACCTCCCTGCGCATGCTGGCCGGCCTGGAAGAGGTGAACTCGGGCGCCATCTGGATCGGCGACCGCAATGTCACCGACCTGCCGCCCAAGGACCGCGACATCGCGATGGTGTTCCAGAACTACGCGCTGTACCCGCACATGACCGTCGGCGACAACATGGGCTTCGCCCTGAAGATGGCCGGCGTCCCCAAGGCTGAGCGCGATGCGCGCGTCACGGAGGCCGCCCATCTGCTGGGCCTGGAGAGCTTCCTCAACCGCAAGCCGAAGGCGCTCTCGGGCGGCCAGCGGCAGCGCGTCGCGATGGGCCGCGCGATCGTCCGTTCGCCCCAGGTCTTCCTGATGGACGAGCCGCTGTCGAACCTCGACGCCAAGCTGCGCGTCTCCACCCGCACCCAGATCGCCGCGCTGCAGACCCGGCTCGGCGTCACCACCGTCTACGTGACCCACGACCAGGTCGAGGCCATGACGATGGGTGACCGGGTGGCCGTGATGAAGGACGGCCTCCTGCAGCAGTGCGACAGCCCGCTGACCCTCTACGATCGCCCGAACAACATCTTCGTCGCCGGCTTCATCGGCTCGCCGGCGATGAACCTGATCAGCGGCACGGTCAACGAGAACGGCGTCCAGGTCGGCGATTACACGGTGCCGGTGCCCCGTGAGGTGCTGGCCAAGGCGTCCGGCGAGGACACCCTGACCATCGGCATCCGCCCCGAGGACTTCGACCTGGGTGACCACGGCATCGCGGTCGAGGTCGCAGTCGTCGAGGAACTGGGCGCGGACGCGTTCACCTACGGCACTCTGGCAGGCCTGCCCGACGACGAGAAGCTGTCCGCGCAGCAGATCGTCGCCCGGCTCAGCGGCCGGACGCCTCCGCAGCGGGGCACCACCGTCCGGTTCATCGCCGGCGAGGGCCACACGCTGCACGTGTTCAGCAACAAGACCGGCGAGCGGCTCTCCAACTGAGGGTAGGTCTGAAACGATGCCCCGGGTCTTCGACCCGGGGCATCGTTGTTTTGGCGGTGCCTGTCGAACCCGCCGGTCACGAGGGACGCTTCTGGGCGTCCATGGTGGACGGTCGACGCAGGCGGTCAGCGCGGACCGGCTGGCAGACTGGTCGCCATGCCTCGCATCTTGTCGGCCAAGCCGGACTCCAGGCTGATCCCGCTGCCCTGGATCCTGCCGCTGGCGGACTGGCCGACCGAGCATCTGGTGGCCCTGCCGCGGGGCATCTCACGTCACGTCGTGCGGTTCATCAAGGTGGGCAATGACGTCTACGCGGCCAAAGAGGTGATCGAGGCGGCGGCCGTCCACGAGTACCGGATGCTGCAGGAGCTCACCCGAGAGGACACCCCGGTCGTTGAGCCGCTCGCGGTGATCACCGGACGGTGCGACGCTGCCGGCGATCCGCTGATGCCGGTGCTGATCACCCGGCACCTGGACTTCTCGCTGCCGTACCGCTCCCTGTTCTCTCAGGGCGTCCGCCCGGACACCGTGAATCGCCTGCTGGACGCGATGGTGGTATTGCTGGCCCGGCTGCACCTGATCGGTTTCCTGTGGCTGGACGTGTCGCTGTCGAACATCCTCTTCCGGCGCGATGCGGGCGAGTTCGCTGCGTATCTGGTGGACGCCGAGACCGCCGAGATGCATCCCAGCCTCACCGACGGGCAGCGCGAGCACGACCTGCAGATCGCCACCACCAACCTGTTCGGTGAGTTCAGCGACCTCGAGGCCGGGCACCTGCTCGACGAATCGCTCGACCCGCTCGTTCTGGTCGAGACCATCACGACCCGCTATCGCGATCTGTGGGCCGAGCTGACCGGCGCCGAGGAGTTCCCGGGCACCGAACTCGACCGGATCGAGAGCCGGGTGCGGCGGCTCAACGCCCTCGGCTTCGACGTCGCCGAGCTCGACATCACCACCTCGCCGGACGGCTCCCGGGTGACCATCCAGCCCAAGGTGGTGGACGCCGGCCATCACACCCGACGGTTGTTGCGGCTGACCGGTTTGGACGTCGAGGAGAATCAGGCCCGACGGTTGCTCAACGACCTGGACACCTTCCGGTTCCGCACCAACCAGCAGCACGTTGACGAGGCGCTGGTGGCACACCAGTGGCTCACCCAATCGTTCGAGCCGGTCACCCAGGCGGTGCCGCCGCACCTGCGCGGCAAGCGGGACGCCGCCCAGATCTTTCACGAGGTGCTCGACTACCGCTGGTACGCCTCGCAGCGCGAGCAGCGCGATGTGCCGCTGATCGACGCCGCCTGGGGCTACATCCGCGACGTCCTCGAAGGCCTGCCGGACGAGGCCATGGACAGCCGTCCGCTGGCCGAGGGATCGCGGCAACTGGCCAACCCGTTCGACCCGTCGCAGGGCTTCCTGGACGACGAGGGCGAGATGCCCGAGGACCCGTGGGAAACGGCGGCCGAGGCCGAACCCGAGCCGACCGGTGTGCTCGACATGACGGCGCTGCGCCGGCGGTTGGGCTGAGCCCGGCCTAGCCCTGTAGTACTAGCACCCCGCGGACCCGGATAGGATCGACCGGTGAGTTTGCACCTGTACGACAGCGCCCGCCGCGAGATCGTCGAGTTCCAGTCCCTGGAATCGGGACAGGTGTCGATCTACGTCTGTGGGCCGACCGTGCAATCCGCGCCGCACCTGGGGCATATGCGCAGCCGGGTCAATTTCGACGTGCTGCGACGCTGGCTGGAGTTCACCGGCCATGACGTGACGCTGGTGGTCAACGTCACCGACATCGACGACAAGATCCTCGCGAAATCGGCCGAGGCGGGGCGTCCGTGGTGGGCGCACGCCTACCTGTTCGAGGCGGCTTTCCGGGAGGCGTTCGAGGCGCTCGGCGTCCAGGCGCCCAGCTATGAGCCGCGGGCCACCGGGCACATCCCCGAGATGATCGAACTGATCGGTGACCTGATCGAACGCGGGCATGCCTATGTCGCCTCCGACGACTCGGCCGACGTCTACTTCGACGTCCGGTCCTGGCCGGAGTACGGGGCACTGACCGGGCAGCGGGTGTCCGACATGGCACCCGCCGAGGACGCCGATCCGCGCGGCAAGCGTGATCCGCGCGACTTCGCCCTCTGGAAGGGCTACAAGCCCGGCGAGCCGGAGACGGCCTCCTGGCCGAGCCCGTGGGGGCGGGGGCGTCCGGGCTGGCATATCGAGTGCTCCGCGATGGCCGGCAAATACCTGGGTGACACTTTCGACATTCACGGCGGTGGGCTCGACCTGCGCTTCCCGCACCACGAGAATGAACTGGCTCAGTCCCAGGCCGCCGGACGAGGTTTCGCACGGTACTGGATGCACAACGCCTGGGTCACCATGGCCGGCGAGAAGATGTCCAAGTCGCTGGGCAACACCGCCGACGTGGCCGCCGCTGTCGCGAAGTACGGCGGCCGGGCCGTCCGGTTGTGGCTGGCCGGGCCGCACTACCGGTCCGCGATCGAGCTCAGTGACGCCTCGCTGGCCGAGGCGGCCGCGCAGTTGGCCCGGATCGACAGCTTCCTGGAGCGGGCCGCGGCGACGCTGCCCGACGAATGGATCGCCTACGCGCCCCTGGACGAGATCGGCCCCGAGTTCACCGCTGCGATGGACGACGATCTTGCGACACCGACCGCGCTCGCGGTGGTGTTCCGCACCGTCAAGGAAGGCAACGTCGCGCTCGACGCCGGCGATCACGACGCGGCGCGTGCGGCGAGGCTGAGGGTGTGGCTGATGCTGCGGGTGTTCGGTCTCGACCCGGCGGCTCCGGAGTGGGCCGACGTTTCCGATGCCGGCGATGATCTGAAACCCGTGGTGGACGGCCTGGTCGGCGCCCTGCTCGAGCAGCGTGCCCAGGCCCGGGCACGCAAGGACTGGCCGGCCGCTGACGCCGTCCGCGACACCCTGACGAACCTGGGCCTGAAGGTGGAGGACACCCCCGCTGGCCCACGCTGGAGCTTGGAGAACTGATGCCAGGAAATTCTGCCCGCAAGGGTGCCGTCCGCAAACGCGGCAAAGGCATCGGCAGCGGCAACACCGCCGGCTCCGGCGGCCGCGTGCGGCGTGGCCTGGAGGGCAAAGGCCCGACGCCGAAAGCCGAGGATCGGCCCTACCACAAGGCCTATCGCAAGCGTGGGCCGAACGATTCAGGCAAAACTCAGGGCGGCTCGACCTCGAGCCGTGGGGGCCGTCCGCGTACCGAAGTCAAACGGTCCGGAGACGACTGGGTGATCGGCCGCAACCCGGTGCTGGAGGCGCTGCAAGCCGGGCTGCCGGTGCGGCGCGCCTACGTGGCCGACGGCGTCGAGCGGGACGACCGGCTGCGCGAGATCCTGCGCTACGCCGCCGACCACGGCATCGCGCTGTTGCAGGCCACCCGCTCCGAACTGGATCGGCTCACCCACGGCGCCGCCCACCAAGGGGTGGCGCTGCAACTGCCGCCGTACGAATACCTGCACCCCGACGATCTGCTCGCCGAAGCACTGGACGCCCCCGACCCGGCACTGGTGGTCGCCTGTGACTCGATCACCGACCCGCGCAACCTCGGAGCGATCATCCGCTCCGCTGCGGCCTTCGGGGCGGCGGGCGTGATCATCCCCGAGCGCCGCTCGGCCCAAATGACCGCTGCGACGTGGAAGACCTCGGCCGGCGCCGCCGCCCGGGTCCCGGTGGCCCGGGCGACCAACCTGAACCGGACGCTGCGGCAGTACGCCGATGCCGGCTTCGTGGTCGCCGGCCTGGCCGGCGAGGCCGAACTGGACGTCGCCGGCATCCCCGGCGTTGACGGTCCCGTCCTGCTCGTGGTCGGCTCAGAAGGAGAAGGGCTCGCTCGCCTCGTCCGGGAAAACTGCGACGTCCTGGTCTCCATCCCGATCAGCTCGGACGTCGAATCGCTCAACGCGTCGGTGGCGGCGAGCATCGCCCTTTACGAAGTCACCCGCTGCCGGGGTTGAGGATCTCGATCCGTACTCCGTACTCCGTGCGCGTGGACGAGGGTCTCGACAAGCTCGACCGACGGTGGCCGGCAGGGTCTCGACGAGCTCGACCAGCGGTGCTTGAGCCGGCACAGACGCAACTCGGAAGCGGAGTGGGCTGCACCCCGTCCGGGTAGGTCGGGCGTTTCGTCGCTCCGCTCCTCAACGTCGGTCGCAGACTGACCTCGTATAAAGCGCGCGAGCCCCCGCCCACGGTCTGAAATACGAAAGCAAGAGTAGGCGAGCTGCGCACGGGCGGGACGGGGTGCAGCCCACTCCGCGGCAACAGACGCAACCACCAAGACCCGACCACAGAAACAGGCCTCGACAAGCTCGACCAGCGGTAGACGCTAGCCGCAGAACGCGGCGACCGGGCCGTGCCAGACCAGGGGTTGCGGGGCTCCGGTGCAGATGACGCTGGACGCCTTGGCGCCGGCCGGGACTACCGCCTGGTAGCCGTAGACCCGGGACGAGGCGCCGAGCAGTTGTTCCAGCGGGCTGGCGCCGGCGCGCTTGGCGACCCGAGCGGTCGCAGGGTCCAGGCCCATCAGCTGCACGGTGTCGCGGAACGCCTCGTCCGGACCGAGTTGGGCGTCGATCAGCTTCTTCGCGATGGCCGACTTCGGGTCGTAGACGTAGGCGCCCAAGTCGTCGACGATCGTCTTCGCTGGGATGCCGCGATGCTCGGCCACCCAGTTGACGAACGCCTGGTACTCGTTCGCCATGCCGTCGGTCATCACCTTGCGCTCCTGCGCGGTCATGTCGCGGAACGGGTTGCCGAAGTCCTTGCCCTTGCCCTGAGTGAGGTACTCCTGGGTGATCCCACCGGTCGTCGTCACACCCGATTCGAGGATGCTGCCCGAGGTGCCGACGACGTCCTTGTAACGGACGAACGGGCCGAAGATGACGCCGATGCTGCCGACCAGGGTGCCGTGGTCGGCGATGATCTTGTCGGCGCCGGCCATCGCGTACATGCCGCCCGAGGCCGACATGCCCTGGACGAAGGCGACCACCTTCTTGCCGGTGCGGCTCTGGTAGCGCTCGACGGCGTCCGCGATCGCCCGGGAGCCGTTGATCGTGCCGCCCGGGGTGTTCATCAGCAGCACCACGCCGGCGGCGTCGTCGGCGGACAGGCCGTCCAAGGTGCGGGCGATCTCGTAGCCATAGGTGGCGGCGGTGAGCCCGAAACCGTCCCCGCCGTCGGCCTGGATGACGCCCTCGATCGGGATGGCCAGCGCCGTCTGCGCCTGCGTCGCGGTGTCGGAGCCCCAGATCGTGTCCATGCCGGTCACCTGCGGCCCGGACGCTGCGGAGGCCAGCACCGCGCCATAGATCAGCGTGGTGATCAGTGAACCGACCACGCCGAGCACCAGCAGAATGCCGCCGGCCCCAGGCCGGCTCCGGTGCCGAGGCCGAAGCCGCGCCGGAACGGCCGTTCCCGCGGCGGCTGCGGTGGCAGGTAGACGGGCTGGGCGGACGGCGGCTGCGGCATCGGAGGCTGGATGGGGGCCGGGGTACTCCCGGCGGGCGCTGTGGTGGGCTGATCGGGGCTGCTGGTCATGCTCGGCTCCTGGTCAGGGGTAGCTGGTGAGAGGGGTATCTGCGACCCTACGTGACCCTGGTGGCGGGGTGGGTGATCGGCACCCAGACCGAAATGTGCGGTCCAGTTCGCGCCGGAGGCTGCGACACGCCTACCCGGGCCCCGCTGGCCCGCGGATTTCGGACGCCGGGTAGTTGGGCGTCTCAGGCCCGGCCCAGCACCGCCACGACGAAGCTGCCGTGCACATCGAAGGGCCGCAGATCCCAGGTCGAGAAGGTCTGCTCGCGGACCAGGCCGGACGCCTCGATGTCGGCGAAGAAGTCGTCGAAGGCGTAGCCGCGGCCGGCGCCGAAACCCACCACGGCGCGGCCGTCGTCGGCGAGCCGGGCGGCGAACCCCGCCAGCACCGGACGCCGGGTGTCCGGGTGCAGGAAACCCAGCACGTTCCCGGCGCACAGAATGGCGTCGAACTGCCGCGGCGCACCGTCCGGCAGTTCGTAGGAGGTCAGGTCACCGACGACGTAGGTGGGGCCCGGCTCGGCCCGCTCGGCTTCCGCGATCAGTGCCGGGTCGAGGTCGACGCCGACCACCCGATGCCCGGCCCGGTGCAGGTAGCCGCAGTGCCGGCCGGGGCCGCAACCGGCGTCCAGGATCGTCGCGCCGCGTCCGACCAGGGCGTCGATCAGCCGGGCCTCGCCGACCAGGTCCTGACCGTGCGCCGCAAGCATCGCGAACCGGTCGATGTAGCGCTGGGAATGGCCGGGGTCGCGAGCGATGATCTCGGCCCACTGGCTACGGGGAAACACGAGCCTCCGACAGGATTCGAACCCGCGACCGTCCGCTTACAAGGCGGGAGCTCTACCAACTGAGCTACGGAGGCATCGGCCGGTCCTCGGCCGGGCACCATTGTGCCGTACCCAGCGCCCGGGTCTCGACCCGGGGCGAGGGCGTCGCTCAGCGGATGCCGGACGATGTCCCGTACAGCACGGCGGTGCCGCCGGCGTACACGTCGCTCTCCTCGGCGGAGAGGAACGCGGCCCGGCCGCGCGGAAGGTCGAGGCGGTCATGGCCGTCGTCCAGCACGCAGTGGCCCTCGGTGGCCAGCAGGATCCGGGCCGAGCCTCGTCCCGGCACCCGGACCGGACCGGTGTCCTCATTGATCGACATTCGCCACGCTTCGAACTCGCTGCACGGTGTCTCGTACTTGTACACGCCGCGCCGGGTGCGGCGGGGCAGCAGCGCCGTCGGCAGCCACGGGTCGAAGTCGACCACGGTGACCAGTTCGGAGACGTCGATGTGCTTCGCGGTCAGCCCGCCGCGGATCACATTGTCCGAGTTGGCCATCACCTCGACCCCGGTGCCGCGCAGATGGGCGTGCATCATGCCGGCCGGTACGAAGAGCGCCTCGCCGGGGGCCAGCAGCAGCCGGTTCATCAGCAATGCCGCCAGAATTCCCGGGTCTGCCGGGAACACCGCGTCCAGTTCGAGCGCCGTCCGGGCGAACTCGCCCACCTCGCCGCCGTCGTCGCGATGGTGCATGGCTGCGGCAACGGTCTCGTCGACCAGCCGCCGGCGGGGCTCATCGAGGCTCAACACGTCGAGGAAGACCTCGGCCATCGCCGCCGGCCCCTTGCGTTCGGTGAGCGGGCCGATCACCGACTCGAGTTCCTCGGCCACGCCGATCGCCGCGAACAGCGCGGCGGTCTCATGCGGGTTGCGGAACCCGGCCAGGGTGTGGAATTCGTCCAGCGCGATCAGGATCTCGGGCTTGGGCCAGCTGTCTTTGTAGGTGCGCTCGGGCGAATCCAGTGGGATCCCGGCGCGGGTTTCCCGGGCGAACCCTTCGATCGCCTGGTCGCGCGAGGGATGCGTCTGCAGTGAGAGCGCATGGCGCGCCGACAACAGTTTCATCAGGTACGGCAGCTGCTCACCGAACGCCTCGCGGGAGCGCTTGCCGAGCACCCGAGGGCCGGACGCGATGTGATCGACCAGCGTGCCGCCGGCCAGCAGGGACGGAGAGGACGTATGCGCACCGAGCCAGTACTCGGCGATCGGTCGGTCGTCGGACGGGCGTCCGAGAATAGCGGGGATGGCGTCGTGGGTGCCCCAGGCGTACCGCTGCACGGTTCCGCTGAGTGGCTGCATTGTGGTCCTCATCGTGGGGGGCGTCGGGGACGCCGTCCTTGGCGACCGGGGGAACTTTACTCTAGCCGACGTGACGCCTCGCTCCGGGTTGCTTCCGGAACCGACGAACCCGACGAATGACAGCAGTGTGATTTCGACCTAGAATCGGCCGCATGTCCGATCCCGTCGCCCGACCGGCAGCACCGCTCAGCGAGCGGTCCGCGGCCATCCTCGACTTCGAGAAGCAGTGGTGGTCGTTCCCGGGTACCAAGGAGGCCGAGATCCGTGAGCGATTCGGTCTTTCCGCACCCCGCTACTACCAGCTGCTCAACGACCTGATCGACACCGAAGAGGCGCTGGCCCACGACCCGCTGCTGGTGAAACGGCTGCGCCGCCAACGCGCCGCCCGGCAGCGCGAGCGTTCCGCCAAGCGGCTCGGGTTCAACGTCAAGGTTTGACGCCGGCCACAGCTGGGCCCTCGGGGTCGCAAGGCAGTCGGAAAGTCGACGACGGGCTACGGTTTCTTTGCACTCGGGGGTGTCGAGTGCTAAACATGGTGTTAGCACTCTCCCCATGAGAGTGCCACCTCGGTCAGATCGGTGAGGCCAACCGGGCCGTCCGTCGCGGGCATCGACGCTGACCGTCCCCACTGACTAACCGTGGGGCCGAGCGCCCCACCGATGCAGAAGGATTGCCTGTACCGATGGCAAAACTGATCGAATTCAACGTTGAGGCGCGCCGCGGCCTCGAGCGGGGCATGAACACCCTCGCCGACGCGGTGAAGGTGACGCTCGGCCCGAAGGGCCGCAATGTCGTCCTGGAGAAGAAGTGGGGCGCCCCCACGATCACCAACGACGGCGTCTCCATCGCCAAGGAGATCGAGCTGGAGGACCCCTACGAGAAGATCGGCGCCGAGCTGGTCAAGGAGGTCGCCAAGAAGACCGACGACGTCGCCGGTGACGGCACCACCACCGCGACCGTGCTGGCTCAGGCCATGGTCCGCGAGGGTCTGCGCAACGTGACCGCCGGCGCCAACCCGATGGGCCTGAAGAAGGGCATCGAGAAGGCCGTCGCCGCGATCGTCGAGCAGCTGGCCGCCCAGGCCACCGAGATCGAGACCAAGGAGCAGATCGCTGCCACCGCGTCCATCTCGGCCGCTGACCCGACCGTCGGCGAGATCATCGCCGAGGCGATGGACAAGGTCGGCAAGGAGGGCGTAATCACGGTCGAGGAGTCCAACACCTTCGGGCTGGACCTCGAGTTGACCGAGGGCATGCGCTTCGACAAGGGCTACATCTCGCCGTACTTCGTCACCGACCCCGAGCGCATGGAGGCCGTCCTGGACGACCCCTACGTGCTGATCGCGAACAGCAAGGTGTCCTCGCTGAAGGACCTGCTGCCGGTGCTCGAGAAGGTCATGCAGTCGGGCAAGCCGCTGCTGGTCATCGCCGAGGACACCGACGGTGAGGCCCTGGCCGGCCTGATCGTCAACAAGATCCGTGGCACCTTCAAGTCGGTTGCCGTGAAGGCTCCCGGCTTCGGCGACCGCCGCAAGGCCATGCTGACCGACATCGCCATCCTCACCGGTGGCCAGGTCATCTCCGAGGAGGTCGGCCTCAAGCTGGACGCCGTCACCCTGGAGCTGCTGGGCCGGGCTCGTTCGGTGCTGGTCACCAAGGACGAGACCACCATCATCGAGGGTGCCGGTGACTCCGACCAGATCGCCGGACGGGTCTCGCAGATCCGCAAGGAGATCGAGAACAGCGACTCCGACTACGACCGCGAGAAGCTGCAGGAGCGGCTGGCCAAGCTGGCCGGCGGCGTCGCCGTGATCAAGGTCGGCGCGGCCACCGAGGTCGAGCTGAAGGAGCGTAAGCACCGCATCGAGGACGCCGTCCGCAACGCGAAGGCAGCCGTCGAGGAGGGCATCGTCGCCGGTGGCGGCGTGGCCCTGCTGCAGGCCGCCAAGCAGGTCTCGCTGAGCGACCTCGCCGGTGACGAGGCCGTCGGTGCACAGATCGTGCTCGGCGCCTGCTCGGCTCCGCTGCGCCAGATCGCCGGCAATGCCGGTCTCGAGGGTGGCGTCGTGGTCGAGAAGGTCGCCGGCCTGCCGGCCGGCCAGGGCCTGAACGCGGCCACCGGCGAGTACGTCGAACATGCTGGCCTCCGGCATCATCGACCCGGCCAAGGTGACCCGTTCGGCGCTGCAGAACGCGGCGTCCATCGCGGCGCTTTTCCTGACCACCGAAGCGGTCATCGCCGACAAGCCGGAGAAGGCCCCGGCCATGCCGGCCGGCGGCGACGGCGGCATGGGCGGCATGGACTTCTGAGTCACACCCGCTGCACCCGCCATCACCTGGCACGAGGGGCCGGACGCTTCGCCGTCCGGCCCCTTCGCCGTCCCCCGCCCCCGTTCGCTCGCACCCACTAGGCCCTCCCTAATCAGTTCTGCCCTCCCGTCAACGGGAGGGCAGAACTGATTAGGGAGGGCCTAGTGGGGCGGGCACACCGGGCGGGCGGGAATATCGGCGGGGTGGATCGGGCTGGAACAGGGGTGAGTGAGACGGGGAGCGACGGTGTGAGCCGGCGGAGTGTCGGGTTCCGGTCCGATCGCGGACGGGTGCTGCTGACGTTGATGCTGACCACCGGGCTGATCGCCATCGACGCGACGATCCTGGCCACTGCGGTGCCGTCGGTGGTGAAGGAGCTCGGTGAGTTCGAGCAGTTCCCGTGGCTGTTCTCGGTCTACCTGCTGGCCCAGGCGGTGTCGGTGCCCGTCTACTCCAAGCTGTCCGACACCATCGGCCGCAAGCCGATCATCCTCACCGGGGTGGGGTTGTTCCTGCTCGGCTCGATTCTCGCGGTGCTGGCCTGGAACATGAGTTCGTTGATCGCGTTCCGGGTGGTCCAGGGCCTGGGTGCCGGGGCGGTCGCACCGATGGGCATGACCATCATCGGCGACCTGTACAGCGTGGCCGAGCGCGCCATCGTGCAGGGCTACATCGCCAGCGTCTGGGCGGTCGCCTCGGTGGTGGGGCCGGCGCTGGGCGGCATCTTCTCCCAGTTCACCTCGTGGCGCTGGATCTTCGGGGTCAACATTCCGCTGTGCCTGCTGGCCGTGTGGGCGTTGCTGCGCTTCTTCCACGAGCAGGTCGAGCGCCGTCCGCACCGCGTCGACTACGCCGGGGCGGTGCTGCTCACGGTGGGCCTGACCGCCTTCATCCTGGCCCTGCTGGAGGGCGGCCACGCCTGGGAATGGTTGTCGCTGCCGAGCCTGGCCAGCTTCGGCCTTGGCCTGGCCGCGCTGGTCGCGTTCGGTTTCGTGGAGCGGCGGGCCGCCGAGCCGGTCCTCGACCTGGCCATCCTGCGGCGTCCGCTGATCCTGACCACCACCGCGCTGTCGCTGGGGGTCGGCGCGCTGTTGATCGGCATCACCAGCTTCGTGCCCACCTACCTGGAGAACGCGCTCGGCGTGGTGCCGCTGGTCTCGGGCGCCGCGGTGGCCGCGCTCACCCTGGGCTGGCCGCTCGCCGCGACGATCGTCGGCCGGCTCTACCTGACCCGCGGCTACCGGACGACCGTGCTGTGGGGCTGCCTGATCGCGCTGATCGGCTGTGTCGGACTGGTGGTCGGCGGTCCCTGGCCGAATCCCTGGACCGTGGCCGCGGTGTCGTTCGTCGCCGGCTTCGGGCTGGGCTGGATCGCCGCGCCGTCGTTGATCGCCGCCCAGGCGTCGGTGGACTGGAACGAGCGCGGCGTGGTCACCGGCATCAATGTCTTCGCCCGATCCGCCGGTAGCGCGGTGGGCGTCGCCGTCTTCGGTGCCATCGCCACCAATGTGATCGCCGCCGGACGTGGCGAGCAGGACTATGCGACCATCGTGTCGGCCTCCACCTGGGTCTTCGTCGCCGTCGCGGTCGTCGCGCTCGGAACCCTGCTGGCGGCGCTGACCATGCCGCGCGGCTCGGTCAACTCCCCGGCCTACTCGCCGGCACCCGTGTTGGAGGCAGAGCGATGATCGCTGAACTGGTCGACGAGCGCGACGTCGCGGCGGAGCAGGACCAGCCGGTCTTCCGTGCCATCTTCACGCAGCATGGCGAGGTGTCCTCATACCGCCTCACCGGAGGGTGCCTTCCGGACGCCCTGGCGTGGGTGGCGGCAAACGCCGCAGGTCGTGCCCATGGGCTCTACGTCGAGCACCCGGTGCCGGAATCGGACGGCGTCGAACTGACCCTGCTGGAGAGATCCGCCGGGTTCAGTTGGTGAAACCCGTTGCCGGTCTGCGTGTCCGGCGTACCCAGCCGGGGCTTCGCCGTCCATGATGGGGCCATGAGCGGGCTGCTCGAAGTGATCGCGTTGCATGCGATGGACGCCGAGCGCGCGGAAGCGGGCGGCGCCGACCGGGTGGAGCTGTGCGGAACCCTCGACGAGGGCGGACTGTCGCCGGAACCGGCTTTGGTCGAGAAGGTGCGCGCCGCCACCTCGGTGCAACTGCGGGTGATGGTGCGGCTGCGGGCCGGATTCGGTACCGATGGCGGCGAGGTCGTTCGGCTGAAGGGCCTGATCGCCAGCTATGCGGACGCCGGCGCCGACGGCATGGTGCTCGGCTATCTCAACGGCCTAGGCGAGGTGGACGGCCAGGTGGTCGGCGAGTTGATCGCGGACGGCGATTGGCCGTGGACGTTCCACCGCGCCATCGACTCGTGCCTGCAACCCGATCGCGGCTGGGCGCTGCTGCGCCGGTTTCCGCGGCTCGATCAGGTGCTCAGTGCCGGGTCGCCGCGGGGACTGACGCACGGCCTGGACGATCTCGTGCAGCGCGCCGCCGATCCCTGGCAGGCCGGGGTGATCATGGCCGGCGGCGGATTGCATCCCGACCATGTGCCCTGGCTGGCGCGGGCCGGCGTCCGGGCCTTCCACATCGGGACGCCGGCGCGGCCGCAGGGATCGTTCAAGGCGTACGTGGACGTCAACCTGGTGCGGTCCTGGAGAAGGCTGATCGACACCGAGATCCGGCACGCCGAGAGTCACCGCTGAGCGAGCGCGTCGACCTCAGCCGGCGAGGGTCCCGACAAGCTCGACCGGGCGAAGGCCAGTCAGCAACGGTCCCGACAAGCTCGACCGGGCGAAGGCCAGTCAGCAACGGTCTCGACAAGCTCGACCAGCAGAAGGCCCGGTCAGCAGCGGTCTCGACAAGCTCGATCGGCGACGGGTTTCGTCTAGTCCGTCGGCTCGACGTGGACGAAGGTGACGGTTCCGGGAAGGGCCCGGCCCACCTCTTCCTCGACCCGGTCGGCCAGGTCGTGGCCGCGCCGCACCGTCCAGTCGCCGGGCACGGTGAGAGTGGCCTGGACGAAGCGCTGCCGGCCCGATTCCCGGGTGCGCAGATCGGTCAGGTGCACCCGCGGGTCGTCGGTGAGCGGCACCAGCGCGCGCTCGATGATCGTCACCTCGTCCGGGGGCAGGGTGGCGTCCAGCAGGCCGACGACGGAGCGCCGGACCAGGCCGACCCCGGTGAACACGATGTTGACCCCGACCCCGAGCGCGATCAGCGGGTCGAGCCAGACGATGTGGGTCAGCGCCACGATGATGATCCCGGCCAGCACGCCCACCGACGTCCAGACGTCCGTCATCAGGTGCTTGCCGTCGGCTTCGAGGGTGATCGAGCGGTGCCGGCGTCCGGCCCGGATCAGGATCAGCCCGGTGACCAGGTTCCCGACGGATGCCAGCGTGGCCAGCGCGACGCCGAGGCCGACGCTCTCCAGCGGCACCGGGTTGACGAACCGGTTGATCGCGCCGGCGATGATCGCCGCCGCGGCCACCACGATCAGGGTTCCCTCGACCGCAGCAGAGAGGTATTCGGCCTTGCCGTGACCGAAATCATGGTTGTGATCGGCAGGCTTGGCCGACAGCCGCATCGCCCAGAGCGCCACCCCGGCGGCGAGCAGGTTGACGGTCGACTCGAGCGCATCGGACCACATGCCCACCGAGTTGGTGATCAGGGCAGCAGCCGACTTCAACACCACGGTGAGCACGGCCGTGGCCAGAGAGAGCCAGAGGAAACGTTCCAGGTACCGAGCGTCGGCGGGGGCAGCGGGAAGAGTCATCGGCTCTCGGGATCGGGGAGACCCGCCCAGTCGGACGGCGAGCCCGCCCAGGCTACAGCCGCACGCCGCCCCAGTTCCCCGGCATCCACCGTGGACTCCTCGACCACCCCGTGATCGACCGGCCATCGCTCGGGTTGCCCGTCGAGCGCGACCAGGTCGCCGATGGTCACCGGCCAGACCTCCTCGGACAGGCCGGTCAACCCGTCCAGCGGCAGCCAATCCCAGGCGGCGATGGTGACCTTCTCGTCCTCGGTGAACCCCGAGGTGTCCGGTTCGAACTGTTCGGCGACCCGGAGCAGATAGAACAGTTCCGCCTGCCCGAGCACCTGGTCGCTGTAGCCATGGATGACGAAACGCCGCATCAGCGGGCCGCGCAGGGTGCCCGGATCGACGCCAAGTCCGGTCTCCTCGGCCAGTTCGCGCACCGCGGTCTGCAGTGCCGTCTCGCCCGGATCGACGCCGCCGCCGGGGGTGATCCACCAGTGCAGCCCGGGCACGCCGGGATCGCTGTCGCGGAGCATCAGCACGTGGCTCCCGTCGGTGACGATCACCCGGACGGCGCGCCGGCTGCGCACCGGACGGGCCTCGGGTGCAACCAGGACGAAGCTGCGGGAGCGGAATGGTTCGGTCATCAGCCAGGAATCTCCACGGAGGCAATGGGTTCGAGCAGTTCGTCGAGCACCTCGAAGGTGACCGGACCACGGGCCACCTCGAAGGCGACCTGACCGGTGTTGTGCTCACCGGCCGACAAGGTGCGCATCGCCAGTGGATCGCTCAGGGCGGCGCCCACCGCGATCAACTGCCGGCTACCCCCGGGCTCGCGCACGGCAGTGAAGAACGGTCCGGTCGAGGTCACCCCGTCGAGGGCGTCGAAACGGACGTCGAGGACCAGGTAGAGCAGGCCCGCGTTCGGCGGCAGCGCGCCGTTGTCGGCCCACCCGGCGCGGGTCACGGTGACCTGCGCCTGGCCGCCGGAGCTGCGGTAGTGGACCTGCTGCCCGATGCTGCCGCCGGTCACGGCGGCCGTGGTGGTCGGTTGGGGAGTGGCCGGGGTGCGCACCACGCGGGGTGGTGCCGTGGTGGGGACGGCGGCCGGTGTCACCGTGGTGGCGGCCGGCGACGGAGCCACCAACGGGGTGGCCGGCAGCAGTTGCCAGGCGAGCAGGCCGAGGGCCAGCAGTGAGACCACCGCAGTCCCCAGCACCGCGGTCCGTGCGCCGGCGCGTCGCCGCCCGGGACGGGTCGGCGACGAGGGTGGGCCGGACGGAGCCAGCGGCGGTGGCGCCCACGGCCCAGGCGACCTGCCGTCACCGCCGCGGGCGACGGAGTCCGGACTGCCTGGCGGGCCCACCGAACTGCGTCGGCGGCAGGTCGGCCGATCGTGTGCCGTCCACCGGGCGATCGAACTCCGGCTGCCCGGGACCCGGACGGCCCAGGCCCGAGGATGAGTCCATTCCCGCCCCCTCAGTTGGGCCGTCGGGGCGGCTCGTTGGCACGAATTCCGGCGCCGACGAGCAGCGGGACGGCGATCGCCAGCACCCAGCACGCGACCTGCGACCAGCCGGACACCACCTCCCACGCCGCTCCGAGCTGGAAGTCGGCGTTGACCAGGCTGACCACGCCGATGGCGACGACGAGTCCGACCGCCCAGACGAAGCAGCGACGGACATGTTCGACGCGGTACTTGACCCGGCCGGCGAGAAAGCCCGCCACGGCCAGCATGGCCGGCGCCAGTGGGTTGATCAGTGCACCGACCAGCAGGGTGAGGATCACTCCCGGGGTGGCGCCGTGCCAGAGCTGGGCAATCGTGACGGTCGGACTGGGGGGCTGCCAGCGGGTCTGTGGGGGAGGTGCGAACCAGTCCGGGGTGCCGGGCTGCGGAAACGAGGGGGGTGCCTGCGTCGGTGGCGGGAAGTTGAGATTCTGCTGCGGAACGCCCACCGGAACGGCGGGCATCGCACCTGTCGCCGCGGCGGGCGCGGGCATCGGTGGAACGACCACGGCCGAGGTCGGCAGCGGCTGGTCGGGTGTCCACGTCCGGCTGGCTGCCGCCCCGGTGGAGTGGGCCGACCCCCAAGCGGAGGTGCCGGTGACGAGAGAGCTGACCGCGCTGAACTCGGTGCGCGGGTCGCGGGCCGGCAGGCTTGCGGCGGGGGCCAGCGCCGCCAGCGGGGGGACCGCAGCCTGGGGCGGCTGCCAGCTCGGCAGTTCGACCGGTGCTCCGGCGGCCGGGTTGGGCACCGCCGGTGGAACCTCCAGAGGTTCCGCGGATGGTCCCTGGAAGGCGGCCGGCCGGTCGAGCGGCGCATACTCGGGCCCGTCCGTCCAGTTCGCCATGCGGCTCATGATAGTCACCCCGACGGCGGCCGATGCGGTTCCGGATGCTCAGGCTGAAGCCGTTCGATAGGCTGGGCCCGCGGACAGGCGGAACCCCTGTAGGACGCCGCGCTCTGGCGTATCCGCATTCGGTTGAACAGGAGAAGGTCATGCCAACAGGCAGGGTTCGCTACTACGACGCGGAGAAGGGCTTCGGCTTTCTCTCCAAGGACGCCGGCGGCGACGACGTCTACGTCCGCTCATCGGCGCTTCCGGCCGGTGTGACGAGCCTGAAGCGTGGTCAGAAGGTCGAGTTCGGCATCATCGACGGCAAGCGTGGCGAGCAGGCGCTCAGCGTCCATCTGCTTGAGGCGCCGCCGTCGCTGTCCAAGGCGTCCCGCAAGTCGCCGGACGCGATGGCGGTGATCGTCGAGGATCTGATCAAGATGCTGGACGGGCTGGGCAACGGCTACCGCCGCGGACGGCACCCGGACCCGAATGTGGCAGGCAAGGTCGCCTCGGTGTTGCGCGCGGTCGCCGACGAGTTGGAACTCTGAGCATGCGGGCGTCCGAGACGCTGGATCGGGCCTGCGTCGAAGCGGTCGAACTGGCGCACGCGGCAGCGGTCAGCCGGGCCGGTGCGATGGGCGTCGGCGAGCATCTCGGCGTGGTTCCGTGCGATACCCGCGTGGTGACCCACCTGTTCGCCTGCCCGCACCCGGGGTATCCCGGCTGGACCTGGCAGGTGACTGTGGTGCGCGCCTCCCGGGCCCGCGTGGTGACGGTCAACGAGGTCACCCTGATGCCCGGTGACGGCGCGCTGCTCGCCCCGGCCTGGCTGCCGTGGTCGGAGCGGATCGGCCCCGGCGATCTCGCCCCCGGGGTGATCATGCCGACCCCCGACAACGATCCGCGTGTCGAGCCCGGCTTCACCGCGGCCGACATGCCGCCCGACATGGAGCCGGCGGAGTGGTCGGCCACCCGGGCGTTGGTCGCCGAACTGGGGCTGGGTCGCGAACGGGTGCTGTCGCCGCTGGGTCGCGACCAGGCCGCCGAGCGCTGGCTCGCAGGCGACGGCGGTCCGGACAATCCGATGACGACCCAGGCCACCGGGGTGTGCGAGACCTGTGCGTACTTCGTCACCCTGTCGGGCGCGCTGGGGCAGGTGTTCGGTGCCTGCACCAACGAGTACACGCCGAGTGACGGCCGGGTGGTCAGCCGCGATCACGGCTGCGGTGCGCATTCCGACACCACCGACGTGACCCGCAGCGAGCAGTTGCCGGTGCCGGCCTGGGACACCCTGAGCGTGGACCGCGCCATCTTCTGAGCGGAGCCTCCGAGCGGATCCCCTGAGCCTTGGGAGTGGTCCGTCCGACGGCGGACGGCGTTGACCCGTTATCGTGTGCCACACCGCCACGGTCGACGCGAAGGAGCTCACATGTCAGGAACGGCCCGCCTCGAAGTCGACGGCAACGTCTACGAACTCGACACCTTCGTGGGGTCCGAGGGTGAACGCGCGATCGACATCTCCAAGCTTCGTGCGACCTCCGGTTACATCACCCTCGACGACGGTTACGGCAACACCGGCTCCTGCCGCTCAGCGGTCACCTACATCGACGGGGACTCCGGCATCCTGCGGTACCGGGGCATTCCGATCGAGGAATTGGCCGTCCGGTCGTCGTTCGTGGAGACTGCCTGGCTGGTGATCTTCGGAGCGCTGCCGACGGCGCAGGAGCGCGACCGGTTCGCCGGGCTGCTGGGCGAATCGGCGATGATCGACGAGGTGATGCGCAAGCATTTCCATGCCTTTCCGCAGACCGCACCGCCGATGGCCATCCTGTCGGCGATGATCAACACCCTCAGCGCCCACGATCACGGCGTGACCGACATCCACGACGACGCCGACATGGAGCGCGCGGCCGCGGTGCTGATGTCCAAGGTGCGCACCATCGCCGCCGCGGCCTACAAGGCCTCGATCGGCGAGCCGCTGGTCTACCCGCGCTACGACCTGAAGTACGTCGAGAACTTCCTGCACATGATGTTCTCGGTGCCCTACCGCAACTACGAGCCGACCCCCGAGGTGGCGGCGGCGCTCAACCTGTTCCTGCTGCTGCACGCCGACCACGAGCAGAACTGCTCGACCTCGACGGTGCGCATGGTCGCGTCCTCGAAGGCGAACCTGTTCGCCAGTTGCGCCGCCGGCGTGTGCGCGCTGTGGGGTCCGCTGCACGGCGGTGCCAACGTGGCCGCGGTGCAGATGCTGCAGCAGATCAGTGATGCGGGCATGCCGGTCTCCGAGTTCGTGAAGCGGGTGAAGAACAAGGACGCCGGCGTGAAGCTGATGGGCTTCGGTCACCGGGTCTACAAGAACTTTGATCCGCGCAGCCGCATCCTGAAGACGGCGGTGGACGGGGTGCTCGCCCAGCAGGAGAAGACCGACCCACTGCTGGATATCGCCTGCGAACTGGAGGCGGCCGCGTTGGAGGACGACTACTTCATCCAGCGGCGGCTGTACCCCAACGTCGACTTCTACTCCGGCATCCTGCTGCGGGCGATCGGCATTCCGCTGGAGATGTTCACCGTGATGTTCGCGATCGGCCGGATGCCCGGCTGGATCGCGAACTGGAAAGAGCTCAACGACGACCCGAAGGGCCGCATCTACCGGCCACGGCAGATCTACACCGGTCCGACGAACGTCTCGTGGGAGCCCCGCGAGGCGCGCTGAGTTTCAGCGCAACCGGATGCGGCGCAGGATCAGCAACACCACCAGTGCCAGCACACCGATGCTGCTTCCCACGATCGCCGACCACAGCCACCAGCCCCGTCCGGACGCAGCCAGCACGGGCAGTTGCCACCAGCAGATCAAGGTGCCGACGATGAACAGCGCCGTGCCCAGGCCGACGATCTGTACCCCGTGCGGGTCGAGTGCCTTCACCGGAGCCTGCAGGGTGGGCAGATGGGGCTCGCGGTCGTTGGTCACGGATCCACTGTAGAGCGCCGGCTTGCCACCGGAATGTGTCCTGGCTGAGACGCGTCACCGCGATGGACGGAGCGAGCCTAGGTTTTTGCCATGGCCGACAGTTCCACCACGCCCGCCTCGCCGCAGTCCCGCGCGAGCGGGTTGGATGCGTTTTTCGAGATCACCGCGAGGGGTTCGAACCATGCCCGTGAGGTGCGCGGTGGCCTGGTCACCTTCTTCACGATGGCCTACATCCTTGCCCTCAACCCGCTGATCATCGGCACGGCCACCGACGTCAACGGCCTGTTGCTCTCGGGCCTGCCGAAGTTGGACGCCGCCGGTGAGGTGATCGGCGCGAACGTGGCCACCTCGATCGCGATGGTGGCCGCGGCGACCGCGCTGGTCGCCGGCTTGATGACCATCCTGATGGGCGTCTACGGCCGGTTCCCGATCGGTCTGGCGACCGGCCTGGGGCTGAACGCGGTGCTCGCCTATGTGCTGGCCCCGCAGATGTCCTGGGCGCAGGCGATGGGCCTGGTGGTCTGGGAGGGCGTGATCATCACCATTCTGGTGCTGACCGGCTTCCGGCAGGCGGTGTTCCGGGCCGTGCCGCGGTCGCTGCGCGCCGGCATCTCGGTCGGTATCGGCCTGTTCATCGCGTTCATCGGCCTGGTGGACGCCGGCGTGGTGCGCAAGGCGTCCGGAACGCCGGTCGAACTGGGCATCGGCGGCTCGCTGCAGGGCTGGCCGATCGGCATCTTCCTGATCACCCTCGGCATCCTGGTGCTGCTGTTCGTGCGGCACGTGAAGGGCGCCATGCTGATCGCCATCCTGTCCGGCACCGTGCTGTCGGTGATCGTCGAGTCGGTGGCTCACATCGGCCCGCACGACGCCACCGACAACCCGACCGGCTGGATGCTGAACGTGCCGCAGTTCACCGCGTTCAGCATGCCCGACCTCGGCCTGATCGGACGGGTCGACCTGTTCGGCGGGTTCGCCGCCGCCGGTGGGTTCGGCGCCGGACTGGGCCTGGTCCTGGTGGTCTTCTCACTGCTGCTGGCCGACTTCTTCGACACCATGGGCACGGTGGTCGCGGTCGGTGCCGAGGGTGACCTGCTGGACGAAAGCGGCAACCCGCCGCGCACCCAGCAGATCCTGGTGGTCAACTCGATCGCGGCGATGGCCGGCGGGATCGGCTCGGTGTCGTCGAACACCTCCTACATCGAATCGGCGGCCGGCGTCGGTGAGGGGGCACGGACGGGTCTGGCGTCGGTGGTGACCGGCGTGGCCTTCCTGCTCAGCCTGTTCCTGGCGCCGCTGGTCAATATGGTGCCGTCGGAGGCGGCGGCGCCGGCGTTGTTCTTCGTCGGCTTCCTGATGATGTCGCAGGTCACCCACGTCGACTGGGACGACCCGGAGGAGGGGATTCCGGCCTTCCTGACCCTGGCACTGATGCCGTTCACCTATTCGATCACCGCCGGCATCGGCGCCGGTTTCATCAGCTACACCCTGATCAAGATGGTCCGCGGCAAGGCGCGTTCGGTGCATCCGTTGATGTACCTGGTGGCCGGGCTGTTCGTCATCTACTTCGCACAGGGCGCGATCCTCTCCCTGGTCGGGTAGTTCCCGGCCTAGTGCGCCCGGTAGATCACGATCAGGTCGGGGATCGGACGCCCACGCGAAGGCGCGGCGTGGGCGTAGTGGTGGAACTGGGCGAGCCAGGCAGCATACGGCTCGGCGAGAGCCCGGTTCGGCGGCGACAGCTGTGGCAGCGCGTTGCGCCATGCCGCGGCGGCGTCCAGCGCCACCGCGTGTGGGGTGTAGCCGCTGGACAGCCCTGGGTAGGTCTGCAGCGGCACGCCCAACTCACGGTTCACCAGTTTCCCGAGCCCGAAGCGGGGATCGAGGCCGGCTCGGGCGAGGTCGAATTCGAGGTCGTTGAACCGGGCGACGTCCAGCGTGATGCGGTGCCCGCTCCAGGCGACAGCGGCCAGATAGGTCTCGATCAGCCGCCAGGCGGCAGGTTGACGTGCGGGCGCGATGAAGCGGCCGGCGAGTAGATCCGCCACGTCGGACTCGATCGGGGTGTCGGGCCGGAGCAGCACGGCGCCGGCAGGCCTGCGGAACAGCGGACCTAGCTTGCCCAGCATGCCGGGCGCCTTCGGGGTGGTTTCGGGCGGGAACTCGGCGGCGACGATTCGGCGGAACTCGGCGGCCAGTTCGGCCGACGCGCAGAAGAGGTCGCGGACCTCGTCCACCCCGATCGCGTAGAGCCGCAACTCGCCCATAGCGACAAGGTACCCGTGACCACTGCGCTGCGACATAGATTGGCCTGGTGAACCCCAGAACGCGGCGTGTGATCGTCACCGGAGTGCTGGTCGTCCTGGTGCTGCTGGCGTTGCTGGGCGCGCTGCTGACCTGATCGGGTGGCGGGACCGGTTAGGCTGTCCGTCGCGTCCGCGGAAGGAGTCACATGTCGGGACGAGCGAAGGCCCGGGTGCTGGTGGCCGTGGGGGCGATGGTGTTGCTCATCTTCGGGATGAGTGCGCCGACGGTGGGCCAGGCCTCGGCACCGGTGCCGCAGGCGACCACGCCCGCCGCGTCACCCGCACCGACTCCTGATTCTTCCCCGGCCAGCACCGCTGAACCCGGCGACGAACCGGCCGACGACGGCAGCAACCCGACCCCGGACCAGACCGGCACCTGGGTGGCGCTGGGTGCTGCGGCCGTGGTGGCGGCACTCGCCGGGCTGGTGGTTGCGCTGCGGAAGCGTTAGCGCACTCAGCGCGTCCTTCAGTCCTGGACCGGGGCGCGCGCCTCGGGGTTGAGCGTGATCGTCACCGCGCGGAATGCCGACAGGCTCTCGCGCAGCACTTTCAGGTTCGGATCGGGCACCGCCAGCACGGGGTGCGGGTATCGGGCCTGCAAGGCCCGGAGCGTGGCCAGGCCCGGGTCGGCGAGCACGGTCTGCACAGCCCCGCCGTCGCCGCCGAGGATGATCGCCTCCAGGGTGCCGGATTGTGGCACCAGTAGCTCGGCGGCGTCGCGGACGGCCCGTCCGAATGCCCGCTCGGCCTGATTGTCGCGGCGGCGGGCGTAGCGCTGCTGGGACCAGCCGCCCGCTTTCGTCCGGCCTTGGACGTAGTGGCGTCCGACCCGGTGGACGATCAGCTCGGAGCCATCGAAGATGCCCACGGCGTGTGAGTGGCGCCGCACCAGCAGTGCGCCGAGACGGCGGGGCCGCACGGCCAGCTCGATCAGGTCGGCCAACGGCTGGTCGGTGGAGGCGGTGCCCCAGGGCGTGTGGATCCGGGCGCGAGCGCCGTCCGGGCTGACGAGTTCGACGGCGTCCGCGGTGACGTGGGGTTCCGGCAGCGGGTGACGCCGGGCGAACCCCTCCAGCCAGCGGCCCAGCCTTTCGGGTGCTACGTGGACGGCGCGGACATCGGTCATAGAGGGCAGCGTAGTGTTCCCGGTAATCTCACCTATCGAGTGGATTTGGCCTAGTCTGGCAGCGGAAATGGAGGTAGCCGGTGAGCGATCTCATTGATACGACGGAGATGTATCTCCGGACGATCTACGAACTCGGCGAGGAGGGCGTACCCCCACTGCGCGCCCGGATCGCGGAGCGGCTCAAGCAGAGCGGGCCGACGGTCTCGCAGACGGTGGCACGGATGGAGCGGGACGGCCTGCTCACCGTGGACACCGACCGGCAGTTGCGGCTGAGTCCCGCGGGCCTGAAGCTCGCGACCCGGGTGATGCGCCGGCATCGGCTGGCCGAGCGGCTGTTGATCGACGTGATCGGGCTCGACTGGGTGCATGCCCACGATGAGGCGTGCCGGTGGGAGCATGTGATCTCGACCGACGTGGAGCGTCGGCTCGTCCACCTGCTGCATGAGCCGGTCGAGTCGCCGTACGGCAACCCGATTCCGGCCTTGGCCGAACTCGGCGCCAAGCCGGCACCGGAGGCGTTCCTGGACGGAGCGGTGCCGTTGTCGGAGGTGCTGACGCATCGCGGCCCGCTGACCGTCACGGTGCGCCGGTTCAGCGAATACCTGCAGACCGATCAGCAACTGCTCACCATGTTCGCCGAGGCGGGCGTCCTGCCCGAGGCGGTGCTGTCGGCCAGCATGGACGGCGCGACTCTGGTACTGGCCGCCGACGGTCATGAGCCGGGACGCTTCGCAGCCATGGTCGCCGACCACCTGTTCGTCGCCAGCGGCTCCTGACCCGGGGACGGGCCTGGAATAAGCGGGCCTCCCGGCAGCGTTGGAACCGGTGAACTCAGAGAGGACATATGCATGGCTACCCGCGCCCTTGATCAGCAGACTTTCGCCGAGGCGATTCAGGAGAACGAGACCGTGATCGTCGACTTCTGGGCCGACTGGTGCGGTCCGTGTCAGCGATTCGCGCCCGTGTTCGAGAAGGCGTCGGATGCGCACGCCGATGTGGTGTTCGGAAAGGTGGACACCGAGGATCAGCGGGCTTGGCCGGCGGCCTCGACATCCAGTCGATTCCCACCCTGATGGCGTTCCGCGGCGGCTACCTCGTGTACCGCGAGGCCGGCGCGATGAGCGGCCCGCAGTTCGAGGAACTCGTTCAGGCGGTGAAGGGCCTCGACATCGAGAAGTTGAAGGAACAAGCAGCTGCTGCCACCGAGTCGGACGAATCCTGACCTTCGGACATCGTGTCCCCCACGTGGGTGACATCCGTCCTGAGTGGCACTAAGATAAAAGTGATCTCCGCCCCATCCCCCCGGGCGGGGATCATCTTTGTCGGTGGGCGGCCCCAGCAAGATTCGAACTTGCGACACAAGGTTTAGGAAACCTCTGCTCTATCCCCTGAGCTATGGGGCCCCGCGCGCTCGGGCCGCCACCAGCATAGGGGACCCGGGTGGGGTGACTCATCTCGGCAGGCGTCCGGGGAGCGCTCGGAGCCTCGACGATCGGCCGTGGGTGGTTGAAAAGTTGTCCATCGGGAAACTCTTGCCCCGTGGGCGTGCATTTGTCTGACATATCGTCTAAACTCGATTGATAGAGAGCGACGCCAGCTCGTTGATGTCTCCTGGGGGTGGGTAGACGGCTTTTGGCCCTTCGATCGGCGTCGCTCTCGTCATGCTCGCTCGCAGGTCGGCCGGTGGCGTCGGCCCCCGATGAGGCTTCGCTCGTCACTGCACGGAATGCCGGCCTGCAGATCGCGGGTCCGGGGTGCCGCCGGCGGCACATGAGTGGTTGACACTTCCCTAGACTCGCGTCATGAGTGAAAGCGGACTCGCCGCGGCCGTCGCCAAGATGCGGGCCGCCGGCGCCAACGAACCGGCCATCGACGTCTTCGCGCACTACTACGGCCAGGCCAGCGCCGGGCTGACCGGGCTGATTCCCGAGGCCACGATCGCTCCGCTCACCAACCCGCCACAGCTCAGCGCCGTCGACATCGACGATCGGACGGCGCGCGACGCGATTGCACGCACCGTCATGATCAAGCTCAACGGCGGGCTGGGTACCTCGATGGGGCTGGACCGGGCCAAGACCCTGCTGCCGGTTCGGGAGGGTCTCACCTTCCTCGACCTGATCGTGCGGCAGATCACGGCGGCCCGCGCCGCTTACGATGCGCCGCTGCCGTTGCTGTTCATGAACTCCTTCCGGACCCGGCAGGACACCTTGGACTACCTCGAGCGCTACCCGGATCTCCCGGTGGCGGGCCTGCCGGTGGACTTCCTGCAGAGCGCCGAACCCAAGCTGGCCGCCGACACCTTGGAGCCGGTGGACTGGCCCGCCGATCCCACCTTGGAGTGGTGCCCACCCGGCCACGGCGACGTGTACACGGCCCTGGCGGGCTCCGGGGTCCTGGACGCGCTGCTGGCGGCCGGCATGAAATACGCCAGCATCGCCAACGGGGACAACCTCGGTGCCGCACCGGATGCCCAGCTGGCCGGCTGGTTCGCGGCCAGCGGTGCGCCCTACGCGGCCGAGATCTGCCCGCGGACCGTCAACGACCGCAAGGGTGGACACCTGGCGATTCGCCGATCGGACGGTCAGCTGATCCTGCGTGACACCGCGCAAACGCCGTCCGACGAGATGGGCTATTTCACTGACGAGCACCGGCACCCCTACTTCCACACCAACAACCTGTGGGTCGACCTGGAGCAACTGAAGAGTGCGCTGCATACCCGGGGCGCCGTGCTGGGCCTGCCGCTGATCTACAACGTGAAGACCGTCGATCCGGCGGACGCCGCTTCGCCGAAGGTGATCCAGTTGGAGACCGCGATGGGCGCCGCGATCGAGGTGTTTCCAGGGGCGACCGCGATCGCCGTCCCTCGGGCTCGGTTCCAGCCGGTCAAGACCACCAACGAGCTGTTGCTGCTGCGTTCGGACGTCTTCGACCTGGGTGCGGACGGTCGCCTCACCCAGACCGTGGAGGAGCTGCCCCGGGTGGCGCTGGACGGGCGATTCTTCCAACTGATCGACGAGTTCCAGGCACGGGTCGAGGTGGCGCCGTCGCTGCAGGCCGCCAAGTCGTTCGTGGTGGAGGGTGACTGGAGGTTCGATCGCCCGGTCGTCGTCGAAGGGGACGGCGTCTTCCCCGATCTCGGACGGCCCGCCGTCGCGGGCGTCGACCCTCAGTGAGCGACTCGGCGCTGGCGGAGGCGGCCGGGTTGGCGCTCACCGGGCGGTCCGGCGTGATCGCGACCGCCGGTCCTGATCCGCTCGGCGTGCTGGCAGAGGCCGGCTGGGGGCGGGACCGGATCGTGGCGCACGCCGAGGCAGTGATCGCCTCAGGCGGGGTCTGGCCGCATCCGGTGCCGGACGAACTGCGCGCGCAGGTGGGGAGTGCCCGGCTGATTGCGCTGCTGCAGCGACTGCAGGCTGACCTCGGCCTGTTCGGCCGCCGTGCGGCGCCGGCCACGGATCGACCGTTGACGGCCGACGAGCGTCGGTTGTTGCACGAAGTGCCGCCTCACCACGGCGTCTGAACCGGCGCGGGTCGAGCCGACCGCTCTGGTCCTGGTCGGTCGAGCGCGCCGAGACCCCGGCGAGACTTCGCTGACAAGGGGTCTCGGCACGCTCAACCAGCTCGGTGGTTCGGCTCAGTCCTTCTTGAGCAGGTCCCGGATCTCGGCGAGAAGCTCCTCGGTGGTCGGGGCGCCCGGCTCAGTCTCGGTGGGCTTCTCGGTCAGCTTCTTCAACCGCTCGTAGGGCACGACGATGCCGAAGTAGACCACGAAGGCCATGATCACGAACGCCACCAGGGCGGTCAGGAACGGGCCGACGGAGCTCATCCCGAACGGCTGCCAGGAGTCGAAGTTGGGTGCGCCGCCCATCATCGCCAGCAGTTCGACGACGACCCGGGTGAACGCGGTGGTCACGGTGGCGAAGGCGCCGCCGATGATGAACGCAACGGCGATGTCGATCAGATTGCCGCGGAGCAGAAAGTCTTTGAAGCCTTGGATCATTGCCATTCCCTTCGATCACGGCCGGCCCCCAGATGTAGGGGCAGGGTGAGCCGTGCTCTCGCGAATGTAGTCAACGGCAGGGCACGCGGTTCTGTCGTTCGCAGTGGTGGACAGCGTCGGACGAGCGGCGCCGGCGGCTCCGCCTGGGTAGACCCGGCGGCGGCCGGCGCCGTCTTTGGCGTGCACGATCGACCGCTCCGCCTGGGTGTGCCCTGAGGTGGCAGTCAGCGTAAGCCGAAGCCGAGGGGACCGCGGGCCGCGGCCGCCGCGACCCGGGGAAGGTTCGCCGGTCTCACCTCAACCAGCAGCACCGGGCCGGACGCCTGCACCGGCGACAGCGGCGAGGAACTGCCGGGTGCGGTCAGCACTGCGACTACCCGGGCTGCGGAGGCCACCAGCACCGCGTCGGAATCGGCGTCGGCGCCGAGCAGGTCGATGCGGTCGCCCACCTCGATCAACCCGACCGCGGTGGAGGTGAGGGTGACCGGCAGTACCGCTAGGCCGGGACCAGCCAGTGCCTCGCGGTTCACCACGGACGCGGGCAGCAGCACCGCGCCGGCCGGCACCGGCACCGTGAGTGGACGGCCGATCGCCTGCCCGGGGTCGTGCAGGAAGTCGGCGGGAACCGCGTCCAGCGGGAGCTGTCGAACAGCGACGTCGTCGGCGCTCACCGTCTGCCCGCCCGGCAGCGCTCGGACAGCGACCAGCGCTGTCGTCGTCACGGGTCCGGGTGGTCTCAGCACGCTCAGAGCGGCCCACACCGCAAGCCCCGCCAGGACGGCGGCGCACACCCGTCGGTATCGGCGGGCGATACGCCGCACTCTCGATCGGAAGGCTTTCACGTCCGCAGTAGACGCCCACCGGGACGAAAGTGGTCAGAATCGTCGGCACCCCTGATCAACCCGCCCGCTCTGGCTGACCTCGTCGCCCCGGAGCCGGCGACCTCGACCCGGGCGGGGCGATCTCGACAACGCGGCAAGCGGCGACCTCGACCCGGGCAGGGCGATCTCGACATCGCCGTCCGATGGAGAGATCCCTCGCCGATCTCGAATCAGGCGGCTGGTGCCCCGGTGCTGGAGGACCCGCTGGGGGCCGGCTTCTTGTCCCCGCCGGAGGTGGCGCTGGTGGATTTGCTGTCGCCGGTCTTGCTGTCGCCGCTGCTGGGCTTGCTGTCGGTCGTGCCCGAACTGGAGGAGCTGCCGGACTTCTTCTTCGCGGCTCGGCTGTCGGTGGCGTAGAAGCCGGAGCCCTTGAACACCACGCCGACCGCGCTGAACACCTTGCGCAGCGAACCTCCACAGCTGGGGCACTCGGTCAGCGGATCGTCGGTGAACTTCTGGACGACTTCGAGTTGCGACTCGCAATCCGGGCAACGGTATTGATAGGTGGGCATCGGCAACTTCCAAGGACGACGGCGGACGAACCGGAGGCATTCTAATGCCCCACGGGCGGAATCAGCGCTGTCCCAGCAATGACCAGCGGCCCTCAGATATTCCGCGGACGCCCGCTACGGCCGGGCGCCCGCAGCACCCGGGCTTCGGTCACGATCGCTCCGACCGGCTGGTCGAAGGGCTCGACCGGGAGCACGGGGAGCACTTCGGAGTCGCGCAGCAGCACAGCGCTCAGGGCGTCCGCCGCGGCCAGCGGCAGGGCCCGGTCGTACCAGCCGCCGCCGGTGCCGAGCCGGTCACCCGACGGGGTAGCGGCCAGACCCGCGCACCAGACCAGGGACGCCGCACCCAGCGCGTCGCCGCCGAGTTCCGGCCCGATCGGCTCCAGGATGCCGGCATAGCCGGGCCGCAGGTGGTCCCGTCCGGTGTACTCGGCCCAGTCCGGGCTGCGCCGGACCGAGCCGTCGGAGCGGCGTCCGAGCCGGGGGAGCAGCACCGTGCAGCCGGTCGCGTGCAGGGCGTCGATCAGCGGCCAGGTGTCCGGCTCGTCTGCGGCCGACGCATAGAGCGCGATGGTCCGGTGCCCGGTGCAGAGGCCCAGGGCGAGGGCCGTCCGGGCCCGACTTGCGGCGCGAGGCTCGGGAGTGGCCCGCGCCGCTCGGATCTGCCTGCGGAGCTCGGCCTTGGCTGACCGCACGGCATCGGTCTCGGCGCGGCCCGGAGGGTTCGACAGGTCGGCCGCGGGCATTGTCCTATGGTAAGTGCCATGGCGCTTTTCGGACGGAAGAAGCGGGCTGCGGCCCCGGTCGAGCAGACCCATGAAGCGGTGTCCACCGAGACGGTGCCGGCGTCGTCCGAGCCGCTGGAACTGGCCGGCTACCGCGAGGAACTGCTGGCTGTCATCGAGCCGTTGCCGCCGATCGGGCTGGGAATTCTGGACGCCTTCGGCCGGCGGCTCTGCGAAGAGATCGTCGCCGACATCGACCTGCCCACCTTCACCAGCGCGTCCGTCGCCGGCTACGCCGTCCGGGCCGCCGATCTGGCGTCCGCGCGCCCAGCCGACCCGGTTCGGCTGCCGGTGCTCGACACCCTGGACTCGCCGGTCTACCGCGGGGCCCCACTGCTGGAGCACACCGCTGTCCGGGTGGCGCCCGGAGCGCCGCTCCCCGAGGGCGCGGACGCTGTGATCGGCCTCGACCGGACCGACGGTGGCGACACGGAGGTGCGGATCGAGGCTTCGGTCACCGTGGGTCAGCATCTGCGACCTGCGGGGTCCGACATCGCCAACGGAACCCGGCTGCTCGAGCACGGGGTCGTCCTTGACGCCGGCGCGATCGGCCTGCTGGCGCAGATCGGACTCGACAAGGTGCTGGTCCGTCAACCGCCGCGGGTGGCGGTGCTGACCATCGGCTCCGACCTGGTGCCGCCGGGTCTGCCGCTGACCTCGCGCGCGCAGCACCACGACGCCACCACCAGCCTGATCGCCGCGGCCGCGAAGGCCGACGGCACCCAAGTGTTCGCGGCCGGCACCTTCGCCGACGACGCCGCCGTCATCACCGAAGCGCTCACCGATCAGCTGATCCGGGCCGATCTGATCGTGGTGATAGGCGGGCTCGACGGGGCACTGCCCGACGTCCTCGCCCGACTCGGCGAACTCACCGTGCGCCACGTCGCGGTCCACCCGGGCGGCGACCACGCATTCGCCCTTGTCGGCGACGATCGGACGCCGGTCATCGCGTTGCCCGCCGGGGTCTGGCCGGCCTTCGTCGGCTATCACGCGTTCGTCCGTCCGGCGCTCAACCGGCTGCAGGGCGAGCCGGACGAGTTGCCGCAGACGCGGGTGCTGCCGGCCCGCGTGGCGCTGCACAGCCGGGCCGACGCGACCGAGTTGATTCCTGCGGTTGCCACCGACCGGGGGGTGGAACCCGCCGGTGACCTGGGCTCCGACAGTGCCCGCGATGTGGCACGGGCCGACACGCTGATCGTGTTGCCTCGGGGCACCGCTCTGGTCCCGGCCAACTCCGATGTCGAGGTGTGGATGCTGACACCGGCCCGCACATGAGTGCCGGGTGGCCCGTCCGGCTCAGCCACGGCCCGGTGACGCTGCGGCCCTGGCGGCTGTCGGATCGGGCCGGTTGGGACGAGTTGCGTCGCCGCAACAGCCACTGGACCCGGCCATGGGACGCCACCCGGCCACGCGACTCCATCGAAGCGCCGTTGACCTTCGGCGGCATGGTGCGGCAGTTCAACCGCCGGGCGCGGCTGGGCACCATGTTGCCGTTCGCGGTGGAGTACCTGCCGCCGGAGCAACGCCGTCCGGTGCTTGCCGGCCAGTTGACCATCTCGGGCATCACCCACGGTTCGGCCGGCTGGGCTCAGGCCGGGTACTGGGTTGATGAACGCTGGGCCGGACGCCGGATCATTCCACTGGCGCTCGCGATGGCCGCCGATCACTGCTTCTTCACCTTGCGACTGCATCGCATCGAGGTTGCCATCCGGCCCGAGAATGTCCGTAGCCTGCGCGTGGTGGAGAAGCTGGGTTTTCGCTACGAGGGCACCCGGGAGCGCTACATGCACGTCGACGGCGACTGGCGTGACCATGCGATGTTCGCGCTGCATGTCGAAGAGGTCGGTGCCGGTCTGGTCGCCCGCCTGGACGATCAGACCTGATCACAGCCGGATTCGTCGATGATGAGGCGACACTCCGGGGCTGCTCCGACGACACGCCGATGAGGCCCCGTAGCGTGCCGGGTGTGGGCTTGACGGGAGTGATTTTCGGCGTGATCGCCGTGGCGTGGTTGGTGTACCTCGTGCCCTACTTCCTACGACGGCAGGCTGATCCCGCGCTCGACGAGATCGATCCGGCGGCGCCGTTCTCGGCGACCGTGACGATCGTCCGGCCCGGTGTCTCGCTGGCCGACGCCGACGAGGGTGCGGCGGTTGTGTCGACGCCGCTAACCCGGCGTGCCGCGCTGTACGAGCTTGCCCAGATCGACCGCCAGGCGGCAACTCGTCGTCGGCGGGTGCTGATGGTGCTCACGCTGGTGCTGTTTGCGGTCAGTGTGCCAGGCCGCCCTGGGCGTGCTGGACTGGTGGATGCCGATCGTGCCGGCAGCCCTGGTGCTGGTCTTCCTGGTCGTCGCGCGGTTCAGCGTCCGGGTGATGCGGCGTGACCTGGACGCCCGGGCGCGGCGCGTCCGTGAGGCCGGCGACGAGAAGACCGTTGCGATCGCCGTCCTGTCCCAGGACGAGGGCGCCGCGGAGGCTTCCATCGAGCTGTCCGCGCCGATCTCCCGGCCGGGTTCATTGTGGGATCCGATCCCGATCACCGCGCCGACGTACGTATCCAAGCCGCTGGCGCCCCGGACCGTCCGCACGATCGATCTGTCCGCGCCCGCGATCGTGCCAGCCAGCGGGCTGCCGGTCACCGCCGAACCGCTGCCGAGCCAGATCGAGGACGACGGCGACCAGCGCCGCGCGGTCGGGGAGTGACGGCGTCCGGCCAAGATGAAGCATCGGCGCAGGGGTGCTAAAGTCGTCCCTGCTCGTTGAGCACCTGGGGCTATGGCGCAGTTGGTAGCGCGTCTCGTTCGCAATGAGAAGGTCAGGGGTTCGAATCCCCTTAGCTCCACCAGACCTATTCGGCCTCTGGCTAGGTGTTTCAGGCGGATTCATCGCCACCCAGCTCCCTTCGTTCGTCGCTGATGCCCTGTTGTGTGCCCCCGGCGTCCCCGACGCATTCAGACGGCCAGATCCGCGGCAGTGCCCAGGTGGTGCAGGTACAGGTTCGTCGTCGCGATCGAGGCGTGCCCCGACTTGGGCGCCTTGAGGTTCACTCCCTCGGGCTTCGCCACCTGGACCACCAGCATCGGCATCGGCAGCTCCACGAAGTCTCGAACCCTGATGGCGCGCAGTTCCGACCAGCGGAGTCCGGTCCAGGCGTCAACCAGGAGCACATCGGCGAGGTGCGCGCTTCGGACGGCCGCGCGTGCGATGAAGTCGTCCAACTCGGGCTCGCTGAAGGGTTGCATCTCCACGCGTGGCTTGTTGTCACGGGGAACACGCGTACTTGTGACCGGGTTGGCCACCACCAGGCGCTCGCGGACCGCCCAGGCGAAGAACGTCGACAGTGATGCGCGGTGGCGCTTGATCGAGGATTCGGCCAGGCCGGCCCGTTTCAGGGCGACCAGCGCGCGCATGATCTCGCGGTCACTGACCCGATTGATGGCCATCCGCAGCAGAGACATCGGCGTCAGCCGGGGGACCGCCGTGTCCGCGATGAGGGTCTTGGCCGCCACGGACGCGCGACGTTCGTCCAGCCACTGGGGGAGCAGCTTCTCAACGGTGACGCGCCCCACCCGAGGATCGACGCCGCCGGCGAGGGCCGCGCGCTCCCGCGCAAGCCACGAAGCTGCCTCGCGCCGAGTGTCGAAGGTCTTTCCGGCGACGTAGCTGCGACCCGACTTCAGCACGGCGCGCCACCGGCCCGACGGTTCTTTCCGTATGGTCACGATGCAGCCCTCTGCAGCCACGCGGTCACATGCTGACGTTGGTACCGCGGGATCGACCCCGACAGCCAGGTGACCCTCGGGCCCACACCGTCGGTTCGCCAGCGGCTCAGTGTCGAGCGGTTCACTTTGAGCCAGGCAGCAACCTCGGCCGAGGTCAGCAGCGCCGGCAACGACTCATCTACAGTCATCGTCACTTCTCCTTTCGTGTGCTTCGCCCTCCCCGACGTTGGGAGGGAATGGTGGGTCAGGCCTGCCCCGTCAAGGGCACTTCGTGTCACTTCGTGATTCGCTTCGCTCACCCTGGACGGCTCAGCCCTGACCCACGGATGGGCAGTTGGTCGGGGAGGGCGAAGCGGTCTGCGGTCACGGCGGCATTGCTGAACGGGGTTGCTGAATCGTGCGGGCGGTGTCGTACTCGGCCCGCCAGCGCCGACGCTCCGCGACGGCAAGCATGACGACCTGGGCGTAGGTGCCGTGGTCTCGCTCAATCGGTTCCCAGACGAATCGTGGCCGGCCGTCCGAGGCGTGCACGTCTGCGGACATGCGTTCGGTGTCCGGAGCGACGATGCCCGCCGACTCGAGTGCAGCCCGGACGACGTCCGCTCGATCGGCACGGTGCCGGGCGAGGGTCTTGGAGGACCATTTGCGGGAGAGCAGGACGCGCCGGCCCCCGAGGCCCAGATGCTCGCGGCGGTGCGCCTTCCCGTCGCAGAAGCCTGGATCCAGATTGGGGCCGGCGTCCTTGGGCTGGATCCCGTAGCGCAGCCAGTTGGCACACCGTTCCGAGCACGGCAGGTAGCGGAGCTCTCGATGCAGCCGGTCAACGTGGGCCTGGTGCCGATCGTCCTGGACGTCGTCGTGGGTGCCGGCAATGTCCTTGGTGATGTACTTCGTCAGGTACCTGATCGCTCGGTCGGCGTCCGGCTGCCCCCGCAGGATGCCCTGAACGTCGAGCTGCGCGCCGAACCGCATGACGTGTGCCGGCCGAGCCAACGAATCGTTGTCGATGTGGTCGAGGGCCTGGGCCCAGCTCGGCAGGACTTCGCCGGTGTCGGGGTCGACGTAATCGGTCCCGCTCCAGCGTGGCAGCCGGCCGGTGTACAGCGGCTGATCGGAGGCCGGCCACCAGACCTGCAGGTAGGTGGCGGCAACGACCTGTCGCAGGAGCCTGCGCGGGATCGCTCCTCGAACGGCGGCGTGCAGGTGGGGCGCGAGGCGCCGTTGCGGCTCGACGGCCGAGAAGTACTGCACATCGAATCCGGCCGTTCGCCGCAGTGTCTTCCAGAACTGATCGATCAACCGGGGGAACAGCATGGCGTCCAGGGCGGCTCGTCGGTAGTCGTAGGTTCCCGGGCTGACCGGTGCCCCGTCACGGATCGCACCGTACGACGGCAGGGTCAGGGTCAGGAACATCGACGGCCGGTACTCGCGACCATCCTTGCCGTGGAACACCACACCAATCGTCCGGCTGCTCATCGGCACGTGTGGCAGCTCCGGAACGTTCTGGCGACGCTTGGTCGATCGCACCCGCCGGCCCCTGGTGATACCGCCGGTATCACTCCCAGCTTCATCGCTGATACTGGCGGTATCGCCGTCGTCGGTTGTGCTGGCGCTGATACCGCCGGTATCGCGCTCGGGCTCGTCGGTGCGGTGCCAGCCTTCGGCGCACTGCTGCATCCTCAGGCGCCGCGCCTTGGCCGCGCATGCCGGGCACACCGACTCACGGGTCGAGCCGCACGCCAGGGCGACTCGTGTGACGCTTCCGGTTTCGCGGTCGGTCACTCGACGCAGCTGGGGACGAGCGCAGACGCCCTCTGCTTCGGCCAGTTCTCTGGCCATGATCGCCGTGATCTGCCCGACTGCGGTGAGCATCACGCCACCCGGCGTAGTTCTTGCGAGCGTGCGCGCAACCAGTCGTCCAGTTTGAAGGCGTCCTGCTCGATGGCGAGGAACGCCGCCGTACGAGCCTCGCGGGTCACACACCGCCCCGCAGCGGTGCCGGGTCGTCCACGACCATGGCCGTCATCAGGCACTCGGGCCTGACCGGGCAGGCACCGCACAGGGCCGGGCTGGGCTCGACTCCCTCACCGGAGGCCGCACGGGTCGTCCAGGAGGGGCACCGCCAGTTGTCCTCGACGTCTTGGACCACGATGGCTCGGTACTCCATCCGCAAGAACTGCAGCAGCCTGTCGGCTGTCACGCTCGTCATGCTGCGTCCCCCTGCCTGCGACTGCGGCCGCGACTGGGCCCCTGCGGCTTCTCCGGGGAATCCGGCATGACGATTGGTCGTTGCCGCGGCGCGGGATGCGTGGAGGCGATCAGCCGGATCAGCGCATCACTCACGAACGCGGCCCGGAACCGCCGCACATCGCCGGTCTCGCCGATCGCATACCCCACACCAGGCGTGGAACGGCTGATCTGGTGAGCCTGGGCGCCACGCCGACGCGCACCCTCGCCGAGCACCATGTTGACCTCGGACGCCTCGTCCAGGCGCAGCGACACCTTCTGCGGAAACATGTGCCGCATGCCGATCGTCTCCTTGCGGGGATCCTGGACGAAGGCGAACACGTGGTAGCCGACCGCTCGACCAATCGCGAGAATGCGTCGCAGCGCGGCGTCGATCCGCCTCAGCAGGTCACGATCCGTCTCGTAGGCGATCAGCACGGCGAGCTCGTCGATCAAGACGATCACGATCGGGTCGGTGCGCGTGGGTTGGTGCTGCCGAACCACGCCGGCCAGCCGGGACGCTCGCGCCTCACAGGCGGCCGCTGCTTCCTCCAGCATGAATGCCGCCTCCGCCGACGTGCGAGCCAGGCGCGTGAACAGGGAGGGCGGCACCCATGGTCAGTTCCATCGACCCCTTCAAGTCGGCGCCGTGGTACTCGACCAACCCCGAGCGGATGTTAGGCGCCTGGCCGAGGATCACGTTCCACATGACCGACGCCTTGCCCGCTCCGGTCACGCCGACCGTGAGAGTGGAGACGCGCAGATCCAGCCAGAACGGGGCACCGGACTCGGCGCGGCCGATCAGAACCGTGTCGATCGGGCAGCCATCCGCCACCGGGTTCGGACCGATGAAGTCGACCATGCCGGCCAGCGAGTCGGTGTACGACCACACGAGCTGGCAACCCGTCCGCCGATCGTTCGGCACCACGCGCAGCGTCCGCGCGTCCACCGCAGTCCGGAGCCGATCAGCCGCCGCTTCCACGTCAGAGACGGTCTGGCCCGACACCAGGGCCACGGCCGCGGTGAGGTTGCCGTTCCGGTCCCACCGCAGTCGGTGGAGCGTCGGCGTCCTGCGATTCGCGGCGGCGCCCGACCGATCCGTCGACACCAGCCCGCACGCATCCATCAGCGAGGGCCACAGATGCTGCACGCGACGCTTGATCCGACGGCGTCGCAGCGGTTCAGCTACGAACCGGGCGAACGACGACGGCCAGAGCCGGCACCACGCAGCCAGGCCAAGCAGGCCGCCGATCACCAGCCAGAAGCCGGTGAGGTCGATGCCGATTGCCCACGACAGGAGCCCAACGCCGGCCAGACCGAGCAGACCTGCGGGGTGGCGGCGCAGCAGCCGGGCGAACCCGCCCAGCCACCACACCAGTTCACGACGCAGCGCACGAGCGAACTCGCGCATGTCAGGCCGCCTTGCCATCGCCACGACGGACCTCAGCCAGACCCGTCGCCCGAACCGAGTACGCGATCCGCGGCCGTCCCGCGGCCTCCTTGAGGTACGGGGTGACCGCCAGTCCCTCCAACCGGACCGGGCGGATCGGCAGACCCGCGATCTCTGCCGGCGGAACCGGCTGGACGTCGGCGAGGATCTTCACCTTGAACGTGCGCTCGCGCGCTTCCGGGTCGAAGTCCATCACGTTGACCACCCACACCCGCTTGCCGGTCGCGGCGTCGATCTGCTGCACGGTGTTCTCGCCGCTCGACCGGTCAAAGTCTCGCTGCACGCTGACGCTTCCCACGACGCCGACGCCGTGCGGGAAGTGCTCATCGAAGTCCACCTGGAACGGTCCCCTGATGCCCATCGCATCCTCCTAGTGTTCTAAGCAGTGACCATCACTATTCCAAACACTATGCACAACTGATCTAAACAGGGTCAAGGGTGGCTAGATGTGCGGCGTCCGGGATGGGCAAGACTTCTAGACTCTCCGCATGGCTCCAGGCGATCAGACGTCAACCGGTCGCCTCGCGGACCGGATCGCTGACGACCTGCGCGCGCGCATCGCAGCGGGGGAGTATCGGCCAGGGGACAGGCTGCCGTCGCAGAACGAGTTGGCGGCACGGTACGAGGTTGCGAAGATGACCGCCTACCAGGCGATCACCCAGCTGCGTGAGCAGGGCCTCGTGTACACCCGCCACGGAAGCGGCGTCTACGTGGCGGAGCCGCCGGCATCCAGTTCGCTGTTCACAGTGGTGGCGGCCGCCGCACGTTCCGGCGACCTGACGATCGACGCTTGGGCGCCAAATGCGCGACTGATTGTCGCTGCGATGCGGGAGCCGCTGGCGCGTGTGGTTGCTGGCCTCGACCCCGTCCCCACCGGTCGAATCCGCCTGCTGGTCCCAGCGGCGGATGACTTCGACCATCAGTTCCTGTCCCTTAAGGAGGACCTGGAGCGCGTCCAGGGGTTGACGATCGAGCGACGCACGCTCGGGCCGACCTCAGGGTTTGGCTTCTTTCTAATCAATGATGCGGACCTCTTCATCGGTCTCAGCAGCGCGGATCATGCATCACTTCCGCCGGATGTACTAGCTCAAGAGTTGCTGCATGCTCGTAGGGACGACACGGCGGAGGCCCGCCAAGTAGAGGCGTCGCGGGAGTGGTTCCAGCATGCGTGGTCGCAGGCAGCCTGATCTTTCCACCATGGACATCCGCGTCACTACGACGAGGGACTCCGACGAAGGGTTCCAGGTAGTTGTGCCCGGCATTGACGATCCACTTGTCTGCCGAGACTTTGCGGACATTCGAGTTGCCGTCCGCGACCAACTCTGGCTGCATGGCCATGACGTACAGGGCTTGCGGATCTACATCCATCAACGCGCTACCGGTGCGTCTGATCGGGCTGCTTCTCGATATCCGTTGGCGGCGTCATTGGAAGAACTTCCTTTTGCTCGCCGTTGGAATCTGATCTGGGCCAGCTGGGGGAGACTTGCCCACATGGAGGGTCTAGACCCGTTCGATCCGCGTGAGGCACCCCCTTGTGACCTTTGGTCGGGTCTGTTCCACCCGATGCCGGCGGCGCGACTTGGCGCCGACTCACTCCATCACCTTGTGCGTGGCGAGGGAAGTAAACGCTCAATGGCGTATGTCTGCGACGGCCACGCGGTTCGGCTCAAGGTAGCAGGGGCTTTCCTCGACCCCACACGCATCCCGCGCAGTCAGCAGTGCCCTCGGGCGGTTGGCCACTGGCCCGGCTACCAGAATCCCGACTCTCCCCGTCCTATGGATCGGGCCAGGTACGCGGTAGCTACTGCCCTGGGAGACAGTTGCTCACTTTGCCATGGCCGGCCGTCCCGAGTGCTCGACCATGACCACTACACGGGCCTGGTTCGTGGCTACCTCTGTACGCACTGCAACGGGGTCGTCGACCGCTGTCGACATATTGCGATCTGCCCTGTGGCGGAGTACCTGAAGGCGCCTCCCGCGGCCCACCTGGCCATGACGCACCCTGAGCATCGCAAGCTCATAGCCTCGAAGCGCTACCGGGAACGAGCCGCGCTCATGGCCGCGTACGGCCTAGCGCCCCCCTGGTACAAGTGCTGAGTTTGGCTCTATTCCATCAAGGCGCGGCTTCGCCGCGCACGCTGCGGTCCGTGTCCTCGCTCGCTGGCGCTCGCTGCGGTCCGGTCCTCGCGAGTTGAGAGACGCGGCGGCCACTTGAACTGGGTGGCAGACTCCGCTCATGAGTGACGGTTCGCTGATCGACGCGGTTCGCCGCAGGGCGCCTGTCGAGTTCGAGATCGTGTTGACCGAGCCTAATCCAACGTACACCTGGGCGGCAGTGAGAGCGGTCGCAGCTGGCGCCCGGTTTGGGGCATTCATGGAGCTGAGTCGGCAACTCCCCTCCCAATGGAGGAGTCATGTGTCCATCAAAGTCGACCGCGCAGGCCAGCCTCGCATGGACTTTCCAGGGTTGCGCGCAGAGCAGATCGAGGTAGAAAACCGACTCAGCGTTATTGCGAGCGAGCTTCTTCATCATGCGCGAGCTGCACTCGATCTTTGTGTGCATCTAGCGTCATGGTGTGACTCGGGAAAACCGAACCTGCACTCGCAGTTTTCACTCGCCGAGACAAACGGTCAGTGGCGCGATGCACTGAAAGGTCGCTGGCTAGAGGGGGTAAATGCCACCCACAGGGAGTGGATTCATGCGGTGCAGCCATTTCAAGGGGCTGACTGGGCTGGCTACTTGCGACGGATGAGCAATCAGGACAAACACCGCGTAACCGTCCAGATTGCGACTGCCTATCGAGTAACCGTGGACGACTGGACAGTTATCGCGGACCCAGCCGGAAGTGACGACATGGGAACGCTGAATGCCTCAAAGCGTGAACTTCGATTCCTAATTCGTGATGCCCTGGATCCTGGCGCAGCCCCAGTCTCGGACCTGGCCGCTGCGGACGTGCTTCTAGGTGTAGTGCAAGGGGTAGTAGCACTTGTCAACCAGTTCTTGCGCGAAGAAGGTAACAACGAGATCGAAGTGATTGTGAGCCAGCCGAGTTCCGGAGAGCCCACGACGCCTGGTTCCAACGAAGGCGAGAGTTCGCTGGCAGAGGAGTGAGCCCACCGTCCCACCGTGTCGTCCACTGGCTGAGCGTCAGCGTCCTGGCCGCTGGGCCGACATGGCGGTGAGCCCGAGACAACACTCAGGCGGCGGTGTTGATGCCCAGGGTTCCACCGAGAGCGTGGGCGATGCGTGCCAGCATGATGCCGCCGGGGGCCTGGGCTCCGTTCTCGATGGCGGAGATGACGGACTGACGAGTACCTGCCCGCCGGGCTAGTTCGGTCTGGGAGAGTCCGGCCGCGGTCCGGGCGTTGTAGACCAGCTCTGCGAGTTGCAACCGGGCCTCGGCCTCGATGGAGGCCGCGTCGTACTCGGCCCGCTCGGTCTCAGACATGGCGGCCAGGGACTCATCCCGAACCTGCTCCCACGACGTGGTGGTGCTCATCGCTGTCTCCCCTTCTTATCGGTGTTGCCGGTGGCCTTGCGTGCCGCCTGTGCGCGTCGGGCCCTCAGAACCTCAGCTCGCTCGTTCTGACGCTGCTTGCGGAACGTCGTCAACGTCACGGCCTGGCGATCGGGCTCAAGCACGTAGGTGATGCGTCGGTTGACGTTCTCGCACGAGAATCACAGCGCGCGCAGCCCGTCGCCCGGGGAGCGTGAGTGTGGCATCCGCAGCATGCTGCCCTGGGAGGCCAGCCGCTCAAGGATGCGATCGGCCGCTGCCTTGCCGGCGGGGCTCAGCCCCACGTACCAGGCGCGCGCACTTCCTCGGAGAACTCAACCGCCCACCTCACACCTCATGATATCAGGGCACGCGCATATCCTGTCTATCGGATGGCGCGGGAGTTCCCTGCCTTCGGCGTGTGCCCGCCATGCACCCCGCAAGCGGAGGTCCCGATCCGAGGCAACGACATACGCAGCCGGAGTGTCGGGGGCTATTGGCCGAGCGTGGGCGTCAGCCGGTCGATGTACGAGCGCAGGTAGTTCCGACTGGGGAGATCGGTGCACAGATCGTGAGCCAGTTTCAAAGCCTCAGCAGCGGCTTCGGTGTCTCCGAGGTGTCGCAAGAGGGCTCCTCTCGCCGCGTGGAACGCCTGAAAGGCGTCGATTGTCGGATATAGCCGGGGGAGGGCATCGAGTATCGCCAAGCCGACACCGTTGTCGCTTGCGCGGGCGATGGCGACGGCTCGTGCGACCTGGGCACCCATGCTGGGCGTTTCGGCAACTAGCGCGTCGTAGAGCTGGGCGATGATCGGCCAAGGAGTCTCCCCCGATGCGCTCGTTGCGTGGGCCGATTGGATAGCGGCCTGTAGCTCATAGGGGCCCGGGGTGCGCGATCGGGGAAAGTCCAGACCATCGCGCAGGATATGGTTCCCCCGCGTGATGAGGTGATGATCCCATTCCGCGTGGTCTTGTTCCTCGAGGGGAACGAGCATTTCGTTCACGACCCGTACGGTGTCGCGCGAGTGCAGGAACAGCAGGAGTGAAGCGAGCCCGCGCACTTCGTGGTTTTCCGGGCACTCGCGGAGCAGTAGCTGGCTGGCGTGGATGGCTTCCTCAACGATGAGGTCCGTGGCGCCGGCGGGAGCGATTCGGAGCCAATCGACACAGTAGGCGGCGTAAATCGCGTCGAGCACAGCTTCGACGCGGTCGTGGTCGATCCGTTCGGGAACTTCGAAGGACGCACGATTCGCTCGCAGCTTCTGCTTCGCCCGCACCAGCCGCTTTGCGAGCGTGGCAACGGGCAGCGCGAATGCCGTCGCGATGTCAGCGGTGTGCACTCCGAGCGCGACCTGCAGGATCAGCGGCGCATGGACGCTCCGGTCAAGGGCCGGATGCGCGCAGGCAAACAGGAGCGCGAGTGTGTCGTCCCTGCTCGGAGTCAGCTCCGCTTCGAGCGAGCCGCCTGCTTCGACAGTGAGGGTGGTCGACGTTCTGTGTGCGGCGGAACGGAGTGTGTCGCGGATCCTGTTGCGGGCTGCGGTGATCAGCCATGCCTGGGGATTGGTCGGCGGATTCGTCGGCCACGTCGTGAGCGCAGCTTCGACCGCCTCACTGAACCCGTCCTCGGCGAGTTGCAGGTCGCCGCACCAGCGCGTGAGCGCGCCGACGAGCCGAGCACGATCCTCCACGACGACTCCGAGGAGGACGTCATGGGTGCTCGGCCCACCGCTGTTCGACACGAGCGTGCTCAGCCGCCGATGGCCGAGGCGCGCACCTCGACCTTGCCGTAGTGGGCGACGGGGCACCTCTTCGCCCATTCGAGGGCAACGTCGAGCGAGGGCGCTTCGATGATGAAGTAGCCGCCGAGCTGCTCCTTCGTCTCTGAGAACGGGCCGTCGTGCACCACCGCTTCTCCGTTGCGCATGGACACAGTGGTCGCCGTCGCAGTCGGCTGCAGCCAGTCGGTCGCGACAAACACGCCGGCTTCTTGGAGTGCGCCGATGTAGGCGCCGAACACGGCGAGTTCCTGCTGCATGTCGGCTTCCGATTGCTCGGCGTAGGTGGCTTCGTCGCTGTAGAGGAAGAACGTGTATTTCATGGGAGTTCCTTTTGTCTGTTTCGCTTGGAACCGTGCGCCAATCGTATGGGCACGATGTCTTCTGGTGAGTGGGTCAGCGCCAGCCGTGTTCGGCGAGGTTTGCGATGCCGGTCTCCAGCTCGGGCCAAGGATCTTCTGCGCGACCAGACCGAAGATGCGCAGCACGGGGTTGTGCCCGGAGTCGAGCTTCGCGCTCCAGGTGACCTGCGTGGCGCCGCTGCCCGTCGGGGAGAGGTCGATGGTCTGGCGCGACTTGCCCATCGCGCCCATGTCGATATCGAAGTCGATCCCATCGGGGCGCACGGCAGCCACAGTCTGGGTGCCCTTCCCGTCCTTGCCTTTGAACGCGAAGCCTGCTCCCACGCCGGACGCGGGGCCGAACGGATCGATGGAGAGGCCCGGGTCGCTCGTGCGATACGGATTGATCTCGGCATACCCGGCTGACGAGGCCAGTAGCGCGACGATCTCCTCCGGGGTGCTCCTGACCACGCCCTGTCTCGTGATGGTTGTGTAGCGGCCCACGACGGGCCTCCTTCCTGTCGGCGACGCCCCTGTTGGCATCGTCTACAAGGAGGACGAACGAACCAGCGGGTCGAGGACAGCGCGGTGAAAAAAGCCGACTCGAAGCCAACGAAGAGTGCAAACGAAGGTGCTGTCCGTGCGGTGTCGGAAGGGGTGGCGCCGGCCTCGCGGACGGCACCGCGCCGGATGTGCGGATGGCCGACGCGGTCGAGATCATCCGCGACCAGCGGCAGCCCGACGGCACGTGGCTGCAGGGTCATCGACTGGCTGGTGACGTCTGGCTTCACCAGGACATCCCAAGGGCGAGCCGTCGACGGGGGCGACTCTTCAGGCGACGCGGGTGCTCGACTGGTGGGACCAGGGAGCCTGAGTGTGGCATCCGCGCTTGCTCGGATCCTGTCGCTCGCCTACAGGTGGGTCAAGATCCCGTCATCGTCTTGGGAGGCGAGCACCAGAAAGTCGATGACCAGTTGAGCGATGCGGCCCTGCGCGTCCACACCCCAGTACGCCGGGTAGCCGCCGTCGCCGTAGCCGGACTCGCACGCGATGCCCATGTTCGTACGGCCCACTTTGAACTCGGCCGCAGCCGCGGGCCCTTCGAACGTGGTGAACCTGTCGTAGACCCGCTCCTTGGCGCGTTGGGTCATGCCCGCATATCCGGCGTAGTCGACGACGCACACACACCCTGCGTCAACACTGATCACGTGCCCCGTGTCGGGCGGGGAAGCCGGGTGCCATGATGCGGGAACCTCGTCGCTGAATCGCACTCGCACGGCCGCGTTGCGACCGAAGGCGGTGACCCTGTCCACCGGGTAGAACCCCGGCTCGACGGTGCGCGCAAGGGGGAGCGCGTCGTCGTTGTCGCTGCCGAAGTCCAGCACCGTCAGCACCCCTGTGGCGGTCACGAGGGCTCCGATCGGGGTGATCTCGGTGCGAGATGCTTCGTCGTCACTGGCGCGCGTGACATCGCGCTCGGTGAAGTTGTGGTTCTCATCGAGTGGGGCCTGTTCGACAGGCATCTCGTTGAAGGGTGCGTCCGCCGAGCACTGGCTCACGTTCTCCTTGATCGTGTTCGGGTCGACGAAGGGCTCCGGGCGTGTCAGATGGTCTGTGTAAGTGATTCCTCGAACGATGAGAGGTATGACCATGACTATGACTAAGGACGAGCAGGCGGCAGCGCCGGGTCCGTTCGGATCGCCGGTGGCGCCGGCGTCGGCGCGGGAGACCGTCGAGGAGATGGTGCAGGCCGGTCTGTTGGATGCGGTGTTCGACCGTGTCGAGACCGGTGATCTCCAGCTGACCGGTGAGGGTGGCTTGTTGCCGGAGATGATCAAGGCGGTGCTGGAGCGCGGTCTGCAGGCCGAGCTGACCGATCACCTGGGCTATGCCAAGCACCAACGCGGTGACGGGACGAATGCCCGGAACGGGACCACGCCGAAGACGATCGCGACCGAGGTCGGTGACGTCGCGTTGGCGACGCCGCGGGACCGGACCGGCAGCTTCGAGCCGCGCCTGGTGCCCAAGGGCGCCCGCCGCGCCGGCGGCCTGGACGAGATGATCATCAGCCTCTACGCCGGCGGGATGACGGTGCGCGACATCCAGCATCACCTGGCCCGCACGATCGGCACCGAGTTGTCCCACGAAACCATCTCGAACATCACCGACGCGGTCGCCGAGGAGGTCAAAGCGTGGCAGGCCAGGCCGTTGGAGGAGATCTACCCGATCATCTACCTCGACGCGCTCGTGGTGAAGGTCCGCGACGGCCACCAGGTCCGCAACAAGGCCGCTCACGTCGCGGTCGGGGTCGATCTCGACGGCGTGAAACACGTCCTCGGGATCTGGGTCCAGGCCAACGAGGGCGCGAAGTTCTGGGCCGGGGTATGCGCCGAACTGCGTAACCGCGGCATCCGTGACGTCCTGATCGTGTGCTGCGACGGCCTGACCGGCTTCCCCGAAGCGATCGAGGCGACCTGGCCGCAAGCAACCGTGCAAACCTGCGTTGTCCACTTGATCCGGGCCTCGATGCGGTTCATCAGCTACACCGACCGCAAGAAGGTCGCCGCCGCGCTGCGACCGATCTACACCGCCCCGACCAGCGAGGCCGCCGAGCTCGAACTCCTCGCCTTCACCGAATCCGAGTGGGGCCGCAAGTACCCGGCCACGGTCGCGACCTGGGAGAACGCGTGGGAACGGTTCATCCCGTTCCTGGCCTTCCCACCCGAGCTACGCCGGATCATCTACACCACCAACGCGATCGAATCGTTGAACTACCAACTCCGAAAGATCATCAAGAACCGCGGCCACTTCCCCAACGACGACGCCGTGATCAAGCTGCTCTGGCTCGCCATCCGCGACATCGAGGACAAACGAGCCCGGCAACGCGCCAAAGAAGCCGGCCTGCCCCGCAACCAACGCAAAGCCCCCGGCCGACTCGTCGAAGGAGCAGGCGTACACGGCTGGAAAGCCGCACTCGGCGCCCTCGCCCTGGCCTACCCCGACCGACTCACCCGCTACCTATGAACGGCCCCCTCATGACCAACCAGACCGGGCACACCGAGCAGACCGAGCAGCTCGTCCGCCGAGCCATCGGCGACGCGCTCCTGGCCATGCAACGCCTCACCGCCTGGCTCGAAAGCGGCGACCCCGCCGCCCCCGCCTGCGCCGAAGCACTCAGCCTCAACGAAACCGACGACCCCATCACCATCGCCAACTGGACCGACGGCATCGCCTTCGGCCTCGAACACGCCATCAACAACCACTAAAACCGGAAACTACTTACACAGAGAACTTGACAAGCTCAGGGCTCCTTCCACGCCTGAATGCTGTAGTCGATCGACTCGATCCTCCAGTCATCGTCCTCTGCCCGCAGCTTGTACTCGTTGACGGTCGGGGTCCCGAAATTGCTCCGAGTCTTCACGCGAGCACTCCTGCCCCGCACCTCGGTGCTCGCAACATGCTCCGCTTGGGCACCCAGCATCGGCCTGATCACCGCGAAGCCCTTCGCAACAAGTCTCACCTTCGATGTCGCAGTGAAATGATCGCGCTCGATCTGCTCCATCATCTCTGTCCAGAGTGTGCGCGCCGCGCGGGTGTCAACACCAAAGGGGACGTCGAACCCCGGTTGAGCGGTGCGCCAGTGGGTGTCGTACTCATCCAGGAATAGCTGCACACGCTGCTCGGGAGTCATCGGGATCTGATCGGCGTCCGTCATGACGGTGACCCTAGCGCCGGCGGGCTCGCCCACGCGGCGAACCTTGTCCCGACCCGGGCGCCTGATGAACAGGGGGGCTGGGCAGGCTTAGCGGTTGGTGAGTGCCAGCGCCAGAGCGGTCGTGCTGGCGAACTGGTCCTGTGCGCTGCCGCTGCCGATCACGCCGCGACGTAGCGCGAACCCGGTGAGTTGAGTCAGGAGTGCGTCGGCGATGGGCGAGATTCCGGCCGGGTTGTCCGTCCATACCTCGGCTGCCGCGGCGAACGAACCATGAAGCCTCGAGTGGCTCTCGCTGATCAGGCGGGCGGCCTCGGCGTCCGTTTGTGAGTACGCCCAGCCCTGAACGCCCAGCCGAAAAAGATCGACCTCGTCCACCGATCCGCCGAACTGTTCGAGCCGGGACAGCAGGGCTTCCAGGAAGCGGGCGGGCCCGGCTGGGGCGACCTGTTTCACGGTCGCGGCGACCAGCGCCTCGAGCTCGCGGAGCGAGCTGTCGATCGCAGCTCTGACGAGTTCGTCCTTGGTGGCGAAGTACAGGTACATCGATCCGGAGGACAGGCCGGCTTCGGACGTGACGTCCTCCATCCGCGTTCCGTGCACCCCACTTCGGCTGATGCACCGCCGGGCGGCGTCGAGGTACTGGTTGCGGCGCTCCCGCCGGCGCTCTTCGGAGATCTTCGGCACGGACTCCACCCTAGCTAATAATGAATGGCCATTGAGTTTGGGGCCCTCGCTGAACAATAATGAGGCATCACTCATTGTGAGGAGGGGCTCATGACCGGACTCAAGGTCCACCACCTGAACTGCGCGTCGATCCAGGGGATCTCGCTGCTCGGGCAACACCTGGTCTGTCACATCCTGGCGATCGAGACACCGTCGTCCGGACTCGTGCTGATCGACACGGGCCTGGGCACAGCCGACTACGCGAACATCACCTCGCGGCTGGGCTTCGGGTTCGCGAAGGTCTATGCCAAGCCCAAGCTCGACCCGAGCCTCGCGGCGATCCACCAGATCGCGGATCTCGGCTACTCGCCGTCCGATGTGCGTCACATCGTCCAGACCCATCTCGACCTCGACCACGTCGGAGGGCTGTCCGACTTCCCACAGGCAACCGTGCATGTGCACGCGACCGAGCTGGCCGCTGCGCAGGAGCGCAAGGGCGTCAAGGCGAGGGGACGCTACCGGCCCCCGATGTGGGTACACAGCCCGAACTGGCAGACTTATCACACCGGCGGCGAGGACTGGTTCGGCTTCGAGGCGGTGCGCGGGCTCACCGGTCTTCCCGAGGAAATCCTGATGGTGCCACTGGTCGGCCACACCCGCGGCCATGTCGGCATTGCCGTCAACAGTGAGCACGGATGGATCCTCAATGCCGGCGACGCCTACTTCGACGCGCGTGAGGTCAAGCAGCCGACTCGGCACTGTGGGCCGGGCCCGGCCGTGTTCCAGCTCATCGTGACCACCGACTTCGCCGACCGTCGGTACAACCAGGATCGCCTGCGGGCACTGCACGCCGACCATCCCGAGATCGCCCTGTTCGCCGCCCACAACCCGTTCGAATACGCCGACCTTGCCTCGGCCACAGGGGATCGCCTCCACGGGATGTATCGCAGCGACAACCGCGACCGAGCCGGCATCACTGCTATCGCCGCGCCCTGACGCTACACCGAGGAATAGCGGCGGCAGCCGCCGCGCCGCCACCACCAGTCGAACATCGCTGCGAATCCGATCGGGATGACCGACGACACCAGGGCGTCCGCCCAGGTGGTGGTCGTCGCGTTGAGGTCGGCGATGCCGAACGCGCCCAACGTGAAGGCGAGCATGTTGTTGACCGCATGCAGAGCGATCGCGGCTTCCAGGCCGCCGGTGCGCCAGGTCAACCAGGTGGCGACGGCCGCGAAGACGCCGACCGAGGCGAGCCCCCACGCGTCGTAGTCGTGACCCAGCACGAACAGCGGCAACGAAATCACGAGCCCCCAGACCGGGGCACGCAGCCAATGCCCGACGGCCTGCATCAGCACGCCACGGAACAGGTACTCCTCGCCGGCCGCCTGCAGCGGCACGATCAGGACGGCCACCGCGAGCAGTCCCAGGGTCCTCTCGGACAGCACCGGCATCACCGGATCGACGACCCACATCACGGCGAGCGGCAGCAGCACGGGTGCGGCGGTCAGCGCGACCGAGCGGACGAACAGACCCCAGCGGAACCTGCCCGCCACCGAGTCGAGGGTGCCCGGTCGTCCGAGCATCCGGACGGTGAGACGTCCGGCCGGGACGAACAGGGCCAGCATCAGGCAGAGGAACGCCGACTGCGCCGGATCGGCCATGTCGATGTCGGTGGCGCTCATCGCCTCCGCGGCGCCGGGCAGCAGCAACCACAGCATGATCAGCCCGACCACCAGAACCAGGTAGGTGAGGCAGAACAGTCCGATGGTGGCGAGCGGACGCCACCATCCGGGGGTGCGCCGGCTCAGCTGGAAGTAGGCCAGCGCCTCGGGGGCGGGAGTTGTGGACGGCGTGGAAGTCACGAGAACTGTCATGGCCTCAACCCTGGTCGCCGGCACCCGCCGCCAGGGATCGGCCGATCGGGGCTCATCCAGCGTCGAAGGTCGCGTTCATCGTCATCCCTTCGGACGACAGGGTGGTTGTCTCGCAATCGGTAGATTGCGCCGGGTGAGGATTCCGCGGGGTGCCCGGACGGCGGCGGTGATGGTGGTCGTCCTCGTGGTCGGCGTGCTGGGGCAGATCGGCACCTGGATGGTGCGCCATCCCGACCTGGACCTCGTTCCGGAGGCCGACGCCGGCCGGGTCGCCGCACTCATGCTCGGTGAGGTGTTCCTCGGGCTGCTCGCGGTCGCGCTGCTGCCGCTGGTGATCGGAGCCCGGGCCCGGCCCGGACGCCGCGCCGGCGTCGCGGCGCTAGTCATCACGCTGGCGTCGGCGTCCGCGCTCGCGTTACCCGCGGCCATGGTCGCGCTGGGTGCGGTGGCGTCCTGGCTCCGGCGCGGCTGGCTGGCCGCCGTCGGTGCCGCCTGGCTGGCGGTGCAGGTCACGGTCATCGCTATCGACAACGGGTTGTGGCTCGGGGTCGTCGGTGCGCTGCTGGTCGGCGGAGGCGTGGCGATGGCCGGACTCGCCGTCGGTCGGCGGCGGGCATTGGTGGCGTCGCTGCGGGACCGTGCCGTGGCGCTGGAGCGGGAGCAGGCCGCGGTGGTGGCCGGCACCCGGCTCGCCGAACGCACCCGGATCGCGCGCGAGATGCACGACACCCTCTCGCACCGGCTCTCGGTGATCTCGCTGCACGCGGGCGGGTTGGCCGTGCACCCCGACGGTGGACCGGGCCGCGTCGAGGAGACCGCACGGCTCATCCAGCAGTCGGCGCAGACGGCGTCCGAAGAACTGCATGCCGTGCTCACCGTGCTGCGGGACGACCAGCACGACGTCCGGCCCGATCCGACGCTGGACGACCTGGAGGCGGTCATCGCGGTGTTGGGCGCGGACGTCCGGCTCACCGTTGACCCGCCGCTCGCCGGCGGCTCAGCCAGCTCGCGCCGTCGGCGTCCAGAGCGCTGATGCGGGCCGTCGCCGAGGGGGTCGGCAATGCCGTGAAGCATGCGCCGGGCCGGCCCGTCGCCGTCACCATCACCGGCACGCCCGGCGACGGCGCGCAGGCGGAAATCCGCAACCCGGTCGGCACGGGATCCGGACTTGCCGGCGGGTACGGGCTGGTCGGCCTCCGCGAACGGGTCGAGTTGGCCGGTGGCCGCCTCGAGGTCGGACGCCACAGCGGCGAGTTCGTGCTGCGAGCATGGGTGCCATGGACGTGACCCGAACGTTTCCGGCGGTGCGCCTGCTGCTCGTCGACGACGAACCCCTGATCCGCGCCGGACTACGGATGATTCTCGACGGTGCCGCCGGTATCGAGGTCGTCGGCGAGGCCGGTGACGGACGTGCCGGCGTCCAGGCGGTCGGCGCCCTGCGTCCGGACGTGGTGCTGATGGACCTGCGGATGCCAGTCCTGGACGGGATCGCAGCCACCCGTGAGATCGTCGCGGCCGGGCATGGCGCCGCCGTGGTGGCGCTCACCTCGTTCGACACCGAAGGCTTCATCGCCGACGCGCTGGACGCCGGCGCACAGGGCTTCCTGCTGAAGAGCGCGCCACCGGAGGAGCTGACCGACGCCGTCCGGCAGGCCGCGGCGGGTGCCATGCCCTTCACGCCGGCGGTGCTCCGACGCGTCGCACAGCTGGCAGCCCGCGCGCCCCGTCCGGACGGCGCCGACCAACTCGCCGACCTGAGTGAGCGTGAACTCGAGGTCGCGATGCTGATCGCCGACGGCCTCGGCAACCAGGAGATCGCCGACCGGCTCTACCTGTCGCTGCCCACGGTCAAGACCTACGTCAGCCGCCTGCTCGGCAAGCTGGACGCCAGCAACCGCGTGCAGGTCGCGCTCGCCGTGCAACGTGCCCGCGCCGGGTGACGGCTCGGCCAACCGGTGTCTCACCGGTGGTCCTCGGCGATCATCCAGCGGTCCCGGATCCGGAAGGCGGGGATCGTCTGACGTTTGGCTTTGTTGGTCGCCACATTGCCGCGGACGCCGTTGGCTCGCGCCCAGTCCGCCAGTCGCACCACGCGGCGGCTGGTGAGCAGTGCGATGCGTTTGTGTAGCGATTCGAGCAGCAGCAACGCCAGCAGCCGGGTCATGCCGCCGTGGGCGTCGGTGGCCGCGTAGTGGTCCAGCAACGGGTAGTAGTCGGTGTGCCGGTTCTTGGCCCGGACGATGACAGGGGGCAGACCGGCGTCCTGCAGTTGCTTGTTGATCAGGACGCGCCCGATCCGTCCGTTGCCGTCGACGAAGGGGTGGATCACCTCGAACTCGCAGTGGAACCGGGCGATCGCATCGAGGGGAGAGGAGGCGCCGTCGTCCCGATAGCGCGTGAGCGCGTCGGAGATCAGCCCGGAGGCGAACTCCGGGTTCGCACCGAGATGATTGCCGACCTGGACCCACTCACCTGCGCGGCGGAACCGTCCGGCCGCATCATCGCGAATGCCCGCCAGCAACATGCCGTGCCAGCGCAGGATCAGATCGGTCGAGAGTGGCTCGGAGCTCGCCAGCAGGTCGGAGGTGACCGCGGCCAGATTCCGTGCCTCGTAAATCTCGCGGAGCTCATGGCGTCCGGACGGCAGCCGTCCGGCAAGAACCTGCTCGGTCTCGGCGAGGGTGAGAGTGGAGTTCTCGATGGCGTTCGACTGCTGAACGGTCTCGGCAAGTTCGGCCAGGGCGATCTGGTGGAGCGCTTCGGGGTGGCGAGTCGCCAGGTCGCGGTATGTGTCCAGCAGTGCGTCGATTCGCTCCCGGGTGGTGTGGTTGATCACGGGGTGACCCTCATAGACCCGAAGCTTACCGTGAATTCCTGTAGTGAGTATGAAGAATTCACGGGCTGTGTGGGCTCAGCCCTTGGTGGAGCTTGTCTCATTGTCCGACCAGCGAGGATCGAGGGAAGGGGTCTTGACAAGCTCGACCAGTGGCCGAAGACACCGATCGGCTCAACCGACCGTGGAACGGAGAGCACCGTCCTGCGGTCCGGTGGACCGAAAAGGACCGTCCCCAACGGTCCACGCGGGACGGGGCTCGACAGGCTCGACCAGCGGGAGGGTCAGGTTGCTTCGTAGTGGCGGGCCTGGCCCTGAATGCCGCTGAACCGGAACGGGCCGGACGTCACCCGTGGGGTGTCGCGGTCCTGGCTGCTCTCGGTGTGGGCGGAGTGCAGCTCCCGGTAGGCGGGGATGTCGAGCGGCTGACGGGCGTCCAGTGCCGCCCGGGTCGCCTCGCGGCGGCGGTGCTGGGCGTAGTCGGGGTGGACGATGCCGGTGAAGAACTCGCCGACGCTGCCCGAGCCGTAGCTGAACAGGCCGACTCGGCGTCCGGCCAGATCGTCGGAGTTGTCCAGCAGCGCGGCCAGGCCGACGTAGAGCGAGGCGGTGTAGCTGTTGCCGAGCACCCGGTTGTAGTCGAGCGACCCCTTCAGCGCGTTCACCGAGACGGCGTGCGAGGTGTGCTGGGAGAGCCGGGCGTGCGCCTTCTGCGCCATCTTGGTGAACGGCTGGTGGTAGACGAACCGTTCGATGGTGTGGAAGCCGGCACCACCCCGGGCGTGGAAGTCGTCCCAGGCTCCCATCAGCGACGCCAGATAGGCCCGCAGCGACAACCCGCCGTCGACCATCGCGGTGGTGGAGTCGTTGGGCCGCCAGAAATCGTTCACCTCGGTGGTGTGGATGCCGGTGACCGGTTCCAGTTCCAGCAGCGCCGGATCGGCGCCGACCAGCATGGCCGCGGCGGCGGCACCCTGGGTCGGTTCGCCGGGGGTGTCCAGCTGGTAGCGGGCCACGTCGGACATGATCAGCAGCACCTGCTCGCGCGGCTCGCGGGCCACGATGCCGGCCGCCAGCTGCAGCGCCGCGGTACCCGAGTAGCAAGCCTGCTTGAGTTCGACGACGCGGACGCCGCTCGGCAGCCCGAGCAGCTTGTGCACGAAGACGCCGGCCGCCTTGGACTGGTCGATGCCCGACTCGGTGGCGAACAGCACGGTGCGGATCCGCTCGGTGCCGTGCCGCTGGAGGATCGGCAGTGCCGCGGCGGCACCCATGGTGACGATGTCCTCGTCCGGGGCCGGGAAGCTCATCGCCTCCTGGCCCAGCCCGGTCAGGTACTTCTGCGGCGGCACGCCGGCCGCCTGCGCCAGCTCGGTGAGGTCGACCACGTAGTGCGCGGTCGCGACCGAGAGGTCATGAATGCCGATCGAGGTCATCAGCGGTTCCTCTCCCTGCGCTCCAAGAGTATGTGGGCGGCCATCAGCTCACCCGGATTGGTCTGGGCGGCGAGCAGCGACAGCTCGCCGCAGAGCACGGTCGCCGCGATCAGCCCGGCGAGTCGCCGGGCGTTGCCGCCGGGCGGGGCGTCCGGGTCGACACAGCCGAGCCGTTCCAGCGCCCGCTGGGTGTGCGCCAGGTGCTTGCCGTTGCCGACCGCGCCGACGATCAGGTGGGGGAGCGTGCAGGAGAAGTACAGCCCCTCGTCGCGGGCCTCGGCGTAGGTGAAGCCCTGGGAGCCCTCGACGATGTTCGCGGCGTCCTGCCCGGTGGCCAGGTAGATGGCGAGCAGCATGTTCGCGTAGTGGGCGTTGGCCGAGCGCAGCGCACCCGCGATGGTGCTGCCGACGAAGTTCTTCCGGATTACCAGCTCGGCGATCGCTTCGGGGGTGGAGCGCAGCGATTTGGCGACCAGTTCGCGCGGGATCACGATGTCGCAGGCCACGTTGCGGCCGCGTCCGAGAATGCCGTTGACCGCGCTCGGCTTCTTGTCGATGCAGTAGTTGCCCGAGATCGACCCGTAGCTGAGCCCCAGCTCCCAGCCGAGGATCCGCTCCATCAGGGCGTCGGCGGCCCGGGTGACCATGTTGTGCCCGGACGCGTCGCCGGTTTCCAGCGCGAACCGGACGAACAGCAGGTTGCCGACGATCTCGTGATGGACGTCGACCAGCTTGGCGTGCCGGCTGGTGCCGCCCACCGCCTGATCCAGTTCGGGCTGCCGGGCCTGGATCGCGCGCGCGGCGCGGTCGGCCGTGGCGGCGTCCGGGGCGATGAACAGCACCGATCGGGTCATCCGCTCACCCAGCACGGTGACCTGGATACCGCCCTCGACCTGCCGGGAGATGCGCGCCCCGCGCCCCACGGACGGCCACAGCGGGGTCTCGTAGGTGGCCAGCGGCACCTCGATTTCACCGGTGACCGTGTTGCCGCTGACCCGGATCGGTCCCACCCAGCGGGTGGGGATCACAGTGTTGTCGTCATCGCTCATGCGGTCCTCCTGAGGTGGGCTGGGACGCTGGGGGTTGGGGGCGTCCGGGGTGGGGGCGCGTCGTCGTGCCGGTGGCTGAACTGCACAGGGTCGATGCCCCGCAGTTCGCAGAACTCCTTGACCCGGCCGCGCAGCAGCAGGTCGCTGTGCCGCAGTTCGGACGGCTCCGCGGCACCCAGCAGGGCATGCAGCTGGCGCAACTGGGTCAGCCACCGCCGCACCAGCGGCACCAGCGCGTCGGCGCCGCCTTCGGTGGCCGGCTTGAGGAACACCCCGGCCACACCGGCGGCCTGGGCGCCCAGCGCCAGCGCCTTGATCACGTCCAAGGGGGAGCGGACGCCGCCCGAAGCCAGCAGCGCAGGGCCGCCTTCGCCCGGCGCGTCCAGCAGGCAGGCGAGCGCGGACTGCCCGTAGCCGGCGAGGAAGGCGTAGTCGCCGAACCTGCGCCGGGAGTTCTCGATGCTGACGAAATCGGTGCCGCCGGCCCCGCTCACGTCGGCGATTCGGACGCCCAGCTCGGACAACCGGCGCTGCGTGCGCCGGCTCAGCCCGAACCCGACCTCCTTGACGACCACCGGCACCCCGGCCGCGGCGACGATCTCTTCGACCGAGCGGGCCCAGCCGGAGAACGCCCGCTCGCCCTCGGGCATCACCGTCTCCTGGGCGGCGTTCAAATGAATCTGCAGCGCGTCAGCCTGGATCAGGTCGACGACCCGCCGGGCGTCGTCACCCGATCGTCCGGCGCCCAGATTGGCCATCAGGAAGCCGTCCGGATTCTCCTCGCGGAGCACCCGGAAGCCGGCCGCGGTCTCGGGAAGCCGCAATGTGATGCTCATCGAGCCGCAGGCCATCGGCAGCCCGGTTTCCCGGGCGGTGATGGCCAGCTCGCGGTTGATCCGGGTCGCGGCGTCGCTGCCGCCGGTCATCCCGTTGATGTAGAGCGGCACCGGCCAGCTGATCCCGGCGAACTGCACCCCGAGCCGGACGCGGGACTCGTCGATGCCGTCCAGCGCGTGATGCAGGAACTCGACGTCGTCGAAGTCGTTGCGGGCGACGGGCGCCAGTTGCTGCTGCCCGGCGAGAGCGATGTGGTCGTCCTTGCGGCGCTGGTGCTCGTTGCTGATCTCAGCAGTCATCGGACGCCCCCTCGGCCGGGTGGACGCGCAGCTCCAGGCGCCGAATGTCGTGCGCCTCCCAGTCGGCCAGCAGCTCCCGGCGCGACGTCCTCTCCGGGGCCAGCACGATGCCGCAGTCGCCGCCCCCCGCACCGGACGGCTTCCCTGCGGCGCCGTGGCGTTCGGCCGCGTCGCACAGGGCGCGCAGCGCGGGGGTCTCGATCACGACGCCGCTGACCCGGCCGAAGTCCTGCAGCACGCCGCGGGCGGTGCGCAGGCAGTCGAGCACCGCCGTGCCGTCGTCGTCCTGCAGGGCGCGTTCCAGGGCGTTCACCGTGCGCCCGCTGGTCCCCAGGATCTGTTCGTAGGAGTCCGACCGGTCATCGCGGCCATGCCGGACGCCGTTGACCAGCCGCTCGGTGGAGGCGGGGGATCCGGTCCAGCCGACCAGCAGTTCCAGCTGGGTCGGGGCCGGCAACCGGGTGGTGCGGTAGCTGCCCCAGGCCGGTGAACTCAAGGCTGCTGTGACGCCGGAGCCGGCGAGCTCGCTGCGCAGCGCGGCCCGGTCGGGTGCCCGGTAGCCCACCCAACCGCCGAAGGTGCAGGCGGCCAGGTCGCCGCCGGAGGCGTTCGGGCTGATCCGGATCGTCGCCAGCAGGGCCAGCTGGAACCGTTCCGTCCGGCTCAGTGAGAGCCGGTAGAACCGATTCAGTGCGGCGATCACCGCGACGGTGACCGCCGCCGACGAGCCGAGCCCGAATTTTCGGCCGTGGGCGTCGTCCAGTTCGCTGTCGATGGCCAGGTCGAAGTAGCGCGGCGGAATGCGCCGTTCGTCACGCAGCCGGTCGATCAGGTCGAGGGCGCTCAGCACGTAGTCAGCGGGCCGGTGCTCGACCACGACGCCGACGCCGTCCGCGGACCTGGTCCACTCCAGCGGGGCGTTGCCGTACTCGCCCGAGCGGATCCGGCCGACGCCGGTTCCTTCGGTGAGCTCGACCGACAGGTAGCGGTCCACGGCGACCAGCACCGCCGGCTCGCCGGGCTCGACCACGGCGTACTCGCCGGCGATGAACAGCTTCCCGGGTGCCCGCGTCACGATCATCAGGCCGTCCCCGGGGGCAGCAGGGTGGCGCCCGGGCCGGCGCCGACCACCGTCGTCTCGCCCAATCCGGCCAGTTCCGCGGCGACGGCGTCGGCATCGGCGGGCCGGGCGATGACCACCACGTTCGGTCCGGCGTCCGCGGTCGCGTAGCACTCCAGCCCCGCGGTGCGCAGCTCCTCGACCCGGTCGAACGCGGCGATGCTGGCGGGCTTGAGGTAGCGGATCGGCGGATCGGCGGACTGGATCAGGGCATGCATTCGCAGCGCATGCAGCTCGGTGAGCAGGCCCAACGCGGTGAAGTCGTTCGCACGGCAGGCCGCCAGCGCCTCCTCCAGGGTCTGCGCGGTCGAGCTGACCCAGCCGCCGTAAAACGGCGAAGTGCGGGCGGTGCGCTCCATCGCGTCCCGGCTGGAGACCCGCTTCGCGGAACGGTCGAGAGTCAGGATGATCATGGCGAACGCCGGACCGTCGACCGGTTCGGCATAGGACGCCGCGTCGTCGCCGGCATGCCACACCGCCAGGCCAGGAATGATCGACCGGGCCGCCGAGCCGGAGCCGCGCCGGGCCAGCCGGCTCAACGCGGGATCGTCGAGGCTCAACCCGTAAGCACCGGCGGCGGCGACGGCGAGCGCGGCGAACCCGGCCGCGGAGGAGGCCAGGCCGGCGTCGGTGGGGATCTCGCTGAGCGAGTCGACCCGGGCGGGCGCGGTCGAACCGGCGAGTTCGCGGACCAGGTCGAGGAACCGGGTCACCCGTTGTGTGGGCGTGGCCGCGCCCGGAATGCCGTTCAGGGTGAAACTGTCGGACGCGGCGTCCGGGTCGAGCCGGACGGTGGTCGTGGTGGCGTAGCTGTCGAGGGTCAGCGACAGGCTGCCCGCGGCCGGCAGGATGAGCGCGGTGTCCCGCTTGCCCCAGTACTTGATCAGGGCGATGTTCGGGTAAGCGCGGGCGCTCGCCTCGTTCATTCTGGTCCTTCCAGGGTGGTCGTCCAGGTCCCGTGACTTCCGGCCCGCTGTAGCTCGTATCGCAGCCTATCGACCTCGTCGGCCCGGGAGAGTGCGACGATGCACCCGCCGAGACCGCCGCCGGTCAGTTTCGCCCCCAGGGCACCCGCCTTGCGGGCCGCGTCCACCAGTTGGTTCAGTTCGTCCGAGCCGACCCCGAGTTCGTTCAGCGCCCCGTGGGCCTCGTCCATCGCCGCGCCGAGGGTGCTGACATCGCCCTGGCGAAGGCAGCCCAGGCTCACCTCGGCGAGCTCGGACAGCTGGCCGATCAGGCGGTTCACCAGCGCCGGGTGCGCCTCGCGCAACGCCCGGACGCCGGCGACGGCGGTCGCCGTTGACCCGGTCACGCCGGTGTCGGCCACCACGAAGACGAACCGGGCGCCGAGGGTGACCGGTGCGATGGAGCCCTGCTCGAACAGGATCGGCACGTCCGACAGCACCGCGGCGGTGTCGATGCCGCTGGCGCGGCCGTGGGCGATCATCTCGGCCTGCTGGACGAGCTCGGTTCGCTCCGGCAGCCCGAGCGGCACCCCGGATGCCGCCGTCACGGCGTCCACCACGGCCGCGGCGACCGCGGCGCTGGAACCGAGCCCACGCTGCATCGGGATCTCACTGGCCACGCCGAGTCGTCCCGTGACCGCGGAGTATCCGGTCGGCTCAGTCCCGGCCGGACGGGCGGCGGTGACCTGGCGCACCGCCTGCCGCCAAGCGGTGATCACCGGTGCCACCGCCGGCGGCGCATCGTCGACGCTGCCGCGGTACAGGTCACAGTTCAGCGACCAGGCCGGACCCGGGTGCAGTTCGGCCCGGGTGGTCACGCCGTGCACCGGCAGGGCGATCGCAGGCGCGCCGTAGACCACCGCATGCTCGCCGATCAGGATCGTCTTGGCGTGTGCCGTGCCCACGCCGACCGGTGTCGCGGTGCGGTGCGGGCCCGGCTGGGGAGGGCTGGCGGTGGTCACGATCGGCGACGACCTTTCTTTCATCGAGGTCACACTACGGGGGTTGCCGGTGAAACTCCTATGAGATTCCGCAGGGAGGCGAAGTTCACGGGTCACCACGGTTACCCTGCGGAACCGCGCCCTGTGACGTGTGGTCGGGACCCGCACGGGATGAGAACTGCGGGTGCTGCTCGATGTGCGCGTGGGAGGCTGCCGGTACAGGAATCCGTGCCTGTGCGACGCGACATGTGAGGAAGATCGAATGACCGAGGATCAGGACCCGAACGCCCTTCGGGCCCGCGTTTCCGAACTGGAGGCCGAGAATCGCGCACCACGGCAGGCCAGCTCGGACGCCACCCCGTCCGGATCGCGGGGCAAGGCCCGCGTTCGGGTGGCCATCGCGGCGCTGCTGATCGCCATCAGCGTGATTCTCGCCCCGGTCGCCGTGATTGGTGCCTGGGTGCGCGCGCAGCTGGTTGACACCGACACATTCGTCCAGACCTTCACCCCGCTGGCGTCCGAGCCTGCGGTGCAGTCGTTCATCACCGACCAGGTGACCCAGGCCATCAACGAGAAGGTCGATATCGACACCCTGGTCAACGATCTGATGGGCGGGCTCGGCCAGCTCAACCTGCCGCCCCGGGCCAAGGAAGCGGCGGTCCTGCTCACCGGGCCGGCCGTGGACGGCGTCCGTTCGCTGATCCGATCCGCCGTCGAGCGCACGGTTGCGTCGCCGCAATTCGCGCAGCTGTGGGCGCTGACCCTGCGAGAGTCGCACACCCGAGCGATCGCGATCATCCAGGGTGACCCGAACCGGGCGGTGCAGCTCTCCGACGACGGTGCGCTTTCGCTCGAACTCGGCACCGTCATCCGGCAGGTCAGGCAGGTGCTGGTCGATCAGGGTTTCCCGTTCGCCCACCGGATTCCCGAGATCGAGCGCTCCCTCCCGATCGTCGCCGCTGATTCGCTGGCGCCGATCCGGTCGCTCTACCAGGTGTTGACCGCACTGGGGTACTGGCTGCCCTGGATCGTGCTCGGGCTGCTGGCCGCGGGCCTGGCCGCCGCACCGCGCCGGGTGCGCGCGCTGGCCTGGGCCGGTCTGGGATACATGGTGGCCTTCTCGCTGTTGGCGGCCGGTCTCGGCATCGGGCGCCGGTTCTTCGTCAGCACGGTGAGCCCCTCGATCATGCCGGCGGCGACCGCCGAGGTGCTGTTCGGCCAGGTCATCGAGTTGATCTATCCGGCGGTGTCCGCCCTGGTGATGCTGTCGGTGCTGATCGCCGTCGGCGCCTGGCTGTTCGGCGCGTCCCGTCCGGCCGTCGCCCTCCGCACGGCCGGCGACCGGGCCTTCGCCTCCGTCCGGGCTGCGGCCGACCGAAATGGTCTGGGCACCGGGAGCTTCGGACGCGGCGTCGAGCGGTGGCGCTCGGCGATCCTGGTGGTCACCGTCGCGATCAGTGTCGGCACCCTCTTCCTGCGCCGTCCGGCCAGCATGGAAAACGTGCTCGGCACCTTGGCAGTGGTCCTGCTCGTCCTGCTGATCGTGGAACTCGTCCGGCGGCCGGATCTGCCCCCGGTGCGCGAGCAGGGGAACCCGCCTGCCGCGCTCCCTCACTAAAGTTCGGAGATCAGCGGGGTCGACGGCGCCGGCCAACTCGGCGAGCACGGCGATCAACCGCGGGTCCGGCCCGACGGCGCCGGCCAACTCGGCGGCGTCTCCGATCGTGAATCGCAGCACGTCGCCCCCGTCCGCTGAATCAGCTCCCTTGGCTGAGCTTGTCGAAGCCCTTCGCCGGCGCAGGTTGTCCGCTGTCTCGACCAACTTGACCCGCGACAACCCGTGCCTCCCTACGAGCTTGGCGAATCGGTCAACTCGTCGCGGCTGGTTCACCGCGGTGTCACACGATTGGACCCAGATACCCCATGGGGTATAATGATCGGATTGAAGGGGTAATCGGTGATGAGGATCGTGGTCGTCGGGGGAGTGGCCGGCGGAATGAGCTGTGCGTCGCGGGCGAGGAGGCTGGACGAGTCGGCCGAGATCGTCGTCCTTGAGCGGGGCGAGCAGGTGTCGTTCGCCAACTGTGGACTGCCGTACCACGTGGGCGGCGAGATCGAGACGGCCGGGCAACTGCTGTTGCAGACGCCGGCGTCATTGCGCGCCGCACTCGATCTCGACGTCCGGACGGGGCACGAGGTGCTCGGCCTGGATGCCGGTGCGCAGAGCGTGACGGTGCGCACGGCGTCCGGTGTGACCGAACTCGACTACGACGCACTGGTGCTGGCGCCCGGTGCCCGCGCCGTCCGGCCGCCGATCCCGGGGCTCGACTCGCCGCGGGTGCGCACCCTGCGCACTGTCCCGGACGCCGTCGCACTGCGCGAGCAGGTAGACGCGGGGGCCGGTCGTGCGGTCGTGCTGGGTGCCGGGTTCATCGGCCTGGAGGCCGCCGAGGCGCTCGCTCTACGCGGCTTGGACGTGGCCGTGGTCGAATTGGCCGCGCACGTGCTGCCGCCGTTGGAGGCCGAACTCGCCCAGCTGGTGACCGACGAGTTGGGCCGGCTCGGCATCGACGTCCGGGCCGGGGTGGCCGCCTCCTCGATCGCTCACGGGGCGGCCGAGGACACGGTGGTGCTGGACGACGGCAGCCGGATCGCGGCTGATCTGATCGTGCTGTTGACGGGCGTCCGTCCCGAGACCGAGGTCTTCGAAGCCGCCGGGGTGGCGTGCAGCAACGGAGCCATCGTCGTCGACGAGCACGGCCGGACGTCGCTGCCCGGCGTCTGGGCGGTGGGCGACGCCACGGCGTCGGTCGACCCGATCACCGGTGTGGTCCGCCCCGTGCCACTGGCGGGGCCGGCCAACCGGGCCGGACGGCTGGTGGCGGACGCGATCGTGCGGCCCGGTTCGGCTCGGCCGATCCCGCAGCCGCTCGGCACCGCCATCGTCCGGGTGGGGGAGCTGACCGCGGCGCTCACCGGTGCCAACCGGGCCGCGCTCGACGCTGCCGGCGTCGCCTACCGCACCCTGCACCTGCATCCGAACCAGCACGCCGGCTATTTCCCGGGCGCGAGCCAGGTGCACCTGATGCTGCACATCGACGCTGCCGACGGCCGCATCCTGGGCGCTCAGGCAGCCGGCGCCGACGGGGTCGACAAGCGCATCGACGTGCTCGGCACCGCCATCCGGTCCGGGGTCGGGGTGGCCGACCTGATCGACCTCGACCTGGCCTACGCCCCGCCCTACGGGCAGGCGAAGGATGCGGTGAACCTGGCGGGCATGGTCGGCGCGAACGTGCTGGACGGCACCCTGCGGCTCTGGTACGCCGACGAGCTCGACCGGCTCGGCGACGTGCTGCTGCTCGACGTCCGTAGCCGGGCTGAATGCGCCACCGGTCAGCTGCCGGGGTCGCTGAACGTTCCGCACACCGAGCTGCGGGGACGACTCGACGAGGTGCGCGAGGCGGCCCAGGGGCGTCCGGTGCGGGTGCTGTGCGCCTCCGGCGTCCGCTCGGCGATCGCGCACCGGGTGCTGACCCAGGCCGGCTTCGACTCAGCCTCGCTGTCGGGCGGCATGCTCACCCTGCGCGCGGTGCTCGGTGGCCGCGCCGATGAGGTGTTGGCGCTGCCGGAACTCGTCCACGCCTGAACTGCCGGCAACGACCCAGACAACGCCCCAGAAACGAAAGGCACCTCCATGGCACCCGCCGATCCCGTCGCCCAGCGCCGCATCCTGAACCGGTTGCGCCGCGCCCGCGGCCAGTTGGACGCCGTCATCGCCGCCGTCGAGAGCGGCGGCAAATGCCGCGACGTGGTCACCCAGCTGGCCGCGGTGTCCAGCGCCCTGGACCGGGCCGGCTTCACCATCATCGCCACCGCGATGAAGGACTGCCTGGCCGACCCGGACGCCACCGAACGCACCGACGACATCACCACCGAAGAGCTGGAGAAGCTCTTCCTAGCACTCGCCTGAACCCTCGACGACAAGGAGAAACATCATGTGCCGTGCGGTCACCTGCAAGCAATGCGGAAAGACCACCTGGGCCGGTTGCGGCCAGCACGTTGACAGCGTCAAGCGGGGCGTTCCGGCCGCGCAGTGGTGCGGGGGACACGCCACCGCGGCCGCGCCGTCGTCCGGTCTGTTCAGCCGACTGTTCGGCCGCTGAGGACGTATCGCCTTCTGCCGGGTCGAGGCACGCGTCCTAGCTGAGCTTGACGAAACCTGTGCCGTGGGTCGAGCTCCCGAGCTCCGGGCCGCTGGTTGAGCTTGTCGAAACCCGTGTTGTTGGGCGCGCTCCAGGCCGGGGACGATCACGAGTTTCCTCGGTGGCCCTCGTAGACTGAACCGCCCGCGGCAATGCTGCCTCGGATGCCTGACCAAGGAGGTTCCCAATGCTGATCGGGCTGCGCGACGCCCTCGACTTCGCCGAACGTAGGAGCTGCGGTATCGCGGCGATCAACACGCCCACGCTGGAGTTGTTGCTGTCGGCGATCAAGGTGGCCGAGCGCTATGAGGTGCCGCTGATCGTGCAGCACGCCCAAGTGCACGAGTCGGTGAACGCGATCGAAGACATCGGGCCGGTGATGGTCGAGTTGGCCCGGCGCTCCAGCACCGGACTGGTGGTGCACGTCGATCACGGCGAGACCATCGAGTACGTCGAGCGGGGCTTCGCCGTCGGCTTCAACTCGGCGATGTTCGACGGCTCGCGGCTCTCCTACGACGACAATGTCGCCCAGACCAGCGCCGTGGTGAAGTTGGCGACCGCGCGCGGTTACGGCGTCGAAGGCGAGTTGGGCGTCATGCCCGGACGCGAGGACGGCGTCGAATCCAAGGGGGTGGCCGACGAGACCCTCTACACCCGCCCCGAGGATGCCGCCGCCTTCGTCGCCGCGACCGGTGTGACTGCGCTGGCCTGTTCGTTCGGCACGGTGCACGGCCTGTACAAGGCCGATCCGAAGATCGACTTCGGGCTGATCGGCGAGCTGCGACGGGCCGCCGGCGTCCCGATCGTGATGCACGGCGGCTCCGGGCTGAGCTGTGATGAGTACCGCGCCTCGATCGAGGGCGGCGTCCGCAAGATCAACTACTACACCTACGCCGACAAGGCCGGCCTCGAGGCGGCCCGGAAGCTGCTCGACGAGCAGCCCGACACTCACGTCTTCTGCGATCTGACGGTCGCCGCCACCAAGGCCATCGAGACCAACCTGGACGCCCTCGTCCGCTGCCTGTATCGAGTGGTCTGACAGTACTCTCTCGCCGCTCGAGGTTGCTGCCCGGAGGCAGGGGGCTCGACAAGCTCGACCAACGGTGGACCGAAAAGAACCGTCCCTTCGGTCCGCGTCGCCTACGTGCTGCAGTCGGCGCAGGTGCCGAAGAACTCCACCTCGTGGTCGATCTCGGCAAAGCCGTATTCGCCGGCGATCGTGCGGGTCTGCTCCTCCAGGCCGGGCAGGCTGATCTCGACTGTGCGGCCGCAGGAGCGGCAGACCAGGTGATGGTGGTGACCCGGGGTGCAGGTGCGGTAGGCGATCTGGCCGTCCGGGGTGCGGATGGTGTCCACGTCGCCGCTGGCTGCCATCGCCTGCAGTGCGCGATAGACGGTGGCGAGGCCGACCGTCGAGCCGTCGTGGCGCAGCCGGTCGTGGATCTCCTGGCTGGTGGCGAAAGCGTTGCAGGCCTCGACGGCGTCGCGGATCTCAGCGCGCTGCCGAGTGCGGCGTGGTGTTCGTTCAGTGCTCGTCATAGTGACCCTCATGCGCGGCGTGCCGGTGACCATCGTGAATGTAGTCGACATGCCCACCGTGCGGCACTGCCGGATGCCCGCACGTCTCGGAATGGACGTGCGGATGCTCTTCGGTCAGCTCATGCGCGCGGGGAGGCTGGTCATCGGTCAACTCCACCGCCGGGGCATACCGTCGGGCCAGCAGCAGCGAGGCCGGCCAACTGAGCGCGAAGACGCCGATCGCGATCACCACGATCAGCGCACCCGGGGCGGTGTCGAACTGGTACGAGCCGACGGTGCCGCTGACCGCGGCCAGCACACCCAGGCCCATCGCCACCAGCATCGAGCGCCGGAAGCCGATCACGAGATGGTTGGCGGTGGCCACCGGTACCACCATCAGGGCGCTCACCAGCAGCAGGCCGACCGTGCGCATCGACACGGTGACGGTCACCGCTGCGAGCGCCACGATCAGGATGTTGTAGACCCGGACGGGCAGGCCGATGGTCCGGGCGAACGGTTCGTCGGCGCTGACCGCGAACAGTTGCGGCAGCAGGCCGAGGCAGACCACCAGCACCACGGCGCCGAGCCCGGCGATGATCCACAGTTCGGTGGCGTTGATGGTGAGTAGCGACCCGAACAGGAACGCTGACAGGGTGCCGGTGCCCTGGCCGGCCAGGCTGGCCAGCAGCAGCCCGCCGGACAGGCCGCCGTAGAACAGGATCGCCAGGCCGACGTCGCCGCTGGTGCGGCCCAGTTCACGCAGCAGCTCGATGGCGAGCGCGCCCACCACGCAGACCACGACGGCGACCGGCAGCGGGGCCGTGCCGGTGAGGAAGGCCAGCCCGACGCCCGCGACGGCCAGGTGGCCCAGGCCGTCGCCCAGCAGGCTGAGCCGGCGCTGCACCAGGTAGGTGCCGATGGCGGGAGCAGTGAGGCCGGTGATGATCGCGGCGAGCAGCGCCCGTTGCATGAACTCCAGTGCGAGCCATTCCATCTCAGACCACCTCGAGTCCGGTCTCGTGGAGGTGAGTGTGTGACAACTCATCCACCTCGTGACCGCCCAGGGTCGGCTGGAACGGGCCGTCGGCGACCACCCGTCCGTCGGCAAGGGTGATCGCCCGGTCGATCAGCGGTTCGAAGGGACCCGGCTCGTGCAGCACCATCACCACGGTGGTGCCGGCCCGCCGCAGCTCGGCCAGAATCTCGGCGAGCACGTTCTGGGTGGCGTGGTCGACCCCGGCCAGCGGCTCGTCCCAGACCATCAGGTCGGCCGCGCCGGCCAGTGCCCGGGCGATCAGCACCCGCTGCTGCTGCCCACCTGAGAGCCGGACGAACGGCGCCTGGGCCCGGTCCGCCATCCCCACCCGGGTGAGGGCGTCGGCGACCCACTGGCGGTCGGACGCGCTCGCCGGCCACAACGGACGCCGCAGCCCGAGACGTCCGGACGCCACCACCTCACGGGCGGTGGCCTGCTGCACCAGGATGGTGCTGCGCTGCGGCACGTAGCCGATCCGGCGCCAATCGCGGAACCGGCTCAGCTCGGTGCCGAACAGCTCCACGGTGCCGCGGTGCGGCACCAGTCCGAGCAAGGCACGCATCAGCGTGGTCTTGCCCGACCCGTTGTTGCCGGTCACGGCCACCGTCTGCCCGACGCCGATCTCGAAGTCGGCCTGCCGGACGATGGGGACGCCCGAGAGCGCCACGTTGACGCGGTGCGCGGAGATGGCCGGGGCGGAGGGCCGCGGCGGCTGGGTCATGAACAGCCGTTCGCCTTCTGCAGCGAGGTGAGATTGGATTTCATGACCTCAATGTAGTCCGAGCCGCGCGACTCGGGGGTCAGTCCCTCCAGCGGATCGAGCACATCGGTGGTCAGCTTCAGGTCGCCGGCGATCGACGTGGCGACCGCGGGGGAGACCAGGGTCTCGAAGAAGATGGTGGTGACGCCGTTCGCCTTCGCCACCTTCTGCACCTCGGCGATCCGGGCGGCGGTCGGCTCGGTGTCGGGCTCGATGCCGCTGATGCCGACCTGCTCCAGGTTGTAGCGGTGCGCCAGGTAGCCGAACGCCTCGTGCGAGGTGATGAACACCTTGCGCTGGCAGGAGGCGAGGCCGGTCGTGAAGTCGGTGTCGAGCTGCTTCAGCTGGGCGATCAGCGCGTCGGCGTTCGCGGTGAAGGTCGCCTTGGCGTCCGGCCTCGCCTCGGCGAGCGCATCCCGGACGTGTTCGGTGACGGTCACCATGCTGGTCGGGTCCAGCCAGGTGTGCGGGTCGAGCGCGCCATGGTCGTGGTCGTCGTCGCCGTGCTCGTCATGGCCGTCCTCCTCATGGTCGGCCGGCCGCAAGGTCAGGAAGGACGCCGTGTTGACCGTCCGCTTCGGGCTGACCGTCTGCAGCGCTGAGTTCAACTGCCGGCTGGAAGCCCTTCTGGAAGATCAGCAGGTCGGACTCGCCGATGCCCGCCACCTGCTTGGGGGAGAGTTCCAGGTCGTGCGGCTCGGCGCCCGGCTGGGTCAGGTCGGTGATCGTCACCAGGTCCTTGCCGACCTGTTCGGCGATGAACTCGAACGGGTAGAACGACGCCGTCACGTTGAGGGTGGTCGCAGTATTGCCCGGGCTGGTCGAGCCGGACGGCGCCGGGGCCGAACACCCGGCGGTCAGGGCCAGCCCGAGCGCCGCCACTGTCGTCACTACCGCTCTGAGCATCTTCATGACAATCATTCTCACGCCGAGTCGGGCGTGTGTCAAAACGTCCCGGCCGGCGCGACGTCGGGTGACACCGGCTCGGCGTCCGAGTTTCGACCACGGGCTCGACCACGGACTCGACATTCCGCCGGTAGGGCTGACGCCCCACCGGCTTTCGCCTACCTACGGAACCCCGACTTCCTGCCGGGACGTGGCCGGTCCGATCGCCGCTCGCCCCTTACCGATCTCGCAATCGGTGGCCACTCTCATCTTTCGTGACGGCTTTCGGGCTGTAGCACGAAAGTGGCCACGCAAGGTGAGAGTCGCACCCGATGGTGAGATCGGGGGCTGAGGGCTGAGGGCTGGGGGCTGGGGGCTGGGGGCTGGGGGCTGGGGGCTGGGGGCTGGGGGCTGGGGGCTGGGGGCTGGGTCGGTGTGAGGCGAGACCGGCGGCGGAACCTCTCAGTCCTTGGGTGCGGCTGGCTGTGGCGGTTCGATCAGGTTGTCGGTGGGTTCGCCGGGCTCGGCGTGGCCCTGGACGATGTTGGGCATGGTGGTGGTGACGGGCGCTGCCGTGTGGCCGCGCCGCTTCAACCGGCGTTCCACCCAACCGGCGAAGCGAGTCAGCGACCAGTTGATCAGAATGAACAGTGCCGCTGCCACCAGGTACGCCGGCACAGTGTTGGCGAAGGCCGAGCCGAGGGTCTTCGACCAGTTGAGCAGTTCCAGGTAGGTGATCTGGTAGCCGAGTGCGGAGTCCTTGACCACGACGACGAGCTGGCCGATCAGTGCTGGAAGCATCGCCACCAGCGCCTGCGGCAGCTGAATCGCCCGTAGCGTCTGACCGGCGGTGAGTCCGATCGCCAGGCCGGCCTCGCCCTGCCCTTTCGGCAGCGAGTTCACGCCCGACCGGACGAGCTCGGCGATCACCGAGCCGTTGTAGAGGGTGAGGGCGATCACCACCGAGAGCAGCGGGTTGACGTCGTAGCGGAACCAGTGCAGTGCCTGCAGCGCGTAGAACAGGAAGATCATCATGATCAGCACGGGGACCGCGCGGAAGAACTCCACGATCGTCCCGCTGAGCCACCGCACCCACCGCAGATGCGAGAGCCGGCCGATGCCGAGAGCCAGGCCCAGGAGACCTGCCAGCACGACCGACAGGATGGCGGCGGTGAAGGTGCCGATCAGGCCGGGGATCAGGTAGTTGGTCCACGCGCTGGCGGTCAGGAACGGCGTCCATTTGTCAGCGTCGAGCTGGCCCGTGACGCCCAACTGATAGAGCACCAGGCCGAGTACCCCGGCGATGACGACCGCGCCGACGATGGTCAGCAGGAAATGGCGCCGCCTGGCCCTCGGCCCCGGCGCATCGAACAGCACCACCTGCGCGCTCACTGGTCCACCATCCTCTTGTCAGCGTTCTTCGATAGGGCGCTGATGCACCCCGGGTGCCGCCAGGCCACTGCCCTGCTCGCTGGACGCGGATGACGTCCACGATGAGATCTGCAGGGTCTCATCGCTTTACCGCCAGCTTCTGCGAGAGGTGGGTGAACCAGACGCCCAGCGGCAGGGTGAGTATCACGAAGCCCAGGGCGAAGATGCCGAAGACGGCGACGCCGCCGGTCTCGTTCTCGACGATCTCCGCCATCAGGCCGGCCGCGTCCGAGACGCCGATCACGGCTGCCACCGTGGTGTTCTTGATCAATGCGATCAGGGTCGAGCCCAACGGAGCGATGGCTCCGCGGAACGCCTGGGGAAGCAGTACCTCGGTCAACGACTGTTGGAAAGTGAGGCCGATCGACCTGGCTGCTTCGGCCTGCCCCGGTGGAACCGTGTTGACGCCGCTGCGCAGCGCCTCGCAGACGAAGGCCGCGTGGTAGAGGCTGAGCACGATCACCGCCCAGATGAAGGCGTTGGTCTTGGCGTTGTCCGACCAGCTCAGGCCGAGGATGAAGCTGACGCCGAGGATGCTGATCACCATCAGCACCGTCAGCGGCGTATTGCGCAGCAGGTTGACGTAGCTGGTGCCGATCAACTGCAGCACGCGGACGGGCGACACTCGGCAGACGGCGATGATCGTGCCGATGACGAGGGCGCCGAGGGCCGACAGGACGGCGAGTTCGATGGTGACCAGGAAGGCCGACCAGATGTTGTACTTCGCGAGAATGTCGCCCATGCGTGTCACCTACCTTCCGCTAGCCGGAGGGCGCCGCCCGCGCGGGGCGACACCCTCCGTCGGGTGAATCAGGAGCAGGCCTCCGGAGTGGGAGGGTTGTACTCCGGGTTCGGCTTGAAATCGGCCGGTCCGAGGTTGGTGTCCACTGCCTTCTGCCACGAGCCGTCCGAGATCATCGTCTTGATGGCGTCGGTGACCTTGTTGCACAGGTCGGTATTGCCCTTCATCAGCCCGACGCCATACTTTTCGACGCTGAACGTGCCGCCGACAAGCTTGAGCTTGTCCTTGTACTGGGGCTGTGCCGCGAAGCCGGCCAGGATCGTGTCGTCGGTGGTCAGGGCGTCGATCTTCTTGCTGTCAGCCGCCAGCGCCGCCACGCATTCGGAGTAGGTGCCGAACTCCTGCAGGTTGACGCCGGGCACCTTGTCCTTGATCTTCTGGGCCGACGTCGAGCCGGTCACCGAGCAGAGCTTCTTGCCCGCCAGTGAGTCGACGCCGGTGATCGAGTTGTCGTCGGCGCGGACGAGGAGGCTCTGGCCGGCCACGAAGTAGGGCCCGGCGAAGCTCACCTTGGCTTTGCGTTCGTCGTTGATCGAGTAGGTGGCGACCACCAGGTCGACCTGACCGCTCTGAATCAGCGTCTCGCGGTTGGCCGACGGGGCCTGCACCCAGGTGATCTTGTCCGCCGGTGTGCCGAGCTTGCCGGCGATGTAGGTGGCGACGTCCACATCGAAGCCGGTGTACTTGTCGCCCTCCTTCAGGCCCAGGCCGGGTTGGTCGAATTTGATGCCGATCTTGAGGGCGGACAGGTTGGTGCCGCTGCTACTGGCGCAGGCGGACAGCGACAGGGCGAGGATCGCGGCGGCTCCGATGGCGCCGATCTTCTTGAGTGTCATGGGACGAACTCCTTGGTGGTCGGTGTCTGTTGCTCGGTCAGTGAGTCAGGATCTTGGACAGGAAGTCCTTCGCGCGGGCAGAGGTCGGGTTGGAGAAGAACTCGGTGGGGGTGGCCGACTCGACGATCTCGCCGTCGGCCAGGAACACCACCTTGTCGGCGGCCTTGCGGGCGAAGCCCATCTCGTGGGTGACCACGATCATGGTCATGCCCTCTTTGGCGAGTTCGACCATGACGTCCAGGACCTCGTTGATCATCTCGGGGTCGAGTGCGGACGTCGGCTCGTCGAAGAGCATCACTTTCGGGTTCATCGCCAGTGACCGGGCGATCGCCACCCGCTGCTGCTGGCCGCCGGAGAGTTGGGCGGGATACTTGGCCGATTGATGGGCGACACCCACGCGGCCGAGCAGTTCCATGGCGCGCTTCTCGGCCTCGGCCTTCGGTGTCTTGCGCACCTTGATCGGGCCGAGCGTGACGTTCTCCAGGATCGTCTTGTGCGCGAACAGGTTGAAGGATTGGAACACCATGCCCACGTCCGCCCGCAGGTTCGCCAACTCCTTGCCCTCGTCGGGCAGCTTCTTGCCGTCGATCGTGATGGAGCCGGTTTCGAAGGTCTCCAGCCGGTTGATCGTCCGGCACAAGGTGGACTTGCCCGACCCGGATGGGCCGATCAGGATGACGACCTCGCCCTTGGCGACGGACAGGTTGATGTCCTTGAGCACATGCAGATCACCGAAGTGCTTGTTGACGCCTTCGATCACGACGAGCGGCTCTGACATGCGGGCACGTTAACCGTCCACTCCCCGCATCCACAAGCACTTTTGGTGTGTTTACGGCGGACTGTCACCATTTCGCAATCAACCGGTGAGGGGTTGGAGAGGCTGCTGACAAGTCATCGATCGTCGCCTTGGGAGGTTGTTCAGGGCAGCCCGGATCGCTCTGGATTCGGTTGGTCGAGTGCGCCGAAACCCCTTGCCAGGACGGTGTCCTTCGAGGTTTCTCCAGGTACCACCCGCGATGCGGTGGTGCCGCTGGCTGAGAGTCTCGAAACCCGTTGCCAGCGAGGTCTCGACAAGCTCCACCGACGAGCGCGGGCCGTTCCGGCGTCCGGTTCAGCCGCGGAGTTCGGCGCGCAGGTCGTCTTCGTCGGACGTGATCCGCTGCATCTCCTGACCGCCGTCGCAGGTGATCAGCGCCACCACCACCGGCGGACCCCAGGCCAGCACCCGCACCTCGCCGCCGCTGGCCTGCCAGCGCAACACGGCCGCCAGGTCGTCCGAGGTCGGGTTCGTCACGAACCCATCATGCCCCTGCGCTCCTTGCACCATGGGGTTTCGACGTCAACCGACGATGGGCTCAGCCCAGATCCATCGACCTTCGGTTGCTGGGTGGTTCATCGGCTGATCTGGGCTTAGATGGCTGACATGCCCACCGTCACCCTGGTCACCTCGCGCGACGTTCTGGCGAACCCGGACGAGGCCGACCCTGAGCTCGGGCTGGTGCAGCGGTCGCTGGCCCGGCGCGGGGTGACCTGCGACCTGGTCAACTGGCGGACGGCGTCCGACCTGTCGGGCAGCGACCTGGTGGTGATCAAGTCGCCCTGGGACTACACCCGGCGGGTTGCCGAGTTCGTGGCGTGGCTCGATGCGGTCGAGGGTCAGACTTGTGTGCTGAACCCGCCGGAGATGATCCGCTGGAACCTCGATAAGAGCTACCTCGCTGAGTTGGCCGAGGGTGGCGTCGCGGTCTGTTCGACCGTGTACTGCCGCACCATGGACGAGGTGCAGGCGGCCGTCGCCGCCGAGCACGGACGGGTGGTGGTCAAGCCGACCGTCTCCGCCTCGTCCGACCACACCGGGCTGTTCGAGCCGGACGACCCGGCTGCCCTCGACCTGGCCCGGCAGATCCTCGAGCTCGGCAAGGACGTCATGGTGCAGCCGGCGCTGGAATCCATCGGACGGGTCGGGGAGCGGTCGCTGATCCACTTCGACGGCCGGTTCGTGCACGCGGCCGCACGGAGCCCGCTGCTAGCGCTCGGCGGGGGACTGCTCGGCAGCAGCCGCGGCCGGATCCGGTCGGTGCAGCCCGACCCCGATGAGCGGGAGCTTGCGGACTGCGCACTGGCCGTCGCCGGCGAGGTGCTGGCCGCGCGTGGTGTCGACGAGCCGGCGCTGCATGCCCGGGTCGACCTGGCCCGCGATGGCCATGGGCGTCCGGTGCTGTCGGAACTCGAATTATTCGAGCCCAGCTTCTTCCTCGAGTTGGCTCCTGGCGCGGAACGCCTGTACGCGGACGCGATCCTGGCACGCTTGGAGGCATGAGCGCGCAACGTGACCTCGGCCAGTCGATGCTGCAGGTGATCTTCAGTTTCTTCGTCGGACTGGTGGTGACCGCCTTCATCGGGATCGGCGTGAACACCTTCTACCCCGAGCCGACCTACTCGTCCGGTTCGGAAAGCGAGTGGAACAGCTACCGGCTGACCACCTCGATCATCCTGCTGATCTGCGCCACCGTGGTGATGCTGCTGTCGGTGGCGATCGCCAACAGCGGCCCGGTGCTGGCCAACGGCGCGCTGCTCGGCGGCCTGTTCACCATGATCTACGCCGTCGGCATCGGCATCTCTGCCGGGCAGCAATGGCCACGGTTCCTGGTGATGGCGGCGGCACTGGCGATCACCGTCGGCGTCGGCTGGTGGAAGTTCAGCCGCCGTCGCCCGGGGGTCGCCCCGACTGTCGCCACCGACGGTGCCCTGTCCGGTGAGGCGGAGGCCCGGCTGGCCGCCGTCGAAGCCAAGCTGGACGCACTGGGCCGCGCTTTGCGGGACTGAGCTGAGCGCCTAAGAAGGAACCGCTGGCCAACCTGACCCCCGCTGGTGGAGCTACGTCGAACCCCCTTGTCAGCGAGCACACACCAAGGGCTCGACCCACTCGACCAACGAGATCACTACTTCCTGCGGGTACGGACGGGATCCGGGTGGCACGATGACCGGATGAGCCAGTCGCCGAAGAGTCTCGTGCTGCGGGTGCTGGGAGCCGTGCTGCTCGCCCTGATCCCGGTGGTCGCGATGGCATTCTCGCCGTGGCACGCGGGGACGGGTCTGCTGGTGCTGGGCATGTTGCCGACGTTGACCGCGGCGTCGTCCGGGCCGACCGCGATGGCGGCGGCCGCGGGGGCGAGTGCGGCGACGGCGTTCCTGGCGGTGCTCATGACGCACACGGGCCCCTGGTCGTCGGTGCTGGGCGTGGCGCTCGTGGTGATCCTGTCGCTCGCGACCGGCGGCCTCGCCGTCCAAGGCCTGCACCCGGTGGGCGCTGCCACCATCTCGCTGGCGGCCTATGTGATGGTCAACCCGTCGTCCGCCGTCGCCGCGCTCGGCCAACGGCTGCCGCTCGGTGCCCCGGCGGTGCTGATTGCGGTCGGGATCCTGCTCGGCTGCGGGTGGGCGTTGCTGGTAGTCAAGATGGTGTTGCGCGACGTCCGGCTGCCGGCCAAGCGCGACGCTGCCACCCTTCCCTACGGGGTGCTGCTGGCGGTGCTGTGCGGGCTGTTCACCCTGATCTGCGTGCTGTGGTTCCCGGGCACCAATGCCTGGTGGGCGGTGCTGACCGTGGCGGTGATCCTGCAGCCGAGCCACGGGCAGACCCGGACGAAGCTGTACGGCAGGATCCTGGGCACGGTGCTGGGCGGCACTGCGGCAGCGTTGGTGGTGCTGGTGCTACCCGGCACCGCGGCGGTGCTGCTGGGTGTCGTGGCGTCGCTGGCGTCGGTGTTGCTGCTGCTGGCAGACGCCGACTACTGGAAGTACGCGGTGGCCGTCACGGTGTCGGTCATTCTGCTCACCTTCGATTCGAGCACGGTGATCGCGGGTGACGTCCAGCGCATCACGGTGACCATTGTCGCCGCCGCTGTCACGGCGGTCGCGGTGGCGATCGCCAGCCGGTTGGTGCCCGACCGTGTCTTGGACCAGTCGGAGGTCGCGCCCAACGCGTGAAGAATCGCCGGTCTGGTACCCCGGCCGCCGAACCTTCGCCCGCTGCGCGACCCTCGGACGGCGCTTCCTTGCGTTCTCTTCAGTTGAGATACGAGCCGCTTGTGGAGACCCCCGGACGGCATTGCGCCAAGGGGTTTCGACAAGCTCAACCAGCGGTGGTTGCGCTGTTCCGTACGAAGATCAGTCGATCAACTCGCAGGGGTTTCGACAAGCTCAACCAGCGGTGGTTGCGCTGTTCAGCGTTGCCCGGCGGACACGTCCATGGCGAAAAGCACCTTGTCAGCGGCCCTGTTGGTGAGCTGAGTGGCGAACCCGGCCGCGGTCTGTGCGGCGGCGAACCGGACGGTGGACGGCAGCAGCACCGGTTTGGCGAACCGGACGGATGCTTCGAAGGAATCGGGCAGCCTGGGCTGCAGTGCGGCAAGCGCGTGGGCGTGGGTCCACATGCCGTGGGCGATGGTGCGGGGCAGGCCGAAGGCCTTCGCCGCCAGCGGGTTGAGGTGGATCGGATTGGCGTCGCCGGAGACCGCGGCGTAGCGCCGTCCCAGATCGGACGGCAGCCGCCACAACCCCGCGGTGGGCAGCTGAGGTTCGGGCGGTCGAGACGCTTGACCAAGCCCTTCCTCGCCCACCGATGGTCGAGGTTGTCGAGACCCTTCCTCATCCGCCGTTGGTCGAGCGTGTCGAGACCCCTCCGGTTCTCGGGTCGATCGGGACCCGTGCCCCTCCTCGGGTCCCGACGAGTTCGACCCGCGGGACTCCTCGCCGTCGTCAGGCAGTCTCGCGGCCCGGCTCAAGTAGGTCGACCGTCCCGTCCACACCGGTTCGCCGGCCACCAGCACCTCGCCGACCAGGTCAACCAGCACCCCGCGGCGATGCGGCCGCGGACCTTCCGTCCGCACTCGAAGCTCCAGCGGCTCGGTCATCCGCACCGGTCGTAACTGGCGCATCGTGTTGCTCACATGCACCATGCCCAGCGGGGCGAGCGGGAAGTCCTCCGCCGTCATCAGGGTCAGCTGCAGCGGGAAGGTCAGCACATGCAGCCAGGTGGCCGGCAGCCGATCGGTCAGCGTGAAGCCGCAGACCCGGTTGTAGTCGGCGACCTCGGCCACCTCGCAGCGGTGGTGCAGCAGGTTCACCACCCGGTCCGGCAGCCCGTCCGCGAGCGGCGGACGCCGCCGCGGCGCGAGCGCGTGGGCGTACTGGGCGGCGGCGACGGGCATGCCGTCGAGAGCGACGACCTCGCTCATCAGCGCCCCACGATCAGCTGGCCGCAGACCCGTAGGACCTGTCCGTTCATCGGTGTCGCCGGGTCGGCCAGGAAGACGATCGCTTCCGCGACGTCGACCGGACGGCCACCCTGCAGCAGGCTGGACGAGCGCCGGAAGATCTCCCGGTCGATGACCGGAATAGAGGCGGTCATATCGGTTTCGATGAAGCCGGGGGCGACCCCGTTGACGGCGATCCTGCGGTCGGCCAACTGTGCCGACAGTGCCCGCACCATGCCCATCACCCCGGCCTTGGACGCCGCGTAGTTGGTCTGGCCGCGGTTGCCCGCCCAGCCGCTGGTGGAGGCGATGGCGACGATCCGACCGCCGTCGGCGATACCGCCGGGCCGATCGGGGTCGAGCAGCACGTCGTTGATCCGGAACTGCGCCGCCAGATTCACCTCGAGAACGGACGCCCAGCGCTGCTCGTCGAGATTGGCCAGCAGCTTGTCCCGCAGGATGCCGGCGCAATGCACCAGTGCGCTGATGTGGGCTTCCGGGCCGTAGCGTTCCACGACGTGCCGGGTGATTCGTTCCCCGGCGTCCGGTGCGGTGATGTCGAGCTGCAGCGCGGTGCCATGCACCTCGTTGGCGACCTCGGCCAACGCCTGCCCTGCGGCCGGTACGTCGATCGCCACCACTCGCGCGCCATCGGCGCCGAACCGCCGGGCGATCGCCGCGCCGATGCCCCTGGCTGCGCCGGTGACCATCACGATCCGGTCGTCTCGGCCCGGTTCTCGTTGGTGGAGACCTGCGCCCCCTCGTTGGTCGAGCTTGTCGAGGCCCTCGTCGGCTTCGAGCTCGACCTGCGGTTCGCTGGTTTCGACAAGCTCAACCGGCGGTCCGCTGGTTTCGACAGGCTCGACCGGCGGCCCACCGGCTTTGGCACGCTCAACCGCCGGCGGCAGCGGGGTGAGCACGAAGGGCTGGCCGTCCACGTAGGAAGCCCGCCCGGACAAGGCGAAACGCAGCACCTGAGCCAGTTCGGACGGCGTGGTGCCGTCCGCGACCTGGATCAGATTGCAGGTGGCGCCGAACCGCAACTCCTTGCCGACGCTGCGCATGATGCCGTCCAGCGCCTGCCGGACGGCCGCCGTCTCCACCTCGGGCGCGGTAGCCGGGTCGGCGGCGACGATCAGCACCCGTCCGGACGGCTCCAGCGCCTTCACCGCGGGCCTCAGCACGGCGCGCACCTGCTCCAACTGCCCGATCCGCGTCGCCGCGGTGGCGTCCACCACGATCGCGCCGAGGCGTCCGGGGTAGGCGGGCGGGCGTTGCCGTCCGTCGGCGTCGGTGCTGCGGGCGTCCGGGGTATCGGCCAGCGCGGGCTGCGCCGTCACACCCAGCGCCGCCAGGGCGTCCGGGACCAGCGAGCTGGACGCCGGTTCAACACTGCCGAGCACGATCGGGCCGGTGGGGAAGTCGTCGCCGCGACGCAGCACGGCGGCCTCCGGAAAGCCGGCCTTCGCGGCGACCGACTTGCCGATCCGCGAATCGAGGACGCCCGAAATCAGGTCGTCGAGGTTCATCAGCAGGCCTCCACGATCGCCACCACACCCTGGCCGCCGGCCGCGCACACCGAGATCAGCCCGCGGCTCCCGGGTCCGCGCTGGGCGAGCATCTTCGCCAGGCTGCCCAGAATGCGGGCGCCGGTGGCTGCGAACGGATGCCCGGCGGCCAGCGACGACCCATGCACGTTCAGCTTGGTGCGGTCGATCGGGCCAAGAGGGCCGTCCAAGCCGAGCACGTCGCGGCAGTAGTCGGCCGACTCCCAGGCCGCCAGCGCGCACAGCACGGTGGCGGCGAACGCCTCGTGGATCTCGTAGTAGTCGAAGTCCTGCAGGGCCAGATCGTTGCGCCGCAGCAGCCGGGCGGCGGCATGGACGGGGGCCATCAACAGGCCCTCATGGCCCAGCACGTAGTCGACGGCGGCGGTCTCGGCGTCGACGATCCGGGCCAGGGTCGGCAGGTTGCGGGAGCGGGCCCAGCCCTGTTCGGCGAGCAGCACGGTGGCGGCGCCGTCCGACAGCGGGGTGGAGTTGCCGGCGGTCATCGAGGCGTCCGGGCCGTCGCCGAAGACCGGGCGCAGCTTTGCGAGCTTCTCCACCGAGGTGTCCGGGCGCAGCGGCTGATCGCGGGTCAGGCTGAGATAAGGGGTCACCAGATCGTCGAAGAAGCCCGCCTCCCAGGCCGCCGCGAGATTGTGATGGCTGGCCGCGGCCAGTTCGTCCTGCGCCTCACGGGTGATGCCCCACTGGGCGGTGGTGAGCGCCTGGTGCTGGCCCATGTTCAGCCCCGTCCGGCGCTCGGCCGCCTTGGGTACCTCGGGTGCCAGGTCGGACGGGCGGACGTGCGCCAGCGTCTTCGCCTTGTCGAGCGGGGTCTTGGCGGCGTTCAGCCGGATCAGCGTCTTGCGCAGCCGGTCGCTGACGGCCACCGGCGAATCGGACGCCGAATCGACGCCCCCGGCGACGGCGACATCGAGCTGACCAACCCTGATCCGGTTGCTGAGCTGAATGGCCGCGGTCAGGCTGGTCGCACAGGCCTGCTGGACGTCGTACGCAGGGGTTGCGGGGTGCAGCGCCGAGGACAGCACCGCCTCGCGCGTCAGGTTGAAGTCGCGGCTGTGCTTCAGCACCGCACCAGCGCCCACCTCGCCGAGGCGCTCGCCGGCCAGCCCGAATCGTGCGGCCAGGCCGTCCAACGCCGCGGTGAGCAGGTCGATATTGGTGGCGGAGGCATAGGCGCCGCCGACCCTTCCGAACGGGATGCGGTTGCTCCCCACGATCACGGCGTTGCGCAGGTCTGCCATCGGAGCTCCTTCGCTGAGGGAATCGCTGATCGGGGGTCCCGCCGGCCCGTCGTCGCCGGACCGGTCGAGCTGGAAGCCGCTGATCACCGCGTCCACAGATTGTTCGACACTTACAGTAGCAGGTACGAAAGGTACCGGGTACTGTAAGTGTCGTGAAAAATTCGGTTGCCAAGCCGCCGGCCGACGGGCGTGACACCCGGTGGGCCGAGCACCGCACGCAGCGGCGCCGCGAACTCGTCGAGTTGACGCTGCGCGCGATCCGCAGGCACGGCGCCACCGTGGGCATGGACGAGATCGCCGCGGAGGCGGGCACCTCCAAACCGGTGATCTACCGGCACTTCGGCGACCGTCCCGGCTTGTACCGGGCGGTGGTGGAGAAGGTGGCCCAGTTCATCCTCGACGACCTGCGCGCCTCGGTGGACTGGGAGAGTTCGGTCGACTGGCGCCAGGGCGACGGGTTCGGACGGCTGATCCGCGACCTGACCCACAGCTACCTGGAACTGGTGCAGCGCGATCCGGAGATCTACCGCTTCGTCATGTCGCGGCCGCTGGTCGAAGGCGACCTCACCGACGACCCGGTGACCGGGCTCACCATGCGGATCGGTGAGCGGATCGCCGAGTTGCTGCGCGCCGGCGGCCTCGCCGATGACCGGGCAGCTACCTGGGGGCACGGCCTGGTCGGCTGCGTCCGGGCCGCCACCGACCAGTGGATCAGGGCCGGAATGACGCGGCCGGCCGCCGTCGTGGCCGACGACCTGTGCCTGCTGCTGGCGCCGACCCCCACCGCACACCCCGCCACCGCACACCCCGCCGACCTTGTGGAAGGACAACGATGAGTACCGCCGTCACCTCCCGGGGCGCCGCTACCGGTTTCACCCCGGACGATCTCGGCGCCGCGCTGTTGGCCGCCTTCGAGGGCTCGCACCACGACCAGCGGGTTGCCGGCCGCGCGGCCTTCCCCGCCGAGGGCATGCTGCGCGATCCGGCACTTGGCCTGGACGAGGCGCGCGCCTGGACCCTGGAGCGACTGCACGCCCTGGTCGAGGCCGGGTTCGGGCAGGCGATCGTCGGCGCCGAGCAGGCCACCCCCGATACCCAGATCCAGTCGCTGATCGACTTCGAGACCATCGCCTACGGTGACCTTTCGGTGGCGATCAAGTCCGGCGTCCAGCATGGTCTGTTCGGGGGAGCGATCGCCGGCCTGGGCACCGCTGAGCACCACGAACGCCTGCTCGCCGATGCCTTGAGCCTGCGGACGCTGGGCTGCTTCGCGATGACCGAGCGCGGGCACGGCAGCGACGTCGCCTCGTTGGAGACGACCATCAGCTACGACCCGGACGCCGCTGAGTTCGTCGTCCACTCGCCACACGGATCGTCGGCGAAGACCTACATCGGCAACGCCGCCGCGCACGGGCACCTGGCCGCGGTGTTCGGCCAACTGATCGTCGACGGGGTGGAGCGTGGTGTGCACTGCGTCCTGGTGCCGCTGCGGGATGCGGACGGCACGGTGCTACCCGGTGTCCGGATCGGAGACAACGGCCACAAGGGCGGCCTGCTCGGCGTCGACAACGGCACCATCGCCTTCGACCACGTCCGGGTCCCGCGGGACATGCTGCTCGACCGATTCGGTTCCGTGGACGCGCAGGGCCACTATGTGTCGTCCATCGAGAACCCGAACCGGCGCTTCTTCACCATGTTGGGCGCGCTGGTCCGGGGACGCATCTGCATCGGCGGCGGTGCGGCGATCGCGGCGCGGCGGGCACTCTCCATCGCGACCCGGTACGCCGAGCGCCGCACCCAGTTCCGGCGTCCTGACTCCGCCGAGTCGCCGCTGCTCGACTACCTGTCGCACCAGCGCAAGCTGCTCCCGACCATCGCGCGGGCCTACGCGCTCGGCTTCGCCCAGAACGACCTGATCGATGCCTACGGCACGGTCAGTTCCGACAGCAACCACGACCCGCGGGCGCAGCGGGCCCTGGAGACCCAGGCGGCTGGGCTGAAGGTGCTGAATACCGACTTCGCCAACGCCGCGATCCAAACCTGCCGGGAGGCCTGTGGCGGCGCGGGATACATGAGCGAGAACCAGCTCACCCAGCTGCGGGCCGACACCGACGTGTTCGCCACCTTCGAGGGCGACAACACGGTGCTGCTGCAGCTGGTGGCCAAGGGCGTGCTGACCGACTATCGCGACGTGTGGGGCGGGCTGGGCCGGCTCGGTCTGGTGCAGGCCTCGGCGCGCCTGGTCGGCAGCGCCGTGATCGAACGCACCGGTGCGGGCCTGCTGGCCGAGCGGCTGGCCACGACCGCGCGCCGCAAAGGCGACTCGGGGGCGCTGTCCGACCGGGGCTGGCACGTCTGGATGTTCGAGGAGCGCGAGCGGCACAGCGTGGATTCCCTGGCGCGGCGGATGCGGGCCGCCGACTCCGATTCGTTCGACCAGGTCAACGCCATGCAGGACCACGTCCTGTTCGTGGCCCGCGCCCACATGGAGCGGGTGGTGCTGGACTCGTTCATCGCCGCCGTCGGGGCCTGTCCGGACGGTGCCGCGCGGCACACCCTGGAGGAGCTCTGCACGCTGTTCGCCCTGACCAACCTCGAATCGGATGCTGGATGGTTCCTGGCCCACAACCGGATGTCGGACGCCCGGGCCAAGGCGCTGCGCCCCCGGATCAACCAGCTCTGCGCCGACCTCCGTCCGCGCGCCACCGCCCTGGTGGACGGCTTGGGCATCCCGGTCGAGTGGCTCGGTTCGGCCATGCTGGACGGCTGACCGACCTCGCCCGACAGCTCGCGATCCGACCGAACCGAATGGGGACGGTTCTCTGAACCGTTCAAGGAACCGTCCCCATCCGGTTCAAGGAACCGTCCCCATTTCGGTTCGGGTGAGGATCGGCGGGTCAGGGGAGGCCGGCCCAGCGGCCGGCGGCGGTGGCGACGGCTCCGACGATGACCACGACGATGTAGGGCCAGTTGAGCTTCAGCGCCAGGGCGGCGGCGGCGAGGCCGAGCAGGCGCGAGTCCAGCACCAGCGCCTGACCCTTCGCCACCGTGTTGCTCACCACCAGCGACGCCAGCAGTCCGACGGTGAGCGCCGCGGCCAGGGACGGCACGAACGGACGGTCGAGCACCGACTTGGGCAACAAGTAGCCCGACGCCTTCAGGGCATACGCCGCGGCGCAGGAGAGCAGCATCCAGATCCAGAGTTCCATCAGGCCGGCCGCCGTTGTTGGACGGCCCAGAACCCCGCGGCGGCGACGGCAGCGATGATGATCGGCAGCCCCGGCGGGGTCAGCGGCGTGAACAGCACGGTCACGAAGGCGCACCCCACCGCGATCGCGATCGGGTCGCGTCCGTGCAACCGAGGCCAGAGCAGGCCCAGGAACGCGGCGCAGGCGGCGCCGTCCAGACCCCACTTCGCCGGGTCGCCCATCGCGTTGCCGGTCAGCGCCCCGATCAGGGTGAACAGGTTCCAGGTGACGAAGACGCCGAGGCCGGCCGTCCAGAAGCCGCGGCGCTGCTCGTCCGGATCCCGCTGCGCGGTGGCGTTGGCCATCGACTCGTCGATGGTGAACTGGGCGTACACCGGGGCCATCGGACGCCGCGGGCGCAACAACGCCTCCAACTGCATGCCGTAGACGCCGTTGCGCAGCCCGAGCAGCGTCGCCGCGGCCAAACGCGCTCAACCCCGTTCCACCCCCGCCGATGACGCCGACGAAGGTGAACTGCGAGCCGCCGGTGAACATCAACAGGCTGAGCGCACAGGTCTGCGCCACGCTCAGCCCGGCCGTCACACCCAGGGCGCCGAACGACACCCCGTAGATGCCGACCGCGGCCGCGATCGACAGTCCGGATCGGACGGCGGGAGTGAACCGGGGCACCCGCGGCACTGTACTGCCCGGGCCTCGGGTGCCGCGCGGCAGACGCCAGGACGACATCAGCAGCGTCGTCGCGGATGCCCGGCACGTCCGCTGCTCGTCAAATGGCGACCGATTCCGTGATCGTTCCGCCTGGGCTCGCTCCGACTGGCGAAAATCGGTCGCTGATCCGCGAACCAGCGAGCCGGGTGGGGAAACCAGCGAGCTGGGTCGGTCAGCGAGCTGGGTGGGTCAGCGAGCCGGGTGTCAGCGAGCCGGGTGGGTCAGCGAGCCGGGTGTCAGCGAGCCGGGTGGGTCAGCGAGCCGGGTGTCAGCGAGCCGGAGGCTCCTCGTCCGAGTCGGCCCAGGCGCCCGGTTCGTCGACGATCAGGACGGCGCCGTGGGTCTCGGATCGAAGCTCCGCCGGGGCCAACGCCCGCGCCAGGTGATAGACCGCCACCGTCACGATGGTGCCCAGCGCAATCCCGCCCAGCACGAAGCCGGGCACGATCTCCAGCGAGACGTCGCCGATGCCGATGATGATGCCGGCCGCCACCGGGACCAGATTGATCGGGTTGCCGAAGTCGACTCGGTTCTCCTTCCAGATCTTGGCGCCGAGCAGGCCGATCATGCCGTACAGCACCACCGTGATGCCGCCCAGCACCCCGCCCGGGGTCGCCGAGATGATGGCACCGAACTTCGGCGAGAAGCCGAACAGGATCGCCACCACCGCAGCCACCACATAGGCGGCGGTGGAGTACACCCGGGTCGCGGCCATCACGCCGATGTTCTCGGCGTAGGTGGTGGTCGGGCCGGCGCCGACCGCGGTCGCCAGCACCGATCCGATGCCGTCCGCGGCGATCGCCCGGCCCATGTCACGGTCGAGGTTGGTCCCGGTCATCTCGGCCACCGCTTTGACGTGGCCGGTGTTCTCAGCGATCAGCGCGATCACCACCGGCAACGCGATCAGCGCGAAGGCGAAGTTGAAGTTCGGGGCATGCAGGCCCACGACATTGCCGGCGGCCTGGAACTGCCAGTGGGCCAGGTCGGTGAGCGGCGGGAACCCGATCAGCGGCGCGGCCTCGACAGCGCTCCAGTCCACCCGCAGATGGGTGGTCACCTCACCGGCCGCCGGGCTGAACGAGGTGATCGGACCCCACACCAGGTCCGCCAACCAGCTCACCAGGTAGCCGATCAGTAGCGACAGGAAGATCGCGATCCGGCCCAGGAAGCCCCGCATCCCGACGCTCAGCACGACCACGACGAGCATCACGAACAGCGCGATCCACTGGTCCTGCGGCCAGTAGGTTCCGGCCACCACCGGGGCCAGGTTGAAGCCGATCAGCATCACCACGGCGCCGGTCACCACCGGCGGGAGTGCGGCGTGGACCACCCGCGAGCCGGCGAAATGGATGATCACGCCGACGATGAACAGCAGGACGCCGACCCACAACATCGCGCCGGTCAGGTCGGCCGGATTGCCGCCTGCGCCGTAGATGGCGGTCGCCACCCCGACGAAGGACGCCGACGAACCGAGATAACTGGGCACCCGTCCCTGCACCACCAGCAGGAACACGAGCGTGGCGATGCCCGACATCATCACCGCGAGCTGGGGATTCAGCCCCATCAACAGGGGGAACACGAAGGTGGCCCCGAACATGGCCACCACGTGCTGGGCGCCGAGCCCGATCGTCTTCCCCCAGGACAGCCGCTCGTCGGGGGCGACCACGCCACCCGGCTGTAGCGTCCCGTCCCCGTGCAATTTCCACAGCGGCATGGCGGATCCCCTCTCGTAGGCGGCGACAGCACCCTAGTGCGGGTGGCTGACGAGCCGGCGCGTGCGGATCTGCTGAGACGCACCGCACCGCGGGCGCTGGCGTGCCCAACTGAGCCCAATCCACCGAGGGCGGTGTCGCCGCCCAAACGGTGAGTTGGGCGCAGCCCAGATCCACGGAGGGGGCTAAGTTCTGTGCGCTGGTGAGAAGTTTGGTTGGGAAATCACCACAACCGATGTGGGTGGGTTAACCTCCCTTCACACGCAGCATCGACCCGAAGGAGTGTCATGCCCGAAACCCTCATCGAACGCGCACTGCGTACCGCCACCGATACCAAGGCGATCGAAGCCGGACGCGCCGTCGTGAGTCGCACCGGTGACGTCGTGGCCGGTCTGTTCCCCGGGCAGACCGCGATCATCGTGGCTGATGAGAATCACTGGCGGGTGGCCGGCGAACAGGTCGTCGCCTCGCTGACGGCGGCGGGCGTCCCCCAGGCGGAGCCCTACATCTTTCCCGGCACCCCGACGCTGTACGCCAGCTACGACAACATCGAGAAGTTGCGCGAAGCGATCTCCGGAGTCGACGCGGTGGTCGTCGCCGTCGCGTCCGGAACCCTCAACGACATCGCCAAGCGGGCCGTCAGCGAGCTGGAGCGGCCTTACATCTGCGTCGGCACCGCCGCCTCGATGGACGGCTACGCCTCGTTCGGCGCGTCCATCACCAAGGACGGCTTCAAGCAGACCCTGAACTGCCCGGCCCCGGCCGCGGTGGTCGCCGACCTCGACATCATGGCCGGCGCGCCGCAGCGACTGACCGCGACCGGCTTCGGCGACCTGATCGAGAAGGTCCCGGCCGGCGCCGACTGGATCATCGCCGACGAGTTGGGCATTGAGCGGATCGATCCGGCTGTCTGGGATCTGGTGCAGGGCCCGCTGCGTGACGCGCTGTCCGACCCCCAGGGCTGCAAGGACGGCAACCCCGACTCGCTGACCGGCCTGGCCGAGGGCCTGATCATGTCCGGCCTGGCCATGCAGGCGTTCCAATCGTCGCGTCCGGCCTCGGGCGGCGGTCACCACTTCAGCCATCTGTGGGAGATGGAGCACTACGGCCTGGACTGGGATCCGCCGCTCTCGCACGGCTTCAAGGTCGGCTTGGGCACCGTGTCGGTGGCTGCGCTGTACGAAGTGGTGCTGGCCAAGGACATTCCGGCGATGATCGACATCGATGCCGCCGTCGCCGCCTGGCCGAGTTGGGAGGAGACCGAGGCGAAGCTGCGCGCGGCGCTTACCCCCGACCTGCATGAGGCCGCGCTGGCGCAGACCAAGGGCAAGTACATCGACGCTGACGCGCTGCGGACGCGGTTGCAGCTGGTGGTCGAGCGCTGGCCGTCGATCTCGGCGCGGCTGCGCGACCAGCTGCTCCCGGCGAAGGTGCTGCAAGAGAAGCTGGACGTCGTCGGCGCGATCACCCATCCCGACCAGATCGGCATGGACCGCGACCGCTTCCGTGACACCTACCATCGCGCCCGCTGGATCCGCGCGCGGTATGTGCTCACCGACCTGCTGACCGAGGCCAACATCATCGACCCGCTGGTCGACGAGCTGTTCGCCCCGGGCGGCTACTGGGCCGAGCGCTTCTGAGCGCCGTCCACACCCCAAGAACCCAGGTCGCGACGGTGCGGCCGAGAAAGGAACACGCAGGATGTCAGACGAGAAGTATGTGTGCGGTATCGACTACGGCACGCTTTCCGGCCGCGCGATCATCGTCCGGGTGAGCGACGGCAAGGAGATGGGCACCGCCGTGCACGAATACCGGCACGCGGTGATGGACCGGGTGCTCAGCGCTCACCAGGATGAGCCGCTGCCCCCGGAATTCGCGCTGCAGTACCCCGAGGACTACATCGAGGTGCTGAAGATCGCCATCCCCGAGGCGATCCGCAACTCCGGCGTGAAGCCCGAGGACATCATCGGTGTGGGCACCGACTTCACCTCGGCCACCGTGATGCCGACCGACGAGAACGGCTGGCCGCTGTGCCAGCGGCAGGAGTACGCCGGCCGTCCGCACGCCTACGTGAAGCTGTGGAAGCACCACGGCGGCCAGGCCGAGGCCGACCAGATCATCGAGGTCGCCCGCAAGCGCGGCGAGAGCTGGCTGCCCCGCTACGGCGACACCCTCTCGTCGGAGTTCATGCTGCCGAAGCTGCTCGAGACCTTCCACAAGGACCGCGAGATCTACGACAAGATGACCTACTTCGTGGACGCCGTGGACTGGATCGTTTGGCAGTTGACCGGCAACTACGTCCGTTCGGCCGGCGCCACCGGTTACAAGGCCCTCTACCAGGACGGCCAATTCCCCTCCCGGGAGTTCTTCGCCGAACTCGACCCCGAGTTCGCCGGCGCGCTGGACAAGCTGGAGGCTCCGGTCGGACAGCTCGGCGACAAAGCCGGCGAGATCACCGAAGAGGCCGCGGCCTGGACGGGTCTGAAGGCCGGCACCCCGGTCGCGGTCGGCAACATCGACGCGCATGTGGCCACGCCGGCCGTCCAGGGTGTCGAGAACGGGCAGCTGACCGCCAGCCTGGGCACCTCAGCGGTGTACGTGGTGTCGGGTCCCGAGCTGCGTGAGGTGCCGGGCATGTTCGGCGTCGTCGATGGCGGCCTGGTCAAGGGCGCCTGGGGCTTCGAGGCCGGGCAGTCCGCGGTGGGCGACATCTTCGCCTGGTTCGTCAAGAACTGCGTGCCGCCGGCCTACCACGACGAAGCTGCCGGACGGGGCATCTCGCTGCACCAGCTGCTCACCGAGAAGGCCGAGAAGCAGAACATCGGCGAGCACGGCCTGGTCGCCATCGATTGGCACAACGGCAACCGCTCGATCCTGGTGGACACCAACCTGTCCGGCCTGATCATCGGCCAGACGCTGACCACCACCCCCGAGGACCAGTACCGGGCACTGCTCGAGGCGACCGCCTTCGGCTTCCGGACAATCATCGAGTCGTTCACCTCCAACGGTGTCGAGATCACCGAGGTGATCGTCGCGGGTGGCCTGCTCAAGAACAAGTTCCTGATGCAGATGTACTCCGATGTCACCCGCAAGCCGCTCTCGGTGGCCGACACCGGTTACGCCGGCTCGCTCGGTTCCGCGATCCACGGTGCGGTGGCCGCGGGTCTCTACCCGAACGTCCATGCCGCTGCTGCGGCGATGGGCAAGAAGATCGCCAACGTGTACACGCCGAACGAAGAGGCTGCTGCGCAGTACGACAAGCTGTTCGCCGAGTACACGCTGCTCCACGACTACTTCGGTCGTGGCGGCAATAAGGTGATGTACCGCTTGAAGGACATCAAGCGCCAGGCCATGGGGCACTGATCGGCACGACACCGATTCTCGCTGGTCGAGCCTGTCGAGACCTCTGGCAAGGGGTTTCGACAGGCTCAACCGGCGAAATGCCGCATGGCGAACTGTTTCCGCCAGGAGCAGTGCCCGTTTCGTTCACGTTGGGGAGAATCCACCGATGACCATCCGTTTGACCGATCTGTCCGAGGACGTCCAAGCCGCGGTGCAGGCCACCCGCGAAGAGGTTGCCGTGCTGCACGCCGAGCTGACCCGCTACGAACTGGTGGTCTGGACGGCCGGGAACGTCTCTGCACGGGTGCCGGGCGCGGAGTTGATGGTGATCAAGCCGTCCGGGGTGTCCTACGACGAGTTGAGCGCCGAGGTCATGGTGGTCTGCACCCTGGACGGCGACAAGATCGAGGACGGCACGCCGGCACGGCTCACCCCGTCGTCCGACACCGCGGCGCACGCCTACGTGTACCGGCACATGCCTGAGGTGGGCGGAGTGACGCACACCCACTCCACCTTTGCGACGGCGTGGGCGGCGCGCGGCCAGGAGATCCCCTGTGTGCTGACCATGATGGGCGACGAGTTCGGCGGGCCGATCCCAGTCGGACCGTTCGCGATCATCGGTGACGACTCGATCGGACGCGGCATCGTCGACACCCTGCGGGGTTCCCGCTCATCGGCGGTCCTGATGCAGAACCACGGCCCGTTCACCATCGGCAAGGACGCGCGCGCCTCGGTGAAAGCGGCGGCGATGTGCGAGGAGGTGGCTCGCACCGTGCACATGGCGATGCAACTCGGTGAGCCGATCCCGATCCCGCGGGACTCCATCGACCGGCTCTACGAGCGTTACCAGAACGTCTACGGCCAGCACTGAGCACGCTCGCCGGACAGGGACGCGCCCGTCGAGCCGTCGCGAGAACTCAGCCCGGCTGAACCGGTGCAGGGCCGTCACCATGTTGACCGGTCCGCACCGGGAGAGTCCTGAGAGGTCCGGGACGACCGGGTGCCTCAGATCCAGGAGCGCAACCACATCCGCGCGAGCCACTGTGAATAGGGCAGCAACTCGTCGGTGAGAATCGGATAGATCCAGGCGAAGTTGGCTGCCACCAGGGCCACCGCTATCCCGACGATGACCGCGCCGCGACGGCGTCCGGGACTGTCGGCGGGTCCGAGGATCAGTCCCATCACCATGGCCAGTCCGATCACGGTGAACGGCACCATGGTGATCGCGTAGAAGAAGAACTGCGGCCGGTCGGTGTAGTTGAACCAGGGCAGGTAGGTGGCCATGGCTCCCAGCACCGGGACGCCGAAGCGCCAGTCGCGTCCGCCGATCCACCACACGATGCAGACCACCAGGGCGATCGCGGCCATCCACCACAACACCGGCGTGCCCATCCCGGTGATCACCCGGATGCAGTTCTCGGGCCCTACGCAGCCGTCGGTTCCGGGTTTGATGTCGTTGACCACGTCGAAGCCGGTCGGACGCAGCATCGCCAGCCAGCCGGCCGGATGGGCGTCGTAGGGATGGGTGGCCTGCTTGATGTAGTCGCCGGTGTGGAACTCGTAAATCTCCTTGTGGTACCACAACAGCGAGGCGAAGCGGTCGCCGAAGGCGGCCACCCACGGATGGTCGGGGTGGTTCTCGGCCCAGTTGCGGTCGTAGCCGCCGGTGCTCAGCAGCCAGCCCGTCCAGGTCGATATGTAGACCGCTACCGCGACCACGACCATCCTGATCACAGCCGGGATGCCGTCGATCAGCAATGCCAGCCAGGATCGCCAGTCGGCGCCGGCCAGCCGGCGGGCGCCGACGTCCCACAGCACGCTGAGAATGCCGAAGGTGGCCAGCACGAAGATCGAGTTCCACTTGCAGCCCAGCGCCGCGCCGAACATCACACCGGCGGCCAGCCGCCAGGGCCGCAGCCACACGATCGGCCCGAAGCGGCCGCCGAAGTCATGCAGCCCGAACTGCTCCAGTAGCGTCGCCAGCCGATGCCGGTACCAGTCCCGGTCGGCCACGCAGCAGGCCACGGCTGCGACCAGGAAGGTCGCCTGGAAGATGTCCAGCAGGGCGGTCCGGCTCATCACGAAGGCGAGGCCGTCCAGGGTGAGCAGGATGCCCGCGATGCCGCCGATCAGGGTCGAGCGGGAGAGTCGGCGGGCCAGCCGGATGGTGGCGAAGATCAGCAGCGAGCCGAACACGCAGGCCATGAATCGCCAGCCGAACGCGTTCATCCCGAACCACTGCTCGCCGAGCGCGATCAGCCACTTGCCGAGCGGTGGGTGGACGATGAACGCCGGGGTGTCCAGGTACACGTTGGGGTTGCCGGCAACGATCGAGGGGTCGGCCGTCTTGTCGGGCCAGCTGCGTTCGTAGCCGAAGTGCAGCAGCGTCCAGGCGTCCTTGGCGTAGTAGGTCTCATCGAAGATGAGCTTGTTCGGGTAGCCGAGGTTCTGGATCCGGATCAGGAACGCCAGCAGGGTGATCGACAGGGTGACCGCCCAGCCGGCGGCGGCGTCCCGCATGGTGCCGTCGCGCAGTCGCTCGATCGTGCTCAGGTCGTCGCGCGCCGTGGGTGGTTGCCAGCGACTTCCGGGACGCGGCGCCGGGGGCGCCCAGGCCGAATCGGTGTCGCCACGCAGGTCGGTCGCGGACGCGGAGGGCGTCGCCAGGGACGTCGGGGCGGCTTCGGTCACCGCGCCATCCTAGTGCCGTTGCCTGGCGAGCTCTCCGGCGTCTTTCGGTGCCAGGGCGGCGGGCCGGCGTTCTCCTCGGTCGCTGTACGACCCGGTGCGGCTCCGTCGTCGGCCTGGCGAGGTGGCCGGTGGGGTCCATGCCCACGGGTTTCACCCGGTATCCACCCCGACACCGCCTTCCCCCGGAAGACGCCCGCTGAACAGCACGGCGAGACCTGTCCGGACGGCGATCCTGGCGGGGATACGGCGGCGATATGGAAGGGTAGGCGGCATGACTGAACCGGGCGTGCTGGTGCTGGCCGGCACTCCGATAGGCGACGCCGCCGGGGCGCCGCCGGCGCTCCTCGCCGCGCTCGCCGAAGCCGATGTGATCGCCGCCGAGGACACGCGGAAGTTCCGGGACCTCTGCCGCCGGCTCGGGGTGGCGCCCACCGCGTCCGTGGTGTCGTTCTTCGACGGCAACGAGACAGCCCGGGTGGACGGCCTGATCGCCCAACTGGTCGATGGACGCCGGGTGGTGGTCGTCTCCGACGCCGGCATGCCTGCGGTCTCCGACCCCGGATATCGGTTGGTTGCTGCCGCGGCTGACGCGGGCGTCCGGGTCACCGCGGTGCCGGGACCATCCGCGGTACTGACCGCGCTCGCGGTCTCCGGGCTACCGACAGACCGGTTCTGCTTCGAGGGATTCCTGCCGCGCAAGCGTGGTGAGCGTCGCGCCAGGCTCGCCGGGTTGGCCGGTGAGCAGCGGACGATGGTCTTCTTCGAAGCGCCGCACCGGTTGGACGCCTTCCTCGACGACGCTGCCGGTGCGTTCGGCGGCGAACGCCGCGCCGTCGTCTGCCGGGAGCTGACCAAGACCCACGAGGAGGTGCTGCGCGGCGGACTGGCCGAGTTGGCCGCCTGGGCGCGGGGCACCGTACGCGGCGAGATCACGGTGGTGATCGAGGGTGCCACCTCGTCCGGCGGCAACCTGCCTGACGCATTGGCCAGCGTGCGGCTGGCCACCGACGCCGGCCGCCGGCTCTCCGAGGCGGTCGCCGAGGCCGCCGCCGCCCACGGGGTGTCGCGCCGGGAACTCTATGACGCGGCGCTGAAGGACCGCTCGGGTGAACGAAAGGACCAGCCCGCCGATGAGTCGTGACCTGCCCCGCGCGCCCGAGCCGCTGCCGGCGTCCACCACCGACGCCCACACGCATCTGCTGAGCACCAGCGAATACTCCGGGCTTTCGATCGCGGACGCCGTCGCCCAGGCCGCCGCGGTGGGGGTCACCCGGCTTGTCGAGGTGGGCTGCGACGTGGCCAGTTCGCGTTCGGCGATCGACGTCGCCGAGACCTACCCGGGGGTGATCGCCTGCGTCGCCCTGCACCCCAACGATGCGGCCCGTGCGGGCGCTGGGCTCGGTGCGGAACTCGATGCGCTGGCGGCACTGGTCGGCGCCAGCGACCGCGTCCGGGGGGTGGGTGAGACTGGCCTCGACTACTTCCGAACCACCGATGACCAGGGCAAACGCCGGCAGCGCGAGTCGTTCGCGGCGCATCTGGCCTGGGCTCGCGAGCACGACCTGGCGATCGTCATCCACGACCGCGACGCGCACGCTGACGTCCTCGACGTGCTGGATGCCGAAGGTGTCCCCGAGCGGTTCATGATGCACTGCTTCTCCGGCGACGCCGAGTTCGCCCGGCAGTGCCTCGACCGCGGCGCCTGGCTGTCGTTCCCTGGCACGGTCACCTTCAAGCCCAATGACGCGCTGCGGGAGGCGTTCGACATCACCCCCGACGACCGGCTGCTGGTCGAGACCGACGCCCCCTACCTGACCCCGGTGCCGCTGCGCGGCAAGCCGAACGCGTCCTATCTGTTGCCGCACACGGTCCGTTTCCTGGCCTCGCGTCGCGGCGCCGATCTCGCCGAGTTCTGCGGGTTGCTGGACGTGAACGCGTCCGCGTTGTTCGGGGATTGGGGACGCGATGACTGAAGAAGCGTTGACCTTCGTCGGTCGAGCTTGTCAAGACCTTGCCGGCAACGGGTTTCGACGAGCTCAACCAGCGAGGTGGGGGACGCGATGACTGACGGCTTGCTCGACCCCCGGCGGATCCGTGAACTGGCCGCCGAGCTCGACCTGCGTCCGACCAAGCAGCGCGGCCAGAACTTCGTTCACGACGCCAACACGGTGCGCCGGATCGTGGCCGCAGCCCAACTCGCTCCCGACGACGTCGTGCTCGAGATCGGCCCTGGACTCGGTTCACTGACCCTCGGGTTGCTCGAGGCTGTCGAACTCGGTGCACGCGATCGAGATCGACGACCGGCTGGCCCGGCTGCTGCCCCGAACCGTCGCCGAACGAATGCCCGGTGCCGAGCAGCGTCTCGCCGTCGTCGAGGCGGACGCCCTGCGCGTCGACCGGCTGGACGACCCCCAACCCACCGCGGTGGTGGCGAACCTGCCCTACAACGTCAGCGTGCCGGTGCTGTTGCACGTCCTGGCCAGGTTCCCGACGATCCGGCACGGGCTCGTGATGGTGCAGGCCGAGGTGGCCGACCGGCTGGTCGCCCCGCCCGGTTCGAAGGTGTACGGGGTGCCGTCGGTGAAGCTCGCCTGGTACTGCGCGGCGCGCAGGGTCGGATCGGTGCCCCCGGCGGTGTTCTGGCCGGTGCCCAACGTCGACTCCGGGCTGGTGCGGCTGGAGCGCCGCGACCCGCCCGCCACCACTGCGCGCCGTGAGCAGGTGTTCGCACTCGTCGATGCCGCGTTCGCGCAACGCCGCAAGATGCTGCGCTCGGCATTGTCGGCGGTGTTCGGATCGTCGGCGGCAGCCGCAGCGGCGCTGCAGAGCGCCGGTATCGACCCGCAGGCCAGGGGAGAGGTGCTGGACGTCGGCGACTTCGCCCGGCTGGCTGCGGTCACGGATGCCTGCGGGCTGGGGAAGTGCTGATTTTCGTTGGTCGAGCTGGTCGAGACCTTGGACGACTTGGTGCTGGCAAGGGGTTTCGACAAGCTCAACCAGCGGTGGTTGCGTTGATCAGCGTTTCCCTAAGGCGGTTTCGACGGTAGGCGAGACGCCCAACTCGACGGCCCAACCTGCGGAACCATCCGAGCATCGGCTAGCTTTGCGAACGTGGCGACGCCCCTAGCCCCCGAGGCCGACTGGGTTCGGGTCCGGGTCTCCGGAAAGATCAACCTGGCTCTCCGGGTCGGTGCCGTCCGCCCGAGCGGGTATCACCCCTTGTCCACGGTCTTTCAGTCGGTGTCGCTGTTCGATGAGGTGGCAGTCCGGAGTGCCGAACCTGGGCAATTCCCGGTGACCGTGGCGGGTGACCAGGCCGGCCTGGTCCCGACCGACGGACGCAACTTGGCGGTCAGGGCGGCCAAGCTGCTGGCCCAGGAGTACGGGCAGCACCGATTCGGCGCCGAGTTGGTGATCCGCAAGACGATTCCGGTGGCCGGCGGCATGGCCGGCGGTTCGGCGAACGCCGCCGGGGCGCTGCTGGCCTGCTCAGTGTTGTGGGACCTCGACATTTCGCCCGACGAACTGCGGGAGTTCGGTGCCCGGCTGGGTGCCGACGTGCCGTTCCAGCTGATGGGCGGGACCGCGCTGGGCACCGGACGCGGCGATGAGCTGGTGCCGGTGCTGAGCCGCGGCACCTATCATTGGGTGTTGGCCCTGAGCGCCGACGAACTGTTCAACGCCGGCCGTGTTCGGCCGTTTCGACGAACTCAATCCGGACGCCCCAGCCGAGCTTGCGATGCCCAACGAGGTGATGAACGCACTGGTCTCCGGGGACGCCGGGGCACTGGGTGGCGTGCTGGTCAACGACCTGGGCCCGGCCGCGACGTCGCTGCGTCCCGAACTGCTCCGGGTGCTCGATTTCGGCCGCGAGGCCGGTGCCCTCGGCGCCATCGTTTCCGGTGCGGGACCGACCTGCGCCTTCCTGGCGGCCAACGAGGCCGGCGCTGTCGACCTGTCGGTGCGGCTGTCCAGCGAGGGCATCTGCCGCGCCGTGCGCCGGGTCACCGGACCGGTCCCGGGCGCCCGGCTGATCACGACCTGATCAGCGCAGCACACCGATCAGATGGGGCTGCCCCACCGGACCGACAACGACCCGGTCACGGAGCACAAGGAGCGAGTTCCGGCGGTCGCAGATCGCCCACCTGGTTACTCGGCGCTGTCGGGCAGCGAGGTCTCCGACTGGTGCGGACGGTCGAGGCGCGGCGCGGGCTGCAGGTGGCGCATACCGTTCCACGCCAGGTTGACCACATGCGCCGCGACGACGTCCTTCGAGAGGCCGCTGTCGCGGTTGTCGAGCCACCATTGGCCGGTGAGCGCGACCAGGCCGACCAGCATCTGGGCGTACATCGGCGCCAGGGCCGGATCGAGGTGCGTCTTGGAGAACTCGGCGGCCAGCAGATCCTCGGCGCGGCCGGCGACATCGGACAGGATCGTCGCGAAGGTGCCCTCGGGCGAGGTCGCGGACGACCCGCGCGAGATGATCAGGAAGCCGTCCGGACAAGCATCGATGTAGTCGAGCAGGGCTAAGGTGCCGAGCTCGATCAGCCGCCGCGCGCCGGCTCGTGGGGTGGTCAGCGCCGAGCGGATCGCGCTGTGCAACGCGCGGACCTCACGGTCGACGACGACCGCGTACAGCCCTTCCTTGCCGCCGAAGTGCTCGTAGACGACGGGCTTACTCACCTCGGCGTGGGCGGCGATCTCCTCCACTGACGTGCCTTCGACGCCCCGCTCCGCGAACAGTCCGCGAGCCACCTCGATCAGCTGCTCGCGACGCTCCGCCCGGGTCATCCGGACGCGCACGCGCCGAGCGCGTCCGGCGGCGGTTGGCGAGGCTGGCATTCGCCCAGTCTGGCGGTCCTCGGTGCTGTGTGCCAATCCCGGCGAGATGCGGCGGTGCGTGCGGGCGACGTAGAGTGTGGCATCGATCCCCGGTTGGTCTTCCGGCAGGGCCCGCCTGACTTTGAATCAGGATTAGCGCAGTAGGTTCGACTCCTACCCGGGGAGCGCGTGAGGGACCTATCCCGCGAGCGAGGTTCGGCAAGGCCTCAGACACTCGCGTGGTCCAGCTGGAAGGTCCTTGGTCGCAGCATGAGGGCCATAGCGGGAACAAGCTCCGAAGGACGCGTTGAGCAATGCGGCGTTCGCTGGTTGATCTTGTCGAAACCCCTTGTAAGAGCACATTCTCGACAAGCTCGACCAACGATGTAGATGGTGGGGGTATGCCGCCCCAAGTCGCTTATGGGCGAGATTGCCGCCAAGGGGCACGATCTCCGGGCGGCTGCGCCTTTGGCCTCGTGACGACGTCAGCGACCGAATTCGGTGAAGTCTGGTCGCCGGCGGCCCGTCGCCGGACGGTTGAGGGGTTTGACGAAATCGACCTCCGCGGCGTGCTTAGCGAGCAGGGGCACGTCCTCCTTTTCGGTGAGGTGGCGGACCCTGTCCCAATCGACCGGTTTCCCACCGCCGCCAGACGTCACCGGGCTCACTGTGATCGTCACGACGCTGCCGATTGGCACTGCCGCGCCGGCCGGGGGCTCTTGGGCGACGATCGTGAAGCCTGGAGCGGTCGCACCGCCCACGACTTGCTGAGCCACCAATTGCGCGCCCTTGGCGAGTCCCTCGCACATCGCCCAGGAGGTACAGGTGCTGAACTCGGGTACGGACGTGCCTTGAGGCACCGGGAGTGCTTTGGGCGGTTGGTGCGACCGCACTAAGCGCTGAGTTCATCCTCGCGGTCGCGAATTGGCGGGATGTCAAATCCGCCTTGTGGTGGAGGGGGAGGGCCGTGTGCCGCTGAATGAGATGCGGGCCCGTGGTCGAGCAGCCCCATGGGATGGCAGACTCGCCGCATTCTGTTCGTGTGTTCGGCCGTGGCCTGCTGCAACGGACGCCGACAGGCTACGCAGGCGGTGCTGGACTCGTGGAGCGAGGGAATCGCGCAGCCGGACAGAGTGCGCTGCGGCCGGTAGTGATCCCCGAGTTGGCTGAGCTTCAACGGCGAACCGGTGTCGCCGTGTGGATGGTCGATGTGAGTAGCGCCGCCGAATGGGTACTCGTCGGCTCGATCTACGATCGGATAGCGGCGCACACGCAGTACTCGGACGACTGGCCGCGGCGTCCGCAGGATCCCGCAGTACTCGCTTCGGCCCTCGGCGCTGTCGCGCTCGCTGACGAGCCCGCTGCCGTCGACAAGCTCTTGCGGCGCGGTGTGCCTCGGCTGACTCCGCACACCGCGATCGAGCCCATCCGGGCGCTGGCCGCCCTGCACCGGGCGAAGGACGCCGGCGCACTCATCGAGCACGGACGGTTCCGGCTTGGTTGGTCGTGCGTGGCAGTACCCGTCATGCACACGGTGGAGCATCGCACCGTAGGTGTAGTCGGTGCGGTCGACCGGACTCCTCGCTTCATGGCCGACCGCCTCCTACGTGCCACGCAGGCAACGGCGGCGCTGATGGAGGCTGGTTGGCCACGGCCGGTGGTGAGTCGCTGACTCTCTTGTCGGAGTAGGCCATTTGGCAACATATATGCCATAGGTATATAACCATGGCATGGATGATTCGTCGGCTGCCGATGACCTGTTGCGGCTGGCCGGCGCCCTGTCGCGCTGGGCCAGCTCGCAGGCCGGCCTCGGTGTCCCGTCCGGCGTGCTGCGCCTGCTGGCCACCGTCGAAGAGCATGGACCGATCCGAATCGGCGATCTGGCCCACGCCGACCAGACCAGTCAGCCCGCCGTCACCCGCCAGTCGAGTCGCCTTGAGGGCCTGGGATGGGTCGAGCGGGTCGCCGATCCGGCCGACGCCCGGGCCACGCTGGTGAGCGTCACCGAGGCCGGACGGGAACGGCTCGCCGAGGCGCGACGAGCCCGTGGCGAGGCCGTCGCCCGCCTGTTGGACGAGACTCATCTGCCCGCGGCCCGCGTCCGCGAGGCCGCTCAACTACTCGATCAACTGTTGCAGGCCGCCCAACGGGGGGCCGGAGAGAAGGGACGCTGATGCTGCGTCAATCACGGACCGTCTGGGCCGTCGCGTTCGCCTGTGTCATCTCGTTCATGGGGATCGGCCTGGTCGACCCGATCCTGAAACCGATCGCGGACGAGCTGGGGGCCGGCCCGTCCGAGGTCTCGTTGCTGTTCACCAGCTACATGGCGGTGATGGGCATCGCCATGCTCGGTACGGGGTGGGTGAGCAGTCGGATCGGCGCCAAGCTGACCCTCTTGCTCGGACTGGCGTTGATCATCGTCGGCTCGGCCGCCGCCGGCATGCAGGACGGCATCGCCGGCATCGTCGCGTTCCGTGCCCTGTGGGGCCTGGGCAACGCGTTGTTCATCGCCACCGCGCTGGCCACCATCGTGCGGGCCGCCACCGGCTCGGTCGGGCAGGCGATCATCCTCTACGAAGCGGCACTCGGCGTCGGTATCGCGGCCGGTCCGCTGCTCGGCGGCTGGCTGGGCAGTATCTCGTGGCGGCTGCCGTTCTTCGGCGTCGCGGTGTTGATGGCCCTGGCTCTGATCGCGACGCTGGTCAGCCTGCCGGCCGACCGGCCCACCGGTGAGGGCACCTCGTTGGGCGCCCCGCTGCGAGCGCTGCGCGACCGTGGCCTGCTCACCGTCGGCATCACCGCGCTGCTCTACAACTTCGGCTTCTTCACCCTGCTGGCCTTCACTCCGTTCCCGCTGGCCATGGGTGCACTCCAGATCGGCCTGATCTTCTTCGGCTGGGGCGCACTGCTCGCCCTGTCCTCGGTGTTCCTGGCGCCCTGGGTGCAACGCCGGATCGGCACCTTCGGCGGCATCGTCGCGGCGCTCACCGGGTTCGCGCTGGTGCTGGCGATGATGGCGCTGTTCACCGAGAACAAGACCGTCCTGGCCGGGGGTGTGGTGATCGCCGGACTCTTCCTCGGCGTCAACAACACCCTGATCACCGAGGCCGTGATGAAGGTGTCGGACGCCGAGCGAAGCACCGCCTCGGCCGCCTACAGCTTCGTCCGTTTCACCGGTGGTGCGATCGCGCCCTGGTTGGCCGGCGTGCTCGGCGAGTTTTCGCTGCACCTGCCGTTCTGGGTCGGTGCGGTCGCTGTGGTCGCAGCTATCGGTGTGCTGACGCTGGCCCGCGAGCGGCTGTTGGCGATCGATGCCGAGCCGGGCCACGGTGCCGAGCCGATCAACTCGGTCACCGAGGCCGAGGCACTCTCGTACGGGGATTCCTGAGCCGTCGCCCCGCCCTCCGCTCGCCGAATGGTTCGCGAGCGCGGGGGCCGGATGGGGGACGTCGCCGTTCTCGGCTGGCCAGCAGTGTCCGCGACGTCCATTAGGCTGACGGGAGTCAGAGCCTCTCGGTTCGAGCACGCCTCGAACCGGGGCCAGTGTGGCCCATCGACCTCTTGGAGAATCCGTGTCCACTTCCGACCAGGGGCGTGTCGCCGCCGTCGTCATCATGGCGGCCGGTGCGGGTACCCGGATGAAGTCGGCGACCGCGAAGGTATTGCACCAGCTCGCCGGCCGTTCGATGCTCAGCTACGCCGTGGAGGCGGCCAGCGCGCTGGAGCCCGAGCACCTCGTGGTGGTGATCGGCCACCAGCGTGAGCAGGTTCAGGCGCACCTCGACGACATCGCCCCGCAGGTGGTCACCGCCGTCCAGGAGCAGCCCCGCGGCACCGGAGACGCAGTCCGCTCCGGGCTGGCCCCGTTGGGCGAACTGACCGGGGAAGTGGTGGTGACCAGCGGCGACGTCCCGCTGCTCACCGGTGACACTCTGCGCGGCCTGATCGAGACACACCGTGCCGAGGGCAATACGGTCACGGTGCTCACCACGATCGCCGGCGACCCGACCGGCTATGGTCGCATCGTCCGCGAAGGCGGCGAGGTAGCCCGGATCGTCGAGCAGCGCGACGCCAGCGAGGCCGAACGGCAGATCACCGAGATCAACGCCGGCATCTACGTTTTCGACGGCGCCACGCTGCGCGCCGGGATCGCCGCGCTGGGCACCGACAACGCCCAGGGCGAGCTCTACCTGACCGATGTGATCGCCTTCGCCCGCAGCCGTGCCGGACGGGTCGGCGGCAGCGTGCTGGCTGACTCGGTGCAGGCCGAGGGCGTCAACGACCGGATCCAACTGGCCACGCTCAGCGCCGAACTCAACCGTCGCATCCTCCGCCGCTGGATGGCGGATGGAGTCACCATTCACGACCCGGCGACCACCTGGGTCCATGACGCGGTCGATCTGGCTCCCGACGTCACATTGCGGCCTGGGACTTCCCTCGAGGGCGCCACCTCGGTGGCCACCGGGGCGGTGATCGGCCCCGACACCACACTGATCGACGTCGAGGTGGGGGAGGGTGCGCACGTCACCCGTACCCACGCGACGCTCGCGGTGATCGGGGCGCGGGCCGACGTCGGCCCGTTCTCCTATCTGCGCCCCGGAACCCAACTCGGGGTCAAGGGTAAGATCGGTGCCTTCGTCGAGACCAAGAACGCCGAGATCGGCGACGGCGCCAAGGTGCCGCACCTGACCTACTGCGGCGACGCCACGGTCGGCGAGGGCGCCAACATCGGAGCGGGCACGATCTTCGCCAACTACGACGGCGTCCATAAATCACACACCACCGTCGGCAAAGGATCCTTCGTCGGCAGCGACTCGGTGCTGGTGGCACCGGTCGAGATCGCCGACGGTGCCTACGTCGCCGCCGGCTCGACCATCACCTCGGCCGTGGCCCCTGGTGAGCTGGCCGTCGCTCGCGGCACGCAGCGCAACATCAGGGGGTGGGTGGCTCGCAAGCGAGCCGGCACCCGGACGGCGGACGCGGCCGAGGCCGCGCTGGAGCAGGCCCGGACCGAGGAGGTCGACCAGTGAGCGGGATCAAGCGGCCCACCGAGAAGCACCTGATGCTCTGCACCGGCCGGGCCTACCCGGAACTGGCCGAAGAGGTCGCCGAACTGCTCGGCGTCGACCTGGTGCCGACCCGCCAGGTGACCTACGCCAACTCCGAGATCTACGTCCGCTTCGAGGAATCCGTGCGCGGCGCGGACGCCTTCGTGATCCAGAGCCACCCGGCGCCGGTGAACGAGTGGCTGATGGAGCAGCTGATCATGATCGACGCGCTCAAGCGGGCGTCGGCGAAGCGGATCACCGTCGTCTCCCCCTTCTACCCCTACGGACGCCAGGACAAGAAGCACGCCGGCCGCGAGCCGATCTCGGCCCGGCTGATCGCCGACTTGTACAAGACGGCCGGGGCGAACCGGCTGATGAGCGTCGACCTGCACGCCTCGCAGATTCAGGGCTTCTTCGACGGCCCGGTCGACCATCTGTTCAGCCTGCCGGTGCTCGCCGACTACGTGGCCGCGAACTACCCGCTGGACAACATGGCCGTGGTGTCGCCGGACGCCGGACGAGTCAAGCTGGCCGACCACTGGTCGGACCGGCTGGGCTTGCCGCTGGCGATCATCCACAAACGGCGCGACCCGAATAAGGCCAACGAAGTCGCCGTCGGCGAGGTGGTCGGCGACGTCAAGGGCCGGGTCTGCCTGCTGGTCGACGACATGATCGATACCGCCGGCACCATCTGCCAGGCGGCCGCCGCGCTGCGCGAGCATGGTGCCGCCAAGGTGATCGTCGCGGCGACCCACCCGATCCTGTCCGGCCCGGCCGCGAAGCGGCTCAACGCGTCCGCCTTCGAAGAGGTGATCGTCACCAACACGCTGCCGATCCGTGACGATCTGCACATTCCGAAGCTCACCGTGCTGTCCATCGCCCCGCTGCTGGCCAAGGCCATCCAGGAGGTCTTCGTCGATGGCTCGGTGACCTCGCTGTTCGAAGGGGTCGAGTAACACTGGCCCCTCCGCGGGCACCATGGCGGGATGCGCCGCCGTCCTCGACTCACGATCGTCAACCCGGTCACGGTGCCGGGGCTGGCTGAGTGAGGTGAGGGAGCCTCTGATCAACGCAACCATCTCTGATTGAGCTTGTCGAAACCCCTTGCCAGCGCCAGGTTTGAGGTCTCGACAAGCTCGACCAACGAGAATCGGCGCTGCCCTGGATCCCTACTCAGTGCGGTGGAGCCCACGGGCTTGCTGAGCTCGACCAGCGACAGTCAGCGGCATCGTCCAACTCTGCGTGATGGTCAGGACACGGTGCACACGGATCGTCGGATGCGTAGTGGCATGTGCACCAGCAGGTGCTCGGGTTCGGCGCCCGACATCAGCATCGCCATCGCCCGGCGACCCATCTCTTCGTAGGGAATCGCGGCAGTGGTCAGTCCGGGCCGGAGGTCGACGGCGATCGCGTCGTCATCGAAGGACACCACCGAGACGTCGGCGGGAATGCGCAGGCCCGCCTCGTTCAACGCCTGGTAGGCGCCGAACGCGAGCCGGTCGTTCAGGCAGATCAGCCCGGTCGGCCGGACGCCGCTCGCGAGCAACTCCTGAACCGCCCGATGGCCGATCGACGGTTCCCAGCGCAGGCCCGGGTAGGTCCAGGCCGTTTCACCCCGGCAGCGTCCAGCGCGGCGAAGATGCCGTCGTAGCGTTGGGCGATGGTGACTGGCGTGGGTCGGCAGCCGCCTCCCGGTCGAGGCCGATGATCGCGATGTCGCGGTGGCCGGCGTCGAGCAGCACCTGGGTGATTGCCCGTCCCGCTTCGAACTCGGACGGCAGCACGCTGGGGTATTCGCGTGGGCTGCCGGCGTTGATCAGCACCACCGGAAGGTCGGCGGGCACCTCGGGCACGTCGAGTTCACGTGCACCCATCAGCCCGAACATCACGGCGTCCGGCTGGCGATCCAGGATGGCCCGCATCGCGTCCTTGATCCGGCGCGGATTGCTGCCGGTCTCGGCGATCAGCACCGTGTGCCGGTGTTGTTCGGCGACGTCCAGCACACCGCGGATCATCGCCGACGCGAACCGGGTCGCGGTGACGTCATCGGAGAGGAAAGCCACCGTCTGGGTCTTTCCGCTGCGCAGGCTGCGGGCGGCCGGGTTGGGCCGGTAGTCGAGCTGCGCCGCGGCCGAGCGGATGCGTTCCGAGGCCTGCGCCGAGAGCCGGTTGCCCGGACGGTCGTTCAGCACCAGGCTCGCGGCCGTCTGGGACACCCCCGCGAGCGCGGCCACGTCAGCCAGCGTTACACGCTTCGTCACACCCACTCCTCCTTGCCTGAACGGTCAGTCTTCCATGGCCCGCCGCGCACCAGCGGTGGGAGTGGTGCCCGGGGCGTCCGACGGCCACGTCTTGGGCGGTATCGCCGACCCGCGCCTGGTCGCCATCGAGGAGGGACGCCTGGTCTTCACCGAGGAAAGCGCCGCTGGTCGAGCCCGCCGGAGTTCTCGTTGGTTGAGCCCACGAAACCTCTCGCCGGCGTGGTGGAGACCGCGGGTCTCGACAAGCTACGCCAACGACAGGGGCCGCACTCGCAGTTCACGCGACCGTCCGCGACCGATGCCGATTTCGCGGCGTCCGGGACGGCGCGATAAGCTACTCAGGTTGCCTCGGCGAGGGGCCTAGGGCCCGTGATCGACAAGGTGTGTGTGCGATGAGCGCGCCCTCCCTCGTCCGAGATTCGAGTTGCACGACGAGGTATGAGGAGTAGCCATCCATGGCTGAAGTGAAGATTCCAGCGGTCGCTCGGACCGAATTCGGTAAGGGTGCCGCCCGTCGGACGCGCCGTGCCGGCTTGGTGCCGGCGGTGCTCTACGGGCACGGCGCCGATCCGGTGCATGTGTCGCTGCCGGGCCACGAGACCCTGCTGGCGCTGCGCGTCGCGAACGCCCTGTTGTCGATCAGCGTCGACGGGGCCGCCCCGCAGCTGGCGCTGCCGAAGCAGGTGCAGCGGAACCCCGTCAAGGGGAGCATCGAGCATGTCAACCTGCTGATCGTGAAGCGCGGCGAGAAGGTCACCGTCGAGGTGCCGCTGGTGGTGCTGGGCGCCGACGAGCGCGCCGACCGCATCGTGGTGATGGACCAGCAGACCATCGTGCTGGAGGCCGAGGCCACCCGCATTCCGGCGTCCGTCGAGATCGACGTGACCAGCCTGGAGATCGGCGAGTCGATCGCCGCCAAGGACCTGAACCTGCCCGACGGTGCCGTGTTCCCGGGCGAGCCGGACGACCTGATCCTCAGCATCGTCGCCGCGAAGACCCAGGAGCAGCTGGACGCCGAACTGGCCGGCTCCGGTGACGAGGCGGAGGCTGCGCCCGTGGAGGCGGCGGCGGCTGAGGCCGAGTAACACGGACAGATGTCTGTTTGGCTGGTGGTCGGGCTCGGGAATCCGGGCCCGACCTACGCGTCTCACCGGCACAACGTCGGTTTCATGGTGGCCGATGAGCTGGCTCGCCGGGCCGGTGCCGGTTTCACCGCGCCGCGCGGCATGCGCGGCGATATTTGCGAGACCCGGATCACCTCCCTCGGCATGGGCGCCGTCGGTGCCGATGCTCAGCGGGTCCTCCTGCTGAAGCCGCACACCTATATGAACGATTCCGGCGCCGCCGTCGCCAAGGCGTGCGCCTATTACGGGGTTAAACCCGCCCACGTGATTGCCGTCCACGACGAGCTCGACCTCGATTTCGGACGCCTCCGGCTGAAGCGGGGCGGGGGAGACAACGGGCACAACGGGCTGAAGTCGCTTCGCTCGTCACTGGGCACCGGTGATTTCCTGCGGGTGCGGTTCGGTATCGGACGGCCACCCGGCAGGCAGCCGCCCGCGGATTTCGTGCTGTCTCCCTTTCCTATTTCCGTGCGAGAAGAACTTGCCCTGGACGTCGACCGGGCCGCTGACGCCGTCGAAGCGCTCCTGAATGGCAGCCTGGAGTCTGCTCAGAACTCCTTCAATAGCTGACACCCCTAGAAGTAGGGGTTTCGGTTTGTTGGTTGACGCCCCTAGAAGTAGGGGTTCGACGATGGAATCCCCTAGAACTAGGGGTGCGGGTGGTCAACCACCAGTCGATGCCGCGTACTCCGGGCCAACGTCAGGCAATCCACCTGTGACAAGGAGTTTCGTCGGCTTGGTGGGGGTTGTGTCGTATCGGAGACGAGGGTCCTCGCGGCCCTTCGCAGACGAGGGGGCGGCAATCTTCTTCAGCGTGGTCAAACACTCAGAAATTCTCAGCTAGACTCGCCGCAGCCCACCCCCCGATTTGGCTATCGCCCCGTTAGGGTTATCGCTGTCCCCTGTCCGGCGTTGGGTCTGCTTTCAGTGGAGTGAAAGGCCCAAACGCATGTATCGTCCCGCGCGCCGGTTGAAATTTCGTCGCCGTCTGGCCTTCGCACTTGCGTTGTTCGTCGGGTTGACCGGAATCAATATCACGTTCCCGCCGGAGGCGGCCTCGCTCGAGGTCGCACCGATGGCGAAGTCGTATGACGAGGTCGTCAATGGCGACTACATTCTGGTCGGCAACGGCGTGTTGGCCTGTGATCCGACAAAGGCGCATTGGAGCACGGGGAAAAATCCTGACTGCAAGCCCTTCCATGGCGGCACGATCAGCGGCGATACCTACGTCAACGACTACCTGTGGATGCGGAACGCCGACGTCGAACTCGTCGTCGAGCACAGTCAACTCCACCAGCGCGATGGTGCAAGTGCCGTCGGGTGCGAAAGTCGTCAAGGCGATGCTGTACTGGTCCGGCAATACCGGGATGGTCAAGGGGTCGCAAGGCACCCGCTGCTCGAGCAACGAGATGACCGGCAAACCGGCCTACGTGAAGCCAGACGGATCGCCGCAGACCCAGTCGGTGACGCTCGCCTTCGCCGGCGCCACCACGACGGTTGCGCCGGATGCCTTCTACCAGGAGGCTGACAACCAGCTGACGGCCAACCAGCCGCAGTACTACAGCGCCAGCCGCGATGTCAGCGCGTTGTTCGCCAACTTGCCGTCCGGGTCGTCCCAGTCGATCACCGTGGGCAACGTCTGGACGCCACAGGGCTACGGCTGTTACGGCGGCTGGTCGATTGCCCTCGTCTACGACTACGGCGATTACGACCCGGCGGTCTCGGATTCGGCGGCGCGTGAGGTCATCTTGTACGACGGTCATGTTCGGATGCAGGCGTCCGACTCGGCTCAGACTGTCGCGTTCACCGGCTTCACCGTCCAAGGCGCGGGCACCCGGGCCGGCTTGGTGCTCTACGAGGGCGACCGGTCGATTACCGGCGACTTCGCCCAGTACAGCACCACGAGCCGGCCCACCTTCACTGCCTTGCCGAGCGCTTTCGGCGATTCCAACAACATCGGCGTCGGCGTCGCCGATGGCTCCACGCCCTACACCGCCTACAACGGGTCGACCTTCACCAACGGCAGCATCGACGCCAAGAGTTGGACGCTGGCCAATGCAATGACCGGCGATAAGCAGATCAACCTCAAGCTGGGCACCACCGGCGACTCGTACCTCCTGCAGACCACGGTGCTATCGGTGCCGACCGCGAGTATCAAGATCGACAAGAGCTTCGACGGCACCGCCGACACCCAGACGGTGCTGTCCGGAGGCACTCCGTCCTTCACCATCAAGGTGACCAACGCCGGCAGTGTGACACTGTCCAACGTCCGGGTGGTGGACGCGCTCGCGCCCGGCTGCGCCCGCAACCTCGGCAACCTACCTGCTTCACCGGATGCCGGCTCCACGGTCACCTATACCTGTACCGGCCCGGCGACCGACGCTGCGTTCACCAACACCGCCCAAGTATTCGCCAGGACGCCGCTCGATGCGGACATCGACCGCGATGACACCAGCCGGGTCGAGGTGACCGGCATCGACCTCAGCAAGACCGCCTCCTCGCCGTCGGTGCCCCGCGGCCAGGCGGTCACGTGGACGATGACGGTGCGGAACACCGGCAGCGTGCCGCTGAGCGGCGTGGCCGTCACCGACGCGTTGGCGCCGTCCTGTGCCCGGGCCGATCTGGGCACCTTGGCCGCCGGCGCGAGCACCAGCTACACCTGTACGTCGACCGTCAACGCTGGCTTCACCAACTCGGCCTCGGCGAGCGGCAGGGCGCCGAACAACCTGGTGCCGACGGCGACCGCGACCGCACCGGTCGCAGCCTCGGGCATCGCGGTCACGAAGAGCCATGACATCGACTTCGCCGTCCCCGGCCAAAACGTCACCTTCACGATCACCGTCACCAACAACGGCGAGGTGCCGCTGACCGCAGTGACCGTGACCGACGCCGACTACCCAGCGTGTTCGCGGGTGCTGCCCGGCACCCTGCAACCCGGTGGCTCGGCCGACTACACCTGTGTCGTGCCGGCCGCGGACGCCGACTTCACCAACTCGGTCACGGTCACCGGCACGCCGCCCGGCGATGCGCCGAAACCGACCGGCAACGCGTCCGACCAGGTCAACGTCCGGACGCCGAGCATCACCATCGACAAGTCGACCTCCACCCCGATCATCCAGGCCGGCGATACGGCGACCTTCCAGATCGTGGTCACCAACTCGGGTGAGACCGACCTGACCGCAGTCCGGGTCGCCGACCCTCTTGCGCCCGACTGTGCCCGCAGCAACCTCGGCACCCTGCGACCGGGTGAGTCGACCACGTACTCCTGCACCCTGGCCAACGTCACCAAGGGCCTGGTGAACATCGCCACGGCGTCCGGCCAGCCGCCGGGCGGCGGCGACCGGGTGACCGTCGACGACGCCGCGCGCGTCCTGATCGGCAACATCACGATCGACAAGCGCACCTCGACCCCGGTGGTGGCGATCGGTGCCCCGGTGACCTTCACGATCACCGTCACCAACACCGGCGGCATCGACCTGCCCAGCGTCGCCGTCACCGATCCGCGGGTCGCCGACTGTGCGCGCGACGTCGGGCCGATCGTCGCCGGCGCGAGCGTCGTCTACACCTGCACCGACCCGACGGTGAATGCCGCGTACACCAACGTCGCGACCGTCACCGCCGCGATTCCCGGTGGGCCCACGCTGACCGCGGATGACTCGGCGGCGGTCGCCACGACCGGCATCGAGGTGGCCAAGACAGCGCAGACGACCGTGGTTCCGGCCGGCCAGCGCGGCAGCTACGAGATCACCGTCACCAACCCGGGCTCGACCGCGCTGATCAACGTTGTCGTCTCGGACCCGGCCGCACCCGATTGCGCCCGGACCTTCAGCCAGATCCCGGCCGGGGGCACTCGCACCTTCACCTGTTCCAGCCCGGTGCTGACCCGCGGGCAGACCAACGTCGCCACCGTGTCCGGCGTGCCGTCGCTGGACGGCACCGACCCGGCCGGTCCGGCGCAACGCGATTCCGACGACGCGACGATCCGGGTTTCCGGAATCAAAGTGGCCAAGGTCGGCCAGGAGACGGCGGCGGCACCCGGCGCCACGGTCACCTTCACCGTCACCGTGACGAACACGGGCGAGGTCGACCTCACTGACGTCGCGGTCGCCGACCCGAGCTTCCCGGTCTGCGCCCGGGCGAGTCTCGGCGACCTGGCCCCCGGTGCAACCACCAGCTACAGCTGTTCGGTCACCGCGGGCAACGCGGACGTGGAGAACACCGCAACCGCCACGGGCACGCCCCCCGACGGTCCGCCTCCGACCGACAGCTCCACCGCCATCGTCAATGTGAAGGCGAGCAGCATCGAGGTCGTCAAGGTGGCCAAGACCCCGATCATCGGCGTCGGCCAGGATGCGACCTGGGAGCTGACCGTCAAGAACACCGGCGCCATCGGACTGCAGAATGTGCACGTCAGCGACCCGCTGGCCGGTGCCTGCGCCCGTGACTTCGACACCCTCGCCGCAGGGGCCAGCGAGACCTGGACGTGCACCTCACCCAATCTGACTAAGTCGCTGACCAACACCGCCACCGCCACCGCTGTCCCACAGGGCGGCGGCACGCCGGTCACCGACAGCGGGTGGGCCACCGTCCGGGTCGCCGACATTCAGCTGGTCAAGGAGACCTCCACCCCGGTGGTGCTGAAGGGCACCGATGCGCGCTACCGGATCACCGTCACCAACAACGGTGACGCCCCGCTCACCGACGTCGCGGTCGCTGACCCGGCCAACGCGTCCTGCTCGCAGACCATCGGCAACCTCGCCGTGGGTGCGGCCGTGACCTTCGAGTGCACCTCCGCGAACCTGGACGAGGGCCTGACCAACCGTGCGACCGCCACCGGAGCCGCCGGCTCGGTCAAGGTCTCCGACTCCGACACCGCGCGGGTTCGGGTGAGTGCGATCCAGATCACCAAGACCGCCTCGGACGGGGTGTCGCCGATCGGTTCGGAGGTCACCTTCACGATCAGCGTCCGCAACAGCGGCGAGGTCCCGCTCACCGACGTCACCGTTGCAGACCCGCGGGTGCCGAGCTGTACCCGCGTGGTCGGCAGTCTCGCGGCCGGTGAACGGGCGAACTACACCTGTACCGCCACCGTGCCGGAAGGCGGCATCGCCAATACCGCGACTGCCACCGGCGTCCCGCCGTCCGGCCCGAATCCGCGCGACACCGACACCGCGGACGTGACGCCGAGCGGTATCGCGATCACCAAGACCGTGGACCGCGACACCGCGGCGCCCGGCTCGACGCTGACCTGGACGATCCTGGTCACCAACACCGGCCAGGTTCCGCTGACCAACATCAAGGTCACCGACCGGCTGGCTCCCGACTGCGCCCGCGACGGGCTCGGCCCGCTCGCGGCCGGGGAATCCACCACCTACACCTGCACCGGAACCATGTCGGGCGGCGACTTCGTGAACGAGGCCAATGCCACCGGCACCCCGCCGGAAGGTCCGCATCCGAGTGACAGCGGAAAGGTGATCACCGACGTCCGGATGCCGAAGCTACGGCTGGTCAAGACCACCAGCACCCCCGTGGTCGCCATCGGCGGCACCGCCGAGTTCAGCCTCAGCGTGACGAACAACGGCGAGGTCGACCTCACCGACGTTGCCGTCACCGATCCGGTCGCGCCGGGCTGCGCCCGCACCTTCCCGACGCTGGCGATCGGCGAGACCCAGACCTGGACCTGCAGCCTGGCTGATGTCACCGCTTCGGTGAGCAATGTCGCCACCGCCACCGGCACTCCGGTGGGCGGCGGCACCCCCGCCACCGACACCGACCGGGCGGACGTCTCGGTCGCCGGGCTCAGCCTGGTCAAGGACACCTCGACCCCGGTCGTCGATCGGGACGGCACAGCCTCGTTCACCGTGCAGGTGACCAACAGCGGCGCCGTGCCGCTGACCGACGTCACGGTGACCGACGCCGCCGCACCGGGCTGCGCCGCTACTCTCGGCACGCTCGCGGCCGGCCAGACCCGCAGCATCCAGTGCACCGTCACCGGTGTGACGGCCGGGTTCACCAATACCGCCACCGTGGTCGGCACCCCGCCGTCCGGGGCGAATCTGCAGGCATCCGACGATGCCGCCGTTCAGGTCGCGGACATCAGCATCGTCAAGACGGCCGACCCCGAGGTGATTGCCCGCGGCGGCACGGCCAGCTTCACCATGACGGTGACGAACACCGGCGAGGTTCCGCTGGCCGGCGTTCTGGTCGCCGACCCGTCGGCGCCCGACTGTGCCCGCGACATCGGCGCCCTGACCGTCGGTCAGGTGGTCACCTATACCTGCACCCTGGCCGACGTTCAGGCATCGCTCACCAACGTGGCGACGGTGAGCGGCCAGAGCGGCGGCGTGGTCACCACGGCCACCGATGACGCCAAGGTGTCGGTTGCCCAGCTGACCATTGAGAAGACCACCAGCACCCCGATCGTCGAGCGGGGCGGAACGGCGGCCTTCACCGTCGTGGTGACCAACGAGGGCGACACCGAACTGACCGATGTCACCGTCGCGGACCCGCTGGCACCGACCTGCGCGGCGACGATCGGCACCTTGGCGGCCGGCGCCAGCCGCACCCTGGAATGCGCCGTGACCGGCGTGACCGCCGGCTTCACCAACACCGCGACGGTGACCGGCACGCCTCCGGGCGGCGCTGAGTTGACCGGCGAATCCTCGGCGTCGGTCCAGGTCGCCAGCATCGCGATCGTCAAGGAGGCGATCGCTTCGGTGATCCCGACCGGTGGCGATGCCCAGTTCCGGCTCACCGTCACCAATACCGGCGAGGTCGCACTCACTGCCGTCCAGGTCACCGATCCGCTGGCCGCGGATTGCGCCCGGGGCTTCGCCCGGCTGGCCGCCGGGGCGTCCGAGACCTGGACGTGCACCCAGCCCGGGCTGACCGCCTCGTTGACCAACGTGGCAACCGTGGTCGGCACCGCGGGGACGGTAACCGTCACCAACTCCGACGACGCCACCGTGTCGGTGGCCGGCCTGACGCTCAGCAAGCAGACCTCGACGCCCATCGTGGATCGTGGCGGGGACGCGCGCTTCAGCCTGGTCGTGACCAACACCGGTGACGTGGCACTCAGCAACGTCGCCGTGGACGACCCGCGCGCGCCGGACTGCTCGGCCACCATCGGCACGCTGCCGGCCAGGGAAAGCCGGACGATTGAGTGTTCGGTCACCGGGGTCGCCGACGGCTTCACCAACACCGCAACGGTGACCGGCACGCCGCCGCAGGGTGATCCGCTGACCGATCAGGCCGAGGCTGCCGTTCAGGTGGCCGACGTCGAGATTACCAAGACCGCGCGCACCGAGGTCGTCCACACCGGTGAGACGGCCACCTTCGAACTGACCGTCACCAACACCGGTGAGGTCGCGCTGACCGATGTGGCAGTCACCGATCCACTGGCACCCGGTTGTGCCCGGACGATCGGCGCGCTCGCCGTCGGAGCCAGCCAGACCTGGACCTGCACGGTCGCGAACCTGACCGCCCAGCTCACCAACGTGGCCTCGGTCAGCGGCACCGCGGGGGCGGTGACCACCACCGACAGTGACGATGCGACCGTCGGTGTCGCCGACCTGACCTTGGACAAGCAGGCGGGGCTGCCCACGGGTGCCACCGCCGGCTCGACCATCGACTACACGTTCGTGCTGACCAACACCGGCAGCGCCCCGCTCACCGCGGTGAGCGTCAGCGACCCGAAGGTGGGCACGGTCTCCTGCCCGGCAGACACCCTGGACGCCGGCGCCACCATGACCTGCACCGCGACGTACACGCTCACCCAGGCGGACGTCGATGCCGGGCATGTCGCCAACGTGGCGACCGCGACCGGGACGCCGCCGGTGGGTGATCCGCTGACGCCGACTGACTCCACCGATACGCCGATCGCCTCCGGGCCGGGAATGACGCTGGTCAAGACCGCGGGGACGCCGTCCGGTAACAACGCCGGCGACACGATCGAGTACTCGTTCGTGCTGGCCAACACCGGGAATGTGACGTTGACCGAGGTCGGGGTTTCCGACCCGAAGGTGGGTGCCGTCGATTGTCCGGTGGACACGTTGGCTCCGTCCGAGACGACGACCTGTACCGCGACGTATGTGTTGACCCAGGCCGATGTGGATGCCGGTGAGGTGGTGAATACCGCGACCGGTACCGGGACGCCGCCGGATGGGGGTGATCCGGTGACGCCGACGGATACCGTCACGACACCGATCCCGTCCGACCCTGGTTTGTCGTTGGACAAGCAGGCGGGTGTGCCGTCCGGAAACAACGCGGGCGACACGGTCGAGTACTCGTTCGTGTTGATGAATACCGGGAATGTGACGTTGACCGCTGTGTCGGTCTCCGACCCGAAGGTCGGCGCGGTGGACTGTCCGGTGGACACGTTGGCTCCGCAGGCCAGCACGACCTGTGCCGCGACCTACACGCTCACCCAGGCGGACGTGGATGCCGGGCATGTGGCGAATACCGCCATCGGTACCGGGACTCCACCGACGGGTGATCCGGTGACGCCGGAGGATTCGACCGACACGCCGATCGCGTCCGATCCTGGAATGTCACTGGAGAAGCGGGCGGGGGTGCCGTCCGGCAACGATGCGGGCGACACGATCGAGTACTCGTTCCTGCTGACCAATACCGGGAATGTGACGTTGACTGCTGTGTCGGTATCGGACCCCAAGGTGGGTGCGGTGGATTGTCCGGTGGACACTCTGGCGCCGCGGGCGAGCACGACTTGTACGGCGACGTACACGTTGACCCAGGCGGATGTGGATGCGGGTGAGGTGGTCAATACGGCCACGGGTACCGGGACGCCGCCGTCGGGTGATCCGGTGACGCCGACGGATACGGTGACGACGCCGATCCCGTCCGCTCCTGGAATGTCGCTGGATAAGCGGGCTGGGGTGCCGTCCGGGAACAGCGTGGGTGACACGATTGAGTACTCGTTCGTGTTGATGAATACCGGGAATGTGACGTTGACTGCTGTGTCGGTGTCCGATCCGAAGGTGGGTGCGGTGGATTGTCCGGTGGACACTCTGGCGCCGCGGGCGAGCACGACTTGTACGGCGACGTACACGTTGACCCAGGTGGATGTGGATGCGGGTGAGGTGGTCAATACGGCCACGGGTACCGGGACGCCGCCGTCGGGTGATCCGGTGACGCCGACGGATACGGTGACGACGCCGATCCCGTCCGCTCCTGGAATGTCGCTGGATAAGCGGGCTGGGGTGCCGTCCGGGAACAGCGTGGGTGACACGATTGAGTACTCGTTCGTGTTGATGAATACCGGGAATGTGACGTTGACTGCTGTGTCGGTGTCCGATCCGAAGGTGGGTGCGGTGGATTGTCCGGTGGACGCGTTGGCGCCGCAGGCGAGCACGACCTGTACCGCGACGTACACGTTGACCCAGGCGGATGTGGATGCCGGTGAGGTGGTGAACACGGCCACTGCAACCGGGACGCCTCCGGGCGGGGGTGATCCGGTGACGCCGACGGATACGGTGACGACGCCGATCCCGTCCGCTCCTGGAATGTCACTCGACAAGCAGGCGGGGGTGCCCTCCGGTAACAATGCGGGCGACACGATCGCCTACACGTTCCTGCTGACCAATACCGGCAACGTGACGTTGACCGCTGTGTCGGTGTCCGACCCGAAGGTCGGTGCGGTGGATTGTCCGGTGGATATGTTGGCGCCGCAGGCGAGCACGACTTGTACGGCGACGTACACGTTGACCCAGGCGGATGTGGATGCGGGTGAGGTGGTCAATACGGCCACCGCAACCGGGACGCCGCCCACGGGTGAACCGGTGACGCCGTCGGACACCATCAGGACACCGATATCCTCCGCGCCCGGCTTGACGTTGGATAAGCAGGCGGGGACGCCGTCCGGCAACAATGCGGGCGACACGATCGAGTACACGTTCCTGCTGACCAATACCGGCAATGTGACGTTGACCGCTGTCGCGGTCAACGATCCGAAGGTCGGCGCGGTGGATTGTCCGGCCGATACCTTGGCGCCGCAGGCGTCCATGACCTGTACCGCGACGTACACGTTGACCCAGGCGGACGTCGATGCCGGCCATGTGGCGAACACGGCGACCGCGACGGGGACGCCTCCGTCCGGTGATCCGCTGACGCCCTCGGACTCGACCGATACCCCGCTCGTCCAGACTCCGAGGATCGCCCTGGTGAAGTCGTCGGACGCAACGGGCCCGCTCAACGAGGGCGACCTGGTCAGGTTCAGTTTCGAGGTCACCAACACCGGGAACACGACGCTCACCGGCATCGAGCTGGCCGACTCGATGGTCACCGGGGTCAGTTGCCCTTCCAGCACGCTGGCTCCAGGGGCATCGATGACCTGCACCGCCGACAGCTACCGGGTCACGGCCCAGGATGCCAAGAACGGACAGTTCACCAACGTGGCCGACGTCACCGCCGACTCCTGCTCGCAGCAGGACGCGTGCGTAACCGTCCGGGCGACGGACTCGCTGACGCTGACGGTGAACGCCACGCCGCAGCCGAAGCCGCCGCTGCCGCAGACGGGCAGCAACGCGGCACTCGAGGTCGGCCTGTTGGGTGCCGGACTCCTGGTTGTCGGTGCCGTGTTGCTGGTGGCCGCCCGACGACGCCGAGTCCACAAGTCCTGACCGGAACAGCTATGCGTAACCGAGGGAGATCAATGAAACGCGTCCTGACAGCGGCTGTTGCCGCCGCACTGGGCTTCGCCCTGGTGGGTTGCAGCGGGACGGCCCCCGAGCCGACCCCGTCCGCTTCCGGTGCGGCGGTTGACCCGGCGCGGGTGTCGCCGACCAACCTGCCGGTGCCGCCGATGGTGAAGGATCCCCAGGGTGCGATCAGTGACCTCACCCTGGGGGAGTGCGCGACGAAGCCGGGTGAGCAGAAGGTCAAGGGCACACTGACTTCGTCCCAGAAGGCCTCTGCGGATTTCCTGGTCACGATCAGCTGGACTACCGCGACCGGCGACGTGATGGGCCGCGGCTTCACGGTGGTCAAAGGTCTCGCCCCGGGCGCGACCAAGAAGTTCACGATCACCGCCAAGGTCGCCCCCGGCGCAGTGCAATGCGTCAAGGGTGTCGAGTTCGGCACGATCAAGTCGTAGGACCATCGCAACCACCGCCGGTTGAGCCTGCCGAAACCTCCGTCGGCGCGTCGGCGTCCGGGTCTCGACAAGCTCGACCAGCGGTGGTTGCGCTGGTTGAGCCTGTCGAAAACCCCGTGTCAGCGCGTCCATGCTCGGGTGGTTGACAAGCCTGATCAACGAGAATCAGCGTTTTCACGTGGGCGGTAATAAGGTGTCCCGGTGACTTTGTCGGGACTGGTTGAACTCGTCGGCTCCGACGCCACCATCGGACGAGCGCTGACCGACGCCCGGCTGGGACGTCCGCCGGCACTCGATCTGACCGCTCCCGAAGCGCTCCGGCCGGTGCTGGTCGCTGCCCTGAGCGCCGGGACGGGGCGCACCGCACTGCTGATCACGTCCACTTATCGCGAAGCCGAGGCGGCGACCAGTTCGCTGCAGTCCCTGCTGGGCGAGGACGCCGTCGCCTACTACCCGGCCTGGGAGACCCTGCCGCACGAGCGGCTGAGCCCTCGATCGGACACCGTCGGACGCCGCCTCGACGTGTTGCGCCGGATCGCCGGTAACGCCGAACAACCTGCCCCCCGAGTCGTGGTCGCGCCGGTGCGGTCGGTGCTGCAGCCCCAGGTCCGCGGACTCGGCGAACTGCTGCCGGTGAGCCTGCGCACGGGGGACACCCATGACCTGAGCGATGTTGCCCGCGCCCTGGCCAACGCCGCCTACATCCGGGTCGACCTGGTCGAACGACGTGGCGAGTTCGCCGTACGCGGCGGCATCCTGGACGTCTTCCCGCCCACCGAAGAGCACCCCGTCCGGGTCGACTTCTTCGGCGACGAGGTGGACGAGATCCGCACCTTCGCGGTCGCCGACCAGCGCTCCTTCGGCGACCCACTCACCGAAGTGGTCGCCTCGCCGTGCCGGGAGTTGCTGATCACCGACGCCGTGAAGGCCCGCGCCGCCGAGCTGGCCGGGCGGACCAGCAGCATCGAGGGCAACCTGTCCGAGATGCTCGACAAGATCGCCCAGGGTCACGCCGTGGACGGCATGGAAGCACTCTCGTCCGCGCTCGTCGACGGCCTTGAACTGCTGATCGACGTGCTGCCCGCCGACACCGTCGTCCTGATCGCCGACCCGGACCGGGTCCGCGCCCGCTCGCGGGAACTGGTCACCACCAGCCAGGAGTTCCTGCAGGCGTCCTGGGCGGCCGCGGCGTCCGGTGGCAAGGCGCCGATCGATCTGGCCGCCGGCGCCTACCGCGAGCTCGCCGACGTCCGGACGCGGTCGCTGGACCGTGGCCAGCTGTGGTGGTCGCTGTCGCCGTGGGCGGCGGCTCCGGACGCGCCGGCGGCGCCGGTGGACGACTGGGACGAGCCGATCGACTTGGGCATCGGCGAAGCCGACCTGGCCGGTGTCGAATCCCGCACCATCGATGCCCGCGAGGGCGAGGTGTTCCGCGGCGACGCCGAGGCCGGGTTGGCCGCCGTCCGCGCCCGGGTGAACGCCGGCGACCGGGTGCTGCTGGTGGCGGACAGCCCCGGTCTGGCCACCCGGATGGGCGAGGTGCTCACCGAGGGCGGCGTCCCGGCGCGCGGTGCCATCGACCTGGACGTGGCCCCGGAGGCCGGGGTCGCCACCGTGGTGGTCGCCGAACTGCGGCACGGCTTCACCCTCCCCGGCGTCGAACTCGCGGTCTTCACCGCGGCCGACCTGGCCGGCCAGCGCGATGTCGACAAATCGGCGCGGCGGATGCCGGCCCGGCGCAAGAACACCATCGACCCGCTCGAGCTGACCGCCGGCGACCCGGTGGTGCACGAGACCCACGGCGTCGGTCGCTACGTCGAAATGGTGCAGCGCACCGTGCAGGGCGCCACCCGCGAATACCTGGTGCTGGAATATGCCCCGTCCAAGCGCGGCCAGCCCGGCGATCGGCTGTTCGTGCCGATGGACCAGCTGCACCTGATCACCCGCTACATCGGTGGCGAGAACCCGACCCTGGACAAGATGGGCGGCGGCGACTGGGCCAAGCGCAAGTCGCGGGCGCGCAAGGCGGTCCGCGAGATCGCCGCCGAACTGATCAAGCTGTACGCCGCGCGGCAGGCGTCCAAGGGGCACGCGTTCGGCGCCGACACGGTCTGGCAGCGCGAACTCGAGGACGCCTTCAGCTACGTGGAGACGCCCGACCAGCTGGCGGCGATCACCGAAGTCAAGGCCGACATGGAACAGGTCGTCCCGATGGACCGGCTGATCTGCGGCGACGTCGGCTACGGCAAGACCGAGATCGCCGTCCGGGCCGCGTTCAAGGCAGTGATGGACGGCAAGCAGGTCGCCGTCCTGGTGCCCACCACGCTGCTGGTGCAGCAGCACCACGCCACCTTCGCCGACCGCTACGCCGGCTTCCCGGTGACGGTCGCGGCGCTCAGCCGGTTCTCCACCGACGCCGAGCGGAAGAAGGTGCTGGCCGGCCTGGCCGACGGCAGCATCGACGTGGTGGTCGGCACCCACGGCCTGTTCGCCAGCAGCGTCCAATTCAAGGACCTCGGCCTGGTCGTCGTCGACGAGGAGCAGCGGTTCGGCGTCGAACACAAGGAAGCGCTGAAGAAGCTGCGGTTGAACGTCAACGTGCTCTCGATGAGCGCCACCCCCATTCCGCGGACGCTGGAGATGGCGATCACGGGGATCCGCGAGATGAGCGTGATCGCCACCCCGCCCGAGGAGCGGCATCCGGTGCTCACCTTCGCCGGTCCCTGGGACGAGGCTCAGGTGCGGGCCGCGATCCGGCGCGAACTCGCCCGCGAGGGCCAGGTGTTCTACATCCACAACCGGGTCAACTCGATCGAGAAGACCGCCAAACGGATCGCCGACGCCGTCCCCGAGGCCCGGGTCGCGGTGGCCCACGGGCAGATGAACGAACACGCCCTGGAGCAGGTGATGGTCGACTTCTGGGAGCGTCGCGCCGACGTCCTGGTTTGCACCACGATCGTCGAGGCCGGGCTGGACATCTCCACCGCCAACACCTTGCTGATCGAACGCTCCGACCTGCTCGGCCTCTCCCAACTGCACCAGCTGCGCGGACGGGTCGGACGCGGTCGCGAACGCGGCTACGCCTACTTCCTGTACCCGCCGGAGAAGCCGCTCACCGAGACGGCCCACGACCGGCTGGCCACGATGGCCGCGCACACCGACCTGGGTGCCGGGATGGCGATCGCGATGAAGGACCTGGAGATCCGCGGCGCCGGCAATCTGCTCGGTGGGGAACAGTCCGGGCACATCGCCGAAGTCGGTTTCGACCTGTACATCCGGCTGGTCGGCGAGGCGGTCGCCGACTTCCGCGGCGAACAGGCCGAACCCGAGCCCGAGATGAAGATCGAGCTGCCGGTCGAGGCCCATTTGCCCGTTGACTACGTCGAATCCGAACGGCTGCGGCTGGAGATGTACAAGCGGCTGGCGCAGGTGCACGACGAGGCCGGCATAGCCGAGGTTCGCGACGAGCTGGTGGACCGCTACGGCAAGCTCCCCGAACCCGCCGAGGCGCTGCTCGCCGTCGCCCGGTTCCGGCTGCTGGCTCGGGCCAAGGGCATCACCGAGATCATCATGGCCGGCACCGCCGTCCGGTTCTCGCCGGCCGACCTGCCCGACTCCAAGCAGCTGCGGCTGAACCGGCTCTACCCGGGTTCGCAGATCCGCAAGGCGGCCGGCCACGTGCTGGTCCCGCGTCCGATGACCCGCCCGATCGCCGGCCAGCCCATCGTCGACCTGCCCCTGCTGGAATGGGCCAGCACCGTGCTGAACGACATCTTCTGACCCGTCCGGCCGCGGACCGCACGAGAACGGCGCTGACCTTGTCCTCAGTCTTGGACGCATCTTCTGACGGGCGTCCGGCCGGCCATCGGTTGGCCGATCTCACCATCGGTGTCCACTTTCACCTTCCGTGACGACTTTCGTGAAATAGCACGAAAGTGGCCACGGAAGGTGAAAGTGGCACCCGATGGTGAGATCGGTGGCCCACAGCAGAGATGCCTCGGCTGCCAGCACCTTCGCCTCACTCGGGTCCCGGGCTGCGCACTGGGCGAGTGGGCTCGCCAGCGACCACCGTGCAGAGCCATTAGGATCGCTGGGGAACCTGGAGGGTGAATGAAGAGCGTGCGTTGGGTGCTGGCCGCGATCGTGGCCGGGCTGCTGATGGTGTCGGGGTGTTCCATTCCGGGGGCGAATGTCGCCGCCACGGTGAACGGCGTGGACATTCCCGGGTCGCAGATCGAAGGTGCCGTCGCCGCGATCGGCAGCAGCCCCGGTCAGCTGGCCGAGCCGCACGCCATCGTGCTCACCTGGGCCATCCGCGGCGAGGTGGCGCGGACGATCGCGGCTGAGCAGAACATTCAGCTCACCGGGGAACCGCGCACCACCCTGATGCACAGCAACCCGAACCTGGAGCAGTACGCCAAGACCCCCGGGGCTGCGGACTTCGTCAACGACCTGATCGACGCGACGCTCGTGGTCAACAAGGTGGGCGAGCCGGCCTTCGTGGTCAAGCTGGCCGAGACCCAGGTGCAGGTGAACCCCCGCTTCGGTGCCTGGTCGGCACAGACCGCCAGCGTCGATCAGACCGGTGGGCAGCTGTCCCAGCCGTGGACGGTGCCGAGCAACCAGCCGCGGTAAGAGAATCCGCTGAGCGTCGTGGCACATTCTGACGTGGAACGCCTCATCGAGGTGATGCACACCCTGCGCCGGCAGTGTCCCTGGGACGCCGAGCAGACCCACGAGTCGCTGATCCCGTACCTCATCGAGGAGACCCTCGAGGTGGTCGAGGCCATTGAGGACGGCACCGATGCGGCGCTGGTCGAAGAACTCGGCGACTTGCTGCTGCAGGTGGCCTTCCACGCCGAGATCGCCGCGCAGCAGGGCCGTTTCGACATCGACGACGTCGCCCGCGGCATCGCCGAGAAACTGATCGCCCGGCATCCGCACGTCTTCGCGTCGGAACCGGTTCCCGACGACCTGCTGTCCACCTGGGAGCAGCGCAAACGGGCCGAGAAGGGCCGTACTTCGGCGCTGGACGGCATCCCCGGACGGATGTCCGCACTCACCCGCGCCGCCAAGGTGATCGCCCGCAGTGAGGCCCACGGCATCGACGTGCCGCCCACCTCCGGCGGTGACGACCTGGGGGAACGGATCCTGGCGCTGGTCGCCGAGGCGCACGCCCTGGGCCTGGACGCCGAGCAGGTGACGCGGGCCGCCGTCCGAGACCTGGAACGTCGCGTCCGGGTGGCCGAATCCCACCCCTGAGGATGCGAAGGCCCGTGCCGCGGGCCGATGCCGGAATTGTCGCTGGGACGGGGTGGGAGATCGGTGGTTCGATCCTTGTCCGCACCGGTCCGCTGCAGCGTATTGAACGCTAGGGTGAGTGATGACGTTTCCACCACCCGAAAGGCACTGCATCGTGGCAAGCATCGAATTCGTCGACGCCCGCGAAATTCTCGATTCGCGCGGTAACCCCACCATCGAGGTTGAGGTCATCCTCGACGACGGCTCCCAGGGGCGCGCCGCGGTCCCGTCCGGCGCCTCCACCGGCGCCTTCGAGGCCGCCGAATTGCGCGACGGCGACAAGGGCCGCTACGGCGGCAAGGGCGTGTTGAAGGCCGTGGAGAACGTCCAGCAGCAGCTCTCCGCCGAGATCACCAACGTGTTCGAGGCCGACGCCCAGCGGGCCATCGATCAGGCGATGATCGAGCTCGACGGCACCCCGAACAAGTCCAAGCTCGGCGCGAACGCCATCCTCGGTGTGTCGCTGGCGGTGGCGCACGCCGCCGCCGAGTCTGCCGGCCTGCCGCTGTACAAGTACCTGGGCGGGCCGACCGCGAACCTGCTGCCGGTGCCGATGATGAACATCCTCAACGGTGGGTCGCACGCCGACTCCAACGTCGACATCCAGGAGTTCATGATCGCCCCGATCGGCGCCGAGACCTTCGCCGAGGCACTCGAGATGGGCGCCGGTGTCTACCACGCGCTGAAGGCCGTGCTGAAGGGCCGTGGCCTGGCCACCGGCCTGGGTGACGAGGGCGGCTTCGCCCCCAATCTGGAGAGCAACCGGGCCGCTCTCGACCTGATCGTCGAGGCGATCGGCAACGCGGGCTTCGAGCCCGGCAAGGACGTCGCGCTGGCGCTCGACGTGGCCGCGTCCGAGTTCTACAACGAAGACGGCACCTACGCCTTCGAGGGTCACTCCAAGTCGTCGGCCGAGATGGTGGCGTACTACGCCGACCTGGTCGCGAACTACCCGCTGGTCTCCATCGAGGATCCGCTGAACGAGGAGGACTGGGACGGCTGGAAGGCGATCACCGACGAGCTGGGCGACAAGGTGCAGCTGGTTGGTGACGACCTGTTCGTCACCAACGTCGAGCGGCTCAAGCGGGGCATCGACAGCGACACCGCCAACGCGCTGCTGGTGAAGGTGAATCAGATCGGTTCGCTGACCGAGACCATCGACGCGGTCACCATGGCGCACCACGCCAAGTACTCCACGATGATGAGCCACCGTTCCGGCGAGACCGAGGACACCACGATCGCCGACCTGGCCGTCGCCCTGGGCTGTGGCCAGATCAAGTCGGGTGCGCCGGCTCGCACCGAGCGGGTCGCCAAGTACAACCAGCTGCTCCGCATCGAAGAAGACCTCGAGGACGCGGCACGCTACGCCGGTGCCGCCGCCTTCCCGAGGTTCAGCACCAACTGACCGTACGCTTGACTTGATGAGAGATCAGGTCTGATGGCCCGCGAACGGCGGCCAGCACGTACATCGCCAGCCGGTCCGGGGCGCTCCACGCGCACCCGGGCCGGCTCGCGCACGTCCGAGGCCAGGACGAGTCCGGCCCCCAGCGAATCGGACGCGCCGACGACCGACGCAGAGGTGAAGGCGCCGCGGCGCCGGCTCCGAGTGCCCAACCGGCTTGGCCTCACCCGCCGCGCGCTGGCGGTGCTCACCGTGGTGGCCGTGCTGGCGCTCTCCTACGCCAACTCGCTGCGGATCTACCTCGATCAGCAGCGTGATCTCGCCGAGGCGACGCAGCAGATTCAGCAGCGCACCGAACGGATCGCCCAACTCGAGGACGAGTTGCAGCGCTGGCACGACCCGGCCTACATCAAGGCGCAGGCCCGTGAGCGGTTGGGCTGGCTGCTGCCCGGCGAGACCGGCTACCGGGTGATCGGCCCGGACGGCAAACCGCTCGGCAGCGGAGTCGTCCTCGATTCCACCAACGAGTTGCCGCCGGGCGAGCATCCGGCGATGTGGTTCGACCGGCTCTGGGGATCGGTCGTGACCGCCGACAACCCCACCCGCCGCGTCGGCGGCTGACCACCGCCGATCGAACCCGCGGTACGCGGGGACGGTTCTTTTCGGTCCACTCGCGTCGAGACCGGTACGCGGGGACGGTTCTTTTCGGTCCACTCGCAGTCCGGTCGCCGTCGCCGGGCTTGCCCCGGACTTCGACAGCTCGCAGCCCAGCGGGCAGAATGACAGCCATGCCCGCGTCCGGAATTGCTCCCGCCGACATTGCGGCGATCGAGGAACAACTGGGCCGGACGCCGCGCGGCCTGGTCCGGGTCGCCTGGCGATGTGCGGACGGCAGCCCCGGCGTCGTGGTCACCACGCCGCGACTGCCCGACGGGACGCCGTTCCCGACCACCTACTACCTGACCTGCCCGAAGGCGGTGGCCGGCTGCTCGACGCTGGAGGCCCGGGGGGTGATGGCCGAGATGACCCAGCGGCTCACCGAGGACGCCGAACTGGCAGCGCGCTACGGCGCGGCCCACGAGGCGTATCTGGCCGATCGTGCCACCCTGGGCGAGGTGCCCGAGATCGACCGGGTCAGCGCCGGCGGCATGCCGACCCGGGTGAAGTGTCTGCATGTGCTGGTGGCTCATGCCCTGGCCGCTGGCCCGGGAGTCAACCCGCTCGGTGACGAAGCCGTCGAGTTACTGCGAGAATTTCCGTTCGGCGAGTGTTTGGGGAAGCGATGAGGGTTGCGGCGATCGATTGCGGAACCAACTCGGTGCGGCTGCTGGTGGCCGAACCGTCGGGCGGCGGCGGGCTGGTCGATCTGGACCGCCGGCTGACTCTTACCCGGTTGGGGCAGGGGGTTGACGCCACCGGACGATTCCATCCCGATGCGCTGGAACGAACCCTGGCGGCCTTCGCCGAGTATGCGGACGTGATCGCCGAGCTGGGTGCCGAGCGCGTCCGGCTGGTGGCCACCTCGGCGGCGCGGGACGCGTCCAACCGGGACGAGTTCTTCGCCGGCGCCCGTGAGCGGCTCGGCATCGACGCCGAGATCATCAGCGGCGACGAGGAGGCGGCACTCTCCTTCCGCGGGGCCCTGACCGCCCTGCCGGACGTCGCCACCCCGGCCCTGGTGATGGACATCGGCGGCGGCTCCACCGAGCTGGTCGTCGGCAGCGGGGGAGACACACCCCGGATCGAGCACGGGCTGTCCCTGGACATCGGCAGTGTGCGGGTCCGCGAGCGGTTCCTGGCCGGCGACCCGCCCAGCGACGGGCAGATCGCCGCGGCGTCCGACTACATCGACTCGCTGCTGGACGGCTCCGGCGTCCCGTTCGCCGACGTCGCCACCTGGATCGGGGTCGGCGGCACCGCGACCTCATTGTCGGCCCTGGCCCAGCGGCTGCCCGAGTACGACCGGACGAAGGTGCATGCCTCGACCCTGCGCCGGGACGACCTGTCCGCGCTGACGGCTCACCTGCTCGGCTCCAGCGTCGCGCAGGTGCGCGAACTGCCGTCCATGCACCCCAAGCGTGCGGACGTGATCTGTGCCGGTGCGCTGATTGGCGACCGGGTCGGACGCCGGGTCGGCGTTGACCTCACCGTCAGCGAGTCCGACATCCTGGACGGCCTCGCCCTCGGCCTGCTGGAGCGGTAGCGCCCCGGGAGTGTGCCGCGCGGTGACGTCACGCACTACGATCAGGCACGTGCCCCCGTAGCCCAACCGGCAGAGGCAGGCGGCTTAAACCCGCCCCAGTGCGGGTTCGAACCCCGCCGGGGGCACCGCAAGACCACCGTCGGTCGAGCTTGTCGAGACCTCGCTGGCCGGCTGGGCAACGGGTCTCGACAAGCCCACCCGGGGAAAGCTGGATTCAGCAGCGCCTCGCCACTCAGAATTGATCCGCGGGCCGGTTCGCCGCGATGAACGCCTGGAAGTCCTTCGCCGACAGGTCGGCATAGGCGTGGCTCCAGTCGGCGATGGCCTCGGCGGCCGCCTTGCCCGAACCCAGGTAGCCGACGATGGCGGCGGCCCGGGGCGATTGACTGTGAGCCCGGGCCAGCGTCGCGGCACACGCCTGGGCGTACTGGATGAACGGCCGGTCCTCGATCTGGTCGACCTCGATGCCGCCCTTCATGTCGTTGAACTGACGCACGTAGAGGTCGGCCTGGGCGCCCCGCAGATAGCCGAGGAACGGGTCGGACACCGCCTGCAGAATGCGCTGCATGGCCACCACACGGGCGCCCTCCCCGCCGCTGGCGATCGTCGCCGTGAGCCGCTCCGGTTGCGCGATCCGTCCGTATTGCTCCAGCACGCTCACGTTCGCCTCTTTGGACTGCAGGATGAGCGCGTGATCGTCCCGGTCCTGCAACAGCACCAGCGAACAGCGAGTGCCGACGCTGCCGACCCCGACCACACGGCGGGCGACATCGGCCACGTCATAGTGCTGAACCAGCAGTCGGACGTCCTGCGCGGCCGTCTCGTGCCAGCGCTCCACGTAGACGTGTACGTCGCGCTCGGCCTCCGGATCCATCCGGGTCATCGTCGGCGGACGCTCGATGAAGCGCATCCGGCCGTCGGCGGCCTTCGTGGTCAGCCGACGCACCGCTCGCTCACCGGTGCGCTTCTGGGCAGACCGGATCGCTGCATCCAGCACCCGCTTCGAATCGCCCTTCAGCCGGTCCATGCCGGCTTGGGCGTCGAAGTGGGAGAAGAAGCGTTGGGTCGGTGACAGCGCCATGGCCTCGTTCAGCACGTGCCGATACGCCATCACCGCCCCGACGGCGGCACGGTCGGTGACCTCGTCGGAGCGGCCGGAGTGCCGTGCGCCGATCACCACGCTGGCGACGAGCCGCTTCAGGTCCCACTCCCACGGAGCCCAGGCGGACTCGTCGAAGTCGTTCAGATCGAACATCAGGTTGCGGGTGCGCGACGCGTAGAAGCCGAAGTTGGAGACGTGCGCATCACCGCAGGCGGCGACCAGCAGGCCGGTGTGCGGATCATCGGCCAGGTCGGCGGCCATCAGGGCGGCGGTGCCGCGGTAGAAGGCGAAAGCGCTCGCCGACATTCGCTCGGTCCGCAGCGGGATCAGACTCTGCACCCGGGTGCTGTTCTGTGCATCGAGAATGCCCAGCGGGTCACGGGGACGATCACCCAGAGTGGCGAGCGAACGTCGCGGTATGCGCTTGCGAAGCTCGCATCCGGTCTGGATGAGTTCTTGCTGGGAGGGCAACGGGGACCAAGTCATGGGCGGAGCGTAGTGCCGGAGAACCTGGGATCACCAGGATGGATCACCCAAACCGGGTGGGCCCGTCCCAGGGAAAGCGCTGAGCAATCAGGTTCCCGGCCGCGGTGCACTCGGCGGGATGAGTTGGGACCCCCAGCTCGTGCGCTGGATGACCCGGCTCAGTCCAGCAGCGTGCCGATGAAGACGCTCGTGCCCAGGGCAGCCGCACCGATGGCCAGTGAGCGGAGGATCGTCGACCAGACGTGGGTGCCGCTCAGCCGGGACAGGACGATGGCCGTGACGGTGAGCGAGACGGCGACACCGACCAGGACGAACTCCTCGACCCAGGCGGTCGGCACACTTGCCGCGATCAGCACCGTCACCAGCGCACCCAGCAGGAACGCGACGGCCGAACCGATGCCCTCCTTGAAGGGCTCGGCAGGGCTCAGGATGTCGCTGATTCCGTACTCGGTCTCCAGTTGGGCGGTCAGCGCGTCCGCGGCGTCCAACTCCTCAGCCACCTTGCGCGCGGTCTCTTCGCTGACCCCCTTGTCGCGGTAGTGCTGCGCGAGTTCTTCCAGTTCCTCGGTGTGGCTCAACTCGAGCAGGTGCTGCTCGGCGCGGATGACGTCCTGCTGCACCTCGCGTTCCGCAGCCGTCTCGGCGTACTTGGCTGCCCCGAGCGAGACCGCGCCGGCGGTCGAGGCGAGCAGGATGATCAGCGGCAGCCGCTCCGTGTCGAGGACGAGGGACAAACCCTCCGCCAGCCCTGCCACGCCGAGGACGCCGTCGTTGACGTCGGCCACCCGCGACCGGACGTCGTCCTTGCTGAGCCGCCACCAGGCCTGCCGATCAGCCATCCGGAAGCTCGGCGGTGCGGCGGCTCCTCAGGCGTGGGGTTTCGCGGTTCACAGCCAGAGGATAGTGCCGCGTCCGGGTTCGGCGCCGCTGGGTGTCGGAAAGCGAACCATGGAGTCGCTTCGGTCCATTCACGGTCATTCCGAACGCGATCAGGGTTTTACCGGGGAAGGGAAGCATCCCGGTGAGGGATGCGTTGCCTACTATGGACGCACATCGACGAGGAGAAAGAAACCCACATGCGTAGCTCCAACCCCGTTCTCTCGAGGCCGGATGCTTTCACCCCGCAGCAGCAGCCGACCCAGTACCAGCAGTACGGTCAGCCGCCGCAGGGCCAGTTCGGCTACCAGCAGCCGGGGCAGCCCTATCCCGGCCAGCCCTACCCGCAGGATCCGGTCCCCGGTGTCCAGGGCACGATGACCATCGACGACGTCATCACCAAGTCGGCGATCACGATGGGCACCCTCATCGCCACCGCGGCGCTCACCTTCATGTTCATGCCGCAGCGGTTCCTGTTCCCGGCGGTGATCGTCAGCGCGATCGTCGGATTCATCACCGTCATGGTCGTGGCGGCCCGCCGGGTGATCAAACCGGGTGCTGTGCTCGCCTATGCGGCCATTGAAGGCATCTTCATCGGTGCGATCAGCAAGGTCTACGAGTACGCCTGGAACGGCATCGTCCCGGCCGCCATCATGGCCACCCTGGTGACCGCGGCGGCGACGCTCGGCGCCTACAAGTTCTTCCGGATCAAGGTCACCAACAAATTCCGCAAGATGGTGATGATCGGCACCCTGGCCTACGCCGGCCTGCTGTTGGTCAACTTCATCCTGTCGATGTTTGGGATGGGCTTCCTATTCTCGGGTGGCAACCTGGCCGTCCTGCTGCTGATCTCCGCGATCGGCGTCGGCCTGGCAGTGTTCAACCTGATCCTCGACTTCGACTACATCGAGCAGGGCATCGCCATGGGCGCTCCGGCGTCCGAGTCGTGGCGGGGCGCGTTCGGACTCACCGTCACCATGGTCTGGCTCTACATCGAGATGCTGCGGCTGCTGTCGTACTTCCGGTCCAACTGAGCCTGAACCTTCGCAAACGATCTCCCACGACGCCGCCGGTTTCGACCGGCGGCGTTGTCGCGTCCGGTCCCGTTCCGTCCGCGCGCTCGCCGAACTATTCAGGGCTTGCCGATCTCAACGGTCGTCGGTTCGGCGACCGCGGACCCTCGGTGGTCCGGATCAGCCGCCGCTGCGCCGGCGGTAGCCGAGCCGTCCGGCGAGGGCGCTCAGATGCCGCTCGAGCAGAGCCCGCGAGCCGGCCGCCCAGTGCAGCCGGTGCCACTGCTGCAGCGGCACCCAGCGGGCGGACGCCGTGGTGCCGCCGACATCCTGAACGACCGGATCGGTGGGTTCGGGGCAGGTCGCGGCGTAGATGATCCGGACGGCGTGGAAGTCTTCCACGACGCCGCTGGGGGAGCGTCCGATCCAGTGGTCGGTCTGGACGTCCAACAGCTGAGCGATCTCCACCTGCTGGGCGGTCTCCTCAACGGCCTCGCGGATCACGGTCTGGCTGGGATTCTCGCCCGGGTCGATGCCACCGCCGGGCAACCCCCACGAGTGCGGCACCGCCGTCCGCTCGGAGAACTCGGTGGCTAGCAGGCCGCGGGGGCTCAGCACGATCGCGTAGGCAGCCAGCCGCTGCCGCACGACGGGGTCGCCGATCTCGTGCGCGGCGAGGCTGGGGTCGAGTGCCCGGCGTCGCTGCGGCCCCCGCTCGGCGACCCGGCGTCCATGTGCCGACACCTGCACGGTCAGGGTCAGGTCATCGCCCGCGCCGGTCGCCGATAGCGGCCGTACGATACGGTAACCGAGTTCCCAGGCCAGCCGGTGTGGGTCGGCACCGTGCACAAGGGGACGGACGAAGACGCTCGACCCCCCGGCCACGACCACACCGACGATCTGCATCTGCCCATGATGACCGAGCCATCTGGGCTGGCCAAACCGACTCCCCGCGGTCCGCAGGCCCTCCCTAATCAGTTCAGGCCTCCCGTTGAACGGGAGGCCTGAACTGATTAGGGAGGGCTTTGGTCGGTTGGCAGGCGGTTCAGGGGGTGATCGCGTGGCCGTCCAGGTCGGTGGTCGTCGAGGTGGTTCCGATGGTGAAGTACATCCGGGGGACGCCGGTGCGGGCGCGATCGTCGATCGCCACCTGCCAGCGGGTTCCGGCGTCGAAGTTGCCCTTCGTGCGGGCGTCCGCCAGCACCCGCCAGATCGCTGCGGCCTTCACCCGGGTCACGTTGAACGGGGGCAGATCCGGCTTCTGCGACCGCTCGTTGATGGTCACCGGCACGGTGGACGTGCGCAGCCGGCGGATGGTGGTCGTGACGCTTCCCGGGGAGTCGACCCAGGTGCCCAGGGTCGATTGGACGCCGACCGCGATCGCGGTGGTGCGGGTGCCGATGACATCGGCCAGGCCGCGCTGGATGCCGCCTTCGGTGTTGAAATCGAGGGTGGGCAACAGGCTGCCGTCGGGATAGAAGAACACCGTCCGCGACTCCGGGACGGTCGACACGCTCATGAACACCTCGCCGGCCGACGAGTCGACGATCTGTAGCTCCTGAGAGCTCTCGGAACCCGAAATGCCGGCCGAGGCGCGGAACAGAGCACCGACGTCGTTGATGTTGAAGTCGTCGATCGAGAACACCGTCTGCTGCACGTAGGCGACGTCGGTATCGACCTGCTTGATGGTGTTGTCGCGCCACGCCCAGGTTTCGGCCTGGTCGTCCTTGACCACCGTGATCGCCGCCCACCCCTTGGTGACCTCCACCTGGATCAGCCGCTGCGTTCCGGCCTTCGCGATCAGCCGCCGGATCATGGCGCGCGCCTGGCCAGGGGCGGTCAGGTCGAGCCGGACCGTCGAACTGGCGGTCGGCGTCGGCGGCGGGGCGGGCTGGGTGCAGCCCCCGAGTACACCGATCGCGGCGACCGCCACGGCCAGGGCTCGGGTGCGCACCAGGCGAGACTACCGTCCACCCGGGCAGACTGGCCCCATGGACGTGACCCGCGATTCGTTGGCGGTCGCGCCCGACCTGCTCGGGATGCGGCTGCAGGTCGGTCCGGTGACGCTGCGGATCACCGAGGTCGAGGCCTATCAGGGTGCTGCCGATCCGGCGGCACATGCCTACCGCGGCTGGCGTCCGCATACCCGGCACCTCTTCGAGGAGCCGGGCACCCTGTACTGCTACCGCTCCTACGGCATCCACATCTGCGCCAACGTGGTCTGCGGACCTGCCGGCAGTGGTTCGGCGGTCCTGTTGCGGGCCGGTGAGGTTGTCGAACGGGTTGGATATTGTCCGCACCCGGCGTCCCGGCGTCCCGGACGTCCGGTTGGCGCGGGGGCCGGGCTGCCTGGGCCAGGCGCTCACGTTGACCCTGGACGATTCCGGACGGCGCCTCGGTCAGCCCGGGCTGCGGTTGCTGCCTCGGATCGGTGCCATCGGGCCGATCGCTACCGGTCCTCGGGTGGGTGTCTCGGTGGCGGCGACGCGTCCGTGGCGGTTCTGGCTGGCCGGCGATCCGACCGTTTCACCGTACCGGGCGAGCCCCCGGTTGCGACCTCCGGCGGGTGCCGTCGCGGGTCACGATCGATCTTCGCCGGACGGGTCCTTCGACACGCCGGACACCGTCTGAGGGCGGGAGTATGGTGTGCGTACCGGTCACTGTTGACCGGGTTCGGACCGATCGGATCGAGGTTTCAATGTCAGATCAGAGTGCGAGCGACTCGCTCGAAGGAGTCCCAGGACACCACCGTGGTCGTACAGCGGTCGGTGTCCCAACCGGTGAAGGAAGTCTGGCGGCTCCTGGTGACACCCCCTGGAGCCGAGGCCCTGCTGGGTGAAGGCGGCACCCTGGGTGACAAGGGCGACAGCTGGCGTTCCGACAACGGCACCCACGGCGTGGTGCGCAGTTATCATCCGCTGGAGCAGATTCGCTTCAGCTGGCACGCCGATCCCGACGCCCCCAAGTCTCTGGTCAACCTGCACCTGGTGCAGCAGTCCGAGGATTCGACCGTCGTCGAGATCCGCCACGAGCACATCCCGGGTGGCTGGGACGTGGATGCCATCACGCAGCACTGGGAGAGCGCACTCGAACGGATCGCCGCGGCGAGCTGACTTCCGGATCGACGGGCGGGACGGGGTGACTCGGTCTCGCCCGTCGGCGTTTCGGCGGCGTACGGACGCTCACCGAGAACGACGAGCGACCTGGTCACCTCCGCTGAGTTCGACGACACTCCTTGTCGGCACCATGAGACCTCCCGACGAGTTCGACCGGCGACGCTAGCCGGCGAAGCGGGCCGCCGAACGCGCGCGCCTTGGCCGCCTCCACCCGTGCCCCAGGCAGGGCGTAGCGCGAGCACAGACCGGGCACAGCCCCGTTTCGTACAAAGGAGTCATGAGTGATTCCGTCTTGACCAGCCGAGTGTCCCGTCGCTGGCTGCTGGGTGGCGCGGCCGGCCTGGTAGGCGTTGGTGGGACCACCGGCTGGGCGCTGAACCGTTACCTGATCGCGCATGTCGAGAGCGCCGAGATCGACCCGGCGTCCGTCGCTGTCGCGGGCAGCTTCACCGCGGACGGCTACACCAGCACCAGCACGGCGCTGACCATCGAGAAGGTGACCACCGGATCGGGGTCGGACACCATCACCTACTTCGTCGCCGTGATCACGGCGGCGGACGCGACCCTGGTCAGGTCGGCGTTCGCCAAGGACTCCTTCGGCACCAACATCATCGACTACCCCTCCTCGATCGCTGCCGGCAAGAACGCCGTGCTCGCCATCAACGGCGACTACTACGGGTTTCGCGACACCGGCATCGTCGTCCGCAACGGGGTGGCCTACCGCGACAAGGGTGCCCGGCAGGGCCTGGCGATGTACCGCGACGGATCGATGGCGCTCTACGACGAGACCGCCACCAGCGCGCAGCGGCTGATCGACGACGGCGTCTTCCACACGCTCTCGTTCGGCCCGGGGCTCGTCGCCGACGGCAAGGCGGTCGCCGGCATCGACTCGGTCGAGATCGACACCAACATCGGCAACCACTCGATCCAGGGCAACCAACCCCGCACCGCGATCGGCATGACCGAGGGAGGGCACTTCCTATGGATCGTGGTGGACGGCCGCAGCAGCGGTTACAGCAGGGGTGTCACCATGACCGAGCTGGCGCAGTTGTTCCTCGACCGCGGCGCCGCCGTCGCCTACAACCTCGACGGCGGCGGATCGTCGGCGATGGTGTTCAACGGCTCCCTGGTCAACAACCCGCTCGGGCGTGGCCAGGAACGCGGCACCTCCGACATCCTCTACGTGGCGGGCTGAGCCATGGTCGTCCTGGTCCCCGCCTACGAACCCGACCACCGGCTGCTCAACCTGCTCCGGGAACTCGCTGCGACTGCCCCGGAGCTGGATGTCGTGGTGGTCGACGACGGCAGTGGCGCCCGGTACGCGTCGGTCTTCTCGGACGCCGCGATGCTCGGTGCCGACGTGATCGGCTTCCCCGCCAACCGGGGCAAGGGTGCGGCGCTGAAGCATGGCTTCGCCCACATCGCCGCGCACTACCCCGGCCAGGAGGTGGTCTGCGCCGACGCGGACGGGCAGCACACCGTCCGGGACATCGTCCGGGTGGGGCGGACGATCCGGCCCGGTGCGCTGGCGCTCGGCGTCCGGGCCTTCACCGGACGGGTGCCGCTGCGCAGCCGGGTCGGCAACACACTCACCCGCTGGGTCTTCAGGGCGGCCACCGGAACGGCGCTCAGCGACACCCAGACCGGGCTACGCGGCTATCCGGCGTCCGCGCTCGAGTGGCTGGGCGAGGTGCCCGGCGACCGGTTCGAATACGAGTTCAACCTGCTGCTGCGGGCGGGCGGCGCCGGCTGGACGATCGAGGAGTTGCCGATCGACACCGTCTACCTGGCCGACAACGGGTCCTCGCACTTCCGGCCGCTGGTGGATTCGGTGCGGGTCTACCTGCCGCTGCTGGCGTTCGCGGCGTCCTCGCTGGCGGCGTTCTGGGTCGATCTCGTCGCGCTGCTGGTGGTGAACGCGCTGACCGGGAACCTGCTGACGGCCGTCGTGGCCGCACGGGGGCTGAGTTCGGCGGTGAACTTCGGGATCAACCGCCGACTGGTGTTCGCCTCACGGCGTGCGCTGCGCCCCACGCTGGTGCGCTACTACCTGCTGGTCGCGGTGCTGCTGGTGGCCAACTACGGACTGCTGGCCGCATTGACCGGCCTGGGCGTCGGGCTCCTCGCCGCCAAGCTGCTCGTCGAACCCACCCTGTTCCTGGCTGCCTACCAGGTGCAGCGCAGCTTCGTCTTCGGCACGTCCGCCCCCGCCCCGGCGGTGGCGTCCGCCCAGGAACCTGCCCTGTCCGGACGCGGGTGAACCCGACCGGGCCGGGATAGCGCCGTCGTTCGGGGACCGGCGTCCGGTGGATCAGCCGCGTTCGCGCCATTCGATCGCCGGGCAGGTGTCCATCACCATCGGCAGGCCGGCGGCCTGGGCGCGGCCGAACGCGTCGTGGTCGACGACACCCAGCTGGAACCACACGCCGCCGGCGCCGATGCCGATCGCTTCGTCGACGAACCGGCCGGCGGCCTCGGAGCGGCGGAAGACGTCCACCACATCGACGTGGAACGGGACTTCGGCCAGGGACGCGTACCCCTGCTCGCCGAGCACGGTCGGTTCGGACGGATGGATCGGCACGATCCGCTTGCCGTTGTTCCGCAGCAGGCGCGCGATGCGATAGGCAGTCTTGTCCGGGTCGCCGGACAGGCCCACCACGGCCCAGACCTCGGCCTCGTCGAGGAATCGGTCGATGACCTTCTGGTCCTGCCAGGCCGACCGGTCTTGTTTCACATCCGCCGTCATGTCGTCGACCCTAATCGCCTGAGTGGGAACGGTCTGCGTACGGTCGCACTTCGCCCGCCGGAGACCCCGCGGGTGTGCGAGCGGTCACCGGGTGAGCGGGGTCGCCGGTTCGAGGGTGACGGAGGCCCGATCACGGATCGACGCAGCACGCTCCGAGGTCTCGACACATTGGACCGACCAGGGCGGCCGCTCATCCGGCGCGGCTGCCCGGATTGCAGGTGACTCCGGTGGCGTGGACCGGGCAATAGCCGGTCGGATTGGCGTCCAGATATTGCTGATGCACGGCTTCGGCGTAGTGGAACGCGTCCGTCGGCGTGATCTCGGTGGTGATCGGGCCGTAGCCCGCAGCCGCGAACTCGGGGGCGAAGGCGTCCCGGACGGCTCCGGCGCGGCGGGCCTGATCGTCGTTCTGCGGGAAGATCGCCGAGCGGTACTGGGTGCCGCGGTCGTTGCCCTGGCGGAAGCCCTGGGTCGGGTCGTGGTTCTCGAAGAAGATCCGCAGCACGTCCTCGTAGCTCAGCGTGGCGGGGTCGTAGACCACCCGGACGGCTTCGGCGTGCCCGGTGCGTCCGGAACACACCTCTTCATAGGTGGGATTCGGGGTGAATCCGCCGGCATAGCCGGACGCCGTGTTGAGCATGCCCGGCGTGTTCCAGAACAGCTTTTCGGCGCCCCAGAAGCAGCCCAGGGCGAGCACGGCGACCTCGGCACCCTCGGGTACCCGGTCGATCCGATGCCCGAACACCCGGTGGAAGAACGGTTGCCGCAGGACCGGGGTGTCGCGTCCGGGCAGCGCGACCCGCGGGTTGACCATGGTCGGTTTGGTGAACAGCATGCTTGCCTCCTGGCAGATGCAACCGTAACGGCCGGGCCGGCATTCCTCAGCCGGACCAACCGGCCAGCGTCACGCCGACCTTGTCGAAGACGGCGCGGGGCGTTCGGGTCCGATAGCTGCCGAGCATCGAGAAGGTGTAGCTCCGCCCGGTTTTGTCGGTGACGTAGCCGCTGAGTGCCGTCACTCCGGTGAGCGTGCCCGTCTTGGCTCGCAGGTTGTCCTGGGCGGCGGTGCCGACCATTCGTGCGGCGAGCGTCCCACCGATCGCGGGATCGGAGTTGCCGGCCACCGGGAGGGCGTCGTAGAAGGTGCCGAACCACGAACGGGTGCGGGCGTAGTGCAGCACGCGCACCACGACCCGTGCGGTCAGCCGATTGGCGCGCGCCAGGCCGGAGCCGTCCACGATCCGCACCGTCGAACGGGACGCCCTGTGTCGTCCGCAGCCAGGTCAGGACCCGCGCCGAGCCCGCCGCCCAGGTTCCGGCCTTGCCGCCGGCTCGTCCCAGCGTCTTGATCAGGTGTTCCGCGATGCCGTTGTTGGACGGTTTCATCAGCAGCCGGACGATCGCACTCAGCGTCACCGAACTGTCGGACGCCAGCCGTACCCGGGTCGCGGGCAGCGCCCCGGTGGTGGCTGCGCCGTCCACCTCGATCCCGTTCGCGCGCAGCGCCCGGGTGAACACGTGGGCGGCGTAGCGGGCCGGGTTGCTTACCGTGACCACGGAGGTGGTCGCGCTGCGTTTCAGGGCGATTCGGCCGGTGACCGTGACCGTGTTGGTGCCTCTGGTGCGCCGCACGCTGATCGTGGAACCGGTGCCGGCATTGGTCGTCGTGGTCCTGTTGACCAGCTTCACGTAGCCGCCGGCCAGCGCGGGGACGACGCCCAGTGCAGCCCTCTTGCCGGCTTTCGAGCCCGGCCGGGAGGTGATGTGGATGGTGCCGACCCGCAACGACGACGACGGCGCGAAGGTGAGTCCGGAGATCTGCGCGGCATAGGACGAGTTGTAGTCGCCAGCGCTCCAGCGGTTGTTGTACCTGTCGTTGTCGAAGAACCCGCCGTCGCCGATGACGGAGCCGGTGACATGGCGGACGCCCGACGCCTTCACCTGTTCGGCCAGCGACCTCAGATCGGACTCGCGCAGCGTCGGGTCGCCGTTGCCGCGCAGATAGAGACGGCGCACCGTGCCGGAGGCGTCCGGTTTGCTGGGTCCGTATACCCGAGTGGTGAACCGTCTGTCCGGACCCAGCACGTCCAGAGCCGCGGCGGCGGTGAGCAGCTTCATGTTGGACGCCGGTTTCAGCGCGGTGCTGGCTGCCTTGCGGAACACCTCGGTGCCGTCTGCCGTATCGGCGACGAGGACGCCGACCGTGGCGTTGGTCACCCGCGAGTCCTTCAGCACCCCGGCCAGCTTGGTGGCCAGGGCGGAGTCGCCCGACGCGGACGGCAGGGTGGGGACGGCCTGTGCGGCGTCGGGCGCGACGAGCAGCCCGAGGGCACACAGCGTGAGGAGGGCGGCGCGCACGCCACGGCGGATTCGATACATCGGGACTCCAAGGGGGTGGGGGCCTGCCCACGATGGCACAGCCGTCCCGCGACTCGCCAGGACGTCCGGTGGGACGGGGGGACGGTTCTTTTCGGTCCGGATCTGGACCGAAAAGAACCGTCCCCGCGTACCAGGCCCGAGTCGAGGGCGTCTCTCACCCGGGTTCAGTCCGAGCCGGGGAGCTGCCAGTCGATCGGGTCCGAGCCTTGGGCGACCAGCGCCGCGTTGGCCCGGCTGAACGGACGCGAACCGAAGAAGCCGGAGCGGGCCGAGAGCGGTGAGGGATGTGGCGAAGCGATCACCGGGACGTCGCCGAGCAGCGGCTGGAGGTTCTGGGCGTCCCGTCCCCACAGGATCGCCACCAGCGGACGGCGGCGGGAGACGAGTGCCTCGATGGCGCACTGGGTGACCTCCTCCCAGCCCTTGCCGCGATGCGATCCGGGGGCGCCCGGACGGACCGTCAAGACCCTGTTGAGCAACAGCACGCCCTGGTCGAACCAGCCGCTGAGGTCGCCGTGGGCGGGCGGCGCGATGCCCAGGTCGGTGGACAGCTCGGCGTAGATGTTCGCCAGCGAACGTGGCAGCGGCCGGACGTCGGGGGCCACCGAGAACGACAGCCCGACGGCGTGGCCGGGGGTCGGGTAGGGGTCCTGCCCGACGATCAACACCCGGACGTCGGCCAGCGGACGGCTGAACGCGCGCAGCACATTGGCCCCGCTGGGAAAGTAGCCGCGTCCGGCCGCGATCTCGGCGCGCAGGAAGTCGCCCATCGCCGCCACCCGGGCTGCCGCCGGCTCGAGTGCCGACGCCCAGTCGGGTGCGACCAGCTCAGCCAACGGTTTCGGGTTCACTGTTCCTCCTGTCGAGCCGGGCCGGGATCATCGCAGCCGCCACCGTACCGGCCAGCAGGATGGCCGTTCCGGCGCCGAACGCTGCCCACATCCCCCACCTGTCGGCCAGCACGCCCGCAGCCAGCGGCCCGACGATGGCGCCGATGTCGCCGACCATCGAATAGATGGCGATCGGCTGGCTGCCGGCCTCTTTGGCTGCGTCGCCTAGCGCCGCGGTCGGTGCCGTGCCGAGGGCTGCGGAACCCATCCCGTAAACGCACAGCAGCACGATCAGCGCCGGCAGACCGGCGGCGAACGGGATGGCCAGGGTCGACCCGGCGGAGAGCAGCCCGCCCACGACCATCACCGGACGGCGTCCGATCAGATCGGTGGCGCGTCCGGCGACCGGCAGCGCGGCGGTCTGGGCGACCGCAGCGATCGCGAAGGCGATGCCCGCCCAGGACGGTTCGGCCCCGAGCGTGGACACCACCAGGATCGGGACCAGTGCGGAACGGACGCCGAAACTCTGCCAGCCCTGGCCGAAGCTCATCAGGCAGGCGGCGCGGAACCGGCTGTCCGCGATCACCTCGCCGAGCGACCGGGCCGGGGCGACGGAGGCGGCTTCGGCCATGCCGGGCGGGTCGTGCAGCTGGGTGAAGGCGATCGTGCCGGCGATCACCAGGGTGCCGGCGTAGAAATGGAACGGCGCGGTGAGCGACACCCCGGCGAGCAGGCCCCCGATGGCGGGCCCGGTCATGCCACCGAGCAGGAACCCGCCCTGGTACAACCCGCTCGCCCGGCCGCGCAGCTCGGGGCCGACGCTGGCCAGCAGGAGCGCCGTTGCCGAGATGGTGAACATCGCCGAACCGAGTCCGCCTACGGCCCGCCACAACAGCAACTCGCCATAACTGTGGGCCAGGCCGCACAGTGCCGAGGACGCTCCGACGATCCACATGCCGATGCCGATGGTCCGGCGGTGGCCGATCCGGTCAGAGATGCGCCGGCAGAACGGGCTGATCGCCAGCCGCATGCCCGCGAAGGCCGACACCACCAGGCCGATCAGGAAGTTCGTCACCCCGAACGACGCCGCGAAGATCGGCAGCACCGGGATCATCACCCCGAACCCGACCGCGACGAAGAAGGCTGCGACCGCGAGCATCACCACGGTGCGCGGCAACGGCGTCCGCAGGCTCCATGTCACCGAGCCAACCTAACGGACACTCGTCGCCAGGACTGAACCGAAAGGGGACGGTTCCTTGAACCGTTCAACGAACCGTCCCCTGAACCGTTCAGGGGACGGTTCTCCGAACCGTTCAAGGAACCGTCCCCTTTTCCGTCCCTGTTCGGTCCAGTCGATCCGGCCGGTCAACCGATGGTGACGGTGATCCGGTGCAGGCCGCTGGCGCCGTCCGGGAAGGGCGGGGTGACCTGGTCCGACTGGACGACGCCGCGCTCGTCGATCAGCCGGCTTTCCAGGGTGTGCCGTCCGGGGGTCGCCGGCCAGGTGAACCGCCACTGCCGCCAGTAGTCGATTCCGGCGTCCGGGCCGAGGGTCGCGTCCCGCCATTCGCCGTCGTCAACCCGCACTTGTACCCGGGCGACCCCGATCTGCTGGGCCCAGGCCGTCCCGGCGACGGTCACTTTCCCGCCCGGCAACGCGGAAAGCGGCAGCTCGGACAGATGATGGGGCACCTCGATCCGGCTGGACGGTTTCACCGGTCCGCGCGCGGCCCAACCCCGGGTCGTCCAGTAGGCGGCCTGGTGGGCGTAGGTGGTGAGCGTCATCCGGGTGAGCCACTTGGTCGCGCCCACATAGCCGTACAGCCCGGGCGTGATCAGCCGCGCGGGGAAGCCGTGCTCAGCCGGCAGCGGACGCCCGTTGATGCCGATCGCCACCAGGGCGTCCCGGTCGTCGATCAGCGCCTGGACCGGTGTGCTGACCGTGAAGCCGTCCACCGACCGGCTGAGCACCTGATCGGCTTCGGGCCGGACGCCGGCGCGCTGCAACAGGTCACGGGTCCGGACGCCGAGCCAGCGGGCGCCGCCGATGGAGGGTCCGCCCACGTCGTTGCTGACGCAGTTGAGCGTGATATCGCGCTCGACCACTGGCAGCGCGGTCAGTTCGTCCCAGCTCAGGCTGAACGGCCGGTCGACAAGTCCGTCGATGTCGAGCCGCCAGGTGGCGACGTCCACGCCGGGGACCAACAGGTTGATGTCCACCCGGTAGAAGTCGGACGTCGGCGTCACCCACGGCTGCAGCCCGGGCACGTCGAGGCCGGCCGGCAGCGGCCGCAGTGGCGGCGCAGCCGGCGGCAGCCGAACGTCGGTGACGATCCTGGCCCGGTCGGCGAACCACTGTCCGGTGACGAGGGCGACGGCGCTGGAACCACCCACCACGCCCGCTCCGATCAGCAGGGCACGACGAGGCATCGCCCGCGGGGAACCGTCCGGTTGGCCGGGAGCGGACGCAGTCATCGGCCGGGGTAGCAGCCACGCCAGCACTGCTCCGCTCACGATCCCGGCCACCACCGACGGGACTGCGCTCCAGGCACCGGACGCCGAGGCTGCGAGAGTGCCGATCACCGCGAGAACTGCCGGCACCGCCAGGACCAGCCCGCGATGCCGGGCCGCGAGCAGACCGGTCACCGCGCCGATGCCCAGCGTGACCAGCACCACGCCTGCGACGAGCGCCGGCTTGTCCGCGGTGCCCAGGGTACTCACCGCCCAGTCCTTGACGGGCGTGGGAGCGAGGTCGATCAGCCGGCTGCCGACCGCCAGGGCCGGTGAGGCGGCCGGCGCGACCAGGCCGGCCACGAGATGTCCGACAGCGAGGGCAGCCAGCATCGCGAGTACCCCGGCGGCCGCGGTTCGCGGTCGCGTCCACTGTCGTCGGTCGGCGCGCATGGCGCCCCCTTCCGCCCGGCCTGGCGGGCGCGCGGGCCGTGGTTCCTCCACAGTAGGAGGCTCCGTGGCCGAGGCAAGGGGTCGTGCTCGCCGAACCCAGAGGGTTCCGCAGGGTGGGGGCGTGCGGAACCTCTAAGCTGGCACATACCCCAAGAAAGGACGCGTGCGTGGCCCTCAATCTCTTCCGTCGCCCGCGACGCCGCTCGGCGGTGCCGGCGCGGATCATCGAACCGCAGGTCGTGGTCGTCGAGACGGACGATGAGACTCCCGAGGAGGTCATCCCCCAGGGGGTCCGGACGGCGGCCGGCTGGGCCTGGCGCGTGCTGCTCTTCGCCGCCCTGGTCTGGGGTGTCGGCTGGTTACTGTCAGAGTTCTCCGGCGTCACGGTGCCTTTGGCGATCGCTTTCCTGCTGACCGCGCTGCTGGCCCCGCTGGTGCATCGACTCAAACAGTGGCAGTGGCCGCCGCTGCTGGCGGCAGCGGGCGGGCTGCTGGTGATGGCGCTGGTCATGGTGGTCATCGGCTGGGGGATCGGGGCCACCGCCGCGCGGCAGGCGCCGGAGCTGGTCGACCAGACCGTCGCCGGTTTCAACGCGTTCACGCAGTGGCTGGCCGGCGATCCGCTGCACATCGACCAGACGCAGATCAACGGTTGGATGAGCTCGGTGACCGCCTGGATCTCCGATTCCCGTGCCCTGCTCGCCGGCTACGCGGCGAAGATCGGTGCCTCGGTCGGCCACTTCTTCGCCGGCATCGCCATCGCGATGATCGCGACCTTCTTCTTCCTCGCCGAGGGGCAGCAGCTGTGGAAGGGATTCGTGGGCATCTTGCCCGCCCGCTACCAGGGGTCGACGGACGCCGCGGCGAACCGCGGTTGGGCGTCCCTGGTCAGCTACATGCGTGCGCAGGTGATCGTCTCGGCCGTGGACGCGGCCGGTGTCGCGATCATCGCGGCGATCATCGGGGTGCCGATGGCCCTCGCGCTGTTCGCACTCACCTTCGTGGTCTGTTTCGTGCCGGTGGTCGGTGCCGTGATCGCAGGGACGGTGGCCACCTCGCTGGCGCTGATCACCCACGGCTGGGTGGCGGCGTTGATCATGCTGGGCGGCACCATCGCGGTGATGTGGCTGGAGTCGCACCTGCTGCAGCCGCTGCTGCTGGGGCGGGCCGCTTCGTTGCATCCGCTGGCGGTGCTGATCGGCATCGCCGTCGGTGCCACGGTGGGTGGCATCGTCGGTGCGCTGGTGGTGATCCCGGTGATGGCGTTCGGGGTGGCCTTCGTCCGTCACCTGCGGGGCATGCCGGTAGGCAGCGTGGAGACTAAGGGTAAGTCCTGAGCCGCTGGCTCTTTCGATAGTGGAAAGTCGGGTTTACATTTGCTGCATGGCAACAGAACCTGACCTCACTGACATTCTCGAAGAGCTGGCCGCCGGACGGATCGACGCATCCGAGGCTGCCCGGCGCATCGACGCGCTCAAGGCGGCCGCCGCCGAGGCCGAAGCGGCGGCACCGGCCGCCGAGCCGTCCGACGCGGAGGTGGCCGACGAGGTCGCCGCCGACAGTCCGCAACATTCGGCCGGGGTGTTCAGCCAGCCGCCGTTCGTCGAACAGGATGTGCCGCCCACGCAGCGCCGGGCGAGCGGAGCCAAGGGCGTCGACCGGGTCAGCGTGCGCGCGGTGGCCCGCCGGGTGCGGATCGTCGGAGACGGCAGCGTGGCCACGGCGTCCGTTGAACGGGCCGCACGTGCTGCGCCGCAGCGGTTCGGTGCTCGAAGTGACCAGTGACGGCGATCAGGGTCCGAGCCTGGACGGCTTCATCCTGCGTCCGCCGCGCAGCTTCGACGACCTGCGGGCGCTCGGGCTCGGCAAGGAACTGCTGGTGCGGGTGAACCCGACCATCGCGGTGGACGCCGAGGTGACCGCAGGCATGCTGACCACCGAGGGCGTCCCATTCCTCGGCACGGTGCGGGTCACGGCCGGCGGCGCCACCCTCGACCGGGTGGCCGAAGCCAATGACGTGCTGGTGCAGGCCGGATCGGCCAGCATCAAAGGCGATCTGGCGTCCGGTCGGTCGCGGATCCGCTGCGAATCGGGATCGCTCGACATCGAGCTGGGTGAGCGGTCGAATGTCACGGTGCGCACCGACGTCCAGCTCGGCAAGGTCAGCTGGGCAGGCGCCGGCAACGACAACGTCGACGAGGTCGTGCTCGGCAACGGTGCCGCCCGGCTCGACGTGGGCGTCGTGATGGGCTGGGCCACGATCAAGGCCGACCTGCGGTGAGCGGGCTGCGTCCGCCGACCGACTGTCCGGTGTGCGGCGACGAACTGATCACCAGCCGGCTGGGCTGCCCAGGCTGCGGCACCGAACTGTCCGGTCACTTCGCCCGCTGCGCGTTCTGCGCACTGGACGCGAAGGAACTGGAATTGCTCACCGTGTTCCTCAGCTCGCGCGGCAATCTGCGCGAGGTCGAGAAACACCTCGGGGTCTCCTACCCGACCGCGCGCTCCCGGTTCACCGATCTGCTGGTCAAGCTCGGCCTGGCAGGTGAGCCGGACGCCGCGACCTCCGCCGGGGCGGCGTCCGACACTCGCGACCAGGTGCTCGCCCAGGTCGCCGCCGGCACCCTGCCCCCCGACAAGGCCGCAGCCCTGCTCGCCCGTCTCCCCTGATCGACGCCCCGGACGCCCGACGCGACCCTTTCGTCCGGTTCAAGGAACCGTCCCCTTCCGATTCAGGGGACGGTTCTCTTCCGGTTCAAAGGACCGTCCCCTTTCCGGTTCGGGGGACGGTTCCTTTCCGGTTCAGGGGACGGTTCTCTTCCGGTTCACTCACCTTTACCGGCGTCCGATCGAGGCTCGGCGGCGAGCCGGTGACCGGGGAGAGCTGTCCCCAGTGACCGGGGGAGCCGTCTCCGGACGTCCGACGGGGACGGCACCGAGCTCTGCTGCGGTGGACCGTCCCCGTAGTGAGTGGAGGGAAGCGAGAGGTCAGCCGACGTAGGGCTCGACCTCGAGGATCGTGACGTTGATCGGCTTGCCGTTGGGAGCCGAGTAGCTGGCGGTCTCGCCGACCTTCTTGCCGACGATCGCCGAACCCAGCGGGGACTGCGGCGAGAACACCTCGACGTCGGTGTTACCGGCCAGGGCCATCAGCTCGCGCGACCCCAACAGGAAGGTGTCGGTGTCGTCGGGGTCGTCGTCGTAGTAGATGGTTACCTTGCAGCCGGGGGACACCTCGTCGGCGGCACCGCTGGGGGCCTCGCCCACCTGAGCGTGGCGCAGCATCGACTCCAACTGCCGGATGCGCAGCTCCTGCTGCCCCTGTTCGTCCCGAGCCGCGTGATACCCCGCGTTCTCGCTCAAGTCCCCTTCATCGCGGGCGCGCGCGATCTTGGCGGTCACTGCCGCGCGGCCGTCGCCCTTGAGGTGTTCCAGTTCCGCTGTCGCGGCGTCGAACGCCTCCTGGGTCAGCCAGACCGTGTCAATCTGCTCGTCAGCCATCGAGCGAGCCTACCAACTTCCCGGAGGACCTTCTTCCGGCATCACTGGGGGGCGCCGATCAACCCGACCTCGCTGGTTGCGCTTGTCGAAGCCCCCTTGCAGGCGAGCGCACACCAAGGTCTCGACAAGCTCGACCAACGAACTAAGCCGGGCCGCAGCTGTCGACCGTGACTGCCGTGCCGCGCTTGAACGTGCGCAGGCTGACCTCGACCTGGGTGACCCGTTCCGTCCCCGGCGGGATCTCCACCCAGCGTTCGCCGACCCGGTCGTAGCTGACCGCCTGCACCACCAGGAAGCACTTCGCCGCTTGGCTCGGATCGGGACGGTCGACCGCCAGCGTGGCCCGCAACTCATTGTCGGACACCACGGCGAAGGCATCGATCCGTCCGGTCACCGGTGGGTTCGCCCGGTGGGACGCCACCCAGATCACGTAGCCGATCAGGGCCAGGATGACCATCCCGACCACGGCGACCGCGGCCGCCGAGAGGCGCGTGGGCGGATACCGCCGCCGGATCCGTTCGCGGTCTGCTGCGGTGATCGTCACCGGGCCATTCTGCCCGTCCGCCGAGTGGATCGGGCGGCGTCCGCCTGTTGCGCTGGGCACAATGGCGCCCATGTCCAGCACCAGTGCGATCCGGGTGGACGCCGCCGGCGAGCCGCTGCGGCTGCTGCACGTCCACGCCCACCCCGACGACGAGTCGTCCAAGGGTGCCGCGACCACCGCCAAGTACGTCGCTCAGGGCGTCCAGGTCCTGGTTGCCACCTGCACCGGTGGCGAACGCGGCTCGATCCTCAATCCGCGGATGGACACTCCCGACAACTGGGCGCGGATCTCGACGCTGCGGAACGAGGAGATGGCCCGCGCCAAGACCATCCTCGGCATCGAACAGACCTGGCTCGGCTTCGTCGACTCCGGCCTGCCCGAGGGTGATCCGCTGCCGCCGCTGCCCGAGGGGTGCTTCGCTCTGGAAGATGTCGACGCCGCCGCCGGCGTGCTGGTGAAGGTGATCCGCGCGTTCCGTCCGCACGTCCTCACCACCTACGACGAGAACGGCGGCTACCCGCACCCCGACCACATCATGTGCCACAAGATCTCGATGGCCGCGGTCGAGGCGGCCGCCGATCCGGACGCCTGGCCCGAGCATGGGCCGGCCTGGCAGGTGCTCAAGGTCTACTACCACATGGGTTTCCACCGGGCCCGGTTCGCCAAGCTGGACGAGTTGATGCATGCCCACGGCCTGGAGAGCCCGTATGCGGAGTGGCTGGGCAACTGGGAGCGCGACGAGGTCGAGGACCGGCTGACCACGTTCGTGCCGTGCAGCGACTACTTCCCGCTGCGCGACCATGCGCTGCGGGCACATGCCAGCCAGATCGACCCCGACGGCCCCTGGTTTGCGGTGCCGCTCGCCATTCAGCAGGCCGGCTGGCCCACCGAGGACTTCCAGTTGGTCAAGTCGATGGTGCCGATCAACCTGCCCGAGGACGACCTGTTCGCGGGCATCGACACCCGGACTCCGATTACGCTCGACACATGGTCCTATTCGATCTAGCGGACGCCGATTGGTTCCCCCTGGTGATGGTGTTCGCCATCGCCGGGGTGATGGTCCTGCTCTACCTCAGCATGCGACACGAGATCGGCAAGATCCGCGTTCCGCACCGAGGTGCGGCACAGCCACCGGAGAGTCCCACCGAGAAGTAGCGCGTCGCCCGTCATCGCTACCCGCCACGGCCGGACACGAACCTCCAATAGGCCGCAGGCGACGCTGCCGTCCTCGATCTAGGGGTGACCGGAGGATCTGGGCAACCTCGCCCATGCTGCAGCGCGAGACGAGTAGGTCGACGAGCTCCTCGTTCACCTTTGTCTACTGGTTCTCGAGGTTCGTCAACTGGCGCCCCCACGTCGCGCTGGGGCAGGCGCCGCATGGCCCCGGTTCCTGCCCGGGCGCCGTGGTTGCTTCTAGGCTGAACCCCGGGCCAGGTGGCCCCGAGAGTTGCGTCGCGTGTCACCCCGAACGGGACGCGCACGACTGATCAGGAGTCACGAATGGCCAACCGGCTCGCCGAGGCGTCCAGCCCGTACCTGCTCCAGCATGCGAACAACCCGATCGACTGGTGGCCGTGGACGGCGGAGGCGTTCGACGAGGCGCGGCGGCGCGACCTCCCCGTTCTGCTCAGCGTGGGCTACGCCGCCTGCCACTGGTGCCATGTGATGGCGCACGAGTCGTTCGAGGACGCCGAGGTGGCGGCCTTGGTGAACGAGCATTTCGTGGCGATCAAGGTGGACCGCGAGGAGCGTCCGGACGTCAACGCGGTCTTCATGAAGGCCACCCAGGCCCTCACCGGGCAGGGCGGCTGGCCGATGACGGTCTTCCTCACCCCGGACGGCAAGCCGTTCTTCGCCGGCACCTATTATCCGCCGCAGCCGGCCCACGGGCTGCCGTCGTTCAGCCAGCTGGTCACCGCGCTGGCGGACGCCTGGACGTCGCGACGCGACGAGGTGCTGACCGGGGCCGACTCGATCGTGGCCCAGCTCAGCGACGAGTTCGGGGTGCTGCCGGCGTCCGAGGGAGTCGACCTGGCGGGCCTCTACGAGGCCGTGTCGTCCGACTTCGACCCGGTGCACGGCGGCTTCGGACGGGCCCCCAAGTTCCCGGCACCCGGGCTGATCGACGCACTGCTGGTCACCGGCGAGCCGGCCTCGCTCGACCTGGCTCAGCGCAGCCTGGAGGCGATGCTGCGCGGCGGCATCCACGACCAGGTCGGCGGCGGCTTCCACCGTTACAGCGTCGACGCCGGATGGGTGGTGCCGCATTTCGAGAAGATGCTTTACGACAACGCCCTGCTGCTCGGCAGCTACACCCGTGCCTGGTGCCGTACCGCCGACCACGACCGGGGGCTGCGGCTGCTTTTCGAGCGGGCCGCGCGCGGAATCGTCCGGTTCCTGGCCGGCGACCTGCAATTGGACGACGGCGGTTTCGCGTCCAGCCTGGACGCCGACTCGTGCGACATCCGCGGCATGGTGCACGAGGGCATTTATTACGTGTGGTCGCCGGAACTGCTCACCGACGCGCTTGGTGAGGCGGACGCCGACTGGGCCTGCGAGGTGTTCCACGTCACCGAACGCGGCACCTTCGAGCATGGCCTCTCCACTGTGCAACTGCGCGGCACCCCCGACTGGAACCGGTTGGACGCGGTGCTGGCCCGGCTGCGCGAGGTGCGGTCCGGACGGTTCGCGCCGGCCCGCGACGACAAGCTGGTCGCCGCCTGGAACGGCTTCGCGATCGACTCGCTGGTGAATGCCGCGCTGGTGTTCGGTGAGCCGGACTGGCTGAAACTCGCCGTCCGGGCTGCTGAGGGGTCCTGGCGCCAGGTGGTCGACGGTGAACTGCGCCGCACCAGCCTGGACGGTGTGCCCGGCGACGCGTCCGGGATGGCCGAGGACTACGGAGCGCTGGCGCTCGGCTATGCCCGGCTGGCCGGCGCGCTCGGTGAGGCGTCCTGGCTGGATCGGGCGGCGACCCTGCTCGAGGCGGCGCTGGAGCGCTTCGCCGCCGAGGACGGCGGCTTCTACGACGCGCCCGCGTCCGGCACCGGGGTCGCGCCGTTCGCGCGGGCCCGTGACACCGCCGACAACCCGACCCCGTCCGGGACGTCCTGCCTGGTCACCGCGCTCCGGCTGGTGGCCCTGCTGGCCGACCGTCCTGATTTCGCCGACCGTGCCGACCGGGCGGCGGTGACGCTGCGCGGCGTCCTGCAGGCGGCTCCTCGGTTCGCCGGCTGGGCGTTCGCCGATGCGCTGATCGCCGATCAGGCGGCGAAGCGACTCGCTCCCGCGGTCGCCGTGGCGGTGACGCCCGGTCGCAACAGTGCGGACGAACTGGTCCGCGCCGCAGCCCGGATGGCGCCGTCCGGTACCGCACTGGTCGCCGGACCAGCGGGCACCACAGGCTTCGCTCATCACTTCGACGACCGCGAGGCGCGCGGTGGCGAAACCACCGCGTACGTGTGTCGTGGGACAGTCTGCTTTGTACCGGCCACCGACGTCGGGGAGTTGCGTGCCGCGTTGTGGAAGCGGGTGTGATCGTCGGCGACGGACGGCGGCCCGCGAGCCAGTCATCCGTTCGGGTGACCGCGAAAGGCCCCGGTGGATGAGAGACTGTGCGGAGCCCGTGACCAATCCGGGCGTGATCAGTTGGAAGGTACCCACATTCTCATGCGCAGAATCACCCCTGTTCTCGCGGCCTCCGGCCTTGCTGCTGCGGTCGCACTCGCCGGTTGCTCGGCGGCCGATCCGAAGCCGACCGTCGACCAGGCCATCAAAGCCCTCAGCGAGCGGCAGGCGTCCACCACCACGATCCGCCTCGACACCACGCCCGCTGACCTCGACACCGTGTCGAAGGCGCTGGAAGAGAACGCCAACCCGACTCGGATGGCGCAGCTGAATGCCGCGTTCAAGGTGATCCCGATGGTGAGCATCACCTCCGCGACGCGTGCGCACGAGGGCACCCTGCAGCAGGCGACGTCCCTGGACAAGGTCGATTTCGCCACCACCGTGGCGGTGGGCGACAAGTCGCTCGAGATCCTCAAGGTCAACGACAAGGGCTTCCTACGGGTCGACGTGGACGGCATCGGCCAGCAGACCGGGCTGTTCAGCGGCGCTCAGGTGCGGATGATGGCAGCCGGTCTCGGGGCCAGCAAGCCGTGGGTGAGCGATCTGATCGACGGCAAGTGGATGCAGGTCGACGGCGTCACCATGAACGAACTGGCGGCGAAGGCGACCCAGCAGGCCCAGGCGCCCCAGACCATCGACCCCGCCAAGTACCTCAACGTGGTGACCGCCAACTCGACGGTGACCAAGGTGAACGACACCACCTACACGGTGACCACCGACGCCAAGGGCCTGATCAAGGGTCTCGCGGACATCGACCCGAACGACAAGTTCACCACCGAGGACGCCGACAAGGCCATCGCCGACTTGCAGGACGGCGCCAACCTCGACACCACGCTCACCATCGAGTCGGGCAAGCTGACCAAGGCTTCGATCGATCTCGCCGATGTGTTGCGCACCTGGGTGAAGCCGAGCGAGGGTTCCGGCGGCGACACGCTGCGCCGCCTGCAGGCTGCCCAGTTCAAGTTGAACCTGGTGGCCGAGATCAGCGATCAGGCCGACATCGCCGAGCCGGCCTCCGCCACCACCATTCCGGACAAGGACGTGCAGGATCTGCTGAAGGGCCTGAATAGCCTGCCCGGCAACCGCTGAGTCTTTCCGCTGTCGACGGCGTCCGTGCCCCCTCCGGGTGGCGCGGACGCCGTTCTGCGTGGTGCTGAACGCGGGCGCCGGTTCGAGGTGGTAGCCGCCGCGCTGGGCCTCGACAAGTGCGGGTCTCGACGACTCGGTCTCGACGAGCGGGTCTCGACGAGCGCGGGTCTCGATGAACTCGGTCTCGACCAGCGAAACCAGCGAAACCGGCGATCCGTTTCTACGGATCCGTAACTTACGCTACCGTAGGTATGTGTCCACGACTCACGACCACCCGCTCAAGCAGGCTGAGGTTCCCCTCGCCAAGCCGCTGCTGCGCGGCTGGCTGCACCTGATCATGACGCCGATCGCGCTACTCGCCGGCATCGCCCTGATCGTCCTCGCCCCCACCCAATCCGGCCGCATCGGCGCAGCGGTCTGGCTGCTCGCGGCGGTCGAACTCTTCGGTGTCAGCGCCCTCTACCACCGCGGTCATTGGGGAGAGCGGACCCAGCTCCTGCTGCGTCGCCTCGACCACGCGAACATCTTCATCTTCATCGCCGCGTCCTACACGCCGCTGGCCCTCATGCTGCTCAGCCCGCCGAGCCGGAACGCACTGCTCTGGTTCGTCTGGCTCACCGCGCTCGCCGGGGTGTTCTTCAACCTGGTCTGGATCTCGTCGCCGCGCTGGCTGCACACCCTGCTCTACCTGGCCATGGGTTGGGCGGCGCTCGGCTGGATCGGCGAGTTCTGGGCCAACGCGCCGCTGCCCGCCTTCGTGCTGATCGCCCTCGGTGGTTTCGTCTACAGCGGCGGTGCGGTGGTCTATGCCCTCAAGCGTCCCGACCCTTCGCCGCGCTACTTCGGCTATCACGAGATCTTCCATGCCTGCACGGTGGTCGCCGCGATCTGCCATTTCGTCGCCATCGCCATGGTGACGCTGGGCTAGTGGCCTGTCGCCCCTAATGCTCGGCCCTGGCGACTCTCGGGCGCGCGCAGGGCGCGAAGGTTGGTGGCCGAGGCGCTGGTGCCGTTCGGCGGTCGCTCTCCGGAGGAAGGCAGGGTGCCCGGTAGGGCGGACGAGGAGCCGTACCGGGGTCGTGTGGCGACTGAAGAGAACGCCACCGGGCGTCGCACCGGTACCCAAGAGCATCAGAAAGACTTTCGTCAGGACGGCACTGGGACTACCTCCGCGTCGTCCCCACGCCGGTATCCTGACGGACATGGAGTTGGCCACTCGCGTCGCCCGAGTGCTCTCGGCGCTCGATCCGACGGGTTTGCTCTACCGCACCTACGAGCAGCGACTGCTCGCCGAGCTGACCCCGGACCGGCTGCCGCGGCACATCGCGGTGATGGCGGACGGCAACCGCCGCTGGGCCCGCCGCAACGCCCCCGACGAGCCCGTCGCCGTCGGCTACGACGCCGGCGCCGACAAGCTGAAGGAGTTCGTCGGCTGGTGCGAAGAGGTCGGCATTCCGACGGTCACCGTCTGGGTGCTGTCGACCGAGAACCTCGACCGGTCCAGCGATCACGAGTTCGGGCCGTTGTTGCAGGTGATCGAGGACCTGGTGGTCGATCTCGCGGCCGACGGCCCATGGCGGGTCCAGGTCGTCGGTGACCTCGACCTGCTGCCGCCGACGATGGCGGCGCGGCTGCGCCAGGCGTCCGCCAGCACCGAGGGACGCGACGGCATGCATGTGAACATCGCCGTCTCCTACGGCGGACGCCATGAACTGCGCGACGCGTTCCGCTCGCTGCTCGCCGCCGAGGCCGCCAAAGGCACCAGCCTGGAGGAGCTGTCCCGCACCCTGGAGATCGACCAGATCGCCTCGCACCTGTACACCGCCGGGCAGCGCGACCCCGACCTGGTGATCCGCACCTCCGGCGAGCAGCGACTCTCAGGCTTCCTGATCTGGCAGTCCGCGCACAGCGAGTTCTACTTTCACGAGGCCCTCTGGCCCGACTTCCGCAAGGTCGACTTCATCCGGGCGCTGCGCTCGTACGCAGAGCGCGAGCGCCGCTTCGGCCGCTGACGGCGTCCCGGCCGGCCGGCCGGCTGTCCTGCCCGGGCTGATCCGGACGCCTTTGCCACAAGGGTCCCGGGCGCGGGCACGTAGTGCCCTCCCTGATGTGAAGTCGGCGTTTCCGCTAGTCAGAGCACACGTCCGAAGCCCACGTTCTTCGCCCACGGCGGGCGGAGCCCCGGAAGCTAACTACCTGCAGCCTCCCGTCGACGAGAGGCTGCAGGTAGTTGGGGAGGGTGTTGTGGCTAGGGGGATGGGGGTCAGCCGTCGGAGCGCAGGAGTTCACTGAGGGCGCCAGTGGCGTGGTGGGCATTCGCAACCGGTCCGGGAGCGTCATGGGTCGCAGTCTGGGGACCGCCGCGCGTGTTGACCGGCCTCCGCATCACCGGTCCGGGAGCGTCATGGGTCGCAGTTTGGGGACCGCCGCGCGTGTTGACCGGCCTCCGCATCAGCGGCAAAAGGCAGGGATCGGGATAGGGCACGAACAGCGGTGTCCGATCCCGACTGCTGCGCGCGCAGAGTGTGCCGTCCGCGTTGTCCTGGCGGCAGAATGGGTCCTCCGGCTTGCGCTGCGGGGCAGCGCGTGCCGGCCCGTTGCGCCGTGCCAGGGTACACCCTCCGCACTGCGCCGTACGAGTGGTTTGGCTCGCGGGGGTGCCCCCGGTGCCACGTGACTGCCGTCGCGTCCCAGCCGGTGATTGGCTAGCCGATCTCACCATCGGGCGCTGGTGATCGGTCGGGTGGCCACTTTCGTGAAGTAGCACGAAAGTGGCCACCGAAGGCGAGAGTCATCACCGATGGTGAGATCGGGCGGGTGGGGCGAGGCGAGATCGGGCGGGTGTGGCGAGGCGAGATCGGGCGGGTGTGGCGAGGCGAGATCGGGCGGGTGGGGCGAGGCGAGATCGGGCGGGTGGGGCGAGGCGAGATCGGGCGGGTGGGGCGAGGCGAGATCGGACGGGTGTGGCCAGGCGAGATCGGACGGGCGCGTTGCCCGGGATTGGTGTCCGCCGGCACCCCTTCGGGTGACGGTCAGGTGACATCAACGACACGGTGGGCGTGCGTCCCGGGATCGGTGGACGGGCTGACTTACAGTGCAAGTGCGGTCACCCCAATGACCGCCCAGGAGGAAACGATGCGTCGTTTGACCCGAACCGGTCGAACCCGCGGGCCGGCACCAGGGCCCGACCTTCCCGGCTGACACAACCATGTGGGCCGGCGGGGGTGCAGCGTCGGCCTCAGGACAGGACCGCTCGTGCCTCGAACAGTCAGCAGTTCCCGCAGCGTCGCCGCCACCGCCGATCTCTCGGTGCGGACCTACGTGATCGACACTTCGGTGCTGCTCAGCGACCCGCATGCCCTGCGCAACTTCCACGAGCACGAGGTGATCGTGCCGATCGTGGTGGTGACCGAGTTGGAGGCGAAGCGGAATCACCCAGAGCTCGGCTATTTCGCCCGGACGGCGTTGCGCTACCTGGACGAGTTGCGGCTGGCGAACGGACGGCTCGATCTGCCGCTGCAGATCAACGACGACGGCGGCACGCTTCATGTGGAGCTCAATCATTCCGACCCGACCGTCCTGCCGCACGGCTTCCGGCAGGGCGATAACGATTCGCGCATCCTGGCGGTGGCGCTCAACTACTCCGGCGAGGGTCGCGACGTGGTGCTGGTCAGCAAGGACGTCCCACTACGGGTGAAGGCGTCCGCGGTCGGTCTGGCGGCACAGGAGTACCTGCACGAACAGCCTGTCGACACCGGCTGGACAGGTATGGCCGAGGTCGAGGTAGAGCGTGCCAGCGTCGACGCCCTCTACTCCTCCGGCAGTGCGCTCGTCCCCGAAGCCGTCAACCTGCCCTGCCACAGCGGCGTGGTGTTGCACACCGCCGGGGCGTCCGCGTTGGTCCGGGTACTGCCGGACGGCACCGTGAAGCTGGTCCGCGGCGAGCGGGACTGCTTCGGCATTCACGGACGCTCCGCCGAGCAGCGGGTGGCGCTCGACCTGCTGCTCGACCCGGCGGTCGGCATCGTCTCCCTCGGCGGCAAGGCGGGCACTGGCAAATCGGCGCTCGCGCTGTGCGCCGGGCTGGAGGCCGTCCTGGAACGTCAGCTGCACTCGAAGGTGATCGTGTTCCGGCCCTTGTACGCGGTGGGTGGTCAGGAACTCGGCTACCTGCCGGGCGCCGAGGGCGAGAAGATGGCGCCGTGGGCGCAGGCGGTCTTCGACACGCTCGGCTCGGTCACCAACCGCAACGTGATCGACGAGGTGATGGCTCGCGACCTGCTCGAGGTGCTGCCGCTGACCCACATCCGCGGACGCTCGCTGCACGACGCGTTCGTGATCGTCGACGAGGCGCAGTCTCTGGAGCGGAATGTGCTGCTCACCGTGCTCTCCCGGATCGGCCAGAACTCACGGGTGGTGCTCACCCACGATGTCGCCCAGCGTGACAACCTCAGGGTCGGACGCCACGACGGGGTCGTCGCCGTCGTCGAGAAGCTCAAGGGCCACCCGCTGTTCGCCCATGTCACCCTGACCCGGTCGGAACGCTCGCCGATCGCCGCCCTGGTTACCGACCTGCTGGAGGACATCGGGATCTAGTGCCTCGGCCACTGACGTTCGCGCCGGCGAGCGGCGTCCGGTCGGATGCCGCTCGCAAGGGCCGACGAGGGAGTCGTACCGGGTTGTATGGCGACTGAGGAGAACGCAGCGAGGCGCCGTCCGGGCGTCGCGCAGCGGGCGAAGGTTGGTGGCCGGGGCACTCGGCTGTTCGTCGCGACTCCGAGCGGCTCGCGTACCCTGTGGGGAATGACTGTCCGGGTGCGCATGCCGCTGGTGCTGGCGGATGCGCACGGGCGGGTCGCCACCGACCTGCGGGTGTCGCTGACCGACCGGTGCAATCTGCGCTGCACCTACTGCATGCCCGCCGAGGGCCTGCCCTGGCTGCCCGGCGAAGAGGTGCTGACCGACGCCGAACTGGGCCGCCTGATGGCGATCGCGGTCGAATCGCTCGGCATCACCAAGATCCGGTTCACCGGCGGTGAGCCGCTGCTGCGACGCTCGCTGGAACTGCTGGTGGCAGCGGCCAAGACGCTGCGCACCCGTGCCGGCAGCGCCCCCGAATTGTCCCTGACCACCAACGGTATCGGCCTGGACAAGCGAGTAACGTCCCTTGCCGCAGCAGGTTTGGACCGGGTCAATGTGTCACTCGATTCGCTCGATCGGCAGCGCTACGCCGCACTCGCCCGGCGTGATCGGCTGGACGCCGTCCTGGCCGGGTTGGCCGCGTCCGAGGCCGCCGGGCTGCTGCCGGTCAAGGTCAATAGCGTGATCATGCGCGACGTCAACGAGGTCGACGTCGTCCCGCTGGCCCAGTTCTGTCTGGAGCGCGGCTACCAGCTGCGATTCATCGAACAGATGCCGCTCGGGCCGCAGCACGAGTGGGACCGGTCGCAGATGGTCACCCAGGAAGAGATCCTGGGACGGCTCCGAGAACGCTTCACGCTGCGGCCGGCCGTCGAGCCGCGCGGTGCGGCACCCGCCGAGCTGTGGGAGGTGCTGGCGGACGGGGCGCAGCCGGGTGGCCGGATCGGAGTCATTCCGTCGGTCACCGCACCCTTCTGCGGCGCCTGCGACCGCACCCGGATCACCGCCGACGGCCAGATGCGCACCTGCCTGTTCTCCCGCACCGAGACCGACCTGCGGACGCCGCTGCGCGACGGTGCCTCGGACGCCGAGCTCGCCGCCATCTGGGCCGGTGCGCAGGGCCGCAAGGCGGCGGCGCACGGAATCGGCGAACCCGGCTTCGTGCCACCGGCACGCACCATGAGCGCCATCGGAGGTTGATGATGAAGATTCGGTACTTCGCGGGTGCGGCAGACGCCGCCGGCGTCACCGAGGAGACCGTGGACGCCGACTTCGAGGTGACGGTCGCCGACCTGGTGGAGCAATTGGGCTCCGACCGGGAACGGCTGGCCAAGGTGCTCGCCGTCGCCACCGTACTGATCGACGGGCAGGCGGTCCGCGCCCGCACCGAGTTCGTCCCACCGGGCGCCCAGGTCGACGTCCTGCCGCCGTTCGCCGGCGGATAGGCCCCTGCCGTTCCACGCCTACTGGTAGACCGTGCTGTGGTGGACGTCCTGCTGCCGTTCGCCGGCGGCCAACTGCGCTTCCGCGGTGCTCGAGTTCACCGTCGTTGGTCGAGCGTGGCGGTGGTTGAGCGTGGCGGTGGTTGAGCGTGGCGGTGGTTGAGCGTGGCGGTGGTTGAGCGTGGCGGTGGTTGAGCGTGGCGGTGGTTGAGCGTGGCGGTGGTTGAGCGTGGCGGTGGTTGAGCGTGGCGAGACCTCCGCGCCCTGCGCCCAGACCTGGTTTCGACCCGCGCCGTCAGCGTTGCCGCTGACTGGGGGCCGATCGAAAATCAGACCCCGTCAACTCTGGATCTGACAACGCGGATGAGGTAGTCTGAAAGACCCCCAAACGGCGGTGGGGTGCCGGGTTTGGCGCTGGACATGCCGGGGCGGACGGTGCGTCGTCCGGTTCGGCTGCCTCGGCGGAGCGCGAACCCCCACCGCCAAGGCATCTGCGGTGCTCAAGTCTGAGGAACGCCGATCATTGCGCCAGGTCGCTGGTTTGAGCCTGCCGAAACCCTGGCGTCAGCGTGAGTCCGGCCGAGGCGAGGGAAGCACTGATTTTTCGTTGGTCGAGCTTGTCGAGACCTTGGGTGACCTGGTGCCGGTAAGGGGCTTCGGCAAGCTCACCCAACGATGGTCGCGTTGATCAGGGCTCACCTAGTGCCCCGGCCACCAACCTTCGCCCGCTGCGCGACGCCCGGACGGCGCCTCGCTGCGTTCTCCTCAGTCGCCAGACAACCCGGTATGACTCCCTCGTCGGCCTTGCGAGGCATCCGACCGGACGCCGCTCGCCGGCGCGAACGTCAGTGGCCGAGGCACTAGATGAGCGGCCACGGCCAGGCATGGCCCGTGTCGTCGATGGGCAGGATGCCTGCGTCGAGCACCCTTTGACTACGGCGCCGCAGCGCGCGCACCTCGCGTTCGTCGAGCAGTTCGGCGATCTGATCGGGGACGGCGTTCGCGAGAGGGGCGAGGTCGGCCAGAACGCCCGGGTCGATGGGTTCGCCGGCGAAGTCCCAGATCACCGTGCGCAGCTTGTAGCCAGCGGCGAAGCACAACCCGTGATCGATCGCCCAGATGCTGCCGTCCTCGTCGGTCAACACGTGCCCGCCCTTGCGGTCGGTGTTGTTGCTGACCACATCGAAGACGGCCAGCCGACGCAACCGCTCGTGAGCTCCGGGTGATTCGCGGACCAGCCGGAAGTAGTGCATCGCCGGATCGCCCTCGATGAACCACTGCAACGAGCCCACCCCGAGCGGAGCGTCGATGCGGATCACCGTGGGCGGCACCATGCCCCAGCCGAGTGTGGCGTCGAGCAGGTAGGCAGCGCGTTCCCGCTTGTACAGGCCGGGTTCGAAGTCCCAGAGCGGCCGCTCGCCGGATTCAGGCTTGTAGATCGCCCAGGTGTAGTCGTCGCCGCGGGTGACTTCGACGACGAAGGTGGCGTTGCTGCTGTCCACGACCCGGCCGACCAGATTGATGGTGCCTTCGCTGAGCAGCGCCTCCTGCTGGGCGGTGTTCACTGAGTCAGCGGCCCGTCGGCCGAATTGACGCTGCGGACGACGGGGGCACCGTGAGCCGGCCAGTCGATCACCGACACCGAACCTGTGCCGACGTCGATCCGCTGGAAGTGGTCGAGGTGCGTGCCGACGGCATGGGTGAGCAGCGCCTTGATCGGGTCGGCGTGCGAGAAACAGGCCACCGTCTGCCCGCGGTGGGTGGCCCGCAGCTGCTCCATCAGCGTGATCATCCGGGTCTGCAGTTCGACGAAGCTCTCGCCGCCCGGAAAGCGGAAGGTGGACGGCGCCTGTTGCACGGTGCGCCAGTCACGAAGCTTCGCCAGTGCGGTGAGTTGCTTGCCGGTCCATTCGCCGAAGTCGCACTCCAGCAGTGCGGGTTCGATCGCGGCGGCCAGCCCGGTGCGTCGCTCGGAGGGTTCGGCAGTCTCCAGGGCGCGCTCCAGAGGTGAGCTGTAGATAGCGGCGAGCCCGGCGTCGGCCAGCCGGCGGGCCACGGCCTCTGCCTGCTCCCGGCCACGATCGGAGAGATGTAGTCCTGGCGCACGTCCCGGCAGGATCTGCCCGGTGGTCGGTGTCTGTCCGTGGCGCACCAGCAGCACTCGGAATGTCTTGAGCGACGGCACGCGACGAGCGTACCCGTGCGTCGACGCGGCTGGGGTGCCGCTGAGGACCTGCAGGGTCCGGCGGAAGATCGGGATCGGGCACGGCTGACCGTGCCTGATCCCGATTGTTGTCTTGAACACTTTCGAGCTGGCGGGCGCACGGTGAGGATGTGAAGAACAAAGTGGTGCTCGATACAGAGTTACGCGCGTTGGCCGAAGTTCAATCGGGCGTGCTGAGCCGGGCTCAGCTGTTGGGCTACGGGCTGAGCCGCAGGGTGATTGCCCGGCTTCTCGCCGATGGCATCGTCAACATCCTGACACCCGGGGTCTATCGGGTGGGCCCGGGTTCAGCGTGGCTTGGGCGAGCCTGGGCCGGCATCCTTCTGGGTGGCGAACTCTCCGTGTTGGGCCTGGATGCCGCTGGGCATCTGCACGGAGTGATCAAAGACGAGCCCGCCGAGATCACGGTCTTCACGCCGCAGGACCATGTGAACAGGTTCGGGTGGAGATTCATCAGGGCAAGTCGAACGGGCATCGGTGAACCCACCCGTACCGGACTGGAGGGCACTGTGCTCGATCTGTGCGCCGGGCGTGACGAAGACGAGATGGCGGCACTTCTCGCTGACGTGATCAGCAATCGGCGGACCACGGCGAAACGACTGCTGACCGAACTCGCTGAACGCCGACGGCAACCCAGCCGGCGGTTGCTGCGCGACATCCTCGGCGACGTCGAGACCGGTGCCCATTCGGCGCTGGAACGACGCTTTCTGGTCAACGTCGAACGTGCCCACGGACTGCCGGAGGCGATGCGACAAGCACGCGCCGGGTATCGGCATCGGGCAGACGCCTGGTACCACGAATTCGGCGTGCTAGCGGAACTGGACAGCAAGCTGCATCACACGGGCGGGGCAGCGTTCCGTGACATGGCAAGGGACAACGATCACGCACGGGTCGGTCTGCTGACGTTGCGGCTCGGCTGGGGCGATGTTTCAGGTGTGGCGGCTTGCCGAACCGCGCTCATGGTGGGGCAGGTGCTGATGAGCCGAGGTTGGGAGGGGCCCATTCAGCCCTGTGACCATTGTCGGTTGGCGATCGGCTGAACAACGATCGGGATCGAGCACGGCTGACCGTGCCTGATCCCGATTGTTGTTGCGTGCCGAGCTATCGGCTTCGGTGTGACGGGTGGATGCCAGGTCCAACCATCCGTGTCGCGGCATCTTGTGCCCGGGGTTAGCGTGAGGACGTGACCGAACGCCGCACCATTGCAACCGTCGCCGACCTGCGTGCCAGCGGGCACGTTCAGAAGGGTCTTCGTGAGGAGATCCGCGACAACCTGCTGGCCGCGCTGGCGGCTGGGGAGAACCCCTGGCCGGGCCTGCACGGCTTCGACCGGACGGTGCTGCCGCAGCTCGAGCGGGCGCTGATCGCCGGGCACGACGTCGTGCTGCTGGGGGAGCGCGGGCAGGGCAAGACCCGGCTGCTGCGCACCCTGGAGGGCTTGCTCGACGAATGGACGCCGGTGATCGCCGGCGCCGAACTGGGCGAGCACCCCTACGAGCCGATCACCGCCGAATCGCGGCGGCGGGCGTCCGAACTGGGTGACGACCTGCCGGTCGCCTGGCGGCACCGCTCGGAGCGGTACTCGGAAAAGCTGGCCACGCCAGACACCTCGGTGGCCGACCTGATCGGCGACGTGGACCCGATCCGGGTCGCCGAAGGGCGCCGGCTGGGCGACCCTGAGACTATCCACTTCGGACTCATTCCCCGTAGCCATCGCGGCATCGTGGCGATCAACGAGCTACCCGACCTGGCCGAACGGATCCAGGTGTCGATGCTGAACGTGATGGAGGAGCGGGACATCCAGATCCGCGGCTACGTGCTGCGGCTGCCGCTCGACGTGCTGGTGATGGCCTCGGCCAACCCTGAGGACTACACCAACCGCGGCCGGATCATCACCCCGTTGAAGGACCGCTTCGGGGCCGAGATCCGCACCCACTACCCGCTGGAACTGGCTGACGAGGTGGCGGTGATCCGGCAGGAGGCCCAGCTGGTCGCCGAGATCCCCGAGGTGTTGCTGGAGATCCTGGCCCGCTACACCCGGGCGCTGCGCGAGTCGCCGTCGATCAACCAACGCTCCGGCGTCTCTGCCCGGTTCGCCATCGCCGGTGCCGAGACCGTCGCAGCGGCCGCGCTGCACCGCGCGGTGGTCCGTGGCGAGAGCGATCCGGTGGCCCGGCTGGTCAACCTGGAGACCGCCGTGGACGTGCTCGGCGGCAAGATCGAGTTCGAGGCCGGTGAAGAGGGCCGTGAGGACGCCATCCTCAGCCACCTGCTGCGCACCGCAACCGCCGAGGCGGCACGGGCGCATTTCCGCGGGATCGACCTGGGGCCGCTGGTCGAGGCGCTCGACGGGCAGACCACCATCATCACCGGCGAACAGGTGACGGCGGCTGAGTTCCTGGAGGGTCTGCCCGCGGCGGACGGCGTCTACGACGAAATCGCCGAGCGGTTCGCCGCCGACAACCCCGGACGCCGGGCCAGCGCGATCGAACTGGCGCTGGAGGGTCTCTACCTGGCCCGCCGCATCGCCAAGGACTCCGACGGCAGCGAAACCATCTACGGCTAGGACGATCATGCCTCGCAACCGCGCCTCGCGTTACCGCCGCTACTCCGGCGGGCCGGATCCGCTGGCGCCGCCGGTCAACCTGAGCGAGGCGCTGGCGGCGATCGGCGACGACGTGATGGCCGGCTACAGCCCCGAGCGGGCGTTGCGCGAGTACCTGCGCCGCGGCAGTTCGTCGCGCGAGGGACTGGACGACCTGGCCCGCCGGGTGAACGCCCGGCGCCGCGACCTGCTCAGCCGCTACCGGATGGACGGCACCCTGCAACAGGTCAAGGAACTGCTCGACTCCGCGGTCGCCGTCGAACGGAAACAGCTGCTCCGCGACGCCATGATGGACGACGACGACCGCGCCTTCCGCGAGCTCCGGCTGGACAACCTGCCGCCGTCCACGGCGGCCGCGGTGAACGAACTGGCCGACTACGACTGGGCGTCCACCGAAGCCAGGAAGGACTACGACAAGATCAAGGACCTGCTCGGACGCGAACTGCTCGACCAGCGTTTCGCCGGCATGAAGCAGGCGCTGGAGAACGCCACCGATGAAGACCGGGCGGCGATCGACGAGATGCTCACCGACCTCAACGACCTGCTCGACAAGCATCGCCGCGGCGAGGACACCCCCGAGGACTTCGACGACTTCATGGCCAAGCACGGAGACTTCTTCCCGGAGAACCCGCGCAACGTCGATGAGCTGATCGACGCGCTCGCCCAGCGGGCGGCCGCCGCCCAGCGGCTGTTGCGTTCGATGACCGCGGAGCAGCGCGACGAGCTGATGCGGCTCTCCGCGCAGGCGTTCGGTTCGCCTGGTCTGATGGCGCAGCTGGACCGGCTCGACTCGTCGCTGCAGGCGCTGCGGCCGGGTGAGAACTGGTCGGGCGGTGAGCAGTTCACCGGTGAGGAGGGGATGGGCCTGGGCGACGGCACCGGCGTGCTGCAGGACCTCGCCGAGCTCGACTCGCTGGCCGAGCAGCTCGGTCAGAACTACGCAGGCGCCCGGCTCGACGACCTCGACCTCGACGCCCTCGCCCGGCAGCTGGGCGGCGAGGCGGCGGTCAAGGCCGGCACCCTGGCCGAACTGGAGAAGGCGCTGCGCCAGGGCGGTTTCCTGCGCCGGGACGCGTCCGGCGACCTGAGGTTGTCGCCCCAGGCGATGCGCCGGCTGGGCAAGGCGCTGCTGGCCGACGCGGCGAAGCAGCTGTCCGGACGACACGGCAATCGCGACACTCGGTTGGCCGGGGCCGCGGGGGAGCCGACCGGGGCATCCCGGCCCTGGCAGTTCGGCGACTCCGAGCCTTGGGACGTCACCCGGACCATGCTGAACGCGGCGACGCGCGACCCTGGATCCGCGCCCCCGGCCGAGATCCCGGGTCGAGCCCGGGATGACGAGGCGCGGGCGCCGGCGTCCCCGACAGCGCCGGGCGGTGTCGCGCAGCCGTCCCACCTCACCCCGGGGGCTCACCCTGTCGTCCCGGTGGACGCCGGGATTTCCGATCGAACCGCAGCCGGCCGACCGCGCGTCCGCATCCAGTTGGACGACGTCGAGGTGGTGGAGACCGAGGCGCGCACCTCGTCCGCGGTGGCGCTGCTGGTGGACACCTCGTTCTCGATGGCCGCGGAGGGCCGCTGGGTGCCGATGAAGCGGACGGCGCTCGCCCTGCATCACCTGGTCAGCAGCCGGTTCCGGGGCGACCGGCTGGAGTTGATCAGCTTCGGACGCTGGGCGCAGTCGCGGGAGATCACCGACCTCACCGCGCTGCCGCCAGTGCGCGAACAGGGCACCAACCTGCACCACGGGCTGCTGCTGGCCAACCGGTTCTTCCGGCAGCACCCGTCCATGCAGCCGGTGCTGCTGGTGGTCACCGACGGCGAGCCGACCGCGCACCTGACCGGAGGCGGAGACGCCTGGTTCGACTGGCCGTCCGCACCGGAAACCATCGTCCTGACGGTGGCCGAACTGGACAAGGCGTCCCGGCTGGGTGCCGCCCCGATCTTCTTCCGGCTCGGCGACGACCCGGGACTGGAGCGGTTCCTCGGCCAACTGGCCCGGCGCTCCGGCGGACGCGTGGTGTCACCCGACCTGGCTGACCTGGGCAGCGCGGTTGTCGGCGAATACCTGACCGCCCGGTTCCGCCGCGGCTGGGACCCCGGCGACTGGCTGGAGTGAGAACCGCCATCGGTCGATGGTCGAACAGGACAGACTGGCCATTGCGGCGAAGCGGTCGCGAACACGCGAGCACGAAGGAGTGAGGGACGTGGTGAAGGTCTTGGTGGCCGGGGATCGGTTCATCCTGCCGGAGATCCTGCTGGAGGCGTTGGCCCGGCACGTCCCGGACGCCGAAACGACGATCATCAAGGGCAATTGGCCGGTCGAGCCGTTCGCCGACATCGGCGAGGTGCACGAGGCCGAGGGCGATGAGGATGCGCTGATCCGCGCGTTGGAGGGCTGCGAAGTGGCCTTGGTGCATGCCTCGCCGTTCACCGAGAAGGTGATCGCCGCGGCCGCACCGATGTTGAAGCTGATCACCGTGGGACGCGGGGGGCCGGTCAACATCAACCTGGACGCGGCTCGCCGGCACGGCGTGACGGTGTCCAATGCACCGGGCCGCAACGCCACCGCGACCGCCGAGCACAGCGTGGCGATGATCCTGGCCGCCGTCCGGCAGCTCGTCGACCGGCACAACGAGTTGGTCGCGGGAGCCTGGCGCGGCGACTACTACGCCTACGAGAACGTGGCGCCCGAGGTGCGCGGCTCGACCGTCGGCCTGATCGGTTATGGCGCGATCGGCTCGCGGGTGGCCCGGACGCTGCACGCGATGGGCGCCCACGTCGTCGCCTACGACCCCTACGTGGCTGAGTCCGACATGCCGGACGCCACCAAGCTCGACGACCTGGACGAGCTGCTGCGACGCTCCACTATCCTGACCCTGCATCCGCGGCTGAACGACGAGACCGGCGGCATGATCGGACGCGACCAGCTGGCGCTGCTGCCGGAAGGGGCGATCGTGGTGAACTGCGCCCGTCCGCCGATCCTCGATTACGACGCGCTCGCGGACGCCCTCGACTCGGGCCGGCTGTACGCGGCGGCGGCGGACGTGCTGCCGTCCGAACCGCTGCCGAAGGGCCACCGGCTGCTGCGGACGCCGAGGCTGATCGTCACCCCGCACCTGGCCGGAGCCAGCCGCGAATCCGCCCAGCTGGCCGCCGAGCTCGGCGCCGCCGACATCGCCCGCTGGCTGGCCGGCGAGCCGCTGAAGTACGCGCTGACCTGACCCGTCTCCCCATCGAACGCTCGCCGAACTATTTGGGGCTCGCCGAATTCAGCGAGCCCCAAATAGTTCGGCGAGCGCGGGGTGGGTGCGACGGAGATCCGGGCCGGACGTCGTCCGCCCCGGCGTCCGGGTTGCCTCGGAGGAACCGGTTGGGCTAACTTCGAGGTGAAGAACTCGTTCTTCATCAGGGTTGTTAGTCCGCGATGGACGCAAGGCCTGAGGCGTAAGCGCCTCAGGCCTTTTTTGTTGCCCTGATTCGGATGAAAGAGGACACATGGCAGTGGACTTCGCGACCCTGGGCGACGACATCGTCGACGCCGTCGGAGGACTGGGGAACATCAGGACGGCCCGGCACTGCGCGACCCGGCTGCGGCTGGAACTGCGCGACGAGGAGAAGGCCGCCACCGACACGGTGAAGGCACTCAAGGGCGTCCTGGCCGTAGTGCAGGCCGGCGGCCAGTACCAGGTCGTGATCGGCAACGACGTGCCCTTCGTGTACGCACGCATCGCCGAGCGACTGGAGGGCGGCGGCGCCGTCGAGGAGGTCGAGGACAACTCGGACAAGAGCATCCTGAACCGGTTCATCGACCTGGTCACCGGGCTGTTCCATCCGATCCTGTGGCCGCTGGCCGGCGCCGGTCTGTTCAAGGCGTTCGTCAGCATGTTCGCCACCTTCGGCTGGCTGAACACCGAGAGCACCGAGTACGTCGTGCTCAACGCCGCCTCGGACGCGCTGATCTACTTCCTGCCGCTGCTGCTGGCGGTGTCCGCGGCGAAGCGGTTCAAGACCAACCAGTTCACCTCGATGGCGATCGCCGGTGCACTGGTCTACCCGAGCATCGTGGCGCTCACCTCGGCGGAGGGCTCGTTGACGTTCTTCGGCATTCCGCTGGTGATCATGAGCTACTCCAGCTCGGTGATCCCGATCATCGTCGGCGTCTGGGTGCAGGGCTACCTGGAACGCTTCCTGCTGCGCACGCTGCCCGGCGCGATCCGCAACTTCACCACGCCGCTGCTGTGCATGCTGATCATGGTGCCGCTGGTCCTGCTGACCATCGGCCCGGCCACCACCATCGCGGCGAACGGGATCGCCGACGGCATCACCTGGCTGTTCAAGGTCGCGCCCTGGCTGGGCGGCGCACTGATGGGCGGCTTCTGGCAGGTCTTCGTGATCTTCGGCCTGCACTGGGGCTTCATTCCGATCATCGTGCAGCAGCTCTCCACCGGCTACTCGATCATGATGGGCCCGCTGGCCGGTGCGGTGGTGGCCCAGGCGGCCGCCACCTTCGCCGTCTGGATCCGCACCAAGGACCACGACACCCGGGAACTCGCCGGGCCGTCTGCCTTCTCGGGCTTCCTGTCCGGCATCACCGAGCCGGGCATCTACGGCGTGAACCTGCCCCGCAAGCTGCCGTTCTACTTCGGCGTCGCGGGCGGCGCGATCGGCGGCGTCTTCGCCGGCATCTCCGGCGCCGGCACCACCGCCTTCGTGTTCCCGTCGCTGATCGCCTTGCCTGCCTATCTGTCCACGCCGAACCTGCCGCTGTTCTTCATCGGCCTGGCGCTGTCGGTGGCCATCGGCTTCCTCGGCACTCTGTTCTGGGGCGTGAGGGATCCCGCTCCGGTGGCGGCGTCCGAGGCTGTTGAGGTTCCCGCCGAGGCCGCTGCGGCGCCCGCACCGGCCGCCGCCGGCACCGAGGTGATCGTCCGTTCCCCGATGGACGGCACCCTGGTCGCCATCGGCGACGTCCCCGATCCGGTCTTCGCCAGTGGCGCCATGGGCGCGGGCATCGGTGTCGAGCCGACGTCAGGCACGGTCTACTCGCCGGTCGCCGGCACCATCATCGTCACCATGGGTTCCGGCCATGCCTACGGCATCCGGACCGATGAGGGCGTCGAGGTGCTCGTCCACGTCGGCATCGACACCGTCAACATGAAGGGCGAGGGATTCGAGCCGAAGGTGTCCCAGGGCGACCGGGTCAACGCTGGCGATGTTCTGGTCGAGGTCGACCTGGGCAAGATCACGCAGGCCGGGTACTCGACCACCACCGTGGTGATCATCACCAACACCGCCACGCAGAAGGACGTCGCCCCGAGTTCGATGGGTGCCGTCACCCACGACGACACCGCGCTGATCGTCACGGTCTGACCGCAAGCGATGAAGGACAGGAGAGAATCAAGCCATGAGCAGGACGTTTCCGGACGGCTTCCTTTGGGGCGGCGGCACCGCCGCCAACCAGCTGGAAGGCGCGTACAACGCCGGCGGCAAGGGTCCCTCGATCCAGGACGTGATGCCGCGCGGCATCGCGGCCCCACCGACCGACGAACCCACCCCTGACAACCTCAAACTGGTCGGCATCGACCACTACCACCGCTACGCCGAGGACATCGCGCTGTTCGCCGAGATGGGCTTCACGGTGTACCGGTTCTCGATCGCCTGGAGCCGGATCTTCCCCAACGGCGACGAGGAGACGCCGAACGAGGAGGGGCTGGCGTTCTATGACCGGCTGCTCGACGAGTTGGAGAAGCACGGCATCGAGCCGCTGGTGACGATCAGTCACTATGAGACCCCGCTGCACCTGGCCAAGACCTACAACGGCTGGGTTGATCGCCGGCTGATCGGGTTCTACGAGCGCTACGCCCGCGTCCTGTTCGAGCGGTACGGCCACCGGGTGAAGTACTGGCTGACCTTCAATGAGATCAACTCGGTGCTGCACGCGCCGTTGCTGTCGGGCGGCATCTGGACGCCGAAGGAGCAGCTCAGCGAAGCCGACCTCTACCAGGCGATTCATCACGAGCTGGTGGCGTCGGCGTCGGCGACGAAGATCGCCCGCGAGATCAACTCGGAGATTCAGGTTGGCTGCATGATCCTGGCCATGCCGATCTACCCGTTGACGCCCGATCCGGCCGATGTGCTGACGGTGATGCAGGCCGACCACGGCAACCTGGCGTTCAGCGACGTCCATGTGCGGGGGGCTTACCCGGGATATTTCCTGCGCACCCTGCGGGACAAGGGCATTGAGCTCGACATCACCGACGCCGACCGGGAGACCTTGACCCACACGGTCAACTTCGTCTCGTTCAGCTACTACATGAGCATCTGCGAGGCGGCGTCCGGCGGCGAGGTCGGCCAGGGCAACATCATGGGCGGCATCAAGAACCCGAAGCTGCCGGCGTCCGAATGGGGGTGGCAGATCGACCCGGTCGGCCTGCGGATCGTGCTCAACCAGTTCTGGGACCGGTGGGGTAAGCCGCTGTTCATCGTGGAGAACGGGCTCGGTGCGAAGGACGAGCTGGTCGAGGTGGACGGGGTGCCGACCGTCGAGGACGACTACCGGATCGCCTATCTCAACGATCACCTGGTGCAGGTGCGCGAGGCGATCGCCGACGGCGTCGAGCTGATGGGCTACACCTGGTGGGGTCCGATCGACGTGGTCAGCGCGTCCACGGCGCAGCTGTCGAAGCGGTACGGATTCGTCTACGTGGACCGCAATGACGACGGCAGCGGAACGCTGGCGCGCTACCGCAAGAAGTCGTTCGGCTGGTACCGCGACATGATCGCCAGCAACGGCGCAACCCTGGTCTGACCAGGTTCGATACGACGATTCGGAAGGGGTGGGTGCGATGAAGGTCTTGCGGGTGTTCAACAACAACGTCGTGCTCACCCGCGACGAACTCGGACGCGAAGTCGTCGTCACCGGGCGGGGTGTGGGGTACCAGGCCCGGCCCGGTGACCCCATCGACCAGTCGCTGATCGCCCGGCGGTTCGTGCCCGCCGACAACCCGGATTCGGTGGCCAAGGTGATCGCCGACATTCCGCTGGAGCGGTTGGCCCTGGTCGAGCGGCTGTTCACCGAGGCACTGCGTGACTTGAACGCGGTGCTGCCGCCGCTGGCGATCGTCGCGGTGGCCGACCACATTCACCAGGCGATCGAGCGGGTGCAGCGCGGCGAGGTGATGGAGTATCCGCTGCGGGCCGAGGTGGCGCACCTGAATCCCGAAGAGCTCGAGGTGGCCGAGCACCTGCTGAAGAAGCTGAACCGCCAGATCGAGACGCCGCTGCCACAGGGTGAGGCGATCGCCCTGGCGATGCACCTGTTCCACGCCGTGACCGGCAGCCCCAGCATGGAGCAGACCTTTCTGCAGTCCCGGCTGATCCGGCAGATCTTCGACATCATCGCGCAGGCCTACGGCGACGAGTTCGAGCCCGATTCGATCGACGCCGCCCGTTTCGCCACCCACCTGCGGTATTTCTTCGCCCGTGCCCGGGCCGGCAAACAGCTCTCCGGTGGTGCGCCGGCGGTCGCCGTCGTGGTCTCGGACAGCAACAGCCGGGCCTACCAGCTGGCGTTGCGGATCAAGGCGGTGCTGGAGTTGCGGCTGCAGCATCCGGTCACCACCGACGAGGTGGTGTACCTCACCATGCATGTGGCGCGGCTCGAGACAGGCATGCGCACCCGGGCCTGACGCTGGACGTGCGGAGAGCCGGGTCCTGGACGTTCCTCCTGCGTCCTGACCCGGCTCGATCCGTCTGTACCGCCCTGAGCAGTTCCCCCCACCGTTCCGCGTCCCCCCGAACGCGGTCTCGGTAGCTGCTCTGTGGCGGCTGGCCCCCCGACCTGAGAAGAACTTTGCCGCACCGTCCTCAACGGTTTGTAAAAGGAACCTCAAGGTGAGCGCAAGGTCTGGTGGGGATGCGGGAAGGGCCGGTGCACTCGGGCCTGACGCTGACTGGCGGGTTCGCGAGCCACTGGCGGTTTGCAGGGCGGCAGTGGCTCGGGAAGCTGTCAGTCAGTTGGAACGTCCGAAGCGAGGAGCGGGCCGGACGTGCCGAGAGCCGGGCAGGATGTGCGGGGCGCCGGGTCGCACGTGCGGAGAGCCGGGTCGCGTGTGCGACCGATGGCTCGACCCGGACGTGCGGAGAGCCGGGTCCTGGACGTTCCTCCTGCGTCCTGACCCGGCTCGATCCGTCTTCACCGCCCTGAGCAGTTCCCCCCACCGTTCCGCGTCCCCCCGAACGCGGTCTCGGTAGCTGCTCTGTGGCGGCTGGCCCCCCGACCTGAGAAGAACTTTGCCGCACCGTCCTCAACGGTTTGTAAAAGGAACCTCAAGGCTGGAGCAAGACTCCGTCCGGGATCGCGAAGTGGACCGAGGGGACGGTTCTTTCCGTACCGCTTGGACGGCGTGTGCGGTACGAAAAGAACCGTCCCTCCGAACCGCTTGAACCGGATGCGGTACGAAAAGAACCGTCCCCCCGTACCGCTTGGACCAGGTGGGCGGTTAGGAAAGAACCGTCCCCTCGGTCCCTCGGTCCCTCGGTCACGCGGTCACGCGTCGCCGAGTTCGAACTCGTCGGCGTAGATCAGGCGGTTCTCCCGGGTGAACGGGCTGTTCGGGTCGCCGAGGTTCTCGGGGTCACCGACCAGCGTCTCCCATTCCTCGATCCGGACGCGGTGGTCGCCGGCGGTGGTCGGACGGGTGAACGGCAGGGTCTCCGGGACGTCGAGTTCACCGGTCCAGACCAGGTTGGCCAGCGAGCCCGCGTAGCCGCGGACCACCAGGTCGGTCTGGTCAACGGTCTCCCAGGCCAGGTCGGAGGTCTGGCCGGCGTCCCGGTGCTGCAGCTTGGCCCGCAGCACCCGGTTGACGCCGACCGCCAAGGCCAGATTGGCGCCCCGGTCGACAGCGGCGATTCCGGCCGGGCGGAAGCTTCCGGCGTCAGGCAGATCGTGCAGGCCCGCCGGACCCGATACCAGCACCCGGATGCGGCCCTCGGCCGTCCGGCTCACCGACGCCGTCCGCTCGGGCGGGATCTGGATGAAGTCGCAGCGCACCGGCTTGGAGATGTGCCGGCCAGCCACGCTGTACGGCTGGTAGCGCACCAGCGACAGCTGCACGAACGGCCAGAACCGGGCCGGGAAGCCGATGTCGACGAACCACTTGTGCCGCTCCAGGCTGTACTGCGGCCGGTACGGGATCACCAGCACGGTGACGTTCGGATCGTCCGCCGACGGGTAGCGCTCCGGTTTCCCGGACGGCCCCGCCACCGAGTCGTAGTCGTCCAGCCCGATCGCGCTGAGCAGATCGGTGACCTGAACGGCCTCCCGGTCGGTGACGTTGCTGCCGATCCAGAACGGGTCCCCGCCCCACTGGCTGGTGAAGGTCGTCGTGGGCCGAATCTGCCCGGTCGCCAGCACCACCCCCAGTTGCTCGTCGGCTCCGGTTGTGAACCAGGGCCGCTCCAGATACACCCGGACGCCGCTGCGCCGGACCCGGCGGCGCGCCATCGGCTGGGCGGGTTCGGTGCCTTCCTCCCAGCGGAACAGCGGGATCACCGAATGCACCAGCGGCGGCGCCGGCAGCGACGTGTTCGGCACATGCAGCTCGACCTCGGCGCTCACCGTCGAGCGGCCGTCGTCCACCGGCAGCGCCGGATCCTCCGACGGCGGTAGCGGCGCCAGTTCGTCGGGTGCGAAGTACTCCCGGAACCGGGTGGTGGCCCGGAACCGGTACCGGACCAGCCGATGCCGGGTGTCGCCGAACTCGTGGACGGCGCGGTGCGAGCGGACATGCCCGACCACCTGGTCGTCGTAGGTCTGGTCCGGATGTCCGCCGGCCAGGATGGCGATGTCCTCCCACGGCTCGATCGCCGTCGTTGCCGCCACCTGCCGCTGGTTCGGCAGCGTCTTCCACTGCTCGTCGGACAGGTCGTCGAGGACCTCGTCCCAGCGGGCGTCCACGATCAGCGAATCGGTGCTCGGGCCGTCCAGCTCGATCCCGCCGAGCAGCATCACGTTGGTGGCGCCGGCTGGCCGGTACAGCTGGAAAACGATCGGCTCGGGTGCCCGGACCGGACGCGGCACCGCGTGCACCAGGGTCAGCGCGGTGGACGGCGTCAGCGCCCATAGCCAACCCTTCGCGGCCGCGTCCGCCACCCCGGGCAGTTGGCGGACGGCGTCCGGCAGTTGCAGCCAGGGGCCCAGCACGGCCAGGTCGTCGGGGGTCAGGGTCGAGGACACCCGGGTGCGCAGCGCGGTGCCGTGCGGCAGCGACAGGGTGATCAGGTGCGGCTCGACCCGTCCGGTCAACTCGTCGGCGCCGTCCAGCACCAGCCGGTAACCGTCGACCCCCGGCCAGGCGGACGGCGCATCCGCCGTCGCCAGAGCACCCGAGTAGCGGGCGGTGAAGCCCTCGACGCCGAACGGCGGCACGATGGTGAACTCCTTGCCGGCGTCCGGGAAGACGAAACCGAGGCCGCGGGCCAGCAGGTCCGGCAGGTACGGGGTGTGCACCAGGTCGGTGTCGTGGACGACGTACTGTCCGGACGCCGGCGCCTCCCCGGGTGCCAGCGGCAGCGACTTCAACTCCGCCGGCGACGCGCCCGGGCCGTGCACCAACGCCACGCCGTCCTGCGGGTCACGGACCGACGGGTCGTCCAGCCGCGGCAGATCCTGGTCGAACAGGGTGCCCGACTCGCGGATCGCCGCGTGCAGCCACAGGTTCCGGAGGCCGGGGTCGGCCGAGCCGATCGCGGCGTCGAAGGCGCCGTGCTGCTCGGCCTCGAGTTGGCTGGTCTTGGGCGGCACCAGATGCCGCTCGCAGGTCGCCCAGCGGCCCGGGTTGGCGGCGGCATACTCGTCCGGTGTGCCGGTGCTGACGGCGAGGGTGGCCGGATCCTGGCTGACCCAGGAGCGCACCACCAGCACGCCGTTCGACTCGCCCTCGGAGTACAGCCGGCGCGGCACCACCGCCGGCGGCGGCACCGGCTGCCAGCGCACGAACGGCAGCTCGGCCGAGACCGCGGACGCCTCCAGGGCGGCGATCGGACCGGCCAGCAGGTCGCGGTCCAGCGCCAGCCCGGACCGGACCACCGCCGGGTTCAGCACGGCCGTCGCCGCCGGCGCCACGTCGTCGTCGGCCAGGCCGGCGGCCAAGGCGCCGCGCACCTGCGCCAGCGCGGTGGCCGCCGGGGCCTCGGCCCGTTCGCCGCGCACCTCCTGCAGCCGTCCGACGATCTGCGGCAGCACCTCGGCCAGCTGCACACCGGCGCCACCCTGCCCGGCGGCGATCGGTCCGGCCACCTCTTCGCCCTCGATCGGACGGGCGCGCAGCCGGCTCAGCGACCCGGTGCGGAAGGCGTCCAGGCCGCTCAGGTCGCCGCCGACCCCGACGGCCGGCGCGGCCTCCGCAGCGGCCGCGCCACCCAGCTCCGGGCCGGGCTCGTCGGGCGCGGGTTCGTTCGGACCGGGCTCGTTCGGACCAGCTTCATTCGGACCGGGCGCCGGCGGCGCCCCGAACTCGTGCGGACGCGAATTGCAGGCCAGATCGACCCCCCACGCCCGGAAGCTGTACCGGCGGCCGAACCGCAGCCGGGGCAGGGTGCCGGGGGCCGCCGCCCGCTCGATGATCACCGGGGTGGACGGGTCGTCCGGCGGCTGCGGATCGGTGACCACCTTCTCCTGGCCACCGGAATGCACCACCGGCAGCGCCGGACGGGGCGCGGACAGGCTCCAGCCGTCCCAGCCGAACACCGCCTCGTGGACATGGATCGGCGAGGTCTCCTTGCCTGCGTGGGTGGGCGCCGACTCCTGCAGGAAGGCCACGTCGTCGAATCTCAGGCTCCGGCCGCCGACCACGTCGGCGCTCACCTTCACCTGGTGCAGCGAGCGCCACAACCCGGTGACGTCGTCGTGCACCTCGACCCGGACGCCCTGCATGACGTCCTCGGTGGTCATCAGCGGCGCATCCTGCGCGGGCTGGTTCGGCGGCTGGTCGCGCACCGTGTCGAGCACCGAGCCCTGCCGGTCCATCGCGCCCGCGGTGGCTGCGCCGTTGTTCTTGCGGGCGACGGTGAAGCCCGTGGTGCGCAAAGCGGGGGGAGCGGCGTTCACCGGCGCCCCCTGCAGCGCCGCGGCGACGTTGCGCAGATAGGTCGACAGGTACTGCTCGGTCTTCAGCGCGGCGCCGTCCGGGTCGAGGTCGAGCAGGTCGAACGAATCGGTGTTACCCACCGGGAGGCGTCCGTTGATCCACTGCGACTCGTCCTCGGCACGGGTGACCAGCGCCCGGCCGATGCTGCGGGTGGCCACCCGGACCACCTTGGTGGCGTCCTCACGCTGCGGGAGCAGGATGCGGCCGAGCAGCCACTGGCTGCGCGCCAGCCGATCCGGGTCGGACTTCACGTCGACCACCAGGCCCAGCTTGCGTTGCAGGGGCCCGTGATCGTTGACCAGCGACACCCGGGCATGGAAGTCGGGAATCTGCTTATCAGGCCCCGGCGGGCCGGGATTGTCCGGCTCGGGGCGGTCGCGATACTCGGTCTCCTCCTCGGGGTGGGAGTAGAAGCGCCGCGCCCGGTGTAGTTCGACCATGGCGTTCGCCATCGCCGTCCCACCCGGGAAGCCGTCCGGCAGCGAACCGTTGGCGAAATACTCCCGGTGGCTGCGGAATTCGGCCAGCGGGACGCCCTCGCGGGTCGCGGCGTCCAGCGATTCGGTGAGCCCGCTCTCGTAGCGGTCCACCAGGTCGAGCGGGTTGTACCGCTGCCGTCCGGCGTCGCCGCCGCCGAGCGGCCCGAACACGTCCGGGCCGAACCAGGGCAACTGCTGCACGGTCGGCGGCTCGACCCCGTTCACCATGGTGGCCATCAGGTTCACCATGCGGGCGACGCCGGTGGTCGCACCCGGATGGAAGGTCCGCCACGGACGCTGTGACCATTGCGGGGCTTGGAACGTCGTCACCGGGGTATCGGCGGGGAAGACTTCCTCCCACAGGCCGTCCTCGATCGCTCCCAGCAGCGGCTCGCAGGGCAGTTCGCCGTCCTGGTCCTCGAGGACGAACCGGGCCTCGGCAAGCGCTTTCGTCCAGTGCTGGAAGAGTTCGGTGACGGCCAGTGTGTCGCCCGGGTTGTCGACTTCGATGTCGGGGGAGACGAACAGCGAGACGTGGAAATCGGCGTCCGGATCGCACGAATAGGGCAGTGCGACGACGGTGAACTGTTCACGCATGATCGGGCTCCTCAGCGAAGGCCAGGCAATAGTCGTCCCACAGTGGTGAGGTGAAGTCGGGCTGGACGCCCATCACCTCGGCAAAGCTCGGGTCGCCGTTGCTGCCGGCGAATTTGCGTTCGCACGACACCTGGACGGACGCCGAGAAGCAGAACACCTTCACCTTGACGGTGATCACGGCCTTGCCGATCAGCTTGCCGCTGGGGAAGTCGTAGGTGAGGGACAGGTACAACTCGATGGAGGCGCTGATCAGGCCCAGCACGTCCACCTCGCCGCGCAGCCGGAAGTAGGCGGTCAGCGCACCCTTCTGGGCTTCCATTCGCAGGTAGATGCCGAGCGCGATCGACACCGACCCGGACGCCACCCCGAGGTTCACCGACAGGTAGGCGCCCGCCTCCAGGCCGAGTTCGAGCACTTCGAGGCCGCGTGGCGAGAGCCGGATGCCGAACCAGCCGCCGCCGCCGAGGCACAGCACCGCCAGGTTGAACGGACGCTCCCGGGTGCAGAAGCCGAAGCCGACCGACACCACGTCGCCCAGGAACGGCACCCGGACGTCGGCGGACAGCGACATATTCGACAGGCTGAACACCCCGATCGCCAGGTTCGGCAGTTCCAGGCTGAAGCCGGCCACCACGCCGTCCGGGGCGACGTTGACGTAGGGCGGGTCGGAGAAGCCGTCGAGCGGGATCAGTTGTTTGATTCGCTCGACGAAGCTCAGGATGCCGACGAACTCGATGTTGCCGACCGCAGCGTCAACCTCGACCTTGCCGCTGCTGCCCGCCTTGAACGACAGGTGATCGAACGGCAGCTTCATCATCGGCAGGCCGGGCGGCAGGATCAGCCCGAAGCCGCGCAACTCGGCCAGCACCTCGGCCTTCGGGTTCGCGCCGGCCTGGCCCTCCACGGCGAGGGTGAGGCCGCGTTCAGGCAGGGTCAGGATGGGGGTGTCCTTCGGCCAGGACTGCAGTTTGGGCTGCCACGTGAACGAGAACCGGGCGTCGGTGACGGCGGTGGCGATGCCTTGGACGAAGTCGATCACCGACTGCACCATGCCCACGTCGGACGCGGCGGTGCGCAACGCCGCGGTGAGCGCCAGCAGCCGGTTCTTGGCCAGCGGGGTGAGTTTCGCCGCCGCCGCCTCGACGGCGTTCAGAGCGTTGGCCAGGTTGGTCAGCGCGGCGGCCAGCTTGCCGGGTGCGTTGGTCAAGTCGCCGGGGGCGTCGATGATGGCCTGCAGGACGCCGTCCGCGGCGGTGAGCACCGGGTTGACCAGGTCGGCGGCGCTGGTGGCGGCGTCCTTGGCCTTGGCGAGAACTTCGTCCGCGAGCCCGTTGCGGCCCTGTTTGATTAGGGCGTTGGCCGTGTCCTGGGCCTCGGTGAGCGCGGCCTGGGCTTGGGCGGCGGCATCGGTGACGGTCTGCTTGAGGTCCTTGAGGTCGGCCATCAGGGCTTCGACCTTGGCCAGCGATTCGGTGACCAGCGCCGGTGCGTCGTCGAGGTTGACGCCGGCGGCGTCCAGGATGTCGATCAGCGACACGAAGCCGAACAGCTTCGGCAACGCGTTCTGGAGGAACACCTTCGGGTCGAAACCGCCGGATGCCGTGGTGGCCAGGTCCCCGACCGGGCCGGCGCTGCGGGAGAGTCCTTCGATCGGCAGCGAGGGCGCGATGAAGCCGCCGGCGCCGCCGCTGGAGGCGCCGCCCTTGCCGAAGCCCAGGGTGGTCGGCGTGGTCAGCGCGGCCCAGAGTTGGCCAGGGTTGCCGGCACCGAAGCCGTGCTGTAGCCAGGCGTCCGCGTAGTTGAACTCCTGCGGTCCGGTCGGGTTCATCCGCTCGACGGCCGGGATGGTGGAGCGGCCCTTGACGAACGACGGCACCGAGGTGCCGACCTGCGGCGCGCCGGTGAAGGTGAGGCCGACCGTCGGGACGGAGGTGTCCTTGCCGCCCGGTTCGGAGGGCACGAACGAGATGCTCTGACCGAGCCCGTTGATCTCGGGGGTGGCCGCGTAGGCGTCCTTCGGATTCCCGTGCGCCCACGGTGCGTGGTAATGCTCGGCGACCCAGATCAGCTGGGCCGGCAGCTTCACTTCGCGGTCGTCGCGGTCCACGCAGTGCAGCACGAACTGGAACGGCTGGTCGCCGACCTGGACCAGGAAGAACCAGTCCTGCGCGGCGCCCGGGTCGGGAGAGAGGGTGGGCGTGATCGTCGGGGTGATCCCGATCTGCTTGAACGGCATGTCGAGCGCCGAGTAGTACGTGACCGGTTCGCCGATGATCAGGAATTTGCGCTGGTAGAGCTCCGCCTGCGGGTTGGTCTTGTTCTTGATCTTGCGTTCGGTGACCTTGACCATGGTGGCCCGGTGGCCGAACGGGAACAGGTACCCGGGGTAGGCGACCCGGACGTACTGGTCGCGTCCCATCGGTGCCTCGTGGTCCCAGGACAGGATGGACGCCAGGCCGGGGTTCTGCTGCGACCAGGGCAGCGTCTGCCACTGGCCGTGCAGGTCGAGCCAGGCACCCAGGCTCGACAGGTAGAGCCGGGTGGCCTCGAACGGGGTCGGGTCGGTGATCTTGCGCCGGTTGCGCGCCCAGGTCTCACTGGTCTGCCGGACCAGCATGTGCCGGTCCTTGGAATCCAGCGACATCCGCAGCGGCTGGTTGTCATGGTCGAACTCGGTGGTGGCCCAGTTGGGGAACCGCTCCCGGTCGCGGGCCCAGATCGCCCGCAGCGGCTGCGGAACCTCGTCCACCTTGTCGTTCGCGCGGTGACCGAGCCGGGTGTGCCACAGCTCGATCGCGGTGCCGGAGGCGTCTGGGACGGGCTGGTCGGCGTGCGTCCAGCCACTCTCGACGGACGGCGAGATGACCAGCCGGTAGGGCGCCTCGATGGCGGTCTCACCGAGGCCGGCCGGACGGCTCAGCTTCTCCGGGTTGCGGAAGATCGGTGGGATGCGCTCAATCGGGAGGCGCCAGTCGGCGACCAGGTCCTTGACCGGGATGCGCGGATCCGGGGCGCCGAGGGCCGCGCGAACCTGCGCCAGCGTCCGGGCCAGCTGGGCGACCCCGGCGACCGTGTTGGCCGGGTGGACCTCCTCGGCGGCCGCCGCAGGGGCGGCCGCGGCGTTCAGCAGTCCGCCCTCGACCAGCACTTTCAGCTTGCCGGGGTCGAAGAGGGTGAAGCTGCTCCCGCCGGCGTAGGGCTCGCCCGGCGTGGCCAGGGGATGGACGGCCATCGGGTAGGTCTCCAGCGCGTCCAGGAAAGCGGCGGTGCTGACCTCGACGGTGTTGCCGGACGGCACCTCGACCACCACCCGGCTGGCCCGAGCCGGGAACCCGCCGACGGGCCGTCCCTGGTCGAGGGGGTCGACGTCGGCGGTGTCGGTGACCTTCACCGGCGGCTGGTCGGGATGGGCTTCGTTCGGCTTCCGGATGTCCTCGCCGGGGCTGCCCTCGTAGGTGGCCTGTTCGCCGAGGTGCTGGAAGGGCAGCGTGAAGATCAGCAGGCCCGGCCCCGGATCGCGGGGGGTGAGCACGCCGGCGTCCAGGTCGAAGCCGGCGGTACTGACCGTCAAGGCCACCAGGTCGGCCGACCGGATCACCTCGAAGCTGCGCTCGGGCTCGATCTGCTGGGGCGGCGGGACGGCCTGGCCGCCCAGATCGGGGAACCGGTCCGGGATCCGCCAGATCGGAGGGATCTGGTCGATCGGGACGCGGGTGTCGAGCACCGGACCGGCGAACAGCTGCCCGATCTCGGCCCGGGGCGCCCGTTGGAGGCGCAGGGGATCGGCCGGTGCGCCACCGCCCAGTGGAGGTTCGCCTCCGGCGGCCCGTTCGGCGGGGATGCGTTCGGCGGGGATGCGTTCGGCGGGGATGCGTTCAGCCGGGATTCGCTCGGCGGGGATGCGTTCAGCCGGAACCCGTTGGATCGGATGCTCGGCGGGGATCCGTTGGATGTCACGGAGGCGACCCTGCGGACGCTCGATATGGAGGCGTTGCTCGGCGGCCGCAGCGGGCTGCTCCGGCTCGGACGCAGCGGGCTGCTCCGGCTCGGCCGGGGCGCGCTTCTTCAGCGCGTGCGCGGCGGCGTCCAGGGGTGCAACCTTCGCCTTGCCTGTCAGATTCTTTCCTGGCAGTTCGTTCGGTCCGGACACGGTGAACCTCCTCCAGGGGCGTGGCCCACCTGCCAGTGTTGACCGCTTCAGGGATGCTCAACACGGGGAGAATTGCGTAGTACGTCGCAGCCATCCCGGGCGCTCCGGGTGCCGCGGGGCTCAGCAGGGCGGAATCTCTTGGTTGCAATGGCCGAGGATCGCTGGTCAGCGTGGCGAGACCACCGCCGGCTTCTCTGAAGACCCTTGTCATCCCTGGATTGGTGCGGGTCCTGGCAAGCTCGACCGGCGGTGCCTGGATGATCAGGAGATGCCGGCCGCGGAGGCCTCGTCGGGGGTGTCGATGTCCACCGCGATCTCGGACGCGAGAATGCCGCGCACGCTCAGCCCACGCATCAGCCGGCGCACCGACACCGCCCGGGTCTCACCCACCTCGACGAGACGCGCCTCCAATGCCGTCCGGCGATAGCGGGCAGCCAGGTATTGCGGATACTGCTCGGCGTCCACCAAGCAGACGCAGTCGAGTCGCCCCCGCCGGTCGAGCCTGTCTAGACCTTTGCCGGCAGGTGTGCCCGCGCCGGCCGGACGGCCCCCGTCGGCTGGGCCGGTATGCTCGGTCGAGCTGCGCCGGTCGGCCGAAATGGCCCGGTCGGGCGAACTGCCCCCGCCGGTCGAGCTTGTCGACACCCCGCACCCAGGCGCAGCTTCGACGCCGTCGGCCAGCGGCACGGCGTCCAGGACGGCCACAATCTCGGCCACCCGCGGCAGGTCGCAGGCCAACAGCAGCACCTCGTCGTCGCTGTGGGCGGACGGTAGCGCCGCGATCCCGGCCGCGATCCCGGCCACCGGACCGCCGAAGGGCGGATCCTCCAGCGTGCATGCGACACGGTCGGCACCGACGTCGTCCGGCAGATCGGGGGTAACCGCGACGATCAGATCGCGGCCGGTGCAGGCCTCCACCGCCAGCGCCAGCAACGAACGACCATCCAGTTTCAGTGCCCGCTTGTCCCGGCCCATCCGGGCCGAGCGCCCCCCACCCAGGATGATCGCGAATCGGCGCCGCATCGAGTCAGCGTAAGCGCTTCCTGAAGGGAAGATGCAGAGGTCGCTTCGCGGGTCACGTCCCGACGACATGCCGGGCACGATCACACGAACCCCGCTACGCCGCGATCAGGGACTCCGCCGCTGCCCGACATGGCCATGGCACGCATTGCCTGTGAGCCCCGCCGCAGGTGATCGCCGAGATTCGTGCGTTTTGAACCTGTCCGGTTGCCGCTGAAGCACCAGCCGCCGAGAAGTGAGCGTTATGGCAGGCTTCGAGACCCGTCAAAACGCTCATTTCTGCGCGGTGGCTCCGATAGTCGGCCGATGGTCCGCCGACAACGCACGAAACGCCGCGGAGGGTGCCAGGAAAGCCCCGGTCGGCGTTGACGGGCTGGTCCGGACCCGGAGGATAGCCGTCGCCCGGGGTTTGACCTGGAGGGAGCGCGGGTCATCGTGGTCGGGTTTGCCAGAACCACCTCGGCAACAGGTTCGACAGCTCATCCACTGGCGGTGGGACGGCTTCACTACGGACAGTTCGACCATTCGGCGGTGCCGTCGGAGAACAGCTGGCGTTTCCAGATCGGCAGCCGTGCCTTGACCTGTTCGACCAGCTCGGAGCAGGTGTCGAACGCCTGGGCGCGGTGCGAGGCCGACACGGCAGCGACCAGGGCCAGGTCGCCGACCGCCAGGGTGCCGACGCGGTGCGCCACCACGATCGAATGGACGCCGTCACGGTCGGTGAGTTCGGCCGCGATGGTGGCGATCACTGCGTCCGCGCTGGGGTGCCCCACATACTCGATGCCGTTGACGGCGCGTCCGTGGTCGTGGTTGCGGATCACCCCGGTGAAGGTGACGGTGGCGCCGGCCCGGTCATCGGAGACCAGCGCGGCGAGCGCGTGGAGGTCGAGCGGGCGGTCGTCGATGGCCGCGCACCCGACTCGAGCCGGTGGAGTCGTCATCCTGGCGATTCTATGCCCGCTGACCACCGCTACGATGCGTAGCATCGCGGCATGGATGAGCCCAGATCGACCGATCTGCGCCTACTGCGCGGCACCAGATGGGCGCACTGGCTGCGCCGGGCACGCTCGCCGTACGACCCCGTACGCCTTCGCGCACCCGCCTCGCCATTGCACCCATCTGGCGCCGCTCGCTTCGGCGTAGATCGGTCGATCGGGACTGGGCGATCCACAGGCACGCTCGGACGGAGCCTCGTCCGACTCACGGCGCTCGGCGCGCTGCTCGGGGCGGCGCTGATCGTCGTGCCGGCCTGGTGCGTCCGCAGAGTCAGCGCCGGTCGGATGAGGAGTGTCGACGACGTGCCCGCGCAGCCGGTGGCGCTGGTGCTCGGTGCCGAGGTGTACGCCGACGGACGGCCGTCGAGGTATCTGCGGGCGCGCCTGGACGTCGCCCGCGAGCTGTTCGCCGCCGGGAAGGCTGAGGCGATCCTGGTGTCCGGGGACGGCACCCCGCACTACGACGAGACCAGCGGGATGCGGAACTATCTGATCGCCCACGGGGTGCCGGCCGACCGGATCGCCGGTGACTACGCCGGATTCGACACCTACGACTCGTGCGTGCGGGCCAAGCGGGTGTTCGGGGTGACCAGTGTGATCCTGGTCAGCCAGACCTACCACCTGCCGCGGGCGCTGACGATCTGCCGGGCGATCGGCCTGGACGCCTGGGGCGTCGGCGACGACACCGTCCGGAGCAGCCAGGACATGTGGTCCTACGGCACACTGCGCGAACTCGGCGCCAACCTCAAGATGGTCTGGGACCTGCTCAGCCGACGCCGGCCCGTCCTCGGCCCCCACGACGACTCGCTCGACCGGGCCCTGCGGTCCTGAGCCGTTCCTCGCCAGTCAAGCGTGTCGAGAGCCCCTGTGCCCCCGATCTCGACACGCTCCGTGAGCGGGTGAATTCGCCCAGAAAGTGGACCGAAAAGAACCGTCCCCGGCGGTCCATTCGGACCGAAGGGGACGGTTCTTTTCGGTCCACTCGGGCCTCGACCGCCACGGGCCGGGACTCAGCGGCGGTTCATGGTCTCCGGGTTGGAGCCGACCCGGTTGCCGGAGTCGACACCGTCGATCGTGGCCATATCCTCGGCGGACAGTTCGAAGCCGAAGATGTCGGCGTTCTCGCGCAGCCGCTCCGGGCTGGACGCCTTGGGGAAGACGATGATGCCGCGCTGGATGTGCCAGCGCAGAATGACCTGGGCCGGCGTCCGGCCGAGTCGGTCGGCGACGCCGACGATCACGGTGTTGCTGAGGTCGGCGCGGCGTCCGAGCGGACTCCACGCCTCGGTCACGATGCCCAGCCGGGTGTTGACGTTGACCAGTTCGAACTGGGCCAGGCTCGGGTGCACCTCGATCTGGTTCACCGCCGGCACGATGTCGCTGGCGTCCATCAGCCGCTTCAGGTGCTGCTGGTGGAAGTTCGACACCCCGATGGAGCGGGTCAGGCCCTGCGTCCGCAACTGCTCCATGCTGTGCCAGGCGTCCACGTAGGTGTCGAACTGCGGCGTCGGCCAGTGGATCAGGTACAGGTCGACCTGGTCGAGCCCGAGCTTCTCCAACGACTCAGCGAGCGCCGCCGGGGCGTCGGTCTGACGGTTGTTCCACAGCTTGGTGGTGACGAAGATCTCCTCGCGCGGAATGCCCGATTCGGCGATTGCTTCGCCGACCTCGCGTTCGTTGCCGTAGATGGCGGCGGTGTCGATGTGCCGGTAGCCGTTGGCCAGGGCGAACGCGACATGTTCCTTGGTCTGCTCCGGCGGCATCAGGAAGACGCCGAGGCCGAACTGAGGAATGCGGTTGCCGTCGTTGAGGGTGATGGTGGGAACGCTCACGTTGCTCCTCGATCCGGTGTGGGCTCGGAACGGTTCGACGGGGTGAAGCTGGGACGCCCACTCGACAGCCCGTGGAACCTCGAAAGAGAGCCTACGCCGCGTCCAGCCACGCGACGCCGGCGATCGCGAGCCCGGATGCGAGCCAGCTCAGGGCCACCACCGCGCGCCATTGGTCCGGACGGCTGAGCAGCTTCTGGGTCGCCATCACCACCGCCAGCGCCACGGTTGCCCACCACGGATGCCCGGCGAGCATCAGCACCGCCATGGCCGGTCCGCCGACCAGCAGGCAGCTGTAGCCGTGCCGCAGACCGTAGTCGACCGCGGCGGCGTCGGCGGACGGCCCGGTGAAGCCGGTCGGCAGGGTGCGGCAACAGCCGCGCAACGCCCGTCGTTTGATCGGGGTCAACTCCCACGCGCCGGCGGCCAGCAGCAGGACCGCCAGCACGGACGTCGGAACCGGGCTGGGCGCCACGGCGAACAGCAGGCCCGGCGCCAGCCATACCGCGAGATAGCCGAGGGTGAACAGCGCGAGGCTGCGCTGCCGGCGGGACCGCCGGGTGTTGAAGCCGAGGTGACGCAGGTGCGGCACCGTGGTCGGCAGCATCATCGCGACCACCATCAGCGCCCAGGTCAGCAGCTGGGTGTCGACGGAGTGGACGTGCGGGACTGCGGCGTCCGGGCTGTGATGGTGGCCGGACGGCAACGCCCAACCTGCCGGTCCGAGCCAGCCGAGGGTCAGTGCCAGGCCGATCCATGCCGCAGCGGCGAGCAGCAGGGCCAGCCACTCGGGGTGGTGGTTCAGCCGATCGCGGAGTTGCGGACGCCGGGAGGGGGTCTCGACAAGCTCGACCGGCGGTGTGGTACTCCGTGGGGACCAGTGCGGCGGGACGTTCTGGAGACGCCGATTGTCGCTGGTCGAGCTTGTCGAGACCCCTGTGGCAACGAGTTCCGTCCTCCTCAGCCGGTGCAAGCCGGCATTCATCGGCACGTCTTTCATCGGATCAGCAGCCCTCATTGGATCAGCAGCGCGATGGTGCCGATCACCACCTCGGGTTCGGGTGGGGCGTCCTCGGCGATCGGGTTGACCGGGGCGAGCGTCGCCCGGAACTGTGCGGCGTCCCAGCGGTCCTCGGCGTCCAGCCGCTGCACCAGGGCGGTGATGTCGAACTGGTAGCTGAGTTCGTGGTCGGCGTCCGGCTGCAGTGACTCGAGCAATCCGAACAGCGGCAGCGTGCCGACGAGTTCGGCCTCGCCGCTGGTGGGTTGCAGGAAGACGCCCCATTCGGCGCTGGGCAACCGGTCGGCGCGGATGTGTTCCACCGACACCAGGAAACGCTCGGCCGCCCGGGTGGTCGGCGCGTCGGTCGGGAATCTGACCGCGGTGGGCCCGTCGGTGAGCCGCACCGGAGTCTCGGCCGCCCCGACCCGCTGCGGCGGACGACGATCACGCGGACGTTCCTGGCCACGGTCGGGAGTGGGCATCTGTCCTCCGGCGCCCGCCGAGGCGGGGATCGCGGTGTCGGCGTAGCCGTACCCCAGGTTGGCAAGGTTGAGCACGCTGCCGCAGGTCGGCTGGATGCGCTCGCCCGAGGCGTCCAGGAACTCGAAGCTGCGGTCCACGAAGCGGCTGCCGGTCGGGTCGAGGCCCACGCCGGTGTTGCTCCGCCACACCTCCCAGAGCCGGTCGAGGTTGGCGTGGTGCAGCCAGAAGATCGGATCGCCCGCCGCCTGGTTGAAGTCGCTCATCTTGCCGTCCGGGCCGCCGACGAAGACGTGCACCGAGCCGTGCGGCGTGATCTCCAGCGGCCCCGGGACGGCGTTCGGGGCGCCGGCATGGTTGAAGCCGGTCTCGGTGCCGGCGAAGGCCGGGTCGAAGCGCGCCGAATAGGGTGACGCATCGAACCATCCGGCGGCGGTGGTCTGGGCCGGCTGCAGCTGGGCCAGCCGCGGCGTGACCTCGCCGCGGAACCGGACCGGTGAGTTGATCCCCAGATCGCGGGCAGGCTCGAACAGCGGGTTCGGGGCGCTGTCCAGGGTCGGGGTGCGGAACGCGGGCGGCAGTGAGCGGGCGCCGTCCCGGTCGTAATCCCAGTAGGGCAGTGCCCATCCGGCCTTGGTCGCCTCGTCCACTTCGTCGGATTCGACGATGATCGACCGGCAGATCGCCTCGAAGGCGTGCAGGTACATTCGGTGCCAAGGTAGGAAGTACCAGCAGAAATGCTGACACTGATTGCGCAGCCCGTCGTTCGGGTCGGGGAACATGCCGTGCACCTGGGCGTGGTGGCTCCACAGCCGGTGCTGCGGTCCGCTGTTGCGTTTCAGTTCCCGGACGGCCACCGCGTAGGCGGCGATCACCGGATGGGTCGGCGCGCCCTCGGGCTGCAGGGTGTAGACGTCCTGGCGAACGAAGGCCTCCATCAGCATGACTCCTCCATGGGCGGTGGCCACCTGATCCTGCCAACTGTCCGGCCGTCGCGACAGGGGTAGTTGTGCCACCCGAGCCGTGGACCCGTTTCGACAAGGCCGCTCGGCGGCGGGAAGATGGACGACGTGCTTTCCCTGCCCGTGTTGCTGACCGAACGTTTCCAGGCTGTCACCGGGGTGGATCCGGAGCTCCGTCCGGCGACCAAGCCGCAGTTCGGGCATTTTCAGTCGAACGTGGCGCTGCGGCTGGCGAAGTCCGAGGGCAAGCCGCCGCGCGAGATTGCGCAGCGGATCGTCGCCGAAGCGGATGTCGCCGACCTGTGCGAGCCGCTCGAGGTGGCCGGTCCGGGGTTCATCAACCTCCGGCTGCGTTCCGACGTGCTGGCCGCGGTGGTGACCGGCATCCTGCGCGACCCGGACGGTGTGATCGAGCAGGCGGGGGAACCGCAGCGGGTGGTGATCGACTACTCGGCGCCCAATGTGGCCAAGCCGATGCACGTCGGCAACCTGCGCTCGACGATCATCGGCGACTGCTTCGCCCGGGTGCTGCGTGCTCAGGGCCACACCGTGGTCGCCCAGAACCACATCGGCGACTGGGGCACCCAGTTCGGCATGCTGGTCGAGCAGATCCTGTTCGAGGGGATCGACGCCGACACCCTTGATCTCGACTCCTCCGTTTCGTTGTACCGGCGCGCCCAGGAACACTTCCGGGCCGACGAAACCTTCGCCGACGCCGCCCGCCGCCGGGTGGTGGCGCTGCAGTCCGGTGACGAGCAGACCCGGGCGATCTGGCGGTCGCTGATCGAGGTCTCCAAGGCCGGCTTCAACGCCGCCTACCGCAGACTGGGCGTCCTGCTCACCGACGACGATCTGGCCGGCGAGTCGCTCTACAACGACCTGCTGGCGGGCGTTGCCGCCGACCTGGCGGCGTCCGGACTCGCCGTTGTCGACAACGGTGCCCTGGTCGTCTTCGTGCCCGGCGACGAGGCGCCGCTGATCGTCCGCAAATCGGACGGCGGCTACGGCTACTCCGCCACCGACCTGGCCGCCGTCCGCTACCGTTTCGGCACCCTCGACGCCGATCGCTGCATCTACGTCGTCGGATCGCCGCAGGCGCACCACTTCGCCCAGGTGTTCGCCGTGTCGCGGATGGCCGGCTGGGTGCCCGAGGGCGGTGTGCTGGAGCACGTCGGCTTCGGCTCGGTGCTCGGCCCGGACGGCAAAATGTTCAAGACCCGCGACGGCAAGACTGTCACTCTGGACACCCTGCTCGACCTGGCCGAGGACGTCGCAGCCCCGGAGATTGCGATGGCCGCGGTGAAGTACGCCGACCTGTCCACTTCGCTGCACAAGGATTACGTCTTCGACGCCGACCGGATGGTCGCCACCACCGGCAACACCGGCCCCTACCTGCAGTACGCGCACGCCCGGGTGAGCGGCATCCTGCGCAAGGCGGAGGCCGAGGGCTGGGCTTCTGACGGTGTCACCGTGCTGGACGATCCGGCCGAGCAGGCGCTGGCGTTGCTGCTCTCCCGGTTCGGCGAGATCGTGGACGAGGTGTCCACCAGCCTGCAGCCGCACAAGCTGTGCACCTACCTGTTCGACACCGCCACCGCATTGAGCACCTTCTACGAGCAGTGCCCGGTGCTGAAGAGCGAGGGCGAGGTGCGGACCTCCCGGCTGGCGATCTGCGCGGCCACCCGGACGGTGCTCAGCAAGGGCCTGTACCTGCTCGGCATCGTCGCGCCCGAGCGGATGTAGCAGCAACGATCGGGATCGGGCACCGCAGACGGTGCCCGATCCCGATCGATCATTTCGGGGCAGGACCGGCGCGTTCGGCAGCGGGACGCAGGGCGTCCGCCATCCAGTGTTCGGCGGTGGCCAAGGCGTCCCAGGAGGCCAGCACGACCTCGCCCTGCGGTGAGACATGCCGCCAGTCGCCGGTGACCGCGATACCGAGGATGGAGACGCCTAGATCGTCGAGCCGGCTGCGGTAGTCGCGCTGCAAGCGCCGGATCGGGCTCCACGGCCTGGTCGACCTCGACGAACCCCAGGCTCGCTGCAAGGCCCTCACGGGCCCGGCCGGCGACCGGGTCAGCGGTTGACGTCCTGGCCCGACTCCAGATCGCCACAGTCGATCATGGTCACGCCGTTGGCCCGCAGATAGCCGGCACCGCCGGAGTCGCCGCTGAGCGAGTCGGCGAATCGGCGCCAATGAGCGCGCCCGATCAGCACCGGGTGCCCCGGACGCCCCGCGAAGGACGCCCTGACCAGGCAGTCCGGGCTCACCAGGGTCAGCAGCCGGCGCAGTGTCGCCGGATCGCCGTCGGGGATGTTGACCGGGGTGATCGCCGCCGCCACCGGCGTAGGCAGCAGCCGCCGGCCGTGGCGATGCCGGTGCGCAGCGACTCCGACAGGCCGTCCGCCCAGCGTTCGCAGACCACCGCGGACGCGGACGCCGGCAGCAGCGCCCGGGCCGCGGTCGCGGCGGCGCCGAGCACCACGACCACGTCGGTACAGCCGCCGTCGAACAGCCGCCGGACCACGGCCTCGACCCACGGAGTCCCGGACGCCGTGCGGCGCAGCGCCTTCGGACCCCCGGCCCGCACCCCGGCGCCGGCCGCCAGCACGATGCCTACTACCGTTCCGTCACCCGACGCCTGAGACCCATCGCCCGATCCGGCGGAGCCCGTACCCGAGTGGGCGGCGCCCGCACCGGGGCCGATCACCGGGACCGGCGACCCAGCCAGGTCGGACCCGACGCCGGCCCCGGGTGCTGGTCACGCGCCGGCGGCACCACCCGCCGCCCGCGCACGTGCACCGCGGTGATCGCCGCCTCGCGCAGCCCCATCAGCAGGGTGAACAGCACCTGGTACAGCGCCCGGTGCGGATCGGGATCGTGTCCGGCCCCGTCCAGTGCCAGGGCGAGGTGCTCGTCCCGGTCCGGCTCAATGGTGACGAAGTCGGCCTCCTTGCCCAGATCGAAGTTCCCGAACCGGTCCTGCTGGTCGAGGGCCTGGGCGCCGGCCAGCGTGCACAGGTAGAGCAACTGGGGTGGGCTCAACGCCACCGAGTCGGCCCCCGGCTCGGACAGGTGCACCTTGTAGGCATCGTTCGCGACCCGCGGGATCAGCCATTCGTCGCCGGCGCCGACGTCGGACCCGAGCGCGACGGTGACATCGTGCCCGACCGTCCGGCGCCACGGCATGGTGCCCGAACCGAGGAACTGCTGTGAGGTGGGGCAGTGTGCGATCGAACTGCCGGACGCCGCCAGCCGGGCCAGTTCGTCGTCCGTGCAATGGACGGCGTGCGCCATGATCGTGCGCCGTCCGAGCAGTGATTCGCCGCCACGTTTCGAACCGGGCAGGAACAGTCCGTCGTAGGTGTCCAGGTAGCTGGCCACGCCGTACTGGGCGCGGACCGCGGCGATCTCGCCGTCGCCGGCCCGGTTGTTCTCGTTCAGGTGGGTATGCAGGTACACCCCGCGGTCGCGGACGCCGGCGTACAGCTCGCCGAGCGCCGCCAGTGTCCGCGGCGTCACCGACAGCGAGAACCGGGGCACCACCGCCGCCTGCAGCAGCGCCGTCGCCGGGTCGCCGGTGTCAGCGCAGTGCCAACGGTCGATCTCGGCGGCGACCAGCGCGATCGCCTCGTCCTCACCGGTCAGCAGCGGTCCCGCGCTGGCCGGTCCGACGGTCTGGATGCCGCGGCCCGAGACCAGCCGCAGGCCGGCCTCCCGGGTGGCTTCGAACAGCGCGTCCTGGGCGCCGGGGAAGGCCGAGCCGAAGACCATCGCCGCCGTGGTGCCGACCTGGATCCGCCGCCGGGTGAAGCTGCGGGCGATCCGGACGGCATGCTCCTGGTCGGCGAGCCGGGCCTCGGCCGGGAACACGCAGTGCTCCAGCCATTCCAGCAGTTGGCCGCCGCCGTAGGCGTCGGTGGTGAACGTCTGCGGGTAGTGCAGGTGGGTGTCGACGAACCCGGGCAGTAACAGCGCCGAGCCGTCCCCGACGACCTGCCAGGAGTCGTAGCCGGACGGCAGGTCGGCGTAGCGGCCCAGCCAGGCGATCCGCCCGGAGGCATCCACCGCCAGGGCGCCGTCCGGCACCGACACCAGCTGGTCGTCGGCGGCGGCCAGATCGCCGTCCCCGGCGATGTGCAGCACGTGACCGCGATGCACCACCCCCGACGGGCCGAGCAACCACCCGGCCAGTGCCGCCGGTTCCGTACGTGGCCCGGCCGTGGACGCCCCGACGACGGGCGGGGCCGACGACATCAGTGTCCGTACTCGGCCGCGATCCGCACCTTGGCGGCCGCGATCGGATTGGCGTCGGCGACCTTCTCGTCGAACCGGTGGTTGACGATCTTGGCGACCTCGATCAGCCCGGCCGCCTTCTCGGCCGCGACCGAGTTGGCCAGCCGGGTCCAGCCGTGCGCGATCACCTTCTCGTAGCGGTCCACATCGGTGGCGCTGACCACCAGCGGGAAGCCGAACTTCTCCTTGTAGGCGTTGGTCAGCTCGGTCAGGTCGTCCAGATCTTCGCCGACCAGGGCCGGTAGGCCCTTGGTGTCATGATCGGCGGCGTAGCGGATGTGTGCGGTGTCCGTTGAGGAACCCAGGTCGGGGAACGACTGCAGCAGCGTCAGCTGCTCGTCGCCGGACGCCCCGAGCAAGGCGTCCTGGAAGGCCGCGCGCAGCGCGTAGGCGTCGGCGAACGGACGGGCCCGGTAGGCCAACTCGACCACCCACGGTGCGCCCTGGACGAGGTCGCCGAAGGTTGCGCCGAACTGTTCCGAGGTCATCGCGTTGACCTGGTCGATCGTCACCAGGCCCTCGCCCGGACGCCCGGCGACCGCCTGGCCGTGTCCGCCGGTGTGGAAGAACAGCAGGTTCAGCCCGATGGCGACGATGGCGCCGAGGGTGATGCCGGAGCCGAAGAAGATCTGTGCCCAGCCGGGGAAGGCTCCGGCGATCGCGCCGTAGCCGGTGATCAGGCCGGCGGCACCGATCGTGGTGCCGACCACGATGCTGTTGCGGTGATCGGTGAAGTCGACCTTCTGCAAGGTCTGGATGCCGGCGACGGCGACCGCCGCGAACAGCGCCAGCGCGGCACCGCCGAGCACCGGGTGCGGGATGCCGGCGACGATCGCGGCCGCCTTCGGCAGCAGGCCGAGGATGATCATGATCACGCCGGCCGCCGCAACCACCCAGCGTGACTTCACCTGGGTCAGCCGGACCAGACCGACATTCTCGGCGAACGCCGTGTACGGGAACGAGTTCAGCACGCCGCCCAGGGTGGTGGCCAGGCCATCCGCCCGGATCGCTGCCGCGATGTCGCTGGGCCGGACCCGCTTGCCGACGATCTCGCCGGTGGCGTAGGCGTCACCGGTGGTCTCGACCATGGTGATCAGCATCACGATGACCATCGACAGGATCGCGGTGATCGAGAACTGCGGGACGCCGAAGTAGAACGGGGTGGTGACGCCGAACATCGCCGAGGTGGCCACGTCGTCGAAGTGGGCGTCGCCCAGCAGGAACGCGGCGAACGTGCCGACCACCAGCCCGAGCAGTACCGCGACGGTCTGCAGGAAGCCGCGGGTGAACCGCTGCACGGCCAGGATCAGCGCCAGCGTCCCGCCGGCGTAGGCGAGGTTCTTCAGCAGCAGTTCGGGATTGCGCAGCGAGTAGTCGAACATCTCCACGGGGGTGAACGCGCCGGCTTGGTCGATCACGACCCCGTTGAGGCCGCCGATGGCCCCGAAGGTGATGTCGCCGGCCGCGACCGGCACCAGGGCGATGCCGATGATCAGAATGATCGACCCCGTCACGACCGGCGGGAAGTACTTCAGCAGCCGGGCGAAGAACGGTGCCACGAAGAAGGTGAACAGGCCGGCCACGATGACCGCCCCGTAGATGGTCAGCAGGCCGTTGACCGGGGTGCCCCCGGTGCCGATCACGGCGAGCCCGATCGCGATCATCGGAGACACCGCGGTGAAGGTGACACCCTGCAGCAACGGCAGCCGGATGCCGACCCGCCAGGCGCCACGGCCGAACCCGACCGCCTGCAGCAGGGACGCGATGCCGCAGGTGAAAAGGTCGGCGTTGATCAGGTGGATCAACTGCTCGCTGGTCAGGCCGAGCGCGTTCGACACCAGGATCGGGACGAGGACCGCGCCGGCGTAGAAGGCGAGCACGTGCTGGAACCCGTAGGCCGCCAATTGCGGAGCCGGCAGGACCTCGTCGACCGGATGCACGCCGGGTTTGGTGGTCTGCGACACGGTGGTGGACATAGCGATCTCCCGTCGTATCAGCGACCCAGGCGGGCGCCTGGAACATCTTCGGCCCGGATCCGCGCCTGAGGCCCCGCTTCGCCGGAAAGTAACTGCGCCTTCATCGAACCGGAATACGGCGTGGATAGTCATGAGGGCAACCGCGGCGGCGCCGGGGAAGGGAGAGAGGCCGAATGTTTGAGCTTGCCAACGACCTGTTGCGGCACCTCGATGCGGGCGAACCGGTCGCGGTCGTGACGGTGACCAGGGTGCTCGGTTCGGCGCCGCGTCCGGTCGGCGCCTCGATGGCGGTGGCTGACACGGCGTCCGGTCAACTGGTGCTGGGGGCGATTTCGGGAGGCTGCGCGGAGGCCGCCGCCCACGCGTTGGCGTTGCAGGTGCTCGCCACGGGCGCGCCGGTGACCGAGCATCTCGGCTTCGACGAGTGGGCGTTCTCGACCGGGCTCTCCTGCGGCGGCCAGCTTCGGGTGCTGGGACATCGACTGGACGCGTCCCACAGTGAGCAGATCGCCGAACTGAGGGCTGCCGGCGCGGGCGCCGACGCCGCCCTGGCCATGGTGTCGCGGGGGCCGGCCGCGTTGCTCGGCCGGATCGTGACACTCGCCGGCGGCGACGCCGCCCTGCCGGATGAGGTCCTGGGTGTCGTGCGGAACGAACTCGCCGAGCGGCTGGTGGACGGCCGCTGCAGCGTGCTGGAGTTGTCCGACGACCTCGAGGTGGTGGTGCTGGTCAACCGCGCCCGCCCCCGGCTGTTGATCTTCGGCGCGGTCGACGTGGCGGGCGCGCTGAGCCGGCTGGGCGGCCACCTGGGGTACCGGGTGACGGTGTGCGACGCCCGGGCGCTGTTCGCCACCGCGGACCGGTTCCCGGACGCCGACGAGGTGGTCGTCGACTGGCCGGCCCGGTACCTGGCGTCCACCGAGGTTGACGCCCGCACCGTCGTCGCGGTGCTGACCCACGAGGAGCGGTTCGACGTCCCCCTGCTCACCGCAGCGCTGGACGGCCCGGCCGGCTGACGTCGGTGCGATGGGCTCGCGCCGCACCCATCTGCGCCGGCTCGGACTGCTTCGTGAGGCGGGTGTGTCCGATCAGGCGTTGGCCCGGCTGCATTCCCCGATCGGCCTGGATCTGGGCGCGGCGACCCCGATGGAGACCGCGGTGTCGATCATGGCCGAGGTGATCGCGGCCCGCACCGGTGCGCCCGCCGCGCCGCTGGCCGCGGGTTCCGGACCGATTCACACCGTGGTGGCGCCGGCATGATCGCCCCCGTCGCCGCACTCACCCTGGCCGCTCAACCGCCGCTGGCCCGGCTGTTGGTGCACGGCCGTCCGGTGGTCGCCGACGACACCCTGCTGACCGTCGACGAGCCGGACGTCGCCCAGCGTGTCGCTGCGGCGTCCAGAGATCTGGCCAAGCGGGTCTGAGTAGTTCCTCGTTGGTCGAGCTTGCCGAGACCAGGGTGTGCTGCTGAGGGGTTTCGACAAGCGCAACCAACGGTCGGCGGTGGTACGCCGGGGACGGTTCTTTTCGGTCCATTTCGAAGCGTTCCGGACCGGAGAGAACCGTCCCCGCGTGCCGGTGTGGACCGGAGAGAACCGTCCCCGCGTGCCGGTGTGGACCGGAGAGAACCGTCCCCGCGTACCGGTGGCGGGTTTCAGCCGGCAGCCAGCCGCCAGACCCGGTCCTTGCTGAACGGCGTCTCGTAGGGCCGGACGCCGATCGCCCGGCGGATCGCGTTGCCCAGGGCGGCGGCGACCGGGTTGTACGGGGATTCGCTCATCGACTTGGCGCCGAAGGGTCCGAGATCGTCGCTGGTCTGGGCGAAGTACACCTCGGTGTCGCCGATGTCGGCGAGTTGCGGTACCCGGTAGGTGCGGAAGGCCGGATTGAGCACGACGCCGTCGGCCACCAGCACCTCCTCCAGTAGTGCCGAGCCGATCGCTTGAGCCACGCCGCCCTCGACCTGGCCGCGGCACTGCTCGGGGTTCATCACCGTGCCGGCGTCCGCGGCCTGGACGGACTGCAGAATGCGCACCTCGCCGGTGTCGACGTCCACCGCGACCCGGAAGGCGTGCACGTTCCAGGCCAGCGAGCGGACGTCGCCGAGTTCCGCGCCGTTGGCCACCAGGGTGTCGCCGACCCGATGCTCGTCGTGCACCGCCGCGATCAGCTCCGCGAAGCTGAGCCGGCGCTCACCGGCGACCACCCCGTCCGCATCGAGGGTCAGATCGGACGCCGGCGCCCCGGTGAGCGTGTGGGCCGCGGTCAGCAGTGTGGTGCGCAGGCTGAGCGCGGCGGAGTACAACGCCTTGCCGGCGACCGTGGTGCCGGCCGAGGCGAAGGCGCCGGTGTCGTAGGGGGCCGCGTCGGTGTCGGACTGGTGCACCACGATCCGGTCCACGCCGGTGTGCAGGGCGGTCGCCACGATCTGGGTGTGCACGGTGGTGGTGCCGTTGCCGAACTCGGAGGTGCCCACGCCCAGGTGGTAGCGGCCGTCGGCGTGCAGGGTGACCGTGGTGCGCGAGATATGCCCGAACGGGGCCATCGTGGCGATCATCGCGACCGCCATGCCTTCGCCGCTGCGCCAGCTCGGGCCGGACGGCGCCGCCACGCCGTTCCCCCTGGTCAGGGCAGCTTCCGCCAGGTCGAGGCATTGGTCGAGCCCGTAGCTGCCGTAGACCAGATCGGCTTCCGGCTCGGCGTGCGCGGTGAGCAGCGGGTCGCCGTCGCGGACCATGTTGATCCGGCGCAGCTCGAACGGGTCGATGTCCAGGGCGACGGCCAACTCGTCCAGGGCTGATTCGACGCCGAAGATCACCTGCCCCAGCCCGTAGCCGCGGAATGCGCCCGAGGGTACGTTGTTGGTGTAGACCACCTCGGCGTCCACCCGCTTCACCGGCACGTTGTACAGCGAGATCGACTCGGCGCAGGCGTGGAACATCACCCCGCGGGAGTGGTTGCCGTAGGCGCCGGTGTCCGAGAGCAGGTCGAGCTTCAACGCGGTCAGCCGGCCGTCCGCGGACGCCCCGAGACTCACCCCGACCCGCATCGGATGCCGCACGGAGGTGCGGCAGAACTCGTCGGCGCGGCTCAGTTCGAACTGCACCGGACGCCCGGTGCGCAGCACGGCGAGCCCGACCAGGTCCTCGGTGAACACCTCCTGCTTGCCGCCGAAACCTCCGCCCACCCGTCCGGTGAACACCCGGACCCGCTCGCGGGGCAGCTCCAGCAGCAGGCTGAGCTCGTCGCGGACCAGGAACGGCACCTGGGTGGAGGTGCGCAGGGTCAGCCGGCCGGCGTCATCCAGCCAGCCGATGGTGCCGTGCGTCTCCAGCTGGGCATGGCTGACCCGCTGGGTCTGCCAGACCCCACTCACCGTGACGTCGGACGCCGCCAGCGCGGCGTCCACGTCGCCGCCGTGACCCTCGTGCAGCCCGACGATGACGTTCCGGTGGGCCTCGTCGACCCGGTCGGCCGGCGTCCGGTCGGGATGGATCAGCGGGGCACCGGGCGACCGCGCCGCCTCGGGATCGAAGACGGCCGGTAGCACCTGGTAGTTGACCTCGATCAACCGGCAGGCCTGCTCGGCGATCGCGGCCGTCGTCGCGACCACGGCGGCGACCCGCTGGCCGCGGAACCGGACGACGTCGTCGAGCATCCGAGTGTCGTCCGGGTCGTCGACGCGGTGCTCGTGCCGGGCCGTCGAGTACCGGACGCCGGGCACATTGCGGTGGGTGAGCACCAGTTCGACGCCCGGCAGCGCCTCGGCGGCCGCAGTGTCGATGGCGATGATCCGGGCATGCGGATGCGGTGAGTTGAGCAGCCGCAGATGCAGTGCGTCGGGCATCACCAGGTCGAAGGTGTACGGCTCGGTGCCGGTCACCACCCGGCGTCCGGCCGGCGGCGGAACCGAGCGGCCCACCGCCGCCTCGCCCGGCGCGGGCTGGTCGGTGATCGTCGCCGCCCCGGTCAGGCCGGCCCGGATCGACTGCCGGATCGACCGGTAACCGGTGCAGCGGCACAGGTTGCCCTTCATCAACCGGGGCAGGTCGTCGACGTCGTCGGCGGTCAGGGTGGACGCGGTCACGATCATGCCGGCGGTGCAGAACCCGCACTGGAAGCCGAAGTTGTCGCAGAACGACCGCTGCATCGGGTGCAGGTCGTCAGCGGTGCCCAGGCCGGAGGCCGTGGTGACCTCGGCCCCGTCGACGCGGACGGCCGGCACCAGGCAGGAGTGCACCGGGCGTCCGTCCAGCAGCACCGAGCAGGCGCCGCAGTCGCCGGCGTCGCAGCCCTTCTTCATGCCCAGGTGCCCGTGCTCGCGCAGGAAGGTGCGCAGGCACTGACCGGGGGCGGGGACGCCGTCCAGCGCGGCGCCGTCCACCGTGCAGTGGATTTCGTCGCCGGCCGGGTGGGCGGCGACCGGGCGGGTGTCCTCGGCGGTCATCGGACGACCGGCTTCGCCACGGTGGCTGCCAGTTCGGCGCGCACCTCGTCCATCAGCACCTGGCTGACCTGCCGGCGCCAGTCGGCGGCGCCCAGCGGGTCGGTGTAGTAGCCGGGGGCGGCGGCGACCGCGGCCCGCAACGTGGCGGCGTCCGGAAGCTCGGGGTAGCGCAGCAGCACCGGCCGCAGCGTGGCGGCGGTGACCACGAACAGCGCGGCACCGTCGGAGTCCAGCCGTCCGGTCAGCACCGCGCCGGAGCGGCCCAGCTTTGCCAGGGCGATCTTCCGCAGCGCGGTACGCGACGTCAGGGTGCGGTGCGGAATCTCGATGGCCCGCATCACCTCGCCGGGAGCCAGCGTGTTGGTGCCGTTGCCGGTGATCAGGCCGGCCACCGGTTCGCGGCGGTCGGTGCCGTCCGGGCACCAGATCTCGGCCTCGGCGTCCAGTGTCGCGGCCAGGGTGACCATCGAGCCGGCGGCGAACGAGCGGCAGATGTTGCCCCCGACGGTCGCCAACCCCCAGATTTTGAACGACATCAGCAGGGCGTCGGCGCAGGCCCGGAAGAAGGGCTGGGCGGTCCAGCCGGGCTGCTGCGGCAATGCGACCAGTTCGGCGATGGTGCAGGTGGCGGCGATCCGCAGGCCGTGCTCGCTGACTTCCAGAGCGGGCCAGCCGAGAGCGGTCAGATCGACCAGCCCGGACGTGTCGGCCTGCGGCTCGGAGAACAACCACGTCCCTCCGGCGAGCAGCGCCTCGTCCGGCGCCAGGACCAACTCGTCACGGGAACGCGGACGTCGGAACCGCGTGATCGTGTTGAGGTCCATCGGCACAGTGAACCGACCGGATGTGTCACCGGTGTTTCGAGTGGGTGACCGCGCCGGGAAGTGCTGGCCGGGTTGATCGGAAACGTCCCGCTTGATGATGTTGACCAGGGGTTCCGACACGCTCACCCCGTTCGGTTTCACTGGTTGAACTGGTCGAAACCCCTTGCCAGGCCCATGCTCGGGGCTCGACAGGGCCACCGATGCGTACGACCATGGCCGAGGAAGCGCTGGTGGTCTACCCGGACGTCGCCGCCAGCCAGGCGGCGCCCACGATGCCGGCCCGGTTCTGCAGCTGGGCCGGGACGATCGGCGTCCGGAGGTCGAGCTTGGGCAGGAATCTGTCCGCCTTCTTGCTGATGCCGCCGCCGACCACCAGCAGATCGGGTGAGAACAGGAACTCCACCGTTTCGTAGTAGCGCTGCAGCCGCGGCACGTATTCGCTCCAGGTCAGGCCCTCACGCACGCGGGCGCTCGCCGCCGCCCGCTTCTCGGCGTCGTAGCCGTCGATCTCCAGATGCCCGAGTTCGGAGTTGGGTACCAGCACACCACGATGGATGATCGCCGAGCCGATGCCGGTGCCCAGGGTGGTCACGATCACCAGGCCCGGGTGTCCCTTGGCGGCACCGAACCCGACCTCGGCGACGCCGGCGGCGTCGGCGTCGTTGACGAGCACGATGTCGCGACCCAGCACGTCCTCGAAGATCCGCTCGGCGGGGCAGTTCACCCACGACTCATGGATGTTGGCCGCCGAAATGGTGACGCCGTGCTGCACGATCGCCGGGATGGTGACGCCGATCGGGCCGTCGCCGAGCTGATCGGCGAAATTGCTCACGATCTCGCCGACCACGAAGGCCACATTGGCCGGTGTCGATTCGGCCGGCGTCTCGATCCGCAACCGCTCCGTCGCGAAGTCACCCGCCGTCAGGTCCACCAGTGCGCCCTTGATGCCCGTGCCGCCGATATCGATTCCGAGTGCGTAATTCGAAGTCATGACGGCACCCTAGAGGTTCGGCACGGAGCGCTGTCGAGACTATTCGTCGAACGGCGGACAGGCGACTTCCGTTTCCTAAGCCAATGCGGATCAGCACCTCGGTCGCCGAGGTTCGCGGGTGGGGAGTCAGCTGGAGCGGGGCTCTTCCAGCAGGGTGCCCAGGCGCGCCGTCCGGGCCCGGGTGGTCTCGTCCCGCAGCAGGGTGCGCGCCAGTTCGGACGAGATGTTCCGCGCTGCGCTGGTGGCCAGGATCTGTGTGGTGTGGACGCCGACCGTGGCCAGGCCGAGCCGGCGACGCAGCGGGCCCTGCGCGATGGCCAGCGACTGGACGCGGGCGTGCGGCACGATCATCTGCACCCGGGTCAGCCAGCCGGCCCGGGTGAGCAGCACGGACTCGTCGTATCCCCAGCCCACCCAGCCGTGGCTGATCGGCTGCAGCCAGCGGGCCCGCTCCGGTGACGGCCGGACGTCGATGTCGTCGAGCCGCAGGCCGGGCCAGATCGTGGCCAGCACCAGCTCCACCTCGGTGCGGGTGCCGACCGGCAGCAGAATGCTGGTGGTGCCGGCCTGGTCCTCGTCGTGGGCCAGGCCGTGATTGCCCAGCACCGCCATGTTGACCCGGTACAGGCCGAGCCGGCGCCACCACAGCGGCTGTGCGATGCGCAACGACTGGATGCGGTGCCGAGGCACCGACTGGCTGGTCAGGCTGGTCAGCCCGCGGGTGATCTTCAACCCGGGTCCGCTGCGCAGGAAGGCGTAGTTCCACTGCCCGACGACCCGCCGCAGCAGGAAGCTCCACAGGCCGCCGAGGGCGGGCAGCAGGACGCCGAGCAGCAGCCACGGGTTGACCGCGATCGCGAGCCGGGCGCGTTGGTCGAGGCCGAGCGCGACGCCGATCAGCAGCAGCGGGAGAAGCACGAAAAGCAGCTCGTGGGAGAGGAACGCGCCCAGCACCAGGCGCTGCGGCGGGACCCGCACGAGTACCTCATCGGTCGTGGCGTGGTGGGTGAAAGTCCCGGTCCGGACGTGCTGGGTCAGTTGAACCGGGCGGATCCCGTGCGCCCGCGCCAGCAGATAGTCCCGCACGGCTGCCGCCCGGGAGCGGGACAGGTATCGCAGCTTGTGCCCGCCCTCGGCGCCGACATCGATGGTGATCTCGGCCAACCCGAGCAGTCGCGCGGCGAACGGTTCGGTGATGTCAACGGACTGGATGCGATCGAACCGGATGCGTTGCGACGTCTTCGTGAACACCCCGGTTTCGATGTGTAACTCGTCGTGGTCGACGATGAACGAGGTGGCCCGCCAATCGAGGTAGGCGAAGCCGATCAGGACGACCACGATCACGGCGCCGGCGACGCTCACCCAAGTCAGCGGCGGTAGCCGGAGCCCGTCCCCGCCGTTCAGCAGTTCCCGGCCGACGGCCCACGCTGCAGCGACCACCAGCACCCAAGCGCGGACCAGCGGGGTCAACGGATGCGGCTTCTCCACCAGCTTCTCGCCCGGACTGGCGGACGTCGTCCGAAGAGGGGCAGTGCGGGCGCCGCTTGCGGTGCCCACACTGCCCCAAATGTCCTCGCGCCCCGGCCAGTGGCTCGTCGGACGAGGCCCCGGCGCCCCTGAGAACCGGTTCGGGACGCTCACAAGCCGTCCTCGCCGATGCCGATCGCGATCAGCCGGTCGCGCAGCTGTTCGGCGTCGGCCCGCGGCAGGCCGGGGATCTTGGCCCCCGACTGCAGGCTCGCGGTGACCAGTTCGATGCTGGCCAGCCCGAGCGACCTGGTCAGCGGACCGCTCTCAACCTTGACGGCCTGCATCCGTCCGTAGGGAATGACGGTGAGCTCCCGGAACCACAACCCGTGGGTCAGGTAAAGATCCTCGTCACGTTCGACGTAACCCCAGGCCCGCACCCAGCGGCCCAGCCGGAACCACTGCCACAGTGCCCAGGCCAGACCGGCGGCGACGACCGCGGACACCCAGCGCCCGTCGGTGACCATCCACACCACGGCGGCGGCCACCCCGGTCACGATGACCGTCGCCACCAGCATCCGGACGCGCAACACGGTCGCGTAGGCCGGCGAGATCCGCCGCCAATCGTGTGCGGGCGGGGCGAACAGGGCGTCGTCCATGCACTTCAGCCTAGAGAGTCCTGCCCGATAGGCCCGCCGGGTCCTCGCTGGTGGAGCTTGTCGAGACCCCTGCCGGTGGTGCTCAGTCGTGCTGTCGGCCTGCCCTGAGCCGGAAGGTGTTGACGCCGTTGGTCGAGCTTGTCGAGACCCCTGCCGCCGGCGCAGCCCCGGATCAGTCAGTACTTCTTCTTCACGCGCTTGGCGCTGGCCTCGACCCCGCCGAAGCCGACGAAACCGCGGACCACGACCTTCGGGGCACCCGGCGCGGGCGGGCCGGTGACCTTGCAGGAGGCACCGCCGAAGACCGCCAGCGTCCGGTTCTCGAGGTCGGTCCCCTCGGGCACCAGCACTTCGATACCTCCGAACAGGCAAAACACGTTGATCTCGCAGGTGTTGTCGGTGAAGACCGCCTCCCGCAGATCGAGCTCGGTGCCGCCGAACAGGTTCAGCACGCTGAGGTTGCGGCGCGGTTGCCAGCGCCCCCGGCGTTCGGTGCCGCCGAACAGGGTGACGATCAACTCGGGTTCCCCGCCGCCCTGCCCGGGCGCCGACGACCACGCCGGCGCCGGCGCGGCGGCATCGTCGAAGGCGACCAGGTCACGGGTCAACGGAACCAGGTCGTCGAAGGTCTCGGCGGCTGCCACGGCCTGCATCCGCACGGCATGCTCATCGCTGGTGATCCGACCCTCCGCGTAGGCCGATTCCAGCAGGGTCACCACTTTGCTGCGGTCACCGTCCGATACTGCGCGGTCGCCGCCCGCGGCCGGCCCGACGTCGTCCGGCTCGGGATAGCGGGTGAAATTCGACTCCGGATTGCTCATGCCTCCGACGCTAGTCGCGCCAGCCCGGGACGCGCCGCCGCCTTGCGCCGTCCAGGGTTGTTGCCGGGGTCTCCCTGACGGAGTTCGAGACTCTCGGGTCGCCAAACCGCGGCGACGGTTCCGTCGGTCATCCGGGGCCGGTTCTCCCGGTCACCGGGACGGTTCCCCTGGTCACCGGGACGGTTCCCCTGGTCACCGGGACGGTTCCCCTGGTCACCGGGACGGTTCCCCTGGTCACCGGGACGGTTCCTTCGGTCACCGGGGACGGGTCTCCGAAGTGACTGACCGGAAACCGCGCCACTGGCGCCCTGCAAAGCGCCAGTGGCACGCTTTGTCGCCAGTCGCCAGTCGCCAGTCGCCAGTCGCCAGTCGCCAGTCGCCAGTCGCCAGTCGCCAGTCGCCAGTCGCCAGTCGCCAGTCGCCAGTCGCCAGTCGCCAGTCGCCAGTCGCGGGTCGCGGGTCGCCGATTGTGAGATCGACGAGCGGTTCCGGCTAGACTGACGGGGCCGATCCGCGCGATCGTGCGGGCGTAGTTCAATGGCAGAACATCAGCTTCCCAAGCTGAGAATGCGGGTTCGATTCCCGTCGCCCGCTCCAGACACTTCCCGAGCAACCCGGACGCGGTGACTGGGCTCCACTCAAACCCTCGAGTCGGTGAGGGAAGCTCTGATCAACGCGCAACCACCGCTGGTTGAGCTACGTCGAAACCCCTTGCCAGCACCAGGTTCCCCAAGGTCTCGACAAGCTCGACCAACGAAGACTCAGCATTTCCTGAACAGATTGCTTACGTCGGCGTCGGGACGGCCACCGGGGTGAGCAGGGTGCGGGAGGCGAGGCCGACCGAGCGGGAGAGATTGCGCCGGAACTCCTCGGCGAGCCCGGGGTCGCGGCCCAGTTCCCACAGCACCCCGGCACTGACCCAGGCGGCGTCCCGGGCGCGGCCGATGCTCCACGCGCCGACCAGGGTGAGCACGGGCGCGACCTCCTGGTCGACGCGCAACGCCAGCCCCGCGAGGAAGGACTGGCGCACCTGCTCGTGAACCTCGGCGAGCAACTGGGTGACCTTGTCGTAGTCCGCCTTGACTCCCGGACTGCTCGGACTCAGTCCAAGCTGACGACAGGTGCGCACCAGCGCAACCGCGAGATCGTGGTTGATGTGCGCGTTCATCCCCGCGACGGCGAACTGGATGGAGGCGAGGCGGTTGCTGCGGCACTCCAGCAGCGGCTGCCAACACGGGTCGGCGTCCTGCGCCGTCCGTCCGTCCACCGCGTCGAGATAGAGCCCGGCGAAGACGACGTCCAGACGTGCAAGGAACACCGGATCAGCGAAGAAGCCGTCCTCGATCCGCTCGCCGACAAGCTCGGTCACCTGCAGGTACATCCGATTGAACGCACCGACCCCGTCGTCCGGGGCGAACTGGCCCTGCAACTCGCGCAGCCGGGCGATGACCGCGGCGACATCGGGAAGCTGGCCGGGCGGCACCGGCTCGGTTGGATTGGTACGCGCCCGAACCCACGCGCGTGCTCGGGTGAAGATGCTCGCCAGCCGGTTCATGGTCGATTGAACCACCGCCGCCGCCAGCGCGGCAATGACGTCAAGCCTGCCCTGCCCGCGCCTCAGCCACGTCGTCCCGACGCCTCCGAACAGCCCTCGTCGTCCTCGCACCCTCCGCAGCAGTGGGTGTGGGCCAAGTTGTGACCAGGGCCAGCGCTACTCGCCCGCGTTGGCCCGCTTGGCTTTGACCCGGTTCTTGGTCCACCAGGCCAGCAGCGCCCAGCCGCCGAGCGCCGTGATGACCCACACCAGCAGGGTGGCGAGAACCCAGGCCATGAAGCCCGAGATGACCAGGCCGTTGCCCACCGCGGTGGCCACCAGCAGGGCGACCAGCGTGCTCAGCAGCCCGATCCCACCGAGCGCTGCCGGCGCATACTTGTGCGCCATCTTGAAGATGAACGGCGTGAACAGGGCGTTGGCGATGACGAACACGATCACTGCGGTGGCGAGCCCGGCGAGGGAGACGGTGACACCGTCGAGGACCAGGCCGGCCACGGTGAGAGCGATGGTTGCCGTGACCAGATTGACGGCGACCTGAATCAGAAATCTGATCATCGGCTGCTACCTCCGAAAGTGAACCCCGGGGGCACCGGGTCTGCCAGTGACGGGTTCTGCAGAACTTCTGGGAAGCCGACGCAGAATGCATTCAGACTACCCCGTCCGCTCAGCCGGCCGGGGTCGCTACGCGGGCGTTTCCGCGTCCGATATTGCGATGGCAAGGGCGAACGCGTATGCGTGGGGTGCAGAGGGCCGAAAAGACCCCCAGGTATGGGGGTCGGGACGGCCGGCGTGCGGATGCCTCGTCGGCCGCCGGGCATCGGGTGGAATGCCCGCTTCCTCGAAACGCCGCGACCCGGGCCGAGCAGGCCCGCCGACCCGCCCTCCCGGAACGCTCGCGCCCACCACTAGAATCCGGCCCATGACCCGGACGACCCGCGCCCGCTGCGCCACGTCGGCGTCCGGCCGATCCAAGCCACATGGCTGACCCACCATGATCACCACCACCTGGGTCGAGGTCGACCGAAGGATCGGTCTCGGCGTCACGCTGTGCGGTCTGTGCGTCCTGCTGCTCAACTCACTGGTCCTCAGTGCGCAGGTGGTCTGGTTCGACACCTGGTGGGTTGCCCTGGCTGCCGTCGTGCCTGCGCTGCAATTGCTGACCGCCATTGCGTGGTCCAGGTTGGCGCCGGGCGTGCTGCGTGCGATCTGGATGGCGCAGCCGGCCATCCTCTTCGTGGCGCTCGTGCTGAGCTACGCCGCGTGGTACGGCGCGATTCCCGAGCCCACGAACGTCTCGATCTGGTTGCTCGACGCACCCGTGCTGGCCCTCCTCGCTCTCACCCTGCGGCTGCCGTACGTTCTCGCCGCCACCGCGCTGCTTGCCGCCGCGCCGCCGCTGTCCTCACTGCTCTTCCTCGGCACCATCGCTCCGTCGCTGCTGGCCACCGGTTTCGCGCATGCCTCCAACGTCATCTACGTCATGCTCGCCCTCGTCCTGCGTCACCAGCTGGACCGGCTGAGCAGGGCGCAGGAGGTGGCGACGCGGCTGCAGATCGAGCAGCAGAACGCCCGCACGCGATCGGCCGATTTCGCCGATTTCGCTCGGACGGTGCACGACGAGGTCCTCGCCGCGTTCGCCGCCGCGCTTCATTTCGAGGCCGAGCCTCCCGAGGTGGTGCGCCGAAGCGCTGCTGTGGGACTGCAGGCGCTGGCTCGGCGCAGGCAACTCCCGGACCTCTCCGTGGAGGCCGTCGAACTGTGCGCCGACGACGCCGAGCAGTTGATTCTCGACCTGCTTGCGGCGGCCGCGCCCGACGTGCAGTTGCACTCCGCCGCAGGGACCGGGACCGTGCCGTCGGTGACAGCCGGTGCGCTGGGTCTCGCCGCGGCCGAGGCGGCGCGCAACGCCGTCCGCCACGCGGGCGGGGGGGCCGCGACGGTGTGGGTGGACGACGGAACGGTTCGGGTGACGATCGCCGACTCCGGCGGAGGTTTCGAGCCCGAACACGTGCCGGCCGGACGTTTCGGCGTCCGCGAGAGTATCGTCAGACGCGTCGAAGAGTTGGACGGTGGCCGGGTGGCGTTCGAAACCGGCGCGGGCGGGACGACGGTGGTGCTGGAATGGATGCGACCCCGCGGGTAGATGCTGGGCTCTCCCACCCGTTGGCCCGACCCACCCTGCTTTTCGGCCTGCTGATGCTGGCGGTCGCCGTGCACGTCGGCACCGTGCTGCCACCTATTCAGGGCTGGAGCTTTGCGATCTGGGTCACCGCCGGCGTGATCGCGTTCGACTTCATCCTGGTCACAGTCCGGAAGCCGGGGCGTCTGGCCCGATGGCAGGTCGCGCTGCTGGCCGGCTTCTCGCTCGCGGCCGCGGCACTGCTGTTGGCGTCCGGAGAGGGTGCTCCTTCAGGCAGAGCGAGCGCTTACGCGATGGGGTACCTGAACCTGAGTGTGTCGTTGCTGCTGCTGCGCGGGCACACCATCGTTGCGACCGCCTCGGCAGTGACGATCCTGAGCGGACTGGCGCTGGGGGGAGTCCGGGCCGAGGTCGGCCCGATGGCCATGGCGGAGTACTTGGGGCAACCGATGGTCACCCTGGTCGGCTTCTGGGTGATCTTCCTGGTCAGCCGATCCATCGCGCGCAGCCGCGTCCGGACGACCGAGCGGCAGTTGTCGGCGGTCACCGAAACGGACGCGGCGCAGCTCGTCCGAGCGGACGAGCTGCGGGCACTGACGGAGATCCCGGATCGGGTCGAGCCGCTGCTGCGCCGGATCGTGGCCGGCGAACCGATCACCGGCAGCTTCCGCGCCGAGCTGATCGCCGCGGACGAGGAGGTGCGCAACCTGCTCAGGCGCGACCTTCCGGACCACGCCGGGCTACTCCAGGCCATTGCGGACGCCCGCGCCCGCGGGGTGACCGTCCGGTTGATCGGCAACGAGGATCCGTCGGCGGCACGTCTCCCCGAGGCCCTCGCCGGACGGTTGATCGAACTCCTCGTCCAGGACGGCGTCACCCGGGCGACGGTGCGGCTCCTGCCCCGCTCGCGAGGCGGCGCGGTGTCGTTGCTGCTCGAAGGCGACGAGTGGGCGCGGCGCTACGAGTTCGACTCCAACGGCGAACTCCTCCGCCAGCTGGCCTGATCGGCACCGCGTCCGCCCCTTCCCAACCGACGCACGTGATCTACCAGACTCCGCTGGCTGAGTTACGTCGAAACCCCTTGCCAGCGATTCCACGCCAAGGTCTCGACAAGCTCGACCAACGAGAATCAGCATTTTCCTAGCGGTTGCGCGGCAGCAGGCCGTCCTCGACGGCCCGGTGGTAGAGGTCGAGTTTGCTGGGCGCGGCACGATCGATCGCGGCGTATTTGGCGCGAATCCGGCGGATGTGGTCGAGCACGGTCTCCCGGGAGATGAACAGCTGCCGGGCGACCCGCTCGGCCGTCTCGCCCGAGGCGTAGAGCCCAAGCACCTCGCTCTCCCGCTTGGTCAGCGAGGCCGAGACGAACTCGTCGTCGGCGTCGATCGCCGCCGCCCAGTCCGGCGTGGCGACCACCTGGCCGCGAAGTACGTCGACGACGGCCGCGATGATCTGCTGCGGGAGTTCCGATTTGCGCACCATGCCCATCGCGCCGGCGTGTATCGCCTCACGGATCAGCTGCGGCTGGTCGCCGCTGGTGTACACGAGCACCGGAATGCCCCGCGCCGTGAGCGTCCGGACGTTGACCGTGGGGGTGGATCGGTCGGCCAGGGTGAGGTCGAGCAGGACGAGGTCATAGCGCGCGCCCAGCTGCAACAGCTCGGAAACGGACGCGCCCGACCCGCTGACGGACAGGCGGGGATCCGAGTTGATCACGCTGGTCACCCCGATCACCACCGCAGGATGGTCGTCGACGATGCCAATCTTCCTGGGCATGCTCATGTCCCCCCTTTTGGACGTACATCTCCCCCCCATTTCTGGAAGACATCATCGCGTGTCTCGGACGCGGCCGTGCGGATTACGCATCGTTGCCCGGACGTGGTCGGCCGATGCTGGCTCCGACCAGCGCGAACATCGCCGACTCAGGCATCGAAATGCCTTGCCAGGTCGGCATCGACCCATCCGGCATCGGACCAGTTCGGCCAACGGGAATCGGTGGATCCTGGGAAGGAAGCACTGATTTTCGTTGGCCGAGCCTGTCGAGACGTGGTACGGCATGCGCTGGCAACGTCTCGACAAGCTCAACCAGCGGTGGTCGGGGTCGATCGGCGGTTCCCTCCAGGGCCATGCTGAACAAGGCGCGCGCCCTTCGTTCAGCAGGGTCCTAGTACTACAGGGCTAGTTCAGTCTGGGTGTGGGTCTGGCGAGTGAACTCGCATCGTGGGGTGTGGCGGTGGGTTGGTTGATCAACCTGTGGTGTCGTCTGGACCAGCCCGCCACCAATGGAATTATATTCTCATGGCATCACTGATCTATTCTTCAGGTCGGTATTTCCTGCCTGCGGACAATCCAGCGTGTTGCGGGAAATAGTGTTGATTCGGCGTCACCTGGCGAAATCTGAAACGACGATCGAGTGTCTCGTATTTTGCTTCCGGAAGGGCGGCGTGCATGTCCCTGTTCTTGCTGAATTGGTGAAACAATCGGTTCATGGGATCGCGGAACAATGAGTGTGGCTATGATGATGTGGTGACGGGTGCTGATGTGGCGGCCTGGGATGCTGAGTTCGGCCGGGTTCTTCAACGGTTGCAGCCATTATTTCACCGGGCCGAGCCGCGGGCGCATGCGGAGCAGTATCTGCGGGGCCTGTTAGCCCAGCTGCCCCGCAAGAACGGGTGGACGATATCGGAATATGTTGGGGCGAAAGAGCCGAAAGCGTTGCAACGGTTCTTGAATTTGACCCGGTGGGATGCCACCGAGTTGTTGGCGATCAACCGTGGCTATCTGCTGGAGAATCTGGCCGATCCGGAGGCGGTGCTAGTCGCTGATCCGACCGGGTTCGCGAAGAAGGGCCGCCAGTCGGTCGGGGTGCAGCGGCAGTATTCGGGCACGTTGGGCCGGATCGACAACTGTCAGATCGCCACCTTCTTGGCCTACGTGACCCCGGACCGGTCCAGGGCGTTGCTGGACCGACGCCTGTACCTCCCGGAAGAGTCGTGGATCGGTGACCGGGACCGCTGCCGTGCCGCGGGTGTCCCCGACCAGATCGCCTTCCAGACCCGGCCCGCCCAGGTCATCGACATGCTCAGCGACGCCATCGACGCGGGCGTGCCGTTCGCCTGGTTCACCGCCGATGAAGAATTCGGCCAAAACCCGGGACTACGCGAATTCTGCCACACCCGCCGAATCGCCTACGTGATGGCGATCCCGAAAAACACGATGGTCCCCGACCCGAAAAACGGTATGGACGACACCCCGATCGCACGGTTAACGGCCAAAGTGAACCACACCGCGTGGCAGCGCCGGGCCTGTGGTATCGGCACGAAAGGCTACCGCGTCTACGATTGGGCTTTCCTTCCCACCGGCAGCCCCGATCATGAATACATGATCCGACGCAACATCAATACTGGCGAACTGGCCTACTACACCTGCTACAACCCCCGCCGCGCCGGCCATACCGAATTAGTGACCGTGGCCGGCGCGAGATGGCCGATCGAAGAATGCTTCGGCGCCGCCAAGAACGAAGTCGGACTCGACAACTACCAAGTCCGTAACTGGGATCCCTGGCATCGCCATATCACCATGGCCATGCTCGCCCACACCTTCCTCGCCGTCATCGCCCACACCGAGAAAAAAGGGGGCCCGCAACCGGCCCCGACAAAACCCGACCCCGGAAACGCCGCACCATCAGCCTCGCCGACATCCGGCGGCTCATCCTCCACACCGGGAAATCCGCCCTCGCTCTCGCCTTGCACTGGTTCCACTGGCGACGCCAACACCAACAACACGCCCGCCGCTGCCACACCAAGACACGACTCCACCACCAACTAGCCCTGTAGTACTAGCGCCTGGCTGACGGGGCGACCAGGCGTGAGCTGTCGCCCCACTGCTGGCGCATCGGGCGGTGGCGGCCGGAAATTGCCCGGAGCTGAGTGACCAACCCGAGGACGGCGAGCGCGATGTAGAGCACGGTCCAGCCGATCCCGCCGGCCAACTCGACCGGCCCGGAGCCGGTCAGCCGATCCACCGCGATCGCTCCGATCAGCACCGCTATCCCCGAGGTCGCGATGCTCGCGCCGGCGAGAGACGTGAGCACGACCAGCAGCACGGCGGGCAGGTTGGTGCTGGAGGCCAGGATCGCCAGCAGGACCCCGGCGATGATGCCGACGGCCAGGGTGGCGAACCCGGACTGGACGCCGAACGCGGCCATTACGCTCGTCCCGAGGGTGAAACCGATCCCGGCCATCCCGATGATGATGGCCAGATGGTAGGAGAAGTAGGCCAGGAGCCCGAAGATCACCGCGCCCACGGTGCCGGCCAGCCAACCCAGGGCGACCATGCCGGCGCCGGCGGTCGCCATGCCGCCGAAGAGTCCGGCGCCCAGGAGGAAGCCGGCGAATGCCCCGAACAGGCTGATGACCAGGCGCATGGTGACATAGCCCCGGAAGCACAGCAGCGCTCCGATGGCAACGGCGACGATGCCTGCGACGATGGTGTCCACAACCGGTAACCCCTCCCGCGCCCGAGGCGCCGCGAATCATTGGCTTCCATCATGACCGGGCCGCCCAACTGCGCCTCGACAGCACGCCTCGACAGCAGGACCACCGGTGGCGATGGCCCCTCTCCCGGCGCTCGCCCGACCACTTCTTGACCGCTTAGTTCCGCTTAGTTCCGCTTAGTTCCGCTTAGTTCGGGAGCCGACGTCGCAACAGATAGGTGTCGAACATCCAGCCTTTGCGGGCGACCGCGTCGGCACGGGCGTTCACAATCTGTTCCCGCACTTCGTCCAGCGGGCCTGAGATCAGGATCTCGTCCGGGGTGCCCAGGTAGGCCGCCCAGTAGATGTCGATGCCGTCGGGATCGATCGAAGCGAAGGTCTGCCGACCATCCAGCATCACCACCACATCGTCGACATCGCCGGGCAGTCCGTCGCGGAACAGCCGGGCGGGTGCGATCTGCACCGACCGTCCCTGCCGGTTGAGCGGGATCCGGTGCCGGGCGGTGAGCGCATGCACGCAGCTGATCCCGGGGATCACCCGCAGCACCAGTTCCGGTTCGGACGCCGCGGACGCCTGGGCCGCCAACTCTGTGGCGATCGCCAGAGTGCTCTCGTACAGACTGGGATCGCCCCAGACCAGGAACCCGCCGACGCCGCCGTCCGGCAGTTCGGACGCCACCGCCGCGCCCCACTGGTCCAGCCGCTGCAGCCGCCAGCGAGACACCGCGGCGGCATAGTCGGGAGCGGTTCGCCAGGGCCGGGGCGGATCGCGCAGTTCCACGGTGCGCAGCGGCCGGTCCCGGTGTCGTTCGACGACGGCGCGGCGGGCGTCGACCAGTTCGTCATAGTCGCCCTCCTTGAGCACCACGAACAGCACATCGAGCGCGTCGATCGCCCGGACGGCCTCCAGCGTCACCCAGTCCGGGTCGCCGGCACCGATCCCGATCAGCAGCAGTTCACGACTCATCGGACGCCGCCGGTCTCGGTGGGATCCACGGTCGGACGAAGGACCCGCCACCACCCAGCGCCGGCCCGGGTGCGTGGCGAGTCTCCGCGCCACCGGTCCCGATCGGACCGTGTGCTGTGCTCCGGGGCGTCCGGCTCATTCGGTCTCGCTGGCCATGGCGTTCAGCGCGGCTGAGGTGATCGCCGAACCGCCGCGGCGTCCGTGCAGCACCAGGTACTCCAGCCCGAACGGATTGTCGGCCAGCGCCCGCTTCGACTCGGCCGCGCCGACGAAGCCGACCGGAATGCCGATCACCCCGGCCGGCATCAGTCCGGTGTCGCGCACCACCTCGAGCAGGTGGAACAGCGCGGTCGGCGCGTTGCCGATCGCCACCGCGGAACCGGCCAGCCGCGGCTTCCACAACTCGATCGCGGCGGCCGTCTTGGTGGTGCCCAGCTCTGTGGCCAGCTCGGCCAGCCGGGGTTCGCCGAGGTGACAGATCACCTCGTTCCGGGCGGGCAGCCGGGAGCGGATCACCCCGCTGGCCACCATCTGCGAGTCACACAGGATCGGCGCCCCGGCCTGCAGCGCCGTCCGGCAGGCGGTGACCACGCCGGGGCTGTAGCCCAGGTGTTCCGGCAGGTCGGTCTGGGCGGCGGCGTGGATCATCCGGGTCGCGACATGCGCCACGTCCGGCGGCAGGATGGACAGGTTCGCCTCGGCCCGGATGGTGCCGAACGAGCGCCGGTAGATCTCCGCCCCGTCGGTGAGGTACTCGTAGGTCACCGCCTTAGCCTCGATCCACCGATTGGCGCCTACTGCGCGACCCCAGCTGGGCGCACTGGCGTCGCCGGCCCCGCTCACCGTACGACCCGGTACGCCTTCGCGTCCCCGGCTTGCCATTGCACCCATCTGGTGCCGCTCGCTACGACGCCCATCGGTGGATCGAGGCTTCGGGTCGGTCACAGCTCCTCCTCGTTGACCACCTCGAGGAACCGGTTCCTGATCCGGCGGGCCCGCAGCGGGTCGTGGCTGGTGATCGCGGCCACCGTCACCCCGGACGTCTCGCCGGTCGCCGGCGTCCATGCCGAACCCTGACCGGCCTTGTCGGCGCGGACGCAGAAGGTGTGCCGCTGCTCGGCCGTGTTCGCCACCGCCGCGTTGGTCTCGGCCGAGTCGGTGACGGCCATCGCGTACCAGGCGCCGTCCAGATCGGACGGGGTGAACGCGCGGGCGTGCCAGGTGAAGGCGCCGGAATCGGCCAGGGTCTGCAGCGAGCGGTGCAGTTCGGGGGCGATCACCTCGACGCGGGCGCCGGCGTCCAGCAGCTTGGGCACCCGGCGGCGGGCGACACAGCCGCCACCGACCACCACCACCTTGCGGTCCTGCAGCAGCAGCCCGGCCAGGTAGGCGGGCGAGCCGGCACTGGTCCGGGCCCGCAGCGCACCCTCCTTGTAGCGCTGGGCGACCACCTGGGCGAGTTCGTCGCACGGCCCGATCACGTCGGCGATCCGGACGTCGGCGTCCGGATGCGTGGCACGGAACGTCTCCACGTGGGCGCGCACCCATTCGTCCAGGCGTCCGGTGAACAGGAAGTGCGGCATCACCACGATCCGGCGGCTGCCGGAGGAATAGTACTGATGCAGGATCTCGGGCACCGACGGCCGGGCGACCTGAATGAACGCCGACAACACCTGGTGGTAGCCGCCGGTCTCGAAGATCACCCGGGAGAGCCGGACGTGGTCGGCGTTGGCCTCGGTGACGCTGCAGCCGCGGCCGACCATCAGCACATCGGTGTCGTCGGCGGCCCACTCGCCGCGGGCGGCCGCGATCCGGGCGTGCACGGCGGCGATCATCGGCGCCGGCGAGCCCAGGTGCCGGGTGTAGACGACTGTGGCGTCGGTGTAGCGGGACTTCGAACTCTCGATCGCCTGCGGAATGTCGTCGCGGACGTGCCCGCCGGTGCCGATCATCAGCGGCACCACCACCGCGGCGGGCGCCGATGCGAGCACGGCGTCCAGGGCCTGGTCGATGGTGGGCGGGGTGAGCTCCACGAAGCCGGCCTCGACCCGGACGCCGGGCAGCAGGCCGCGGACCTTCTCGACCAGGGCGAAGGCGGCGTCGGCGCCGGCGTTCACCCGGGTGCCGTGCCCGGCGATCACCAGCGGCGGCGGGCTGGCCGGGACGGCGGCGGGATCGGTGGGAGCGGGCACATGTGATTGGGTCATCGGTCCATCCATCGGTAGTCGCGCGGCGTGACCATGACTGTCTCACCGCGTCCGGTCGGCAGGTAGCGGGTGGTCGAGGACCCGATCACCACCAGGGAGTTCATGTTCACCCGGGCCGGATCGAAATCGGCCAGGGTGGCGCAGCTGATCTTCTGGCCGGGCCGGCAGGCCTCTTCGACGACCGCCACCGGGGTGGTCGTCGGACGGTGCTCGGCGAAGATCTCCAGGGCCCGGGGCAGGTGCATCAGCCGGGTCCGGCTGCGCGGGTTGTACAGCACGGTGACCAGGTCGGCCTCGGCAGCGGCTCGGAGCCGCTTCTCGATGTTCTCCCAGCTGGTGTGCAGATCGGACAACGAAATCGTGGCGTGGTCGTGCCCCAGCGGCGCGCCCAGGATCGCCGATACCGCCAGGCTGGCGGTCACCCCGGGGACGATCTCGACCTCGATGCCCTCGGTGCCCTGCTCCAGGGTGGGGGACGCCATCGCGTAGATCGCCGGATCGCCGGAGCAGACCAGGGCGACGTTGCGTCCCTCGCGGGTCTTGGCGATGGCCAGCGCGGTGCGGGCCTCTTCGGTGCCCATCCCGGACGCGTGCACCTCGGCACCCGGCCGGATCAGGTCGGTCACCTGGTCGACGTACGGCTGGTAGCCGACGATCACGGACGCGTTGCGGATCGCCTCCTGCGCCCGTGGCGTGGTGAGGTCGCGGGCACCCGGGCCCAGGCCGACCACGGCGAGGTGCCCGGTGGCAGGCAGGCGTCCGATCGCGCAGGTGGCCTCCTTGGTGCGTTGCTTGGGCACGATCAGGTCGGCACCCCGGGCCAGCACGGACGCCTCGGCGACGCTCGGCGTCCCCACCGCGGTGAGCGCATGGTCGCTGGGATTCGGCACGCTGTGCCCGGCGAGCTCATCGGCCGGAAAGGTGAGGAACGGGATGCCCAGCCGGGCGGCCAGTTCGATCAGTCCGGTTTCGTCGGCCTTGGCGTCCACGCTGGTGAGCGCGGTCAGCGACTCCACCGCCAAGCCGGCGGCAGCGAGGGTGCGCCGGAGCAGCTGCTCCAGATGCTCGGCGGACGTCCCCCGGTTGCAACCCATCCCGGCCACCAGGGACGGGGGCCGCAACACCACGGTCGGCAGCCCCCGTTGGTTGAGCTGGTCGGGAGTCGCGCGATCTCGTTGGTCGAGCGTGTCGAGCCCCTCACGATCTCGTTGGTCGAGCTTGTCGAGCCCCCTCTCGTGCGGAGGCTCCAACTCGTCGGTGACCACGATCAGCCCGGCCGGTTCCGGAGAGTCCTCGGCGACGTTAGCCGGGAGCGGCGGCAGCGGCCAGGGCTGGGCGCGCAGCAACCGGACCGGGGCGCCGTCCAGGATGGCCCGGGTGACCGCGGCGACGTCGCCGGACCAGGGCCAGCCGAGGGTGTCCAACGCCGCCACCCCGAGCGAGTCGGTGGCGGTGGTGAGCACCGCCGTGGCGTCCAAACCCTCCGCGATCCGCGTGGCCAGCGCATTGGCGCCGCCGGCATGACCCCCGACCAGCGGGACTGCGAACCGTCCGGCCTCGTCGATCACCACCACGCCGGGATCGGTGCGCTTGGATTTCAGCAGCGGAGCGATGATCCGGGTGGTGGCGCCCAGCGCGAGATGGCTCACGATCAGATCGCACTCGGCCCACGCCGTCGCCAGCCCGGCCACCGCGCCGTCGTCGTAGCGCACGGTCGGCGTCGCCAGGATCGTGTCGATCTGCTCGGCACGTGCCCGGCTGGCCGCCCCGGACGTCACCTGCCCGATCACCGGTCCATGGGGACGGTTCTCATCGTTCCGGGGACGGTTCTCGGTGGTCGAAAGTGGACCGGGAGAACCGTCCCCAACGGTCGGAATTTCCTGCCGGGGACGGTTCTCGGCGGTTGAAAATCGACCATCGAGAACCGTCCCCGAGGTGCGAGATTCGTTCGCGGAGAACCGTCCCTGGGGTACGGAATCGGAACCGGACTGGATGGTGACCGGGGCGGCGGCGGTGCCGGGCCAGGGGGCGTCCGGTTCGTGGGGATGCCGGTCCAGGATCAGCACCACGTTCGGCTCCAGCGGTTCGGTGGTCAGCGCCTCCTCGGCGCTGAGCAGCCGGACCCGCTCGTCGGACTCGCCGAGTCGCTCGGCCAGCACGAACCAACGCTCCACGTCGGCCAAACCCGCTGCCAGCTCCCGGACGCCGTTGTCGGCCGAGGTGAACACGGCGACCTTGCCGTAGCGGCGGGAGGCGTCGATCGCCGGCTGCAGCGGACGTCCGTGCACGCTGACCACGGCGGCGTCGTCCCAGGGCAGGCCGACCGCGGCGAACGCGGCCGCGATCGAGGACACCGCCGGCACCACCGCGGGACGCAGCCCGGCGGCGCGCAACGAGCGGACCACCCCGAAGTAGAGCGGGTCGCCGCTGGCGATCACCACCACCTCGGCGTCGGCTGGCAACTCCTTGAGCTTTTCAACGGCGGGACGCAGCGCACCCAGGGTGATCCGGCGCGGCTCGTCGACGCCCAGGGCGTCCAGGTGGCGGCGTCCGCCCACCACCCAATCCGCGGACGCCGCGGCGGTACGCAACTCCGGGCTCGGGGCTCCGAGCAATCCGTGGACGGTGATCATCGCTGCTCCTGATGCGCGGCCGAGGAGCCGCGCGGCGTGCGGTGGATGGTGTCGGGCGCAGGCACCGGCGGGGCACCTTCGGCGTCCCGGAACTCGTGCCGGAAACCCGGATGGTAGAGATGGCTACGGGTGGCGCCCTGGGCGGCGAGCGCCGGACCGACCAGCACCACGGTGTGCTTCCACAGCTTGTGCCCGGCCATGGTGGCGGACAGCTCGTCCAGCCGGCAGCGCAGCATCAACTCGTCCGGCCAGGTCACCCGGTAGCCGACGATGCACGGCGTCTCCGGGAGGTAGCCGCCGGCCAGCAGCTCGGCCTGCAACACCTTGTTCCGGGCCGCCGACAAGTAGAGCGCCATGGTGGTGCCGTGGGCGGCAAACTCGCGGACCGTTTCCCGCGCCGGCATCGGGGTCCGCCCGCCCTCCAGCCGGGTCAGGATCAGGCTCTGCGACACCTCCGGCACGGTGATCTCGGCGCCGGCCGCGGCAGCCGCGGCCGCGAACGCCGTCACGCCGGGAATCGTGCGGTGCGGAATGCCCAACCGATCGCAGATCTTTCGCTGTTCGGCGGTTGCACCGTAGATCGACGGGTCGCCGGTGTGCACCCGGGCCACCAGCAGCCCCTCGTCGCGGGCCCGCCGGTAGAGCGGTTCCACCCCTTCCAGGGGCAGTGCCGCCGAGTTCGACGATCTCGGCGTCCGGGCGTGCCCCGGCGATCAGCTCGGCCTCGACCAGGCTGGACGCCCAGATCACGATGTCGGCCTCGGCGATCACCCGCGCGCCGCGCACGGTGACCAGGTCGGCCGCTCCGGGCCCTGCGCCGACGAACACCACCTCGCCGGTGGTTGTCGCGCTCACAGCCGGCCCCCGGTGCTGGTGCGGGCCGGGGCGACCAGCAGGGTGGAGAAGTAGGGTGCCCGGTCCGCAGTGACGTCGCTGACAGCGATCAACTCCTCGCCGGGCAGGCCGACGTTCACGCCGAGCACCGCGGTGCCGTCCGGACGCCGCCGCCGGACGAGCTCGAGCACCTCGCTCAGGTGGCGTCCGCCTTTGTAGGCGACGACGGTGTCGGAGCTGTCCAGGGCGGCGGCCAGGTTGTCCAGCCCGGCGGTCACCGGCACCAGGGTGAGGCTCTCCTGTGCTTCGACCAACGGGACGCCGGACGCCGCGGCCAGCGCCTGCATGGCGGTAATGCCCGGCACCACCCGCACCTGAAGCCCCGGGACGACCGCGCGCACGTGGGCGGCCAGGTACGAGAACGTCGAATACACGCTCGGGTCGCCGACGGTGGCGAAGGCGACGCTGCCGGCACCGCCCGCGAAGGCGTCCTCGGCGGCCTTGGCGGACGCCTCCCAGGCGCGCCGCCGCTTGGTGCCCACGCCCTGCCGCTGGGCCATGCTGAACGGCACCCGGCGGACGCGTCCGGCGGCCTCGGGGCAGGCGGTCAGCACCACCTGCTCGGCGCGTCCCACCTCGTCGGTGCCGGTGTCGGTGTCCGGCACCAGGATGATGTCGGCGGCCCGCAACACGGTCAGCGCCTTCACGGTGATGAGTTCGGGCTCGCCGGGTCCGACGCCGACGCCGGTCAGCGTCGGCGGGCAGGCCGGGACAGGGCTGGTCAAGGGGAGCCTCCTCAGGTTTCCGCGCCCGATGGGGTGTGCTCGGCGGAAATGGTGAGTGTCTGACTCCCGGGGTCGCCCGGTCACAGTGGCGGGACCGTCCCGGAGTCGCACCGGGTTCCTCGCTCATTGCCGCGTTCGTTCGCCAGTCTGGCAGACTCCTCGGCACCGCGCGGGCGATGTGAGAGATCGGGTGAAATCGACGATGAGAGGCGCTGTTGCGCTCGGTTTGGGGCTCGGCTGGCTGGCCGACCAGGCGCTCGGAGACCCGGCCCGCTACCACCCGGTGGCCGGTTTCGGACGGACCGCGCAGGCCCTCGAGAAACGGCTCTATCGCGACGACAAGCCTCGTGGGACGGTGTTCGCCGGGGTGCTGGTGGGCGGTGCCGCGGGGCTCGGCGCGGTGCTGCAGCGGGCCTGCCGGAACAGTCCGGCGGCGACGGTGCTGCTGACCGCGGCGGCCACCTGGGCGGTGCTCGGCGGCCGCTCGCTGACCCGGGAGGCCGAGGCGATCGCCGACTCGCTGATCGCCGGCGACCTGGACGCCGCCCGCGACCGGGTCACCCATCTGGTCAGCCGCGACCCGACCACGCTGGACGCCGACGGTGTCGCCCGAGCCACCCTGGAGTCAGTGGCCGAGAACACCTCGGACGCCGTGGTCGCGCCGCTGCTCTGGGGCGCGGTGCTGGGGGTGCCGGGGCTGCTCGGCTACCGCGCCGCGAACACCCTGGACGCCATGGTCGGCTACCGGAACCCGTGCTATCGCAACTTCGGCTGGGCCTCGGCGAGGCTGGACGACCTGCTCAACTGGGTGCCGGCCCGGCTGGCCGGAGCGCTGGCGTCGCTGGCCGCGCCGGTGGTCGGCGGGCGATCGGCGGACGCCGTCCGTGCGGTGGCTGAGCAGGCGCCGGCCCATCCCAGCCCGAACGGTGGGGTGGTGGAGGCCGCATTCGCCGGCGCGCTCGGAGTCACCCTGGGTGGCCGGAACAGCTATGACGGGGTCGTCGAGGACCGCGGGCTGCTCGGTTTCGGCCCCGCCCCCGGCCCGCCCGACCTGGCCCGCGGCGTTCGGCTCGCCCGGGTGGTGTCGGTGGCGTCCGCGGCGGTGGCGGCCGGGCTGGCCTGGCGGTGGTCACGGCGATGACCGTGCTGCTGCTCGGCGGCACCGTCGAGGCGCGCCGGCTCGCCGCGGCCCTGGTCGTCGACGGGGTGAACGTGCTGACCTCGCTGGCCGGCGCGGTGGCCGTCCAGCGGCCGCCGGCCGGGTGCGTCCGGGTGGGTGGTTTCGGCGGCGCCGACGGCCTGGCCGGCTTCTCGACGACGCAGCACATCGCCGCCGTGGTGGACGCCACCCATCCGTTCGCGGCCCGGATCACGGCGTCCGCGGCAGAGGCATGCGGGCGCACCGAAACGCCGTTGCTGCGGCTGTGCCGACCAGGCTGGGGCGGGCGTCCGGACGCCGCCGGCTGGCACTGGGTCGCCTCGTCCGACGAGGCAGCTGAGGGCGCCCGGCGGTTGGGGGAGCGGATCTTCCTCAGCGTCGGACGCCGGTCCGCAACGGAGTTCCTCGGGCTCACCGGCTACGTGCTGCTGCGTGCGGTGGAGCCGCCCACGGTGGCCGTCCCGGAGTCCTGGGAGGTGCTCACTGCCCGCGGCCCGTTCGATCTGGCCGCCGAACGCGCGCTGCTGCGCAACCGCCGCATCGACGTCCTGGTCACCAAGGATTCCGGCGGACGCGCCACCGCAGCCAAGCTGGATGCCGCCGCCGAGCTCGGCGTCCCGGTGGTGATCGTCGCCCGGCCCGCGGAACCCTCCGGACTGACCCGCGTCGAGACCGTGGACGCCGCCGTCCGCTGGCTGGGGGAATGCCTCCAGCAGCGCTGACAAGGGTGCCGCCGTTGGTTCCTGAGAACCGCGGTCCAGTTGGCGCTGGACCGGTGTGTTGCAGCCATCCGGGGCAACTGGACCGTGGATTTCGGGGCGACCTCATTAGGCCCCGGTGCGCGGCGTCCGCAATCGGGCCAGCGCGGACACGAATCGATCCCAGGTCTCCGGAATCCGCACCCTGATCCAGGTCGGACCCAGGCCCGGGAAGCTCTCGGCTCGCCGGACGGCGAATCCGGCGGCGGCCAGGGCCGGACGCACCGAGGCCGGTCCGCAGACCGAGGTGTCGATCAGCACGAACGGGGCAGCGGACGGCACGGTCGGGAAGCCGGCCTGGGCCAGGTCGGCGACGAACCGGTCCCGGCGCTGCGCCACCAGTTGGTACCGGGCGCCGGCCTCGGCCAGGGCGTCGGGGGTGCTGGTGGCGATCATCGCTGCGATGGCCGGCGAGGACACTGACCAGGCCGGCTGCACCGCCGCGATCCGTGCGATCAGCGCGGGATCGCCGACCAGAGAGCCGACCCGCAACCCGGCCAGCCCCCAGGTCTTGCTCAGCGAGCGCACCACCAACCGGTTCGGCATCGCCGGCGCGATCAACGTCTCGGCGTCGTCAGTGGCGTCCAGGAAGGCCTCGTCGACGACCAGCAGCCGATCGCCCTGCGCCGCCAGCAGGTCGTCGCGGCGATGCAGCCAGCCGGTCGGATTGGTCGGGTTGCCGATGAAGACCGCGTCCGCCCAGGCCGGTAGCTCGCCCAGCGCAGGGACGCCGGCGTCCGCTCGCACCGGCAGTATCCAGCGCTGCACCGCCAGGCCGGCGGCCCGCAACGCCGCCTCGGGTTCGGTGAACTGCGGATGCACCACCATCGGATGCCCCGGCGCCCGCGCCCGGGCGATCAGCGCGAACGCCTCGGCCGCCCCGTTGGTCGGCAGCACCATCGACTCGTCGACACCATGCCGGGCCGCCAGCGCCGCCCGGGCCGGTGCGGCATCGGGGTAGGAGCCGAGCCGCCGGGTGCCCCGCTCGATCGCGGACGCCAGCCATCGTGGCGGCTCGGGCAGCATCACGTTCACCGCCAGGTCGACCAGCCCGGGGGCCAACTCGCGGTCGCCGTGGTGGCGCAGGTCGATTCCGTCCCCGGGCGGCACCGGGGGTCCGTCTGGGTCGGCCGGTCCCTCCCGGACGCCGCGCGGATGCCGGGCACTGCCGTCCCGGTCCGCAGTGCCCGATCGATTCGGCGACCCCTCCCGAGGAGCCGGATGGAACGACGCGGCCGCCTCAGCGAACCGCTGGGCCAGCCGCGGATGCCCCGCCCAGTGCACGTGCAGGTAGCCGCTGTGCACCCTCGGCGTCCCCGAACCGGTCCTATCGAGGCTGAAGCCGTCGGCACGGTCGTCCCAACGCCAGGCCGGTCGGTCCGCCGCCGGACCGGTCAGGGTGCGATGGAACTCATGTCCGGTGACCGGCTCATCCGCCCTGGTCAGCAGCGTGTCGGACGCCGCCCGCGCGCTCCGGTAGCCGAGGGTGAGCCGTGGGGTCATCCGGGCCGACGCCGGCAGCACGCCGACCATCGGATGCCCGTCCAGGTGCTCGCACAGGTACAGCTGCCCGGCACACTCGGCGACCGTCGGCAGCCCGTCCCGAATCGCCGCCGCCAACTCGGCACGCAACGGCGCATTCCGGCTCAGCTCGGCGGCATGCATCTCGGGGAAGCCGCCGCCGGCGTACAGCGCGGCCAGGTCCGCCGGCAGCGTGCGGTCGGTCAGCGGATCGATCTCCACCAGCCGGCACCCGGCCGCCCGCAGCAGCTCGGTGGTCTCGGCGTAGCGGAAAGTGAAAGCCCGCCCGGCCAGCACCCCGACCAGCGGAGCCCCGGCCACCTCGCGCATGACGGCAGCCGGATCCCAGGCCGTCGCCTCCAACGCGTCCGCCGACCCGGCCAGCTCGCGGACGGCGTCCAGGTCGACCTGGGCGGCCAGGTGCGCCGCCAGCGCATCGATGGTCGCCCGCGATTCGCGGCGCTCGGCGGCCGGCACCAGGCCGAGATGCCGAGAAGGGGCGGCGATGCCGGCGTTGCGGGGCAGGATGCCGAGCACCGGTAGGCCGGCCCGGTCGAACACCCGAGCCAGTTCGGCGCCGTGCCGGGGACTCGCCACCCGGTTCACGATGACGCCGGCAACCTCGATCCGTGGATCGAAGGCACGCAGGCCCAGTGCGGCGGCGGCCGCCGTCCGGGAGCTTCCGGCGGCGTCCACCACCAGCAGCACCGGAGCCTGCAGCAACCGTGCGACGTGCGCGGTGGACGCCTCGCCGTCGGTGCCGAGCCGTCCGTCGAATAGGCCCATCACGCCCTCGACCACGGCGATGTCGGCCGGCTCCGGCACGGTCACACCATGGGCGAACAGGCCCGGAATCAACGCCTCGCCGACCAGCACCGGGTCGAGGTTGCGGCCCGGGCGTCCAGTGGCCAAGGCGTGGTAGCCGGGGTCGATGAAATCCGGGCCGACCTTGAAGCCGGTGGTTCGCAGACCGCGTCCGCGCAACGCGGCGAGCAACCCGGTGGCGACCGTGGTCTTGCCGGCCGAGGACGCCGCCGCCGCGACCACCAGCCGTGGGATGGTCACCATTCGATGCCCGCCTGGCCCTTCTGCCCGTCGTCGAACGGGTGCTTCAGCTTGGTCATCTCCGTGACCGTGGTGGCAATGTCGAGCAGCGGCTGCGGCGCGTTCCGGCCGGTGATGATCACGTGCTGCACCCCGGGTCGGGTGGCCAGCGTGTCGATCACCTCGTCGAGATCGAGCCAGCCCCAGGTCAACGGGTAGGTGAACTCGTCCAGCAGGTACAGGCTGTGGGTCTGCGCTGCGAGTGCCGACCGAACTTCCGCCCAGGTCGCGGACGCCGCCTCGGCCTGCGCCTCCCGGTCCGAGCCGGCCCGGGTCCAGGTCAGGCCGGCGCCCAGCGTGTGCCAGCGCACCGGACCGCCTGCACCGGTCTCCCGATGCACCCGATCCAGGGCCTCGAAGACGGCCTGCTCGCCGCTGCGCCAGCGCCCGGATTTCACGAACTGGAACACGCCGACCGACCAGCCCTGATGCCAGCCGCGCAGCGCGGTACCGAACGCCGCAGTCGATTTCCCCTTGCCAGCGCCGGTATTGACAATCAAACCGGGTCGGTGGCGGCGTTGCGCGGTGGTCAGGCCGTCGTCCGGGACCTGGTCGGGCGTGCCTTTGCTCACCTCGCCGATTCTGCCCCAGCAGGCCCGGTCGCACCGGTGCTCCGGTGAAGAGGTTCGGCGGGTCGGCGAAAGTCGGTGGGCCGTCCGAAACTCGACCGAGCTCGCCGCGGACCCTCTAGCCTCGGCCTGGTGAAGCCTCAGTTGTCCACCGGACTGCCCGACGACGAGTTCGCCAGCGACGGGCTGCTGACCAAGCGGGTGCTGCGGGCTGCCGCGCTGTCCAGCCTGGCGCCGTCCGGCGACGAACTGCTCTGGGACCTGGGCGCTGGTTCAGGCTCAATCGGCATCGAATGGTGCCGGCTCCACCCGGCCAACCGGGCCGTCGCCGTGGAACGCGACCCCGACCGGCTCAGCCGCATCGCGGCCAACGCCGAACGCCACGGGGTGGTCGACCGGCTGCGGATCGTCGCCGGCTCGATCGCGGACAACCTGCCGAACCTGCCGGCCCCGGACGCGGTCTTCGTCGGCGGCGGCGTCGAGGCAGACGTCCTCGAGACCAGTTGGACGGCCCTCGCCACGGGCGGCCGGCTGGTCGCACACAGCGTCACCGCTGATTCTGACGCCGTCCTGCTGGACGCCTACCGCCGGTACGGCGGCGAACTGCTCCGGATCGGCCTGGAGTACGCGGAACCGATCGGACGTTTCACCGGATTCCGTCCCGCCCGCACCGTCACCGCTTGGGCCGTCGGCACGAGTTAGGTCGAGTTAGGGTGTACGTCCCGGGACAGTGAGGGAAGCGCTGCTTTTCGTTTGGTCGAGCCTGCCGAGGCCCCTGCCAGCCCCCGTCGACACAATCGGGCCAGTTTCGCGATACCCCAGCGGCGCCGGGTGGCGAGGCAGATACTGGACGGGAGCGAGCAGTACGGAAGTCCGGTGAAAGACCGGCACGGTTGCGCCACTGTGAGAGCCCTTCCCGCGGAAGAAGCCCAAGTCAGACCCACTGTTCGCCGTGACCATTGACGGGCCGCATCAGCTCGGAAAGGAGCCTTTGGCCATGACTTCAGCCGCACTTCCCCTCCAACCCACCGCGGTGGCACTGCCCACCCTGTCGCTGCGCGAATCGTGGCCGTGGATCCTGTTCGCACTCCTGATCGCCGCCCTGGCGGTCTACTTCGTGGGTGCTGAACAGGGCGCCACGTCGGTGTTCGCCGGCAACGCCGTCCATGAGTGGGTGCACGACGCCCGCCATCTGCTCGGCTTCCCGTGCCACTGAGGCCGCTGCCATGCTGACTTTGCGTAATTTCCTGGTCCGCGGCCTGCTCGCCGGTCTGATCGCCGGCCTGGCCGCGTTCGTCGTCGGCTACGTCGTCGGGGAACCTCCGGTCGCCGCGTCCATCGCCATCGAAGAGCAGGGCGGCGGCCACAGCCACGAGACCCAAGCGCAGGCGCCGGCCCCCGAAGAAGAGGCCGGAACCGAGGTGCCCCGCGACCTGCAGTCCACGCTCGGCCTGGCCACCGGCATGCTGGTGCTCGGCACCGCCCTGGGCGGACTCGCCGGCATCATGACCGGCGTCGCCTTCGGCCGATTCGGACGCCGCAGCGCCCGCTCCACCTCGCTCGCCGTCGCCGGCGTCGCGTTCACCGTGTTCTACGTGGTGCCGTACCTGATCTACCCACCGAACCCGCCCGCCGTCGGCCACGGCGAAACCATCGGCTACCGGACCAGCCTGTATTTCGCGATGCTCGCCATCTCGGTGCTCGCCGCCGTGCTGGCGCTCTACCTGGGCCGCAGGCTGCAGCCGAATCTCGGCGCCTGGTCCGCCGGCCTGGTCGGTATGGGGACCTACCTGGTGATCGTGCTGATCGCCCTCGGTGTGATGCCTCGCTACGACGAGGTGCCCGAGGACTTCCCGGCAGTCCTGCTGTACCAGTTCCGGCAGGCCAGCGTGGTCACCCAGGCCGTCCTGTGGGGCGTGATCGGCGTGGTGCTCGGCGAACTCACCCACCGGCTGACCGTCAAGGGCCGCCCGCAGGCGCGCACCGCGACCCAGCTGACCAACGTCGGCTGACCCGATGCGATGGACCCTGCTGGCGCACGGCGAAACCACCGGCGCCCGGCACGGGATCTTCGGCACCGCAGGCGACCTGCTCGCCGCCCCCGCGTCGCCCACGTTGCGACTCGGGAGACGCGGGCAGGTCGCCTGCGGTACCGAACCGGCCTGCGCCCAGACGGCCGCCGCGCTGCTCGGGGCTCCGGACGCGTCGTCGACCGAACCCCACCTGGCCGGCCCGGATTTCGGAGCCTGGGCCGGCCTTTCGGTCGCCGAGGTCGCCGGTTCCGAACCGGAGGGCCTGCAACGCTGGCTGACCGATCCCGGCTGTGCCCCGCACGGCGGGGAATCGCTGGCGGCTCACCTGACCCGGATCGGCACCGTCCTGGACAACGCCGCCTGGCCGTCGGGGTCGGTGCTGGTGGTCGCGCCGCTCACCGTCCGGGCCGCCTGTGTGCATGCCCTCGGTGCGTCCGCCGAGGTGCTGCTGCGGCTCGATGTTGGTCCGCTGACCACCGCGACGCTGAGCCGCTCCCGGAACGATTGGCGGCTACAAGCCCTGATCCCGGCGGGCCAGGTCGATCAACGCGTCGACGTCCAGGTGAGTGTCGATGGCGTCGGCCAGGCCGTCCAGCATGCGTTCCCGGCGCTCGCCGAAGCCGAGGGCGTCCGGGGTGGGCGTCCACGATGATCCGGACGCCGCGGCGACCTCGCTCAGCCAGGCGCGGCGGAAGCCGTCGTTTTCGAAGGTGCCGTGCCAGATGGTGCCCCAGACGCCGCCCTGCCGGACGCCGTCCAGGAACTCCTCACCGCCGTCGGCCTCAACCACCCCGTGGTGGATCTCGTACCCCTCCACCGGGTACCCACGCCAACTGCCTCGAGTGCGGCCCAGCACCTTGTCGGCGCCGAAACCCACCCGGGTGGGCAGCAAACCAAGCCCGGGTTCCGTGCCACGGGCAGACTCGACCGGATCGTCGATGACCTGCGCCAGCATCTGGTAGCCGCCGCAGATGCCCAGCACCGGACGGCACTGCCGGGCCCGCGCGACCACGGCGTCGGCGAGTCCGCGCTCCCGCAGCCAGGCCAGGTCGGACAGTGTCGAGCGGCTCCCGGGCAGCACCACCAGATCTGCCTCGGCAACATCGGCAGGCGACGCGGTTACGGTCACCCGGACGCCGGGCTCGGCGGCCAGGGCGTCCAGGTCGGTGGCGTTGGAGACGCGCGGGAATCGAATGGCCGCGACCCGCAGGGTGCCGGACGCCCCGGCCAGCCGCGGCCAGCGGGCGAAGGCGAGGGCGTCCTCGCTGTCCAGCCAAACTTCGGGCAGCCAGGGCAGCACCCCGCGACAGGGCAACCCGGTCCGCCGGGTCAGCTCGTCCAAACCGGGGTCGAGCACCGACTGGTCACCCCGGAATTTGTTGATCACATACCCGGCGAGCAACGACCGGTCGGCGTCGTCGACGATCGCCCAGGTGCCGAAGATCGCCGCCAGCACACCGCCCCGGTCGATGTCGCCGCAGAGCACCACCGGCATGTCGAAATGCCTTGCCAAGCCGAAGTTCACATAGTCGCCAGCACGCAGGTTGATCTCGGCCGGCGAGCCGGCGCCCTCGGACAGCACCACGTCGAACGCGGCGGCGAGTTCGGCGTAGGCCGCGAAGGCGGCCTCGGCCAGCCGGGTTCGTCCGGTGGCGTACTCGCCGGCCTCCAGGGTTCCGGCGGGTTCGCCGCGCAGCACGACGAACGACCGCCGATCGGTGCCGGGTTTGAGTAGCACCGGGTTCATCGCCGAGGTTGGCTCGACCCGCGCCGCCTGCGCCTGCAGGTACTGGGCACGTCCGATCTCGGAGCCGTCCGGGCAGACCATCGAGTTGTTCGACATGTTCTGCGCCTTGAACGGTGCGACCGCGATCCCGCGCCGGTTCAGGCTGCGGCACAATCCCGCGGTGATCAGGGACTTCCCGGCGTCCGAACTGGTGCCGGCGATCAGCAGGCCGCTCACCCCACACCTCCCACTCCGGACGCCGACAAGCCTGACCAGCGGGGATCTACCGATACCGGGGCAACGGGCCGTAGAAGACCTGGTCGATCGGCTCAGAGTAGACGATCTGTGGGTGCCGGATCAGCTGCCAGCGGGCGAAGAACCGACGTGTGGCGGGCAGCCACAACGGCGCCGCGCCGAGGGCCGCCAGGCCGATCGAAGCCGAGGTGAGGGGCGTCAGCATCAGGGCGAGCAGCGACACCCCGAGCGCGACCAGGCTGCCGATCCTCGTCCACCGGTAGCCGGCGAACGCGTAGTAGCCGATCACCGAGGCGAAGCCGGCGACCAGAACGGCGATCAGGCAGCACACGACGGCGAACAGCACCCGCATGCCGCTGGCCGGCTCGGACGGGAACTGCGCGGTCAGCCAGGTGGCCTCGTTGAACCGGTCGACCTTCGTCCACTCGTCGTCGCTCACCTGCTGCCACGGGGACGCCATCGCCCACATCGCCTGCAGCAGGCCGACGATGACGACGATCGCGCCGCCGAACAGCAGCACGGCTGAGGTCCACACGGTCCAGGGACGGGTGGGCTGCCCGGTCTTCGGGTTGAGCGGGGCGAGTCCAGTGGATTCCGTAGTGAGCGGGGCCAGCGTGTCGATCTGCGCGGACGGCGCCGCCTCAACCGCTGCACCGGGCGGGCCCGCCGACTCGGGCGGAGTAGCTGCACCAGGCCCCGACGGCAACCCCGAGGCAGGCGCAGTCGTGGCGGGAGCCTGCAACGGAGCGGCGTGGGTGTCGGGAGCGCGTCCGGCCGGAGGGTAGGGCGCAGTTGGGTAGCCGCCGGAGACATGCGTCGGCGCGCCGGTGGGCGCCGGCGGTTGAGCGGGGTAGCCGTCGGGTGCGCCCGCGGGACCGCGGGGCGGTTGCACCGGTTCCCCGGTGGGTGCTGGCCAGCTCATCGTCCTCCTGAGTCACCGACCAGACTACCGAGGCCCGAGCCCCCGGGCGCACTGATGCTCCCTCACCACTCTTCGACGAGGAGCTGCTGCATGGCCCGGCCGAGGCTCTCGATGATCACCCGGTCCTCGGTGGCAGCCAGGGTGGGCAGGGGCAGCACGTACCGGCTCAGCGCCATGCCGAGCACCAGGCTCACCGCCAGCTGTCCGCGCAGCTTGAAGTCGCTGTGCCCCAGCCGTTCGGCGATCGCGCCGAAGATCTCCTTGGACATGAACTCGGTCAACGGGCGCTGCGTCAGGTCCTGCGCGACCGCCGATCGAATCATCGCGGTGAATCGTTCCCGGGCGCCGTCCGGTGCGTCGTAGGCGGCGAGGAATGCGGCGACGGCGGCCGGGCCGATCCGGTCGCGTGGGCCGTCCAGCACGTTGTCGACCAGGTGCTCGGCCTCCAGCGGCAGGTCGAGCACCGTCTCGGCGAACAGATCGGACTTACTCGCGAAGTAGTGATGAATCAACGCAGGATCGACATCGGCCTCGCGGGCGATCGCCCGAAGCGACACCTTGTCATAGCCGACGCTGGAGAACAGCGAGAGTGCGGCTCGGCAAATGACGCCGCGGGTGTCTGCGCCGCCCGGCCGGCGTCCGCGTGGCTTCGCGGGGGTGTCCGCCATCGCTTTCTCCTTGTGGCTCCGTGTTCAAGTTGTCGCGAACCGGGGCTCCGCCTAGCGTTCGTCACGCCCGATGCCCCGCTCGACATGGAGGAAGGCACATCCGCTGGCCTCCAACCCTAATGGGAAAATCGGTGATTTCGGGCACAATTCAGAAGCGGAATTGGGAGACCACCGCTCCCGGTGAGGACGCCTGGCCGGCTTTCCGGCACCGGGCCACTAGGCTGGAGCGGTGAATTTCGCGCCTCCGTCCGCCGTGCTGTTCGACCTGGACGGCACCCTCGCCGACACCGTCCCGCTGATCGTGGCGACCTTCCGGCGCACCGTGTCGGAGCTGCTGGGCTGGGAGCCGATCCCCGAGCAGTGCAAGGAGTGGATCGGACGCTCGCTGTCCGAGACATTCTCTGTTCTCGCGCCCGGACGGGCCGACGAACTGTCCGCTCACTACCGGGAATGGAACCTGGCGAATCATGACGCCTACGTTCGGCCGTTCGACGGGGTAAGCGAGTTGGTTGACGCGCTGCACGCCGCAGACCGGGTGTTCGGGGTGGTCACCTCGAAGCGTCACGACGCGGCCGTGATGAGCCTGGCGTGCGTCGGACTGACCGGACGGCTGCCGCTGCTCGCCACCGAAGGCGACACCCGCGTACACAAACCGTCGCCGGACCCGCTGCTGCACGCGCTGCGCCGGGTCGGTGCCGACGCCGCGGACGCCGCCTACATCGGCGACGCGGTGGTCGACATGCACGCCGCCCAGGCCGCCGGCATGCGCAGCATCGGCGTCACCTGGGGTGCGGCCACAGCGGAAGAACTCGCCGCCGTCGAGCCGACCGCGGTCGTGCGCGACGTCGCGGAGCTCCGGGCGCTGCTCGGCCTGTAGGGGCGGACGTCCGCGGCCGAGCCCGTTGAACCAGGGGTTTCAGCTGCTGACAAGGGTTTCTGTCCTCGACCGATGTGCGGCGATAGGAGGCCCGCTGGCCGAGGGCAAGGTGGGGAAGCGACGAGCCTGGCATGGGAGGACGACGATCGCGAGGTGGGAAAATGACGGGCAGGCGATGGGAAAATGACGAGATGCCGGTGGGAAACTGACGAGCTCAAGGGGTAGCATGGTGCCATGGCGGCCCGTGGTGTCATCGAGCGTCAACTTCTCCCACGAGTGGAGGAAGCGCTCAGCGACACGCGAATAGTCGTGTTGCAAGGGGCGCGGCAGGTAGGAAAGTCGACACTCGCCGAACTCATCGCCGAGCGGCGCACGAGCCATGTTGTGACCCTCGATGACCTCGAGGTCCAGCGGTTCGCGTCCGAGGATCCGGTGGGGTTCGTTGCCCAGTTTCCCGAGGGGCTTCTGGTCATCGATGAGGTGCAACGAGTTCCCGAGTTGATCATTGCGCTCAAGGCGGCCGTCGACCGGGACAAGAGGCCCGGGCGATACCTGGTGACGGGATCGGCCAATCTGCTCGACCTCGCCGCCACGCACGAGTCACTCGCCGGTCGCGCGCAGCCGCTCACGCTTCACTCGCTGAGCCAAGCGGAACTCGAGAATCAGCCGGCATCTTTCATCGATGCCGCGTTCGCCGGACGACGATTCATTGGTCACTCAAGCACCCTCACGCGGCGCGACTATCTGGACCGCGCGTGTCGTGGCGGCTATCCCGAGGCGCTGGCACGGTCGAGCGCCGTTCGTCGTGAGGAGTGGTACGACACCTACCTGACCCAGATCGTGAACCGAGATGCGCGAGACATCTCCGGGCTGCAAAGGCTGGCGGATCTCCCGCGCTTGCTGCGTTTCATCGCGGCCCGAAGCGGGAGCGGCATGGTGTGGAGTTCACTTGCCAGCGACACGGGGATCCCGCGGACGACGCTCGACCCCTACATTCGCTTGCTCGAGACGTTGTTTCTCATTCATGTGGTGCCGGCCTGGGCTGTGAACCTTACGTCGCGCGAGATGAAGCAGCCCAAAGTGTTCCTGCTGGATACCGGCCTTTCCGCCAGCCTTCTTGGTGTGGCGCCTGACGGTCTGGCGCCCACGGTGCCCAATAGCCCTGCCGGAGGCCTGCTGGAGGGGCTCGCCGTAGGTGAGTTGCGCCGCCAGCTTGGCTGGAGTTCTCAGCGAGTGAGCCTTTACCACTACCGCGATCAGCGTGGCGCCGAAATCGACGTGGTGCTGGAGGCTCCCGACGGTCGCGTCGTCGCGATTGAGGTCAAGGCTGCCTCCACCGTGCAGTCGAGAGATCTCAGCGGTCTCGCCCTGCTTCGAGACAAGCTGGGGGACAGGTTCGTCGGCGGATATGTGCTCCATACCGGCGAGACCGCCAGAATGGTTGCGGACCGCGTCACCGCGCTCCCTCTCGCCGCGCTATGGCAGGCAGGCAGCTGAGAAAACTCTGACCTGACTTTCACACCTTTAGTGCCCCAGCGCGTTGAGGGTTTCGCGGGTGTCTGGGTCGATGGTGGGTTGGGCGTCGAGATGGTGGCCGCCGATGGTGATGGTGACTTGGCGCAGGGGCCTCAGTGTGGTGATGAGCTTGCGCAGGCTCCGTCCGGATCTGGCTTGTAGGTCGCGGGCGATCGCGAGGGCGGCGAACACGATGGTCAGGTGGGCTTCGATCGCTTCCCGGGTGTGGTGAAAGATCGGCCGGGCAGCCAGATCGGTTTTGGACATCCGGAACGATTGCTCGATCCGCCACAGGTCGTGATAGCTGGCAATGATGTCGGCGGCTGGCATCGTGGCTGCGGGAATGTTGGTGACGTAGCCTTTCAGACCGGCCAGTCGGCGGGCCCGTTCTACTGAGGTGTTATCCAGGGTGAGTGTGGCGCCGTCGGTTTTCACGAAGCGGGCCTTCTTCGCGGGTCGGTCACCGTCGATGATCGCTTGGGCCCGATTCGTTTGCGCAGTCAACGTGTGGCTGTCGCGGACGGCGCGTTTGCGGGAGTACTGCCAGATTGCCCGCCACGTCGTAAGGTCGGTCTTCTCGTTCCATACCGGTTCCCGTCGGGTGTTGACCCGGGCCGGGTCGGGCTGGTGCCGGCCACGCATCGTGACGGTGTCGATGATCTGCCCATCGATGAAGCTGTCACCGTGCCACCGGAAGTGTTTGGCCAAGTCATAGGGTGCTTTCGTCATCCGCGACCCGACGATGAACCGCAGGCCCGCGTCCGCGATGGCTTGGAGGTTCTCCCCGGACAGCATCCCGGCATCGGCCACCACGACCATGTCGGCCACCTGGTTACGGGCTTGGAAATCGGTCAGGACCGGGATGATCGTCCCGGTCTCGGCTTTGTTGCCCTCGTAACAGGCAATCTCCAACGGAAACCCCGAAGCGTCCACCAGCAGACCGACCACGATCTGCGGATCAACCCTCCGCTCCTTCGAGTAGCCCACTTTCCGTAGTCCGTCTTCTTTCTCGGCCTCGAAATAGAGGGTGGTGGTGTCGTAAAGCAAGAGGCTCACATCCCCACCAGCATCACTCCAGACATGCTGGAAACAGGCAGCGGCAAGCTGTGCTCGGTAATCCTTGCCGGCGCACCGTTTCAACGCCTTGTAGTAAGTGTTGTGATGAGACGGTGTGATCCCGAGCTCGTTGATCACGCGGAGGCTGTCGAGTTTCGAGGTGGGCTCCACCAACCGGGCCAGCACCAGCTGGAAGAACGCCTCATCGCCGATCACGCCGAACCCGAGCCGCTCCCACGACCCACGAATCACATCGATCAGCAGCTGTGACGTTGAGCCCTGCACGACCGCGACACCGGCCGGCGCTCCTTGCTCGTCCAGGCCAAGATCAAGCTGCTCCTGCCCGGCGTTGAGTTTCTGGGTGCCGATCTCGACCAGAGCGGCCAACTCGCCCTGGCTGTGAGCCGAGCCGAGATGCTCCACGATCCGCCGCTGGCCGTGCTTCTTCTCCACGATCTGCACCGCCACCGCACCCGAAGCGGTCTTCACCTTCCGCAGAAACGGGCTCACAACCCCTGATCCTACCGTCCGATTAGTGCCCCCGACCCACCCACCGTAACCCTCTGACAAGGCATGATGCGCTGCAAGACCCGAAGATCAGCACGAGGTGTGAAAGTCAGGGGCTGCCTCCACCGTGCAGTCGAGAGATCTCAGCGGTCTCGCCCTGCTTCGAGACAAGCTGGGGGACAGGTTCGTCGGCGGATATGTGCTCCATACCGGCGAGACCGCCAGAATGGTTGCGGACCGCGTCACCGCGCTCCCTCTCGCCGCGCTATGGCAGGCAGGCAGCTGAGAAAACTCTGATATTCGCTGGTCGAGACCGTGCGTTTCCACGCACTGGCAAGGGGTTCCACAGGCTCAACCAGCGGTGGTTGCGCGATCAGCGGTTCCGTGACGACCCGGTGCCGGACACGACGCTCTATCCGGCACCGAGCCAGGAACCTTACTCGGGCCGCATCGTCCCGGTTTCCAGGAACCGCTGGTGCCAACTGAGTGACCGTCGCAGATCGTGCGGGGTGTGCAGGCCGTTGCAGACCTTCTGGGCGTGCTCGAAATACTCCTGCAGCATCGGCCGGTACATCGGGTGGGCACATTTCTCGATGATCAGCCGGGCCCGCTGCTTAGGGGACTTTCCGCGCAGATCGGCCAGCCCCTGCTCGGTGATGAGCACCTGGACGTCGTGCTCGGTGTGATCGTGGTGGCTGACCATCGGCACAATGCACGAGATTGCCCCGCCTTTGGCGACCGACGGGGTGACGAAGGCCGAAATGAAGGCATTGCGGGTGAAGTCCGCCGAACCGCCGATACCGTTCTGCATCCGTGAACCCATGATGTGGGTGGAGTTCACATTGCCGTAGATGTCGGCCTCGATCATGCCGTTGCAGGCGATGATGCCCAGCCGGCGGATCATCTCGGGGTGGTTGGAAATCTCCTGCGGACGCAGCACGATCTTGTCGCGGTAGCGCCTGGCTTCGGCATTCATCCGGTTCGCGTACTCCGGTGAGAGGGAAAAGGCCGTGGCCGAGGCGACCGTCATCTTGCCCGAGTCGATCAGGTCGACCATGCCGTCCTGAATCACCTCGGTGTAGGAGGTGAGGTAGTCGAACGGGCCTTCGAGTAGTCCGGTGAGCACCGCGTTGGCGACATTGCCGACCCCGGACTGCAGCGGCAGCAGATCGCGGGGCAGGCGCCCCTTCTTCACCTCGTGAGAGAGGAACTCCAGGTAGAAGCCGGCCATCTTCTTCGAGTCTTCGTCGGCCGGCTTGAACGGCGTGTTCCGATCGGGGGAGTCCGTTTCGATGACGGCCACCACCTTGTCGGGGTCGAGGCGGTAGGTGCGCTGCCCGATCCGGTCGCCGGTGTGGGTGAGCATCACCGGCTGGCGCTCGGGTGGCAGCCGCGCACCGTAATAGATGTCGTGCATGCCCTCCAGTTCGGCGGACTGCCACGAGTTCACCTCGAGAATGATCTGGTCGGCCCGTTCGAGGAACGTCTTGTTGTTGCCCACCGACGACGACGGCACCAACAGGCCGTCCTCCCTGATGGAAGTCACCTCGACCACCGCGGTGTGCAGCTTGCCCACCGACCCGGCCCAGATCATGGGCGCCAGGTGGGAGAGGTGGATGTCGGCGTACTCCGACGTGCCGTCGTTGATCTTGCGGCGCATGATCGGGTCGGACTGATACGGCGTCCGGAAGCTGACGCCGTCGACCTCCGCGAGCGTGCCGTCGAGTTCGGGGGCGGTGGACGCGCCGGTGAACAGGCCGATGGTGAAGTCGTCGCCCCGTTCATGGGCCGCCTTGATCTCCGCCGCGAGCGCGCCGGGCACCTCTTTGGGGTAGCCGGCACCGGTGAACCCGCTCATCCCGACGTTGGTGCCGGGCTTGATCAGCTTGGCGGCCTCGGCGGCGGTGGTGATCTTCTTGCGCAGCTTCTTGTTCAGGACGCGGGACATCGGTGCCTCTCCAGACGTGTACTACTACGAACGATAGTAGTAATGCGGACGGCCGGGGTCGGTTCTGCAAGAGGTCCGCCACTCGAAGGGCAGCGTCTCGCGATCCGGATCGAACTAGGTCTGGGTAGGTGAGATATCGGCGGCGATTTCGGGCTGCGAGTCCTAGCAGCATCTACGAGCGGAACGGATCGAAGGAGGCGCGATGATCACCATCACCCCTCACCCCTGGCTCGGTGGCTGGGAGCTCCGCCGGGACGGCGATCCGATCACCCAGGTCCGGACTCTCGACAAGGCACGCCGGCAGGTCATCGACTACTACGACACTGTTGAGGCCGGCACCGATCATTCGAGCTGGGAGATCGTCATAGTCCCCGAGAGCGGAACGCTCAGCGAGGCTTCGGGTGTACGCAACGGGCGAGTTGAGCACCCTACTGTGGGGGAATGACCTCCCTGCCCCACGGCTCTTGGCCGTCACCGATCTCGGCCGCCGATCTTGCGATGAGCGGCGTCCGGCTCGGCGGACCGCGCTTCGACGGTGCCGACCTCTATTGGACGCAGGGTCGTCCGGCCGAGGCGGGACGGGTCGCGCTGATGCGCGAGCGGGAGGGTGCGGTCACCGAGGTGGCACCCGGATTGAACGTACGGACCCGCGTGCATGAGTACGGCGGGGGAGCCTGGGATGTCCGTGGCGGCGTGGTCGTGGTCAGCTCGGACCCGTCCGGTCAGGTGCTGCGATTGGGTGACAACGGCTGGAACGCGCTGACTCCCGAGGGGGCGCGGCTGCGCTTCGCCGACCTGCGGGTCTGGCCCGACTTGGGTGTGGTGATCGCCGTCCGGGAGGATCAATCGGGGCCGGGTGAGCCGGTGAACAGCCTTGTCGTACTGCGCTTGGATGGCTCTGGACAGAGCGGCGACGTGATCGCCGAGGGCGCCGACTTCTACGCCTGCCCCGAGCTGAGTGAGCATGGACGGCTCGCCTGGATGGAGTGGCGGCACCCCGACATGCCGTGGGACGCCTGCCTGATCCGGACGGGACGGATGAGTGTCTCGACTGCGGGGGTGGTGCTGGACGACGTCCGCACCGTCGCCGGTGGACCGGGGGAATCGGCGGTGCATCCGCTGTGGCGTGGACGGGAGTTGCTGTTCTGCTCGGACCGTTCCGGCTTCTGGGAGCTGTACGCCGAAGGTCCGGATGCCCGGGTCACGCAGCTGACCAGCGGCGATGCCGATCTGGTTGAGCCGTTCTGGGTGTTCGGACGCCGCCCCATCGCACTGACCGGGGCCGGCGACGTAGTCCTGCGCCCCCGGATCGACGGCCGCAGCGCACCGATGCTGCTCACCGCCAACGGCTACCGCGAGCTGGCACCCGGCGTGGTCGACTGCGACAGCCTGGACGCCGCCGGCGACAGAATCGCGGCCCTGGTCCAGTTCGCCGACGCCCCGGACGCGATCGTCGAAATCAGCGGCTCCGACCTGCGGATCGCCGACTCGGCAGCGCCCCGGACCCTCGGCCCGGAGTGGGTGAGCGTCGCCGAACCCGTCACCTGGGACGGGCCCGCCGGCGAGGTGCGCGGCTGGTTCTACGCACCCACGAACCCTTCGTCGGTCGAGCTCCCGCCCCTGATCGTGGTCAGCCACGGCGGCCCGACCGCCTTCTCCACCGCGGGGTTCAGCCTGGCCGTCCAGTTCTGGACCACCCGCGGGTTCGCCGTCCTCGACGTCAACTACAGCGGCAGCAGCGGCTATGGACGCGAGTACCGGGACCGGTTGCGCGGGGAGTGGGGCGTCCTCGATGTCGCCGACTGCGTCGCCGGAGCCCGCTCCCTGGACGCCCAGGGCAGGGTGGACGGCGCCCGCATGGCGATCCGAGGTGGCAGCGCCGGCGGGTACACCACGCTCCGGGCGCTGACCACGTCCGAGGTCTTCGCGGCCGGCTGCAGCCGGTACGGCATCGGCGACCTGGCAGCGTTGGCGTCCGATACGCACAAATTCGAGGCGCGCTACCTCGACGGCCTGGTCGGTCCCTGGCCCGAGGCGGCGGCCACCTACGCCGGGCGCTCCCCGATCAACCATGTGGACGCGCTGAACTGCCCGATGCTGATCCTGCAGGGCGCCGACGACGCCGTCGTCCCGCTCAACCAGGCCGAAACCATGGCCGCCGCGGTGGCCGCCAAGGGCCTGGACGTCGAGCTGATCGTCTTCGCGGGCGAGGGCCACGGCTTCCGGAAAGCCGAGACCATCCAGGCAGCCTTGGAGGCCGAGCTCGCCTTCTACGCCCGAACCTTCGGCATCACGCTCCCGGGTGCATCCAGAGCCTCGCCACCCTGGAGTAGGATTAAGTCATACTGGAAGTGAGGCTGGATTGTGCGTACTACCAAGCAGGTGAGCATCACCCTCCCCATCGGCATGGCAGATGCCGTCAAGCAACGCGTTGCCTCCGGCTCATACGCGAGTGAGAGTGAGGTCGTTCGTGAGGGGTTGCGAGCCCTCTTCGCTCGCGAGTCAGCAGTTGAAGAGTGGCTGCGCACTGAGGTGATGGCCTCCTACGACGAACTGCGCGCCGATCCCTCGCGGGGGATCGAGTCCGAGGACGTGCGCCGGTACCTCCTGGGCCTACGCGGCGGGCGCGGTACCGAGAACAAGTCGTGAGATTCACGGAATCTACTACGGCGGACGCGACTACGAGGCACTTATCCGGGAGGGCCGCAGCGAACTGTAGTGACTTCTCAGCTGAGCCGTCGGGCCTCCAGGTAGTACCGCTTGTCCTGCGCCTCACCTAACGAGAACGTCTTCCGGGGCAGGGCTCCGTCGGCGACGATCGAGCCGAAGAACGAGTCCTTGGCGACCTCGGGGAGGAAGAGTCCGATGTTGCCGGGCAGCGCGCCGAGTTCGGCGGTGACGTCAGTGCCGTGGATGTAGTCGACCTCGGAACTCCCGCTCTGCAGCAAGGTGTCGATGACCCGCTGCAGCGTGCCGGCGGCGATACTGGCCCGCGGTTCGTTGAGCCGGTAGACGGCGTAGCCACCCTCATCGACGTAGCCGAACAGTTGTGAGCCGGGCGCCTCGATGGCGGTCAGCACCTCGTCCGCGGAGCCCACCGGAATGCGCTCGAAGCTCGCGCACTGCGAAGCGAGCGCCGTCTCGAACGAGTCCCGCGACGTGTGGAACAGGACGCGGTGGATCGGTTCGAACTCCAGCCCCGGGTCGTGGATGTTCTCCAGTTCGACCAGGCAGTACCGGGCCGGGTGATCGGCCCACTGTTCGGGCGGCAGGGTGGTCCGCAGATCGTTCCAGATGCTCTTGGCGGTGGCGAAGCTGTGGTTGCCGTCGCCCATCGCGAACAGCAGCGGATTGGCCGGGTCGAGTGCCTGATGCAGGCGGTCCAGCCCGGACGCGACGTCGGCGAGATCGGCGGCGGAGTCGACCGCCCAGCCGGTGACGCGTCCGCCGCCGAGCATCAGTTCGGTGTCGTACAGCTGGCTGAGTCGTTCGGACGCGGCGGCGAGCGGCTCGATCACCGCGCGGTCGGGGTCGTCGATCAGCACCATGATGTGCGGGAGTTCCAGCGGCGCTTCCCGGCGGACCGCGACCCGCGGTGGCAGCCGGTCCAGAATCGTCCCCTCGGTGGCACGGATCAGCGTCAGGTCGTGCTCACCCCACGAGTACTGCTCAAGATCGAGCGCCACCATCAGCCCCCACCGGACGGCACCGTGCTGCGTTGACCGCCGGACGAGAACCATGGTGGCCGGGTGTGTCTCCAGGAACCCGTTGTCGAGACACGCGGCCATCGCGGTGTTGATCGAGCGGATCCGGGCCTCCGGGTCGGGCTCGGCGAGGTACACCTCGGGGAAGATCAGGTTCAGCGTGGACGGACGGCCGGCCACCAGTTCGGCGGCCTCCCACCAGTACTCGGGCTGGCTGGTGAACTGGTCGCAGGCGACGACGGCCCAGGCGTTCAGATCGATTCCCGGACGGGGCAGCAGGATGTCCGGCACCCGCACCCCGACCCGTGCCAAGGCGGCGTGCAGGTCCATGCCGCTCACGTTAGCCAGCGCCGGTCGCGCTTGTCGAAACCGAGGACGGCCCTTGTCGGTCGAGCTTGTCGAGACCCGAGCTATGGCGAGACCCGAGCTATGGCGAGACCCCGTGGATATGGGGTTTCGGCAAGCTCAACCAGCGACAGCCGCGCTGAAGCGTCTCACTGCCTCCGAGCAGGTCAGCTCATGCCTCGAGTGGAAGAACCTCGATCCGCTGGGTCATCGTCCATTCCTCGCCCGGCGGCAGCGTCACCGCGTCCGCGAAAACGTTGGCGGCCTCGACGCAGACCATGCCGGTCCACTCGCCGGGACCCATGTCGGCCATGCCCGCGGCGGCGTCCTCCCACGGGTTCCACACCACAACGTCGGCTGAGCCTTCGCTGCTGAGCCGGATGCGGCGTCCGAAACCGGGGTCGACGACGGTCACCGGTCCGCTGTGCAGGTGGACCCGGTCCGTGGGCCCGGTGAGCTGCACAGGCCCGTCCTGGGTCTGGTCGAACGCCGGATCGGGGAGGTTCTTGTCGAGGTAGGTGGCGCCGTCCAGACCCTCGATGGTGATCGCCCGGACGTCGCTCACCGCGAGGTAGGTGTGCAAGGCCTCCTCGATGGTGAACGGCTCGTCGCCGGTGTTGGCCGCCCAGACCGTGACCCGGAGCTGCGTGGGCGTGAACTCGGCGGTCAATTGGGCCCGGTAGTCGTACGAGAACTCTGGCTGGCTACCGGTGATGTCGGGATCGATGGTGTAGTCGACACGCAGGGTATCGCCGTCGTCGGCAGCTTCGCCGCGTCGCCAGGGGACGGCCCGGACGAAGCCGTGCGCGGGCTTCTTGTCGCCGGTGAGTCCCGGTCCGAACCACGGGAAGCAGATCGGAATGCCACCGCGGATCGCCTTGCCGGCCTGATAGGCGCTGGCCGAACTGAGCCACAACACGGGCCTGGACGCACCGGCCGGCTGCCAGGCCGTCACATGCGCGCCGTGGTCGACGATGCGGCTGCGACCGGCACCGTCCTCGACGCCCGGCAGGGGAGTGCTGATCTCGGTGTGGGTCATGGCCCGAGGGTACGCCAGACCATCGTCGGACGAGTTCAGTCGAGACCCCACCCCAACCCGTAGGTCGAGCTTGTCGACACCCCAACTCGTTGGTCGAGCTTGTCGAGAGCCCTTCAGGCCCCCACGCAAAAAAGAGCAGTGCGGGGCCCGTAGGCCCCGCACCGCCCGGGAGCCCGGGGGGATGGGCTCGTCTATGGAAGGGGGTGGTTTAGTCGGTCAGTAGGCGCCGTCGGATCCGAACACGGCGCGTGCCGTCTTCATCAGAATCGTCAGGTCCTGCATGATCGACCAGTTATCGACGTAGTAGACGTCCAGTCGGACGGTTTCCTCCCAGGAGAGGTTCGAGCGGCCGGACACCTGCCACAGACCGGTGAGCCCGGGCAGCACGTCGAGTCAACGCACGGTGTCGCTGTCGTACTGAGCGACTTCCTTGGGCAGAGCCGGACGAGGACCGACCAGGCTCATGTCGCCACGGAACACGTTCCACAGCTGCGGCAGTTCGTCGATCGAGAAGCGGCGGATGAAGTGGCCGACCTTGGTGATCCGCGGATCCTTGGCCATCTTGAACAGGACGCCGGCGCCCTCGTTCTGCGCTTCGAGCTCAGCCTTCCGAGCCTCGGCGTCGACCACCATGGAGCGGACCTTGAGGCACTGGAACTCCTCGCCGCGGCGACCGACCCGGGTCTGCTTGAAGAAGACCGGGCCACGGTCTTCCAGCTTCACCGCGAGGGCGACGAGCGCGATGATCGGCGCCGCAACCAGCAGCAGCAGGCCCGAACCGATCATGTCGAAGGCACGCTTGCTCCACCGGGACGCCGCAACCGCCTGCGGCTGCTCGACGTAGACCAGCGGCAACCCGGCAACCGGACGCGAGCTGAGCCGCTGCGAGCTGATGTCGGTGAGCGCCGGAGCGACGATCATCTGAACTTCGAGGTCCTCGAGTTCCCACGCCATTCGCTTGAAGTGCTGGCTGTCGGGGAACGAACCCTCGGCGAAGATCACGGTGTCAACAGACGAGTCGCTCACCAGGTTGACGACGTCCGACACGCGGCCCAGGACCGGCAGACCGGCCGGAGTCTCCTCAATGGAAGTCGAGGTCACGGCGCCGACAACCTGGTAGCCGAGCCACTTCTCGCGGCGCAGCACGCGGGCCACATCATCGATGTGCGACGGTGAGCCGGCGACCAGCACCGAGGTCTGGAACAGGCCCTTGGCGCGCATGTGCTTCAGTGATCGGCGACGAGCGAGGCGTCCAACGAGCAGCGCAGGCACACTGATGAGGAAGAGTGCGGCGAAGAAGTCCTGGCCGCCGTTGTGGCCGGCCAGATAGCAGGTTACTCCGATTGCCCCGGCGAGCAGCCCCGCCCCCAGCGCTACCCGCTGGTACTCGACCATCCCGGTCTGCAGGTGGTGCAGCGAGTAGGCGCCGCACATGGCCAGCAGCGACATCCAGGCGACCGGGATGACGTAGTAGGCCCAAGCGACGCTGGCGTTCTCGGTCGAGGCTGTAAGGAAGCCGAAGACCCACCGCACGTTGTAGGCGGCGAGAGTCGCCACGGCAAGAATGCTGGCGTCCAGCAAAAGTACGCTGGTTTGACGAAGGGTCGCGCTCCGTCGCGCGGACATGGTGTGGTTGGTCAGGCGCTGGCGAGCGGCCTGAACGCGCACGTCCAGAGTAGTCATGGTGAAGAATCCCCCCCGAGATGGTGCAGACTCCCCCGAGCCCGCAGCAGGTACCCCCGGTCCCTGCTGGCAACTAGTGTTCCATAGTCACCACGTGGCTGGCAACTTTGTTCGTTCGACACGATGTGCGCGCGATTGCGTTGCAAAGTTGATATTTGAGTCCGGGTCCCTTTCGTGGGAGGATGGCCACGCTGCCAGCGGGGGGCTGGCTGTGATCCGGGGGGAATGTCAAGTGAGAACGGGCTATGTGTTGTCTGCCTTCGACATGGTCAACGTGAGGGACTTGGACGTCGTCCAACAGGCCGCCGAAGGTGTTGATCGAGTGGAAGCTCGCGTGCTTTCCGACGACGCGATATTCGGTGCCACCGGTCGTGTGCCTGTAATTCCGGCCGCTGAGCGCGTGGAGATCGTCGGGTCAATCCGCGACGTCAACGTCGCCGCCATTTTCAACCCGGCCGATCCGCTCAAGCGAACCAGTAACGACGTGATCTTCGGACGCACTGATGTGGGTCTCGGCTCAGTTCCGGTCAACCGCTGGCTGAAGCCGCGTGCGGTCGGCAGGGTGGCAGACGACATCGGCCGCATCAGCGTCATGCCTACTGCCGACGGTGTTGTCGGCTACGTCCCGGGTGCGTGGGACATGTTCCACATCGGCCACCTCAACATCCTCAAGCGGGCACGTCGGAACTGCACGCGGCTGGTTGTGGGTGTGGTTACCGACGAGGCGCTCTTCCACGCCAAGGGCAAGTACCCGATCGTTCCGCTTGCCGAGCGGATGGAGGTGGTGGCTGCGATGGATGCCGTCGATGCGGTCGTCGTCAACTTCTCCAGCAGTAAGCTGGACGTCTGGGAACGGGTCCACTTCGACGTCCTGTTCAAGGGAGACGATTGGCGGGGTACGCCCAAGGGCGATCAGCTCGAGTCCGAGATGTCCAGCGTGGGCGCGGCTGTGCACTACTTCCCATACACCGCGCATACCTCATCCACCGCATTGCGGCAGATTCTCGCAACTCGCTAAGTTGGCGGCTCGCCCGGCACTTCCAGCTAGGCTGAGCAGGACCGATTAGATGCTGGCGACAGTGTTCGCTGCGCCACCGCACCAAATTCGTAAGGAGTCATGGGCTTGCCTGAGAGCCACACCCCCACCACTCATGATGCTGCCCAGCGCCAGATCGAGGTAGACCAGCGTCCCTGTGTCCGCATCCTCGGCACGCATGGCGTCCCGGCGAACTACGGTGGTTTCGAGACGGCGGCCGAGAAGGTCGGTCTGCATTTGCTGGCAGCCGGTTGGCGAGTGATCATCTATTGCCAGGTCAACGGCCAAGGCGACATCACCTATGACGAGTGGCGGGGCATTGAGCGGGTCAACGTGCCGGTCGCCTTGCCTGGTTGGCGCGGCACCTCGCTGTTCGACCTCAAGTGTGTGAAGCACGCCAGTCAGTTCGACGACCTTTGCTTGGTGTTCGGTTACAACACCGGCGTTTTCAACACCTGGCAGCGGTTCAAGAAGATTCCCATGGTTATCAACATGGACGGCATTGAGTGGTCGCGAGCCCGATGGGGATTCGTCCGCCAAGCGATCTTGTACATCAACGAGCGTTTCTCCGCTGCGGTGGGGAATCACCTGATCGCCGATCACCCTGAGATCGAGAAATATCTGTGGACCCGCGCGCCGAAGCGGAAGGTCACCATGATCGCCTACGGTGCGGACGAGGTGCTTGAGGCCGACGAGGCTCCCGTGCGAGCGTTGGGACTCGAACCGGGGCGCTATCTGACCCTGATCTGCCGACCGATCCCCGAGAACTCAATCGTGGAACTGGTCCAGGGTTTCTCCTCAGAGCCCCGTGATTTCAAGCTGGCGATCCTCGGCAACTACGACCCGGAGACCGACGACTACCACCGGCAGGTGGTCGAGGCTGCCTCTGACGACGTCGTGTTCCTCGGCGCGATCTTCGACCCGGACGTGGTCCAGCCGCTTCGCTTCCACAGCGCCATGTATCTGCACGGGCATACGGTCGGTGGTACCAACCCTTCCTTGGTCGAGGCTCTGGGTGCCGGCAACCCGGTGCTCGCTCACGACAACGCCTACAACCGCTGGACGGCCGGGCCGGCACAGGCGTACTTCACGACGGCTGCGGACGTGGCCCGCGAACTCGATGCGATTCTCGGCCAAGAAGGTCAACTGACGGCCATGAGCCATGCAGCTTGCGAGCGTTACCTATCCGGCCTCACCTGGTTCCAGATCGGCGAGCAATACCGCTTGCTGCTGGACCGCTATCTACCCACGAACCTCAAGAAGACACGAACCGGAAGGCGCTGAACGATGGTGAAAGTGGCCGTTATCGGCCTCGGCAAGATGGGCATCTCGCACCTGTCCATGGTGCGGGCACTGCCCGACGTGGAGGTCGTTGGCATCGTCAACGCCACCACCTACTTGCTGGGCGTACTGAAGAAATACACGGGGATGAACACCTACACCTCACTCGACAAGCTGCTGGCCGAGCAGCAGCCGGACGCCGCGATCGTTGCGACGCCGTCTCGACTGCACTACCCGATGGTGAAGCAGTTGCTAGAGGCCGGCGTCTCGGTGTTCTGCGAGAAGCCGTTCACGCTGGCCAGCGCCGAAGGCGACGAGTTGGTTGCGCTGGCCAACAGCAAGGGCCTGGTCACCCAGGTCGGTTACCACAACCGCTTCGTCGGCGCATTCGGCGAGGTGAAGCGATTGCTCGACGCCGGCGCGATTGGCACAGTCACCCACGGCCTGGCCGAGGCGTACGGCCCGGTGGTGCTGAAGCCGCAGGGCGGCACCTGGCGCAGCAAGAGCACCGAGGGCGGCGGCTGTTTGTACGACTACGCTGCACACCCGCTGAACCTGATCAACTGGTACCTCGGCGAGCCGCAGGGGGTCGGTGGCACCGTGCTGAACAGTGTATTCAGCGCAGAGATCGACGACGAGGTGTCGTCCACCGTCTATTACCCGGGTGGCCAGACCGTGTCGGTGTCGGTCAACTGGTCGGACGAGTCGGTGCGCAAGATGACCACGCGCATCACCTTGTGGGGCACCGGAGGACGCATCTTCGCCGACCGCCAAGAGGTGCAGGTGTACCTGCGTGAGGACTCGGCTATTCCGCAGGGCTACCAATCCGGGTGGAACGTGCGCTACACCACCGAACTGACCGAACAGGTCAACTTCTACCTGCGGGGCGAAGAGTACACCGCCCAACTGGCGCACTTTATCGAGCGTGTCGAGAAGGCAGAGACCGAGGGTGTCAACACCTTCGCTTCGGCGGTGGTCACCGACCGGCTGATCGAACGCATGATCGAGGACTCGAAGCGAGGGCCGCGCGTGCTGGTCAGCGATGAAGTTGTCAAAGAGTCGGTGAAGCGGTCGCTGCCGGCGCAGGTCCGGGATGCGGTGGCTTCCGGCATCAAGCGGGTGCGGGCCCTGCTGCCCGGCAAGAAGTGAGGTCGGCAATGGACAAGCTGCTATTCGGAGACAACCAGTTCTTCGGCGTGAACCACATGTCGGAAGAGAAGGCACGGCAACAGCAGATGCGTTTTCAGCGCACCGATGCTGTGATCGACGTGTTGAAGGACGCCTACGACGAGGGCGTCACCACGTTCATGTGCACCACGCACGATCGCATCGGTGAGGTCGCCGACTACTTTCGGGTTAACCGTGAGCAGTACCCCGACTTCACTTTCTTTCCTGGCATGCCCTACGCGCACAAGTACGCCAACGCCATCACCACCGACGGCATGATGGGTGCGCTCACTCGCTTTCTGCCCAGCGAGGGCTTCATCGATGCCGCCATGCGCGGCACCACGTCACTGGTTGGCAAAGACATCGAGGGCATCGTCACCCTGCTGATCGACGCCGAGATGAAGATGTTCGAGGGGCTGCCCACGCCGGTGATCTGGCTACAGAACGTGGTCACTGACCTGTTGCTCGGCATGGGTTTCAATGATGCGTTCAGCATCTTCGCCGACCACGTGCGCAGCCGCTACAACGCCGAACCCGGTTTCATCACCATGAACCTGCCGATGCTGGCCGGAGTGCTCGACAAGCAGGGCATCGCATCGCCGCTGATCTGCGCCAACATCAACAAGATCGGGTTCCGCATGTCGGGCGGCATGGAGGCATACCACGCCGCCCTGCAGTCGCACGACTTCCGCCCCGTCGCGATGTCGGTGTACGCCTCGGGCGCCATTCCGGCTGACGAGGCCATTCAGTGGGTCTGTGAGCAGCCCAACATCGAGGCGATCGTGTTCGGCGCCTCGTCCCGGCGCAACATCGCCAGCACCCGCGAACTGGTTGACAAGTACTGGACGAAGTGATGGCGGGCGACCCGCGCACCGTTCTGATCGCTAACCCGGGCGCCGATCTGTACGGCTCCGACCGAATGACGGTCGAGAGCGTGAGAGCACTGGTCGGTGCGGGTTATCGCGTGTTCGTCACGGTGCCGGGTCCGGGCCCGCTGATCGCCCTGCTCACCGAGGCGGGGGCGACGGTGCTCGAGCAGCCGACCCCCATCATTCGCAAGAGCCTGTTGTCGCCGTCCGGGCTGGTGCGGCTGGCCCGCGAGACCCTGCAGTCGTGGGGGCCGTCGTGGGGGCTGCTGAAGCACACCAACGCGGGCACCGTGGTGGTCAACACGATCACTCCACCACTGTGGTTTCCGCTGGCCCGACTGGCCGGACGGCAGGTGGTGTGCCACGTGCACGAGGCTGAAGGCACCGCGAACCCGGTGCTGCGCGCAGCCCTCTACATGCCGTTGGCGTTCTGCCACCGCATCGTGATCAACAGTCGATTCGCGCTGGGGGTGCTGGCCGAGTCGGCCCCGTGGCTGGCCGGTCGCACCACAATCGCCTACAACGCCGTCGAGGGCCCGCCAGACGTGGTGCCGCCGCGAGAGACGCTCGAAGGCGACGTGCGGCTTATGTACATGGGCCGGCTGTCGCACCGCAAGGGCCCGCATGTGCTGATCGATGCGGTTGACACACTCAAGCGCAGCGGACGCCGGGTGCGACTTCAGTTGCTCGGGGCCGTGTTTCCAGGCAACGAGGTCTACGAGCAGGGCCTGCGCGATCGGGTGACCGAGTTGGGTCTGCGCGAAGAGGTGGAGTTCCTCGGCTTCCGGCCGTCGATCTGGTCAACTGTGGCCGACAATGACATCGTGCTGATCTCCTCGGTGGTCAACGAGCCGTTCGGCAACACCGCGGTGGAGGCGTCGCTGGCTGCGCGTCCGCTGGTGGTCAGCGACATCGCCGGTTTGAAAGAGGCCAGCCATGCCGCAACCAGCGCCATTCGGGTGCCTGCCGGTGATGCCGACGCCTTCGCCGACGCGGTACACACAATCGTGGACGACTGGCCCTCCTGGCGCTCTGCGGCCCTGGGCGATGCCGTCACGGTGGCCGAGACCTTCTCGGCCAAACAGTATGGCCGGGCTTTTATTAAGGGGTGCGGGCTGTCGCCACGAGCCTGATGGTCAGTGTGACAACGGGTAACAATGTTGGACGCCACGTGGACCCGGTGATCTGGGTAAGGAAGTGACCCTTCCGGACATTTCATTTGCGGCAATTGCGGTTGCTCTTCTAGCCCGGCGGCCTTAAACCTGACTTGCACAGGTGATGGCGTTTCTGGCGATCTTTGCCGCATTGGTGCTTGTCAGGACGGTTTGGGCGGGGTGTTTGGGGCACTAATCGGTCGGTAGGATCAGGGGTTGTGAGCCCGTTTCTGCGGAAGGTGAGGACCGCTTCGGGTGCGGTGGCGGTGCAGATTGTGGAGAAGAAGCACGGCCAGCGGTGGATCGTGGAGCATCTCGGCTCGGCTCACAGTGAGGGCGAACTGGCCGCGCTGGTCGAGATCGGCACTCAGAAGCTTAACGCCGGCCAGGAGCAGATGGACCTCGGCCTGGGCGGGCGTGGAGCGCCTGCCGGGACCGCGGTCGTGGAGTCGTCGCGCTCGCAGCTGCTGGTCGAGGTGATTCGTGGGTCGTGGGAGCGGCTCGGGTTCGGCGTGATCGATGATGAGGCGTTCTTCCAGCTGGTGCTGGCCCGGCTGGTGGAGCCGACCTCGAAACTCGACAGCCTCCGTGTGATCAACGAGCTCGGGATCACACCGTCGCATCACAACACTTACTACAAGGCGTTGAAGCGCTGCGCCGGCAAAGATTACCGAGCACAGCTCGCCGCGGCCTGTTTCCGGCACGTCTGGAGTGATGCGGGTGGGGATGTGAGCCTCTTGCTTTACGACACCACGACCCCCTATTTCGAGGCCGAGAAAGAAGACGGGCTGCGGAAGGTGGGTTACTCCAAGGAGCGTCGCGTTGATCCGCAGATCGTGGTCGGGCTGCTGGTCGATGCTTCGGGGTTTCCGTTGGAGATTGCCTGTTACGAGGGCAACAAAGCCGAGACCGGGACGATCATCCCGGTCCTGACCGATTTCCAGGCCCGTAACCGGGTGGCCCACATGGTCGTGGTCGCGGATGCCGGGATGCTGTCTGGGGAGAACCTGCAAGCCATCGCGGACGCGGACCTGCGGTTCATCGTTGGGTCGCGGATGACGAAAGCACCCTATGACTTGGCCAAACACTTCCGCTGGCACGGTGAGAGCTTCGTCAACGGGCAGATCATCGACACCGTCACGATGCGGGGCCGGCACCAGCCGGACCCGGCCAGGGTCAACACCAAGCGGGAACCGGTATGGAATGAGAGGACCGACCTCACGACGTGGCGGGCGATCTGGCAGTACTCCCGCAAACGCGCCGTCCGTGACGCCCACACGTTGACTGCGCAAACGAATCGGGCCCAAGCGATCATCGATGGTGACCGGCCCGCGAAGAAGGCCCGCTTCGTGAAAACCGACGGTGCGCAGTTGAGCCTGGATAACACGTCGGTGGAACGGGCCCCGCCGGCTGGCCGGGCTGAAAGGCTACGTCACCAACATTCCCGCAGCCACGATGCCGGCGGCTGACATCATTGCCAGCTATCACGATTTGTGGCGGATCGAGCAATCGTTCCGGATGTCCAAAACTGACCTGGCAGCCCGGCCGATCTTTCACCACACCCGGGAAGCGATCGAAGCCCATTTGACCATCGTGTTCGCCGCGCTCGCGATCGCCCGTGACCTACAAGTCCGTTCCGGACGGAGCCTGCGCAAGCTTATCACCACGCTGCGGCCGCGGCGGCAGGTCACCATCACCATCGGCGGCTACCGCCTCGACGCCCAACCCGTCATCGACCCAGACACCCGCCAAGTCCTCCGAGCACTGGGGCACTAAACCTGTGCAACTCAGGCGCGGTACACACAATCGTGGACGACTGGCCCTCCTGGCGCTCTGCGGCCTTGGGCGATGCCGTCACGGTGGCCGAGACCTTCTCGGCCAAACAGTATGGCCGGGCTTTTATTGAGGGGTGCGGGCTGCCGCCACGAGCCTGATGGTCAGTGTGACAACGGGTAACAATGTTGGACGCCACGTGGACCCGGTGATCTAGGTAAGGAAGCGACCCTTCCGGACATTTCATTTGCGGCAATTGCGGTTGCTCTTCTAGCCCGGCGGTCTTAAACTCTGCCCCACTCGGGCTTGTGCTCAGATCTGGTTCCACGGCGATGGTCAGGTCGAGCCCAGGGCGAGCGTGTCGCGGCGGTGGCTATAGGGGACTTTGGACGCCCGTCGCACGCGGGGGAGACACGTCGGCCGCTATGGCGGCCCAAATACAAGGAATGCCATGATCCATTCGTCCATGCGCGCCCGCCTACGTGCCGGCGTGACCATCTTGCTTGCAGCCTTGCTGACAGCTTTCGCGTTACCCGTCGTACGCAGCGAAGCGGCCGAGCCCGAGGCGGCAGCCGCCACTACGCCCGCCACAGTCACCGCCGATGCGCTGCCGACCTGGCAGATCAACGGCGTGGTGTGGAGCCAGGCGATCATCGGTGACACGGTGTACGTGACCGGCTCGTTCACGAAGGCGAGGCCACCGGGCGTGTCCGCGGGTGGCACCGGCGAGGTCACCGCCAACAACATCTTCGCCTACAGTCTCTCGACCGGAGCCCGGGTCGCGGCGTTCGCCGCGTCGCTGAATGCCCAGGGCTTGGTCATCCGGGCTTCTGCCGACGGCAGTCGGCTGTGGGTCGGCGGTGATTTCACCACCGTCAACGGGTCGGCCCGGGGCCATCTCGCGGCTCTCAATCCGACCGACGGCTCCCTGGTGAGCTTGGGCACAACACCCAACGTCAGCGGACAGGTGCGCGGCCTCGGCATCACGTCTAGCACGATCTACGTGGGTGGCAACTTTCTCTCCGCGAACGGCGTCGCACGAACCCGCCTGGTGGCCTACTCAACCAGCACGGGTGCTATTTCCACCACCTGGGCACCGTCGGCGGCTGGCGGCTACGTCTGGGCGATGACGATGACGCCGGACAAGACCCGCGTCATTCCCGCCGGGTCGTTCACCACGCTGAATGGTCAGGCCGCCTACGGCATGGGCTCGGTCAGCGCGTCGGACAGCACGGTCCTCTACCCGTGGCCCGCGCAGGAGAAGATCCGTGTGGCTGGAGCTAACGGCGCCATCACGGCGGTCAAGGCCGACTCCACGCAGATCTACGGCACCAGTTACGCCTTCGGTGCGGGCGCCTCGTTTGAAGGGACGTTCGCGATCGATCCCATGAGCGGTGAGATCAACTGGCTCAATGACTGTCTTGGTGACACCTACGACATCGCGCAGGCCGGCGACGTGCTCTACAACGCCTCCCATCAGCACGACTGCACCGTCGTCAACGGGTTCCCGGACACCAATCCGCGGGTGCGCTGGCAGAAGGCCGGCGCCCAGTACTCCCACGCAACGGGGGTCACGACCAAGAATGACGCCTACGGCTGGGGCGGCACCTACGGGCTGATCGGTCTGCCGTACGCCGCGTTGCTGCACTGGTACCCGAACTTCGCGTTCGGTTCGTACACGAGCTCGGGGCAGGCGGCGTGGGCGGTCAACGCCTCTGCCGACGGGCAGTGGGTCGTTTTCGGCGGCGAGTTCCCACGGGTGAACGGCACAGCCCAGCAGGGCCTGGTCCGGTTCCGCAACCGTGCCGGGGCGCCGAACACCTCCGGGCCCACCTATACGACGATCCCGGCCACCGCCACCCCGACGACCACCGCGGCCTCGCTCGCCGCGGGTGAGGTTCGAGTCTCGTTCGGCTCCGCTTGGGACATGGATGATGAAGAGCTGACCTACGCCCTGTACCGTAACAACACGTTGATCAACACGCAGACGGCGAAGTCGAACTTCTGGACGCTGCCGCGGCTGGGTTACATCGACAAGAATCTGACGGTCGGGACCAGCGTGACCTACCAGGTGAAGATCACCGACGCCAACGGGAACTCATTGTGGAGCCTGAAGTCGAACACCGTGACGGTGGGTAGCGCCGCGCCGAGCCCCTACGCCAATCTCGTCCGAGACGATGGAGCGCAGCACCTGTGGCGGCTGGGGGAGTCCTCCGGCGCGACCCTGGATTGGGCCAGCTTCGACGACCTTACGATGAGCGGCGGCTACACTCGCAGCGCCGACGGCGCGATCAGCAGCGACACTGACAAGTCGACCACCTTCGGCGGCAGCGACGGACTCGGTGCGACCAGTTCGCCGGTCGATGGGCCGGACGTGTTCAGCGTCGAGGCCTGGTTCAAGACCACCAGCACCAGCGGTGGCAAGATCGTCGGCTTCGGCAACGCCAACACCGGCACCTCGACCAGCTACGACCGGCACATCTACATGGAGCCGAACGGCAAGGTGACCTTCGGCGTCTGGAACAACGGCTCCTACACCGTGAGTTCGCCGAGCGCCCTCAATGATGGTGCGTGGCACCATGTCGTGGGCACGATGGAGTCGGCCGGCGTCACGCTGTACGTCAACGGGAAGAAGATCGGCCGCAACAGCGGTACGTCCATCGCGCAGCCCTACGCTGGGTATTGGCGCGTCGGTGGCGACAGCCCGTGGAGCGGCAACGCCTACTTCGCCGGCGACATCGACGACGTCGCCATCTACCCGACGGCCATTCCGCTGGCGACCGTTCAGTCGCACTATGTGGCGAGCGGTCGCACGCTCGATGTGCCGACGCGGCCGAGCGACACCTACGGCCAGGCGGTGTGGGACGCCAACCCCGACCTGTACTGGCGGCTGGGTGACACCACCACCACGGCGACGGACTCCAGCCCGAACGACTCGCCCGGCATCTACCAGGGCGGGTACACCCAGGGTGTGGACGGTGCGTTCAACGCGGCGACCAACAAGGCCGTTCTCTTCGGCGGCAGCGACGGGTTCGTGGCGTCCAGCACGCAGTTCAGCAACCCGCGCACCTACTCCCTTGAGGCATGGTTCAAGACCACCAGCACCGACGGCGGCAAGATCCTCGGGTTCGGCTGCTCGCAGACTGGTACGTCCGGGTGTTACGACCGGCACATCTACGTCAGCCCCAACGGGACGTTGACCTTCGGTGTGTGGACCGGTTCTATGAACACCATCACGACGCCCGGCACCGTCAACAACGGTCAGTGGCACCACGTCGTGGCGACGCAGAACACCACCGAGGGCATGAAGCTTTACCTCGACGGTGCGCTGGTTGGCACCAACCCCCAGACCGACGCGCAGAACTACAGCGGGTATTGGCGCGTGGGCGGTGACAACCACTGGGGTGGAGGCAGCGCGTTCCTCAACGGCACGATCGACGAGGTCGCGGTGTACTCCTCGGTGCTCTCTCCGAGCACCGTGGCAGGGCACTTCCAGGCGGGCGGCGGGAGCCTGCCCAATCAGGCTCCGACGGCTGCGTTCACGCATGCGGAGAGTGATTTGAAGGTGTCGGTCAACGGCTCCACGTCGAGTGATTCTGATGGCACGATCGCGAGCTTCGCGTGGGACTTCGGCGGCGCGGGCACTGGTAGCACGTCGGGTGCGACGACCTCGTTTACCTATGCTGCTGCTGGTACGTACACGGTGACGTTGACGGTGACCGATGATGATGGTGCGACTGCTACTGAGACCCATTCGGTCACGGTGGCGGCTCCGCCTGCGAATCAGGCTCCGACGGCTGCGTTCACGTATGCGGAGAGTGATTTGAAGGTGTCGGTGAACGGTTCGGGTTCGTCCGATGCTGATGGCACGATCGCGAGCTTCGCGTGGGACTTCGGCGGCGCGGGCACTGGTAGCACGTCGGGTGCGACGACCTCGTTTACCTATGCTGCTGCTGGTACGTACACGGTGACGTTGACGGTGACCGATGATGATGGTGCGACTGCTACTGAGACCCATTCGGTCACGGTGGCGGCTCCGCCTGCGAATCAGGTTCTCGCCAGTGACGACTTCGGGCGCACAGCCAGCAACAGCTGGGGCAGCGCGGACACCGGTGGCGCGTGGACTCTCTCGGGCCCGGCGGCCAGGTGGTCGGTGGCCAATGGTCGGGGTCTGGTTAGCCTCAACAAGGGCGACGGCTACACGGCGAGCCTCACCGGTGTGTCGACCACGGAGTCCGACGTCAGCTTGTCGATCGGTCCGGACAAGGTGGCGACCGGCGGCGGCCAGTACATCAGCGTGATCGGTCGGCGGATCTCTACGACAGCCGACTACCGCGCGAAGGTGCAGATCACCTCCACCGGGGCGGTCAACCTGTGGCTGACCCGGATGTCATCGGGTACTGAGACGAACCTGATCGGCGGCGTCGTCAGCGGGCTCACGTATTCGGCGGGCGAACGGCTCGAGGTGCGTCTCCAGGTCACGGGCACCAGCCCGACGACTCTGAAGGCGAAGGTCTGGAAGTCCGGCGGCACCGAGCCGACTGCCTGGACGCGCACCGCCACCGATTCCACCAGCGGCTTCCAGTCCGCCGGATGGGTCGCAGTGTACTACTACGTGTCTAGTTCGAGCACCAACGAACCTGTCGTGTTCTCGACCGATGGAGTTCGGGTTTCGAAACCGTGACGCGTGGGAACGGCCGGTGGGTCGCGCCAAATGGCGCAAACCCACCGGCCGTTCCGCCGCCAAGTTCGAGAGTCTGAGATCAACATCTGGCTGGGCGCTTCCAGCCCTTCGCCGGCGTGACGTTCAATCCAGGACCGGCTGAGTGTAAGGATTCATCAGGCGAGCGTTTCTGTCGCTGCGAATGTACCTCGGGGTCAGCCGGTCGGCGACTCTGCCCGAGGACCGGGTTCGCGAACCAGCCGGCCACACCTCTCCTGCAGCCATCCCGGTAACGAGTTCGAGGAGCGCTGGCGCGGGTGCCTCGGGTTTGCGCCAGTGGTGCGGCTTTGGGCGGCCACGAAGACTGCCCGGTGATGGCGACGAAAAACACGCGCGCCGGCAACGACAACCACTGGCAGATCCCATGAATCGCCACAGATCAGGGCTACTGATCGCCAGCGACCTGCCCTGTCCTCGGGTGCGATGGGCGGTACTGAAAGAGGGCGGTATGGTCCGCCGCCGCATTGCCTGATCGTCAGCCTGTTGCGAGTTCGGCGTCCAGGCTGCGGAGCCGCCGGTACCAGACTCTGATGACGAGCACCGTGTAGCCGGCGTTGGCCACGGTCAGCAGCAGGTAGAACCACAGGAAAGCGGGCGGGTAGGCGAGAAGTAGGAACGACAGGCAGAGCAGACCGTAGTCGGTGGGCAGTTTGAGCAGCGACGACAGCTTGGACCCCGGTTGTGGGGCTTCTTTGCCGAGCCCGAGCGTGAGCCGCGCATTGCGGGTGAGCAGATCGGTCAGCAGCATGCCGAAGAAGTGGATGACATAGACGGCAGAGAAGACGATCGGCACCAACAGCCACCAGGCCGCAACGTCGAAGAAGCGGTAGACGGCGATGAGCACTGCCAGGTGCAGGGTGGCGATCTTGAACGAGTCAATCACGTGGTCGAGCCATTCGCCGGTCATGCTGCCGCCGCCGCGCAGCCGGGCGAGTTGGCCATCGGCCGCGTCCAGGCCGTAGCCGAGCACCAGGAGCAGAGTGACGGCGAGCCCCTGGGCCAGGCTCGGAGGCAGGAGCGCGATGAGGGCGATGCCGGTGAAGGTGAAGGCCGCGCTGAGGATGGTGACCTGATTGGGGGTGAGGTTGATCCGGTGCGCGGCCGCGGCGAATACCCGACCGAGTGGCCGGTTGACCAGCAGCGAGTACAGCGGTGCGCCCTTTGAGCTCTTCTGGGCCGCCTGGAGGTGGGCGTAGCTGTCTTTGAAGGCGGGTCGCGGCTGCGTGGTCAAAGTGCCACCCCTTTGTCGGTCTTGGTTTCATTGAGCGAGAAGGATCGGGGTTCCTCGCCAGGGTCAGTCTAGGGTGCGGCGGGCGATCGGACGCGTCGTACCGCATCGGGCAAGTCAACGCGGCCCGTGTGTGATGACGGATCCAAAGCAACGAAAAGGTGACAGGCTCAGCGACACCCGCTAACATTCTCTCCGGGGGGAAGTGCTGCGATGTGTTCGCATGGTGTTCATCGGGGATGAATCAACACCACGTCACCTCTTACTCCACTGTGTAAATGAGCGTCTCGGGGGGGATCGCTGTGGGGGGAACTATTCGTGCTGTCGGCGCTGTCGTATTAGTGGCGCTGCTCTTCAGTGGCTGCACCGGGGGGTCGCAGCCGTCCGGTTCGGTGGCGGGGCCGTCAGTGTCGGCTACGCCAGAACCAACCAAGTCGGGTGAGCCGAAGGCCAAGGCGTCGGCGACCGCGATCTCCAAGGACCGGCCGGTCGCGAAGGTGCAGCGCAGCGATGCTGCCCAGCCGACCATCACCGCTAAGCCGAGAGACACTGACGGCAAGGTGAGCTACTCCGACGGTGTGCAGCTGCGCATCGCCGAAGTGAAGTTCGGCAAAGAGACCAAAGAGGGCCCTGGGCTGTTCCCGGGTCGGGCCTACGCGATTCTCAGTCTCGAGATCAAGAACGGCAGCCAGCGTGCGCTGTCGCTCGACGCCGTTGTGGTGACCGTGCTCGACAAGTCGAACAAGCCGGTCAATCCGGTGTACGTCGAAGAGGCCAACGTGTCGGATTTCTCTGGCGAGTTGAAGCCGGGCGCAACAGCCAAGGCGCGCTACGCGTTCGCGGTGCCCGTCAAGTCTCGGTCGAAGGTCACCGTCGTGGTCGACTTCGACGGTGTGCACAGCTCTGCGGTGTTCCGCGGCGGGCTGACCTGACCATCATGGCGAAGCGAATCGTCAAACTGGTGCGTTCCAAGGCCGCGAGTGCGGCCGTGGCGCAGGTCTGGCAGGCCGTCGGCAGCTTCGGGCTGCAGATCGTCGCTGCCTGGACTCTGGGAGCTCAGGGTCTGGGCCTGATCAGCCTTTCGCTCGGCGTGATCGTACTCAGCACGGCGCTGGCGAGCGGCATGATCGGCGACTCGCTGGTGATCCTCGACCGCTCCCGTCCGGCCGTCCGAGGCGCGCTGCAAGTGTGGGCGCTGCTGCTAGGAGGATGCTCGGCGATCGTGGCCGGCTTGGTGATGGGGGCCAGCCTGCTGACCCCGCTGCAGGCCGTACTGTTCGCCGCCGCACTGGTGGCCTTCCAGTTCGAAGAGCTGGTGCGGCGCGTGTTCATGGGCGTTATGCAGTTCTGGCGGCTGGTGGTGCTCGACACTGTCGCCGTCGTCATCGCGCTGACCATGATCGTTGGTTTCGCTTTCACCCACACGATTACCGTGGAGGCGTTCTTCTTGGCCCTGCTCGTCGGTCAACTCGCCGGCATCGCGACCGGCATCGCACTGCTCCCGCGCGCCGAACGTGTCTGGGTCACTGTGCGCGGCTCCGAGTTTCGCTCTGTCGTCGCCTTCGGCGCCTGGCGTGGCGCGCAGGTCGCGGTTCCGCAGCTCATGCTGACACTCTCGCGAGTGCTCGTTGCGGCCTTTGCGGGGGGCGTCGCACTCGGCCTCGTGGAGGGGGCCCGGATTTTTGTCGCACCGGTGCTCCTGATCGTGCAAGGGCTCGGCTCGTACCTGCTGTCGAGCTACGTGCGAGACAAGGGCCGCAGCGTCGTCACTCTGCGCAGCCGTGCGTGGCGCGCCTCGCTGCTGATGATGGGCGGAGTGCTTGTCGTCGGTAGCAGCGTCGTGATCGCCACCCCCTACCTCGGCCATCTGGTCAGCGGGCCCAGCTTCCAGCTCGACCGCCTCACGGTGGCCGGCTGGGTCTGCTACGCGATGGCGTCGGCGTCGTTCCAGCCGTTCGCCAGCCTGGCGGCGGTCAGGGGCCGCCAGCGCCGCGTGTTCGCCTGTCGGCTGATCGATGCGGGTTTCGCCGCCGTGCTGCTGGCCAGCCTGCTGGCCATCGGCGTGAGCGCTGCCTGGACCCCCTATGCGCTCGCCGCCGGCCTGGTGGTCGGCGGCCTTCTGGTGCGCCAGTTCGTGCTGGTGCCACTGACCAAGACTTCTTCATCTGCAACAACCAACACCGAACTCAGGATGAGCCATGCATAACCTCTCTTCGCGGCTGGTCAAGCGCCTCAGCACCGTGCTGGCCGGCGTTCTCGTCGCCGGCGCCACCTTCGGAGCCGTGGCTGTGCCGAGGGCCGAGGCGGTGTCGCTCAGCACCGATCCGGCCACCGTCACGGCCGAGGCGCTGCCCACCTGGCAGCTCAACGGCGTGGTCTGGAGCACCGTCGTCGTGGGCAATACCGCCTACGTCACCGGTGAGTTCAGCAAGGCTCGTCCGCCGGGCACCTCGACCGGTGATGCGGCCGAGATCGCCGCAACCAACATTTTCGCGTTCGACGTCACCACCGGCAACCCGGTCACGTTCAGCCACACGCTGAACGCGCAGGGCCTGATCATTCGGGCCAGCGACGACGGTACCCGGCTTTATGTCGGCGGTGACTTCACCACGGTCAACGGCGTCGCCCGCGCGCACATCGCGTCGTTCGACCTCACCACCTCCGGCGCCCCGCTGACCGCGATGAACGCCCGGACCGACGGTCAGGTGCGCGGGTTGGTGCCGATCGGCAGCACCCTCTACGCCGGTGGCAACTTCCGTTCGGCCAACGGCCAGACTCGCACGCTCTTCTCGGCCTACGACACCACGACCGGCAACCTGACTTCATGGGCGCCGGTCGGTGACACCTCGGGCTACGTGTTCACGATGGTCGCGGCGCCGGACAAGTCGCGAATCATCGCCGGTGGTTCGTTCACCACCATCAACGGCACGGACGCCTACGGCATGGGCTCAATCGACGCCGCCACCGGCGCCACCCTGCCCTGGGCCGCGAACGTGCGTATTCAGGCGGCCGGAGCCAACGGGGCGATCGACACCCTGTTAACCGACGGCACCTCCATCTTCGGAGCCGGCTACTCCTACGGCACCGGTGCCGCCTTCGAGGGCACGTTCTCTGCTGATCCGGCCACGGGCGCCATCAACTGGGTGAACGACTGCCTGGGCGACACCTACGACACCTTCCCGATGGGCGGGGCGCTGTACACCGTCAGCCACGACCACAACTGCATTCTGGCCGGCGCCTTTCCCGACACCAACCCGCGGGCGCGCTGGCAGAAGGCCAGCGCCGAACGCATCGGCCCGACCATCGGCACCATCACCAACAAGGACGTCTACGGCTGGGACTACACGGGGCTGGGCTACACCGGTCAGCTCCACTGGTACCCCGACCTCGATTTCGGCAGCTATACCAGCTCCAAGCAGGCCGCCTGGGCGATTGGCGGCAACGGCAATTACCTGGTGATGGCCGGCGAGTTCCCCACGGTCAACGGAACGGCGCAGCAGTCGCTCACCCGGTTCGCCAAGAAGCCGATCTCGGCCGGGCTCAAGCCGGTCTACAACACCGGTTCGACCCCGACGCCGATTCCGACCTCCGGCGGTAGCGTACGGGTGGTGTTCGGAGCAATGTTCGATCGCGACGACACCACCACCTACTACGACGTGTACCGCGGCGTCGGCACCACCACCACTAGGGTCGCCACGATCAGCAAGAGCGACGCCGATTTCTGGAGCCTGCCCAAGTACAGCTACACCGACACCGGGCTGACGAACGGAACTCAGGTGCGCTACCAGCTCCGCGCCCGTGATGAGGCTGGCAACGTCCAATGGTCTGCCTGGTCCGGCTACGTAACGGTCGCCGACAACGTCTCTGCCTACGCCAACACGTTGGCGGCGCAGGGTGCCAGCCACCTGTGGCGCGTCGGTGAGGCCGCCAGCAGTACGCTCGTGGTCGATTCGATCGGTGATGCTCACGGCACCGCGACCAGCGAGACCTTCGGCGGCTCCGGGGCGCTGACGGGCGAGGCCAACACCTCCATGGCCGGGATCGCCTCCAGCTCGGTGATCACTACCACCTCCGAGACCGCACCGTCCACACTGTCGGTCGAGGCCTGGGTTAAGACCACCAGCACCCGCGGCGGCCGCATCGTCGGCTTCGGCGATCAGGTGGGCACTGCGGGCGCGTCGACGATCACCGACCGGGTGCTCTACCTCGACACCTCGGGCCGTCCGAACTTCATGATCAACGACACCGCCATGCGCACTGTCACGGCTCGCAGCGGAATCAACGACGGCAACTGGCACCATGTGGTGGGCACGGTCGCCGCCGACGGCATGCAGCTATTCGTCGACGGCATTCGGGTCGCCCGCGATCAGCGCTACACCACCCCGCGTTCGTACACCGGCTACTGGCGTCTCGGCTCTGACACCACCACCAGCTTCACCAACAAGCCGACGGACGCCGCCCTGGTGGGTTCGATCGACGAAGTTGCGGTGTTCCCGCGCGCACTGTCGCTTGCCGAGGTGCAGGCGCAGTACACCGGCAGCGGTCGCACCGGCGGTTGGACGGCTCAGCCGACCGACACCTACGCCACCTCGGTGCTGGCCAACTCGCCCGATCTGTACTGGCGGCTGGGGGAGTCCTCCGGCAGCGCTCTGGACTCGTCCAGCTCGGGCAACTACGGCAACGTGACCAACAGCCCCACCCGCGGAGTCTCGGGTGCGGTGAGTGGTGACTCGGCCATGACGTTCGACGGCAGCAGCAACATCATCGTCGCGCAGCAGCCTTGGCAGTCGCCGAAGGCCTTCACCGCGGAGGTCTGGTTCAAGACCAACACCGCAAAGGGTGGCAAGCTGATTGGTTTCGGCACCGGTGCCAGCGGGCTCAGTACGTCCTACGACCGGCACGTGTACATGCTGAATACCGGCAAGCTGGTGTTCGGCACCTACAACGGTGCGCAGCAGAGCATCACAAGCAGCCTCAGCTACAACGACAATGTGTGGCACCACGTGGCGGCCACCCAGGCCGATGACGGCATGAAACTGTACGTCGACGGCGCGCTGGTTGGAACCAATGCGAACGCGACCGGCCAGTCCTACACCGGTTACTGGCGCGTCGGCGGTGACAACCTGTGGAGCGGGGCCACCAGCAAGTACTTCGCTGGCTCGCTGGACGAGGCGGCGGTCTACCCGACGGCACTGAGTGAGAACGACATCAGGGCTCACTACACGGCCTCAGGGCGCACGGCTCCCAACCGCGCCCCGGTGGCGGCCTACACGTTCACCCGCTCATTTCAGACGGTGAATGTTGATGCCTCGACCTCGACCGATCCCGACGGTGCGCTGGCCACCTACGCCTGGAACTTCGGTGACGGCGCCACCGGCACCGGTGTCACGGCCAGCCACACCTACGCCGTGGCGGGGGTCTACACCATCACCTTGACGGTCACCGATCCGCAGGGGCTGACCGACACGATTTCGAAGTCGGTCACGGCCGACGTCAACCAGGCTCCGACCGCCGGCTTCACCTCGACGGTCAACCTGCACGATGTCGCCTTCGATACCAGCACCTCCACCGACGCCGATGGCGCCGTGGTGGCCTACGCGTGGGCTTTCGGCGACGGAGTCACCAGCACCGACGCCAATCCGACGCACACCTACGCATCGGCAGGCACCTACAACGTGTCGCTGACCGTCACCGACGATCAGGGTGCCACCAACACTGTCACCCACGAGGTCGTCGCGGTCGATCCGGCGAACCAGCTGCCGACCGCCGCTTTCACCGCCAGCAAGTCCGACCTGTCGGTCAACTTCAGCGGCGCCGGCTCAAGCGATCCCGACGGCACCGTCGTGGCCTGGGACTGGACTTTCGGCGACACCGCCACCGGCACCGGATCGTCGCCGTCGCACACCTACGCGAAGGCAGGCACCTACACCGTCACCCTGACCGTCACCGACAACCGTGGTGGCGCGGCCACGACCAGCAAGGACGTGACGGTGCTGGCGGCCAACCAGTTGCCGACCGCAGCCTTCACCTCGACGTCCAGCGACGAGAAGCTCAGCTTCGACGGGTCGGGCTCGAGCGATGCCGACGGCACGGTCGAGAACTACTCGTGGAGCTTCGGCGACGGCGGCACCGGAACGGGCGCCACCCCGGACCATACCTATGCGGCCTCGGGCACCTACACCGTCACCCTCACGGTGACCGACGATCGCGGGGGCGAAGCCACCGTCACTCACGACGTCACCGTGGTGGCCAACGCCAAGCCGACGGCGACCTTCACCAGCTCGGCCAGCTTCCTGGAGGTGTCGTTCAACGGCAGCACCTCGAGCGATGCCGACGGCACGGTCGACAGCTACTCGTGGGACTTCGGGGACGGAGCGTCCGACACCGGCGTCACTGCGTCACACACCTACGCCGCAGCAGGCACCTACTCGGTCAAGCTCACCGTCACCGACAACGACGGTGCCAAGGACTCGCTCACCAAGTCGGTGACCGTGACAGCGCCCGGGCCGCAGGCTGCCGATGCCTTCGGACGCACTGTCGCCAGCGGCTGGGGCACCGCCGACACCGGAGGCGCCTGGACGATTGCCACCGGCTCGTCCCGGTTCTCGGTGGGCGACGGCAAGGGCAAGGTGACCCTGTCGACGGCGGGCTCCGGCTACACCGCCTTGCTCAACTCTGTGAGCACCACGACGACCGACCTCACCGTCAACGTGAGCATGGACAAGGCGGCCACCGGGGGCGGCAGCTACTTCAGCGCGATCGGCCGCAACGTCGGCAGCGCGGGCAGTTACAGCGCCAAGGTTCGGGTGCTCGCCACCGGTGCCGTGCAGGTGTTCCTGGTGAAGACGGTGAGTGGTACCGAAACGATCCTGACCAGTCAGACGGTCAGCGGGCTGACCTACGCGGCCGGTGACACTCTGAAGCTACGGTTGCAAGTCAGCGGTTCGGGCACCACCGCACTGAAGATGAAGGTGTGGAGCTCCGCTACTGAGCCCACTGCCTGGAACCTAACCACCACCGATACGACTGCCGCTCTGCAGGCTGCCGGTGCGGTTGGTGTGAATGCCTACGTGTCGGGCAGCAGCACCACGCTGCCGATCGTGTACTCGTTTGACAACTTCGTGGTTGCAGCACTCTGACAAGGTGCAATGCGCCTGGGGGCGGAGGGAAGGGGAACCTCCCTCCGCCCCCAGGCGCATCCGACGCGTTGAGCGCTTGGCATGACCTTCTGACATGGGCAAATCGCGTCTGGGCGATCACACAGCCGAGTGATAGGATTCGGCCAGTCGTCTCGGGGGGCAACTTCGTCTGTCCCGTGCAGACCGCAAGGTGGCCACGCATCGACGGGCGGTGCCGATTAGTCCTTCCTGACGGCCAGAGGGCACTTCACGCTCAGGGGGGACACGTCATGCCCAAGCCAATGCTGCTGAAGCGAACCCTGTCAGTCTTGTCGGCTACGACGCTGGCATTGGGTGGAGCTGTACTGGCGGTCGTGCCGGCCAAGGCGGCGCCTGTCAACCTTCAGGCGCGATCGACCAACTCGATCACCGCCGATCGTCTGGCCACCATGCAAGTCAACGGCGTGGTCTGGTCGACTGACATCGCCGGCAACACGATCTATGCGGGGGGATCGTTCACTAAGGCCCGGCCCGCGGGCGCGGCGGCGGGCACCAGCGAGACCACCCGCAACAACCTGGTGGCCTTCAATGTCACTACCGGCGAGATGGTCAGCACCTTCGCGCCCGACCTGAACGGGCAGGTGCTAGGCGTCGCCGTGTCGCCCGACAAGTCGCGGGTGTACGTGGTCGGTGACTTCACCACCGCCGACGGCCAGGCTCGGCGTCGGGTCGCTGCTTACAGCACGTCTACCGGCGCCCTGATCGCCTCGTTCAACCCGGTCGGCGTCAATGCTCGGGCGCGCTCTGTTACGGCGACCAACGACACCGTTTACGTCGGTGGCAGCTACCTCAGCGCCGGCTCGTCCAGCCGCGGCAGCCTAGCGGCCTTCCGTGCCTCGGACGGCGCCCTGCTGCCGTGGGCTCCGGTTGCGGAGCGCCCGGTGTGGGGTCTGGCCACCGATGGCACCAATGTCTACGCCGCCGGGCAGTTCACCACGATCAACGGCCAGGACGCCTATGGCCTAGCCAAGATCAATGGCACCACCGGCGCGCTTGACGCCGCCTGGAAGCCCGAGGTGCGCAACGGCGGGGACGACGCCGCCGTCGGCAGTGTCCGGGTGCAGAATAGTGCTGTCTACGGCACCACCTGGCACTTCGGACCGGGTGGAAATCTCGAAGGCACGTTCAAGATCCCCCTCTCGTCCGCTGCGGGCTCGGCCGACTGGGTGACAGACTGTCACGGCGACAATTACGGCACCTTCGTCTCCCAGGGCACGGTCTACTCCGCCAGCCACGCGCACTACTGCGGTAACATGGGTGGCGGTTTTCCGCAGTATCCCGCCTGGCGATACCAGCACGGCCAGGCGTGGAGCGACACTCTGACCGGCGACATCTTGAATGAGGTGCACGGCTATTACAACTGGGCGGGCAAGAAGCAAGGCCCAGCCATGATCAACTGGCTTCCCGAGATCACGCCAGGTACTGTCACCGGCCAGGGCCAGGCCGGATGGACTGTGACCGGCAACGATGACTACATCGTCGTCGGTGGCGAGTTCCCGCGAGTGAACGGCACCGCACAGGCTGGCCTGGTTCGGTTCGGCAAGCGTCCGGTCGCACCTGGTACGCAGGGCCCGCTGTTCGTCGGGGGGACATTCGTTCCACAGATTTCGGCCCAGACCACCACATCGTCGAGGATCGTCTGGCCAGCCGCCTATGATCGCGACGACCTCACGCTCACCTATCGCCTCTACCGCAACAACACCCTGATCAACACTCAGGCTGCGGACTCGAACTGGTGGACGCTGCCAGCGCTCGGCTATGTCGATACCGGCGTGACCGCGGGCGGATCCTACAGTTACCGCCTGACGGTGAGCGATCCAGGTGGCAATCTGGTGTACTCCACGACGGTGGGGTACACCCAGCCAGGCAGCGTGTCGGCAGCCAACAGCTACGCTCAAGCAGTCACAATTGCCGGAGCCACGCTCTACTGGCCGCTAAACGACACCCGTACCGGTTCGCCAATGGCGATCCGCGATCGCGCGGGATTCAATGACGGTGTTGCAGACAACGATGTGAACGCCGGGCAGGACGGTGCCATCACGGGTGATGCGGGAATGACATTCAGCACTGCACAGCCGAGCCAGCCGTGGGGTCGGGTTTACGCCAAGGGGGTCGAATACGCTCCGGACACCTTCACGACCCAGGCATGGATCAAGACGAACTCCACCACCGGCGGCCGCATCTTCGGCTTCGGAGATGTTCAGGTCGGAAACTCCGGGCACCGTGACCGCCACATCTACATGACCAACGCCGGGAAGCTGGTCTTCGGCGTCCGAGCCCAGAACGGCAGCAACCGCACCGTTGTCAGCGGCAAGTCCTACAACGACAGCCAGTGGCACATGGTGACGGCAACCATGAGCGCCCAGGGCATGCAGCTCTACGTGGACGGCGTGCGGGTTGCGCGACGCTCCGATACCACGCAGGGTGAGAAGTATCTCGGCTACTGGCGGGTTCAGGGTGACAGCCTGAGCGGATGGACATCCCAGCCCTCGAACGTCAACTTCATCGGCTCCATCGATGAGGTTGCCGCGTACCCGACCGCGCTCGACCAGAGCACCATTCTGGCTCAGTACGTGGCCAGCGGTCGGACGTCCGTCGTGCCACAAGCGCCCGCCGATGCCTATGGCGCAGCCGTATACGGCGACGACCCCGACCTTTTCTGGAGGTTCGCCGAGTCGACCGGCACCACTGCTGCCGACTCTGGCCGGTCGCTCAACGATGGTACTTACCGCGAGGGTGTAGCGCTCGGCCGCGCCGGCGTCATCACCGGCAACACGGCGGCTCAGTTCGACGGCACCAACGACCTGGTCAGCTCGAACGGCCAGTTCTCCAACCCGACCGTGTTCTCGACCGAGGCATGGTTCCAGACCACCTCGACGACCGGTGGCAAGATCGTCGGCTTCGGCAATGCGCAGAGCGGCAACTCGGCCAGCTACGACCGGCACGTATATATGCTGGCTAACGGGCGCGTCGTGTTCGGGGTGTGGACGGGTCAGGCCAGCACGATCGAGACTACCGCGGCCTTCAACGACGGTGGCTGGCACCATGTGGTCGCGACCCAATCGTCCGACGGCATGAAGCTGTACATCGACGGCGTGCTGCAGGGCACCAACCCGCAGACGCAGGCGCAGTCCTACGACGGCTACTGGCGGGTCGGCGGCGACAACTCTTGGAGTGGCAACCCCTACTTCAAGGGTCTGATCGACGAAGCGGCGGTCTACAGCTACGCGTTGCCGCAAGGCCGTGTGCTCGCCCACTACCAGGCCGGCGTCGGCGGGGTGAACCAGGCGCCGACCGCGGCCTTCACGATCAGCAAGACCGGCCTGCACGTGAGCGTCGACGGCTCGGTCTCGTCCGACCCGGACGGCACGATCAGCAGCTACGAGTGGAACTTCGGCGACGGGCACACGGAAATCACGACTAGCCCGACGACTGACCACACCTACGCTGCGGGCGGCCACTTTGTCATCACGCTGAAGGTCACCGACAACCGGGGCGGTACCAACTCCACGACCCGGGAGGTCGACACGACGACGCCGTCGAACCAAGACCCGACTGCCGCGTTCACCACCTCGGTGAGCAAGCTGAAGGTCACGTTCACCGAAGGGTCCACCGACCCTGACGGAACGATCGCCAGCTATCTGTGGGACTTCGGGGACGGCACCACCAGCACAGCCAAGAACCCGCCGGTCAAGACGTACGTGAGCGCCGGCACCTTCACCGTGACGCTGACGGTGATCGACGACGTTGGTGAGACCGACGCCGTCAGCCACGACGTGACCACTGTGGCCAATGTCAAACCGACCGCAGCCTTTACCAGCTCGGCCAGCGGCTTGGCGGTGGGCTTCGATGCAGGAACGTCCACTGACAGCGACGGGACGATCTCGAGCTACGCGTGGAATTTCGGCGACGGCAATACCGGCAGCGGAGTGGGCCCGAACCACACCTATGCGGCTGCGGGATCGTACCGGGTCGAGCTGACTGTCACCGATAGCGACGGTGCAACCGGTGTGCTCAGCAAGACGGTCGACGTGACCGGCCCGACCCAAATCGCGGCCGACGACTTCAATCGGATGGTGAGCAACGGTTGGGGCGGCGCCGACATCGGTGGGGCCTGGACAGTCAACTCGGCGGGCAGCTTCGCAGTCTCGGGTGGCAACGCCACTCTGACCACGGCGACCAGCGCTACCAGGACGGCGTTTCTCAATGCGGTCTCGGCCCGTGACGTGGATATCACCACCAGTTTGAGCTATGACAAGGCGGCAACCGGCAGCGGTATCTACAGTGCAGTCGTCGGGCGACGCATCGGCACTTCGGACTATCGGGTGACCCTCACCACGACTTCCACCAAGGTGCAGGTGCAGCTGCGGCGCAGCACTTCGGGCGCCGAGACATCGCTGACCACGGCTACCCTCTCCGGAGGAACGCTGGCTGCAAACAGCAATCTGTTGGTCCGCTTCCAGGTGTCGGGTGTGAACGCGACAACGCTTCGAGCCAAGGTGTGGCGCAACGGCGACTCCGAGCCGACTGCATGGACGACGACCACCACCGACTCGACGGCGGCGTTGCAGGCTGCCGGTGGAGTAGGGCTGTACGGCTACCTCTCGGGTTCGGCGACGAACAGCCCGGTGACCGCGAAGTTCGCTTCTTTCGAGGTCAAGCCGGCCTAGTCAGCGGCAGACGATCGAGCCCCGGGGCGGAGAGCTCCGGGGCTCGATGCCTGTCATAGAAAACTGATCGGAGTTGTCGTCTCCGGCTGGAGTTGTGCTCAGCTGATGGTCAGGTTGCGCAGCCGTAGCGTGCCGTCGGTGGCGGAGCTGCCGATATGGAGGTAGCCGCCGCGGAACCGATTGTCCTTCGCCTTGAGAGTCGTCCCGTCGTCGCGACTCCACACGAATCCGTCGGGCGTCACGTCGAGATTGACGCGCGCCCATACGCCCGACTTCATCGGAGTGCTCATCTGCGCCTTGGCCAACTCCTGGCCGTTTGGCTCGCCCTCGACATGTGCATATAGCCCCATCGTGCCGTCGGCCCGAAGCAAGGCGTGATAGCCGTCGGTGTCGCCCAGCTTGTGCTCGTAATAGCGGTCGTCAGTATGGCCGAAGGCGAGCGACACATGCTGCCAGGTATCGCTGGGTAGTGGGTCGAAGCTCACGTCCACGGTGACCCGGTACGACGTGGCCGTGATCGGACAGAACTGACCCAGTGCGACGAAGGCTTGTCGCCCCGGGGTCGGAACGGCGAGCGCGCCATCATCGAGCCATGACAAGGCGAACGCATTGGCGTAGGGATCGCGAGTCAGTAGCCCTGGGGTGAGTTCGCCGCTGGGAAAGTCGTCCGAACGCGCAGGGGGGATCACCTCCGCCAGATAGCCGAAACAGGGGGCGATCAGGCCTTCGACGCCCAACTGTGAATAATATCTGGCCTCTTGCCGCCGGTGTACCGGAAACACCCAGATCGGCACGCCGGTTCCCACCGCGCGCTGGATCAAGTCCGCGGGCATCAGCGCACGCCCGCTGACTGCCGGCAGCACCATCGCATCACGCTTCGGGTCGAGGCGCCTGGCCAAGGCGGCGATGGCTTCCGTCGTAGCCACCTCTGCATTTCCTAGGTAGGCAAAGACCGGAAAGCCGTCCTCCTTGGCCATCGCAATACGGGGCGATGAGGCGTCCAGCTTAAGCATCACAGATGTCTCTAGCTTGAGTTCTTTGATCAGTTGGACGAGTGGGGGAAATGCCGCGTCGTGCTTCGGCTCGATGCACAGCACGGCCTTGTCGCGCAGCTCTTCGAGCACGTCCCGTAGCCGTGGTAGGGCAGGCATGTTCGCGCCCGCCCACCGGGGGCCCAGTCGCGGGATGGAGACACGTGCCGTGTCCAGCTCTGCCGAGGTCCTGCTCTTGACATTGCCCTTCAGGGTGGTGGTGCGATCCAAGGTCAGGTCGTGCAAGCAGTACAGCACACCGTCCGAACTCATTACGACAGAGATCTCAACGCACTCCGCACCCCACTCGAGAGCCTTGAGGTAGCTCGGTAGCGTGTGCTCGGGAATCACGCCGCCTGCGCCGCGGTGACCGATGTAATACGGTGCCACCCGCTTGGCGACCCAGGCGTCGTAAGTGAGCGCGGTGGGTGTCGGGCTCGGCTGCGACAACGGCAACCGCATGGCACCGGTCCACACGCCCAGCGCCGCGCCCCCGACGATCATGCCGCCGACCGCGGCCGAGCTGCCGACGATCAGGTCGCGACGCGATATCTGCGCCATGTCGATGAGGCCTCCAATCAATGCGGGGAGCCTGATCAGGATAGTGGCATGGTTCGTCGCGCCCAACCCAAAGGTTGTGCAATTCGATTGCGGCGCCGCAATCTAGAATGCTTGGGGGCCCAGCCGCCCAGGCGGTTCGCAGAATGAGTGAATGAGGGGAGCGATGTGACAGTCGGAGGTGTTCTTGGTGCGCTGAGGGTGCGGTGGCTTGTCGTTGTGCTAATGTCCGTGTTGGGAGCAACGGGCGCGGCGACCTTGGCTGTCGTAACGCCCAGGTCATACGCCGCAACCGCGACCGTCCTGTTGAGTTGGGTCGGGCCCGAAGCGGATGTCGCCGAACCTAGCAGCGTTCGTTACGTCACGTCGCGGGCCCAGACCTACGCTCTGCTGGCCGAACGCCCCGCGGTGCTAGAGGACGCGATCAAGCGTTCTGGACTGGACCTGACGCCGAGCAAGCTGCGCAGCCGGATCGAGACCTATGCGCCGACCGGAGCGCAGATCATCCGGATCACCGCTTGGTCAACCGAACCCCAGCAGGCAGCCGATCTTGCTAACGCCACCGCCGAGGCCGTTGCGGTGGGCGTGCGGCGCGAAGAGGTGAACGGTCCGTTCAACCCCGGAAATCTTGCCGCGGTCGTGGCAGTCGAGGCGGTTCCTCCAAGTGCTGCTGCCACGCCGCGAGTCTCGATGTATCTGACGGTGGGCTCGGTCCTCGGGTTGGCTGCCGGCCTGGCGATCGCCTTGGTGTTGACCTACCTGGCCGCCCGCCGACATCCGCGGGCGGAACTCGATCTGCCCACACCCGCGCCCCTCACGCGACGGGTCACTACGGCGCACCTGGTGTGGGCGCTGCTGATCGCAGCCGTGATCCCATGGCGCAGCGACACGTTCTACGACGGTGGCGCCGACCCCGTGGTGCTGGCGAAGGCGGGCATTGCACTGGTCGCCATGATCGTCAGCGGCTGGGCGTTTCGACGCACACCGCATCGCCACCCGGTGCCGGCTGCACCGGTGCTGATGATCCTGGCCTACCTCGCCGTTACGGTGATCGGCGGTTTGGCCAACTACGATCTCTCTGCGGCGCTCGTCGTCGCGGCCAGGGTTGGAATCCTTCTTGTTTCGCTGTGTCTGTTGGCTGCATCATTTGGGCCCCAATACTTGCTCCGTTCGTTGGTGCACGTGCTGGCCGTGCTGATCTCTGTAGCTGGGGTCAGCGGTTTGGCCCAGTACTCCGGACGGCTTGGTGGCGCTTTGCCCACCATCAACCCCAACCTGTTTGCAATCCTGACGGCTGTGGTCGCCATCTACCTGGTGTCCAAAGTCTTGGCCGGATCCGACTCCATTTGGGAGTTGGCGGCAATCGTGGTCTGTATTGTGGCCGTTGTTCTCACTGGCTCACGTACAGGCTTGGCAGCAATGGTGCTGGCTTTCGTGGCCATGCTGTTCCGGGCGACGCGGCTGCGCCGCCGCACACTCGCCATGTTGGCGTTGGCGCTGCCAGCCCTGGTGTACCTCGTGCTGGGTACGGATGTGCTCCGTGAGCTTCTGGAACGGGGAGGTGGGGCCAAGGTCGCAACGCTGAGCAATCGAACGATCGCCTGGGAAGCCGCCCTCAACCTCAACCGGGATGTCTGGCAGACCTGGTTCGGTCAGGGTCTCGCGCAGAAGAAGATCAGTGTGACAGGTCAGTACTGGGAGACCCAGTTGCTCGACAGTTCGTGGGTCTCAGCTGTTGTGCAGGGCGGCATCCTGGGTCTTGCACTGGTGGTTCTGATCGGTCTGACAACGTTGGGCTACGCGGCGTTCTCGTCCCGGGCAAAGGGTGCAGCCTGGCTCGGGCTGGCAGTCTTCACTCTGTTGGGAGGATTTCTCGAAAGTGGGCTATTCGACGGATCGGTGCAGTTCATGGTCTTCCTGGTGACGGCTCTGGGGGCCTTCGACAATCACGCGCCAGCGATCGCTTTGGATCGACGCGCTGTGACGGTCTCGGCCCCCAGAGTGGCTCGTCAGAAGATGCCGGTGGCCTGAGCGGTCACCAACGACCCAGGTACTTGGTACCGGACGTCCGGCCGATAGCAGTGGCCACATCGGACGGAAGCCCCTCCGCGACGCTGCTGGCCAGCGAACTCACCGACGACACCAGGTTCAAGCTGCTGTCAACGATGCTCGTCCCGACATATTCACGTCCTTTCGCCTCCTGACCGGTGGTCGAAGTCAAGGCGGCGAGCGTCGTGAACACGTAGGGATTGGGGTTGGTGTTGCCGCGCGACCAGATTGCGATCCAGGTGGGCTGCGACGACGAGGGACGCCCGTACACGTTGCTGTTGGCAGAGATCCCCATCTGCTCGGCGCTCATCGTCTTGCTGTAGTCCTCGACGCACAGCAGGCAGTTGGCCGAGGAAGTCGAGTTGGCGACAACGTTGTTCCTGACGGTAACCGGCCCCAGCGTCCAGGGCATCTCAGCATCCGGCCAGGCGATCCGGGTGTCAACCGCGGCGTCGCTCTTGTTCGTATTGCGTCGGGTATCCTGCACCAGATTGAGGGGCCGCCCATTGCCAACGAATGTGTTGTTCCAGATTTTCACGTTGCTGGTGTTGTTCACCTTGATCCCGAACTCCTGGTTGCGCGCGAAGGTGTTGTCACCCACGATCGCCTTGGCAGAGATCTCCAGGAACAGACCGGTGCCCACATTGTCGCTGAAATCGGACTGGCGGAAGACGGAGTCGTAGACCGACATGTCCTCCCAGAAACCGTGTCCGTAGTTGCCTGAGAACTTGGAGGCGCTGACCGTGATGCCGCGGCTCATGCCCAGCTTGATGCCACCGGAGACGGGTGCGATATTGAAACGCTCATCGTTGTTCTTGGTGGATAGCACCTTGGTGAGTTTGAGCTTGTCGGCGAACCGACCGTGGATGCCGAGCATGCCGGAGCCGGTGATCGTCACCTGGTTGAGGGTGACGTTCGCCTTCTGCACAGAGAGTCCAGTCGTGGCGGAGTCGGCGACGACCACGTTCTCGAACGTGACGCCCGGTTGCTCGATCGTGACTGCCGCGATGTGGAACACCGACGGCGAGTAGCGGCGGATGCCGATTCCACGCACGACGCTGTTCGCGCCGCGGACGTTCATGGCCTTGATGATGGTGCTGGCGTCAACGGTCTTGCCAGATGGGTTGCTGCCGATGTACAGCTTCGAGGTCGAACTCGTCGAGGTAGAACGTCCCAGTGGTGACTAGGCTCTTCGATTTCACCTGCTGCAGCGGCGTGCCGTCGATGAATACCTGATCGGGGTGGGCGGCCATCGGGTAGGTGCTGGTGTTGACGAACTGCCAGTACGGCGTGGTGCTGTCAGCGGCGCCCTGAGTGTACGTCGGGGAATGATCGAACCGTGTGGTCCAGCCGTCCTTGCGCCACGTGGAGCCGTCGGCCACCCAGCCGGTCACAGTGGTCAACCCGTCGAGCCAGACCGCTTCCTTGGGGTAGTTCTGCAGGGTGACCTGCTTGTTGATGGTCACCGTCTCGCGGTAGACCCCGCCGCGCACCACCACTGTGCCGCCGGCCGACACCTTGGCGACGCCCTGATTGATGGTCTTCAACGGAGCCGCAGCGGTGCCAGCGTTGCTGTCGTTACCGGTGGTGGCAACGTAGATGGCGTTCGACGGAACCGCATAGTCAGCCGCGCCGACCGCGACGGAGCCGGCGCTGCTCGGAGTAGCCGACGCCGTAGGCGTAGCTGTCGCCGTAGGCGTAGCTGTCGCCGTAGGCGTAGCTGTCGCGGTGGCCGACGGTACGTAGAAGGCGACACCGTCCAGGGTCCAGCCAGCGCTGAGCAGCGAGGCGCCAACGCTGGCTGTGGCCAGCCGATGCTTGCCGGACTTCACGTATGAGTTGATCGGCTGGGTGCCGGTCGCAGAGGTCGCGAGAGCGTAGAACCGGACCCCCTGATCGGTGTAGCCAACCGACTTCGCCTTGGTGAGCGCTGCCGATCCCGCAAGAGCCTCGGTGAAGTCGATGGTGGTGGCGTTCCACAGGCGATGGACGGCGGTCAGGCCGCTCTCGGCGGTAGTCGAGGCCTTGAACGGGGTGCCCAGGTTGGTGCTATAGCCGTACTGACTGGCGGCGGTGGCGGCTTCATCGGACCAAGGGGTGACCAGGCTGGCGCCCGTGGCAGGGCTAAGTCGCTGGTACACCGGATCGTCCATTGAAGTCACGGCGTCCGCGTGAGCAGGTAATGCGTGTAGGACTAGCCCAATCGGCAATGTCAGGGCGAACGCCAGGGTGGCTCGGAGGAACGTTCTCACGCTTTCGGGTCTCCTAGGTATGACGAGAGTCCGTCCCCCCGGACAACCTGCCCCCGGTGCCGTCCGTGGACGACACCGACCTCGCTCTCGTGGTTGAAGGGTCAACCCGAAGCTTAGATGATGAGAGTAGCCTGAAGCAATTTCAGGTGATCTTAAGATATTTCAGGATGTGGGGGTGTGTGCCTGCGCTGGCGCGGAAACCGATTCGCTGGCGGCTCCGTCGGCGGCAGGGACAAGGGGCTCCTCGGCCAGCTCAGGGTCTAGGTCGGCAAGAGCCTGTCTGCGCACGATCCTCTTCCCCTGCGACGCTGAACTCGACTCGATCGCTCGCCAGGCGAACAATGCGACGATGCCGAGGGCGAGGCCGCCGGTCAACCCCAAGGCGATGTACAGGACTGGTTGTGGCGATGCAGGCTTCGCTGGCAGGCCAGCTTGCACTGCTGTCTCAACGATGACAGGCGTGGAGCCAGACACCGTTTCGATCTGAGTGATGAAGCGCGCGAGATGACGTGAAGCGGAGTTGGCGAGGTCTTGGGCTTCCTGCGGCGTCTCTCCGGTTGCGGTGACGTGAACGAGTGGCGTGTCGAACCGGATTGCTCGCGGAGAGCTGCTCACGCAGGCGGGTGTCGGTGTACTGCGGTCCGAGATCGGAGCGGATATTATCCAGCAGAGTGGCGCTGTAGAGCAACGCCGGGTACGACTTGGCGCGCGCCACGGCGAACTGCGCTGCCAGGTAGGGGGCACCGGTACCGGAGCCGGGGACGCCCTTGATCAACTGCGTCGCCGTGGCCTCATAGGTTGGGGTAACGACCCGAAGGCCAAGGAGTGCGAGCCCAAGACCAACGGCGACGCCGAGGGCCAGAACCCACCAGCGCTTGAGCATCAGGGCCATCAGGTCACTCGAGGGCGCGTTGTCGGCCATCCTGCGTGGTGCCTCCATCAATTCGGGGGCGCAACGACTGACAGGCGCCCTCCGAGAATGATAGCTCAAGCGATTGTGTCGCCTTGTCGCCGCTCACTGGTCGAAGTCGAACCCCGACGTGGTGCTCTGCGCGGAAATGGTCTCCTTGGTGTAAGGCGCGTATACCCAGTTGGTGATGGTGCCCTTGGCGACATCAAATTTGAGCATCCGTACCGGATTGGTAGTACGGCTGTGGTAGCACTGCAGCAGGCTGAGGATTTTGTTGCCATTGACTCCCGTATCGACCCGGCTGGCGCCTCCGCCGACGTGGCCGGACACGACCACCCGGATGTTCGGGTAGACCTTGATCAGATTGTCGAACAGGTACTTGGGTGACGTGGCGCCGTAGCCGCCGTTGCTCGTTCCGATCGAGCCGTCCGCCTCAAGGTAGGAGTGGGTTGACACGATGACGTTGTGGTCGGCGTTCGAGGCCACCACCCGCTTGGCCCAGTCGATGGCACCCTGGCGCGGCCAGAGTTCAAGGTTGAGGACCATCCACTTCTCGCCGCCCGCAGTGAACGTGCTGTAGGTGTTGTCCACCTTGCCGGCCTCGTACGCGCCGCGAACGTCGGCGAAGTCGGATGCCTTAAATGCCGCATTGAATGCCGTGGTGTCGCGCACTGAAACGCTGGCGCTGACTCCGGGACACGCGGACCCTCCCGCACAGACGGCCCCGGTGTCGTGGTTGCCGATGGTCAGCGAGTAGGGGATCTTCCCGTTCAGGGGAGCGAGCCCATTCTTGGCCCGGGTGAATTGGGCCGGCGCGACATTTCCCCAGTTGACGACGTCCCCGATGTGGGTGGCGAACTTCAGGTTATACCCGGCGGAGTTGTCGACCAGCCACTGTGAACGGTTCCGGAATCGCGTATCCGCGTCCGTCCAAGTTTCTTGCTGGGTGTCGGGAATCACGGCGACTGTGAACTCTTCGGCGTTACCTGCCGGGGCGTCAGGTTCGGAATCGGACGGGGGCGTTTCCCCAGGCACCGCGTAGAACATACCCGAACTTGCGACAGTCCAATCATCCGCGATCAGGGCGTCGCGGGCGGTAGCGCCGACGGCGACCCGGGTCTTGTCGCCCTTGGCCAGTCGATAGGCGGTCGAGACGCAATCGTTGCTGACCGTCGCGGCGTAGAACTGGCGGAACTGCGGGCTATAGCCCTGCGCCTGTAGCCTCGTTAGGTCGGTCCCTTCGGCTGCCCATGTGAAGTCGGAGGTCTTGCTGTTGTAGAGCCGCCACACCCCAACCAGATCGACTCCGGAGCTCGGCGCAGCCTTCAGCGCGACACCCTCGTTGCTGGTGAAGCCGTAGCTCGCGGCGCTGCTGATCTCACTGCTGAACTGACTCAGCAGCGAGGCGTCCGACTTGGTGCTGACCAGTCGATTCACCGACACGGTGAACTCGGAGCAGGTGCTGGTGATCGCGTACGCCCGGGCGACCGCCAAGCCGGCAACGGACAGTGACGTGGTCGCCGCGAGAGCGAGAGTGCGCTGCAGAGTGTTCATGTGGGTTTACCCCCAGTGGGTCTCAAGGTTGGCTGAGGGTCAGCGTAGCTAAGTTAAGTTAGGATGTGAAATCTCAGACAATGCTTAGCTTTCTGTGTCGCACGCAGTCGAGGGGGTTGTTGCGTGTTCAGGCTTCCTGGCTTGCTGCTGAACCCGGCACTCAGGTTCAGGCGGGATCAACCACGATGAGGTCATTGACACGCATGGTGACAGCTGCGCCGGCGCCGCTCGACAGATACGAGCTGAAGCCGATTGACCCGGTGCCCTGGAGCTGAGCGGTGGAGTCTGTGACCGTCGCCGCCCACGATGTCGGCTCGGTGGCGCCGACCTTCCATAGCTTGGCGGACAAGGTGGTTGTGCCCGCCACCGTCACCGCACGGAAAGCCACCCGGTACTGGACGTCGGCGGCCTGCGTGACGCCCGACAGGACGACGGAGCGCAGCGTGGTCTCGGTCGAGCCGACCTTGCGAGCCAGCACCAGCTGGAAGGATCCGGATGATCCAGAGATGACCTTGAGTCGGTAGTCGCTGCCGTTGGACAGGCGACGAACGACCGCCGTCCCATACAGGCTGCCTTGGGTGCCGGTCCTACTCCAGGCAAGACTGGCTCGGAGGTCGACGTCCCCTGCGTTCACGGTGGATAGCACGGTCTCGGCGGTGGTACCCGCCGTCGTCAGGATGTGATTGCCGGTTCCGCCGGAAACGCCGTATCGGCTGCCGGAGCCCAGGATGGTCCAACTACCGCCGACTTGCGCGGCCCCCCAGCCGTTCTCCACGGTCCGGCTGAAGCTGTCGGCGGCGATTTCAGGATCGGTCGGTGGGGTGGCGGCGACGGTGACCTCGCGGGTCGCGGAGTCCTTGGCGCCGGAGTTGTCGGTGACCGTGAGCTTCACTACGTAGCTGCCATCTGCGGCATAGGTGTGGGTCGCATCGGCGCCGGTGTCGGTGGCCCCATCGCCGAAGTCCCATGCGTATTCGGTGATCGATCCGTCGGGATCGTTGGATCCGGCACCGCTCACGGTGATCTTGCGTTCGTCGATCGTGGGGGTTCCGATCACAGCCGTGGGTGACTGGTTGGTTGGCGGAAGGACACCGGGCCGGGTCACCGTGTAGCGGTCGAAGGCCGCCGTTGCGGGACTGGCTGCCGAACTGGAGGGATACACGTCAATGCCCAGGCTGCCTGCCTGCTGCAGGCTGGCTGTCGAGTCCGACGCGGTGACAGTCCAAGCGGTCGGCTCGGAGACATCCCGGGGCCAGAGCTTGGCGCGGAGCGTCGTGGGTGAGCTGCCATCTAGCTCGAACCTCAGGCTGAGGTATTGGCCGGACGCGACCGTCAATCCGCTGATGCTGCTCGAGGCCAGCGATACCTCCGAACCTGTGTACCGGATCAGCGACAGGTTCACGCTGCCCCCGGCGAGATAGCGGATCTTGGCGCGATAGCTGTCGGAGCCATTGATTCGACCCAGCACCGACACATAGGTCCCTGATCCACTGGCGGATGGGGCGAGGGTCAGTTCGGTCCGGATCGTCTGATCCGCGACTGACACCGTGGGCAGCCGGACGCCCCGAGTCGAACCGACAGGGGCGACGATGCGGCCTACACTGCCGTTGACGGAGAACGCAGTGGCGCCGGTCGTGTACTGCCAGGGTTGCCCGGCGGCGGTGGCGCCCCACCCGTTGGTGACGATGCGACTGAACGTATCGTCCACCACATCCGACGACTGAGGAGTGCGTACCTCCCAGGTGGGCGACGTGCTGCTGTCCTGACCGTCGCTGGTGACCGCGCGCCACTCGTACCAGGTGTCCGGGTCAAGTCCCGTCCAGGTGCGGGTGGCGACGCTTCCCGAGGCGACAGTGGTTGTCCCGATGAGCTGGAACGGCGCGGGCGCGGTGCCGCCGGCCAGGCTGAACGGCAGTGTGAACTGCGAATCGGCGTCCGTCTCGAACGTGCCGAGCTTGGGCGAATAGGTGCGTGCGGTCATGGTGTTCGCCGCGGGGTCGAACGTGTAGTACCGCAGCCAGCCGTCGCCGCCGTTGGCTCGACTCTGATAGTCGGTCAGGATCTGCTGGACGGGCTCGCCACAACGGTTCAGGTCCGACCGATTGGCCTCGCCGGCATCGCCGTTGTGGAAGTGACCGTTGAGCACCAGTTTGATCTGGCACTGTTGCGACACGAAGTCGGTCCACAGTTTGTCGGCTGGCGTTCCTCCGGGACGCTCGGCGGTCGTGCGCCGCGTCCCGTTGACGCCGACGAAGGCGTGGGTGACCATGATCGCGGTCCGGTCTGGGTAGGCCGCCAGCACTTTGGCGGCCCAGTTGGTGGCGTAGCTCGGTGCATCCCACTCCAGGTTCAGCACCAGCCAGTCGCGTCCGCCCGCCGAGAACAAGGCGAAGTTGTTCATGTTGCGCGTATCGACGGGGTCGGCACCGAACAAATTCTGCCCGAGGTAACCGCCGTACCGGGTGGTGGTGGGTATCCACTGGGCGTTCAGGTAGCGCGACGGCGGGAAGAACTGATCGTATTGAGAGAAATCACCGGTGATGTTGTTGAAGTCGTGATTGCCTGCCACGACCGTGTTGGGCACACCGGCGTCATCCATCACCTTCAGAGCGGTTGAGGTGTAGCCCCACTGGGTGAGGTTCTCTTCCTCGCTGACCAAGTCCCCAAGTTGGACGACCATGGCGGTGTTCAACTGGCTACGGGTGTTGACCACCCACTGAGCCTGCTGGGTCATGGTGCCCTGGCGGTTGTTGTAAGTGTAGTTCTGTGTGTCTGGCAGGGCGACCAGAGTGAACGGATCTCCACTGCCCGGAGCGGGAACGGTGGCACCTCGCTTGCGGCCCTCGAACCTCACCTGAAGGTTGCCACCGTCCGGATCGCTGGGACGCACCGAGAGTGCAACATCGGCCGACGACGCGGTGGATCCACTTGCTGGTGAGATCAGCTGTGCGACCGCTGGCGATGCAGCGATCGCGGGCGCCGCGGCCCCGGTGACGATCAGCAGGGCGCCTACAGCGGCGGCAGTGAGGACGCGGATGGCTTTCGATTGCACAGGGACCCCTTCTGGTCGTGCTCGCTCATACCGAGTGGCGGTTCGGGGGCCGCGCCGGCGTTTCAGTGTCGAGAACGCTGCCGGACATGTCAACGGGGTAGTTCTACGTACATCTCATGAGCTCCTCCGACGCAGAGGGGGCACAACGTGGCGGCTATCGGAGGTACGCGATGAGCCGGTCCTCTGCGGCCGCTGGAGTGAATCCGGTCGACGTCAGCTTGGTGAGATCAAGGGTGCTGTGTGCCGGCCGTGGGGCCATGGTCTTGCCGGCGAAGTATTCGGCGGTGGTGACGCCGGTGACGTCGGAAGTCGGGCGACCCTTCAGTTCGAAGACTCGCCGGGCGATGTCTGCCCAGGTCATGGTGGGACCGCTGTTGGTGAGGTTGTAGGTGCTCGATGGTGCGCCGGTGCCGGTCAGGTGTGCGATGCCGGCGGCGAGATCGGTGGTGAAGGTGAGTCGTCCGAACTGGTCGTTGACGACGTTGGGTTTCACCCCGCGGTCGGCCAGTGAGGCCATGGTGCGGACGAAGTTGTTGCCGTCGCCGATCACCCAGCTGGTGCGAACGATCCAGTGTTGGGGGAGGGTGGCTACCAGCGCGTCGCCGGCGGCTTTGGTCTGGCCGTACACCCCGAGCGGGCTGAGTGGCTCGTCCTCGGTGTGGGATTCGATGGTGCCGTCAAAAACGTAGTCACTTGAGACGTGCACGAGCGGGATGCGGTGGGTACGGGCGATCTCGACCAGGCGGCCGAGGCCGGTGACGTTGACACTCCAGGCATTGCGGCGTCCTTCTGCGGTCTCGGCGATGTCCACGGCTGTGTAGGCGGACGCGTTGATGATCAGGCCGACTTGGCTCCACGCTACGTTCGCGAAGGTCGAGGCGTCGGTCAGATCGAAGTCGGGACGACGAAGCGGTGTGGCGTCGGGCCACCGCGAGAGCAGGGCCTGCCCCAACTGGCCGCCCGCACCGACAACAACCGTGCGCTTCGGTGCCATCGGTGTGACGTCGCCGAGGCGTGGATGAGCCAGGTCGGCGGCGGATATCTCCGCATCGGTGAGCGGGATTGGCCACTCGATCGCGATCGTCTCGTCGGCGAGATTGAGATAGGTGTACGAGCCACGGGCTTCGGGGCTCCAGTGGTCGTTGACCAGGTAGGAGTAGACCGTGTCGGGTTCGAGTGCTTGGTAGCCATTGGCGACGCCGCGCGGTACGAACACAGCCTTGTCGGGGCCCAGTTCGAGGGTGACCGACGCGCCGAAATCAGGACCGGGTCGGAGGTCGACCCAGGCGCCGAAGATGCGGCCGTGGGCGAGCGAGATGAGTTTGTCCCAGGGCTCGGCGTGCAGGCCGCGGGTGCTGCCGGTGGTCGCGTTGAAGGACATGTTGTTCTGCACGGGTCCGAAGTCGGGCAGGCCCAGTTCGAGCATTTTGGCGCGCTGCCAGTTCTCTTTGAACCAGCCGCGGGTGTCACCGTGCAGCGGCAGGTCGAGGACCAGCAGCCCCGGAATCGCGGTGGTTGAGAGAGTCAGTCCGGCCATCACTGTCCCGTCGTGGCGTATTTGGCTTCGGTGGCCGCCTTTATCGGTCGCCACCAGGTTTCGTGTGCCCGGTACCAGTTGATGGTATCGGCCAGGCCGGAGCGGAAGTCGGGGAAGCGGGGCGTCCAGCCGAGTTCGGTGCGCAGCCGGGTGGCGTCGATCGCGTAGCGCAGGTCGTGACCGGGGCGGTCGTTGACATGGTCGTAGGCGTCGGAGGGTTGGCCCATGAGTTCGAGGATCAGCTCGATCACGGTCTTGTTGTTGAGTTCGCCGTCGGCGCCGATCAGGTAGGTCTCACCGATCCGGCCCCGGTTGATGATGTCGAGCACGGCCGCGTTGTGGTCGTCGACATGGATCCAGTCGCGGACGTTGAGCCCGGCCCCGTACAGCTTAGGCCGGATGCCGTCGATGATGTTGGTGATCTGGCGCGGGATGAACTTCTCGACGTGCTGGTAGGGGCCGTAGTTGTTCGAGCAGTTGCTGATCGTGGCTTGGACGCCGAAGCTACGGACCCAGGCGCGGACCAGCAGGTCGGAGCCGGCTTTGCTGGAGCTGTACGGGCTGGACGGGTTGTAGGGGGTGGTTTCGGTGAACTTGGATGGGTCATCGAGTTCCAGGTCGCCATACACTTCGTCGGTCGAAATGTGGTGGTAGCGCTTCTCGTGCCGCCGCACAGCTTGCAGCAACTCGTAGGTGCCGACCAGATTGGTCTGGATGAACGGGGACGGATCGTTCAGCGAGTTGTCATTGTGGGACTCGGCCGCGAAATGCACGGTGATGTCGCTGGCGCCAACCAACTCGTCCACGAGTGGCGCATCGCATATGGAGCCTTCCACGAGCCGGAGACGGCTCTGCGGCAGCCCGTCCAGGGAGGCCGGATTGCCCGCGTAGGTCAGGGCATCCAGCACGGTCACGGAGTGATCGGTGTGTTCCAGGACGTGCCGGACGAAATTGCAGCCGATGAATCCGGCTCCGCCGGTGATGAGAAGCGACGACATGGGGGCCATCCTATTGGCATGCTCGGCCGCGTTTTCGTGGCCGAGTCGTTCGTGGAAGGATGCATCCCATGCGTGGCATCATCTTGGCGGGCGGCTCTGGTACCCGGCTTCATCCGATCACTTTGGGCAGCAGCAAGCAGTTGGTGCCGGTGTACGACAAGCCGATGATCTACTACCCGTTGTCGACGCTCATCTTCGCGGGCATCTCCGAGGTGCTGGTGATCAACACCCCGCAAGAGCAAGCCTCGTTCCAGCGGCTGCTGGGGGATGGGTCGCAGTTCGGCATCTCAATCAGCTATGCCGTGCAGCCCGAGCCCAAGGGGCTGGCGCAGGCGTTCACCATCGGCGCCGACTTCCTCGACGGCGAGGCGTGCTGCCTAGTGCTGGGTGACAACATTTTCTACGGCCAGGGTCTGGGTACCCAGTTGAAGCGCTTCAACGACATCGATGGGGCTGCCGTGTTCGGCTACTGGGTGGCGGACCCGACCGCATACGGTGTGGTCGAACTCGACGAGGGCGGGCTCGCGGTCTCGATCGAAGAGAAGCCGGAGCGGCCGAAGTCGCATTATGCGGTGCCCGGTCTGTACTTCTACGACAACGAGGTGGTGCCGATCGCCCAGAACCTGGCGCCGTCCGCACGAGGCGAATACGAGATCACCGACGTCAACCGGGTGTACCTGGAGCAACGCAAGCTACGGGTGTCGATCCTGCCCCGAGGCACCGCCTGGCTCGACACCGGAACCTTCGACTCGCTCAACGACGCCAGCAACTTCGTCCGCACCATTCAAGCCCGACAGGGCCTTCAAGTCGGCTGCCCCGAAGAAGCCGCCTGGCGCCAAGGATTCCTCTCCGATCAGGGACTGGCGCAGCGGGCTGCGGCGTTGGCCAAGTCGGGCTACGGCGACTACCTCGCCACGCTGCTGCCCCCGGGCTGATCGGCGAGCAAAGGCTGGGTGCGGCCGGCGATCCGAAGCTCGTCGGCCGCGTCCCGGGTCTCAGGTGCTGGGCCGCGACTCAGCCGATCTCAGAGAATTCAGCCGATCACAGAGATGGTGTTGCTGCCCGTGCTGTAGGACGTGGCACTGCCCGGCTTCACCTTGCTGTAAACGGTGTTGGTCACCTTGCCACTCTCAGTGTTGATAGTAAGAATCCGAACCGGATTATTGGAATCTCCGAGGTCGTTGCCCAGGTAGGACAGTGTCTTGTTGCCCTTGTTGGTGTCGGAGCGACTGGCGAAGGAACCCGTGTGGCCTGACACCACGATCTTGACATTGGCGTACTTTGAGACGATCTGGTCGTAGATGTACTTGCCGCTGGTGTCGCCGTAGCCCGCGTTGCTCGTCGAGATGGTTCCCTTGCTGCTGAGGTAGAAATGCGTGTCGATGATCACGTTGTGGTCAGGGTGCGCGGCGACGACCTGGCGTGCCCATTCGACAGCGCTCTTTCGTGGTGCGAACTCCAGGTTGAGCACCAGCCACTTGGTGTCGTAGGCGGTGAATGTCGTCCACGCGTTGTCGATCTTTTCGGCTTCGAAGGCTCCACCCAGGTTGGCGAGTTGGCTGACCGGAAAGCTGGCGTTGAACTCCGCAGTCTTGCGGACTAGCAACGATGAATTGCATTCGGCTGGGGATAGTCGGATCGGGCAGTCCGGGTTGTACGCATAGGCGCTCCCGCCGTATCCGGTAGAGCCGGGAATGTTGTTCCAGCCGACCGCGCGCGTGTCGTGATTGCCGACCGCGACTGACCAGGGGAGCCCTGCGGTGGTCAGCTTGGCCATCGCAGTCCGCGCGTTGACGTACTGCTTCGGGACCAGCCAGCCCCAGTTCACTACGTCCCCGGTATGCAGTACATAGCTCAGTTTGAGCGAGTTCCTATTGCTGGCGAGCCAGGCTGTTCGATTGCCGAATCGAGGATCCGTGTCAGAACTCGTCTCGTTCTGAGTGTCGCCGATGACGGCAATGCTGAATACTTTTGCAGGGCTCGTTTTCACGCCGATCGCTGCGGCTTTGGCGGCCGAGAACGCGGCCACTGACACCACGGTGTACGGCAGTCCCACTGTGGGGGTGGCCGCCGGCGTCCGTGCCCATAGGTAGGTTGGACCGGCTTTCACGATCTTCTTGCTCGAGGAGTCGCTAGCCGTCATTTGCCAGGCGGAGGGTCGGGCAGTTCCAGCCTTCCAGGCTCGGAGGTACAAGCGCACGGCCGTCTTGGCAACGACTGTGGCCTGGAGGTGGACGGTGTCGCCTGAGCGCACGTGAAGGCCGAGCAATCGTGCTGTCCCGATTGCTGTTTGCTTACCGGACTGCACTCGGCTGAAGGACCCGGTCACCACGCCGTTCGCCGCAACCTTGATCTTTGTTCGGTAGCCAGAAGACTTAGCCGTGGCACGGAACTGTAGCCCCATTTCCCCCGCTGTATTAGCCGGGACCTTGATGGCCACCTCCGCGATCGACGTGAGGCGCGATGGCCCTGCCTTCGCCCACGCAGAGGAGCCCGGCTTAATGGTGAGTGCGGTTGCCGCCTGGGCTGGTGCGGCGGCACCTAGTGTGGCCGCCGTCATTGCGATGACGATCAAGCAGACGAGACCGATGGGTCGATGCTGCCGGGCAGCGAGCATGCTGCGGACCAGGGGAAACCCCACGATCTTCTCCAGTTTCGGGTTGGGGCCGGACCCCCCCCCCCAGATCCGGCTATGCTTCCCCCGAAGACAACACCGATTATGAACGCACTCCGAGAGCAAAGGCAAACGAGCGGCGTCACAGTCGCAAAGCGCGTGCTGACGCCTACCTCCGTCTCGCCACAGACGTCGGATGCCAGCTGTCCGCGCTCGGCCAACTCGCCGACGATCCGGGCATGGAAAGCCTCGTCGATGCGATACTTGGCGCGGTAAATCAGGTAGCCAGCGACCATAAGAATGGGCGGCAGGACGAGCATCGTCATCCGCATCATCAACAGTCCGTCAGCGGACACATCGTCAGGTGTCGCCGCCGAGTTGATGCCTGAGAGGACCACCACCATGCTGACGATCTGGGTGCCGAGTGCGGCGCCGACCTTGTTGATGAATGGCTGCAGGGCGAACGTGACGGCAGCGTTACGTTTTCCCAGCTTCCAATGGCCGTATTCGATGCAGTCGGTGAGAAACACCAGCATCAGCACGACGACGAACGACTGCCCGATGAACAGCATCAGCCCGGCGATGCCGATCCAGATCATGTCCGTCGGTGCGAAGAAGAACAGCACATAGCCGACGATGATCATGCCGGTAGCCGCGGTATACAGCATCCGGCGTCTGAACCGGCGGCGGAACAGCGGGAAGACCATGAACCCGGCCAGCTGGGCGACGCCGAGCACCGCCCCGAACAAGGCATACATGCCCTCGTCGCGATAGGCGTACTTGAAGAAGTAGATGCTGAAGGAGGTGGTGGTGATATAGCCGGTCATGAACAGCACCATCGCGATCGCCGTCCAGAGCAGCTGATCGTTGCCGACCACCACTCGCCAGAGTTCGCGCAAGGTGACCTTCGGCTGTTCCACCGCAAGACGCGGCTCCCGGACGCCGACCAGGGTCACGACTTGTCCGGCCATCATGATGGTGACCACGGCGGCGGTGAACAGGAACCAGGCCCGAGTGTCGCCACCGGTCGCGGAGGTGGCTGGGATGATGGCGACAACGACGCTGAACAGGCCGATGGTGGCGATGATATTCGCCAGTGCGCCGATCTGTTCGCGCTGCTTCTGATCCAATGTCAGTGCGGGTAGCAAGGTCCACTACGGAATGTCGTTCATCGTCCGGGTCAGCCCCCACACCAGATAGACCGCGATGTAGGCGCTGTCGGGCAGGTTGAGGTCGGTGAACAGCAGCAGCGTGCACACGGCCGAGGCCACCGCACCCCCAGCGATCCAGGGCTTGTACTGCCCCCCAGCGGCTGCGGGTGTTGTTGACGATGGAGCCCATCACGACGTCCATCACGGCGTCGAATAGCCGAGCGGCCAGTATCAGCCAGCCCGCCCACCAGATGAAGGTGTCGGACGCGTCCAGTACCTCGGTGAGAAACACGAAGAGGTACAGACTGACCAGGGTGTAGACCATGTCGCGTCCGAGGGTGCCCACACTGAACGCCCAGCGGTTGCGCTGAAAGAGTGCGCCGGACGAGTCCGCCGGTGGCCTCGATGCCATGCCTCAGCCTACGGCTGGACAACGAGACTCGGTAAGTCCTTGACTCGCGAGTCGGCCGACCAGGCGAGGAGCCCCCCAGCGAGTCTTGAGCCAATGCGGACCGGACCTTGATTCGATGGTGACCTAGAGGGCACACGGCGGATAGCCTTGCGGACTACGTTTCTAGTGAGAGCCAGTTGGGGAACCTGGTTCTCGCCCGGCTGTGGTTGGGTGCGCTGTGTTTGGGGGGAAGCTAATGTTAGCAGGAGGTCGGGGCCCGGCCTGTGCCAGTCAAGGGGTCGGTTGGAAGCGGCGATTTGTCGCCTTCATCGGGGTGGCCATGCTGATCACCGGTTTGTCGGACGCAGAGCCGGCCAGCGCCACGGTGCCGCCGGTGCGCGATTCGACGTCGAAGACCGTCACGGCGGATGCTTTGCCGACGGTGCAGATCAACGGGGTCGTGTGGACCCAGGTCATGATCGGCAACGTCGTTTATGCAGGCGGCGAGTTCACTGCCGTGCGTCCGGCGGGTGCCACAGCCGGTCAGCATGAGATGCCTCGGAAGAATCTGCTCGCTTACAACATAACCACTGGCGCGCTGGTCGCCAGTTTCGTCCCGGGCGCGTTTAACGGAGCCGTGCGGACGCTGGCAGTGTCGCCCGACAAGAAGACGCTCTATGCGGGCGGCGACTTCACGATGGTTGGCACCGCCGCGCGGGGCCACTTCGTGGCGCTGAACGCCTCCACGGGTGTGCTGCGGTCGCTGAAGCCGTCATTCAACAGCTCGGTCCGGGCGCTCGCTGCGAACTCGAAGACGGTCTATGTGGGTGGCGCCTTCAGCGTTGCGAGCGGCAAGGCGCGGAGCCGCCTGGCCGCGGTCAAGGCGAGTGACGGAAAGCTCAGGAGTTGGAAGGCAAAGGCGAATGCTTCGGTCCATGCGTTACTGCTCACCTCAGGCAGCAAACTACTGGTTGCCGGTGGCATGTTTACCAAGCTGAACGCGACGGCGGCTTCCGGATCAGGTGCGGTTAGCCCGACCAACGGCAAGACCAAGACCTGGAAGGTCAATAAGGTGGTCAAGAACGGCGGCAAGGCGTCATCTATCTTGAGCTTGACCACCGACGGAACCACCGTCTATGGCGGGGGCTACACCTACGGGACCGGCAACTTTGAGGGTGTGTATGCCGCCTCCAGCAAGGACGGCACGCTCCAATGGCTACAGGACTGCCACGGCGACACTTACAGCGTGGCGCCCATCGGCGACATCGTTTATAGCGTCGGCCACGCCCACTACTGCTCGAACATCGGAGGGTTTCCCGATACGAGCGACGATTCCAAGCTGCGCACAACCTGGTATCGAGCACTTGCGGTGTCCAAGAAGGCAGTCGGCACGGTCGCCAAGAACGGACAGACCTCGGCCAGGACCTACACCAACTTCGAGGGAAAGCCTGCACCTGCCTTGTTCAACTGGTTCCCGAATCTCTCGGCCGGCACCTATACCGGGATGAGTCAGGGCGCGTGGTCCGTTGTCGGCAACGGCGCATACATTTCGTTGGGTGGAGAGTTCCCGAAGGTGAACGGCACCCCACAGCAGGGTCTGGTGCGGATGGCGATCCCGGCGGTGGCGCCCAACGAGGTTGGGCCCGCGGGAGGCAGCGCATCCCCCGCAGTTGTCGCTGCGCAACAATCCGGCGGAAGGGTCGTCGTGAGTTGGGACCAACTGTGGGATCGCGACGATCTCCGGCTCACCTATGAACTGCGCCGCAACGGGGTCGTGATCGATAAGCGCACCGTGTCGGTGCCGTTCTGGGAGCGAATGACGATGTCCTTCGTTGACACCGGAGCGGCCTCCGCCGGCACGTCCACGGTCACGTATCAGGTGAAGGTCACTGACCCGCATGGCAACACCGTAAAGAGTTCCGTGATCAGCGTGGCCCCGCCGTCCGACAATGACCCGGACACTGAGCCCACACCGGAGGCGAGCACGCTGGCGGATCCGGATGAGACAGTGAACTCCGAGGGCGACGAAACTCCGGCCACAGTTGAGAGCCCCTGAGTACCGCGCGGGTCTGATCCGGACGGCTCGTTGTCCGGACCAGGCTCACTGGCTCCAGTGCGGCGGGGTGTTGCGTGAGTAGATCTGGTGGGCGACGTACCGCTGGTACATGTCCTCGGTGACGCCGCCATGGGCTGCGATTTCGGAGAAGAAGCGTCCGGAGTCGCGGATCGTTCGTTGTTGCGTGTCGTAGTCCACGTGAATCAGGCCGAATCGGGCGGATTCGCCTTCGAGCCATTCCCAGTTGTCCATGAAGGACCAGTGGTAGTAGCGCTCGATGGGTAGGTCGGAACTGGCGATCTGGGCGAGGTGCTCGTGGATGAAGCGGCTGCGGAATCCGTCGTCGGAGTTTGCGGTGCCGTTCTCGGTGACGTAGAGCGGGCCGGGGTGGGATTCGTGCAGCCAGGTGGCGACCTCGATGAGGCCCTGGGGGTAGATCTCCCAGCCCAGGTCGTTAATCGGGACGTCGGCGCCGACGCCGTCGTCGAGCCGGCTGACGGTGCTGCGGGAGTAGTAGTTGATGCCGTGGAAGTCGTAGTAGTGGCCGGGATGGATGCCGGCGGGTTGAGTCAGGGGGGCGAGGAATCGTCCCTTGCACATCGCCTTGGTGATGACCCGCTGGAACAGCCACTCCATCATCTGGGCTGACGCCCAGTGCCCGGGATGCCAGGCGATCCGCGGGCGGAAGACTCGCAGATGCTGGGCGACGCCCACCCGGGCGTCCGGCTGCAGTTCGTGGATCAGCCGGTAGGCGTCGATGTGGGCCGCGGCCAGGTTGGTGTAGATGTGGGTCAGCGTCTTCAGGGAACGGATGCCCGGGGGCCAGACGCCGAAATAGTAGGCGTGGGTGGCGTAGATGTTCGGCTCGTTGATGGTGATCCACTCATCGACCAGGTCGCCCAGCGCCGAGACCATCCGCTGGGTGTACTGCTGAAACACCGTGGTGCTGTCGGCGTGGACGAAGGCGCCGGCGTCTTCGAACCAGGTCGGGTTGTTGAAGTGGTGCAGGGTGACCAGCGGCTTGATGCCGGTGTCACGCAGGCGTCCGAGTTCGTCGCGGTAGTGATCGATCGCGGCGGAATCGAACTCTCCGTGGGACGGTTCCACGCGGGCCCACTCCAGGCCCAGCCGGTAGTGCTGGACGTTGAGCGCCTTGAGCAACTCGACGTCCTCGGGGACCCGGTTCCAGTGGTCGCAGGCCCGGGCGGGGGAGGAGCCATCCTTGATCCGGCCCGGTTCCTCGGCCCAGCGGTGCCAGTTGGTGCGGGCCTGGCCACCCTCGATCTGGGTGGCGGCGGTAGCGACGCCCAGTTCGCAGTTCGTCAGACTGAACGCGTGCACGCCGTCCCTTTCGCTTTGCTGCTCCGCAAGTCATCGTGGGCGGTCCGGCATGGGGTGTCAAACGGGCGCACAAAATGGGGCTGCGGGGGGATGCGAGCGGGCGTCCCAATCGCACCAGGTGAGCGTCCGCACCGGCGCGTCCAAACCGCTCCGGCGGCGGGAGGCAGTCGGCGCACATCCGCCACAGCGCTGTGGTGGAAACCACGGTTCACCAGGCGATCTTCCGTTTGACGGGAGACATCTTTCAGCTATGAGAAGTGAGACGCCCGCCTTTGCGCACTGACCTTGTCACCACGTACGCGCGATCACGGGCAACGATCTGGGTCGGGCCGATCGTTGGGCGTAGCCATTGCAAGTAGGGGAGATGCGCGTTGTAGACGCACCAGAGTTCGCCGCCGTCCACCAGCACGCGGGACGCCTGATCAAAAAGTTCGCGGGTGGGCGCGGTGTCCTTCGCGGCACGGACGTGGAACGGCGGGTTGGTCGCGATCAGATCCACCGGCTGGTTCCAGCCGATCAAGCCGTCGCGGCGATGGACGTCCACCGCCACCCCGTTGGCTTCGGTGGTGAGCAGGGTCGCGTCGGTGGCGCTCCAGGCCACATCCAGTGCATGCACCCGGATCTCGCGGCGAGCCAGCAAGGTCGCCAGGATGCCGCTCCCGCAGCCGAGATCGATCGCCGTGGCGACGTCCGGGAGTTGGTCGAAGCAGCTCGCCAGCAATGCCGTGCCGCGGTCCAGCCGGTTGGTGCTGAAGGTCGCGCCGTGCGCTACCACGTCGATGGCTAGCGACTCGACGCGTGCCGTCCGGGGCCAAGTCGGTTCGACTGGGCGCGGTCCGGATGCCAGCAGGGCGCGGGCCTTGCGGTACCCGAGGGACGCCGTGACCGACTCGAAACTCCTGGCCAGCGCTGTGTTCATCGAACGGGTCAGCTGCTTGTCGCGCTCCGCCGCGATCACCCGAACGCCCGGGTCGGCGACTGCGGCGATCAGTTCGGCGTACTCCTCGACCGCGGCCACCGCGCGGGGGAGTCGCCAGAGCACCGTCCGCGCACCGGCGAGTGCCGACGCCGGGGTTCGGGTCCGCGCCGCCAGCGGTGTCGTGGGCAGGAGTGCTTCCGAGCGGACGTCGTCACACCACACCGTGGGCGTGTGACCCCGTTCGACCAGCGCACGAGTGAGTGCGCCCTCCACGTCGTCCAGAACGGTGACCGGCTCGCTGATCTCCCCGGCCTGGGTGAGCAGCAGCTCGGTGACCGCGTCGGTGTGTGGGGGCCCGCTACTCATGTGCCTAGGTAATCATCTCGTTGCGGTCGGCGGGAGAGGTCGGGTGGAGCCCGCCACGACCACCCCAACCAGCGGCATCATTCAGAATGAATGGAGGAGGTTGCTGTGGCCATCAAAGTGAGGAAGCTATCGCAGGTGCTACGGACAAAGCGTGCAGTGGTCCGAGCTGCGCCGGCTGATGGGGCGGCGGCGGTCCGCGCGGGTGCGCCGAGGAAGGCGAAGCGACATGGAGTTGCGATGCCCGCGAGTCCTACCAAACGAGACGCGGTGTTGAAGGTGATCGAGAAAGGCGACGTCGATCCCGGCAACCAGCTATCCCAGCGGGACATCGCCGAGGCTGCGAAAATGGTACGGGCGCGGAAGGAGCTTGCCGATTTGGACGAGTTGCGCTTGATCGACCAGGCCGTCAGAGTCAAGACGCCTCAGGATTCGATTGCTGCCCTCCTGGGCACGTCACAGTCGACCATTTCGCGCATTGTCAAGAGGGTTCGGCAGGCCCCTTCGATTCTGGAGCCGAGCCCAAGTGAGGTAATTAACCGGCGGGAGATCGGCCAGATCGACACTGCCGCGATGATGGAGTTCCTGCTCTCGAGCGACTACGGCGAGGATGGCTACGACCCGACCGGAGGTGACGGGTTCGTCCGGGGCCACTGGCGACAGGTCGAGGATGCTCTCGTGTTGGGTCTCGAGCCGAGGGCGTAGCGAAGCGCGCTCGTGCCGCCCACTGAGTTGCGCTCGCGGGTCGCGCGCGCACGGCCGGCATCCGTACACAGCTCATCCGATGAGGCTGCCAGCTGCGGAGTTGCCCAGCTGGGTTGGCAACAGCATGGCACGGTAGGCGCGAACGCAGGTCTGGGCCGTCCCAGGGCGACCGGGGACCCTCAGCCATCTGGTTGACGCTCATCTCGCGGTCATTGTGGTGCCGATCCGTGGCTCCGCATCCGCAGCGCCGCCGGACTCGGTACGGTGGGATCGTCCGACCCGGTTCCCGGCCCCCGCTCCGCCGGGCACCGGCGATTGGATCCGCCGCTGTTGGCGGCCATGCAATGGAGCATCCGAAGGAGATTCGTCACACGATGACCACCAAGTATGTCTACGAGTTCAGCGAGGGCGACGGTTCCATGCGGAACCTGCTCGGCGGCAAGGGCGCCAACCTCGCCGAGATGACCGGGCTGGGTATGCCCGTGCCGCAGGGCTTCACGATCAGCACCGAGGCCTGCACCCGCTACTACGCCGACGGCGAAAAGATCGGCGATGACATCCGCGAAGAGATCGTCCGCTACATCGGCACCCTGGAAGAGTTGACGGGCAAGAAGTTCGGCGACCCGGACAACCCGCTGCTGGTGTCGGTGCGCTCGGGTTCGCGGGCGTCCATGCCGGGCATGATGGACACGATTCTGAACCTCGGCATGAACGAGGACGTGGTCGAGGCGTTCGCCGCGAAGACCGGCAACCCGCGGTTCGTGTACGACTCGTACCGGCGTTTCATCCAGATGTACTCCGATGTCGTCATGGAGGTCGGCAAGGCGTACTTCGAGGAACTCATTGATGAGATGAAGGAGCGCAAGGGTGTCTCCGACGATCTCGAGTTGGACGCCGATGACCTGAAGCGGCTGGCTGAGGAGTTCAAGGCCGAGTACAAGAACAAGATCGGTGCCGATTTCCCGTCCGATCCGATCGAACAGTTGTTCGGCGCCATCCAGGCTGTGTTCCGTTCTTGGGACAACCCGCGCGCCGTCTACTACCGCAGGCTCAACGACATTCCTGGCGACTGGGGCACCGCCGTCAACATTCAGTCGATGGTGTTCGGCAACCTCGGCGACACCTCGGGTACTGGCGTGGCGTTCTCGCGCAACCCGGCGACCGGCGACGCCGGCCTGTACGGCGAATACCTGATGAACGCTCAGGGTGAGGATGTCGTGGCCGGCATCCGGACGCCGCTGACGATCGATCAGCTCAAGGTGCAGAACCCGGCGCTGTACGACGAGTTCCAGACGATCGTCGACCGCCTGGAGAACCACTACCGCGACATGCAGGACATGGAGTTCACCATTGAAGAGGGCAAGCTCTTCATGCTCCAGACCCGCAACGGGAAGCGCACCGCGGCGGCGGCGTTCAAGATCGCCTGCGACCTGGTCGACGAGGGCATGATCGATTCCAAGAAGGCCGTGTCGATGATCGATCCCAAGCAGATCGACGCCCTGCTGCACCCGCAGTTCGACGATGCCGAGCTGGCCAACGCGACGCCGATCGGGAAGGGCCTGCCGGCCTCTCCGGGTGCGGCCTGCGGTCAGGTGGTGTTCACCTCCGAGGAGGCCGCCGAGCGTGGCAAGCGCGGCGAGGACGTCGTCCTGGTTCGTCTGGAGACCACGCCCGAAGACATCGAGGGCATGCACTACGCCAAGGGCATCCTGACCGCCCGCGGCGGCATGACTTCGCACGCCGCCGTGGTGGCGCGCGGCATGGGCACCTGTTGTGTGTCGGGTCTGGGTGAGATCACCTTCGGTGTGAAGAACTTCACCCTCGGCGGCAACACCTACAACGAGGGCGACTGGATCTCGCTGGACGGCTCGACCGGCAACGTGTACGGCGAAGCGATCAAGACGGTGCCGGCCGAGATCAGCGGCTACTTTGGCCGGATCATGGAGTGGGCTGACGAGTATCGCACCATGAAGGTCCGCACCAACGCCGACACCCCGCTGGACGCCCAGCAGGCCCGCGAGTTCGGCGCCGAGGGCATCGGTCTATGCCGCACCGAGCACATGTTCTTCGAGGCAGACCGGATCGCGGCCATCCGCGAGATGATCGTCTCCAAGAGCGTGGAGCAGCGCGAGGCCGCTTTGGCCAAGCTGCTGCCGATGCAGCGCGGCGACTTCGAAGGCATCTACGAGGCGATGGAAGGTCACCCGGTCACCATCCGGCTGCTCGACCCGCCGCTGCACGAGTTCCTCCCGCACGAGCACTCGGACGTTGTGGCGCTGGCCCGGCAGATGAACATGGAGACCATCGCGCTCGAGGCGGTCATCGATTCACTGCACGAGTTCAACCCGATGATGGGACACCGCGGCTGCCGCCTCGACGTCACCTACCCCGAGATCGGGGCCATGCAGACCCGGGCGATCATCGAGGCGGCGATCAACGTCCAGAAGCGGCATCCGGAGTGGCACTTGGTGCCGGAGATCATGATTCCGCTGGTCGGTGAGGTGAAGGAGTTGGCGTTCGTGAAGAAGATCGTCACCGACACCGCCGACGCGATCATCGCCGAGGCCGGCGTCAACCTCGAATACATGGTCGGCACCATGATCGAGATCCCGCGTGCCGCTCTGACCGCCGACGAGATCGCCACAGAGGCGGAGTTCTTCTCCTTCGGCACCAACGACTTGACCCAGATGACGTTCGGGTTCAGCCGTGACGACGCCGGGAAGTTCCTGGACGCCTACTACGAGAAGAAGATCTACGAGAACGACCCGTTCGCCCGGCTCGACCAGATCGGTGTCGGCAAGCTCGTCGAGACTGCCGTGAAGCTCGGCAAGCAGGCCCGTCCGGACATCAAACTCGGCATCTGTGGTGAGCACGGCGGCGACCCGTCCTCGATCGACTTTTGCCAGCGGGTGGGCCTGAACTACGTGTCCTGCTCACCGTTCCGCGTCCCGATCGCCCGGCTCGCTGCGGCGCAGTCGGCACTGGCGCACGGCTGATCTCGACAGCAGCCGACCGACAACCGAAGGCGGGGGTCTGACTCCATATGCGGAGTCAGGCCCTCGCCTCGTGTCGTGGGTATGCGCACCCGGCGCTCGCCGGCGATGCTCGGCTCGACGTCCTCCACGACGGCCACCGGGACCGCTTCCAAATGCCTATTCATCGTGTTCCTCCTTGATAGGAGTTGCGCCGTTGAAAGTACAGTCCCGCCGCGCCCGCCCGGGTGGCGCTCACCGGCAATACCGGTGGCTTCGAGAGTGAATATCGAGTGGCGCTCAACACCAATAGTCAGTGGCGCTCACGACTCCAAATACTCAGTGCGATGCTGGCGGCCAGGTCGGCGGTGAAGGTGAGCCGTCCGAATTGGTCGTCAACTACGTTCGGTTTCGCGCCTCGGTCGGCGAGGGCGGCCATGGTGCGAACGAAGTTTTCGCCGTCGCCGACTACCCAGTTGGTGCGGACGAGCCAATGGCGGGGGAGCGTGGCCACCAAGGCGTCCCCGGCGGCTTTGGTTTGCCCGTAGACCCCGAGGGGGTGGGTGGCTCATCCTCGGTGTGTGATTCGATGGTCCCGTCGAAGACGTCGTCGCTGGAAACCTGGATGAGCGGGATCCGATACGCGCGAGCGATCTCGACCAGCCGACCCAACCCCGTGGCGTTGACGTTTCCACGCGTCGCGGCGCCCCTCGGTGGGTTCTGCCGCATCGACAAGGGTGTAGGCGGAGGCGTTGAGGATCAGTTGCACCTGGGTCCAGGGCACGTTGACGAAGGTCGCGGGATCTGTGACACCGAACTCCGGGTGTTGAAGGGGAGTCGCATCGGGGAACACGACTCCGACGTCGTCCCGATCACCCGTGAGCTGCCCCCGTCAGCACGCGGCGAGTACGAGATCACTGAGGTCAACCGGGTCTACCTCGAGGACCGTCGGCTCCAAGTCTCAATCCCGCCGCGAGGGACGGCCTGGCTCGACACCGGCACCTTCGATTCGCTCAACGACGCCGGCAACTTCGTTAGTACCATCCAGGCGGGACAAGGCCTGCAAATCGGCTGCCCTGAAGAGGCGGCATGGCGACAGGGCCTCCTCTCCGACGAAAAGCTTGGCCCAGCGGGCCTCACAGCTGGCGAAGTCTGGCTACGGAGACTACTTGTCGTCCCTCCTAGCGCCCTAGCTAGAGCGATGATCAGCTGCGCGGCAGCCAGGGGAGGCTGAGAATACCTAGTGCCCACATAGAAATGTGCATCGCACCTTGTTGGAGCCACGTCGAAGAAATCGATTTTGTCCATTCGTGGCGATATGCGAACATGATGGAACCCCCTGCCTCACCCCCGGAGGATTTGCCGATGTCGATCGCGGCATCTCAGTTTCGCGCACTCAATGACGCTCCCCCACGTTGGGTTGACGTTTCGCCATGGGTTGCATCTGCCGCCGCTGCCGACCATGCCGCGCCGAGTTGGTATGTGAAGTACCGTCGCCTTCTGGTGGCTCTCGATCTTGCAGGCATCGCTGCATCGGTTTCTCTCACTTTCGCCCTGCTGTTTGCGGGGCGACAGCATGTCGCGGGCACTCATCAGTTCGTCACCTACGGCTGGGTGGCGCCTCTCCTCGTGATCATCTGGACGGTAGTCATGGGCGCGGCCGACACCCGCAGCCTGCAAGTCATTGGCGCCGGGTTGGAGGAATACCGTCGCGTCATCATCGCCAGCCTGATGCTGTTCGGCGGCCTCGCGATCATCACGTACATGCTCGAGTGGCGCCTGTCGCGCTCGCTTTTCCTCACCACGCTTCCCCTGGGGATCGCGATTCTCGTCCTGGGTCGCTGGATACTGCGCAAACAGCTGCACCGGCTACGACGACATGGACGAGCGCTGACACGGACCGTGGTCGTGGGGAACTCGCATGCCGTGGCCGATGTGGTGGGGCAGCTTAAGCGTGGCATCATCGCGGGATACGGAGCCGTTGCGGTCCACCTGACCGACGGCATTGGCCGGGCGAAGGAGGTCGGCCTCGATTTGCCGTCCTATGACGGTCCTGCATTCCGGGCGGAGTTGAATCGGGGGGCGGTAGGAGCGGTCATCCTGACCGATGGGCTAGACCGCGAGCAAACTCGCCGACTCGCGTGGCAACTGGAGAACCGACCTGTCCAGATGATGTTCGTTCCTCGCCTCGTGGATGTGGCCGGTCCGCGCATGCAGGTCCGTGAGACCGAGGGGCTGTCCTTCGTTCACGTCGACCTCCCGCGATTCACCGGTGCGAAACTCGCCATGAAACGAGTGTTCGACATCGCCTTCTCAGCGGTCGCGCTCCTGCTGCTGGCACCGGTGTTCCTGGTGATCATGGTGCTGATCAAGTGGGACGATCGTGGCCCGGTCTTCTTCCGGCAACAGCGGGTGGGTCGCTACGGCGAGCCATTCACGATTCACAAGTTCCGCACGATGTGCGTAGACGCAGAGGCCAAGATCGACGCTCTGATCGCCGAAAACGGCGGTGCCGCCCTGCTCTTCAAGCTTGAGGACGATCCGCGAATCACGCCGATCGGCAAGTTCCTGCGCAAGTACTCGCTCGACGAGTTGCCACAGTTCTGGAGCGTACTGCGCGGAGGCATGAGCGTGGTCGGTCCTCGTCCGCAGGTCTCGCGCGAGGTAGCTGAATACAGTGACATCCATCACCGGCGCTTGCTCATCAAGCCGGGCATCACCGGACTGTGGCAGGTGAACGGTCGCTCTGAGCTATCTATGGATGAAAGCATCCGCCTTGATCTTCGATATGTAGAGAATTGGTCCCTAGTGGGGGACGTCACGATTATCACAAAGACCGTAGGTGTGGTTATGCGGTCAGGAGGGGCCTGGTAGTGCGTTGACTGGTCTCTTGGTTCATGAATGGCTGGCCAGGCGCGGGGGTTCTGAGAACGTTGTGCACGCCTTTGCCGACTCGTTTCCGGATGCAGACCTCTGGGTTCTGTGGAACGATGACTCAGATCGCTTTCCGCGCGCGAGAGAAAGTTGGATCGCACGCACCCCGCTCAGGCGCAACCGTGTGGCCGCGCTGCCCTTGATGCCATTCACTTGGCGCCATTTGCCCGCGCCTGCAGACTACGAATGGATCTTGGCTAGTAGCCATCTCTTCGCCCACCATGCCCGAATCGCGAACCAACCCGGCCTCCGGAGGCTTGCCTACGTTCACACGCCCGCCAGATATATCTGGGCGCCGGAGATAGACGGTCGAGGTGACGGAGCGCTCGCCCGACTGGGTGCGGCGCTGCTCAGGTCACTCGATCGAAAGCGTGCGGGCGACCTTGACGCAGTGGCTGCCAATAGCCAGTATATTCGCGAGCGAATTCACGATGCCTGGGGGGTAGATGCAAAGGTCATCTATCCCCCCGTGGATGTGGGCCGAATCCGGGAAACTGAGGACTGGGCCAACTGCGTCCGGGGGTCGGAGCAACATGTACTCGACGAGGTGGGCGATGGATACCTCCTTGGCGCCTCGCGTTTCGTCTCCTACAAGCGTCTGGACACCGTGATCGAACTTGGCGCGCGACTCGGCCGACGCGTTGTTCTTGCTGGATCCGGTCCCGAGCATAAGCGGCTCATCGAATGCGCTGAGGCCAGCACTGCGTCCGTCAAATTCGTACTCGCGCCATCCGACGCGCTGCTATTCGCTCTCTATCAGCGGGCATACGCGTACGTCTTTCCCCCTGTCGAAGACTTCGGTATCATGCCGGTCGAGGCGATGGCCTGCGGGACGCCGGTGATTGTGAATAGCGTTGGCGGTGCTCGGGAAAGCGTGGAAATATGTGGAGGCGGGCACGCCGTCGTGATGGATTCACAGAGTGATCTAGCTGAGGCCGCGGCAGTGGTAGACCGCCTGGACAGGTCAAAGATCCGGCAGCTTACGGAGAAGTTCTCACGTGAGAGATTCATCAGTGAAATCCGTGAGTGGGTTCTAGGCACAGGCAATGCAAGCGTGGGCGCGCGTACGGCAGCCTATGACGCGGGGCCGGCATGACGCACCGATATCTGGGTCCTGAATTGCTCGTGGATACTCGCCATCGTGGCGCTCACGGAATTGCCCGCTATGCGACGGAGGTGGTTTCGCGGATCACGCGCCCATGGGTGGCGTTCAATACCAAATGCAGCCCCGGCGGTATAGCGGACTTCTTGAGCCGCGAACGTATGAAACTCGGGCGGAAGGTGATTCTCTATAACCCGGGCTACTTTTCAGGGCCGTCGCGATGTCAACAGTTGCTGACTATTCACGATCTGATCCATATTACGGCGGCTAGTGGATCCGAAGCGGCGCGGAATAGACTCTATTATGAGGGGGTAGTTCGACCCACGGTGCGGCGCGCAGGTCTCGTTCTCACTGTCTCTGACGCGTCGGCCGATGCGATACGGGAATGGCTCCGTGATGAGTCAGTTCGCGTAGTCAACGCAGGCAACGGGTGTTCGGCGCAGTTCAATGCTCAAGCCGTCGGCGTCCGGTATGATCGCCCGTATTTCTTGTACGTCGGGAACTTCAAGAAGCACAAAAACCCGCGTCCTGCGCTAGCGGCAATGGCAGCCTTTCCTGATCACTTGTTGGCAATTGTGACCTCCGATATCGGAGCGGCGAAGAGAATGGCTGCGGAGCTCCATGTTGACCATCAGGTGCGAATCGTCTCAAATGTGGATGACGTGAACCTGGCCAGTTTGTATGCGGGCTGCGAGGCGCTCGTATTTCCCTCAGTTCTTGAGGGATTTGGCCTCCCGGTCCTAGAGGCACTGCGCTGTGGTGCGAGAATTGTCTTCTACAGCGGTGCCGTCAGCGTGCGAGACATCTGCGAGGGTACCCAGTTCGATGTCGACGACCCGAGTTCGGTGGATGGATTCGCGGACGCAATGCGCCGTGCGCTAGCCGAACCCTATACCCGGCCGCCGACTATAGACCGGTACGACTGGGACCTTGTTGGGGCTCGAGTCGACCTTGCACTGAAGGAGCTGCTCCGAGATGAATGAACCGGTCCATTCCAGTAGGCAGGCGGGTCTGCGCGTATCTCTCGTAGTCGGCAGCATGTTGCGTCCCGACTTCCTGGAAAGGCTACTTGGCAGCCTCGTTGTGCAACGTACGCCCGTCCATGAGGTCATAATTGTCGAACAGCGGGATATCTCCGCGGCGGCCAGTATTGCGGAAAGGTCTGCTCTTGCTCAGACGAGCGTGGTTCCGAGTGATGCAGGTTTGTCGCGCGCTCGGAATGTCGGTCTGTCCTTCGTTAACGGCGATGTGATCGGGTTTCCGGACGACGATTGCTGGTATGATCCCGGCACGATCTCACGTGTTGTGGAGCGGTTCGCTGATGACCCGAAGCTAGGAATCCTCTGCGGACGGGTGATGACCTCCGATGGACCAATGCTGCGATACCCGAGCCGGCCGGTTGATGTCACGCGCGGCAATGTTTGGCACACGGCGGTATCGCCGGGCATCTTCGTCAGAGCTTCATGCGCGATGAAAATTGGCCAGTTCGATGAAGACCTCGGTGTTGGTAGCGGCTCCGACGCAGGATCCGGCGAGGAGACCGACTTCGTTCTACGGGGTATCGCGCTCGGAGCAAGGTCGGTCTACGATCCGAAGTTGACAGTATTTCACCCGAGTCCAGCGGAGGTGCATCAGCGCCTTTCACCCGGAGTAGGGTTTCGCTACGGGGTCGGCATGGGTGTTGTCCTACGGCAGCATGGGTATGGGCGCATCGCTGCCGCGCGGGCCGTCCTGAGGCCGAGTGTTGGTGGAGTCGTGGCGGCGCTGTCTGGAAGAACGGACCTAGCGAGGTTTCGCTTTTCCGTGGCGAAAGGTCGGCGACGTGGTCTCGGTTGGCACTAGTCGCACACGGCGCCGCGCCCAGCGAGCGGACATCGCCCCGAGTTCATCATCAGCGGGGGCGATTGCTGTGGTCGGGGCGTATGTTGGGAGTCAGTTCATCGACGCCAACGTCGGGATGGCGGGAGATTTCGTCCTGTCGGTGCAGAAGTTGGTGGCGCTCTTCGCTATCCCGCTAGGGGCACTGTTGCTGCGGAGGTTCCGATGGTCGATGCGGATCATGCTGTTCGCCTTGTCGCTCGTCATCGCATTTTCTGCGGCGCCGCTTCTAACGGCGGCCCCGGCGGCATCGTTAGGGTCGGATGTTCTGGCAGTATTGATGAATGCTCTTGCTGCGCTAATTCTGAGCGCAGCGTTACTAGATGTGGCCTCTCCGGTGAGGACGTTCGGGTATATTTGGCTAGTAGGTGCCGTTTGCACAGCGGTAGTAGCTCTTCTTCAGAGCATCGGGTGGATTCCTCTAGTCAATGTTCCTGACGAGATGCTCAGTCGTCGCTATACGGACTTCGGCATGGTGCGGGCGACTGGTTTGAAGGCGGATCCGAACTTCGCGGCGATGATGATGGTCGGTGGTCTTGCATTCACCGGCCTCGTGGCCAACGCCAAGATGCGGCGACTTCTTGCAGTCCTCATCGTGGCGGGGGTCGCTGTGACGCTTTCCAGGATGGGGATAGTCGTCGCGGCTGTGGTGTTGATTGGATCGCTGGCGGCGGAGCCGGCGGCCTTGGCACGGTCGGCGAGGCGCACGATGGCTATCGTGGCCGGCTTAGGGATCGCTTCATTCACCATCTATGCCCTGCTGCCAAACTCGATGCAGTCCTATATAGGCGAGCGATTCGGAGATCTACAGTCAGCGGTCATCCAACTCGTCACCGGCTCGAGTGTCGCCGACGGCAACGGCTCAGGCGCCGAACGGGCGGATCTCGTGCTTGCTACGCTGCGCGTCATCGCAGACCATCCACTGTCGGGTGTCGGGCCAGGCAACCTCGAGGGAATGTTGTATGAGTCGATTGGGGTCGGGAAGGCTGCTCACAATACATACTTGGAGCTTCTCGCGATCGGCGGACTGTTCGCCGCGGTCTCATTGACGTTGTATTTCGGCTACGTGATTTCTGGGCTCGGACGGGCATCTGAGCTGCTCCAGGAGGATCGTAATGCGCTCGCCTCGGCGCGAATGTTCGTCATTTCAGTAGCGCTCATGGCGGGCGTCCTCACAATTGTGTACAACTCCCTCCTCTGGCTTCCACTCGCCCTTGTTTGCGCGATGGCGCGTTCGCGAGCAGTGCCAGACTTGCCAGCGGGCTCAGCCGCTGACAGTAGGAGCCGGTCTGCAACCAAGAGCGGCGCGCGTTGAAAATGTGCTCGGTGCCGTCCGCGAAAGGGTTCGTGCGAGGAGCTCGTCGAATCAGGAAGCTCGCCGCGTATGTCTTGAACCTTCCTGTCTATTGGCTGACGAGGATTAGTCCGCGATCCCCGCGGCGGTGGGTATTCGGCGCATGGCAAGGTGAGCGATATGCTGATAACCCACGACACCTCGTGGAGTATGTCAAGAAGATGGACTCGTCAATCGAGTGCGTATGGCTGGCGACGAGTCGCGCGGCACTTGCTGAAGCACGCGCGACAGGTGTGCGCGCGGTGCACTCGTATTCTGCTCGAGGGTATTGGCTGGCTGCGACTGCCGGGGTAGCGGTGGTATCGGGTGGGCAGGATGATGTCAACAGGTATGTTTGCCCGCCTATTGTGGTCAACCTGTGGCACGGCGCACCCGTGGTCAAGAAGATCGGTAGGGCGAGCGATCTGGTACAGAGGCGAGTTGACCGGCAGCGCCTGTTCAATATGCTGTTTCCATTCCATGTGGGACGGGTGGCGCAGGCGTATATTGCGGCGTCCGGCGATGAGGTCTTGTCCTTGCGCGCAGCGTTTGACGCACCCGAGGGGTCAGTGTTTGTGACCGGCTTCCCTCGCACAGATGTCCTATGTGCAACTGCGGCCAGCGAGCGTCGGCGAGGGTCGGTCGATATTCTATATGCACCAACGTTTAGAGACCTCGATCCGACGTTACCTATTCGGCTCATCAGAGACCACGAGGAGCTGCTAGCTAATCGGCTAGCCGAGTTGGACGCCAAGTTGCATGTGCGTCTCCATCCTCACACGAAGGTCTCACCGGGGTCGGCTGGTCGAGGTCGGATTCTCGTGAGTCAAGGGCCGTATAATCGACCCGATGTCAACTCGATATTGAAGGACGTTGACATTTTGCTGACGGACTATTCGAGCATCTTTGTGGACTTTCTGCTCACGGGGCGTCCTGTAGTGTTTGCTCCCTTCGACTTGGCAGCCTACGTATCGACGGAGCGGGAACTGGCGGCTGGCTACGGCTCGGTCGAAGTGACTCCCGGTCCTATTTGTCATGATTGGCGGGAGGTGTTGGACGTGCTGGCCCTACTGGTGCGAGGTGAGGATCGCTGGTCGTCGGCGCGTGAGGATGGGGCGCGTGTGCACCATGAGTTTCGCGATGGGAACAGCTCTCAACGGGTGTATGAGCTTGTGAAGCGCGTTTCAGGGTGTTCTGAATGAACGGCTGGCGGCGTGCCAAATGCGCGAGCAAGGGAATAGGCGGTGCGTAGGTTACGCAGCGAGTCCGCCAGTCGTCGGGGTGAGATGGGTCTGTCGCTACTGCTGCAGGGCTCAGGGGCGGTTCTCGCCTATGCATCGCAACTGGTGATGGCCCGCGTCCTGGGTGCGGGGCCGTTTGGAAGTGTGAGCGCGATCGTAGGCATTAGTGCTCTGGTGGGTTTGGCGCTGACGCTAGGGGGAGGCGGTCTCGCCCTACGTCTACTGCCTCGCTGGTACACGCTGGGTGATCGCTCGCGTTGCTGGGAGTTTCTGGTTGGGTTTTGGTGCGCGATATTGGTGTGCTCGGCCGTGCTGCTCGGACTAGTCTGGCTGCTGGCCGGCTCCGGACTGGAAGGAGGGTTGGCGGCAAGCGGGGTGATCTTGTCGATGCTCACGGCGTTTTGGACGTTCGGCGGTGACGCTGGCAGGGCGGTCGGTCGCTTCGCATCCACCTATGGCCTGAGCTTGGTAGTGCGCCCGGCATTGACGATCTTGACAGTGGTCATACTCGTGCGCGCTGTCGGCCTTCAGGGAGCGGCAGCGGGGATGGCCGCCTTGTGTGCGGGCGGTGTGGTGGCCGTCGTGGTGCAGATGCTGGTCCTGGCGAGAGCGGTTCGACCCGAGGCGGCCCCGGTGGTGAGAGAAGTCGGGCTTTGGCGAGGCTGGTGGCGCCAGGCTCCTCATTACCTGATGGCGAACGGGTTCGTCCTGATGCTCCTGCAGGTTGACCTTCTGATGTCGGCCACACTGCTATCGCCCGTCGATCTCGGACACTACGCGGCCGCGTCCAAGTCTGCGAGTGTGTTGCTTGTTGTGTCCGCGGCCGTCGGCACTGTGGTCGTGCCGCGGTTGTCTTTGTATTCGGACGACGTAAGGATGCTCGCTCTGGAGGCGGCGAGTGCCACCAGATGGCAACTCATGCTGGTGTCTGGGCCGGCTGTTGTCTTGCTGATATTCGCGGGTGCGATCCTTTCGCTCTTCGGTCCGGGGTTCGCAGATGCCGCGCTTCCGCTGCAGGTCATGGTGCTCGGCCAGTTGATCAACATGGCATTCGGCCCAGGCGGCACCTTGCTCGTCTACACGGGGCACCCGAAGGTGGCGACGTGGGGCTACGGAGTTGCCACCGTGGTGTCCGGCGCTGCTTGTGCGCTCGGCATCGTTATGTGGGGCCTACTGGGCGCCGCGGTCGGCTCAGCGCTCGGAGTGGCCTCTGTCGGAGCGATCATGTGGCTGCTGGCGCGTCATAAGACGGGAGTCGGTGGTTCCGTCTATGCGGCGGCCAAGACCTGGATAAGGCGATGAGTCGCGGAATCGGCGTCCGAATTCTTCGCAGGCATTGCGGCGGTCGGGATGGTGCTTGGGGAACCTGCGGAGGCTAGCCGGTAGCCGAACTGGTTACTGGTCGTGCCTTCCGATGACGCTTGGCGGCAATGTCGTCGTCATTCTTGTATTGGTAGTAGTAGCCGTCGCCCGCGCTTGCTCTTGCCTTGTTCAGAACAATTCCGAGCATGGTTCCGTTAACTTGGTCGAGGGTGTCGCTGGCGTCCTCCAACTCAGGCACCGTCACGACTCCACTTCCGGCAACGACCAACGCCCCGCCGGTGATCGTGGAAAGGATCGCTGCATCGGTGACGGGCAAGAGCGGAGCGGCATCGATCACAACGGTGTCGTAGGCGGCAGTGGCCTCGTCCAGTAGCTGCTTCATCGCGTCGGAGGCCAAGAGTTCGGCAGGATTTGGTGGAATCTCACCGGCCGCGACCACGTGGAAGGTGCCGGTACCAATCGGCTGCACCACATCCTCTAAGGTCGCGCGTCCGATGAGGACCGTGGTCAGCCCGACCGAGCCCTCGATGTTGAGGTACTTGGCAACGGTGGAACGACGCAGGTCGGCGTCAATGAGCAGCACCTTTTCGCCGCCTTCGGCGATCGTGCTCGCCAGGTTGATCGAGGTGGTCGACTTGCCCTCTCCTGCGATGGACGAGGTAACCACGAACGATCGCCGATCGGTGCCCTTCGCGATATTGAGGAACTGCAGGTTCGTCCGCAGCTTCCGATAAGCTTCGGCGCGCAGCGAATGCGGATCGGTGAACATGACCAGCGGGTGTTCTGCGGCGTCCGAATCGAACGGGATCTTGGCGATTACTGAATGATCGGTGGCGCGTGCGACGTCGTCCTCGGTGCGAATCGACCGATCGAGAGTGTTGCGCAGCACCGCTTGCCCGAATCCGAGCAGCAGTCCGATGAGCAGGCCGACGGCGAGGTTCAAGGTGGTGCGGGGCGTGGTCTTCTCGAGCGGCACGGTGGCCGGTGTGACGATGGTCGCGACTACTGCACGCTTGCCGTTGGAGTCCTCGGGCGACAACTGATCCACAGTGGCTACCAACTGCTCACTGGTGGCCTGAGCGATCCGGGCACCGAGCTCGGGGTCGCGATCGACCACAGCGATCTCGATGAGGGCGGTATTGGTCGGGATGGACGCCGTCACCGACTCCGCCAGTTTCGCCGGGGTGATGTCGAGTTGGAGTTTCGTGATCACCGGCTGCAGCACCGTGGGGGTCGTCGCGACCTGTGCATAGGAGCGGACCTGGTTGGTGGCGTAGTTGGCGCCCTGTGCCAGTTCGGAGGCGGAGCCGCCGCCGCGAACGGCGAGGAAAACCGCGCTTCGAGCGGTGTAGGTCGGCGGCGTGACTAGTGTGACTATTGTCGCGCCGACAAGGCCGATCAGTGTGATCGCGACGATGCTGATCCAGTATTTGCGCAGCACCGCTACATAGTCGCGCAGTTCCATTCTTGGGGTGCTCCTTGGGGGGTGTTCCGCTGCGGGGGGTTAGCGGCCATCAGATTCTATCGCCTAGCCCGGCATTAGCCCAATCCGCGCTATGTCGCATGCGACCCGCGGAGCGAGATGCGGCAAGATCGCTCCTGTGACCAGTGAAATCGAGAATGATCGGCTCCGGGTACTCAGCGTGTGCGTCGGCAACATCTGCCGATCGCCCGTGTCGGAATTCCTGATACGCAGCGAACTTGGCGACCGGGTGGACTCAACCAGCGCGGGCACCCACGCCCTGGTGGGGCAGCCGGTTTATCCGCCGATGGCAAACCGATTGGACGCCGTGGGAGTCGCGCACGACGGCGCCGCTCGGCAGGTTGACGAGCCGCTGCTGCGGCAGTCCGATCTGATCCTCGCGATGACCCGGGAACTGCGCTCACGGGTGGTTGAACTCGTGCCAGCCGCGGTGCGGCGCGCATTCACGCTGGCCGAGTTCGCTGAGATCGTCGGGGCCGGTCCCCGTCCGACCCAGCGGCCGTCCGGGCGTGCCGAGTTGATCCCGCTGATCGCCGCGGCCGCCGCCCACCGGTCCGCGGTGGCCGGCCGGGGGATAGACCTCGACATCGCCGACCCGTACCGGCGTGACGACGCCGACTATGCGGTGGCGTTCGAACAGATTCAGCGCAGCGTGGCGATGATCGCGGACGCGTGGCGCTGAGCGATCACTGCCATCCCTGGTGGCAAAGTGGGCGCAATGAGGCGATTCGGGGTCGTGCTGCTCGCTGTCCTTCTCGCGTTCGCGGGGTGCGCGCGGCAGGCGCCGGTGCCGACCTCAGCGGCGCCATCGAGCGCGACGGCCACCTCCGTGCGAGTGGGGGCGACGTCCGACCCAACCGTTCAGGTGTTAGCCGAGCTGTACGTCCAGGCGCTTGCCGCGAAAGGAAGGCCGGCGGAGATCGCCGAGGTTGCGGACGGCGTCAACGGTCAGGTGAGCCGGTTGATGGCCGACGAGCTGGACGTCGTGCCGGCGTTCGCGTGGTCGGCCGCCCAAGCGCTTCAGGTGGACTCGTCCGACCCCCACACGCTGGTGTCTGACCTTGCCGCTGCCCTGGACGGCGAGGCCGCCGTGCTACAGCCGTCCAAGGTTGACCGCGCCTGGCGTTACGTTGCGGCCAAGCCGAACGTCTCGCTGCTCGACCTGACCAAGAAGACCAAGGTGGCCGCGCCCCAGCGGTGGCGCAACTCGCCCGACGGGCAGCCCGGTCTCGCAGCGATCTACCGCGTGAAACCGTCCGTCACCACCGTGGCCGAGGCTGATCGACGGCTCCGGCTCGTGAAGAGCGGCGCCATCGGGGTGTTCGACGCCACCGAGCCCCAGAGTGTGGACGCCGGAGTGCACCCGGTCGACGATCCGAAATCGATGACCACCGCCGATCCCCAGCTGGCACTGCTTCGTCTCGGACTCGTCGAGGACGACACCGTGCTCGACGTCATCCAACAGCTGCACGGCGTGCTCGACAATGCGGCGATTATCGAAATCCGGACGCGGGCTGCGACGACCGGCGTCCCGGCTGCGGTCACGGAATGGCTGAAGGCGCATCCGCTGCGCTGAGGGAGTCTCTGATCGCCGCCGGCCGAGATCTCGGACGCCAACGGGCTTGGAGCTTCGATGTATTCAATCAGCGGTGGTTCGGTTGATCTGCTTAGCCGAACAGCTTCCCCCAGGTGCGAACCGAGACGACGCCGGTCTGCGGCAGCTTGTTCTTCTTCTGGAACATCTTGACGGCCTTGTCGGTCTTCGCTCCGAAACGGCTGCCCTTGTTCACCTTGTAGTGCCGCGCCGTGAGCAGGGTGTGCATTGCCACCACGTGGTTGCCCTTGGAGTTCTTGCGCATGTCGGGCGTCAGCCGGGTCAGGGTCAGCGGGTTGGCCCTGCCGGTCACTGCGAGCCTGTGTTTGCGCTGGAACGCCTTCACTGCGGCCACCGTGTTGGTGCCGAAATAGCCGGTGGTCCTCACGTTATGGCCAGCCTTGACCAGTAGATTCTGCAGCGCGACGACCTTGGCGTTGCGGTTTCCCTGCTTGAGTGTGACCGTGATGAGCAGGCGGTGCTTGGCCTTGGCTTTCGACTTGCCCAGCTTCGCCTTCGGCTTCCTGGTCTTGGGTTTCGGTTTGGCGTCGAAGTGGTAGAGGTTCCACCGCTTCATGGTCCTGATCACCAGCTTCGAATAGTCCGGATCGGTCGCGTAGCCGGCCTTGTGTACCGCACGAATGAACGTGTCCGGATCGTTGGGGTGCTTGAATGCTGGGTTGTACCGGTCAGCACGGTTGAGCAGGCGTCCGTGGTCGAGGAACGACCTCTCCATCGAGGTATAGGTGCGGAACTTGCTGACGTATTTCTTCTTCTTGCCCTTGAGGTACTCGTACGACGCGAGCGAAACACAGCCCTTCTGGTACGGGCTGGCGACCGTGCCGCACTTGATGCCGAAGTAGTTCCGGTGCTCGTCGCTCAACCCCGACCGACCCCACCCGGACTCCAGAATCGACTGCGCGATCGTCACCGCCCGCGGCACCCCGTACTTCTTCTTGGACGCGGTCGCCGCCCTGGCTGCCTTGGCGATGTAGCCCTGGTAGTCGACGGCGGCCTCACTGTCGCTCGCGCCCACGGTGGCGGAGGCGAAGCCCGCAGCGATGAGGGCGATCGCGAGAAGTCCGACGCGAATCGTGGCGGAAGGGCGGGTCATGGCCCCGTATTCAAACCTGAGAATCACCTCGGAGCCAGCTTAAGTCTCGACTCAGGATTTACGGATGGCTCGTTGAATCAGTTCTGACTAGGGAGTTTGTGCCGTGCAACCCTCAAGTGTCACCTGATGGCGCGTTCATGGTGCCTGGTGCGCGATCGGTGGATCGCACGCACGCGCGATTTCCCATCCGGAGAGGAAGGTGTCAGGTCGTCGGAATCTACCGGCTGGTGATGAAGGGCCGGGTCCGACAACCCAGGCCCTCGTTGATCCAGGGTGTGATGAAACGCATCACGGCGAAGGGTAGAGGCGGACGTCCACGAGCCGGTGGGATGATGGCCACTTACTCCGTTAGGAGGTGGTGCGCGACCCGGAGGACTTCAAAACGGCGAGCCCGACGTGATCGTCAGCAATCGACCGGACTGAGAGTTGGCACAAGGTCTAGATCTAGACCCGCGACATCCCCGCGCGCGACGGACGTCCCGGGCCGGTGATCACCGCTTCCACCCGACTCCGGACAGCGGAGATTGCTCGCCGGAGGATACGGGTCGCTCGGCCACCGAGAATCAGCCACGGCAGCGCACGGATCAGGTTGTCGTCGCGCAACAAGATGCGCGGCTCCGCGCGCACGGCCGACTGGAGCCATCGCCTGCCCAACCGATCATGTCCAGCCCGGTAAGCACTGAGTCCATACGGTAGGTAGGCACGGGCAAGGTCTGCAGCCGAGACATCCGCGGCGTAGGCGTCAAAGATCTGTTCGAGCGCTTCGAAGCGCTGACGCGGGACGGTCGAGATGCTGCCCGGCCGGATCCGGTAGTCGGCAACCATCGTCGGGACGCATACAAAGATCGGCGTCGTGGAGGACCTCCCGATCCGTAGCCACATCTCGAGGTCAACCGCGCTCATAAGATTGGCGTCAAAGCCGCCAACCTCCTCGAAACAGGAACGCCGCAGCACCAAGCAACTGCCGTTCCCCATGGGCGTCACACTGCCGAACATCGCGCTGACGTCGTACTCTCCCGCCGCACGCTCGAGCGTCGTGCCCAGTGGTTGTCCCTGCTCATCGATGTGCCGTGAGTGACCGAAGACGGCGCCCACCCGTGCGTCGGCGTCGTTGATGGAGGCCAGCAGCACTTCGAGTGTGTTCGGGAGCCACCGGTCGTCCCCGTCCAGGAACGCGATGAAAGGCGTTGTCGCGAGGGCGATCGCGGTGTTGCGTGCTGCGGACGACCCCTGGTTCTCCTGGCGGATGACCCGAACCCGTGGATCACCGCAGGCAGTTGCTTCGGCGACCTCAGCGGTGCCATCGGTCGAGCCGTCGTCCACGATAAGGTAAACAAAGTTCGCCATCGTCTGAGCGAGGACCGACTCGACGGCCACGCCGATGTAGGCGGCGACATTGTATGCGGGCGTGATAACCGTGATGGTGGCTCTGGGCACGGCAGAGAGCTTACCGATGCAGCGAGGGTACCCGGGGTTAGCGTCAGTTCTGGTTACCGATCTCAGACCCAAAAGGTAAGGTACAGAAGCCCAGACTCGACGTTGAGATCGATAACGATGCAAGCGGGAAGTGAGGGATCGTCATGACTCGCACGGTGCGGACGCCAGTGACCACGACAGTCGCGGACCGTGAGCCGAAGCGACCTTTCCGTGTCTCGCGCGAAGAGGCTGTTGCGGTTGCTCTCGAGGTTGAGATGCGAACTCGGAAGGGCGAACCCATCCCCTCGTGGATGCGACAGGTAGCAGCCGCGATCTAGCCGGTACGCCAGTTGCCTACGATGTCGCCGGGACGCGGACGGTGAAGACGGTGTGTCCGGGGCGGGAGTCGACGGACGCCGTCCCGTGATGGGCGGCGACGACCGCCGACACGATCGCCAGCCCGAGCCCGGTGGAGGACCCGCCCTGGATCCGGACGCGGCTGACCTCCGCGCGGGTGAAGCGTTCGAACACGGACGCCTGTAGGTCCGCCGGGATACCGGGGCCGTTGTCGGTCACCGTGATCACCGCCATGCCGTCCGCCACCGCGACCGCGGTCTCGACCCGGGTGCCGGCGGGGGTGTGGGTGCGGGCGTTGGCCAGCAGGTTCGCCAGCACCTGGTGCAGGCGGTACCGGTCGCCGAGCACCATCACCGGCTCGTCCGGCAGCGCCAGCGACCAGTTGTGGTCGGGTCCGGCGGCGCGGGCATCGCTGGTGGCGTTGAGCACGATCTCGGTGAGGTCGGTGGTTGCCAGGTCGAGCGCCGGCCCGGAATCCAGCCGGGCGAGCAGCAGCAGGTCCTCGACCAGGCTGCTCATCCGGTCCGATTCGGACTCGATACGCGCCATCGCGTGTGCCATCGTCGGCGACATCTCGGACCGTTCCCGGCGGCTCAGCTCGGCGTACCCGCGGATCGCCGCCAGCGGGTTGCGCAGTTCGTGGGAGGCGTCGGCGACGAACTGGCGCAGCTTCGATTCCGAGGCGTGTCGAGCCGCCAGCGCACCTTCGACGTTGTCGAGCATGTGGTTGAACGCCAATCCGACCCGTCCGACCTCGCTGACCGGGTCGGTGTCGGCCGGGTTCACCCGGACGATGCCTTCCACCTCGCCACTCTCCAGCGGCAGGTTCGACACGGTCGTCGCGGTCGCGGCCAGCCGGTTCAGCGGCGCCAGGCTGCCCACCACCACACCCCGGGCCGCGACCACGGCGATCAGGATGACCCCGCCGGTGAGCAGCGCCTCGAAGAGCATCAGCGACGCCATCACGCTGGACACCTGGGTCAGCGGAATGCCAACGATGACCGCCGAGGTGCCGTCGGCGCTGGCGGTGACCCGGTACAGGCCGTAGCCGGTGAGCTGCGTGGTCACCTTGTCGCCAGGGTTGAGGTGCAGCGCGCCCAGCTGCTGCAGGGCGTCCACCGACAACGAGGTGTACCGGACGCCGTCGTTGCTCGCCCGGTCGACCAGGATCACGCCGGTGATGGTGGAGGTGGTCTGCTCGGCGATCACCGTGCCGATCTCCTGCCCTCCAGGCGTCGGCCCCCCCGGCCCGGGCCCACTCGGTCCGGTCTGCCGTGAGATCGCCCGATCGAGCCGGGAGTCCACCTGGCCGACCTGGATGTTGTAGGCGGCGATCGCCACCACCGCGCTGAGGCCGATCGCCACGATCGCCACCAGGGCCGCGACCCGGACGACGAGCCGTCGCCCCAGGGTGCCCTTGGCGAGCGGGCGGAGCAGATTCGTCATTCCGCTGCCGGCTTGAGCACGTAGCCGGAGCCGCGCAGGGTGTGGATCATCGGCACCCGATTGGCATCGATCTTCTTGCGCAGGTACGAGATGTAGAGCTCGACCACGTTGGCCTGGCCGCCGAAATCGTAGTTCCACACCCGGTCGAGGATCTGCGGCTTGCTCAGCACGCGGCGCGGATTGCGCATCAGGTAGCGCAGCAACTCGAACTCGGTGGCGGTGAGCTGGATTTCGTCGCCGCCCCGGGTGACCTCGTGGGAGTCCTCGTCGAGCACCAGGTCGCCCACCACCAACTGGGAACCGGGTCGCAGGGTGGTGGCACCAGAGCGGCGCAGCAACCCGCGCAGCCGGGCGATCAGCTCTTCCAGCGAGAACGGCTTGGTGACGTAGTCGTCGCCGCCGGCGGTGAGGCCGCCGATCCGGTCCTCGACGGCGTCCTTGGCGGTCAGGAAGATGACCGGGACGTCGGGCTGCTCGGTGCGGATCCGGCGCATCACCTCGAGGCCGTCGAAGTCGGGCAGCATCATGTCGAGGACGATGGCGTCCGGGCGCACGTCGCGGGCCACCTTGACCGCGTCCAAGCCGGAGCCGGCGGTCGCCACCTCCCAACCCTCGTACCGCATCGCCATGCTCAGGAGTTCGGTGAGGCTGGATTCGTCGTCCACCGTCAGGATCTTGATCGGCGTGCCGTCCGGCCTGGTGAGTGGCTCGCTGCCGCCGCGGGTGCTGGTCGTCATGTACCCAATCTGTCAGCGCCCTGTGAGTCGAGGCTAGGGCTCTGCTGTGCCTTTCCTGTGAGTGTCGGCGCGGAGTGCGTCGCCGGCTGGGATGATGGACTGGTGCGCACCCGGGTGATGGACGGCTGGCGACTTGCGATGGGCACGTTGACGATCATTCCGGTGCCGCCGCCGGGGCGGGTCGACCGCGGGGTCGCCGGCGCGGCTGCCGCTGTCGGGCCGCTCGCCTTTGCCCCGGTTGCGCTGGTCGCCGCGGGTGTCGGCGGGGGCGCATCCGCGGTGGTTCCGGATCTGGTGGCGGCGCTGCTGCTGGTCGGAGTGGTCGCCTGGCTGACCCGGGCCATCCACTTGGACGGGTTGGCGGACACCGCCGACGGGCTGGGTTCGGGGCGTCCGCCCGGGCAGGCACTGGAGATCATGCGCCGCGGCGATACCGGCCCCATGGGCGTGGTCACCCTGATCGTCGTGCTGGGGCTGCAGGTGGCGTCCGCGGCGGTGCTGCTGGGGCGTCCGTGGGGGTGGCTGGCGGTCGCGGTGGCGTTGTGTGCCGGACGCGGTGCCCTGGTGATCGCCGGACGCCGCGGCGTCCGGCCGGCACGCAGCGACGGCCTCGGCGCCGTCTTCGCGTCCAGCGTGCGTGTGCCGGCCGCCGGCATCGTCTGGCTGGTCCTGGCCGGGTTGCTGGTGTCGGCGAGTTGGCTGATGAGCGTCCCGTGGTGGCAGGGCTTGGTCGCTGCCGCGTTGGGGGCGGCTCTCGCCGCGTACCTGGTGCACCGTGCCTGCCGGCGCCTGGGCGGGATCACCGGCGACGTCCTGGGCGCCTCGATCGAGCTCGCTGCGACCGGCGTCCTCGTGGTGCTGGCCACCGGCTGAGTGGACTGAGACGGCGATTCTGGCGCTCTCCGCGTCCAGGGTGGAACGAAAGGAACCGTCCCCAGCGTTCCAGCGCCGGCCGCCCCGGCCCCGGGTCAGAGGTGCAGCGGACGTCCGGCCACCATCAAGACGACGTCGTCGCTGACCGCCGCCAGGTGCTGGTTGGTGCGTCCGAGGAGATCGGCGAACAGGCGTCCGGAGGGGTGGGCGGGGACGACGCTCCAGCCGACCTCGTTGGTCACCGCCACGATCGGGTGGGGGTGGGTGCGCCAGGCCTCGACGAGTTCGTGCACCGCGTCGTCGATGAGGTGCTGCCAGTCGTGGAGCGGCTGCTCCCAGGTTCCCCAGGCATCGATCGAACGGGTGAGCCAGGTGCCGAGGCAGTCGATCAGCACGGGGGAGCCGCTGGCGGTGAGGGCGTCGGCGATCGAGACGGTCTCGCGCGTCCGCCAGTGTGCCGGACGGCGCGCCTGATGGTGTCGCACCCGGGCGGCCCACTCCGGGTCGGACGCCGCGTCGGCGGGATAGCCCGGGGTGAGATAGGTCACGTCGGCGGCGTCGGCCAGCAGCGATTCCGCGTAAGCCGATTTGCCCGAGCGGACCCCGCCCGTGACCAGTACCTTCGTCATACGTACTCCCTCAACTCGGCCCCTCATGGGATCGCTGATTTCGTTGGTCGAGCTTGTCGAGACCCCGGCGTTCGGCGCTGGCAAGGGGTTTCGACAAGCTCAACCAGCGGGTGTCGGGGTGATCGGTGCTCCTTAGCGGACCGAGAACCCACGCAGCGCCGGGTCGGGCGACACCCAGTCGATGGTGTGGTCGGTGACGCGTCCGGGCCGTCCGCGGCGGGTCGGTTGTTCGATCAGGGCTCGGATCAACGTGCCCAGCGCCGCGGTCGGCCCCTGCGCGTGCACCTCGACCCTGCCGTCCACCAGGTTCTCGGCGTAGCCGGTCAGGCCGAGCTCGCGACCCAGATCCATCACCCACCAGCGAAAGCCGACGCCTTGCACGTAGCCGTCCACTCGAATCACCGCGCGTTCCATGGCTGAACCCTATTCATCCGGCGAGAGCGGCACCCAGGTTTTGGTCGGCCATGCCTACGGCCTGCAGCCGCTCGTTGTCCGTGGCGTCCCCGACGGCCTCAAGTCGTCAGGGCCACGCCGGACCACCATCGTCTTGACGATGTCGCGGGGCTCGATGCCGGGCGCCGCAGCAGCCTCGTCCAGTGACCTCACCGGCCCATGACGGGTCACCCGGACGTCGAGACCGAGTGCCCGCGCGGCGGTCGCCGCTGGTGGATCCTGCCCGGCGGCGGGAGTGACGTCCGGCACCGGATCAGGCGTGCAGGTAGCCCAGCAGGTGGTTACGTTCGTCCAGCAGTTGGTCGATGCGGTGCTTCACCACGTCGCCGATCGAGATGACGCCGTGCAACTGGCCGTCCACTACCACCGGTAGGTGGCGGATGCGCTGGTAAGTCATGGTGTGCGCGGTTTCTTCGAGGGTGTCGGCGGGGGTGCAGGTGTGGACGGAGGTGGTCATGATCTCGCTGACCGGCAGGGTCAGCACGGCGGCACCCACGTCGCCGAGCTTGCGGACGACGTCGCGCTCGCTGACGATGCCGGTGACTCCGACGCCGTCGGAGGAGACCACGACGGCGCCGATCCGGTGTTCGCCGAGTAGCGCAACCAACTCCGCCACCGTCGCAGTGGGTTCGACCGTGACGACTCCGGCGCCCTTGCTGCGGATGATGTCTTCGATCTTCATAACGGGAACGTACCTCCGGCTCCGGGGGCAGGAAAGGGATTCGGGGAACTCGCCACCGTGTCCCGCCTGTCCTGACCAGCATCCGGCCAGGCGTCTCGACCAATGGATTTCCTGAAGGGTCCGGCGGGACTCCCACGTGCTGGACGCCGGCGCACGAACCGGTGCGCAGCACCCGGTATTGTCGGCCTGCCGAGCCGTCAACCCCGCGCTCGCCTAACTATTTACCGCTCGCCGAACTCCGCGAGCGGTAAATAGTTAGGCGAGCGCGGGGAGGGGCCGGAGGTTGCCGTGCCGCCTGGCGAGAGGAAGGTCATGACCGAGCCGTCGCCGATCACCCGTGCGGTGCGAGCGGGGATCGACACCGACCTGACCCACGGGGCGGTCGTTCCACCGATCTATCTGAGCACCACCTACACCTTCGCCGAGTTCGGGGTGCCGCGTCCGTTCGACTACGCCCGCCGAGGCAACCCGACCCGCAGCGCGGTCGCCGAAGCGATCGCCGGTCTCGAAGGTGGCGCGGGAGCTGTCGTCACCGCCAGCGGGATGGGTGCGATCACGACCGTCGTGACGGCACTGTTGCAGCCCGGTGACCTGCTGGTGGCGCCGCACGACTGCTACGGCGGCAGTTGGCGGCTGTTCGACGCGTTGGCCCGCAAGGGCAACTTCGAGCTGCTGCTGGCCGACCTCACCGATCCGGCGGTGGCCGCCGAGGTGATTCGCACGCGGCGTCCGACCGTGTTGTGGGTGGAGACGCCGTCCAACCCGTTGCTGCGGATCAGTGACATCGCCACCCTGGCCGGCCAAGCCCACGAGGTGGGTGCGACCGTGGTGGTCGACAACACGTTCTGCACCCCCTTGGGGCAGCAGCCGCTCGCGCTCGGCGCCGATCTGGTCGTTCACTCGGCCACCAAGTACCTCGCCGGACACTCCGACGTGGTGGCCGGCGCCATCGTCGGCAGCGACGCCGAACAAGTGGCGGATCTGGCGTGGTGGGCGAACTGCCTCGGCGTCACCGGCGGTGCCTTCGACTCGTATCTGGCGCTGCGCGGCATCCGGACGCTGCACGCCCGGATGGCCGTCCACGAGAGCAACGGAGCCGCGGTCGTCGACCTGCTCGGACGGCACCCCGCCGTGGCCGCCGTCCATCACCCCAGCCTGCCGGCGCATCCCGGCCATGACCTGGCCGCCCGGCAGCAGCAGCTGTTCGGCGGCATCGTCACCTTCGAGCTGCACGGCGGACTGGACGCCGCGAAGACCTTCCTGGAGAGCCTGGTCCTGTTCTGTCCGGCCGAATCACTGGGCGGCACCGAATCGCTGGTGTCGCATCCCGGCACGATGACCCACGCCTCGATGCCGCCCGAGGTTCAACTGGCGGCCGGCATCACCCCCGGCATGATCCGGCTCAGCGTCGGCATCGAACACATCGACGACCTGCTGGCCGATCTGGCAGCCGCCCTGGATCGGGTGACGGCGTCCGCCGGTTGAACGTGTCTGGAGACTCACCGATGAACGCGACCACCGCTGGTTGAGCTTGTCGAAACCCCTTCTCGACGGGACTTTCCTGTGGTTGAGTCCGTCAGAACCCTGCCTGCGCGAGGTCGTTCGAGGTTTCGACAAGCTCGACCAACGGGGGCCGTTCAGAATCCGGACGGCACGGACTTCTTGCTCGGCCGCTCGACCAGGGCCCGCATCAGGAACATCACGTTCGCGGGACGCTCGGCCAGCCGGCGCATGAAGTAGGCGTACCAGTCGGTGCCGAACGGCACGTACACCCGCACCTGGTGGCCGAGGCCGGCGAGGCGGCGCTGCTCCTCGGAGCGGATTCCGAGCAGCATCTGCAACTCGTAGGACGACTGGCTGCGGTCGACCCGGTTGGCGACCGATCGGACGTGCTCGATCATCGCGCTGTCGTGGGTGGCGAACAGCGGACGCCCCGCGCCCTCCAGCAGGATCGTGGCGCACCGCTTGTAGTTGCGATCGATCGCGCTCTTGGAACGGTGGGCGACTTCGGCCGGCTCGGCGTAGGCGCCCTTGCATAGCCGCACCCGCGCTCCCTCGCCGGTGTGTTCGGTGCAGTCGGTGCTGGTGCGGAACAGCATGACTTGCAGCACCGCCGCGGCCCACGGGTAGTCGGCGCGCAGCGTCCGGACCGTGCGCAGGGTGGCGTCGGTGGAGGTGTGGTCCTCCATGTCGACGGTGACGGTGGTGCCGGCGCGTTCAGCGGTGGCGCAGATGACCCGGGCGTTGTCGAGAGCCAGTTCGTAGCCGTCCTTGAGCAGTGACCCCAGTGCGGAGAGCTTGATCGACACCTCGACCCGGTCGGCCAGCCCCTCGGCGGCGAGCCGGTTCAGCAGCTCGACATAGGTGTCGGTGACCCGGTCGGCCTGGGTGACGGTGACGGTGTCCTCGCCCAGGAAGTCGATGGTGGCCAGCAGGTTGCCAGCGAGCAGCCCGCGCACCACGCGCAGGCAGTCGTCGACCGTCTCTCCCGCCACGAACCGTTGGATGACTCGCCGGGTCAGCGGGAATCCGACGACGATCTTCTTCATCAGCGGTGCGCGGGACATGCCCAGCAGGACGGTCCTCAGCATCTGGCCTCCTCGGCGACGTCGACGGCCCGCTGTCGGACCGGTCAGCGTCACGCTTCAGACACCCTAGTGCCTCGGCCCGGCCCACGGTCAGCGCTGGACTACTCCCGTTCCGCGGTGAGGTTGTCGCGCGCGAAATCCCGGCTTATCGCGACTGCACCGTGACTCTTACACCACCCAGGAGTTGACGACAGGGATGCGCACCAGGACGGCGCTGATCAGAGCGGTGATCGCCAGCACGACGATCCAGATCAATGGTATTCCGATGGCCGTGGGGAGCAATCCGGGAGAGATGTTCAACTCCTCGATTAGCCGCACCAGGGCCGGGTGGATGAGGTAGATCGGCAGTGTCCAGCGGGCGACCGTGGCGAGCCGCGGGCTGGTCTGGGTGTTGCCGCCGATGGTGCGAAAGGCAAGGAAGACCCCGACTGACATCACGACGACGCCAAGGTTGAGGTACCCATACAGGGCGCCGTTGCCGTCGCCCTTGCTCATCGAGAGCGCAGCCGTCCCAACGATGGTCACCACCAAGCCGAGCACGGCGCCGACGTAACTTGCTGGCCTCACCCAGAGGGGCAGTTCGTGATCCGACTCATGCAGGAGATGGCCGAGAATGAAGTAGAACGCGAAACCGGCGACCAGGAACGGCGCCACCCGGCTGACGACGTCGGCCGTGTGGTCGCCCAGCACGGGAATCGTGGCTGTGGTCGGCACGGCGATGCTGGCCACACCGGTGAGGACCGCGGCATAGCGGGCCAGGGCCGGGACGATGGCCACTCGCTGCAGCAGCGGGACAAGGGCGTATACGCCCGCCATCGCGGGCAAATACCACAGGTGGTAGTAGCCGTCCCAAAGATTCTTCAGGAATAGCGCCGAATCCCATTGCCGATCCACGACAACGGTGACCAAGGCATACGCGGTGCTCCAGAACAGGTACATCACGAACAGCCGGGCGATGTACTGGGACCAGATCTTCTTCGGCGAGTCGGTGCGTTGCGGTGCGAGGAACAGCACGCCCGAGATCATGAAGAAGACTGGGACACACCAGCGACTTAGCGAGCCGTAGACATTCGCGACCTGCCAGTCGACGGATGCCGGCGGTAGTGCATACCAGCCCACCGCTGAGACGTGCACCATCACCACCGCGGCTGCCGCGGCGACCCGGAGTCGGTCGACGTAGGCGAGGCGGGAACGGGGTCGGCTGCTGGCGGGGGGTTGGTTGGTCATGATCTGCTCCGAGGATATGGTGCGGCTCGGCCGACCACCAGAATCACCTCGTCCATTGGCGTCAGCGGGTTGCCGGACACGCGCAAGCGAGAGACTTTGAGCGGTGCTGGCTTCCGGCCGACGGGCACGGAGCGCCGAAGGCGGTGATTCGGTGTGCGGCGACCGAGTCGAGCGGTAACTCCTTGCCGAAGAAGCTTTGAGTGTAACGTCCAGACTCAGGTCTTCCGATCGACAATGGGTTCGCAGGAAAGCTAGCACACGGTGTTTAGTGGACCAAAGGGTTCGCCGGGGGAGTGCTCCGGCGCCCGCGCGGAGTCCCGTGGTGCGGGCGCGTTTGCGCGCCGCCCTGCGAACATGTCAGACTGGCAGCTGACTTCTTAGGAGCGATAAGAGCCACGAGTGGCTGACAGCGCTTCAACAGGTCAACTCGTTGTTCCGGGTCGGCACGCCCAAGTCGGGATCGCAGCCATCTGGGGCTTCCGAGACTGACGGTGGCAGCGGTCCAATGTCCTCTGGACATGCGGAAAGATGGTGCATTTGCGTTTCGCGGTGGTGGGCAGGTAGCGGAGCCAGTGGGCTCTGAACGATCGGCACGGCCCGGCCGCGGCCACTAAATCAGCCGGTGAATCGGAGAAACAGATGAGGCAACCCCACCACACACTGAGGGGTCCCTTTCTGGCGGCAGCGAGCTGTCCGCCCGGAGGTTTGATATGAACCAACCGAATATCTATGCGTTACCGCAGTCGTCCGCTCCGGTGTCGCCACCTCCTGGCGGCCGCGACCTGAGCATCCAGTCCTTGCGCGGAATAGTATTGATCCTGATGGTGCTGTACCACGTCTCGGAGTCTGGCCCGCCTGGCGGCGCCCTGACCGCCCAGTCGGACTGGTGGAACGTGGTGATGAAGCTGCTCGGCGATGTCCGTATGCCGATGTTCGCGGTGCTCTCCGGCTATGTTTACGCGTTGCGTCCGATTTCGTCGTGGAGCCAGTACCCGCGGCTGGTTCGCGGAAAGTTCAAGCGGTTGCTGGTCCCGTTCTTGGTGGTGGGCACCATATACTTCCTGTGGCAGGTGGTCGGCCCCGGCGGTGGGATCAAGACCGAACTGTCCGGGCTTCCGCACTTCTGGCTCTACGCCGACGTCGACCCTTACTGGTTCCTCCAGGCCATCATTTGGTGCTTCTTGGCCGTGGGCGTGCTGGACATCCTGGGCTGGCTGCAGCCGGTGTCCCGCTGGACCGCGGTGTGGATCGTGGTGACCGCGGCGTATGTGATGCTGAACGTTCAATTTGACGGCGGCATCCTGAACTACGGGAGGGGACTGTGGCTGCTCGGCCCGTTCCTCCTCGGCGTCGGGTTCAAGCGGTTCTCCACGGCTGCCTTCGAGCGGCGGATGCTGCCTTGGGCGGCCGCAGGATTCTTGCTCTTCCTCGCGTTGCGCGTCGTGGTCCGCTACGACCTGTTCCCGCAGCTGGTTGTCGTCACCCCGCAGCTCGACCGGCTGACGAAGTCGATCGTTGGATACCTGGCGATTTTCTTGCTTTTCGCTCTCCGGAAGGTTCTAGAGAACAAGTTCCTGAGCATGATCGGCCTTTACTCATTCGGTGTGTATATCCTCCACAACTGGGCAATTTCGTTCGGCATGGGGGTCATGCCACGGATCGGCATCGACAACGCCTGGATTCGTACGGCGATCGGCCTTCCGCTTGCCATCGCGCTGCCGATGTGGGTGGAGCGGACATTCGCTCGCTATCCGTGGGTCAGCTGGCCGATATTTGGTCAGAAGCCGAACAAGCCGGTGAGCCGGAAAGAGCGTGCCAAGAAGTCGGGCGGCGTCGGAACGTCCGAGTGAGGGCCGGGGTCGCGAGAAGGCTGCGCTGATATGATGTAGCGCGTGTCAATTGAACAGGGAGCGTCGTTGACGGCTTACTGGAGTTCTAACCTGGGGGGTGTATAGATGTGCCGAGAGTGAGCATCATCATGCCCGCGTACAACGCGGGTGAGTATATCGGGGCGGCGATCGGCGGGGTGCTGAGCCAGACTCACCCTGATGTGGAGCTGGTGGTGATCGATGACGGGTCGACCGATGACACCTACCGGATAGCGAGTGGGTTCGGCGATCGGATCGTCCTTCTGCAGCAACGCAATAGAGGCCAAGCCGCGGCGCGGAACACTGGGATAGAGGTAGCCACCGGGGATGTCCTTGCCCTGTGTGACTCCGACGACGTGTTGCTGCCGAACTACGTCGCCAAGGCTCTCGCCGTTCTGGAAAAGGCGCCGGATCGCAGTTGGGTAACCTGCGCAGCCATGCTGCTGACGGATGACGGCTTGGTGGACTATGGCGTATCTCCTTTCGGCGTGATCCTCCCCGAACGGCAGCGTGAAGCGATCTTCCAGATGAACTTCGTCTCGATCTTCTCGGTATTCCCGCGCCGGATGTTCGATCAGGTCGGCCCGTTCACCGATGAGTTGCGCCGCTGCGAGGACTGGGAGTACTGGGTTCGGGCGATGGTCTCGGGTTGGCGTGTAGCCTTCCAGACCGAGCCTGCCGCCATGTACCGCCGACATGGAGCCGGTAACCTCTCGGCCAACGCGGAGGCAATGATGGATGCCGAGGATGCGCTGTTCGCGGGCATCGCAACGAGATTGGGCGATGCCTTGAGCGACCGGGATCGGGCGCTTCTCGAGTCGCGTGTGTCTCACGGATCGCCGCCGCGCTTGCGTCAGCGAGCGAGAAGCGCATGGGCCGCCGGCGACTTCCGACAAGCCGCATCGCTGCTGCGGGTGGCCGCTCGAGACTACTCGCAGTACGGTGATCTGCGTCGCAAGGCGCTTGTTGCGGGTTTGGCCGCGCCCGTCCTGGAGTCCTTGCCGAACTGGGTGCCACTACGTCGAATGGCGAGGGGGCGTCTGTGACGGGCGTCGTCTCTGACGGCGGCACCTCTCCTGGGGACGGTGACGGGGCGGCCCAGCTTCAGGATGACCAGCACAACCTTGGCGTCGCCGAAATGCAGGTAGCCGGCGACGCCTCTCGGCCACACTCGGGAGGGGGCGTCGACCCGATCGTCGGGCCAAGGGAACGGTCGGAGCCCAGTCTGCTTCGAAGGCTAGCCCGCGGGACGGGCTGGCAGGCGCTCGCCCAGATGTCGCCGCTGGTCTTCAACCTCGTGCTGACTCCGTACCTGATCCACGGATTCGGAACTGGCCTCTACGGCGTCTTCCTTCTGATCGCGGTGATCCAGCAGTTCATCGGCAGTGTGGACGGCGGCATCGGGGCGAGTTCGCGCCGCTACTTCGGGATCTACACCGGACGCGGCGACCGCGCCGCGATGACCTCGCTGTTGACCTCGCTGTTCGTCATCGTGACCACCGTGGCGTCCGTGCTCTGCTCCCTGTTGCTGCTCGCAGCGCCACAAATCATGGCCTTCTTCCCGGGTTCGGCGGAAGATCCGGATGGGGCTGTCTACCTGCTTCGGGTGATGATCATCCTCGCCGGCGTGGCGCAGGTTCGTGGGCTTTTCACCCAAGTGCTGCTCACGTCGAACCTGTTCCGATTCACCGCGCTGGGCGACTTGCTGGGATTCTTCGCCTACGCCACCGGCATGGTGCTGGCGGTGCAGAACGACCTCGGACTGGTTGGCATCGCTTGGGCGTTCATCGCCCAGCAGGTCTTCCCGACGCTGATGGTGCTGCCGGCGGCACTGCGCCGGCTGGATTGGGGGGCGGTGCGGTTCGTGCCGCGGAGCCTGCTGAAAGAGTTCTTCGGCTACGCCTGGAAGATCCAGATCTCCGGTACCTTGACGCTGTTAGCTGACTACGGCGATTCGCTCTTCGTCGGACGGTTCGCGGCGCCGCAGATGACCGCGTTTGGAACCGGCGCCAGCTTCGCCAACACGATGCGCGGGGTGCCGTTCAACGCGACCGTTCCGATCGACGCCAACATCGCCCGGGCGATCGGCGAGCACGGACCGATCGGTGCGGTCGATCAGGTGATCAGGATTCAGCGACTCTGGGTCCGTTTGGTCGCCGGCTGGATCGGCGTCGGCGTTCCCGCTGCCGGCTTCGGCGTTACTGTGTGGTTGCATCTGGGCACCGATCTGCCCGGCCAGGTTGCTGCCGTCATCCTGCTCGCCTACGGGGTGACCCTCACCATGATGGTCCAGCGGTTCTGGCTGAACGGGCTGGGCCGGTCGGGCTTGACCCTTTCCTACGACGTCATCAACATGGTGATCAACCTGTCGCTGACCTTCCCGCTGATCATCTCCTTCGGCGTGGTGGGGACGATCAGCGCCACTCTGATTGCTGCGGTCTGCTCCGCGACGTACCTGACCTGGGTCGGGCAGCGCCGGGTGGAAACTCCGCTGCCGACGCCGTGGAGTGAGGTTCCGTGGCTCTGGGTGGCGGCCGCGAGCGCGTTTTCCGCGGCGTCCTGCTGGGCGGTCACGCACTATGTAGTTGGCATCATCGTGCCCTACGGTGCCTTGGCGTTGCTGACCGTTGGGGCGGCAGCCGCACCTGCGCTGCTGGCCTACGTCATCTACATCGTGGGCATCCGCCGACTGCGTGGCCTGATTGATCAGGCTCGGTCGAAGTTCCGGCGCTGAGCCTGAACCCCTGATCGCAATCCCGCGCTCCGACGGGCGGCGTGGCGATGCACCCGGAAGTAGGGATCCCTTACAAGGCTCGGGCAATTCCGAGCTTCGGACGTTGCCGCAGTGCGCTACCGGCGCTTCGTTGCCCCAAAGCAATCACAGTATGACGGCTCCAAGTGCGCATCACCTGACACGGACAACCGGGGACACGGCTAGGGTCTCTCCGCGGCCATCGATCACCCTTGCTTGAGCGTTGAGGTAGCCGACCTGCGTCCCGGACCACCAGGTCATGTCCTTGACCGTCGTAGACTGCCCCTGCCCCTGCCGCCACCAGGTAATGGACAGCCGAGCTCCATTTGGCGCTCCGGTCACCTTGAATCCAAAGCTGCTTTCTCGGCTATCGGTGACATTGATCTTCACGCTGGGTCGCGGCACGTAGTCTCGCTTGAGCGCCTCGAGTCTATCGAAGGGGAAAGCGTTGTACTGCCTGCTGCGCCCGCCCCACATCACATTCCACGTATCGGCATTTCCGAACAACGCGGGATAGGGATCCCGGTCGAAAGATGCCGTGTTTTGGAGGGAAATATTGATGCCACCGGCTCCGTCGAGAACCACGAAACCATATTCTTGAACGGCCTTGGCGATGGTCTTGGCGATTGGGTGCAGGTTTAACGAGTCGATGTCAAGGTCGGCGGGAAGGCGTAGGATCTGCCCTTCCGATATCGTCTTCTCCGACCGCAGGTTGGTTCCGTCGGTTCGACTCATCGGCTTGGCCACGTAGTCATCGATCACTTGCGGCGGAACGGCGATACCGATCGCATGGTCGATCCGTCCTGCATGCAACTCCGCGGCCTTCACCGTGTAGGGTTCCAGCGCCGCACCTGATGCAGAAACGCCCTTGGGGAACTCGAATATGCCGTCCGATAGATAGGAATTGTCAATGGAGCCTCCCCAGCACGCGAACCACCGGCCCTTCAGTTTCTGTGCCCGCCAGAGATCAACATAGCGCCCCGTCTCGGCATTGATGACGGTCAACTGACCGTCCGTGCCAGATGACTGCTGCGCGCGATCGGGAATATTGACGCCCCGCAGGTTCCCAAATTCATTGGGGAGATATCCCTTGTTCTGACAATCAGAAAACTGGATGTCGTATTTCGGGTCGCTGCCCTTCGCCATCCAGATGGGGTTGGAGAACTCGTAGACCGCCAGGTTCATCGACGGTAGATCTCGGGCTGGTACCCCATACTGTTCGATTCCATACTTCTTCAGGTTCTGCACGATGGACTTGCTATGCGTATCGACCGGCGCGTTGCTGGGGAGTCGCTGGTATGCCGGGGCAGTGGATGCCCAGACGCGGACGTAGTCCGGACCGGTCTCGGCGTGGGCAGCGCCCGCCCCACCGGGAGTAGCCGCGATTAGGATGAGTGCGGCTGCTAGCCGCCTTAGTCGTGCGTGAGCTATGCACATGGGGGTGGCTCCTACGAGTCGAATGCTTCAGGAGGTAAATGCTAAGACATCCTTGGGAAACCTATGCGCACTAAGCGATAGCCGAAACATTTTTCATCGGGCTAGGTTTTGGCGTCGCATATTCGAAGAATCTGCGACCGGGTTAGCCTCGATCTTTCGTCGGATCGGGTTGGGGTCTGTCAACTTAACGGTGTAACTGGGGTTGTGTTGTTAGGTTCGGGCGGTGCTGAGTCGGCCGTCGAATCGGATGTCGAATGCGTTGAGTGCTTGCTTCCATCGTTGGGTCCAGCGGGCTCTGCCTTTGCCGGTGGGGTCCAGTGCCATGATGGCGAGGTAGACGCATTTGAGTGCGGCCTGCTCGTTGGGGAAGTGCCCGCGGGCCTTCACCGCTTTACGGATCCTCGCGTTGACGGACTCGATGGCGTTGGTGGTGCACACGATCCGGCGGATCTCGCGGTCGAAGCCGAGGAAGGGCACGAACTCGGCCCACGCGTTCTCCCAGAGCCTGATGATCGCGGGGTATTTGCCGCTCCAGGCTTCGGCGAACTCGCTGAAGCGTTCCTCCGCTTCAGCGAGGGTCGCGGCCTGGTAGACCGGCTTCAGCCCTCGGGAGAGGGCGTCCCAGTGCTGCCGGGCCGAATATTTGAAGCTGTTCCTCATGAGATGAACGATGCAGGTCTGCACGATCGTGTCTGGCCAGACAGTGTTCACGCTGTCGGGCAAGCCGCGTAGCCCGTCACACACCACCATCAACACGTCCTCGACGCCCCGGTTCTTGATCTCGGTGAGGACCTGGAGCTAGTACTTCGCACCCTCGCCGCCGTCGCCGGCCCACAACCCCAGGATGTCCCGGTTGCCTTCGGTGGTGACCGCGAGAGCGACGTAGATGGGCCGGTTCGCGACTTGGCCGTCGCGGACCTTGACGTGAATACAGTCGATGAACACGACCGGGTCCAAAGGCCGGTTCTGCCACTCCGCCATCCCGTCCAGGACCTTGTTGGTGATCGTCGAGATCGTGGTCTTCGACACGTCGCTGCCGTAGGTGTCGGCCAGGTGCGCCGAGATGTCACCGTGGGTCATCCCGCGGGCGGACAGCGAAAGCACGATGTCCTCGATCGCCCCCAGCCGGCGCTGCCGCTTCGCCACAATCCTCGGCTCGAACGTGCCGGCACGGTCCCTGGGCACATCGATCGTGACCGGGCCGGCCTTGGTGATCACCGTCTTCGAGCGGGTGCCGTTGCGGGCGTTCCCGTCGGTCGAACCGCCCTTGGTGTGCTTGTCGTAGCCGAGGTGATCGGTGATCTCGCCCTCCAGCGCGGACTCCAGCACCAACCTGGTCAGCTCGGCCAGCAGCCCACCCTCTCCATCGACCGGGAGCCCTTTGCGTTGCGCATCACCCACGAGCTGCGCGACCAGCCCCCGGTCCACCACCGGCGCCACCCCGGCTCCAGCCACGTCCTGCTCCTGTTCCACGGCCACCTCAGCGACCGCCTCAACCTGCGTACTCATCGTGTTCCTCCTTGATCGGAGTTACACCGTTGAAAGTACAGTCCCGTCGCTAGACCTGCGCAAGTCGGGTCAAGGGAGGTGGAGGCCGGGTGTGCCTTGGCGCACAAGGGGAATTTTAGGCTATATTTCAGCAAATCCTTAGTTTGCACTAAGCTTTGGCTGCGCCCACGGCGCGTCTTGACAACCACCCGGGAAGACCCGGCCCAACCCCTCACGATTGGACGACCCCCAATGGCCAAGCTCACTCGAGCCGCCCTGGTAGCCCTCAGTGCTGCCGCTCTCGCGCTCTCATCGCCGCTGCTGGCTGTGGCGAAGAGCAGTTCCGGAACCGACAGCCGTCCCGTCTCCTCGCGCGTGTTCGCTTCGAACTCGCCCTTCTACCAGAAGCTGCCCAGCTCCACCCCGGCAGCCTCCGACTCCGGTGCGCTGGTGTCGAGCCTCAAGGCTCAGGCCCACAAGTACTACGGAACCGCCACCACCCCCAACGTGGCGATCAACACCGGCAAGTACTCCACGCCGCTGTACGTGGCCCGCAATTCCGATCCGGCTTACGACATCACCGCGTGGAACTGCCAGAGTCACACCGCCAGCGTCGCGGTCTACCTCAACGCCCAGTTGAAGAAGGTCCACATCCCCACCGATATGCAGCCCGACCCGTCCACCGACGGCAGCGTGGCGATCTACAACCCGGACAGCAAGGAGCTGGTCGAGTTGTGGCGCGCCCGCAAGAACGGCAGCAAGTGGGAGGCCTGCTGGGGCGGCAAGATCACCGAGGCCAACAAGTCGCTCGGCGTCTTCAGCGGCACCTTCGGAGCCTCTGCCAGCGGCATGGCCAAGTGGGCCACCACGATTCGCGAGCAGGAGCTGCTGAACGGTCGCATCGACCACGTGGTCGGCCTGGCCGTCCCGCAGACCAAGAAGGGCAGCATCTCCTGGCCCGCCGTCCGGACTGACGGCTGGTGGACCGGCAGCGAGCTCTCGATCGGTCAGATGCTGCGGCTGCCGGCCAGCCTCAACATCGACGCGATGAAGCTCTCGCCCGCGGCCAAGACCATCGCCAAGGCCGCGCAGGAGTACGGCATCATCATCACCGACACCTCGGGCTCGGTGAGCTTCGCCGCGGAGAACCCGATCGCGCTGTCGACCGACCGCTACTCGTCGATCTTCCGTGGCCGGGCTGCCTGGGCCGAGATGGCCGGCGACAAGAGCAAGGGTGAGGTCGCCTTCCCGCTCGACAAGCTCGTCGCCCTCCCGCTGAACTACCGCGCGCCGGTGAACGCCGATTCCAACCCGTTAACCAGCGCACCGGCCAACACCGGCTACGCCGCCGCGGTCAAGGGTGCCAAGCCCTCGCTGTACTGGGATCTGTCCGACAAGGGCAGCACCGCCGCGGACTCCAGCGGCAACGGTCGTACCGGAACCCTGAGCAGCGTGACCACCGGTGTGGCCGGCGCCATCAAGGGCAACACCGCGGTGACCACCCAGGGCAAGTCGGGCTCGCTGGTCTCCAGTTCGGCCGCCACCACGCCGTCCAGCTCGTTCAGCATGCAACTGTGGTTCAAGACCACCACCAAGTCCGGCGGCAAGCTGGCGGGTTTCGAGAGCACCAAGACCGGCAACGGCTCGCGCTATGACCGGGCGCTCTACTTGACCAACGCCGGCAAGCTGGTCTTCGGCACCTACTCCGGCAAGGTCTCCGCGTTGACGAGCTCCAAGGCCTACAACGACGGCGCCTGGCACATGGTCACCGCCACCCAGGGCACCGGAGGCACGAAGCTCTACGTGGACGGTGCGCTGATCGCCAGCAACAGCGAGACCAAGGCGCAGTCCGGGTCCGGCTACTGGCGGCTCGGCGGCGGCAACCTGAAGAGCTGGCCGAGCGCGCCCAGCAGCTACTACGCGCAGGCTTCGCTGGACGAGTTCGCCGTCTACGGCACCGTGCTGAGCGCAACCACCGTCGCGGCACAGCACAAGGCTGCTTCCTGAGCGAACACCGCGACGAACAACCCCAGCGGCGCCGGCCTGATGGCCGGCGCCGCTGGCGTTTCTCCGCACCCGCACCCGCACCCGCACCCGCCAGCCGCACCGGTACTCGCGGCCGGACACCCTCGACCGGCGCCCGTTCCCAGCGGCCGCGCGTCCTCGGTCGATGGGGGAGGGGCATCGGCAGTGTTCTCCGGCTGGCTGCCGCCGGACGCCGAAAGGGCCGGGAGCGATAGACGCTCCCGGCCCTGACCCGGCGATCTGCCGGAGTGACGACTACCTGTTGCCGGTGCTACCGGCCGCCGACCAGGTCGGACGGCAGCGCGGAGGCCGCCGGACGGCGCGGCAAGTCGATCAGGATGCCGCGGGCGGCGATTCCCCAGATCAGCCAGACCAGATAGTTCGGCGTCAGATAGGGATTCGGGCTGGTCATCGACGGGACGATCCAGACGATGAAGGCGGCCAGGCCGACCAGCTTCCAGTGCCGCGACCAGACCGCGCTCGGCTTCGCGAGCAGGCCTAGCATCGGCCCGGTGATGAAGCACAGCGCCCAGAGCAGGGCGCCCAGCACGCCGGTCTCCGCGGCTCGGGAGAGGAACACGTTGTGCACCTCAATGGTGACCGTGGTTACCGGGTAGGTGTCGGCCTGTCGCACCCAGAGCACGTTCTGACTTAGGAACTCCCCCCAGCCGATTCCAGACACTGGAAGCTGCTGGATGATCTGTAGGGCGGCCGCGTTGGTGTTCTGTCGGTCGTAGACTGAGCGTTCCGTGAAGAGCCGGGTGGCTAGGTTGTCGCGGAGCTCGGGAAACAAGACCAGCATCACCGTGCCGAGCAACGCGACGAGCACGACGACCAGCGGCAGCCGGCGACGCAGTCGCGGCACCAGCAGGCTGACCGCCAAGCCAGCCAGGATCGCCGAGAGCCAGGTCGAGCGAGTGAGGCAGACCACGGTGCCGATCGTCCCGCCAACCAGGCCGGCCAGCCCGATCACTCGCCAGAGCCTGTCCTTGGCGACATGGAAGAGCAGCCCCGCCATGAAGATAGCCAGCACCGACACCATGCCCAACGGCTCAGGGGCGAGCCACGGCCCGCCTGCTCGGCCGTCGGCGCCCTGGCTCGGGCCGTTGGCGATGTAGCCGGGAACAAGCAGCGAGTGGAAGCCGAGGTATTCCATCAGGCCGGTGAAGCCGAGGTAGATCGCCGTCAGCGCCGACGTCCGGAGCAGAAGTTCGCGCCGGTGAGGAGTGGCAAACACCGCGGCACCCAGCGGAAACATCGCCAACGGCATGATGATTCGGTCGAGCAGCGCGAAGGCCGGGTAGGTGTCCGACGTCGGCCAAGTTGACATCCAGGAAAGGGCGGTCCAAACGATGGTGGCACCGGCAACCACGTAGAAGGAGCGGGCGCGCAACCGGTCGCGCTGCGGGTCCAGCAACCACAGCAGGCCTGCGAGCGCGAACAGCGGCCGGTCGGGGGGGATCGGCAGGCCCATCGCATCGGTCTGGCCGTTGAACATTGTCAAGACCAGCGCCGCCAACAGCAGCCAGACGTAGGCCGGCTCCTGCAGTGCGGCGCTAGGACGGGCGGTGTGCTGCGATACCGCCGCTCGGCGTGCGGATCCCGGCACCTCAGGAACCGTCCGGTCCGGTGGCCTTCTCGTGCGCAGCGCTGGGGGTCGTGGTGCGCCGACGCTCGAGCTGGACGGCGATCACCAGGCCGCCGGCCGCACCGACGATGAGCCCGAGCAGCCCCAGTTGCGCGACCCGGCCCATCCGACTAGAGGACACGCTGTCGGCGGTGCGGATCACCATCAGGTTGGCCGCGGTGCGGGTGCCGGTCGTCAGGTCGACATAGTTCTGCCGCAGCGCCGTTGCCTTCGTTGAGGTCAGCGCCGCAGCCGCGGTCGCCTTCGTGACGTTGTCGCGGGCGGCACGGATCTCGCTCTTCGTGCTGTTGGTGTTGTTCAGCAGTTGGCTCAGGTCGTGTTGCGCGGCTGAAAGCTTGGTCTGCGCCTGCGCGTCGTTCCGGGCTGCCTGGGTGTACTGGCTAAGTACCTCGTCGATCGTTTGCCGGCCGTTGTTGTTCACGATCGAGACTAGTTGGTCGGCAGCCATGTTGGCGGCAGCGGTGGCTGCGGCCGCATCGACGGAGACAGCCTCGATCCGGACCACATTCGACTCGGGAATCTGTGAGGCAGCCAGCTTGACGTCTTCGGGGACGTCAGTCTGCGCGATGCCTCGATCGTTGATGTAGCGCGCGTAGTTTGAGGCCAGCCCCGATGCGGCGATCGGGAAACCCGCCACCGCACCTGAGGTCAGATCACCCGCGCCAACGGCGACTCGTGACTCGGCAGTGTAGGTGACCGGCATCGCGAACCCCGCCGCCACGCCGAGTGCAGTACCGATCAGCGCCGCCGCGACGCCCTTGATCCAGTGTCGCCGCCAGGCGACGAGCGGACCACTTGCCATCTCGGTAAACGGTTCGCTCTCGCGATAGTCGGGACTACTCACTTTCCCCCCTATGCCACCCGCGCGGGTGACTCTTTGATGTCGTAGCTATTTGGGCACGACCGAGGAGTTGGCCCCCCGATGGCCGGGCACCAGCGTAGCCGGGTTTGCAGACCGACTCCTGCCAGGTGGTCGTTCGTGGATGCCTGCGGCAGCTGGACATCTCGACCCCGGCACCCCGGGGATGGACCGGCTCCGCTGTCGAAGGACGCTTGGAATCGACCGGATTCGCGTCTGGCTAGGGTTGTTACACAAGCGTCATTTGGGCGATTTGTCGATGCAATGCTTCTCTGGGTCGTGAATGAAACAACGACACCGGACGATGCCGACTTCGCGACTATTGCCGAAGCTAGGGCCCGCCCGGCGATCTATCGCACAGCCCGCGGGCGAGATTCGTCCTGCGCTCACCTGGAGCGGAGTGCGCCCTCGACAGTCGCGCGCTGAACTTGGGCGTAGGCTGGCGGGGCTTGGACCAGGTAGCGACGAGCCAGCCGTCTCGGCTCTTGCGCCAGGCGCCACGCCCACTCCACTCCTGCGTCGGCGACCACTTGGGGTGCGCGTGAGACTTCCCCGGCCAGAAAATCAACAACCGCACCGAAACCGAGCAGCACACGGGCTCCTGTCGCGGCCGCGTTTGTCTCGATCCACAACTCCTGGCGGGGCTTGCCTAGACAGACGACCAGCAGGTCGACTCCTGCCTTCCGAACCTCAGCTGCAAGCTCCTTCGATGCCTTCGCATCGACGATCTGCTCCCGCGGAGGTGCCCAAGTGCCGACGATGGCCAAGTCGGGCCAGTCGACCGAGACGGCCTCGCGCAATTTCACCAACGTCGGTGCTGCGCCGCCCAGGAATCCGACCCGGACACCGCCGGCCTGCGCTCGGTCGAGGATCGGAGCGATCAGATCGCTTCCTGCTAGCCGCGGCCAACGGGTGCCGGTAAGTCGGCGTGCCTTGGCGGCGATCGGTGCGCCATCGATCAGGTTGAGCCAGGCGACCGACTCGCCCAGGGCGTCGTGCCAGGCGCCCCGCTCGCCGAAGTGGTGGACGTGGTCGAGATTGATTGACGCGACTCCGAGGGAACGGCCCTCGTCAGTGGACCAATGGGCCTCAATGAGGTCAAGTGCGGTGTCTTGAGTTAGCAACTGCGTGGGAACGCTGGAGACGATCATCTCTGGTGCGACCTTCGCCTCGCCGGCCAGGCGTCGGGGGGAAGTGTCGGCAGGCGCCGAGTGGGTGTGACTCACGAGGGGTTCCTCTCGTTCTGGGGTTGAACGGGGAATGAGCCGCACGCATACGTCTCTAGGCCTGCACTGAAGTCACGCAACCTTTTGACAAAGGATGCGTCCTCCCGTAATGACCCTCCCCCGAGGATTCTTACCTTCACTACGGTTGCACGAAATGCACCGCAGATCAAAAACGGGAGCCGCGATTGTATCGAAGTGTGGACAGGTGTCGAGATTGGGTGAACTGCGTGTCGAGCGCGGGCGTCCCGCTGGTATCATTGCCTAGATGCTGCCAATTCCTCGATCGACGATCGCGCTCGCGAAGGCCGTCGCACGCGACCTGCTCGGCGATTTGGAGGCGCTCCGGACGCGCACGACGCTCCGGGTCAGGTACCCACGCGCGGCGATCAGCCGCCGGGTGACCGTCTTGGGCGACCCGGCGCGAATCCGTCTCGGCGAGCGGGTCAGCATCATTGGGCCGAGCAGCATAATCGTGGTGAACGGGGGAGGGCTGACCGACGCCAGGCTGGAGATCGGTGACGATACCTACATCGGCGAGTTCGCCAATATCAGACCCTCCGGGGCTCCGGTCGTGATCGGCGCCCAATGCCTGTTGGCACAGAATGTGACCATCGTGGGCAGCAACCACGGAACCCGGGCCGGCAGGCCCATCGTTGACCAGGAGTGGTCGGGAACCGGCGTGGAAATCGGTGACGATGTGTGGATCGGCGCCGGCTGTGTGGTGATTCCCGGCGCCCGGATCGGCTCAGGAGCAGTCATCGCGGCAAACTCGGTGGTTCGCGGCGAGGTTCCGTCGAACGCCATCATGGCCGGTTCGCCGGCACGCCAGGTGGGTGAGCGGAAGTCCTGATGGTGGTGGGCTTGGCGCTAATGCGCGCGGGCCAGCTTCCACAGCTTTGACCCGCCGTCGGAGAGCCTCTGCCCGGCCCCATCGACCCAGAAGGCTGAGCCGTCAGCCTTGACGGAGTACTTGTCGCCGTGGGTGGCGTGCCACCATAGGGCGCCTACTCCGTCGCCACCGGCCAGGTCGAAGACCGCCTGGGCGGCGGCGTAGTTGGCCATGAAGGTGCCAGCCGTGCTGGTGCGGTCGATGGTGTAGCCGAACTCCCCGATCAGCGGCGTCAGGCCTGCGCCACGCACTTTGGCTAGGTAGCCGGCGAGCTTGTCTGCCGTCGCGTAGATGCCGTAGGCGCCGTAGTTGTGCTGCTCTAGGATCACGTTGCCGTGACGCTGCTGCAGAATCGGCGCCATGTCCGGCTCATAGCTGAACTTCGAGTCGTGGAAGTACGGCGGGCTGTAGCCGACATCCTGGCCCCAGCCGGGCGCTCCGATCAGGATCGGGTTGGCGTTCCCGGTGGCCCGGACGGCGCCGGCTAGCGAGTCGTTGATCCGCACCCACTCGGCGTTGGCGTAAGCGGGCTCGTTGATCAAGCCGCACCACACGCGCGGGTTGTCGCGGAACCTGGTGGCCGCGAAGGTCCACCAAGAAGCCATCGCCGCCTCGATGGCAGCCTGGTTGTTGCCCGTGGTCCGCGGGTTGTCGTGGGCGTCGATGATCACCACTAGGCCGGCTGCCGTGTATTCGTCGACAAGTTCGGAGACCAGGTCGAGCAGGGCGTCCAAACTGTGGGTAGCCACGAACGACCAATCGGCGCCGGCGGTCACCATCACGTTGAGCCGCACGGTGTTCCAGCCCCACTCGAGAGCATCTGAGGCGTGCCCCCGAGCGTCGCCCTTCCAGTCAAAGTTCAGCAGGGTCCCGATGTTCGCTCCGATCGATGTGAAGGTCCTGCCGTTGAGATCGCGGATGACACCGTCCACCGCCTCGAAGCGCGGTAAGGGCGGGGTACCGCAACTAGCGAGCATAGATGCGCCGACGGCGCCGGCCACGCCGGCAAGCAGCGTCCGCCTGCCGAGCGCACGGCCAGGCGGATGGGCGGCCGGATCCATCGCCTTCAGCCGATCGAGTCGTTCGGGTCCGGGCGTCCGACCTGCGCCAGGAACCGCTGCTGCGCCTTGGCGCAGGCGTCCAGCGCGAAGCCGTCCACCACGTCCTCGCGCGCCAAAACGCCCAACTGCTCCCGTAGGCCGGCGTCCGCGGCGAGGGTGGCCAGGGCGGCGGCGAGCAGATCGGCTCGGCCGGGCGGGACCAGGTAGCCGTTGCGGCCGTCCTTGACGAGCTCGGGAATGCCGTTGATCGGCGTGGTCACCACCGGGATGCCGGTCGCCATTGCCTCCATCAGAACCACAGGCAGCCCCTCCTGGAAGCTGGGCAGGCAGAACACGTCGGCCCAGTGGTAGTGGGCAAGGATGTCGTCCTGGCCCACCGACCCGACCAGCGCGACCCGGCCGGCGAGACCGCGGGCCGTGATGTCGCGCTGTAGTTGCTCGTGGAGGTCACCGCCGCCGACAAACCTCAGCTCGAAGTCGACGCCGCGCTCGGCCAGGCGGGTGGCGGCGTCCAGCAGGACCGGCGCGCCCTTCTCAGGCACCAGTTGACCGACGTCGAGGATGCGCAGCGTGCCGTCGGTTGGGCGGGGCTCTGGCGGAGGAGCGAAGCGCTCGGTGTCCACGCTCATGTGCACGACCCGCAGCTTGGCCCAGTCGCTGGGATCGCTGAGCCGCATCAACTGGCTGCGGGTGAAGTCGGAGATGCAGGCGACCCCGTCGGCATCGGCCACCTTGCCGGCCAGATCGAAGCGGTCGACCGACTCGAACTCGGTCGGCCCATGCATGCTGAACGACCACCGCCAGCCTCCGCCAGGGTCGACGCTGCGGGCGTATGCGATCGCGGCCCGAGCGATGTCGGCACCGCTGTTGGCGAAGTGGGCGTGAACGTGACGCAGGCCAAGGCGACGCATCTCGGCCACCAGCCGCATTGCCTCACCTGCGTAGAAGAGTTGCCAGACCCGGCTCCGTGCCCGTGCCTCACCGGTGCGAACCGCGCGTCCGACAGCACCCACAACGGCGGCAGGATGACCGAGCGTCTCGCGCAGGCCCGCAGTGGCAAGGGCGCCGACCGGTTCCTGCAGCACGATGGTGCGCTCGGCCTCCGCGCGCATTGTCTCGCTGAGCAGCGCACCCGGTGGTCGCACGGTGAACGAGTGCACGGACGTGCCCATCCGCCGCAGCCCCTCGATCTCGCGCTCGACGAAGGTATGCGAGATCAGCGGGTACTGGCTGATCAGGTAGGCCACCGGTTCAGCGCCATCGGTGGCCGGAGGTGCGAGGGGATCCTCCGCTGCCACCCGGCTGGACTCGTCGCGTCCCCACTGATTCCCGTTCAGTCGGGCCCGCGCCTTGGCTGCGGCCGTGGTGCCGACGTAGATCAGTGCGGACGGGGCCAGCGAGGGCTGGGCGGTGACCAGCCCCATCAGGCTGTGCACCGATGACGACGAAGTCCGCGAGAAGTCGTGGCCGGATTCGAGATCGCTGGCGGCGGCCGCGACCTGGGCGTTGCCGCGGTCCACCCGGGCCCGCACACGGACCAGGTCGGCCCAGCGGCGCGGCGTCTTTACCACGAACTCGCCAGGGGTCCGGACGCGTTCGGCGGGATCGAACAGGCGTTGGATATAGAGATCGTCGGCAACTAGGTCGGGGAACCGCTCGAAGCGTTGTCGGCCCAACTCGGAGATGCCGTAGACGCCGAGCCCGACGAGGGCATCTGCGAGATAGGGCATCTGCTCGAACACGCGGTAGTAGCCGCGCACCCAGCGGTCGGCGCCGTCCAGGTCGAAGCGGATGGTTGGGGACCCCACCACCGGCTCGGCAACTGACAATGCGGAGATCATGCCTTCCAAGGCGCCTGGTCCCATGATGATGTCGGCGTCCAGGAAGATACGCGGGAACGCCTCGGCCGCTTCGTCGCCAAGGTTAAGGGCGTTCGCTTTGCCTGGGGTGTCGGTCTCGATCACCCTCAACAGCGGAAGCCGTCCAGCGAAGTCGCGGGCGGTGTCCGCGGTCGAGTCGGTGCAGGCATTGGCGACCACGATGATGTCAACGGACGCGCCCAGCGGGTCGTTGGCAATTCGCTCCAGCGTGGAAGGAAGAACGGCGGACTCGTTGTGCGCGGGGATGATCAGGCTGGCGAGTGACAAGGGAACTCCGTATGGAACTGAGGTGCTGGACCGACGTGAGTCACGGGCAGACAGACTACCGTGCAACAGTGGGGGTTCACGTGCTCGCCCGTCAGGCAGGTGGGTGCGACAGGGAGGTTAGACTCCGGAACGGGAAGCTCAGCGGGGTCGCCAGACCTTGTGCCGGCCGGGCTTGACAGTGGCCGGAACGTCGTGGCCGAACGGTCGCCGGGGACGTCCTTGGTTAGCCCGCCGCTCCAATGCTCCGCACCAGTTCGACGGTGACGTCGTCCAGCTGATCCAGCACGACGGACGCCCGGTTCAGCACGTCCTCGGCAGGGGTGAGGAACGGACGGGGGACGGCGACTACCGGCATGCCGGCGTTCACCCCGGCCAGGATGCCGCTGGCGGAGTCCTCGATGACGACAGTGCGGGCCGGCGTGACGTCCAGGTGGTCGGCGACCCAGAGGAAGGCGTCCGGGGCGGGCTTGCCGCGGGCGGTGCCCTCTTCGGTGGACCGGACGACGGCGATCAGGTCGCGCACCCCCAAGGCCTGCAGGGCGTGCTCGATCAGGTCGCGCGGCGACGACGAGGCCACCCCGAGCGGCCAGTGAGCGGCCAGCCGGCGCACCACCTCGCGGGCGCCGGGCAGCACCGGCAGGTCGCGGTCGTAACGCTCGATGAGCCCGTCGATGGTCCGCCGGGCGGCGATCTCGGCGGTCGGTCCGATGCCGACGACGTCCGCCATGTAGGCCGACCACTCCCGGGTGCTCATGCCCATCATCGCCCGGCTGGCCGACTCCGGCCAGGCTAGGCCGTCCTGCGTGGCCAACTGCCGGCGCACCGACTGCCAGACCGGCTCGGTGTCGATCAGGGTGCCGTCCAGATCGAAGATGACAGCCTCAGTCATCGCACCTCTCCGGGGAGTCGTCGATCGATCCGGACTTTCGCTGGTTGAGTTGGGAGCAACCCGTAGCCAGCGAGGTTTCGACAGGCTCGGGCGGCGATGGTCACCCCATCCTCAATCATCGGCCGGCTCGATGACCGGCCGGCTCAGCCGGAAACTCCGCGGAGCCGCACGGACAGGCAGGTCACGCAGCCCTCGAGCTTCTCGAACTCGCTGATGTCGACCGGCACCGGGGTGTAGCCGCGGGCAGCCAGCAGCTCAGCGGTCCTGGGTGCGGACGCCGAGATCAGCAGCCGGTTCTCGTTGAGCAGCACGACATGGGCGCCGTCCGGCTCGGGGACCTCGAGGTACTTGTCGAACACGGTGGGATCGTCGACGAACGACGGATGTCCGAGCACGGTGCCGTCCGGCAGCGCGGTGACCGCAGACTTCAGGTGCAGCACCTTGGTGATCGGCACCTCGATGACCCGGGCGCCGAGCGGCTCCAGCGCCGCGGCCAACTGCTGGGCGCCTTCGGAGTTGGTGCGGTCGCCCACCCCTACCCACACTGTGCGGTCATGCTTCAGGACGTCACCGCCGTCGAGCGTCCCGGGGCTGGTGATTCGGGCGATCCGGTAGCCCAGGCTACGGACAGCGAGTTCGGCGCCCGGGATCTCGGCGCGCCGCTCGGAAGCCCCCGGGTTCGCGATCACCGCGACATCGGCGTAGGTGACCATGGTGTCTTCGATGAAGACGCCGTCGGGGCAGTCCTCGGCGGGTGGCGCCTCGACGGTCTCCCAGCCGTTGGCCTCCAGGGTCGCCCGATAGTCCTCCCACTGCTGGATGGCCCGGCCGACGTCGATCGGTTGAGGTTCGATATGGGTCAGCAGTCCTTCGGTCAGCCGAGGCGAAGGGCGCCGCACGAGAGCTCGCTGATGATGCACGGGCCTAGTCTGACGCCCTATGTCGCACGCCCGCCGCAGGACGCGCCGTGGTGAGACGGGTCGTCCGAGGCTTAAGGCCTGGGTGTTCGACCCAAAGAAGCCGGGACGACCGGCGCCGGGGTCCCGCGGCGGCTGAGGGAGGATGCGGCCGGGTGTCCGCCCGGAGACCGCACGAACACGGAGAACCGTCCGTACGCATTCGAAACTCACACGCCGAAGAACCGTCCTCGGGTGTTCGAGAATCCGGTATGCGTCTGCCGGGTCGCACTAGCATCGACGCATGCGCGAACTGGTCACCGTGGCAGTGGACACCGCGCGCGAACTCGCCGAGCCCGGCCGGGCAGTGCAGTTCGTGGTCCGGCTCGATGACCGGCAGGCTCCCCTGGAGGCAATGCTGGTACCGCCCGAACCGGCCTCCGGTTTGGTGGTCTACTTCCCGGGCTTCAACACGCCACTCGGCCCGTGGGAGATCGCGAAATGCCGGATGCTTGCCGCGTCCTTCGCCGAGCCGGTGCTGCTGACCGAGATCCCTGGGATGAGCCGGTTCGGCGACAGCCTGCCCGGCAAGGTCCGCAAGCGCATGCTGCGCGGCGACATCGACGCCTGGGCCGAGTTGATGGTCGACTACCAGCTGGCCGCGCTCGACACCCTGCAGCAGCCGTTACCCACCCGCATCGACCTGATCGGCTACTCCACCGGGTGCTCGCTGGCGGTGGCCGCGCTGCGGCGCTGGCAGGAGATGGCCGGCGTCCGCTCGGTCACCCTGATCGAGCCCGTCGCGACGCTGCCGCGCAACCTGCTGACCCTGGAGTTGCACAATCTTTCCGATGTGCTGCGACAGCCGGCGAGCTTCGCCACCAACCACGCCCACGACTGGGTGATGCGGGCGCGACGCCGGCAGGTGCGTGAGCCGTGGGTACGCTACGGCCCGGTCGATCTGGTGGCCATCGCCCAGGTCCTCACGCAGCCGCACCTTCCCGGCGACCTGCCCTTGGACGGCTCACTGATCGTCAACCTGGTTCGCGGCAACCGAAGCGATCTGTGCCATCGCGATTCCTTCCGCGCGCTGCATGAGGCCGCTCCGGACGCCGGGTTGACCATCGAGGTGGATGGCTTCGGGCACCCGCTGTGGCACTCTTTCCCGGTGCTCGACGTCGTCGTGCCGCTGCTGGGCGACACGCTGCGCTAGGACCCCCGGGTGCCGTTGGCCTTGTGCCGTGCCGGCGTTGTGCAGCTGAGCAAGCCGGCCTGCTCGGGCCCGACTCCCTGACTGACACGAACGGGAGCCGCTGCCGCTTTGCAGAGCGCCAGTGGCTCCTGAAGGTGTCAGTCGTCGTCCGCCAGCTCCTCAGGCCCCGGCCGGCGCGCCTTCCAGCCCGGTGGTGGGTGACGTCAGCAGGGCGGCGGCAGCGTGATGGAGTCGTCCGCGCTCCGGTAGCCGATGGCGATCCGGCTGACCAGACCCGAGCCGTCCACGATGTAGGCGATGTACTGGTTGGGCGTGGTCAGCGCCCACTGGTTGATGGTCATGTTGCCGTCGATCATCACGGTCTGTTTCAGCGAGGCCCCGTAGATCGTCTTGAGGTTGTCCAGTGGGGTCCCGACCCGGACGCCGCGGCTGCTGGGGAACGCCGGGTTGCGAATGTCGATTGCGCTGACCTGGCCGCCCGAGGCGTACACCTTGACGTCGCCGAGCAGGTCGGTCGGTGACTGCGAACTGCACGCGGTCGGCGCCTGTTGCAGCACCCCGAGCTCCACGGCGTCCGCCCAGTCCAGGCCGAGTTTCACCGGGCCCAGCCCATCGATCAGGAAGGTCCAGCCGAGCCGGTTGCTGGGGTCGTTGAGCCCGCTGGTCGGGGTTGGCGTCGGTGTGGGGGTCGGTGTCGGCGTCGGTGTCGGCGTGGGGGTCGTGGTCCGGGTCTTGGTCGGGCGGGGTGTCGGCTGGGTGCTGCTGCGGGTCGGGGTAGGGGTCGGCGAGAGTGACGGCGTCGGGGTCGTGAACACCGGCGTGCTTGGGATCGGGACGGCCAGGTCGGAGCCGGACTGCCGTCCCAGGAAGAACCAGACCAGGAACAACACGATGACCCCGATCATCGTGCCGAGCGCGACCGCCCGGCCGACCGAGCCGGCACCGGGAGCCGGGACGGCGCCGTCCGGACCAGGGCCTGCGGGGGGCGGCTCAGCACCCTGTCCGGACGCGGCGGAGCCGGACGATGCCGCGGTTACGGCAGCGCCGCGGGTTGACGGGGTCGAGCCGGCGGACGCGGGGGAGTGCGCCGCACCGGTGGATGCGGCGGAGTCGGAGGATGCCGCTGGCTTCGTCGCGGCGGCGGATGTCGCGGCGGCGGATGTCGGGGCCGAGCGCGTGGGGCCGGGGGCGGTGGACTGCGGCGCCGCAGAGGTGTGGTTGTCCGGCGTCGACCTTCCCCCGGGCCGGGAGTCCGAGGTTCCGGCGTCCGAGGGCCCGGCGTCCGAGGTTCCGGAGTCCGAGGTTCCGGAGTTCGAGGTTCCGGAGTTCGAGCGCCCGGCGTCCGACGCGACCGGGCGTCCGGCGTCGGAGGGTTGGTGTTCGCCCTTGTAGCTGAGCCCAGGATCGGCGTCCCCGGTGGACCGGAAGAGCCAACTGCCGTCGGCCTGGGTGTCCTCGCCCCACAGGCTCGTGTCCTCGCCAGGATCGTCAGGACGATCGGTTGGCACGCTTGGCTCTCCTTCGTCGACGGCTTACCGACGTCCAATCTGACATGTCGGCACCTATCGGGCCGCACGCGGCGCCGTCCGGCCTGTCGTTGCGCGCGTCACCGATCGCGGTGTTCTCCCTTGTCGTGGTCGGGTGAGCCGGCGCTCGAGGGCAGAGTCTAAGAAATTCCCGATATCCGCGTCCGGGAGGGGAATACCAGTCACGGGCGCAAGGTTGAGTCAGGTGCGCTCAACTTTACGATTGAGCGTGCTAGGCTCAACAACGTGACCGGCTGGAGCCGGCAGAAGAACATCACATAACTGGAGGAACACGCAATGGCTCGTGCAGTAGGCATCGACCTCGGCACCACCAACTCGGTCATCGCCGTCCTTGAGGGCGGCGAGCCCACCGTCATCCCCAACGCCGAGGGCGCCCGCACGACCCCCTCGGTCGTCGCCTTCACCAAGAGCGGTGAGGTGCTGGTCGGCGAGGTCGCGAAGCGTCAGGCGGTCACCAACGTCGACCGCACCATCCGTTCGGTCAAGCGCCACATGGGCACCAGCTGGACGGTCGACATCGACAGCAAGGACTACACCGCGCAAGAGATCAGCGCTCGCGTCCTGCAGAAGCTGAAGCGGGACGCCGAGGCGTACCTGGGCGAGCCGGTCACCAACGCCGTGATCACCGTGCCCGCCTACTTCTCCGACGCCGAGCGTCAGGCCACCAAGGAGGCCGGTGAGATCGCCGGCCTGACCGTCGACCGGATCATCAACGAGCCGACCGCGGCTGCACTGGCCTACGGCCTCGACAAGGGCCACACCGAGCAGACCGTGCTGGTCTTCGACCTCGGCGGCGGCACGTTCGACGTGTCGCTGCTCGAGATCGCCGACGGCGTCTTCGAGGTGAAGGCCACCAAGGGCGACAACCGGCTCGGCGGCGACGACTGGGATCAGCGTGTCGTCGACTGGCTGGTCAAGCAGTTCAAGAACGCCAACGGCATCGACCTGAGCAAGGACAAGATGGCCCGTCAGCGCCTGCAAGAGGCCGCCGAGCGCGCCAAGATCGAGCTGTCCTCCACCCAGGAGACCTCGATCAACCTGCCCTACATCACCGCCGGCGCCGAGGGTCCGCTGCACCTGGACGAGAAGCTCACCCGGGCCGAGTTCCAGCGGATGACCCAGGACCTGCTCGACCGCTGCCGCACCCCGTTCAACGCGGTCATCTCGGACGCCAGCACCTCGGTCGGCAAGATCGACCACGTCATCCTGGTCGGCGGCTCCACCCGCATGCCGGCCGTGGCCGACCTGGTCAAGGAACTGACCGGCGGCAAGGAGCCCAATAAGAGCGTCAACCCGGACGAGGTCGTCGCTTTGGGCGCCGCGCTGCAGGCCGGCGTGCTGAAGGGCGAGGTGAAGGACGTGCTGCTACTCGACGTCACCCCGCTGAGCCTCGGCATCGAGACCAAGGGTGGCGTGATGACCAAGATCATCGAACGTAACACCACCATTCCGACCAAGCGGTCCGAGGTGTTCACCACCGCTGAGGACAACCAGCCGTCGGTGATGATCCAGGTGTACCAGGGCGAGCGCGACTTCGCCCGCGACAACAAGTCGCTGGGCAACTTCGAGCTCACCGGCCTGATGCCGGCGCCGCGCAACGTGCCGCAGATCGAGGTCACCTTCGACATCGACGCCAACGGCATCGTGCACGTCCACGCCAAGGACCTGGCCACCGGCAAGGAGCAGTCCATGACGGTGACCGGCGGTTCGGCGCTGGGCAAGGACGACATCGACCGGATGGTCAAGGATGCCGAGTCGCACGCCGAGGAGGACCGCCTGCGGCGTGAGAACGTCGAGATGCGCAACGAGGCGGACGCCCTGGCGTTCCGCACCGAGAAGCTGATCGCCGACAACGCCGAGTCGATCACCGACGACGTGAAGGCCCCGGTCGAGGAGTCCCTGGCGAAGCTGAAGGAAGCCCTGGCCGGCGACGACAACGACGCGGTCAAGGCCGCGATGGACGACCTGAACACCAAGGCGTCGGCGATGGGTCAGGCGATGTACGCCGCGGCGCAGGCCAAGCAGCAGGCTGACGAGGCCCAGGCTCCCACTGCGGGTGCCGAGGACGCGTCGTCCAGCCCGGCCGACGACGACGTGGTGGACGCCGAAATCGTCGATGATGAGGACAACGACAAGAAGTGACGCTGTCGGTCGGTCCGTGGGTGATTCGCCCGCGGACCGGCCGTGGTGAGGTACCGCTTCCCTAAGGAGAATCCGTGAGCAAGCACGAGCAGCAGCCCGACGCTGAGTCGCCATCCTCGACCCCGGACGTCCCGGAGACCCCGGACACGGCGTCCGAAGCAGAGGCCGCGTCCGTCGTCCAGCCGGACGCGGAGGCGTCCGAGGCCGTCGGGCAGGTCATCGATGAGCCGATCGTGGCCGCGAAGATCGCCGAACTGGAGGAGCTGGCCGCCGAACGCACCCAGGACCTGCAGCGGCTCCAGGCCGAGTACGCCAACTACAAGAAGCGGGTCGACCGGGACCGTTCGCTGTCCCGCCAGGGCGGCGTCGAGGCGGTCGTCCTCGATCTGCTGCCGGTGCTAGACAGCATCGAAGCGGCCCGCGAGCACGACGAGCTCACCGGCGGTTTCAAGCTGGTCGCCGAGGAACTGGAGCGGCTGACCGCCAAATACGGGCTGATCGCCTACGGCGAGGTGGGCGAGCCGTTCGATCCCAACGTCCATGAGGCGTTGATGCATGTGCCGCTGGAGGGTGTCGAGGTCACCACTGTCTCGGCGATCATGCAGAAGGGCGTCCGGTTGAACGATCGGGTGCTCCGGCCGGCTCGCGTCGGTGTCGCCGAACCCGAGTGACCTCTGTCGGTCGCGCTCGAGACAGGCAGGACCGTTGGTCGAGCGTGTCGCGACCGACTGAAGTGGAACCGTTGGTCGAGCGTGTCGACACCGTGCACGATGAAGAAGCGAAAGGAGGCGTCAGGACATGAGCACGAAGGACTGGCTCGAAAAGGACTACTACAAGGTCCTTGGCGTCTCCTCCGACGCCAAGCCGGACGAGATCAAGAAGGCGTTCCGGAAGCTGGCCCGGGAGAATCACCCCGACCAGAACCAGAACAACCCGGCCGCCGAGCAGCGCTTCAAGGACATCTCTGAGGCGAACTCGGTGCTGTCCGACCCAAAGAAGCGCAAGGAGTACGACGAGGCCCGCCGGATGTTCGGCGGAGGCGGCTTCCGCTTCCCCGGGAGCGGCCAGGGACCGTCGATGGAGGACCTGTTCCGCAACGCCGGCGGCGGCGCGGCGGGCGGCAACAACAACATCTCCGACCTGTTCGGCAACCTGTTCGGCGGTACATCGACGCGGCGGACGACCACCAGCCGCGGTCCGCGGCGCGGGCAGGACATCGAGGGTGAGGCGACCATCGATTTCACCGACGCGGTGGCCGGGGTGACCGTCACCATGCAAACCGTGTCGGACGACGCCTGCGCCGCCTGTTCGGGCACCGGCGCCAAGTCGGGGACGCTGCCCAAGGTCTGCCCGACCTGCCAGGGCAGCGGCATGCAAACCTCCACCTCCGGCGGGGTGTTCGCCGTCAGTGAGCCGTGCAAGGACTGCCGTGGCCGCGGCCTGATCGTCGAGGAGCCGTGCCCGGTGTGCGCCGGCTCCGGACGGGCCCGGTCGACCAAGTCGATGCAGGTGCGGATTCCCGCCGGAGTGACCGACGGTCAGAAGATCCGGATCAAAGGTAAGGGCGGCACCGGTGAGAACGGCGGCGCGCCCGGAGACCTGTACGTGCTGGTGCACGTCCGTCCGCACAAGCTGTTCGGCCGCAAGGGGGACAACCTCACCCTGACCGTGCCGGTGACGTTCACCGAAGCCGCGCTGGGTGCCGACATTTCGGTGCCGACGCTGTCGGGTCAGCGGGTCACCTTGAAGATCGGTCCGGGCACGCCCAACGGCCGCACCTTCCGGGTCCGCGGCAAGGGCGTGCACAAATCCGACGGCAGCACCGGCGACCTGCTGGTGACCGTCGAGGTGCAGGTGCCGAACGAGCTCAACGACACCGCCCGGGAGGCGCTGGCCAGCTTCGCGGCGGCGCTGGGCGATGACGGCGATCCGCGCGCCTCGCTGTACGGGGGCTGAGATGACGTCGTCGGGTTTCCTGCCGCAGCGGATCGACTCGGACGCGCCGATCTTCGTCATCTCCGTGGCCGCCCAGCTGGCCGAGATGCATCCGCAGACGTTGCGCGGCTACGACCGGGTCGGCCTGGTCGTGCCGCAGCGGACCCGTGGCCGTGGCCGTCGGTACTCGTTGCGCGACATCGCGAAGCTCCGGCACATTCAGCATCTCTCGCAGCGCGAGGGGATCAACCTGGAGGGCATCCGGCGGATCCTGGCGCTCGAGGACGAGTTGGACGCCCTGCGCGGCCAACTCGCCAAGGTGGCTGAACTGGTGGCCGAGTTGCAGAGCGAGCCGCGCGCGTCCCGGGTGTTCACCGCGGCGTCCGCGGGCGACGTCCATCTCGGACGGCGGGCCTCCCGGCGTCCGACCCTGGCGCTACCGGCCCGTCCGGCCGTCGACTCAGACGAGGTCTGACCGGGCGTCGTCCGCCGAGGTGGGTGGGCCCACGCGAACCGCTCGGCGCTCGCCTCACCGTTTCTGGCTCGCCAACTTTGGCGAGCCCACACAGTGAGGCGAGCGCGTGGGCTCAGGCCTGGCGCGCCCGTCGCGCGTCGATGAAGGAACGGAGGCCGAATGCCAGGTAGACCACCAGCAGCACGAACATCACCAGGCTGGTCCAGATGGCGGCCGGGCGCTCGGCGGTTCCGTTGAAGAGCTGGCCGACCTTCACCACATTCATCAGCGAGCCGAGCACGCCGAGCAGCGCGACGGCCAGGGCACCATGGATGGCGTGGCGGTGCAGCCGGGGGGTAGCGGCCAACCCACCGGCGACCAGCATCAGCACGCCGACGAAGCTGGGGATCATCGCGGTCAGGCTCACCCCGCCGGTCAGCCCGTAGGCGATCACCCCGGTGAGGGTGAGCAGGGCGCCGATGGTCATGGTCAGCTTCGTGATCAAGGGTTGTCCTCTCGTCGTTGCCACGATCGTCTCACGGATGCGCGGAGTGCTCGGCACCTGCCCGGCCGCGACAGGGGCTGCTTCCGTTGGTGGCTGGGGCACAACTCAACCGGCGGTGGTTTGGGTGAATGCTCGTCAACTGGCGACCGATTCGGCAGGCGTTCCGCCTCCGCCGCCTTGAGTGTGCCCGGAATCGGTCGCTATCTGACGACGGGGACGGGCTGTCACGGACCGGGCCGGCAGGTTGGGGGCGGTGTGCCAATCACGGCCACCCCTACCGCCAGCGCCCTGTCCGCGAATGATGTCTAAAGGAGGCGCAGCGGCGAGGTTTGATACGGATGCCGACCTGCCCGGGTCCAGAGAAGTGACTGGCAGGATCGGGAGCCACTGCCGCTTTGCAGGCCGCCAGTGGCTCCCGATTGTGTCAGTCAGCGGTTGGCGCTGACGCTCTCGCGCAGGGAAGCGGTCCCACAGTGGTGGGCTCGGACGCCGCAGGCGCCGGGCGCACTGACCCGGTGAGTGCCGGGCCTCCTGCCGCCGGGAGCGGCGGACTTCCTGACGCTGGGGTGGGTGCCCGCGGAAATTGTCAGTGGCGGCGCGCATGCTTGGTGCATGACGTACCGCAGGCATTCGATCGTTCCGCCCTACCTGTTGCGGCGGCTTGCTGACAGCGACGAGCCGGGGGTTGCTGACGTCGCCCAGCAGACCCTGCTGACCGACCAGTCGCTCCGGGCCGGACGCCACCCGCAGCCGGCGTCCGGCTACCTACGAGTGTCGGCGGGTGTGGGCGAGGCCGCCCCGCGACGCGAGATCAGCATGGCGAAGAACACCGAGAGACTGCCGGGCACCGTCGTCCGGCGTGAGGGTGAGCCGCCCACCGGTGATCCTGCCGCCGACGAGGCGTACGACGGTTTCGGCGCAACATGGACGCTGTTCCACGAGGTGTATGGCCGCGACTCCATCGACGGTGCCGGCATGATGCTGCCGGGCACCGTGCACTACGGAACGAACTACGACAACGCCTTCTGGGACGGCGAACGAATGGTGTTCGGCGACGGTGACGGCCAGATCTTCGGCCGGTTTACCGCCAGCCTCGAGGTGATCGGGCACGAGCTGACCCACGGCGTCACCGAACGCACCGCGGGGCTGGTGTACTCGGGCCAGCCGGGTGCGCTCAACGAGCACATCTCGGACGTCTTCGGCAGCCTGGTCAAGCAGCGCCAGCTCGGTCAGGACGCGGCGGCCGCCGACTGGCTGATCGGCGCCGACCTGCTGCTGCCCGGCGTCGAAGGCGTGGCGTTGCGCAGCATGATCGCGCCCGGCACCGCCTACGACGACCCACGGCTCGGGAAGGATCCGCAGCCCGACCACATGGACCGTTTCGTCACCACCCGCGACGACAACGGCGGCGTGCACATCAACTCGGGCGTCCCGAACCGTGCCTTCGCGCTGGCCGCGCGGACCATCGGCGGCCAGGCCTGGGTGGCGGCCGGGCAGGTCTGGTACGACGTCCTGACTGGTGGAGAACTGACCGCCCGTGCCGATTTCGCACGGTTCGCGGCGCTGACCATCGAGGCGGCGAAGACCCGTTTCGGGGACGGCAGCCCCGAGCATCGCGCGATCTCCGAGGGGTGGGCCCAGGTCGGCCTGGGCGCGGCGAGTACCGCCACGTCCGGATCCGTTGCCCCGGCAGCGACGGACGCCGAACTATTGCTGCGGCGTACCGGCGGCGTGACCGGGGTAGTGCGAGAGCGTCGCACCAGCCTCGACGAGCTGCCGCCGTCCGATGCGAAGAAGTGGAACTCGCTGTTGAATTCGAACACCTTGGTGGACGTCGCCACCGGCGACCCAGTGCGAGACAGCTTCTGCTACCGAGTCGCCTGCGAGGCGCTGTCGGTCGACGTCACCATCGCCGAGCAGGATCTGACCAAGTCGCAGCGCCACCTCTTCCAGCGGACGCTCCTTCCCGACAGCACGTAGATGCACCGAGTGATCCACCACCGGTGGCCGAGCGTGGCACCTCCCGATCGTTGGTCGAGCTTGTCGAGACCCGTTCCACCAGGGGGTTTCGACCGACTCAACCGGCGGACGTGGTTTCGACAAGCTCAACCAGCGGGACTGGTTTCGGCCGGGCCCCATGAGCGGCGTGGTTTCGACCGACTCAACCGGCGGGCGTGGTTTCGACCGGCTCAACCAGCGGGACGCACGGCCGACTGGTCTCGGGGCGCACGGCGTCCGATACTGGAACGATTCCGCGGGGTAGGGGAGGGCTGATGGCCAAGGCAGCACCGAAGCAGGACGCCGGCGACGCGCGGCTGGCGATCAAGTCGCCGAAGAGCTACGGCGCCGGCGTCCCGGGTGTGGTCAGGGCGCTGGAGCATGCGACGACGCAGATGGGCGTCGTCCGGTCGGCGCTGACCCTGACGGCGATCAACCAGAAGGACGGCTTCGACTGCCCCGGCTGCGCCTGGCCCGATCCGGATCACCGGCATGCCGCCGAGTTCTGCGAGAACGGCGCGAAGGCGGTCGCCGAAGAGGCCACATTGCGGCGGGTCACGCGCGACTTCTTCGCCACCCATTCGGTCGCCGACCTGGCGACCCGCTCCGACCACTGGCTCGGCCAGCAGGGACGGCTCGCCGAGCCGATGGTGCTGCGCGACGGCGCCACCCACTACGAACCGATCGGCTGGGACGAAGCGTTCGACCTGATCGCCGGCGAACTACGCAGCCTGCCGAGCCCCGACGAGGCGATCTTCTACACCTCGGGACGGACCTCCAACGAGGCCGCCTTCGCCTACCAACTGTTCGTCCGGGCTTTCGGCACCAACAACCTGCCCGACTGTTCGAACATGTGCCACGAGTCCAGCGGATCGGCGCTCGGCCAGACCCTCGGCATCGGCAAGGGCACGGTCACCCTGGACGACATCCACGACACCGAACTGGTGATCATCGCCGGCCAGAACCCGGGCACGAATCACCCGCGGATGCTGTCGGCCCTGGAGCGGACGAAGGCCAACGGCGGCCGGATCATCGCCGTGAATCCCCTGATCGAAGCCGGGTTGAAGGCGTTCCGGAATCCCCAGACCGTGCGGGGTGTGCTGCGCGGCGGGGTCGAGTTGGCCGACGAGTACTGCCAGATCCGGGTGAACGGTGACCTGGCGTTCTTCCAGGGGCTCAACAAGCTGTTGCTCGAGGCCGACGCGCTCGACCACCCGTTCATCGCCGAGCACACCAGCGGCTTCGACGAGTTCCGCGCGCACCTCGACACCGTCGAGTGGGCCGACATCGAGCGTGCCACCGGGATGACCAGGGCCGACCTGGAACGGGTCACGGCGCAGGTGCAGGACGCCGGGTCGATCATCGTCTGCTGGGCGATGGGCCTTACTCAGCACAAGAACTCAGTGCCGACGATCCGCGAGATCGTCAACTTCCTGCTGCTGCGCGGCAATGTCGGACGCCCCGGCGCGGGCGCTTGCCCCGTCCGCGGCCATTCCAATGTGCAGGGTGACCGCACGGTGGGTATCAACGAACGCCCGCCGGCTGCTCTGCTGGATGCTCTCGACCGGCACTTCGGGATCGTCTCCCCGCGTGAGCACGGCCACGATGTGGTGGCTGCGATCCGGGCGATGCGTGACGGGCGGTGTGGGGTGTTCCTGGCCGTCGGCGGCAACTTCGTCCGGGCGACTCCCGATTCGGCGGTCACCGAGGCGGCGATGCGCAATGTGGGGCTGACCGTCCACGTCTCGACCAAGCTCAACGGGTCGCACGCGATCACCGGAGGGCGGGCGTTGATCCTGCCCACGCTCGGTCGCACCGAGCATGACCGCACCGGCGGACGTGAGCAGTTCGTTACCGTCGAGGATTCGATGGGCATGGTGCACGCCTCGCGCGGACGGCTGGCCCCGGCGACCAGCCAACTCCGATCCGAGGTCGACATCGTCTGCTCGATCGCGGAACGAACGGTGGGTTCCGACCTGATCGGCTGGGCGGCTATGCGGGCCGACTACGCCACTATTCGTGGGCACATCGAGGCCTGCATTCCCGGGTTCGAGCGCTATGAGGAGCGGGTGAACACGCCGCTGGGCTTCGCGCTGCCGAACGGACCGCGGGATTCGCGCACCTTCAGGACGTCCACCGGTAAGGCCCGGTTCACCGCCAACGAGTTGGTCATCCTCGACGTACCGGCCGGGCATCTGCTGCTGCAGACCGTGCGCAGTCACGACCAGTTCAACACCACCATCTACGGCATGGACGACGTGTACCGCGGGGTGAAGGCCGGGCGGCGGGTGCTGTTCATCCACCCCGACGATCGAGCAGAACTGGGTTTCGGCGACGGAGCCATGGTCGACCTGATCTCGATCTGGCCGGGGGATGGTGGCACCGAGGAACGCCGAGCCCACGGCTTCCGGCTGGTCAACTACGCGACCGCCCGCGGCTGCGTGGCGGCCTACTTCCCCGAGACGAACGTGCTGGTCCCGCTCGACTCGGTCGCCGACGAGTCCGGAACGCCGACGTCCAAGTCGATCGTCATTCGCCTGGAGCCGGCCGGCGACGAACCGGTCGGGTGGCGCTGATGGATCGAGTGACGCAGCGGGTGCGGGTCGTCCGGATCGAGGCGGACGCGGCCCGCGAACGCGAGGATCGGCTGGCCGTTGAGGAACCGCTGGAGTTGCGGTTGGGCGGACGTGCGCACGCGGTCACCATGCGCACCCCCGGGCATGACATCGAGCTGGCGCACGGCTGGCTGCATGCCGAGGGCGTGATCGCCGGTGCCGACGACGTGCTGCGGGCGCAGTACTGCGCCGGATCCGTCATCGATGACGAGACCGGCACTGGGGTGAACACCTACAACGTGCTCGACCTGGTGCTCGCCGCCGGCATCGTCCCGCCGCCGGTACGGGGGAGCTTCACCTCCAGTGCCTGCGGTGTCTGTGGCGTCGACTCGATCGAGACGCTTTCCCGGCAGGGCCGGTGGGACGTCGCGCTCGACTCGTCCGAGGTCGCCGCCGAGTTGCTGCTGTCGTTGCCGTCCCGGCTGCGGGCCGAGCAGCGCACCTTCGATGCGACCGGCGGCGTCCATGCCGCGGGCCTGTTCGATCTCGACGGCCGGGCATTGGTCGTCCGCGAGGACGTCGGCCGGCACAACGCTGTCGACAAGGTGATCGGCTGGACGATCCTGCGCGGACGCCTCCCGCTGAGCAGGACGGTGCTGCAAGTCAGCGGACGCCTGTCCTTCGAGCTGGTGCAGAAGGCCTACCTGGCCGGCATCCCCATCGTCTCGGCGGTCTCGGCACCCAGTTCCCTCGCGGTCGACACCGCCCGCCACCTCGGCCTCACCGTCGCCGGCTTCGTCCGCGGCGCGTCCCTCAACCTCTACACCCACCCCCACCGAGTCCGCACCTGACCGCCGCGGGTGGCACAATTGGACGGTTCCGCCGTGCCACTCGGGAACTCGTCGGCCTCGCGACAGCGATCGCTGCCCTCAAGAAGCCGACCCGCTCGGCCTGGCTGCTGAATCTGCTCAGCCGACGCTCCCCGGACGACCTGGCCGAGTTGGGGGATCTGGCCGCACGGCTGGCCGAGGCTCACGTGTACCCAGGCATCGGATCGCCGTCCATGCCGGTGTTCGCGCCCGGGCGGGCGCCGTCCGAGCCCCGATCGGTGACAGAACCAACTCAAACCGCAGCCGGGCAGATCAGCCCCGAGGACGCCGAACGGCACGCGGCCGAGGCCACCCGGCGACTCGCCGCAGGGGAGCACGGAAGAGGGCACCCGCCACAGCCGGCCGAAGAGGACGTCGCAAGCTCTGATTGTCGCTGGTCGAGCTTGTCGAGACCTCGGACAACCCGCACTGACAAGGTATTTCGACAAGCGCTGCCAGGTCAGGTCGGCTACAGCGCTGCCGGGTCGTAGTCCAGGCACGCCCGGCTGGTGCGCCGGGCCACGATGATCTCCACGACCTTCAGGTGATCGGGGTGAACGGCGTAGGCCTGCAGCGCCTCGGCATCGGTGAACACCGAGTAGATGGCCAGGTCGAAGGTGTTGTCGAGCCCGGGCTGCGGGGTGATCACCTCGAACTCGACGATGCCGTCGATCAGCGCGGGGAGTGCCCGGAGCGCGTCCGCCGCCAGTGCGACGTTGGTCGCCTTGTCGGCGCCCTCGGCATGTTCGGCGAACTCCCAGGCCACGATGTGCTTGATCATGCGATCAACCTACTGGCCGGGACTCCCGCGCGTGGGCCGAACGAGCCTCCCGGTGATCTCCCTTGCTGGCCGGCCGACTGGGCGTCGTGTCGGAGCCACCTGTCTGTGGACCGGAGAGTGGTTCCTAAGGAGGCGCCGATCTTCGGTGGTCGAGCTTGTCGAGACCTGGGGGGACCTGGCGCCGGCAAGGGGTTTCGACAAGCTCAGCCAGCGGTGGTTGCGTTGATCAGCGTTTCCTAAGGGGACGCTCGCGTGTGGACCGCAGCACCGTTCCTTGGCCTACCGTTGCCGGATGGACGACTTCCTGGTGGACCGGGTGTTGCTCGCCGTCGAGCAGGTCCCGGCCGGCACGGTCAGTTCCTACGGCGACATCGCCCGGGTCGTCGGCACCGGTCCGCGGCAGGTGGGTGGCGTCCTCAGCCGGTACGGCGCCGATGTCGCGTGGTGGCGGGTGACCGCGCACGACGGCACCATGGCGTCCGGTCTGATCGGACGCGCCCGCGAGCACTGGTCGGCGGAGGGCATCCCGGCCAACGCCGCCCGCACCGGGTGCCGGATCGCCGCCTGCCGCGCCGACCAGGTGGCGCTGAAGCGCGCCTACGGCCACGCACTCGACGCGTTGCTGGCCCGCACCGGGACCCCGCTGCCGCGGATCGGCGCGTCGGCCACCCGGGCATTGACGGCGCTGGGCGTCGTCCACCTGGAACAGCTGCTCGACTGGAGCCGGGAGGAGTTGCTGGCCACCCACGGGGTGGGCCCGAAGGCGGTGAGGATCATCGAGGACGCCCTCGCCGAGCACGGCTGGCGGCTGCGCGACCACGCAAGCGCCTAGCTGGCGCGCCAGCAGTCGCGGGGAGAGTGCCGCCTCCGCCGGTCGATCTTGCCGAGACCCCTTCTTTGGTTTCGACAGGCTCAACCCGCGGCGGCTCGCCGAGTCGACAGGTTCAGGCTCAACCCGCGGCGGCTCGCCGAGTTCGACAGGTTCAGGCTCAACCCGCGGCGGCTGGAGGAGTCAACAGGTTCAGGCTCAACCCGCGGCGGCTCGCCGAGTCAACAGGTTCAGGTTTCGACAAGCTCAACCAGCGAGGGCCGCGCTCAATCGTCGGCGGGCAGGTCGTCGGCCGACAGCACCTCGAGCCGGGGGTACTCCGGCTGCCACATCCGCTGGTAGATGTCGTTGATCGGGTCGGTCATCGGCGTCCGGGCCAGACCCTGTTCCTCGGCGGTCCGGGCCACGGCCAGCGCGACCGCCGCGGCCACCAGCCGCAGGTCGCTCATCGCAGGTAGCAGCGACGCGCCCGGCCGGTACTCGTTCACCAACCCGGCCAGCGCGGCAGCCGCCGCGTAGATCATCTCGTCGCTCACCCGGGTGGCGCGCACCACCGACACGCCGAGGCCGAGGCCGGGGAAGATCAGCGCGTTGTTCGCCTGCGCGATGGTGTGATACACTTCCCCGTGCCGGATGGTGCCGTACGGGCTGCCGGTCGCGATCAGCGCCCGCCCGTCGGTCCACTCGAGCAGATCGGCCGGGTGTGCTTCCGAGCGCGAGGTCGGGTTGGAGAGCGGCAGGATGATCGGGCGGTCGCAACCCTGCGCCATCGCGGTCACCACCGGATGGGTGAACGCCCCGGTCTGCGCCGAGGTGCCGATCAGGATCGTCGGCTGCACGTTCCGCACCGTCTCCTCCAGGCTCACCCGGGACGGATCGGCGACCGCCCAGCCGTCGATCTCGGCGCGGGTGCGCGCATAGGGACGCTGGTAGTCGCGGACGCCGGCGCCGTCCTCGATGATCAGGCCGCGGCTGTTGAAGGCGTAGAAGGGTTCGTGGCTGGCGGCGGCGTCGAGTCCGTCGCGAACCATCGCTTCGCGGATGATGTCGGCGATGCCGACTCCCGCGGTGCCGGCGCCGAAGACCACCACCCGGTGCTGCCGCAGCGGCACCCCGGTCAGCCGGACGGCGGCGAGGACCGCCGCCAGCACCACGGCGGCGGTGCCTTGAATGTCGTCGTTGAAGGTGCAGATCCGGTCGCTGTAGCGCTCCAGGATGCGGTGCGCGTTGCCGGCCCCGAAGTCCTCCCAATGCAGCATCGCGTGCGGGAACTGGCGCTTGACGGCGTCGACGAACAGTTCGATGAACTCGTCGTACCGCGCGCCGCGGACGCGGGCGTGCCGCTCGCCGAGGTAGACCCCGCTGTGCAGCAGGCCCAGGTTGTCGGTGCCGACGTCGAGCACGATCGGGACGGCCCGGCGCGGATGGATGCCGGCCGCCGCGGTGTACACCCCCAGCTTGCCGAGGGCGATCTGGACGCCGCCGATGCCCTGGTCGCCGATGCCCAGGATGCCCTCCGAATCGGTGACCACGACCAGGTCGACGTCGTCGCCGTTCAGTTCGTAGTTGGTCAGCGACGGCTCGACCAGCTCGGGATGGTCGATGGACAGGAACAGTCCGCGCTGGCCCACGTACTCGTGGCTGAACCGTTCGATCGCCTCGCCGATGGTGGGGGTGTAGACGATCGGCAGCATCTCTTCGAGGTGCTCGCTGAGCAGTCGGTAGAACAGCACTTCGTTGCGGTCGCGCAGCTGCGACAGGTAGATGTACTTCGCCAGCGGGGACGGCGAGCGGCTGTACTGGGCGTAGCTGCGGCGCAGTTGCTCCTCGATGCTGCTGACCTGGCCGGGCAGTAGGCCCGACAGTTCCAGCTCAGCGCGCTGCTCGTGGGTGAACGCGGTGCCCCGGTTTGCCACCGGGTTGCGCAGGATCCGCCGTCCGCGGGCGCGCACCCGCAGGACGATCTCGCTGTTGCTGGTGGTGACGAGTTGGAAATCGCTGCGGCGCACTATCGAGTCCTTTTGGCTGCTGGGTGCGGGTGAGCCTATCGGCTCGGCGGCGTCGCGGCGTACCTGCTGAACTGCGCGTCGCCGTTCCACGCCTCGCTGGTCGAGCTTGTCGAGACCTCGGACGTGGCGCGCGGGGTTTCGAGAAGCTCAACCAGCGGTGGCCGAGACCCGCGCCCTCGATGTGGATGACGTTCGACAAGCTCAACCAGCGGTGGTCGGTTGGGGGCCGATAGCTCGGGTGGGAGCGGAATATGAACCCGACGGCTATGGTTGAGTCAGGTGGACTCAACTTTGGTTTTCCCTTCAGGAGACACGCTAGACAATGGACACGTCGAAACTCACCGCCAAGAGCCGGGACGCCGTCTCGGCCGCCCTTCGCAACGCCCTCACCAACGGCAACCCGAGCGCCGAGCCGGCGCACCTGCTGCACGCCCTGCTGATGGTGCCCGACAACACCGTCGGCACCCTGCTCAGCGCGGTCGGTGTAGACCCCAAGGTGGTCAACGCCGCCGCGCAGGGGGCGATCACCAAGCTGCCCAGCGCGTCCGGCAACTCGGTCAGCCAGCCCGGGCTGTCCGGCAGCTTCGCCCGGGTGCTGGCCGACGCCGAGACTCGCGCCGAGCAGCTGGGTGACGAATTCGTCGCCACCGAGCACCTGATGATCGGCTTGGCCGCAATCGTCAGCGATGCACAGAAAATTCTGCTGCAGTTCGGCGCCGACGCGAAGAAGCTGACGAAGGCGTTCAACGATGCCCGCGGCGACAAGCGGATCACCTCGGCCGAGCAGGAGGGCGGCGAATCCACCCTCGACAAGTACTCCGTCAACCTGACCGCGCGGGCCCGCGAGGGCCGGCTCGACCCGGTGATCGGACGCGACACCGAGATCCGCCGGGTGGTGCAGGTGCTGGCCCGGCGCACCAAGAACAACCCGGTGCTGATCGGCGAGCCCGGCGTCGGCAAGACCGCCGTCGTCGAGGGCCTGGCCCAGCGGGTGATCGCGGGCGACGTCCCCGATTCGCTGAAGGGACGCCGGGTGGTCTCGCTCGATCTGGCGTCGATGGTGGCCGGCGCCAAGTACCGCGGCGAGTTCGAAGAGCGGCTGAAGGCCGTGCTGAACGAGATCCGCGACGCCGAGGGCCAGGTGATCACCTTCATCGACGAGCTGCACACCGTGGTCGGCGCCGGGGCGTCCGGTGACTCGTCGATGGACGCCGGCAACATGCTCAAGCCGATGCTGGCCCGCGGCGAGCTGCGGATGATCGGCGCCACCACCCTGGACGAGTACCGCGAGCGGATCGAGAAGGACCCGGCGCTGGAGCGCCGGTTCCAGCAGGTCTTCGTCGGCGAGCCGTCCGTGGAGGACACCATCGCGATCCTGCGCGGGCTGCGGGAACGCTACGAGGCGCACCACAAGGTGCGGATCACCGACGGCGCACTGGTGGCGGCGGCGTCGTTGTCGAACCGGTACATCACCAGCCGGCAGCTGCCCGACAAGGCGATCGACCTGATCGACGAGGCGGCGTCCCGGCTGCGGATGGAGATCGACTCGTCGCCGGAAGAGATCGACCAGCTGCGCCGCCGCATCGACCGGATGACGATGCAGAGCTTCGCGCTGGAGAAGGAGACCGACCCGGCCTCCGTCGAGCGCCACCAGCGGCTGCAGGCCGAACTGGCCGACGCCCAGGAGGAACTTCGTGGGCTGGAAGGCCGCTGGGAGGCGGAGAAGTCCGGCCTGAACCGGGTCGGCGAACTGAAGGCCAAGGTCGACGAGCTACGGATCGCCGCCGACCGGGCGCAGCGCGAGGGCGACCTGACCAAGGCGTCAGAAATCTTGTACGGCGAGATCCCCGGTCTGCAGGCCGAGATGGACGCCGCCGAGCAGGAGGAATCCGACGTCACGCCGATGGTCTCCGAGGAGGTGTCGGCCACCGACATCGCCGAGGTGGTCGGATCCTGGACCGGCATTCCGGTCGGACGGCTGCTGCAGGGCGAGAGCGAGAAGCTACTCGCGATGGAGGAGCGGCTGGGGGAGCGGCTGATCGGCCAGCGCCAGGCCGTGGTCGCGGTGTCGGACGCCGTCCGCCGTTCCCGGGCCGGCATCTCCGACCCGAACCGGCCCACCGGCTCGTTCCTGTTCCTCGGCCCGACCGGCGTCGGGAAGACCGAGCTGGCCAAATCGCTGGCCGAGTTCCTGTTCGACGACGAGCACTCGATGGTGCGGATCGACATGAGCGAGTACGGCGAGAAGCACTCGGTGTCGCGACTCGTCGGTGCCCCTCCCGGGTACATCGGTTACGAAGAGGGCGGCCAGCTCACCGAGGCGGTGCGCCGGCGTCCCTACTCGGTGATCCTGCTCGACGAGGTCGAGAAGGCACACCCCGAGGTGTTCAACATCCTGCTCCAGGTCTTCGACGACGGACGCCTCACCGACGGCCAGGGCCGCACGGTCAACTTCCGCAACGTCATCCTGATCATGACCAGCAACCTCGGCTCGCAATACCTGGCCGATCCCAGCCTGGAGCCGGAGCTCAAGGAGCAGGCCGTGATGGGCGTGGTGCGGCAGGCGTTCAAACCCGAGTTCCTGAACCGGCTGGACGAGATCGTCATGTTCACCCCGCTCGGCACCGAAGACCTCAGCAAGATCGTCGACATTCAGCTGCGCCGGCTGAACGCCCGGCTGGCCGACCGCCGGATCCACGTTGAGGTCACCCAGGCCGGCAAGGACTGGCTGGCGCTCACCGGCTTCGACCCGGTGTACGGGGCCCGTCCGCTCAAGCGGCTGGTGCAGACCACCATCGAGGACGCGATGGCCCGCCGGATGCTGGCCGGCGACATCATCGACGGCGACACCGTCCGCTTCGAGGTGGACGCCGACGGCGGGGGACTGGCGGTCGTCGAGAGCTGACGACGCCCGGCGCCGTCCGCTTGAACCGGAAGGAACCGTCCCCTGAACCGAAACGGAACCGTCCCCTGAACGCAATGGGGACGGTTCCTTTCCGGTTCAGGGGACGGTTCCTTTCCGGTTCACCGACCGTCCTGATGCACGGGGACGAGTGCCGGCGCGAAGGGAAACCGGGCCGGGTCGCCGGAGGGCTGGCGCGCAAAGGTATGTCTAATCCGTGAGAGGTGCGGGGGCCGGTTCGGACCGCTGGTTAAGCTGACCCGGGTCACCTGGAAACCCTACGGGTTTACCAGGTGATGTGCCGATCGGAGTCGAGTCACCCGGCGGCATACGACTCGGATGGGAGACCTTGTGGACGTGGGCATCGCGATCGCCGGCCTGCTGGTCGGCGTCGTCGTCGGCCTGACCGGCATGGGCGGCGGCGCCCTGATGACCCCCATCCTGGTGCTGTTCTTCAAGGTGGACGCCCTCACCGCCATCTCGTCGGACGTGGTCAGCAGCCTGTTCATGAAGCCGGCCGGTGCGATCGTGCACATCGTCCGCAAGACCGCCAACCTGCAACTCGTGCTGTGGCTCTGTATCGGGTCGGTGCCAGCCGCGTTCCTCGGCGCGATGATGGTCGATCACCTCAAGGGCCTGGCCGGGTTCGAGCAGATCCTGCTGGCCGTGCTCGGCGTCGCGTTGCTGCTGGCGTCTGCCGGCCTGATCATTCGGGCCTGGTTCCAGATGACGCGCAAGCAGACTCTGTGGGGTGAGGGTGCGGCTGCGGCGTCGTCTCCGGACATCGAGATCCGTAAGCTGCCCACCGTGCTGCTGGGCGCCCTCGGCGGCTTGATGGTGGGGCTCACCTCGGTGGGTGCCGGCTCGTTGATCCTGACCCTGCTGCTGGTGCTGTACCCGAGGCTGAAGCCATCCCAACTGGTCGGCACCGACCTGGTGCAGGCGATTCCGCTGGTGGCAGCGGCGTCGGTCGGCCATCTGATGTACGGGCAGGTGTCGCTCGGCATCACCGGGTCGATGCTGATCGGAGCCATCCCCGGAGCCTTCATCGGTGCGCAGATCTCGTCCCGGGCTCCCGGCGGCATCATCCGGCGGGCCCTGGCCATCCTGCTGATGGCGTCCGGGCTGAAGCTGGTGGGCGTCCCCACCGTCGGGGTGCTGGTGCTCAGCGGCGCCGCGGTGGCCCTCGGCCCGATCGCCTGGGCGATTCTGCGCCGGCGCTACAGCTGGTCGTCCGGCACCAAGTCGGCACGGCACCGACAACAACCCGGGAATCCACCGCCGCCACAGAGTCCACAGCGACCGGAGCATGCTGCGGCCGACGCCGACCCGTAGCATAGGGGCGATCTCTGGGAAAGCGGTGATCAACGCAACCACCGCGGGTTGAGCGACGTCGAAACCCCTTGCCAAGGCCAGGTCGTCCACGGTCTCGACAAGCTCGACCAACGAAATGCCCTCAGTGCCGGGACAGGAACTTGATCCAGCGGCGCTTCAGCGCCCGTCCCTGGTGCCAGATCCAGCCGCCGCCACCCTCGCGTCCGGTGCGCACGTAGTGCAGCACGTTGAGGTTGTTCATCAGCAGTTCGATCTTGCGGGCGGCATCGGGCGAGCCTGCGATCAGGAGTTGGTCGCCCACCTCGAGTTGATAGCCGGTGGTCGGCAGAATGGCCCCGCCGTCGCCCCGGACGACCATCAGCACCAGCGCGTTGGCCGGCTTGTCATGGTCGTACGGATCGATCAGCAGGTGCCCGATGTTGACCCAGTGCCCGTCGTTGATCGCCTCGACGACGGCGCCGGCGTGCTCGTGGTCGATGGTCACGCCCCACAGCTCCGGGGTGTAGCCGCCGTTGAGGTAGGACAGGGCCTCGGCCAGTTCCGCGGCCCACTTCTCGGACGCCCCGCGGATCTCCCAGCGGAAGCGGTCCAGCAGCGGGGTGGTGATCAGCGCCAGGAACTCGCGGGCCACGATGCGGCTGGGTTGCATGCACTGATCGTCGTGAAAGGCCTCGAACAGGGTGCTGTTGCTGATCTGGTTCTGCCGGGTCACCACGAAGATGTCGGGCTTGAGGTCGCGGGCGACGAGCGCGATCGCCAGGTTCTTCAGGTCGCTCGCATTGCCGGCGACGATGCCGACGGCGTCGGCAATGCCGGCCTTTTTCAGGCTTGCTGAGTCGGTTCCGGTGCCCTGGACGTCGACGCCCTCCTCGCCGTAGTGCAGGCGGTCGATGACGGTCACCTCATTGCCGGCCTTCGTCAACGCTTCCCGGACGCCGTGTCCGAAGCGTCCGTAGCCGCACATGATCCAATGCCCGCGTGGTGGATGGTGCCGTTCCGGCAGGTCATCGTCGGGGAAGCCGGTGAGGATCTGACCCAGCCGGTAGCGCTCGGGCCGTGCGACGGCGAGGGCCAGATGCGCCGAGAAGCGCTCGAACGGGTTGATCACCATGTCGCCGCCGAAGGCGCCCATGGTGTGGTCGATGTGGGCCTCGCCGACACGGGCCATCACCGGCAGGCCCGGCCGCAACAACCGGGCGGTGACCGCGATCGCCCGATTGGCGATGTCGTCGGCGGCCAGCGCCATCACCCCGCGGCAGTGGCGTGACAGCAGGCCCGCACCGATCAGGTTCGCCGGCTGGGAGGCGTCCGCGATCACCGTGGGCGGGTCGGCGCGGAACTCGTCGAGCTTGATGATGTCGATGCGGGTGGCGTCGGAGTCGACGACGACGAATCGCATGCCGAGCCGGTCCAGGCCGTGGCAGACCAGGGTGCCGGTCTCGCCGACCCCGCAGACGATGTAGAAGGGTTCCCGCAGCCGTCGGATCCGGCGGGCGTAGCGTTCGTGCCGCAGCGCGTTCTGGAACGCCGGTTCCTGAAGCAGACCGACCACCGTCGCAACGGCGTACGACCAGCCCGCCACGGTGAGGTAGATCGACAGGATCATCCAGATCCGCTGCTGCCCGGAATACGGGTGCGGCAACTCTCCGAAACCGATCGTGGTGGCGGTGTAGCTGATCACGTAGAACGCGTTGAACAGACCCATTCCGGGGGTCGGATTGTGGTTGTCGTCGACGCCCGGCACGGTCGCCAGCCCGAAGACGCTGACGGTGTAAACCAAGATCACTATCACCAGCGGCACGCGCATGCGCCGCAGGAACAGGTAACTGACGTTGTTCATCGAACGTCGTCCAGCGTTCCCGGGACCCTAACGGCGGGCGGTGATGATCTCGGAGATCATCAGCACCACCGAGATCAGGTTGGCCAGCAGCGCGCCCGCCGACATCGAGACGATCAACGCCATGTCGGACGAGGTGACCCCCGTGGGGGACACCGCGGCCCAGCTCCACACCACCGCGCCGGCGATCAGCTGGACGTCGGCGACCAGCGACGTCGCCAGGTGGACGGCCCCGAGCTGGGTGCGGTCGCCGAACTTGAGCACGGTGGCGATCAGACTCACCACGATCGCCGCCGCTAGCTCCCACACGTTGTGCAGCTCGACCCGATCCATCTCTCCGGTCCAGAAACCGAAGTTGAGCGCGGCCGCCAATGTGATGAAGAAGCCGAAGATGACCTTTTCCGAGTTCATGCATCCTCCTGAATCTCGCCACACTCTAAGCCCGCGACGTGGTCATCGCGCCAGAGCGGCATCGCATTTCTCGCCGTTGCGCGTTGTCGGGGCACGGCCGTGGTGCCGGTCCACACCGCCGGCCCGTTTCCGGACCGCGGGCCGCGGGCCCCACACTGGGGGCATGGATGTGGTCACCGCCCTGCTCGTCGGCGTGCCCGCGCAGGTCGCGGTGTTCGCCCTCGTGCCGTTGGCCTGGTGGCTGCAGGCCGGACGTCCGGGCGGTTCGTTCTGGCGCTGGCTGGGTTTCCGCCGTCCCTCCGACGGTGCCGACCAGGTGGTGCGGGTCGCTCTCGTGGCGGCCGGCCTGGGCTTCTTCGTCGGAGCGATGCTGGCCCAGCCGGGGTGGACGGCGTCCGCCCAGGGGTTCGTCCTGGTGTTCGTGGTGGCGGTGACCGCGGTCCTGCAGCACGCGCTGTCGGAGGAACTCTTCTTCCGCGGCTTCCTGCTGCGCTGCCTGGCGGACGCGCGGCGGGTGGGGCCCGCGCTGGGGAACGTGCTGCAGGCGTCGGTGTGCGGACTGCTGAAGATGGCGTCGCACTGGATTCTGGTCAACCGTGGGCTGGCCGGATGCCTCGCCGTCCTCGCGTTGGGCGCCGGTGCCGCACTGCTCGCCGGCTGGGTGCGGCTGCGCACCGGTTCGCTGCTGCCGGGCTGGGCAGCGCACGGCGCCGGGTTGCTGGTCGCCGGCCTGATCATGGCGTTCCGGTGACCGGCCGGGTCGAACCCGACCGTGAGGTGCGGGGAGCGTTCCTGGTTCACACCGGCGGCACGCAGCAGTCCTGGGTCGACCCCGACGATCCGCTGCGACTCGAGTTCGAGTACGTGCAGCGCATCGCCGAGGCGCTGCGCGCGACCGTCCTGCGGCGGCCCTGCGGCGTCCGGTTGCGGGTGGTGCATCTCGGCGGCGGGGGGATGACCCTGCCCCGATGGCTGGCCGCCGTCCGTCCCGGCACGGCCCAGATCGTCTGCGAGCCGGACGCCGAATTGCTGGACGAGGTGCGCCGGAAACTGCCGGTCGGCCGGCATTCCGGGATCAAGGTGCGGACCGTCAACGGCCGCAGCGGGCTGGCGGCGATGCCTGCGGGTTATGCCGACGCGCTGATCGTGGACGCCTTCGACGGCATGCAGGTGCCCGGCTCATTGGCGACGGCGGAGTTCTTCGCCGACGCCCGGCGGGTGCTGCGGCCGGACGGTCTGATGCTGATGAACGTCGCCGACCAGGCGCCGTTCGGCTGGGCGAGGTCCTGCGTCGCGGGGATCGCGCGGAACGCACCGCACCTGCTGGTGACCGCCGAATCCGCAGTGTGGAAGGGACGCCGGTACGGCAACCTGGTCGTTCTCGGCTCTCGGACGCCGCTGCCGCTGGCCGATCTTGAAGCGGCCAGCCGCCACGCCTTGTTCGGCTATCGCTCCACCGGCGGGGCTGCGTTGCGCCGCTGGCTCGGCGGTGCTGAACCATTCTCGGACGCCGCGCCGCAGGACTCGCCCGGCCCGGCCGGCGGACGGAACTGGTTCAGCTGAGAACCGCTGCCTGTCGTTGGCCGGGCGTGTCGACACCGCGCCGGTGGGTCGCCTGCGGCGGTTCCGACAAGCCCAACCAGCGGTGGGCGCCTCGATCGGTGTTCCCTGACCCGGCCCCACCAGCGGCGCACCTGGTGGGTCGGTGCACAATGGGGCGGTGGAAACGAGCAGCGCCACGGCGACACCCCCCGCCGCGCCGCGCGACGTGCGTCCGCCGAAGGCCCGGCGGCGCTGGGGTTTGACGGCTATCGGTGCGGTGCTGCTGATCGTCGGGCTGGCTCTGGTCGGCTACTACCTCTGGGACGCCTACCTCAACCCGGTGATGGACACCAAGGCTGCCCAGCAGCAGGTGGAGACGGTCAAGAAGGGCTGGGCGCAGGGCCGGACGGCGTCGTCCGAGATTCCCGGGAATGCCGTGGCGCTGATGCGCATTCCCGATTTCGGTCCCGACTTCGAGGTCGCGGTGATGACCGGAACGACACCGTACGCGCTCAATGTCGGGGTGGGCTGGTTCGAGGACACCGCGGCGCCCGGACAGGTCGGCAACTTCGCGGTCGCCGGGCACCGTGGGGCGTCCGGGCCGTTCGTGCCGCTGCTCGACCTGAAGCCGGGCGCGCGGATCGTCGTGGAGACCCGTCAGGCGACCTATATCTATGCGCTGACCAGCTCAGCGGCGGATCTGACGGTCGACAAATCCGAGACCTGGGTGGTGAACCCGGTGCCGGAGCGGCCGGGGAGCGGAGCCACGCCGCCGGCGAAGCCCACCAAGCGGCTGATCACCCTGATCACCTGCCGCAACTTCTTCCACTCTCCCGAACGCTCGGTCGCCTTCGGTGAGTTGGTCGAAACCATCAAGAAGTGACAGCCCGGCCGACCGGCGAGCTGTCTCCCAGCCGGCGACAGGCCACTAGTAGACCGTCGCTTCTTATGTTTGCTTTAGAGTCGGGTAGAGGTGGCGGAGCTTGATGCGTGCGTCTTCGGTGGTGAACTGCCACTCGACTTGTCGCTGGTCTGCGTTGGTCTGGGCCTGCCAGGCGGCGAGTTCGTTGTTGAGGACGTCGAGGTTGCTGATGCGGCGTGCGAGGCACTGGACGGTGAGTGCGGCGAGTTCGATCTCGGCGATGTTGAGCCAGGACCCGTGCTTGGGTGTGTGGTGGATCTCGAGTCGTTGGGCCAGTGCGAAGGCGATTTCGGGCTCGAACGTCTCGTAGAGCGAGGCGATCCCGTGGGTGTTGAGGTTGTCCATCACCAGCACGACCTTCTCCACGCCTGAGGAGGCTGGGAAGTCCTCGTCGAGGAGCCGCTGGACCTGGCGTGCCCAGTCGGCTCTGGTGCGCTGCGGCTGGGCGTCAACACGGCGCCAGCCGCGTAGGGGCTCGACCCAGCAGAAGATCGAGCAGGTGCCGTGCCGGACGTACTCGGAGTCCTGGAGCAGGTCGCGGCCCGGGGCGGCGGGAACCGGCGCTCGGGCATCGGCCAGGAGTTGGTAGGGCTTCTCGTCCATACACACCACCGGGAACCTGGGGTCGTAGATGCGGTGGTAGACCGAGAGGATGGCCTCCATCCGGGCCACGAACTCCGCGTGGGCCTTCGGCGCGATCACCCAGCACTTCTTCAGGTGAGGACGAAGTTTCGTTTTTTTAAGACCCGCCCGATGGTCGAGTGGTCCAGGTCCGGGATGTCCTCGACCAGCGCGACGTGCTTCTCCAACAACCGCAACGACCACCGGGCCCGACCCTCGGGCGGTGTCGAGCACGCCAACGCGATCAGTCGGGCCTCGACCTCACCAGTGATCTGCGAGGGCACCGGCGGCATCTCACGCGGCTTACGCCCGACCGTGTACCAGGCGTCCCCACCGGACTCCACGAAACGCTTCGAGACCAACCGGATCGTGTCGCACGAAACCCCAAGCCGCGCCGCGATCACCGCCCGCTCATCGACCGGCCCAGGCGCAGCCGCACCGGTATCCAAGGCGAGCAGCACCCGGGTGCGCCGGACCATCGACACCGAATGCACCCCGCTGCGGGCCACCCGCTCCAACTCTTCACGATCCTCCGGCGACAACACCACCGGATACTTCTTGCGCGACGGCATGACGAACGTCCTGACTGGCAGAGGGGAAGGAAGACCTGCCAAACCTCAATCTCCACCAAACACAATCGATATTAGCGGCGACACGCTACTAGGGTGGCTGCCATGTCGGACCGTTCTGAGCTGATCGAGCACATCAAGCAACTCGCCGTGGTGCACGGCAGGGTGACCCTGACCTCAGGAAAAGAGGCTGACTACTACGTCAACATGCGCCGGGTGACGCTCGACGGCGTCGCCGCGCCGCTGGTCGGACGGGTGATGGACGACCTGGTCGCCGACTGGGAGTTCGACGTGGTCGGCGGCATGACCATGGGTGCCGATCCGGTGGCGACCGCCATGCTGCACGCGCGCGCTGCCGCGGGTGGCCGGCTGGACGCGATCGTCGTCCGCAAGCAGGCGAAGGCGCACGGCATGCAGCGGCGGATCGAAGGCGCCGCGGTGAATGGACGCCGCGTGCTGGTGGTCGAGGACACCTCGACGACCGGCGGCTCGCCGCTGGAGGCGATGGAGGCGATCCGGGCCGAGGGCGGCGAGGTGGTCGGGGTGGCTGTCATCGTCGACCGGGCCACCGGTGCCGCCGAGGTGATCGAAGCGGCCGGCGTCCCGTACCGCTACGCCGTCGGCCTCGCCGACCTGGACCTCAGCTGACGGGTGGGGAAGCGTCCCGGAGCAGTTAGGCTGGGCCGCGCACCCCGTCCACGACAAGGAGTTTGCCCATGAGTGGCATTTTGTGGTTCCTGGTGATCCTGGTGATCATCGCGGTGCTGGTCGGCCTGTACGCCGTGTCGTTGTACAACGGCTTCCAGCGCGACCGGAACATGATCCAGGAGTCCTGGCGTCAGATCGACGTCGAGTTGAACCGGCGCTACGACCTCATCCCGCGGTTGGTGGAGACCGTGCGGGCCTACGCAGCGCACGAGCGCAACACGCTCGAGGGCGTCACCCGGATGCGCAACCAGGCGGCCGCGCTCGCGCAGCAGGGCGGGACGGCGGAACAGCGAGCGGTCGCCGAGTCACAGCTGTCCGAGGCCGTCCGCAATCTGATCGTGAGCGTCGAGGCGTACCCGCAGCTGCAGAGCAACCAGAACTTCCTCGAGTTGCAGCGTGAACTGGTCGACACCGAGGATCGGATCGCCGCCGGACGCCGCTTCTACAACGCCAACGTCCGCAACTACAACACCAAGGTGGACTCGTTCCCGTCGAACATCCTGGCCGGCATGTTCAAGTTCGAGAAGGCGACCTACTTCGAGGTCAACGATGCCGAGGTGCGGCGCGCGCCGGACGTGAACTTCGGTGAGATCAGCTACCGCGGGGAGTCGCCGCAGGGGTCCGAGCCGACCAACGCTCAACTCAACGCGGGGCCGCAGTCGGCGAGCGACCTGCCGAACCCGCAGGCGTACCCGGGCCAGAACTACTCCGCGCCTTCGCCCGGACAGTTCGGTGGTCAGCAGCCGCAGTACCAGCAGCAGCCCCAGCAGTACGGCCAGCAGCCGCCGCAGTATCAGCAGTACGCGCAGCAGCCGCCGCAGTACGGTCAGCCGGGTCAGCCGCCGCAGTACGGGCAACAGCCGCAGGATCAGCAGTACCCGCCGCAGGATCAGCAGTACCCGCCGCAGGGCCAGCAGGATCAGCCGCCGCCCTATCAGCCGCCGCGGCAGGGCGGTCAGCCGCAGGGTGGTTACACCCCGCCCCCGTCCTGACCTCTGAGCATGCAGATGGGCCCCCGGTTCACCGACCGGGGGCCATTGCTTATGTCATTCGGCGTGCGCCAAGGAAACGCTGATCAACGCGACGACCGCGCGTCACTCGGACGAGGACGTGGCCTCGGCCTTCAGCTTCCGCCGCTCGCGCAGGTACTCGAACACCATCGGCAGCACCGAGATCAGCACGATGAGGATCAGCACCAGCTCGAGGTTGGTGTTGATCACCGGAATGGTGCCGAGGAAGTAGCCGAGCACGGTGAGCCCGGCGGCCCACACGACCGCGCCGACGCCGGTCCAGGTGATGAACTTGCGGAAGTCCATCCGGCCGATGCCGGCGATCAGGGTGATGAAGGTCCGGGCGAACGGGACGAACCGGGCCAGCACCAGGGCGCGCGGGCCGTAGCGCTCCATCAGTTCGTGGGTCTGGTCAACTCGCTTGGGGTCGAAGACGCGGCCCCAGAAGCCCTCACGCGGCTTGAAGATCGCAGGTCCGATCCACTTGCCGACGAAGTAGCCGACGACGTTGCCCAGGACGGCGGCGATCATCAGTACGAGGCAGGACACCACCAGCACCATCGGCTGGCTCATCCCCGGGAAGGTGATCGCCGGTGGTGTGATGGCGATGAACATTCCCACGGTGAACAGCAGTGAGTCACCGGGCAGGATCGGGAAGATCGAACACTCGATGATGAGCAGCAGGGCCACCCCCCACAGGGCCCAGTTGCCGAGGGCATGGATGAGGTATTCGGGGTCCATCCAGTCGGGCATTAGCAGTGGCGCGAGCATCGGAAGCAGGGTCACGATGATCCAGGATACCGTGGGCCCCCGTGAGGTCGGAAAGCGGGCGGTTCGAGGAGGGCGTGGACGTCGTATCGGTGCCTGCCGAGAGCGGCGTCCCGGGTCCGGACGGCGTGGGGGCTGATCGGCACGCCGTGGCGCTCGGGGAATCTCCGAGCAGTCGTGCCCCGGTTGCGGTGCACCCGAAAGATCCGCCGCACGCGCGAGGGCAGGACGAACCGGGAACCGACGAGCCTGTCGACCCGACGGCACCCACCGTCGGAGTCGGTCCCCACCCGCGTCCCTGGCCGGACGATCCGCGTCTCGACCCCGAGTTGCTCGGCGCCGGCGACCGGCGCAACGTGGTCGACCGCTACCGGTACTGGCGCCTGGACGCCATCGTCGCCGATCTGGACACCCGCCGACACCCGCTGCACGTCGCGATCCAGAACTGGGAACACGACTTCAACATCGGTTCCATCGTGCGGACGGCGAACGCGTTCAACGTGGCCGCGGTGCACATTCTCGGACGGCGCCGCTGGAACCGCCGCGGCGCGATGGTCACCGACCGCTACCTGCACGTCGAGCACCATGCCGACGTCCCCAGCTTCCTGGACGCACTGGCGGCGGCCGACGTCGTCCCGATCGGGGTGGACAACCTGCCCGGCGCGACACCGCTGGAGCGCACCGAATTGCCGCAACGCTGCTGCCTGATCTTCGGCTCCGAAGGACCCGGGCTGACCGACGAGGTAGTGGCCGGCTGCGGCTCGCTGGTGTCGATCACCCAGTACGGATCGACCAGATCGCTCAACGCCGGTGCCGCCGCCGCGATCGCCATGTACCACTGGGCGGCCCGCTGGGCCGGACCCCCGACCCGTAAGCCCCGCCCGTGAGCCCGGACCGGTAGGCCCCGCCCGTAAGCCCGGGCCGGTAGGCCCCGCCCGTAAGCCCGGGCCCCTGAGCCCCCGCCCGTAGGCCCCTGCCCAACTTCTTCTGGCCTCTCGTTCAACGGGAGCCCAGAAGAAGTTGGGCAGGGGCTTTGGGGGAGGAGGGGTCGTGGGCGCCACTACGATGGCCGCTGTGAACGGCGCTGGGGAATACGTGGTGTATTACGCACCGGAGGCTGCCCAGGAGGCGGTGAGGCGCCGGCGTTCGACGCTGCTCCAGCGGTTGATCTCGATGGTGATCTCCGTCGCCATCGGCGGGGCCGTGTGGTACTTCTTCGCCGATCAGGTCGGTTCGTTCGGACCGTGGCTGGTCGGGTCCGCGGTGGCCGTGGGTCTGGTGTGGGTGATCGTCACCGGCTTCGGCCTGCTGCAGGCCCGCGCCGACGCCAAGCTGGTCGCCGCCGGTCCGGCCCTCGCCACCACCCGGGACGGGGTGTGGGTGGCCGGACTGTGGTTGCTCTGGCCGGAGGTGGGCGGTTTCCGTGCCGCCCCGGGCCGGTTCGGACGCTCGCCGCTGTTGCGGGTGGACGCGCGGGACGGGCGATCGGCCTCGGTGCCGATGAGCTACTTGAGCGCGCTGCCGGCGAACATCGATTCGGCCGTACGGGCGTTGTCCGGCGGCCGGTCCTGGATCGATCTGTCCAGGCTCGACGACTGACGCGGACGCCACAATCGGGCGGCACCCCTCCGCAGCTTCGCAAAAGGGTCGCGCGGGCCCCGGACTTTTGCAAGACTGGGTTCGTCATTCGCCGGCGTCACCGTGGATGGTGGAGCCCCGAAAACAACCCCGTGAGGAGCGCAGGAATGCCCATCGCAACACCCGAGAAGTACGCCGAGATGCTGGACGCCGCGAAGGCAGGCTCGTATGCCTTCCCCGCTATCAACATCACGTCGTCGCAGTCCATCAGCGCGGCCCTGGCGGGCTTCGCCGAGGCCGGCTCCGACGGCATCATCCAGGTCAGCACCGGCGGCGCCGAGTACGGGTCCGGCCCGACCATCAAGCACATGGTGACCGGCGCGGTCGCGCTGGCCGAGTACGCCCAGGTGGTGGCCAAGAACTACCCGGTGAACATCGTCCTGCACACCGACCACTGCCAGAAGGAGAAGCTCGACACCTACGTCAAGCCGCTCATCGCCATCTCGCAGGAGCGCGTCGACCGCGGCCTCGAGCCGCTCTTCCAGTCGCACATGTGGGACGGCTCGGCCGTGCCGATGGAAGAGAACCTGCAGATCGCCGACGAGTTGCTTGCCCTCACCTCCAAGGCTCGCCAGATCCTCGAGATCGAGGTCGGCGTGGTCGGCGGCGAAGAGGACGGCGTCGCCGCTGAGATCAACGACAAGCTCTACACCACCGTTGAGGACGGCCTGCGCACCATCGAGATCCTCGGCCTCGGCGAGAAGGGCCGCTACATCACGGCGCTGACCTTCGGCAATGTGCACGGCGTCTACAAGCCGGGTTCGGTGAAGCTGCGTCCCGAGGTGCTCAAGGAGATCCAGGACGCCGTCGGCGCCAAGTACGGCCGGGAGAAGCCGTTCGACCTGGTCTTCCACGGCGGCTCCGGCTCCACCCCGCAGGAGATCAGCGACGCGGTCGACTACGGCGTCGTCAAGATGAACGTCGACACCGACACCCAGTACGCGTTCACCCGTCCGGTGGCCGGCTGGATGCTCGCCAACTACGACGGCGTGCTGAAGATCGACGGCGAGGTCGGCAACAAGAAGATGTACGACCCGCGTGCCTGGGGCAAGGCGGCTGAGGCCGGCATGTCGGCGCGTGTGGTCGAGGCCTGCCAGAACCTGCGTTCCGCCGGACACACCATCGGCTGATCGCGACATCTCCAACGACGATGCCCGGGCCCCTGTGCCCGGGCATCGTTGCGTCCCGGTGACCCGGCCACCCCAGTCCCTGGCCCCCACCGTTGGGGAACGGCGCTGCTGTCAGGCGAACCGGACGCGGGCCAGCACCGGGCAATGGTCGGACGGCACCGGCCCGTCGGCGAAGAACGGGTAGGTGCGGCCGTCCGGGAGCTTCAGCCGGCGAATCCCGGGCCCGGTGTAGGTTTCCCGGTCGATGACGGTGGCTCCCGGCCGCACCCACAGGTAGTTGACGTCCTTGCCGCTGGTGGAGATCTGCCGGTAGCGCCAGGTTCCGCCGACCTTCACCCCGAAACCGTTGTGGGTGCTGACGCCGCGGACCGCGGAAAGGTCGCGGCGGGCGATCCGGGCCGAGTCGCGCCAGCCGTCCGCGCCGAGCTTGCGCAGGTGATCGGAGTAGATCGGACGCCGTTCGTCGGCCCGTGCGTTGAAGTCCCCGGCCAGCACCGCAGGCGTCCGGTAGCCGGGGTCGGCGGCTCGCATCGCCCGGATCAGCCGGCTCACCGTCGCCGAACGGATCCGGGCGATCGCGGTGGTCTGGAACGGCGCCTGATGGGTGTTGAACACCATCAGGTCACGCCCGGTGCTGCGGTGCCGTAGCCGAGCCCAGCTGCAGTACCGGGGCCAGGGCGAGGTCGTACTCCCCGGGTAGATCTCGGTGATCCCGGCGTCGCGCAACTCCAGCAGCGACGCCCGGAACATGATCGGCAGGAAGTGGTCGATGTTCGCCCAACCCCGGCCGGGCAGCATGCCGACCATCAGGTTGGACGGCTGGCCCTGGTCGTCCACGGTGCCGAGCGCCTCCTGGAAACACACCACGTCGGCGTCGGTGGCCCGCAGCCACTGCCGGACCCGCGGCGCCCGGGTCGCCCAGCGGTGGTCGCGACGCGGCATCGATGAGCCGTACCAGTCCGGGCCGAGCCCTTCGGTCATCACATTCCACGACATCAGGCGCAGGGTGAACGGGCCTCCCGGAGGCGTCGGCGGCGCTGACGACGGGACGGACGGGGCAAGCGGGGGCGACGGCGTCCCGGGAGCAGGGTGCGTGGGTGTGCCGCATCCGGACAGCGCCGCGGCCGTGCCGCCGGCGAGCGCGCCGGCGAGCAGGGTGCGCCGCGTGATCACTCGGCAACGATAGTCACTGCGGCTGATGTGGTCGGCACTTGACGGCAACCCTGGGGTGCGGGTTCGCCGGGGTGCTCAGGAGTGCGCACCCCTTGAGAAGCGGCTGGTCGATCGGGTCCGGGCCGGGGACGACGTTGCCGAGATAGCTCGCCGATGGTGGGAAAGTCGTCCGATCTCTGGTGACAACACGAGATCGGCGAGGTATCCCGCTGTTGGACGACGTCGTCGAGATCGCTAGCCCCGCACCCCCGGCACCCGCACCCCCCGGGACCTCGTGTCATCCCGGCCCGGCGCCCTCATCCCGGCCCTGCCCCCAGCACTCAGCACCCGGACGAGCCCAACCAACAGAGGACGGGTTGAGTGGTGCCTCCCTTGGGAACGCCGGCGACTTAAGTTGCGCGTCCAGGGGCCAGACCCCGGGTTGTCTGTGGTTGCCGACCCCGACCCGAGGGCGACCCCAACTTTCGGCAATTTTCCGCTGGCCTTGTCTGTGGGTTCAGGTTGGGTAGTGTGGATTCGAAGTGTCGCTGTTGCAATGTGGACATCTGAGTGACACGTGCCCTTAGCATGTCGCCCATGAGACCCCTCGTGATACGAAGTGCGCTCGTCGCCTCGATCGGCGGCCTGGTGTTCGGTTTCGACACCGCCGTGATCTCCGGTACGACCGAGCAGCTGAAAGCATATTTCGACCTATCCGATGCCTACCTCGGCTGGGCCGTGGGTATGGCCCTGCTGGGCACCATCCTCGGCGCACTCGCCGCCGGCAAGCCGGCCGACCGCTACGGCCGCAAGCCGGTGCTGTTCGTGATCGGCGTCCTCTACCTGGCGGGCGCCCTCGGTTCGGCGTTCGCCCACGACATCATCACCCTGGAGATCTTCCGATTCCTGGGCGGCATCGGCGTCGGTGCGGCCTCGGTGTGCGCGCCGATCTACACCGCTGAGATCGCGCCGGCGAAGGTCCGCGGCCGTCTGGTCGGCCTCGTCCAGTTCAACATCGTGCTCGGCATCCTGCTGGCCTACCTGTCGAACACCATCGTCCGCGCCGTGGTCAACAACGAGACCACCGACTGGCGCTGGATGTTCGGCGTGATGGCCATCCCGGCCGTGATCTTCCTGCTCATGCTGTTCACCGTTCCCGAGACGCCGCGCTGGCTGATGGCGAACGGCAAGGAGCAGGAGGGGCGCGACGTCATCGCCAAGCTGACCACCAGCAAGGAAGAGGCCGACTTCCAGATCCAGGAGATCGACTCCTCGTTGGCCGCTGCCGCGAACTCTCCGAAGGTGCCGTTCTTCACCAAGGGTCACGCCAAGGTCATCATGCTGGCCTTCATGATCGCCATGTTCAACCAGATGTCCGGCATCAACGCGATTCTCTACTACGCCCCGGTCGTCATGGTGAAGGCCGGCGCCTCCACCGACGCCGCCTTCCAGATGAGCATCGCGGTCGGCTTTATGAACCTGATCGCAACGATGGCCGCGCTGACCGTGATCGACCGGATCGGCCGCAAGAAGCTGATGATCATCGGCTCGATCGGTTACATCGTCAGCCTGGGCTTCATGTCCGCGCTGATGTTCTACTACGAGAAGGCACTGGGCGGGGCATTCGACTCGAAGTCCAGCTTCCTGGTCCTGGGCGGCCTGCTGGTCTTCATCGCTGCTCACGCCTTCGGCCAGGGCGCGGTGATCTGGGTGTTCATCTCCGAGATCTTCCCGAACCGCATCCGTGGTCGCGGCCAGTCCTTCGGCTCGCTGACCCACTGGGTGTTCGCCTGGCTCACCTCGACCTTCTTCCCGCCGGTGATCGGCGGCCTCGGTGGCGGCGTGGCATTCGCGGTGTTCGCGATCTTCATGGTCGGCCAGCTGTTCTGGGTGCTCAAGGTCATGCCTGAGACGAAGGGTGTACCGCTGGAGGAGATGGAGGCCAAACTGGGCCTCACCCATGATCCCAATGACAGCGGCGATCCGCTCGCCGCGAAAGGACACTGATGTCTGACCGCGAAGTGTTGTGTCTCGGCGAGGCGTTGATCGACGTCGTCATCCGGGAGGATTCCAGCAAGGAGCATGTGGGCGGCAGCCTGCTGAACGTGGCGGCCGGGGTCGCCACGCTCGGCGAGCCGGCCAGCATCTGCGCCTGGTGGGGCAAGGACGAACGGGGTGACCGGCTCGCCCAGTGGGCCACCAACTCGGGCGTCTCGATCGTGCCGGGCACCGACTCGGCCGAGAAGACCGCCGTCGCCTTCGCCCACCTGGACGCGGACGGACGCGCCACCTACGAGTTCGACCTGGAGTGGAACGTCCCGGCGATCGAGGACCTGTCCAAGTACAGCCATCTGCACACCGGCAGCATCGCGGCCACGCTCGAACCGGGCGGCACCGCGGTGGTCGAGAATGTGCGGGCGATCCGCGGCCATGCCACCACCTCCTACGACCCGAACATCCGGCCGGCGCTGATGATTGCGCCGGACCAGGTGGTCGGCCGCGTGGAGGATCTGGTTAGCCTCTCCGACCTGGTCAAGGTCAGCGACGAGGACCTGGAATGGCTCTACCCCGGTGAGCCGGTCGAGGACGTGATGCGGCGCTGGATCAAGGCCGGACCGTCGATGGTGGTCGTCACCCGTGGGCCGTGGGGCGCGTACGCTCTGCTGGCCGACAACCGCGACATGCTGCACATCGACCAGATGAACGTGACCGTCGGCGACACCGTCGGCGCCGGTGACTCGTTCATGGCCGGGCTGATCGCCGGACTGCTCAAGAGCGGCCTGCTGGGCTCGGTCGAGGCGCGGCAGCGGCTCGCCGACGCCGGCTGGTCCGACGTCCAGTCGGCACTGCACAACGCGGTCGTCACCTCGGGCATCACCGTCAGCAAGAACGGTGCCTACGCCCCGACGTCCGACGAGGTCGAGGCGGTCAAGCAGGCCGATCCCAGCCTGTACTGAGTAGCGGACCTGCTTTTCGTCCCAGCCCGACCCCGCCCTTCCGGCACTAGGCCCTCCCTAATCAGTTCAGCCCTCCCGTATACGGGAGGGCTGAACTGATTAGGGAGGGCCTAGTGCCGGAAGGTGTCAGCCGGCGGTCAGCCACAACGGCTGGTACGGCCGGATGCGGAGCGTTTCGGGAGCCAGTGAGTAGTCGTAGCCGCTGATCTGCTCGACGGCGGAGTCGCCGAGCCGGGAGCGCAGCACATAGGTGGGCAGTTCTACGACGTCCTCGCTGAAGTTGTAAACCTCGATCAGCATGCCCTCGGGATGGTCGCGGGTGAGCAGCAGCACCCGCGAGTCGGGGCTGGGCAGCACCCGCGACTCGATGGACGCGTGCAGCTGCGGCAGCCGTTTGCGGACGCCGATGGTGTGTCGCAGCCCGGCCAGGATGCGGCCGCCGGGGGTGCTCGGGTCGGCGTCGGCGGCCGCGACGGCGTCCCAGTCCATCCGGGGCCGGTGCACCCAGCGGTTGTCGGAGGCATGCTCGGGGTCGTCGCGGTAGCTGTAATCGTTGAGCCGGCCGATCTCGTCGCCCATGTAGAGCAGCGGGACGCCGCCGAAGCCCAGGATGGCGGTGTGCAGCAGGTTGATCCGGGCGATCGCGTCCGACAACTGTGCCTGGTCGCCGGTTTCGAGGGCGGCCTCCAAGCCGGCCAAGCTGGCCTGCGAGCCGCTGATTCGACGGTCGTTCGTGACCGGGTTGTGCTGGAACACCAGGCCACGGGCGAACGAGCCCGGGTAGAGACCGGCGTAGAACTCGGACAGGAACGCGCGGTGGCTGAAGCCCTCCAGATAAGCGCCGCGGGCGTCGCTGTCGGAGATCGCCCAGCCGATGTCGTCGTGGCAGCGGGCGTAGGCGCCCCAGGTGGTACTGGCCGGCTTGGCAGGGAAGTTCGACAGCGCCACCTCGAACAGGCGGGTGTGCCGCGAGGCGAGCGCACCCCACAGCTGCACCATCATCGAGTTGTGGTAGGCGAGGTCGGAGACCTTGCCGAAGTGCTTGCCCTGGCCCAGGTAGGCGATCAGGTCCTGCGGGCCGACGATGGCTTCGGCCTTCACCGCGCAAGCCGGGGCGACGATCCGCAGCACGGCCCGCAGCGCCTGGGTGAGTTCATGCACCTGTGGCTCGTTCTGGCAGTCGGTGCCGAGTTCCTTCCAGGTGAAGGCGATGGCGTCCAGCCGGAACACCTCGACGCCGTTGTTGGCCAGGAACAGCAGCAGGTCGGCGAACTCGGCGAAGACGTCCGGGTTGGCCCAATTCAGGTCCCATTGGTAGGAGTTGAAGGTGGTCCAGACCCAGCCCTGGGCTTCGTCGTCCCAGGTGAAGTTGCCTGGGGCGAAGTCGGGGAAGACCTCCGGCAGGGTCTGCTCGTAGGCGTCCGGCATGGTGCGGTCGGCATAGATGTGGAAGTAGTCGCGGTACTTCTGCTCGCCGGCCCGGGCTCGGACGGCCCACTCGTGCTCGCGGGCGACATGGTTGAGCACCAGGTCGACCACCAGCGAGATGCCCTGCCGGCGCAGGGTGGTGGCCAGGCTGGTCAGGTCGTCCATGGTGCCGAGGCGCGGGTCGACGGAACGGTAGTCGGCGACCGCGTACCCGCCGTCGTTCTCACCCGGACGCGGCCGCAGCAACGGCATCAGGTGCAGGTAGCTGACGCCGAGCGACTTCAGGTGATCGATGTGGTCGGCGACCCCGGCGATCGATCCGGCGAACCGGTCGGCGTAGCAGACGTAGCCCACGGCGTCCGGGCGCTGCACCCAGTCGGGGCTGAGCAGCCGGGCCTCGTCGAGCACCTTCAAGTCGGTGCTGCGGGCGGCGAACGCTTGGCGCATCGCTGCCCGCAGCCGCTCGAAGAGTTGTGGTGCCGCGTCGCCGTAGGTTCCGGTCAATCCGCTGAGCAGATCGGGCCCGTAACGGTCCATCCGGAGCTGAAAGGTGGTGTCCTCGTCGACCATGGCCGCAGCATAGAGCTTGGCGCGACCCAAACTCACATCGAGCCGACGGACGGTCGACCGACGCACCGGACGAGGCTTGTCCGCCGCTGCTGATCGCCGGTGTGCCACGCCCTGGCGGCGGGGTGCGGCGGGGTGCGGCGGGGTGCGGCGGGGTGCGGTGCGGCGGGGGGAACCCGCGTTGCCTGCTGAAGGACGAGGCTGGCGCGACCTGCTGAAGACCCTGGCGCGACCTGCTGAAGACGAGGCTCTAGGGTTGCGGCATGGCCCACCTTCCTTTCGCCGCGCCGGGTGCGCAGGCGACCCTGCTGCCCGACGATCCGGCCGCGGCGCTCGCCGGCGCCGACCCACTCGAGGTGGCGGCACAGCATCCGAGTTCCAGCCTGGCCTGGGCGGTGCTGGCTGAGCAGGCCCTCGACCGGGGTGACCGGGCGGGCGTGATCGCCGGCTATGCCTTCGCCCGGACCGGCTACCACCGTGGCCTGGACGCCCTGCGCCGCAACGGCTGGCGCGGTTCGGGCGCGGTGCCCTGGGAGCACGCGCCCAATCGTGGCTTGCTGCGCGCCGTGTGGGCGTTGGCCCGCGCCGCCAAGGAGATCGGTGAGGACGCCGAGTACGACCGCTGCGTGCAGTTGCTGGTGGACTCATCGCCGACCGCCTACGACGAGTTGGTCCGTCCGACGCTCTGACGGACAGCGGTACGCGGGGACGGTTCTTTTCGGTCCACTCCGACGCCGTGGTACGAGGCGAGGCGAGGCGACGTCAGGCGCTCTGCGCAGCACCTGGTACGGGGGGACGGTTCTTTTCGGTCCATTTTCAGCGCCGAGTGGTACGAAAAGAACCGTCCCCCCGTACCGGGAAACCAGGGCGGTCGCGTCGTCCGGCCACTCGGACGGCGTCCGGCCCCGGCGGGGGACTCCGTTAGGCTGTCTGCGCAAGGGCCCCGTGCGGGCCGCTTTTCATGCCGGAGGGAAACCAGATGCCGGGCATCGTGGTCGTCGGAGCGCAATGGGGCGACGAAGGCAAGGGTAAGGCCACCGATCAACTGGGTGACCGGGTCGATTACACCGTGCGTTACTCGGGCGGCAACAACGCCGGACACACCCTGGTGGTGGGCGGCGAGCGTTACGCGCTGCACCTGCTGCCGTCCGGAATTCTGAGCCCGAACAGCGTGCCGGTGATCGGCAACGGCGTGGTAATCGACCTCGATGTGCTGTTCCACGAGATCGACGGGCTCGCCGCCCGCGGTGTGGACGCGGCTCACAAGCTGTTGGTGTCGTCCAACGCGCACCTGATCACGCCCTACCACCAGATCATCGACAAGGTGTCGGAGCGGTTCCTCGGCAAGCGCAAGATCGGCACCACCGGACGCGGCGTCGGCCCTGCCTACTCCGACAAGGTCAATCGCCTCGGCATCCGGGTGCAGGATCTGTTCGACGAGGAGATGCTGCGGGCCAAGGTCGAGGGTGCGCTGTGGCAGAAGAACCACCTGCTGGTGAAGGTCTACAACCAGCGGGCGATCGATCCCGATCAAATCACCGAGCGGCTGCTCAGTTACGTGGACCGGCTGCGTCCGATGGTGGCCGACACCTCGCGGGTGCTCAACGACGCCCTGGACCGTGCCGACGTGGTGCTGTTCGAGGGCGCCCAGGCGCATCACCTGGACGTCGACCACGGCACCTACCCGTACGTCACCTCGTCCAACCCGATCGCGGCGGGTGCCTGCACCGGCGCGGGTGTCGGGCCGACCCGGATCGACCGGGTGGTCGGCATCGCCAAGGCGTACACGACCCGGGTGGGGGAGGGGCCGTTCCCGACCGAGCTGCTGGACGCCGACGGCGACAAGATCCGCACCGACGGTGCCGAGTTCGGCACCACCACCGGACGCCAGCGGCGCTGCGGCTGGTACGACGCCCTGGTCGTCGAGGCAGCCGCCAGCGCCAACGCCTTCACCGACATCTTCCTGACCAAGCTGGACATCCTGTCCGGCTGGGAGAAGATCCCGGTCTGCGTCGCCTACGACGTGGCCGGCGAGCGTCACGACCGGCTGCCGATGACCCAGCACGACTTCGCCCGGGCCACCCCGATCTACGAGGAGCTGGACGGTTGGGCCGAGGACATCTCCGGCGCCCGCTCGTTCGGTGAGTTGCCGAAGACCTGCCAGGCTTACGTGCGCCGGCTGGAGGAGCTCAGCGGCGCCCGGATCTCCGGCATCGGCGTCGGCCCCGGCCGCGAGCAAGTGGTCATGCTGCACGACCTGCTCTGAGACCGGGGACGGTTCTCAACGGTTGGGGACGGTTCTCAACGGTCGAATTTCGACGGTTTGGGGACGGTTCTCCACGATCTCGGACGCCGCGGACGCAGGCTCAGAGCACGTCGAGCATGTCCCGTTCGAAGGCCTCCACCGCCTGCTCGGTGAGGCCCTGATCGAAGACGTCCGCCAGCACCTCAGGAGCCGCCGTGAAGACCCGGACGCCGACGCCGGCCAGCGTCAGTACGTCGTCGGCGGACTTCAGCGACGCCGCCATCACCAGCGGCCCGGAGCCGTCCTGCGGCACGATCGAAGTCATCCGGGCGAACTCGGCGACGGCGTCGTGGCCCGTCCGTCGCAGCCGGTCGAAGTACGGCGCCAGATACCGGACGCCCAGCGCCGAGCCGATCAGCGCCTGCCTCGCCGCGTAGACGGCGGTCATCAGCACCGGGACGTCCTGGGCGTGCAGCCGACGGATCACGCCGGCGCCGGCCTCGGTGCACGGCACCTTGACCGTGGCGTCCGGGGCCCACTCCCGGATCCGCATCGCGTTGCCGTACCACTCGTCGCCGGTCGTGCCCCAGGTTTGGAAGCACACCTCGCGGGCGCCGGCGTCTGTGGCCCAGGCGTGGATCGCCGGAATATCGGACGCCCGCGCGCCCGCCCGGCGCAGGATCGTCGGGTTGGTGGTCACCCCGCTCGCAAGACCGGTCCGCAGCCAGCGTTCGGCGTCCGATCGGACGGCCGAGTCGACGAAGAAGGTGATCGGGTTCATGCGCACGGGGTGCCTTTCCAATCCGACGGACGGCCGATCCGCAGGTTACCCGCCGTCGGTCGGAGGAGCGGGCAGTCAGCCCGCCTGGCCGCGCTGTACCGCTGCGACACCGGCCAGCATGATCACACCGCCCGCGAGTTGCACCAGCCCGGGCAGCTCGCCGAGCAGCAGCCAGGCCCACGCCATCGCGAACAGCACCTCGGTGAGGCCCACGAAGCCGGCGACGGTTGCGCCCAGGTACTGCACCCCGACGAAGCCCAGCGCGTAGGCGGTCGCCGCGGCCACCAGGGCGAGCACCACGAGCGGTCCCCACCAGGGCAGGGTCAGGCCCACGAAGTCGACCTCGGCGGCGCTGGCCTGCAGAGGCATCAGTCCGCTCAGGCCGGCGATCAGGACGGTGACGGTTCCGACCGTCAGCGCCACCGACACGAAGGTGAGCGGCGGCAACTCCATCGGCTGGGCCGAGATGACGAAGTAGACGGCGAGCCCGAACGCGGCGAGCAAGCCCCAGGCGATGCCGCGCAGGTCCAGCCCGCCCAGGCCTGCAGGATCGAGCACGACCACCAGCCCGGCGATCGCGACCACCGTGCCGACCAGGGTGAGCCGGGACGGCAGCCGGCGGCTGCGCAGCGCCACCCAGGCGACCACCAGCAGGACGGCCAGGTACTCCATCAGCAGGGCCAGGCCGACCGGTACGTATTGGACGGCGTTGAAGAAGGCGACCTGGGCGGTCGCCCCACCGAATACGCCGTAGGCGAGCAGCGGACGCCAATAGCTGAGCAGCAGTTGCCACCGGCCGCGCAACGCGAGCAGGCCGGGGATCAGCAGGACGAAGGCGGCCAGCCCCAGCCGGACCACGACGACGGCGCCGGAACTCCAGCCGGAGGCCAGCAGCGGCTTGGCGAAGGCGCCGGCGGTTCCGAACGCGCAGGCCGAGACCAGTGCGGCCGTCCAGCCGACCAGTGCCGAGTGGGGACGGCGGACGCCGACCTCCATGCGTTCGGCCACAATCTCGGCCATCTCCCACCTCCGTCAGGATCGATCGCTTGTAAAGAGGTTCCGCAGGTAGGCGAATGTCGATTGGCCGCCGCCCCAGCACGCACCTGAGCACCTTCTCCTCGGTCGTCGCGGCTCCGCCACGACTCCCTCGTCGGCGGCACTCATGCACGCACTGGAACGACGCCCAGCTCGGCAGCCCTACCTGCGGAACCTCTAAGCTCATGACATCGTAGGCCATGTCAGGAGTAACAGTGGATTACACTCATGACGCAAGACTGCCGCTGCAGGCTGCGGCGGCACTGGTCAACAGCCGCACCCCGGACACCCTCACCACCGTCGCCGAGCTGGACGACTTCTGCGTCCGCTGGCAATGGAGCGGCAGCCGCACCCATGACGCCGCCGAACTGGCGGACGTCCGGGCGCTGCGCCCCCGGCTGGCCTGCTTTTGGCAGGCCGGCGCCGAGCAGGAGGTCGTCGCACTGATCAACCTGCTGCTGCGGGAGGGTGACGCACTGCCCCAGCTGGTGCGGCACGACGGCTTCGACTGGCACATCCACGCCACCGGCGACGATGCCCCGCTGGCCGTGCGAATGATGGTCGAATGCGCGATGTCAATGATCGACGTGGTCCGCGCCGACGACCTCGACCGGCTCCGCCGCTGCGTCGGCGAGGACTGCGATCAGGTGCTGGTCGACTTCAGTCGCAACCGTTCCCGGCGGTTCTGCGACGCCGGTTGCGGGAATCGGGCCAATGTTGCGGCTTACCGTGCGCGCCGTCGTGCGGCAGGCTGAGCACATGACCGATTTCGATGAGCTGGCCCAGGGCTGGGACGACGATCCCCGCCGGGTGGAGCGGGCACGAAGGGCCGCCGACGCCATCGCCGCCGCAGTCCCGGTGAGGGATTCCATGCGGGTCCTGGAATACGGTGCAGGCACTGGACTGCTCGGGATCGCGCTGGCCGACCGCGTCCGCGAGGTGGTGCTGTTCGATTCCTCTGGTGGAATGATCGAGGCGGCCCGTCGGCGGATCGTCGAGTCCGGGCGGGCAAACATCGTCGCCGAGGTCGGCGATCTCACCGCCGAACCGTGGGCGGGGGAGCCGTTCGAACTGGTGGTGAGTCTGATGGCGATGCACCATGTGCCCGACATCACCTCGTTGCTGACCCGGCTGCACGAGGCGACCGTCGCCGGAGGCTGGGTCGCGGTCCTCGACCTCGAACCCGAATCGGGGACGTACCACGACCCGGGCTTCGAGGGCCACCACGGATTCAGCCGCGGCACTCTGCGCCGCGCCTTCGCGGCGGCCGGCTACTCGCACGTCTGTGTCCGCAACGCGCTGACCACCGAGCGGGAGATCGACGGCGAGCTCCGCAGGTTCGGGGTTTTCCTCGCTACCGCGCAGGCTGATCGTTCAGCCGAGGAGGGCTGAGCCCAGATCCACCCAGGGCCTGTTGCGTGCTCCCGGCTGGGCGCTCGCTGCGCGGGGCGCGCTCGCCGTACCCACCTCGGTACGCTTTCCGCTCCAGGCTCGCCGCTGCACCGTCCGGGGCCGCTCGCTACGGCGCACATCGGTGGCTCTGGGCAGAATCGGCGCAGGCCCCGAACGCTAGTCTGACCCCGTGGATACCCAGCTCTCGGTCCTGATTCTCGGCAGCGGTGGACGTGAACACGCGATCGCCCTCGCACTGGCCGGCGATCCCGCGGTCACCCACCTGCATTGCGCGCCCGGCAATCCGGGGACGGCGACGATCGCCGGCAACCATGCGGTCAACATCAACGACGCCCGCGCGGTGGTCGCCCTGGCTCGCCGGCTGCACGTCGATCTGGTGGTGGTCGGCCCTGAGGCGCCGTTGGTCGCCGGGGTGGCGGACGCCGTCCGGGGTGCCGGGATCGCCTGCTTCGGGCCGTCCGCGGCGGCGGCGCGGCTGGAGGCGTCCAAGGTCTTCGCGAAGAGCGTGATGGCCGCCGCCGGCGTCCCGACTGCGCGGTCGCGGTACTGCGAGAGCCTCGCCGAGGTGGAGCAGGCCCTGGATCACTTCGGCGCGCCGCACGTGGTGAAGGACGACGGCCTGGCCGCCGGCAAGGGTGTGATCGTCACCGACGATCGCGCCGCCGCACTCGAGCACGCCGCCGGCTGTCTCCCGGTGGTGGTCGAGGAGTATCTGGACGGGCCGGAGGTCAGCCTGTTCGCGATCACCGACGGGCACACCGCGTTGCCGCTGCAGCCCGCGCAGGATTTCAAGCGGGTCGGCGAGGACGACGCCGGCCCCAACACCGGTGGAATGGGCGCCTACACGCCGCTGCCCTGGGCGCCCCCGGGCCTGGTCAACGAGATCATGGAGAGCGTCGTCGAGCCGACCATCGCCGAACTCGGACGGCAGGGCACGCCGTTCGTCGGGCTGCTGTACGCCGGGCTCGCGCTGACCTCCAAGGGCCTGCGGGTGGTGGAGTTCAACGTCCGGTTCGGTGACCCGGAGACCCAGGCGGTGCTGGCCGCGCTGGATTCGCCGCTGGGCCAGGTGCTGTACGCGGCGGCCGTCGGCGACCTGGACGAGATCGGCGAACTGGCCTGGAAACCAGGCTCCGCGGTCGTGGTGGTGATGGCGGCCGACGGTTACCCCGGTACGCCGAGCCTCGGCGGCGCCATCGGCGGGCCCCGATTGCTCAGCTCCGACGACAACGTGCACATGGTGCACGCCGGCACCGCCCGCAGCGCCGACGGCGCGCTGGTGGCGTCCGGTGGACGGGTGCTCGGCGTGGTCGCTCATGCGCCCACCCTGGCCGGCGCCCGCGCGGACGCCTACGCCGCGATCGACGAGCTGGACGCGCCCAGCCTGTTCTGCCGACGCGACATCGCGGCCCGGGCGGAGCGCGGCGAGATCGTCGTCTCGGACGCCTACCAGGTCAACTCGACCCTCGCCCAGTACGTCGGTGACGTCGCCGAGGGGGGCGCCGGCGAGTGGTGAGCCGCTCGTCCCGCCGGTCCGACGCCGTCATCAGCAGCCGGCCGACTCGTGACACGATGAACCCATGACCGTTCCCAATGTGCTGGCCAGTCGTTACGCGTCCGAGGCGATGCGGGCGATCTGGAGCCCCGAGAACAAGATCGTCGCCGAGCGGCGGCTGTGGATCGCGGTGCTGAAGGCGCAGAAGGATCTCGGCGTCAACTTCGGCGGGGACGACCCGGCCGAGGTGATCGCCGACTACGAGCGGGTCGTCGACACCGTTGACCTGGCCTCCATCGACGCCCGCGAGCGGGTCACCCGGCACGACGTGAAGGCGCGGATCGAGGAGTTCAACGCGCTCGCCGGCCACGAGCACGTCCACAAGGGCATGACCAGCCGCGACCTGACCGAAAACATCGAGCAATTCCAGGTGCTCTGCGGCCTGAAGCTGGTCCGTGAGCGGATCGTCACGGTGCTGGTGTCGCTGTCCCGGCTCGCCGTCCAGTACCGCGATCAGGCGCTGACCGGCCGCTCGCACAACGTCGCCGCGCAGCTGACCACGCTGGGCAAGCGGTTCGCGACCGCCGTCAACGAGCTGCTGGTGGCGTACGCCCGGGTCGATGAGCTGATCAACCGCTACCCGGCGCGCGGCATCAAGGGCCCGATGGGTACCGCGCAGGACATGCTCGACCTGCTCGGCGGTAGCGCCAAGAAGCAGCTGGCGTTGGAATCGCAGATCGGCCAGTACCTGGGTTTCGCCCGCATCTTCACCTCGACCGGCCAGGTCTACCCGCGGTCGCTCGACTACGAGGTGGTGACTGCTCTGGTGCAGGTGGCGGCGGCGCCGTCCAATGTGGCGACGACGATCCGGCTGATGGCCGGCCACGAGCTGGTCACCGAGGGGTTCAAGGAGGGCCAGGTCGGCAGCTCGGCGATGCCGCACAAGATGAACACCCGGTCCTGCGAGCGGGTGAACGGGCTGAGCGTCATTCTGCGCGGCTACGCGACCATGATCGGCGAGTTGGCCGGCGACCAGTGGAACGAGGGGGACGTGTCCTGCTCGGTGGTGCGCCGGGTCGCACTGCCGGACGCCTTCTACGCCCTCGACGGCCTGTTCGAGACCTTCCTGACCGTGCTGGCTGAGTTCGGCGCCTTCCCGGCGGTGATCGAGGCCGAGCTGGCTCGGTACCTGCCGTTCCTGACCACCACCAAGGTGCTGATGGCCGCCGTCCAGGCCGGGGTCGGACGGGAGGCCGCCCACGAGGCGATCAAGGAGCACGCGGTCGCCGTTGCGCTTGACCTGCGCCGCGGCGTCCGGACCAACGACCTGCTCGACCGGCTCGCCGCCGACCCCCGTCTCGGCCTCACCCGCAAGCAGTTGAAGGCCACCCAGGCCGATCCCCTGGAGCTCACCGGCGCCGCCCGCGACCAGGTGGACGATGTCGCCGACAAGGTGAAACGCATCGCCAAGCTCTACCCGGACGCCGCCGCCTACACGCCTGGCTCGGTGCTCTGAGCGAGGAGCCGAATCAGGACTTGACGATGATCTTGGCGTTCTTGTCCGGGAGTTCGACGTAGGTCTGTCCGGGGGCCATCACCAGTGGGCTGCCGTCGTCGAGGGCGAACGCGAACGGTTCGGAGACGTCGCCCTTGGTCCAGGTTCCGGTGACGTACCGGCCGCCCTGGAAATAGTGGAACGGGCCGGAGGTGTCGATGATGTCGTGGATCGGCTCGTCGTGGCCGCGACCCTTGTAGATCTTGTCGTAGTGCTGGCGCGCCCGGATCACCAGAACGTTGTCGGGCGCGACCCGCTTGCCGCCGGCCAGCACGTGCGGACCCCACGGCATGCTGCGTAGCCAGGTGCCGGACGAGGGGTTCCAGGTGTAGCCCATGTTGTAGCTGTTCCCGCTCTTCCACGGGACGCTGATCGTCCGCGCCTTCTTGCCCTCGACCGTACTGGCCGCCTCGGCGTCGCCGAACGGGAAGTAGATCTGCGGCGGGCCGTCGCGGAACTTCTTGGTCTGCTTCGCGAGCACCTTCGGGTGACACAGCACCGCACGGTCGTACTCACGCTTGCCGTTCGCGTAGTAGACCCGTGAATAGTCGATCGAATAGGCGCCGGTGCCCCTGGTGTTCATGTACGACAGCATTCCCTCGACGTAGCTGTCGTATTGCTGCACGTAGTTGAGCACCCAGCCGGTGGCGCCGGTGTTGCCGATGATCGCGTGCATCGGCGACAGCAGCGGAATGTCGACGGGACGGATGGAGCGCACCGGGCCGACGGCGTCCGGCATCGTGGAATGGAAGACCGGCACCAGCCGGGTTCCGCTGTAGCCGGACGCGTCGCGATAGCCGTCCAACTCGACGAAGACGATGTCGGCGTGCTCCAGGCCGCGCTGGGGATGTTCGTTGCGGTTGTCCGGAACCTTCACCGCGACGGCGGCGTGTTTCGCGTCCTGTGGGTTCTTGAGCAGCTGTCCGGAGAGCGGCCAGCGCGGGCGGTCGTCGATCGACGGGGACGGGGACGGGGAGAGGGAGGGGGTTTCCACGGGGGGCGTGGACGGCGTGGGCTGGCCGGAGCAACCGGCCACGGCCGCTCCGGCGCCGAGCAGCCCAACCAATGCCGTACGACGGCTGAGTTCGTGCATGGGACACAAGGTACCGCCGCGCGCCGCTCCCGTTGCGACGACACTGGCATCATGGCGCTGACGTCCTTGTCCGGCGCGAAAGAAGGGAACCACGGTGGCCGAACCGACCTGGATCGAGCGCCACGTCCCCGGACGCCACGGCGAGGTGCGGGTGCGCGAATACCTGCCGCCGGGCGAGCCGGTCGGACCTCGGCTGGTCTGGGTGCATGGCGGCGGCTGGGTGGTCGGCACTTTGGACGAGCCTGAGGCGCATCAGGTCTCCCTGCGGGTGGCCGCGGCGGGCTTCCCGGTGACCAGCGTCGAGTACGGGCTGGTGCCGATGTTCCCGGTGATCGGTCCGCTGCGGCTGCGGCCCTCGCCGTTCCGCTATCCGGTACCGCAGGACCAGGTGATGGACGCCTGGCTGGACGCCCAGGCCACCCACGGCGGACCGATCTGGCTCGGTGGGGCGTCCGCCGGCGCCTGCCTGGCCGCCGGGGTCGCAGTGCGGCTGCGGGACGGCGAGGGGCCGCAACCGGTGGGGCTGGCCTTCCTCTACGGGCTGTTCCACGGCGTCCTGCCCCCCACCTCGGCCGCCCTGCGGCGGCGGCTGTTCGGGCTGCCCGACCTGCGGGTGATGCAGGAGATGGTGCGCCGGGCCGCGGTCAACCACGCCGGTGCCGCCGAGTCCCTGGCCAACCCGCACGTCTTCCCCGGGCTCGCCGACCTCACCGGGCTGCCGCCGGTTCAGCTGCTGAACGCCGATCGCGACATCCTGCGGGCGTCGGCGGAGAACTTCGCCCACCGGCTGACCCTGGCCGGCGTCCCGCACGACGGCTTCTACCTGCCGGACACCCGGCACGGCTATCTCGCCCGCCCCGAATCGGAAGCGTTCGAGATCGGCACGCGCGCGATGGCCGGCTGGCTGGCGGGCGCCTGACCCTGGTCGCGTTACTGCTGGACGAGCGGGGGCAGGGGAGTGCGGCAGACCCAGGCGTCGATCAGTCCTGCTACATCGGCGTGGGTGTAGCGCTGGGCATGCGCAACGAATGCGGGGGTGCTGACGGTGGACCAGCGGTTATCTGCCGTCCACGCCCGCAGCATCGGGAAGAACTGGTCGCCGAGCAGGCCGCGCAGGGCGTGCACCGTGAGCGCGCCGCGCTTGTACACCCGGTCGTCGAACATCAGGTCGCGTCCCGGGTCGCCCAGCACCAGGTCCTGCGGCAGTCCGGCGAGCCGGCGGTGATGGTCGGACGCCCACGCGGCCGCGCTGCGGCCTCCGGACAGCTCCGACCAGAGCCACTCGCTGTAACAGGCGAATCCTTCGTGCAGCCAGATGTCCTTCCAGGACGCCACGGTCAGGCTGTTGCCGAACCACTGATGGGCGAGCTCGTGGGCGACCAGCCGTTCGTTCTCCCAGCCGGCCTCGACGTGGTTGACGCCGAAGGTGGACAGAGTCTGCGCCTCCAGCGGAATCTCCAGCTCATCCTCGGTGATCACCGCCGCGTACTCGGCGAACGGATACGGTCCGAACAAATCGGCGAAGGCGTCCACCATGTCGGCCTGCCGGGCGAACGCCGTCCCTGCCCCCACGGCGACGCCGCGGGGATGCACCAGTTCCACCCGCTCGCCGGCCCGGGTGCTCACGTAGCGCCCGATGTGCACCACGGCCAGATAGGGCGCCATCGGTTCGTCCTGACGGAACCGCCAGGTGGTCTTGCCGGCCCTCTTCTCGCGCGCCTCCAGGCGGCCGTTGGCGACCACTCGGTAGCCATCCGCCACGGTCACCGCGAACCGGTAACGCGCCTTGTCGTCGGGCCGGTCGTTGCACGGGAACCAGGACGGAGCACCGCACGGCTGCGCGGCTACCAGGACGCCGTCGTCGAGTTCCTCCCAGCCGACGGCGCCGAACACGCTGGGGATCGGACGCGGCTTGCCCGCGTACTGCACCTCGACCTTGCACCGTCCGCCCCGCTTCGTCTTCGACGGCAGGGTGACCCGCAGCTTGCGGTCCCGATGGGTGTAGCGGACCTGGCGGCCGTCCACCCGCACCCGCGAGACGCTCAATCCATACAGGTCGAGGGAGAGCTGGTCGAGGTCCTCGAGGGCCTCGATCTCCAGCACGGCGCGGGCGGCCAGGTGGTTGGTGGCGATCTTGTAGTCGAGGTCGATCCGGTAGCAGCGGACGGCGTAACGACGGTTCCCGTGACCGGGGACGTACGGGTCGGCTGCGGGCATCATTCCTCCGTGGGCGGCTGGGACTCTTCTGTTGTGGGGTGGGACGCCGGCCAGGGCGCGATCGGGTTACCGATCCATCGGGTCTTGTCAGGGACGGATTCACCGCGCATCACCAGCGATACCGGGCCGATCGTAGCGTGTCGGCCGATGGTTGCGGCCGGCAGGATCACGCTGTTCGGGCCGAGTGTCGCACCGGCCCGCAGTGTGACGGTGTCCATGCTCAGCACCCGGTCGTGGAACAGGTGGGTCTGCACCACGCAGCCGGCGTTCACGGTCACCCCGGCCCGCAGGTCGATCAGGTCGGCCTCGGGCAGCCAGTAGGTCTCGCACCAGACGCCCTGGCCGACCTTGGCGCCCATCGACCGGAACCAGGCGTTCAGTGCCGGCGTGCCCATCGTCGGATGCGCGAACCAGGGTGCGGCCAGCATCTCGACGAACATGTCGGCCAGCTCGTTGCGCCACACCAGCGAACTCCACAACGGGTGATCGGACGGTCGCAGCTTGCCCAGCAGCAGCCATTTCGCGACCGTCGCGGACGCCGCCGCCAGCACCCCGCCGATGCCCAGCACCACGCCGGACAGGATCGCCGCCAGCCACCAACCGGCCTGCGCCAGCCCGATCAGCGCCGTCACGCACAGCATGGTCAACGCCACCAGGGTGAGCGGCGCGAAGATCCGGCAGACGTCCACCAGCGCCCGCGCCACCTTGCGCCGGCTGCCCGGCGCGTAGGTGCGGGACTGGTCGGCGCTGGCCGCGGTGCGCCGCAGCTTGGTCGGGGGTGAGCCGATCCAGGACGTGCCGCGCTTGGCCCGGGCCCTGGCGGGGGCCGCCGACAACACCGCGACCAGGCCGCCCTTCGGCACCTTCCGGCCCGGGGCGGCCATTCCGGAGTTGCCCACGAAGGCGTGCTTGCCGATGCGCACCTCTTCGATCCGCAGCCAGCCGCCGCCCAGCTCGTAGCCACCGATCAGGGTGTCATCGGCCAGGAAGGCGCCGTCGTCGACGGTGACCAGCTTGGGGATCATCAGCACCGTGGACGCCTCCACCTCGTTGCCGATGGTGGCGCCCAACGCCCGCAGCCAGAACGGGGTGAGGAAGCTGGAGTAGAGCGGGAACAGCCAGGTGCGCGCCTCGTCCAGCACCCGGATCGTCAACCAGGCCTGCCACGACATGCGCGACTGCACCGGATAGTGGCCGGGCACCAGGCCGCGGCCCAGCAGCCGCACCAGCGCCCAGATCAGCACCGCCAGGATGAGATAGCCGACCAGCACCGCAGGCAGCAGCCAGGGCAGCACCGCGAGCAGGGCACCGCCCGCTGAATTGGACGCCGCCAGCACCGGCCACAGCACGGCCAGCCCGGCCAGGCTCGCCAGCAGCGGCAGCGCCGCGATCAGTACGCCCATCGCCCCGTAGACCGCCAACCAGACCGGCTGGTTGGCCGGCTGCTCCGGCCAGGGACCGCGGGCCTGGCTGCGCACCTTGACCGCCGGGGACCCGGACCAGTATTCGCCGGTGCCGACCTGTCCGAACACCGACGAGCCCGGTGCCACCTCGGCGCCCGCGCCGACGTCCGTCCCGGCGCACAAGGTGCTGCGGGCGCCGATCCGGGCACCCTTGCGGACCCGGATCTCGCCGATGATCAGCCGGTCCCCGTCCAGCCAATGCCCGCTCAGGTCGACCTCGGGTTCGATCGAGCAGGCCTCGCCGAGCCGCAGCAGGCCGGTGACCGGCGGCGTGCTGTGCAGATCGACGTGCGGCGCGATCCGGGCACCGAGCAGCCGCGCGTACCAGCGCAGCAGAACGGCGCCGGCGATCGACTCGGCTCCCATCTCGTCGGCGAAGCGTTGCGCGAGCCACAAGCGCAGATGCACCCTGCCGCCGCGGGGGTACTCGCCCGGGCCGATGCCGGCCAGGATCAGCCGAACCCCGGCCGCGGTCAGCAACATGCGGGTCGGTGTGACGATGAAGAGGATCGCTCCGGTCACGATCCACCACCAGGACAGTGTCGGCAGCCAGGCCATCCCGGCCACGTGTGCCAGGTTGGCGGCGGCAGCGGCCCAGATCGTCCAGCGCAACCCGGGAATGGTGCGCAGCGGCAGCAACGCCGCCAGCTGTCCACGTTGGGTCTTGATCGGCACCGGCCGGACGTTCGAGTTCAGCTGGGACGCCGGCGTCGCCATCTCGTCCAGGTGCGCGGCCAGCGCAGCCAGCCGTGGATGGTCGTAGATGTCGGCGACGGTCACCTCGGGATGGGTGCGGCGCAGCAGCGACACCATCTGGGCCGCCGTCAGCGAGCCCCCGCCGAGGTCGAAGAAGTCGGCCTCCACCGAGGTGACCCGGGTGCCCAGCACGGACTCCCAGTGGTCGCGCACCATCGCCTGGGTGCCGCCCAGCTGCAGCTCCGACGCGCCGCCGCCGACATCCGGCAACGGCCAGGGCAGCGCGTCCCGGTCGATCTTGCCCGAGGTGCGGGTGGGTAGCTCGTCGACCACCGCGAGCCGCGGCACCAGGGGCGCCGGCAGCCGTTCCCGCAGGGTGAGCAGCGCGGCGTGGGCGTCGAAGCCGTCCTCTACGGCCAGGTAGCCGACCAGCAGCTGGCTACCCGAAGAGGTGCGGCGGACGGCGGACGCGGCCCCGCTCACCCCGTCCAGGTCGAGCAGGGCGTTGTCGATCTCGCCCAGCTCGATGCGGCGTCCGCCGACCTTCACCTGATCGTCGGCGCGGCCGACGAACAGCAGTCCCTCCTCATCGTTCACCACCAGGTCGCCGGAGCGATAGGCACGCTCCCACCCCAGCGACGGCAGCGGCGCGTACTTCTCGGCGTCCTTGACCGGGTCGAGATAACGGGCGAGCCCGACGCCGCCGATGATCAACTCGCCGGTTTCACCCGCCCACACCGGGTTGCCGTCCGGGTCGACGACGGCGAGGTCCCAGCCGTCCAGCGGGAGACCGATCCGGATCGGCGGTGCACCGGTCAGTTTCGCCCCGCAGGCCACCACGGTCGCCTCGGTCGGCCCGTAGGTGTTCCACACCTCGCGTCCGGGCGTGACCAGCCGGGCGCCCAGCTCGGGCGGGCAGGCCTCGCCGCCCAGGATCAACAGCCGCACCCGGTTCAGTGCTTCGGCCGGCCACAGCGACACCAGCGTCGGCACCGTGGACACCACGGTCAGCCGGTTGGCCTGCAGCCACGGCCCCAGGTCCATGCCGGAACGGACCAGCGAGCGGGGAGCGGGTACCAGGCAGCCGCCGTAGCGCCAGGCCAGCCACATCTCCTCGCAGGAGGCGTCGAAGGCGACCGACAGGCCGGCCATCACCCGGTCGTCGACGCCCAGCGGCGCGTCGACCAGGAAGAGCCGGGCTTCGGCGTCCACGAAGGCGGCGGCGCTGCGGTGGGTGACCGCCACCCCCTTGGGCTTGCCGGTCGAGCCGGAGGTGAAAATCACCCAGGCGTCGTCGTTGGGGCTCGGATCGACCCGCTCGACGGCCGGCCGGGACGGACCCTGGATGTCGATCTCCAGGTTGTTGCCGATGACGGCGCGAGCCTGCGCCTCCGCGAAGACGGTGCGCGCCCGCTCGTCCGGATCGTCGGCATCGACCGGCACGTAGGCGGCGCCGGCCAGCAGGATGCCCACGATCGCCACGTAGAGGTCGGTGGTGCCGGACGCGATCCGCACCCCGACCTTGTCACCGGGACCGATGCCGAGTTCGGCCAGTTCGTCGGCGAGTGCGTCGGCGGCATCGGCGAACTCGGCATAGCTGAGCCGGGTGATGCCGTTGTCCAGGGCGTCGGCGTCCGCGCATTCGGCGACCGTCTCGCGGAAGATGTCGACCAGGGTGCGCGTCGGCGGTGCCAGGGTGCTGCGCAGCAGGCTCAACGAGGGCTCCTCGAATCGGCGGCCCGGTGATGCCGGGCCGCAGGTAGGGCTGCATTATCCCGCCCCCAGTCGAACGCACGGTGAACAGACGCGCACGGGGGCAGCAAACCACCGGCACCGGGGGTGGGTGCGGAGTGCGCCTCAACCGGCTCGATCGACGGTTCTCCTCCGTCCTCTACCCAGAACAGCGGGGCCGGAGTAGCCTTGGCGTCCGGTAGCACTCGAACGAAGGGAGGCGCGTCATGTCCGTCACTGTTCTGGACGCGTCCGCGTCCCGTCCGTTCGAGGCCCGCTGACTCTGACTTCCGCGGCCGTCCGCCGCATCGCCGGGCCTCCTCCCGTAGGAGAAACCCGTTGTCAACTGACAATTCCGCAGCCTTCGACTGGGCTGCTCTGAGCTACGCCGAAATATCTGAAGACCTCCGCGAGGGGCAACGCTGGTCAACCTGGCGCAGCGTCAACCGGCTGTCGCGCGGGCCGCAGCCCCGGCCGTCCTGGCTGGTCACCTCCCAAGCGGCCATCGACACCGAACTCGGCATCCTCAAGACCGGTAAGGAGGCCGACGTGTTCCTGTTGGAACGCGCCGTTCCCGGAGGCGAGCCCTGCCTGCTCGCCGCCAAGCGCTACCGGTCGTCCGAACACCGGCTGTTCCGGCGCGCCGACAGCTACACCGACGGCCGGCGGGGACGCGACAGCCGCGAGAACCGGGCCGTCCGGCTGAAGTCCGGTTTCGGACGCCAGATCGAGGCGGCGCGCTGGGCGCAGGCCGAGTTCGCGACCCTGAAACTGCTGTGGGAGGCGGGCGTGCCGGTGCCGTACCCGGTGCAGGTGGACGGCGGCGAGATCCTGATGGAGTTCATCGCCGAAGGAAACGCGGCCGCACCCCGGCTCGCGCAATGCCGTCCGTCGGCGGACCAGCTGCGCTGGCTCTGGCCGCAGCTGGTCGAGGCGCTGATCCGGTTCGGACGGCTGCAGCTCGCGCACGGCGACCTCAGCCCGTTCAACCTGCTGGTCCGCGGCCTGGACGGTGCCGAGCCGGAACTGGTGGTGATCGACGTACCGCAGGTGCTCGACCTGGTCGGCAACCCCAACGGCGCCGAGTTCCTGCACCGGGACTGCCGCAACGTCACCGACTGGTTCGTCCGCAAGGGCCTCGACGTGGACGCCGACGCACTGTTCGCCGAGGTGATCGCCGCCGCCTGGTGACCCGCCGTCGATCGAGCCGCACCGCTTGGTCGAGCCGCACCGTTGGTCGAGCTTGTCGAGACTCCTTCTGCCAGCGGTTTCGACAAGCTCAACCGGCGGCGGTGCTCGGTCAGCGCGCATCCCGCCGGAGACGCTTCCCTAGACTGAGCGCCGTGACCGACTTCGATCTGGACCTGCCGCTGACTCACGCCGGGAAGGTGCGGAGGCTTTACGCGATGCCCGACGGCACCATCCTGATGGTAGCGACGGACAACATCTCCGCCTTCGACCAGGTGTTGTCGACGCCGATCCCGGACAAGGGTGCGATCCTCAATCAGCTGTCGTTGTGGTGGTTCGACCAGCTCGCGGACGTGGTCGGCAACCACGTGGTGAGCACCGAGGTGCCGACGAGCGTGCGGGGCCGAGCGGTGATCGCCGAGCGGCTCGAAGATGGTGCCGGTGGAGTGTGTGGCTCGCGGCTACCTGACCGGCTCGGGGTGGGCCGAGTATCAGCAGTCCGGAACCGTGTGCGGGATCGAGTTGCCGTCCGGACTGGTGGACGGCTCCCGGCTGCCGCGGCCGATCTTCACCCCCGCGATCAAGGCGCCGCTGGGCGAGCACGACGAGAACGTCAACTTCGCCACCATCGTCGGCCTGCACGGCGCCGAGCTCGCCGACCAGCTGCGCGAGCTGACCCTGATGATCTACGCGCGCGCCGAGGGCATCGCCCGCGGACGCGGCATCATCCTGGCGGACACCAAATTCGAGTTCGGACGCCGCGCCGACGGCCAGATCGTGCTGGCCGACGAGGTGCTGACCCCCGACTCGTCGAGGTTCTGGGATGCCGCGCTGTGGCAGCCCGGGGTCGCGCTGCCGTCCTTCGACAAGCAGTTCGTCCGAGACTGGCTGACCCGTGAATCGGGCTGGGACAAGGCGTCCGACACGCCGGCGCCGGCGCTGCCTCCGGAGGTCGTCGCGGCCACCCGGGCCAAATACGTCGAGGCGTACGAGAAGCTCGCCGGGCGGGCCTTCGTCGCGTAGCTGGTTGCCCCTGTCGCCAACCTCTCGTTGCTCTATCCCGGAACGAAGCCATGGCTTAAGATGCTGAACACAAGCTGAGAGTCAGCTTGGAATATTCAGCAAAGGACAACCCCCCGTGTCCACTTTTTCCCCCTCCGCACCGACACCCCCCACCGCACGCTCATCGTTGTGGCGTCGCTCCGCGATCCTTGCGCTCGGCCTCTCCCTACCCCTGCTCAGCATCTCCCCGGGTGCTGTTCAGGCCGTTGCCGAGCCCCTCGCGCCGGCGGCCGCGGCACTGCCCACCGCGTCCGGGACGGCGCAATCGCTGCGCGTCGCCAGCTTCAACGTGCGCTGCGCCAACTGTTCGCTCACCATGCGCACCAGTAGCCGCGAGAAGAAGTGGGAGACCCGCCGGGCCACCGTGATCGCCCAGATCAAGGGCGAGAAGGTCAACGTGATCGGCCTTCAGGAAGCGTCGCCCGGCCTGCTCAAGGGCACCTCGATCTCCCAGTTCGAAGACCTCACCAACCGGCTCGGCGGCTCGTACCGGCTCACCAACGACAAGCGCTACGGCTGCGCCAAGAGCACCAGCTATCGGAACTGCGACAAGGTGAACAACGGTGCCGCGGCCGACGTCCGGATCGTCTACAACAGCAAACGGCTCAGCCTTCTCGACCAGGGTTCACGGCAACTCGACAACGAGCCGGCGACGTCGGGCCCGCGTTTCGTGGCCTGGGCGAGCTTCAAGGATCGCACCGACGGCCGTAGGTTCTTCGTCGCGAACGTCCACACCGAGCCCGGTCAGAGCAAGGCCGTTCGGGCGTTGCGAGTGAAGCAGGCCGTCAAGATCATCGCCGAGATCAGGGCCGAGAACCGTGACCGCCTTCCGGTGGTCATGCTCGGCGACTTCTCCGCCACCAAGCTGACCGCGGCGAACCAGGTGTACGACGCCATGATGAACTCGGGCTTGGTGATCGACCCGCTCGGCAACAGTCACAAGGCGAAGTCGGCCAGAAAGGCGACCGCGCGGAAGCTGATCAACGTCAAGTACGACACCTTGAACAACTTCAAGGCCAAGCCGACCAGCCGCAAGAACTATTCACTCGGTGCCCACATCGACTACATCCTGACCTCGAAGTCGATCCGGGTGCTGGAGTACAAGGTCGTGCTGAAACTGAAGTCCAACGCCGCGTTCGCCGGAGTCATCCCGTCCGACCACAACATGGTCCGGGCGACCATCAGGCTCGCCTGAGCCCTGAGGAACCGCCAATTCTCATCGGTCGAGCTTGTCGAGACCTCGGACGACCCGCATCTGGGCACGGGGTTTCGACAAGCTCAACCAGCGGTGTCACGTTTCCCCAGGAAGCAGCGAAGGCACGCGAATCGGTGCGTGCGTGCGGACGCCGGCGCACACCCCGATAGGATGCCGGGCATGGCGCGCGTGATCGTGGATGTGATGCCCAAGCCCGAGATCCTGGACCCGCAGGGCAAGGCCGTCACCGGAGCCCTGAAGCGGCTCGGGTTCGACGGACTGACCGTTCGGCAGGGCAAGCGGTTCGAGGTCGAGATTGACGGTGACCTCACCGATGAAAGGCTCGATCAGGTGCGCGACGCGGCCGAGAAGCTGCTTGCCAACACCGTGATCGAGGCGTTCCACGTCCGGGTCGAACAGTGAGCCGGATCGGCGTCGTCACCTTCCCCGGCTCGCTCGACGACCACGACGCGCAGCGCGCGGTGAAGCTGGCCGGCCACGAGCCGGTGGCCTTGTGGCACGCGCACGAGTCGCTGCAGGGCGTGGACGCAGTGATCCTGCCCGGCGGTTTCTCCTACGGCGACTACCTGCGCTGCGGGGCGATCGCCCGGTTCAGCCCGATCATGACCGAGGTCATCGCCGCGGCGAACCAGGGTTTGCCGGTGCTGGGTATCTGTAACGGTTTCCAGGTGCTGTGTGAATCGCACCTGCTGCCGGGCGCGCTGATCCGCAACGACGTCCGGACTTTCGTCTGCCGCGACCAGAAGCTGCGCGTCGAATCGGTCAACACGGTCTGGACCTGCGCCTTCGACGCCGGTCAAGAGATCACCATCGTGCTCAAGAACGGCGAGGGTGGCTTCGTCGCCGACTCCGAGACGATCGCCCGTCTCGAGGGCGAGAACCAGGTCGTCTTCCGCTACCTGGACGACAACCCCAACGGTTCGCTCAACGACATCGCCGGCATCACCAACGCCCGAGGCAACGTGGTCGGACTGATGCCGCACCCCGAGCACAACATGGAGGAGCTCACCTCCCCGAGCCTGGACGGACGCGGCTTCTTCGCCTCCCTGGAGCGCTTCCTCTCCGCGGTCGTCGCCGGCTGAGGCCCCGGCCGCGAACCCCCCACTCAGCGCTCGCCTAACTATTTCGGGCTCGCCCAATTCGGCGAGCCCGAAATAGTTAGGCGAGCGCTAAGTGGGGACGCACCGCCGGCAAATCAGCGGGACGCGCGGTAGACCCGGCTGTGCAGCGGGCCGCCGTCCAACGCGGCCAGCCGTTCGGCGCCGTTCAGGGCGTCACCGCGAGGTTCGGTGAGAGCGAATCCCGGCCAGTTCATAGACAGGAACGCGACGAATCTGTCGCGAAGGCGGGACGATTCGAACGTCGTGCCGAGCGCGCACACGGTGGGGGGTTCGTGGCGTCCGAGCTCGACGCGATGCGCGGCGGCGACCACCGCTTCGCTGAGATGCGCCGCCGCCTTGTCGAGGATGTTCCGCGCCACCGGGTCGTTGGCTGCGGCCTCGTCCACCTTGGCGGCATAGGACGCCACCCGCGCCACCCGGTCCGGATCGTGCTGCAACTCCAGGTAGGCGAGTTCGAGGTCGGCGAAATCGTCGGCGAAGAGCTCGGTCAGCAGGGTCGACTGGCGGCGTCCGTCATACCCGCGCAGTGCCGCCTCGAGGGCGTTCCGGCCGATCCAGTACGCGGAGCCGGCGTCGCCCGCCATCCAGCCCCAGCCGTCGACGCGCGCTACCCGGTCGGCGCCGACCGCGAGGGTGACCACCCCGGTGCCGCAGGCGACCATCACGCCCTCGGCGTCGCCGAGCGCCCCGAGATAGCTGGTGGTCGAATGATGTGCCAACGCGACCCGGTCGATGGACGTGTCCTGGAGTGCATCGAGGGTGGCGGCGGCGTCCGCTCGATCCAACCCGGTCGATCCGCAGGCCAGGACGCCGGGACGGGCGTCGACCTCGGCCAGGATCGCGCGGACCCGTTCGACGACCTGCGGTTCCACCGGACGGCTGGTGTCGATGCCGGGCCCGGCGCCGCCGGTGAAGCCCGGACCGGCGCCGGACATGCTCCAGGAGATGCCGCTCGGGTCACCGTCGATGGCGAGCACACCGCTCGTTGCGTCGGACATTCAGCCTCACCGCCTCGCTCGGTTCGAATTCTAGGCCCGCCGCAGCAGCGCCGCGCCCGATATGTACCCAAACTCCGGCCTCGGGACACGCGCCGGACGAGGTCGCCGAGACGGTAGCTTGTGGGCGTGGTCGACACCGTGACGCATGCCGCCGAAACTCCTGATCTTGAGCAGCCCTGGGCCGCACTCGGGCTGAGGGAGAACGAGTACCTCGAGATCCGGGAGATCCTCGGACGCCGCCCCACCTCGTGTGAGCTGGCGATGTACTCGGTGATGTGGTCGGAGCACTGCTCGTACAAGTCGTCCAAGGTGCACCTGAAGAAGTTCGGCGAACTGGGCCGGGACACCCCGCGCGGCAAGCTGCTGGCCGGCATCGGCGAGCAGGCCGGTGTGGTCAACATCGGCGGCGACTGGGCGGTCACCTTCAAGATCGAGTCGCACAACCACCCCTCCTACGTGGAGCCCTACCAGGGAGCGGCGACCGGTGTCGGCGGCATCGTCCGCGACATCCTGGCGATGGGCGCGCGTCCGATCGGCGTGATGGACCCGCTCCGCTTCGGTCCGCTGGACGCCCCCGACACCGCCCGGGTACTGCCCGGGATCGTCGCCGGCGTCGGCGGCTACGGCAACTGCCTGGGCCTGCCCAACATCGGCGGCGAACTGGTCTTCGACCCCACCTACTACGGAAACCCCCTGGTCAATGCGCTGTGCGTGGGTGTGCTCAAGCACGACGACCTGCATCTGGCGTTCGCCCGCGGCACCGGTAACAAGGTCATCCTGTACGGTGCGGCGACCGGCGGCGACGGGATCGGCGGGGCATCCATCCTGGCGTCGGAGACGTTCGACGAGGAAGGCCCGGCGAAGCGGCCCAGCGTCCAGGTCGGCGACCCGTTCATGGAGAAGCTGCTGATCGAATGCACCCTGGAGTTGTTTGCCGAGAACCTGATCTCGGGCATCCAGGATCTGGGTGCTGCCGGGTTGTCCTGCGCGACGTCCGAACTGGCCAGCGCCGGCGACGGCGGCATGCACGTCAACCTCAACACGGTGCCGCTGCGCGACCACACGCTGGCCCCCGAAGAGATCCTGATGAGCGAATCGCAGGAGCGGATGATGGCGGTCGTCGAGCCGCACAACGTCGCGCGGTTCATGGAGATCTGTGCCAAGTGGGACGTGCTGGCCACGGTGGTCGGTGAGGTCACCGACGGCGACCGGCTGATCATCGAGTGGGACGGCGAGGTGGTGGTCGACGTCGATCCGGCCACCGTCGCGCACGAGGGCCCGGTCTACGAGCGGCCCTACGCCCGCCCGGACTGGATCGACGCGCTCAACGCCGACACCGCTGAGACGCTGCCCCGGGCGCAGTCCGGCGAGGAACTGGCCGACACCGTGCTGCGGCTGGCCGGATCGCCGCACCTGTGCGACAAGTCCTGGGTCACCGATCAGTACGACCGTTACGTGCGAGGCAACTCGGTGCTCGCCCAGCCCGAGGACGGCGGCATGCTGCGGATCGACGAGGAGACCGGGCTCGGCATCGCGCTGGCCACCGACTGCAACGGCCGCTTCGCCTACCTGAACCCCTACCTCGGTGCGCAGCTCGCCTTGTGCGAGGCCTACCGGAACGTGGCGGTCACCGGCGCCGAACCGGTCGCCATCACCGACTGCCTGAACTTCGGTTCGCCGGAGGATCCGGCCGTGATGTGGCAGTTCTCCGAGGCGATCATCGGCCTGGTGGACGGCTGCAAGGCGCTCGGTACCCCGGTCACCGGCGGCAACGTGTCCTTCTACAACCAGACCGGCGACACCAACATCCTGCCCACGCCGGTGGTCGGCGTCCTCGGTGTCATCGACGACGTCGCCGACCGGATCGCGGTCGGCTTCGCCCACGCCGGCGACGCCGTCTTCCTGCTCGGCGAGACCGGTGAGCACCTGTCCGGCAGCACCTGGGCGAACGTCATTCACGACGGCCACCTGGGCGGCATGCCCCCGCTGCCCGACTTCGATCTGGAGCGGCGGCTGGCCGCGGTGCTGACGGCGGCGTCCAAAGCCCGGCTGCTCAGCTCGGCGCACGACCTCGCCGACGGCGGCCTGTCCCAGGCGCTGGTCGAGTCGTGCTTGCGCCGCGGCCTCGGTGTTGCGGTCACCCTTCCGGACGGCGACCCGACCGTTCAGCTGTTCGCCGAGACCCCCGGACGGGCGATCGTTTCGCTGCCGGCCTCGTCGGCGACCGAGTTCGCAGCCCTGTGCGTCGAGCAGGACGTCCCGCTGCAGCGGCTCGGCGAGGTCACCGAACTGGCAGAGGTCGAGGTGGTTGGCCAGTTCGCCCTGCCGCTGGATGAGATCCGTTCCCGCTGGAAAGCCCCGTTGCGCGAGGCCATGGCCCACTGACCACCTCGGCAGTGCGCCGAGCCACGCCGGGGCAGGATCGAGCTATGGATCCGTCCAGGTATCGGCTCGGCCGGGTGCTGCTGGAACGACAGCGGGACCGGTGCTGTGCGGTGCTGGACGCCGTCGAAGCCGACGCCCCCACCCTGTGCGAGGGCTGGACGGCTTTCGATCTGGCGGCCCACCTGGACGCCTTGTGTCGCGATCCGGTGAGCTGGCCCGGCATCGGGGTGGCGGCGCTGGCGTCCGTCACCGAACGCCGGGCACGCCGCCTGCGGTGCCGGCTGGGTTACCCGGGCCTGGTGGAGCGGCTGCGTCGCAGTTCGCCGACGATCCCGCTGTTCGGCCTGGATCCGCTGGCTGGGTGGCCGCATCATCTCGGGGAGTGGTTCGTGCACACCGAGGACGTCCGGCGGGCCAACGATCTGCCACCGGCTGGACCGGACGCCGAACTGGACGAGGTGCTGTGGCGCAGGGTGAAAGCCGCCGCCCGGATCCTGCATAGGCGAGCCGGGCCGCTGGTGCTGCGACACGCCGACGGCCGGTTGACACAGGTCATCCCCGGGCCCGGTCCGGAGCGGGTCACTGGAGAGCCCGGCGAGTTGATGGTGCACGTTTACCGGGGCCGGGCTGCCCGGGTGGTGATCGACCGCGCCTCGGGCTGAGCAGTCCGGGCCCACGGTCGAGCTCACCGGGTGGGTTCGGGGTTGCCCCTGCTGTCTCGACGGCGAGGGTGCGCAAGAATGGAGCGGTCCAGGCACTCAAGCCAGCCATCGTTGAGGACAGTGATCACGCAATGACCCAGAACCCGTGGGAGCGCCCCGTCGAGCGCGAGCAGTCCGGCCCAGCGGCTCCGCAGGAGTGGGGAGCGGAGAGCCACCAGCCGTCGGTGTGGGCGGCCCCGCAACCGGAGCCGTTCCCTGCGTCCAGCGTGGAGACGACCGCGCCGGAGGGGGCGGGAAGCGCGCCCGTCGTCACCGATGACGGGCCGGAGGCGGCGCCCATGATCGCACCGGACACCCTGACCGAAGCCCCCGCGGCTGAGCTCCCTACCGACGAGGTGGTGGAGGCCGAACTCGTCCAGACCGGCGCGGCGCACCAGGACGCCCGGCCGTCGGACGCGCCGGAGTGTGCCGTGCAGCCGGATCGGCCCGCGAGTGAGCCTAACGACGAGCCGTTCCCGGCGGCGGAACCCGCGGCGGGGCCGGATCTCGATCTGGGCCAGGAACAGGCTGCCGCGCCGGTGGCGACCGACTTCGACACCGCGGCCGCCGATCGGACGACGCTGGCACCGGCGGCCGGCGGCTCGCCCCTCGACCTGCCGGGCAGCGTGCCCGCCTCGGCACCCGGGGCCTTCGACCTCGGAACTCCGCCGCCGGGTGCCGACTCCGGCCCGTTCGGTTCCGGCCCGCAGCCCGATCCCTACGGCCAACCGGCGGGGTACGGTCAACCGGCCCCCTACGGGCAGCCGACACAGCAGTACTCGCCCGGCTTGGGCCAGGGCGGCGGCTACGGCGAACAGTTCACCCCCGGCGGGTACGGCTCGGTCCCGGGCGGGTATGGTTCCGCCGCCGCTGGCGGGTACGGCTACGGCCAGCCCGTCGCGCAGTACGGCGAACAGGCTCCTGGCTACGGCCAGCCGGGCAGTGCGCCATCGGCACAGTCCGCCCCGTACGGCCAGCCCGCGAGCCCGTACGGTCAGCAGCCCAGCCAGTACGGCCAGCCGGGCGTGGCGCCGTCGGCACCGTCCGGCTCGTACGGTCAGCCCGACCAGCCGCAGTCGGTGTTCGGGCAGCCTCCGTCCGGCTACGGCCAGACCCAACAGCCTTATGCCGATCCGCAGGGCCAGTCGCCCTACGGCCAACAAGCGCCCTACGGCCAACAGCCGGGCTACGGCCAGCAGACGTCCTACGGCACCGGCTATGGCCAGCAGACGTCCTACGGCACCGGCTATGGCCAGCAGCCCGGGTATGGGATGCAGCCCTACGGTGCGGCGAATCCGAGCCAGGAGAAGTTCTGGGCCGCAGCGGCACACTGGTCGGGTCCGGCGGCGGCGCTGGTCACGGCCGGTGTCCTGGGCTGGATCGCGCCCCTGGTCATCCTGAAGACCAAGGGCAATACCAGCCCGCGGATCCGGGCGGCTGCCGTCCAGGCGCTGAACTTCCAGATCACCATCGCGATCGGCTTCATCATCAGCTACATCCTCACCGGCATCGCCATCGGCGCCTTCCTGTGGCCCTTGGTGGCGTTGGCCAGCGTGATCTTCTCGATCATGGGCGCCGTATCGGAGAATCAGGGCCGGCCCTACACGTACCCGTTCTCGCTCAAGATCTTGAAGTAGCGCCGCGTAGCGGCACCCTTCATCCACCGCTCGCCGAACTATCTCCGGCTCGCTGAACTCGGCGAGTGCTGCCTAGTCCGGCGAGCGTGTGGCGTCGGCGCGTGGATGCGGCGGTGGCACTCGTCGGGCCGAGACGGCTCCGCAAGGTAGAGTGAGCGCCGTGCTTCGTCCGGACGGTCGCCTCACCCACGAGCTAGACCCTCAGGACAAGGGACCCCAAGACGCCTGCGGCGTCTTCGGCGTGTGGGCCCCGGGCGAAGAGGTCGCCAAGCTTTCCTACTTCGGGCTCTTCGCGCTGCAGCATCGCGGCCAGGAGTCCGCCGGGGTGTCGGTCAGCAACGGCGAACGCATCATGGTGTTCAAGGACATGGGGCTGGTGTCCCAGGTGTTCGACGAACCCACCCTCAACTCCCTGCACGGCCACCTGGCGATCGGCCAATGCCGGTACTCGACCACCGGTGCGAGCGTGTGGAGCAACGCCCAGCCCACCTTCCGGGCCACCGAATCGGGCGGCCTGGCGCTGGCCCACAACGGCAACCTGACCAACACCGACGAGCTCGAGGCGTGGCTGAAGGAACGCGACGCCAGCCAGGAGGTGCCGCACAAGGACCGGATGGATTCCACCAGCGACACCGCGCTGGTGACCGCCATCATGGCCACCTACTCGCACCTCGGAGTGCACGGCGCTGCGCTTGAGGTGCTGCCGCGGCTGCGCGGCGCGTTCTGCTTCATCTTCATGGACGAGCACGCGATGTACGCCGCCCGCGACCCGCAGGGCATCCGTCCGCTGGTGCTCGGACGGCTGGCGAACGGCTGGGTGGTGTCCAGCGAGACCGCCGGGCTGGACATCGTCGGCGCCACCTTCATCCGCGAGGTCGAGCCAGGTGAGCTGATCACCATCGACGAGGGCGGACTGCGGTCCACCCGGTTCGCCCAGGCCGACCCGAAGGGTTGCCTGTTCGAGTACGTCTACCTGGCGCGTCCGGACACCCTGATCAGCAACCGTCGGGTGCATTCGGTGCGGGTCGAGATCGGCCGCACCCTGGCGCTGGAGGCACCCGCGGACGCCGACCTGGTCATCCCGACCCCGGAATCCGGCATCCCGGCCGCGATCGGTTACGCGGACGCGTCCGGCATTCCGTACGGACTCGGCTTGACCCGCAACGCCTACGTGGGCCGCACCTTCATCCAGCCCTCCAACACCATCCGGCAGCTCGGCATCCGGCTGAAACTGAACCCGATCCGCGACGTGATCGAGGGCAAGCGGCTGGTGGTGGTCGACGACTCGATCGTCCGTGGCAACACCCAGCGGGCGCTGGTGAAGATGCTGCGCGAAGCCGGGGCCGCCGAGGTGCACGTCCGGATCTCGTCGCCGCCGGTGCAGTGGCCGTGCTTCTACGGCATCGACTTCGCCACCCGCGCCGAGTTGATCGCGCCCGGGTTGAGCACCGAGGAGATCTGCCGCTCGATCGGCGCGGATTCACTCGGCTACATCAGCCTGGAGGGCCTGGTGGCGTCCACCGGCCTACCGAAAAGGACCTTGTGCCGGGCCTGTTTCGACGGGGAGTACCCGGTCGAGGTGCCGCCTGGGCGCGCCGAGAAGATGCGGCTGGAACAGATTCCGGCGGAGCGGGGGAGTGGCACGTGACAGCGAACGGGACGACGTCGGCGTACGCCGCGGCGGGTGTCGACATCGAGGCCGGTGACCGTGCCGTCGAACTGATGAAGACCCACGTGGCAGCCACCCGGCGTCCCGAGGTGCTCGGTGGGCTGGGCGGCTTCGCCGGCTTCTTCGACGCGTCCGCGCTGAAGGGCTACGACCATCCGGTGCTGGCCACGTCCACCGACGGCGTCGGCACCAAGGTGGCGATCGCGCAGGCCCTGGACATCCACGACACCATTGGCTGGGACCTGATCGGCATGCTGGTCGACGACCTGGTCGTCACCGGCGCCGAGCCGCTGTTCGTCACCGACTACATCGCTTGCGGCAAGGTGGTTCCCGAGCGGATCGCCGGCATCGTCAAGGGCATCGCCCAGGCGTGCGCGGCCGCCGGCGCGGCGCTGCTGGGCGGTGAGACCGCCGAACATCCCGGCCTGCTGCACCCCGACGAATACGACATCGCCGGCGCCACCACCGGCGTCGTGGAGCGCGACCAGATCCTCGGCCCCGACCGGGTCCGGGGCGGCGACGTGGTGCTCGGCCTGGCGGCGTCCGGGCTGCACTCCAACGGCTACTCGCTGGTGCGCAAGGTGCTGTTGGCCGACGCCGGCTGGTCGCTGGACCGCCACGTCGACGACTTCGGACGCACCCTGGGTGAAGAACTGCTCACCCCGACCCGGGTCTACGCCAAAGACATCCTGGCCCTCATCGAGGCCTGCGAGGTGCACGCGATCAGCCACATCACCGGCGGCGGGCTAGCCAACAACCTGGTCCGGGTGCTGCCTGAGGGCATCGCCGTCCGCCTCGACCGGGCCAATTGGACGCCCGCCCCGGTCTTCAGCACCGTGCAACGGGTGGGCGGAATCGCCCAGCCCGACATCGAGGCGACGCTCAACATGGGCGTCGGGATGGCGGTGGTGCTGCCGGCGTCGTCGGTGGACGCCGCCCGCACCCTGCTGGACGCCCGCGGAGTGCCGTCCTGGGTGCTCGGAGAAGCCCGGACGGCGGCCGGCGTCGCGGCCTCGGTCGAGCTGATCGGGAGCCATCCCGCGCAGTGAGGCCAGCTTTCCTGGCTTGGGGTCTTTGGGTACGCTGTGCTCACGACAAATTGTGACGAATGAAGCGGCCTTGCCGCTGTGACCTGCGAGGGGGCTGACCCATATGGGGCGCGGCCGTGCCAAGGCGAAGCAAACACGAGTTGCTCGCGATCTCAAATACCGTTCGTACTCCACCGACTTCGCCTCCCTGGAGCGCGAACTGCGCGGTGACCACTACAGCGATCCTGTCGAGGACGACGTGGCGGAAGACGACGACGAGGACGACGATCCCTACGCAGAGCTGGCGACTCGTTACGCCGACTCCGACGATGGAGACGGCCGGCGCTTCGGCTGACCGTCCGGCCCAGTCGCCGCCGGACACGTGCACCACCAAGCCCCTCCCTCACTACTTCTGGCCTCTCGTCGACGGGAGGGCCCAGGTAGTGAGGGAGGGCCTTGTGGGCGTCGTGGGGAGGGTGGACGCCGAACACCCGGCCCGCTGGTGCGGACCGGGTGTGGCTGGTGCGACGGGATTCAGACCTGGTAGCCGTGCTGGCGGCGGATCAGCTTGGCGAACATGACGATGGTCTGGGCGATGGTCACCACGTAGAGCAGCGGCCAGCCGAGCCACAGGATCGAGCTCTGGATCAGGGTGGGCAGCTGGAACCAGGTCCAGCCGAGGACGACGAACGAGACGCCCAGCACGATCAGCGGAACCAGGTGGCTGTTGCCGGAGCCGCGCTCGGCCTTGGCCTGCTCGGCCCAGTTGTCGGTCTGCACCTTGGACAGGAACTTCACCCAGGCCCGGACGAAGTGGCCGGCACGCAGCCACATGTACACCTCGGCGCCGATGCCGCTGGCGGCGAACACGACGTCCTTCCAGGTGCGCTCCTTCATGCTCATCGCGATCCGGACGTTGAGCAGGATCGCCACCACCGGCGGGATCAGCCACCAGGGCGAGAAGACGAAGGCGTTGATCGACAGCGCTGCGGCGAGCAGCAGGATGAACAGCACCCGGGTGAAGATGTTGGTCGCCATGCCGAAGTTCTCCGCCCAGCGCAGCCGCAGGTTGGGGTGGAACGGTTGGCCGCGGGTATCGCCGCGCTGTCCGGGCCACATCAGGTCGATGGCGCCGTAGTTCCACTTCACCTGCTGACCGTCCAGGGCCCGCAGGGTGGTCATGCCGCCCACGGACGCCCGGGCGCGGGCGGAGATCTTGGTCAGGTAGCCGGCGGACTTGATCTGCAGGCTGAGCAGGCTGTCCTCGACCTCGGAGTCGTTCACCCACGGGGTGGCCTGATGGTTGTCGGCCATCACCTCGCGCAGTGCCTTCATCGAGAAGATCGAGCACTGGCCGCCGAGCACCGCCATGTTCCGGCCGCGCAGCATGTTCTGCATGTTGAAGGCGGCGAACTGGGCGCGCTGGCCGGCGATCAGCAACGGGGCGACCAGGCCGCGGAACCCGTTGTCGTCGATGGTATAGATGGCCGAGATGCCGCCGATCCGCGAGTCGGAGAGGATCTCCTCCTCCAGTCGGGCGATGCAGTCCTTGGCCAGGGTGGTGTCGCCGTCCACGCCGAGCAGGTAGTCGGCGTCCGGGATCAGTGAGAAGCCGTAGTTGAGGGCGCCGACCTTCTTGTCCGGGTTCTCGCCGATGTCGTGGACGAAGACCTCGGTGGTCTGGCGGGCCTTCTCGCCCTTCTGCCGCTTCTTGGCCGTCCGCGGCCCGGCGAACTTGGCCGCCAGTTCGAAGGTCTCGTCCGAGGTGTTGTTCACGATCACGTGGATCTGGTCGGGCAGCCGGGTCTGCTTGAGCAGCGACCGCAGCACCGCCTCGATGGTCTCGGCCTCGTTGTAGGCGGGAATGATGCAGCCGATCACCGGGCGGTAGGTCGGCAGGGCGTCGATCTCGTCGAAGTGCTGGCGGACGTAGTGAGCGAGGCCGAGGTCTGCCTGCTGGGTCCGCGCCGCATGATCGTGTCCGACCGTCGCGGTGCGACACTCGGTGATTTCCCGGCTGTCTGTCTCAAACTGGGTGGTGCTCATCTTTTCGCGCTCCTCGGTGGGGTTGAGAAAAGAGTGAGGTGTCAACCATGAGGTTTTCCCAGGCGCCGATGAGCCTCGAATCAAGACATCGTCAAGAGTCCGATCCAGGATTTCTTGAGGTTGGTGGCCGGGGTGGAAGAGGCGCTGGTCGAGCCTGTCGGAGCCCGCATCGTGCTGCGCTGGCAAGGGGTTTCGGCACTCTCAACCCGCCGCGGTGGCGTTGCTCGCACGGTTCGGTCAGGCCCGATTCGGGCGGGGTCAGGGTGAGGTCGTCGGGGCAGCAGCGGTGACCAGGGGTACCTGGATGGTGTCGGACGTGGCTTGCCGCAGGAAGGCGTCCGACTTGGGCTGGGACTGGATGAGGAGCTCGTAGGTGAGGGTGACGGTCAGCGCGGTGCTGCCGGCGGGTGCTGCCGGCAGGGTAAGCACCTGCTGGTACGAGTTCGGCTTGCTGATCAGGTAGCCGGGTGCCACCGTCGCCACGTCGTCGGCGGCGTCGAGCACATGAGGGGTGCCATCGGCGGCGGAGGCGATACTCGCCACCCGGACGGCGCTGAGGAAGATCTGCTGGCCCTTGGCGCCACCCTGCAGGGTGCCGGACACCACCAGGTTCAGTGGCTTGGGCACCTCGGGGGTCCACTGGCGAAGGTCCAGCGTCGACCAGTAGTTCACCTCCAGCCTGGCCGCGCCGGCGGTCAGGGTGCGCTTCAGTGAGCCGCGGGCCAGATCGTTGCTGGGCGCCGGTGCCGGCGTCGCCGATACCGATATCGGGGCGGTCGGTGTCGGTGAGGTGCTCTCCTGCCAGGGCGGGGTGCCGCAACCCGCGGCCAGCATTGCCATTCCCAGCCCGGTCGCAGCGGCAGCAATTCGTCGTCGACGTGAATCCATGGCAGAAGTCAATCAGCAATGCGAATGAAGCGGCACATCATTCCGAATCGCCACTGGTGAATGTTGTTCCGAGCGAGGATGCGCCTGCAGGATTGCGGATGTTGTCAGGAATAGCGGCGCGCGACGTCGGCGACCTGCCCGCGGTACCCTCCGCCGAATAGTTCGGCATGCGGCAGGGGCGCATCGCCGATCCAGCCGACGCCGGGACCGGCGTCCGGACCGATGCCGAAGTGGTCGGCGCCGGCGTCATGGGTGGTCGCGAGGCGGCGTCCGAACTCTTCCGCGGCCCTCGCGCTGGCACGCCCGGAGCGCACCCGGTCGATGGTCAGCGACGTCCGGGTCACGGCCTGGACGCCGGCCACCGCGACCCCGTTCGGCACCCGTAGCCAGCGCAAGCCCGCTGCCTCGGCTGCGAAGAACCCCTCCGGGGCGACCGATCTGGTCTTGGTGAACGCGGGCGGCATGCCACGAGCCTACGGAAGCGCGACCTTCTCCGTCGGTCGAGCCTGTCGAGACCCTCAACCGAACAGCCGCTGTCCGCTAGGCTGTCGAAGGGAAGACGCTGATCAATCGTTTCCCGGCTGCGGCCCACCCGACCGGCGACCTGCAACCCCGAGTTCGTGCGCCGGATGACCCGATACGGTCACAAGAACTGGGGGTCCCAGCTCATCGGTCCCAGTTCATCGGTCCGGGTTTGTCGCCCGCTCGGAACGGCATTGATCGGTGCTTCCCCAGCAGCGGGCGGATCGACCGATCCGATCCGGATGAGATCCGAGAGCGGGTGGCTATGGGGCGCGAGTCGCTGGTCGACCAGCTGATCTCGGAGCTCCTCGACGATGTCGTGACTGGACGTCTCGCCCCCGGGGAGTCACTCCCGGCGGAAGCTGAACTGGCTACTCGATTCGACGTGAACCGGCTGACGATCAGGGAAGCGATCCGCAAGCTGCAGGCGCAGGGCGTGGTGCGGACGGTGCCCGGGCGCCGCAGCGAACTCCAGCCGGTCTCGCGGTGGACCGACATCGGTGCCGCTCTGCAGGTTGCAGAGGCACAGATCGGACGAGCCGATTCGTCCATCCAGCTGCTGCAGTTGCGCCGGATGATCGAGACCGGGGCGTGCGCGTTGGCTGCGACCCGGATGGGTGCGGCCGATCTGGAACTGATGGAGCGCGAGCTGGACGGCATGCGGGCCGCGTCGGCGGTCAACGACGTCGCGGCCTTTGTGGTGCACGACATCGCCTTCCACGACGTCATCGTCAACTCCTGCGGCAACCGTCTGGTCCGGACGCTGTTCGACCCGCTGCAGGCCCTGCTCAAGGAGCGACGCACGGAGACGTCCAAGGTGCCGGCGGTCCAAGAGCACGCGATCGGTATGCACGCCGCCGTCATCGACGCCCTGCGCACCCAGGACGCCGACCTCGCCTACGCCGCCATGTCGGCGCACATGGACCAGACCGAGCGCGACCTGATCCGCTACGTACTCTGACCTCCGCCGCCGATCGATCGCGTCGGGTGCGCTCCTGTGGGGCTGCGGCTTCCGCACCGAGACTCTTGACCCGGCGCGCATCGGTGCTCGAAGATCAGATATCGGATAGCCGATGAGTTCACTGTCGAACGGAGCGGTATGCGCGCCACGGAGTTGCTGCGGGATCTCCCACCGGAATGTGCCGAGGACTGGGATTCCGACCTCCGCGACGGGCGCGATCGGGTGCTGGTGGCCTTCGACGACGATCCGACCGGCACCCAGTCGGTGCGTGACCTGCCGGTCCTGACCTCCTGGTCGGACGCCGACCTGGACTGGGCGCTCGCCCAGCACTCGCCGGCGATCTACGTGGTGACCAACACCCGCAGCCTGGCTCCCGACCTGGCCGCGGCCCGGGTCCGTGAGGTGGCCGAACGCACCTTGGCGGCCGCGCGCCGAGCCGGCATCCAGGTCACCCTGGTGGCCCGCGGCGACAGTACGCTGCGCGGCCACCATCCGCTGGAGACAGACACGCTCGCCGCCGTGCTGGCCGAGGCCGGCGAGGGGCCGGTCGACCTGACCGTGCTGGTTCCCGCTTTCCCGGCGGCCGGACGGGTGACGGTGGGCGGCATCCACTACTGCGTCGCCGACGGCGAGGCCGTCCCGGTCGGCGAATCGGAGTTCGCCCGGGACGCCACCTTCGGCTTCCGCTCCTCGGGGCTCCCGGACTGGGTGGCGGAGAAGACAGGCCGGGCGACGGCGCCCGAGGTGATCACCGTGCTGGCGCACTGGCTGCGGACCGCGAGCCTCGACGAGGTCGATTCCCTCCTGCTCGAGGTCCCCGCGGGAGCCGTGGTGGCGCCCGATGTGGCCTCCGAGAACGACCTGCGGGCGATCGCCCGGGCGGTGCGCGCCGCCGAACGGGCAGGACGTCGGGTGGTGCTGCGGGTCGGGCCACCGTTCGCCCGCGCCTACATCGGCCAACAACCCGCCGAGCCGTTGAGCCCGGCCGAATTGCCGGTGCCGTCCGATCTGCCCGAGGGGCGGGGCGGGCTGATCGTGGTGGGCTCGCACGTCGACCTGACTCAGCGGCAGCTCGCCGTGCTGCGCGCCGAGCATCCAGGGCTGCCGGTGTTCGAGATCGACGTCACCCGGGTCACCGGCGGCGAAACCGGGGGCAGGGACCACGTGGATGGCATCGTCGCCGCTCTGACCGCTGCACTGGAACAGGGCGACGCCGTGCTGCAGAGCAGCCGCACCCTGATCCGCGGAACGGACGCCGACGACAGCCTGCGGATCGCCCGCGAGGTGTCGGGGGCGATGAGCGAGGTGGTGAGCCGGGCGGTCGCCGCGGTGCGGCCCCGGTTCGTCATCGCCAAGGGCGGGATCACCTCCAGCGACACCGCCCGTTACGGACTGGAGATCCACCGGGCTCAGGTCACCGGATCGCTGTTCCCAGGCCTGGTCAGCGTCTGGCTTCCGGTCGGCGGGCCTGCTGACGGCGTCCCTTACATCGTCTTCGCCGGCAACGTGGGCGACGACCGGTCGCTGGCCGAGGCCGTCGATCGCTTTCATGCCACCCGGACACCGGGGCCCGCCTCCGGCGACCCCAACCCGACCCAGTGAAGGAGCTCATGATGCCCAACCCGACCGTCGCCGTCCTCGGCCTCGGGGCAATGGGGCTGCCGATGGCCACCCGTCTGCACGAGAGCCTGCCGGTGCGCGCCTACGACATCGCCGCGGAGCGTCGTGCCCTGGCCACCCAGGCCGGCGTCGCAGTTGCCGAGTCGCCGGCCGAGGCCGTCCGGGACGCCGAGCTGGTGCTGCTTGTGGTGCGCGACAGCGCCCAACTGGCCGAGTTGCTGTTCGGCGCGGCCGGCATCGCGCCCGCGCTGGCCCCGGGTGCCACGGTCATCTTGGGCAGTACCGTCGGCAAGGAGGGCATCGGCCCGGTCGCCCGCGGGCTCGCCGAGCTGGGCGTCGCCCTGGTCGATGCGCCGCTGTCCGGCGGGCCGGCCCGGGCCGGACGGGGCGATCTGCTGATCGTCGTCGGCGGCGAGCCGGACGCTCGACGCAGGGCCGCGCCGGTGCTGGAGACCCTGGCGTCCACGCTGACCGTGGTGGGCGATGCTCCCGGCGACGGGCAGGCGTTCAAGACCGTCAACCAACTGCTCTGCGGCGTCCACATCGCCGCGGCCGCCGAGGCGCTGGCGCTGGCCGATGCGCTCGGGCTCGATCCGGCCCGAACCCTTGATGCGCTCACCGCAGGTGCCGCGAACTCGTTCATGCTGGGCGACCGCGGCAAACGGATGCTGCAGGCCTACGACGACGAGGGGCCTGAGGTGCTCAGCCGGCTGGACATCTTCGTCAAGGACATGGGCATCGTGACCGCCGCCGCACGGGAGGCCCACGTCGCCACCCCGGTGGCTGCCGCCGCCCAGCAGCTGTACTTGCTGGGCGAGGCTCGCGGCCAGGGCTCCGAGGACGATTCGACCGTGCTGCGGGTGATCTCTCCGGAGCCCAGGCAGCAGGCAAGGAAGAGCTGATCAAGCATGTCCCGGCTGCGGCGGACTCGGCGGGCGATCCGCGACCCCCCAGTTCGTGTGCCGGATGACCCGATACGGCCGCACGAGCTGGGAGCCGCAGCTCATCGGTCCGGGCACGTCCTCGCTTGGACCAGCGTTGGTCAGCCCTTCCTTCGCCGGCTCGCGATCACGTCGGCCGCGCACTTCTTCCAGGTTTTCCGCCACACCAACAACCACACGCAAAGGAGCCGCAGATGTTCGTCCATCTCTCACATGTCCTCGATCCCAAGGACAACGCGTACCCGGGTGAACCGGTCATCGCCACCGAGCCGGACTCGGTGATTGACAAGGACGGCAAGCCGTTCAACTCGGCGATGATCCATCTCCCGAACCACTTCGGCACCCATATGGATGCCCCGCACCATTTCAATCCCGACGGCATCGACATGGTCGATCTGCCGGACGAGATCTGGGGCTATGAGGGCGACGAGGTCTTGGTGATCGACCTGCCGGCCAAGAACGCGCCGAAGTCCGTGATCGAGGTTTCCGACGTCGAGCCCTACGCCCAACAACTGCAAGGAAAGCGGCTGGTGTTGTTCCGCACCGGTTTCGAGGCGAACAAGTTCAGCGACCCGCGCACCTACGAGTACGAGGGCCTGTCCTTTCACCCGGACACCTGCCGCTGGCTGATCGAGAACACCGACAGGGTGCAATGCATCGGCATGGATTGGCTGTCCATCGCCAGCCCTTCCAACAGCTACGGCAAGGACGCCCACCAGTGGCTGCTGGGCAACCACGTCAACCGCTACATCGTCGGCATCGAAGACATGTCGCTGGCCGCGCTCGGTGACAAGCGGATCGAATGCGTCACCCTCGGCCCGCTTCGGATCCGCGGCGTCAACAGCGCCCAGGTCAATGTGATGGCCAAGCTCGCCGACTGACCGCATCCGTCCGCCGAACGCCCGTCGGGTGGGGCCTGTCGAGACCAATCGTGCCTGGTTTCGGCAGGCTTAGCTCGGCTGAGCCCCCGCCGCCCATCGGTGGCTCCGACATGGCGGCCGCCTGTCGATGACACCCGGGTCATCCGGCATGCTTGGGGAAAGCGCGAGGAGGCACGTGTGACAATCGACCGGGCGCTGGCGCTGATGACCTCGCCGGAGGCGGGCTCGGTGCTGCAGTTGGCGCTGACCGGTGACCCGGGGGTGGAACTCCCCGGATTCCGGTTCGACCTCGACCGTGTCCATCACCGTCCCGGTGCCGACGTGAGCGCCATCTATCAGATCTGGTACGACCTGCCGTCTCCGCAGGCACCGACCGGGGAATGGCTCGGCCTGACCACCGTCGAGGTGACCCAGGGCGTCGCCACCCTGGTGCACAACGATCTGGTGTTGCGGGCATGGCGCCATCCGGCCGACCCCCGGCTGCCCGGCCTGCCGGCCGCCTGCGACGCCGAGGCGGTCGCTGCCTGGCTGGGCGCGCCGGTCGAACTGGAGATGCTCGCCTATCGACCGCTGCGCCGGGCGGTACTCGCGGCGCACGGTGCGCGTCCGGCGTTCGTCAAGGTGCTCCGGCCCGGGAAGGCGGACGGCCTGGCGCAGCGGCAGCGGCTGCTGCACGGTGCCGGCATCGCCCCGGCCGTCTTGGGAGAGCCGGCCCCCGGTGTGGTGATCGGCGCCGCGGCCGACGGTATCTCACTGGCCCAAGCCCTGGTCGCCTGGCCCGAGCGGCCGGATCGGTTGCCGTCGGCGGCGTCCCTGGTCGCGCTGCTGGACGCGCTGCCGGCGCAGGCTGTCCGGTTTCCGCGCCGTGATTCCTGGAGCGACCGGGTCGACTTCCACGCCGCCGGTGCCGCAGCCGTCCTGCCCGATCAGGCCGACGAGATCCATGCGCTGGCCGGTGCGATCTCCAGGTTGCTGGCGTTGGCGCCGTCCGGGCCGGTGGTGCCCACCCACGGTGACTACTACGAGGCGAACATCTTCACCCGCGATGGCCGGGCGAGCTCGATGATCGACCTCGATTCGCTGGGTCCCGGACGTCGCGACGACGACCTGGCCTGCCTGCTCGGCCATGTCGCGGTGCTGCCGAACCTGTCGCCGGAGCACTATCCGCGGGCGGCGGAGGTTGTCGAGACATGGCGCGGCGACTTCGAGCGAGTGGTCCACCCGGCCTCGTTGCGGGCCCGGACGGCGGCGGTGATTCTCAGCCTGGTGTCGGGCGCCGACGTCCCGACTGCGCTGGCCAGGCTCGACCTGGCGCGCGCCTGGCTGGTGCGCGCCCGGCAAGCCTTGAGCTGAGCGGGCCGGCCCCGCTCAGACCAGCCGGTACCCCGTGCCGCGCACCGTCTCGAACCGTTCGGCGCCGAGTTTGCGGCGCAGGTGGGAGCCGTCCGAGGCGACGCGGGGCAGCCGCGGAGTGCGTCGCAGGGGCCCTCCCTCATGGTGGCAAGCCGTCCGGCGGTGTGACGTGAGCGAGCGGTGAGAGAGCTCTCATCGTCGAGCCGGGACGCAATGACGAACGCCCCGGGTTTCCCCGGGGCGTCTCGATGTGGCCAGGACCGGGATCGAACCGGTGACCTTTCACTTTTCAGGCGAACGCTGCTACCAGCTGAGCTACCTGGCCCCTGAGTGATGACCACTCAAGCGACCCCGACGGGACTCGAACCCGCGACCTCCGCCGTGACAGGGCGGCGCGCTAACCAACTGCGCCACGGGGCCCTTACAGGCCTCACCGGTCGTTCCCGACCGGCTCAGAAACTATAACAGTCCCTTGCCGCAGCGTCGAAATCGGCCGCTGCCCGAGCTCGCCGACCCCGGCCGTGGTCGTTCGGCGTCCTCGGTGGGACGGCCGTCCGTCCCTGGCTCGGCGTCGCTGTTGTCGGGGACGCGTCACAGCCGGTTGTGCACAGCCACCACGGTAGCCTGCGCAGATGACCAAAGTGCCCCGGAGCGAGCCGGCCGGGCGTCGGTCGCGGACTTCGGACGCCCGCGACCACATCGGCCTGCTGCTGGATGTGTCCCGCCGCTACTACCTCGAGGGACAGACCCAGGCCGAGATCTCCAAGGACGCCATGTTCTCCCGGGCCACGGTGTCGCGGCTGCTCTCCGAGGCCAAGGACCGCGGGATAGTCCAGATCCGCATCGGACATCCGCTCGAGCGAGTGGTCGATGCCGAACGGGCGCTTGTGCGCAGCTTCGGACTCAAACAGGCTCGGGTGGCCGATCCGGCCGACCCCTCCTCGTCGCAACAAGAGGTGGCCCGGTGTGCGGCGGACCTGCTCGTGGAGAACTCGCCCGAGAACGCGGTGATCACGGTGTCCAACGGGATGGCGGTGACGGCGACGGTTGAACGCCATGCCGCGGTTGGTCTGGCCGCGATCCAGAGTGGTGCAGATGATCGGTAGCACCGGTCAGTCTGATCGCCTGCTCGACTCACCCGAGACCTGCCGGCGGATGGCGCGCAGACTCGGTGGCTCCTTCCACCCGCTGCCCGCGCCGCTGGTCGTGCAGAACCAGGCGACGGCCGCCGCCCTGGTGGCTGACAACCAGCTGGCCACCACCCTCGAGCTGGCGGCTCGGGCCGATCTCGCGCTGCTCGGGGTGGGAGCCGTCCGGAAGGGACATTCGGGGCTGATCCTGCGCGAGCATGAGGACGCGGCGATCGCCGAGGATCTCCGCCGCACCGGCGCCGTCGCCCATGTCTGTGGCCATCACTTGTCCGCCGACGGTCAGCACGTCCGCACCGGGTTGTGCGAACGCACCATCGCCGTCCTGCCGGAGCGACTGCGCGAGATCCCGTTGACCATCGGCGTCGCCTGGGGCGAGCGAAAGGTGGCCGCGCTGGCCGCGGCGGTCCGCGGCGGGTTCATCTCCGCTCTGGTGACCGACCTGGCGACCGCCGCCAGCCTGCTCGGCTACGGCGACCGCTGACAGCTGCCCCAGCCCCTGGGATGCCGGGCGTGCGGCGGCTCCCGGTGCGCGGCGGGTCTGCACATTGGTTCACAGCAACGCGTGAACGCCGGTGCTTGTTTTCGGTGTGACGATCCACAGAATCACTTTGACTAGGCATATTGCGATGCTTCCGGGTTCGCTCTGAGCCAGAGTGAACATCCGTGCAGAGTCTCGTGGAACCACTGGGCCTCTGCGTCCTACCGTCGAAACAACCGGGGACGACCTCGGCCCTTCACACCGGATCGCAACGAGGCGATCCCGAGCAGGAGGAAGCATGCAATCCCAGACAAGGCCCGTGAGTGATGCTCGCCGGGTCACCGAGAGCCGAGGGCCCACCGCCCGACCGCGTCTCCAGATCGCGCTGGACAAGACCGACCTTGCCAGCGCGCTGGCGCCGCTGCAGCAGGCGGCGCCCAGCATCGACATCATCGAATGCGGAACGGTGCTGATCCTCGCCGAGGGCCTGCGCGCCGTCCGCGAGATCCGGGCCCTGTTCCCCGACAAGGAGGTCCTGGCAGATATCAGGATCGCCGAGGCGGGCGCGCTGCTGTCTCGCCTGGCGTTCGAGGCCGGCGCTTCCCTGGTGTCGGTGGTGGCCGGGGCGTCCATGACAACGGTTCGGCAGGTATGCGCGGTGGCCGCCGAGTATGGCGGTGAGGTGCAGATCGAGCTCGCCGACGAATGGTACGACGCCGAGCGGGCGCGCGCCTGGCGTGCCGCCGGCGCCCAGCACGTGATCGTCAAGAGGTCGCGTGATCGTGAGGCGGCCGGTGACCTTTCCTGGGGTCCGGACGACCTCGCCCGGGTGGACGAACTCGCCGGCATGGGCTTCACGGTGACCATCACGGGCGGCATCAAGACCAGCGATCTGGACGTGTTCGCAGGGCATCCGGTCGGGATCATCATCGCCGGGCGGTCCGTGGCCGGTGCCGAGGATCCGTTGTCCGCGGCCGCCGACCTGCAGGCGGCGATCGCGAGCGTGTGGCCATGAGCGCCGCCACTGAACGAATGGGCGGCGTCGAGCTCGGTATCTACGAGAAGGCGTTGCGGTGGAACGGTTCCTGGGACGACCTGTTCGCCCAGGCCGCCCGAGGCGGGTTCGCGTTCGTCAACATCTCCGTCGACGAATCTCCCGAACGTGAGGCTCGGCTCGCCTGGTCGCAGGCGGAGCGTGCAGCCGTCCGAGCGGCGGCGGCGCGCGCCGGTGTGGCCATCGGTGGTCTCTGCTTGTCGGTGCACCGGCGGATCTCGCCCGGCTCGTCCGACCCAGCTCAGCGCGAGCGGGCCCGAGAGGTGCTGATCGAGGGCATCGATCTGTGCGCCGATCTCGGTATTCCGGTGCTGCAACTCGCCGGCTACTACGCCTTCTACGAAGAGCCGCACCCGAGGAACCGGGAATGGTTCATCGACTGCCTGCGCTACGGCTCCGAATATGCCGCACGGCGAGGCGTCCTGCTCGGCATCGAGAACGTCAACGGCACCGACATCGTCTCGATCTCGGCGGCGATGGACGTGGTCGAGGAAGTCGGATCGCCCTGGCTGCAGGTCTACCCCGACATCGGCAACATCGCCGAGCAGGGGTTCCCCCTCACGGCGGAACTGCGACGCGGAGCCGGGCACATGGTGGCCATGCACGCCAAGGACGTCCGGCGCGGCGAGCCCCGGCGGGTACCGATGGGCGAGGGCATCGTCGACTGGGACGAGGCGTTCGCCGAACTCGCCCGGCAGGGCTGGTCCGGTCGATTGATGATCGAGATGTGGAACGACGATGCCGAGGACTCGGCCGAGCGGGCCGCGGCAGCCCGGGGCTACATCGAGGAGCGCCTGAAGGGCGCCGGCATCCGGATCCATCACGCGGCCCCGGCACCGATCGATCCGGAGTTGCCGGAATCGCTGTTCCGGCTGCGGGAGGAGGTCTGCGCCGGCAACCTCGCGTTGCCGCGGTCCGGCCTGGTGGCCTGGACCGGCGGCAACCTGTCGGCTCGCGACCCCGAGAGCGGTCATGTGGTGATCAAGCCCTCGGGGGTGCTCTACGACGAGATGAGCCCTGAGGACATGGTGATCGTCAACCTGGAGGGCCGGATCGTTCACGGCACCCGGGGTCCCAGCTCGGACACCGCCTCGCATCTGGGGGTGTACCGGCGACGTCCGGACGTGATGTCGATCGTGCACACCCACAGCCGCTACGCGACGGCCTTCGCCGCCACCGGACGTCCCATCCCGTGCGTGCTGACCGCCATCGCCGACGAGTTCGGCGGCGACGTGCCAGTGGGTGCCTACGCCTCGATCGGCGGGAACGAGATCGGCGACGAGATCGTCCGGTCGATCGGCAACTCCCCGGCAATCCTCATGAAACAGCACGGCGTCTTCACCGTGGGCGCTTCCATCAACAAGGCGCTGCAGGCGGCGGTGATGGTCGAGGACATCGCCCGAACCGTCGCCGTCGCCGAGGGCTTGGGCGAACTGACCCGGCTGCCCGAGGACGAAATCGCCGCCAACTACGACCGCTACAGCAACCGATACGGCACCGACGCCGCGAGTGAAGGACTGACCCGATGACCACCTTTGACCTGACCACCCTGGGCGAAGCCCAGATCCGGCTGACCGCCCACCGGGGCGGACGGCTCGCCACCTCCAGCGACCTGCGGCTCTCCCCGGCGGGCTCCGAGGCCAACGTGGCCGGCCTGCTGGCCCAGCTCGGACGCTCCACCGCGTTCGCCTCCACCCTGCCCACCAGTGACCTGGGGCAGCGGTTCGCCAACGAGTACCGCGGGGTCGGCGTCAACCTGTCGATGTGCGTGCCGTGTGAGGGCCGGATGGCGCTGTACTTCATGGAACCCGGGCAGGCGCCGTTGCCGGCCAAGGTGACCTACGACCGGTTGCACACCGCCTTCCGCGAGATCACCACTGATCTCTTCGACTGGGACCGGTTGCTCGACACCCGGGTGCTGTTCGTCACCGGCATCACCTCGGCCCTCACCGAGAACACCGCCGGCGTGATCACCTATGCCGTGAACGAAGCCCACAAGCGGGGCGTCAAAGTGGCCCTGGACGTCAACTACCGCTCCTTGCTGTGGAGCCCGGAGCGGGCCCGCCAGGTGCTCGAAGCCGATGCTCGCCAAGACCTCGATTCTGTTCTGCTCGCGACTGGACGGCGTGAAGGTGTTCGACATGACCGGCGACGGGCCGTCGGTCAACGCCATGCTGCGCCAGCGGTACGGACTGGACCACGTGGTGTCCACCGACTCCACCGCCGGGGTGTACTACAGCGGCATCGAAGGCCAGCAGGTCTTCGAAGTCGAGGGCGTCACCGTCGTCGACCGCCCCGGAGCGGGCGACTCCTTCGTCGGCGGCACGCTGCACGGCTACCTCGACGACGACGTGCTCGAGGGCATCAACTACGGCCTGCGCACCTCCAAGTTCGCGCTCACCCATCACGGCGACCTGACCCACGTGACGGCGGCTGAGCTGGCGATCCCCACCTCGACCGACATCGTTCGTTGACCCGGCGATCCGGGCATTTCCTGAGGAGTTAACGATGACTTCAGAACCGACCATCGGGGCGCTGACCGCCCTCCAACAGATCGATTCCCGTCCACTTACCAAGAATCAGAAGAACCTGATCTCGCTCGCTGTGGTGGGCAATATCTCCGAGTTCTTCGACATGTTCCTGATCGGGTTCGCCGTGAGCAGCCTGCTGAAGGATCCGAAATGGACCCTGCACGGGTTCGAGGCCGGCATCATCTTGGCCATGTCCGGCCTGGGTACCGTGCTGGGCGCGATCCTGTGGGGCCGGATGGCCGACAAGATCGGCCGCAAGAAGGCGTTCTTCTGGTGCGTGCTGCTGTTCACGCTGTTCACCCTCGCGTGCGTCGTTACGCCCGACAACGGCTGGGTGTTGCTGGCGGTCCTGCGCGTACTCGTCGGCATCGGCGTCGGCGGCCTGAACATCGTCTCGATCCCCTACGTCCAGGAGTTCGTGCCCGCCAAGCAGCGTGGCCTGCTGGCCGGCCTGACCGCGGTCTTCATTCCCGTGGGCCTGTTCCTGGGTTCGGTGGCGCAGATCCTCACCGGTGACAACTGGCGGCTGTTGATCGGCCTCGGCGGCGTCCCGATCTTCCTGCTGCTCTGGCTGCGGATGGTCCCCGAGTCGCCGCGCTACCTGCAGTCCCAGGGGCGCACCGAGGAGGCCCGCGCCGCACTGGCCTGGGCGCTGGAGATGCCCGCCGACCAGATCGGCTCGTTGCCCGAGATCACGCATGCTGCGTCGGCGTCCTACTCGCTGATCTTCCGCAAGTACCTGAAGGCCCTGGTCATCGTCACTCTCGGGTCGTTCTGCTTCATCTTCGGCTCGTCGGTGATCCAGTCCTGGGGCCAGTCGATCCTGAGCTCCGGGTTCCATTTCAACGCCCAAACCGTCGGCGGCCTGTTCATGGTGGTCTCGCTCGGCGACCTGCTCGGACGGCTCTCGTCGGCGTGGCTGGCCGACCGGATCGGACGTCGCTGGGTGATGCTCAGCTACGGCCTGATCGGTGCCTTGGGCCTGCTGATCGCCGCCGGCTCGGTGGCCATCACCACCAGCGCCGGATGGGACGCTTCGACGGCCGGCTGGGTGTTCTTCACTGGCATCCTGATCGCCATGGTGTTCGGCGACGGTGCCTTCGGCGTGCTCAACCCGTTCGGCGCCGAGCAGTTCCCGAATGAAGCCCGGGCCACCGGCCTCGGCCTCGGGTATGGCCTGGGCGCCTCGGCGAAGGTATTCGGACCGGTGATGCTCGGGCTGATGTTCGGCGAGAAGGTCACCCTGGCCTCGATCCCGCCGGCGTTCATGTTCTTCGCGGCACTGTTGGTCATCGGCGGCGTCACCTACCTGTTCGCCCAGGAGACCAAGGGTCGATCGCTTGACTCCATCTGATTTCTGCACCATTCCCAACAATCCACAATCGATACAGAAGGAAGTTGACCCGATATGAGCAAGATCGACGAGATCAGCCGCGAAAGCTGGATTCTCGGAGCATTCCCCGAGTGGGGCACCTGGCTGAACGAAGAGATCGACGCGACCGTCGTCGAGCCCGGCACGTTCGACCTGTGGTGGATCGGCAACACCGGCATCTGGCTGAAGACGGAGGGCGGCGCGAACATCGTGACGGACGCCTGGTTCGGCAACGGCAAGCGCACCCAGAAGGTGAAGGAGATGGCTCCCTATCACCAGATGCGCAACATGACCGGCGGACGGGCCACCCAGCCGAACCTGCGGGCCGCCCCGATCGTCATCGACCCGTTCGCGATCACCACGGTGGACGCGGTCCTGGCCACCCACATCCACCAGGACCACATCTGCCCGTTCTTCGCGGCGGCGGTTCTGCAGAACTGCGCCGATGACGTCCCGTTCATCGGACCCCAGGGCTGCGCCGACATCTGGCGCGGCTGGGGGGTTCCCGAGGACCGGTTGGTCGTGGTCAAGCCCGGTGACGTGGTGAAGGTCAAGGATGTCGAGATCCACATGCTCGACTCGTTCGACCGGACGGTGCTGGTCACTGCCGAGGAGCCGCTGGCCGGCAAGGTGCCGACCATGGATGACAAGGCCGTGAACTACCTGTTCAAGACCCCGGCCGGCAGTTTCTACCACAGCGGCGACTCGCACTACTCGATCCGGTTCGCCAAGCACGGCAAGGACCATGAGGTCGACGTTGCCTTCGGCTCCTACGGTGAGAACCCGATCGGCAACCAGGACAAGATGAGCTCCATCGACATCCTGCGGATGGCCGAGGCGCTGCGCTGCAAGGTGGTGATTCCGTTCCACTACGACGTCTGGACCAACTTCAAGGCCGACCCGCAAGAGATCGTCGATCTGTGGAACATCAAGAAGGACGTGCTGCAGTACCAGTTCAAGCCGTTCATCTGGGACGTCGGCGGACGGTTCACCTTCCCCAACGATGTCGACAAGCGGAAGTACCACTACCGCCGCGGCTTCGAGGACGCGTTCACCGACGAGCAGAACGTGCCCTTCCCGTCGATCCTCTGAGCTGAGGACGACGTCACCGGCCTCGGCCGGTGCTGCGGCGCGCCGGACACCCCGGCCGTCAGCAGCACCGCGACCGCGGCGGTGGCCATGGGTCGGCGTCCGCTGTTGCCCGGAACGTGCCACAGCCCGGCAGCGAGATCTGCTGCCGGGCTGTGACCGCGAAGGTGCCCCGGGATCAGGGGAGCACGATGGTGAACGACGTGTCGCCCGGATCCAGAGCACCGAACAGCTGCTGAGACCGGCTGAGGTCGCCGTCCGCACCGAGGCCGTTACCGGTGAGGTCACCGGACGCGAGGGCCTGCAGCATGCGCAGCTTGGTGGTGGTCGGCTTCAGCGGGGTGATCGCGACCGCGTCGACGATCTGCTCCGGGTTCAGCCGGGCCAGGAAGACGTTGCGCCAGGTGCCGTTCTCGACGCCGGAGCCGAGCTGCTCCAGCGACCGCTATCGGTTCCCGGCCAGGACCAGGAGCAGCCCTCCGAAAGCGATCAGCAGCAACAGCATCACCAGCAGTGCGTACACGCGCGCGTCAGGCAGGCTGCGACCCTGGAACAGTGCGCCGAGGACGTGCTCGAGCCGGCGGCTGTGCACGACGGTCACCACTCCGGCGATCGTGGCGCTCAGCGCGGCCAGGGTGTATCCGATCGCCGGCGAGACCTCCACCACCAACCGCGCGCTGACCAGGCTTGCGCCGAGCCCGGCGAGATTCACCCGCTGCCAGGCCAGCGAGGTGCGCTCGGGCTGCAGCCCGGGATCCCAGATCCGGTCGGGGAGTTCGCTCGGCGCGCTCATCAACTGAGCAGACTGAACGCGGCCAGGCCGGCGATGAGCAACAGGATCACCGACAGCATCGGCAATACGGACGGCCGGATCAAGGGCTTACCGAGCCGCATGGCCCGCTCGTTTCGAGCCCAGCGGGTGAAGCCGGTGAAGCCGCACAGCACGCCACAACTCAGCATCACCACGCCGGCGATGATGAACCTGCTGCCGGTCGCCGGGGCGAAATGGGCCAACGCGGAAACGCCCAGGCCCGCGGTGACGAAGGCGAGGCCGGTGCGGATCCAGGCCAGGAAGGTGCGTTCGTTGGCGAGGCTGAACCGCGGATCGGGCTCGTCGCCGACCCGATAGACGGACGCGGGCCAACGGCCGCTCACTTCCTCGTGCTGCATATCGCCGACAATAGTGCCGGGGTGCCGCACTATCGGCGAGCCGCCGAACCGTACACTGTCGCCTCAGAGATTCCGTAGGCAGGCCTGTCGGGCTGGGCGTCGTCCCCGTGTTCAGGTGCGTGCCGGGGTGGCGGCGAGTCGTGTTTCCACCTACCTGAGGATCTCTCGGGTGGGAAGGACACGCAGGTGGGCGACAACGGACCCTATTCGCCGGGCGGCGGCAACCCCGACCCCGGAGCGTGGCAGGGCGGCCAGGGCTACCCGCCGGCCGGTGGCCCGAACGTGCCCGGTCCCAACGGCCCGGGCCCCAGATGGGGCGGCCAGCCGGCACCCGGCCAGCCTTCCGGGCAGGGATGGCCGGCTGTAGGCGGTCAGCCCGGCGGCTGGGCGCAACCAGCCGCCCCTGCCGCCGCAACCGGGCGGCTACGGCCAATACGGTCCGGCACCGGGTCAGTACGGCGGACCGCTGCAACAGCCGTGGGGCGCACCGCCGCCGCAGCCCGGTCAGGGCGGTGGCGGGTCGAAGAAGCTGCTGTTCGGGCTGATCGGCGTCGCGGTCGTACTGGCACTGATCGGCGGCGTCGTCTGGATAGTGCGCAACAACAACACGGCCGACCCGACCCCGAGCATCTCGGCGACCTCGGCGCCGGGGCCGTCCACCCAGCAGTCCCAGGCTCCGGTGCCGACCACGAAGCCCTCGGACGCCGTCGTGGTCTACCTGCGCGCACTCAGCACCGGGGACGCCACCACCGCGCTGAGCGTGGCGGCGTCGGCGCCGCTGGGCGACGCTACCTTCCTCACCAACGCGGTGCTGGCCAAGGCGACCGCCGGCAAGCTGACCGACGTTTCGGTCACCGAAGTGACCGATCCGAGCGTGACCAGCGTCACGGCGAGTTACAAGCTGGCCGGCAAGCCTGTCACGGCAACCTTCGAGGTCACCAGGGTTGCCGACCAGTTCCGGCTCAGCCAGGTGGCGGCCACCGTCGACCTGTCCCGGATCCGCCAGCCGCAGGCTCCGGTCAGCCTGGCCGGCGTGACGTCCAGTGCCAGCGTGGTGGCGCTGTTCCCGGGGGTCTATCCGGTGTCTTCGGCCAACCGGAACTTCTCCTACGGCTCCACCAAGATCACCGTCGGTGACCTGACGAACCAGGCCCCCAGCGGCAGCAAGGTGACGATCAGCTCAGCGGGCAAGTCGGCCATCGTCAAAGCCGTGAAGAGCAAGTACTCGTGGTGCCTGAACCAGAACTCGCTGCGGCCGTCCGGATGTGCGATCTGGTTCCGGCAGCCCACCGGGGTCAAGTTCCGGACCAGCACCATCTCGTACCGGACGAACAGCGGTGCCAACTGGAGCAAGGCGAAGCTGAAGTACCTGGGCGGCGGACGGGTGGAGGCCGCGGCGAAGACGAAGGTGCGTTTCGACGTCCGTTCCACCGAAGGCCGTCGGTGGTACGGCTACGCGACGATCTTCGGCTTCCGGGCCGACATCAGCAAGCCGAAGGTGACCGCTTCCTTCTACTGATCGGTAATGCCGCGCCCATGCGCTGGTTGAGCCTGTCGAGATCCCTTTCCGAGGTGTCGACAGGCTCAACCGACGACTGCTCGACGCCCCGACTGATCGGCCGGGCTCACCGATCGTCGGGGCCCTCGTCGTGCAGTTGGTCGATGTAGCACCAGCGCCAGTGCTCGCCGGGTTCGATGGAGCGCATCACCGCGTGGCCGGTCCGCCGGAAGTGCAGGGTGGCGTGCTTGCCGGGCGAGGAGTCGCAGCAGGCGATGTGCCCGCAGCTCAGGCACATCCGTAACTCCACCGGATCCTGGTCGGCGGCGAGACAGTCGAGGCAGTCGCCGTGCGCCTCGAAGTCCACCTCGGCGGGGACGGCGTCCAGGTGTACGCACGGAGCCTCGCCGGCCGGACGTGGCCCAGCGGCCCTGACTTCACGCTCGCGGCGTTCCCGCGACAGCAGGGTTGCCTCCTCGACGTCCAGCTCGGCGAGCAGCGAACTGAGCACCTCGTGGTCGGCGAAACCACGGTCGCGGATCTCCAGCAGTTTCGTCCGTTCCGCCGCCAGCCCGACCAGTCGCAACCGGCGGTAGGCCATCGCCCGGCTTTCGACCGCCTGCTCCTCGCGGGCCAGCCCTAGTCGCTCCCACTGCAGGTCGACGCGCCGCTTGGCGGATTCCTTGAGGCCCTGCACCACCTGGCCGTCCTCGGGGCGGGCGGCGTCCTTCATCGCCGCCATCCCGGCGATCACCGAACGTTGCGTCACCATCGCTTCCTGCAGCGCGTCCTCGCGCGGGTCGGGGCCGTGGACGCCCAGCGCCCGGGCCACCAGCGGCAGCGTGAGCCCGTGGATCAGCAGCGTGCCGGCGACGGTGACCAGGGCGATCAGCAGCAGCACCGGCCGCAGCGGCGTATCCACCGGCAGGGTGAGCGCCGCGGCGAGGGTGACCACGCCGCGCATCCCCGCCCAGGAGACGATCAGGGCCTCCTGCCAGGACAGGGTGCGATGGGTGCGGCCGAGGAACGGGCGGACGGCCATCACGTAGATCATCCGGGAGACGATCACGGCCGCCAGTACCGTCAGTGACACCCCGGCGATGGTCAGGTTGGACACCGGGAACTGGGCGGCGGCGTCCAGGACCTGGTGGGTATGCAGCCCGATCAGCAGGAAGACGGTGTGCTCCAGCACGTACTGGATGGTGGACCAATTCATCCAGGTGGACAGCCGGGCGGGCGCCGAGCGGACCACCGGTGTCACATGCCCGACGATCAGGCCGGCGACGACCACGGCCAGCACGCCCGAGGCGTGGAAGCTCTCGGCCAGCGCGTAGGCGGCGAACGGGATCAGGAAGGTGAGCGTGGTGCTGGTCACCGCGTCGGTGAACACGCCGAACAGCCAGATGGCGATCTTGGCCACCACGTATCCGGCCAGTGGCCCGACCACCACCGCGAGCGCCAGGTCGGTGCCGACGTCCATCAGGGTCACCGACGCCCCGAAGGCGGCGACCGCGGTGCGCAGGCTGACCAGGGCGGTGGCGTCGTTGAGCAGCGACTCGCCCTCGAGGATGGTCACCACCCGGCGGGGCAGGCCGGCCTGGCGGGCAACCGCGACGGCCGCGACGGCGTCCGGGGGAGCGACGATGGCGCCGACGGCGAACGCGGCGGCGAAGGGCACCGGCAGCATGCCGCTGATCACCAGCGCGACGCCCGCGGCGCAGAACAGCACATAGCCGATCGACAGGTACCCGATGGCGGCCAGGTTGGTGCGGAAATCGACCAGGGAGGTGTTCACCGCCGCCGCGTAGAGCAGCGGCGGCAGGAAGCCGAACAGGGCCATCTCGGCGGTCAGCTCGGGCAGCGGGAACCACGGTTCGTACGAGCCGGCGGCGCCGATCACCAGCAGCAGCAACGGCGCCGGCACGGGCACCCGCCGGCACACCCAGGTCGCGGCCAGCACGGTACTGACGCAGCCCACCACCAGCAGCAGGATCTCCATGGGCGTCCTCCGGTTCGTCGTTGCTCGCGGATATCTCATCACGCGCCGGGCATCGATCGAGAACCCGAGACCGTCCCTGGTTCCACGTCGTAGCCGAATCCTGGTCATCGTCGGGTCGAGCTTGTCGAGACCCGAACGTGCGCTCGCTGCTGAGGAGGTGTCGACAAGCTCAACCAGCGGTGGTCGCGCTGATCGGCCGCTCTCTTGGTAGGGCTGTCGACCGATTTTCGCCTACCTACGCAATCTCATAGGCTGATCGCCGTGATCACCCGTTTGTCCCAGTTGTTCGTTCGCACGCTGCGCGACGACCCGGCCGACGCCGAGGTCGCCAGCCATCGGTGGCTGGTCCGTGCCGGCTACATCCGGCGCGCCGCGCCGGGCATCTACAGCTGGCTGCCGCTGGGCTTGAAGGTGCTGGCGAAGGTGGAGGCGATCGTCCGCGAAGAGATGGACGCGATCGGCGCCCAGGAGGTGCGGTTCCCTGCACTGCTGCCCCGCGAGCCCTACGAGGCGACCGGGCGGTGGACCGAGTACGGCCCCAACCTGTTCCGGTTGACGGACCGCAAGGGCGGTGAGTACCTGCTCGGCCCGACCCACGAGGAGATGTTCACCCTGCTGGTGAAGGACCTGTACAGCTCGTACAAGGACCTGCCGCTGAGCCTGTACCAGATCCAGACCAAATACCGTGACGAGGCCCGGCCCCGGGCCGGCATCCTGCGCGGCCGCGAGTTCGTGATGAAGGACTCCTACTCCTTCGACGTTGACGACGCCGGCCTGGACGCGTCCTACCAGGCGCACCGGGACGCCTACATCGCGATCATGAACCGGCTCGGCCTGGAGTTCGTGATCGTCAAGGCGACTTCGGGTGCGATGGGCGGTTCGGCGTCCGAGGAGTTCCTGGCGATCGCCGAATCCGGCGAGGACACCTTCGTCCGCTCGCCCGGTGGTTACGCAGCCAACGTCGAGGCGGTCACCGTGCCGGCACCGGAGGCGCTGGACTACTCCGGTGTGGGTGCGCCGCAGCGCATCCCGACACCGGACACGCCGACCATTGCCACGCTGGTCAACCGGGTGAACGCCGAGTACCCCAGGGCCGACCGGGTCTGGCAGGCGTCCGACACCCTGAAGAACGTGGTCTTCGTGCTCGAGCACCCCGACGGCAAGCGGACGCCGCTGGCGATCGGCCTGCCCGGCGACCGCGAGGTCGATCTGAAGCGGCTGGCCGCGGCGGTGGAGCCGGCCGAGGCGGTGCCGTTCACCGACGACGACTTCGCCGCGCATCCGGCGTTGAAGAAGGGCTACATCGGACCCGAGGCGCTCGGTGCAGAGTCGGCGTCCGGCGTCCGTTACCTGGTCGACCCTCGGGTGGTCACCGGCACCCGTTGGGTGACCGGCGCCAACGAGGTCGACACCCACGTCATCGACCTGGTCGCCGGCCGCGACTTCACCCCGGACGGCGTGATCGACGTCGCCGAGGTGCGCGAGGGCGACCCGGCGCCGGACGGTTCGGGCCCGCTCAGCCTGGCCCGGGGCATCGAGATGGGTCACATCTTCCAGCTCGGCCGCAAGTACGCCGACGCGCTGGGCCTGAAGGTGCTCAACGAGAACGGCAAGCTGGTCACCGTCACCATGGGTTCCTACGGCGTGGGCGTGTCCCGTGCGGTGGCTGCGGTCGCGGAATCGCATTGCGACGAGCGCGGCCTGGCCTGGCCCCGGACGCTGGCGCCTTTCGACGTCCAGATCGTCCCGGCCGGCAAGGACGCCGCGATGTCCGAGTACGCCGAACGACTCGCCATGGAGTTGTCCGCAGCCGGCTTCGAGGTGCTGCTCGACGACCGCAAGGCCAGTCCCGGGGTGAAGTTCACCGACGCCGAGATGCTGGGCATGCCGACCACCGTGGTGATCGGACGCGGGCTGCCGTCCGGGCTGATCGAGGTGCGCGACCGGGCCACCGGCGAGCGCACCGAGCTGAACGCCGAGGGTGCGGCCGAGGAACTGATCGCGCTGCTGCGGCCGTGACCGCACCGGTCGCGCCGTCCGTGGTCGGTGTCCGGTCGGGCCCGGGCGGGTCGTGGTGATGGTTACCGGGCTCGAACTCCCGCTGCTCACCCTGGCGCTGCTGGTGGCGGCGTCGTTCGTCGCCGGCTGGGTGGACGCCGTGGTCGGCGGCGGGGGACTGGTCCAGCTGCCGGCGCTGTTGATCGCGCTGCCTCCGGAGGTTCCGGTGGCCACGATCGCCGGCACCAACAAGCTGCCCTCGTTCCTGGGGACGGCGACCGCCAGCGCCACCTACCTGCGCGCCATCCGGGTGAACTGGTCGCTGGCCTGGCCGCTGCTGGTGATGGCCGCGGTCGGCTCGGCCGCCGGTGCGCAGCTGACCCACTTCCTGCCCCGGCAGCACTTCACCCCGCTGGTGCTGGCCGCCGTGGTCGGAGTCGGCTGGTACACCTGGCGCCGTCCGCACCTGGGACTGCACGGGCACGTCAAGCACACCGGCAACGACGCCCGGCTGCGGATGGCCGCGATCGGTCTCGTGGTCGGCGCCTGGGACGGCTTCATCGGTCCCGGCACCGGCACCTTCTTCGTGATCGCCCTGGTGTCGGTCATCGGCCACGACTTCCTTGCGTCCAGCGCCCTGGCCAAGCTGGCCAACCTGACCACCAACGCCGCCGCGATCGTGGCGTTCGCGATCACCGGCAACATCCTGTGGGGGCTGGGCCTGCTGATGGGGGTCGCCAACCTGACCGGCGGCTTCCTGGGCGCCCGGACGGCGCTGAAGCAGGGCAACGCCTTCGTCCGCAACGTCTTCCTGCTGGTGGTCTCCGCGCTCGCGCTCAAGCTGGCCTGGGACACCTGGTTCAGCTATTTCGGCTGACCCGCAACCACGTCGGGCAACCAGAACCAGCGCTGGCTGAGCGTGTCGAAACCCCTCGCCGGCGAGCGCAGGTCCAGGTCTCGACAAGCTCGACCAGCGAGAACCAGTACCGGGTGGTACGCCGGGGACGGTTCTTTTCGGTCCGCTCCGTACGCCGGGTGGTACGCCGGGGACGGTTCTTTTCGGTCCGCTCCGTACGCCGGGTGGTACGCCGGGGACGGTTCTTTTCGGTCCGCTCCGTACGCCAGGTGGTACGCCGGGGACGGTTCTTTTCGGTCCACTCCGAGCACGAAGTGGACCGAAAAGAACCGTCCCTCCGTACCACTCCGGCCAACACAGGCGGAGGACCAGGCGATCCTCAGCCGGGCCAACCGGGCCAGCGCAGGGCTGGCCCGCCGAACCGGACTAGTGCCGCGTTGCTGTCGGCGAGGGAGTCGATGCCGATCCGGCGTTCCGGCCCCGAGGACGTCCCGGCGAGCCAGGCGCCGAGCATCGGCAGCGCCGCCGTTTCGATCTGGACCGCGATCTGTCGCGCCGCGGCCCGGTCCCGGGCCGGACGCAGGTCGTAACCGATGGCGGGCGCGGTGAGTTCGGTCGCCGGGGACGCGCTGAGCACCTTCGGCCGGAACGCCTGCCACTGCAGGAACCGGGCCTGGAACAGAGCGCGGTCGGAGGCGGCCAGGTTGGGCGCGGCGAGCGCCATCTCGTAGCCGTACACCGCCTGGGCGCCCAGCAGCAGGACCTGGTCGACGCCCGTTCCGGTCAGATCGGGGGTGCCGTCCGTGCCGTCGTCGCCGAGCGTCCCCACCCCGGCGGGGAGCCCGGTGGCCATGGTCGCGCTGAACGCACCCAGGGACGCCCACAGCAACGCGGCCGGGCCGGCCGCCTGCTGCGCCGACGTCCGGTGCAGGGCGCGCAGCGCGGCCAGCTCCCCGGTCAACGCGGCCTGGGTCGCGCGAGCCGTGGTTTGCGTGGGCGGCGGCGTGCTCGGCAGCGCCGTGGTCGCATGCTGGCGGCGCGCGGGGTCGCTGGAGGTGACCACCTGGAAGTGTTCCGTGATCGCCTTGCGGAACCACTTCAGCGTGCTCACCCGACGGCCGGACAGCTTCCAGTCCGCGGCGTGGCTGAGCAGGTGCCCGGCCAGCGCATCGGTGCGGGCGAGACGGTTGGTGAGGTCGTCCGGCACGGTCACCGGCAGCGGGCTGGGCGCCGTCCAGGGTAGCCACTGGACGTTCTCGCCGACGGTGCAGCCGGCCAGCGCCGCCACACCGCCGAGCAGCAGCAGCCGACGTCCGATCACGGGCTCGACCGTACCGGGTAAACTCCTCCGACAGCCGCACCGGCCGACAACTGCACCGAAAAACCGGATCGAGGAGTGCCCCATGGACCCAGCCACCATCTCCGAGCTGGTGACCCCGGTGGTCACCTCCTGTGGTCTCGAGATTGACCGGGTCGAGGTGCTGCCGGCCGGCAAGCGCCGCGTGGTGCGAATCTTCCTCGACGGTGACGGGCCGCAGGGTCGCGGACCCTCCCTCGACGAGATCGCCGACGCCACCCGCGCCATTTCCCGGACGCTCGACGACGCCCCGGCCATGGGCCGCGGCCCGTGGACGCTGGAGGTCTCCTCGCGCGGGGTGAGCAGGCCGCTGACCGAGGCGAAGCATTTCCGCCGCAACACCGGACGGCTGATCAGCGCCACCACCGCCGACGGCGAGGTCACCGGACGGATCGTCGGCGTCAGCGACGCCGAGGTGACCCTGGACGTGGCAGGTGCCCCGCGCACGCTGCCCCTGGACGCACTCACCCGGGCCGTGGTCCAGGTGGAACTCAACCGCAGCATCGACGACGAAGGACAGTGACATGGACATCGACATGGAGGCCCTCCGGGCCCTGGAGCGCGACCGCGAGATTCCGATGGCCGTGCTCATCGGCGCGCTCGAGGACGCCATGCTGAACGCCTACGAGAAGACCGACGGCGCCGTCCCGGGCTCGCGGGTGGAACTCGACCGCAAGACCGGCCACGTCACGGTGTTCGCGCCCGAACTCGACGAAGAGGGCGAGAAGATCGGCGAATATGACGACACCCCGGACGGCTTCGGCCGGGTCGCCGCGACCACCGCGCGCCAGGTCATCTACCAGCGCATCCGGCAGGCCGAGGACGACCAGAAGTTCGGCCACTTCTCCGCCGTCGAGGGCGACATCCTGGTCGGCGTGGTGCAGCAGGACCGCGATTCGCGCACCGTCCGGGTCGACCTGGGCAGCATCGAGGCGATCATGCCGCTCGCCGAGCAGGTACCCGGTGAGGACTACTCGCACGGCAAGCGGCTGCGGGTCTACGTGGTGTCGGTGCGCCGGGAACTGCGCGGGCCGCAGGTGGTGGTCTCCCGGACGCACCCGAACCTGGTGCTGAAGCTGTTCCGGATGGAGGTGCCCGAGATCGAGCAGGGCGTCGTCGAGATCAAGGCGATCGCCCGGGAGGCCGGCCACCGGAGCAAGATCGCGGTGCTGTCGCACAACCCCGACGTCTCGGCCAAGGGCGCCTGCATCGGTCCGATGGGGCAGCGGGTGCGCGCCGTGATGCACGAACTCAACGAGGAGAAGATCGACATCATCGACTACTCCGCTGACCCGACGATCTTCGTCAAGGAGGCGCTGTCCCCGGCGAAGGTGTCCCAGGTGATCGTCACCGACGCCGCCGCCCGGGCTGCCCGGGTCATCGTGCCCGACTACCAGCTGTCGCTGGCGATCGGACGCGAGGGTCAGAACGCCCGCCTCGCGGCCCGACTCACCGGCTGGCGGATCGACATCCGGCCAGACACCCAGGCGTAGGGAGCCCACCGCCCGGCCACCGTTGTGACCCGGCGTCCGCACAGTGGCGCCGCGCCCCAGCGGCGCTCGGCACCCGTCGAACGCCCTGCGCTTGCGTCGTATTCGGTGTCCGCCGCTCTCACCATCGGTGCCCGCTCGCACCTTCCATGGCGACTTTCGTGCTATTTCATGGCATCGGTCACCGACTCGGCCAGTCGATCCCGATGGCGAGACCGACGAGGACACCGATCAGGCCCGGTCCTGGCCCAGCCTGACCAGCGGAGGCCGGGCTGTGGGCCAGAGACGGGCGAGGTCAGGCGGTGGCGCTGGGCTGCGGACTGGGTGCGGCGTTCCCGTCGTTGTTGGGACGGTTCGCCTGCTGCTCCGTGCGGATCTCGGCCAGCGCTGCGGCCACCTTCGACTCGTCCACCCCGAGCTTCTCGGCCAGCGCCTTCGCGAGGGTCGCGTCCTGACTGGACCGGTCCTGCCCGCCGCCGCCGCCCTGTTGGCCGCCCTGCCCGCCGCCGCCCTGTTGGCCGCCGGCGCTCGGCGGCGTGCCTCCGCCCTGGCCCTCGCCGCCACCCTGGCTGTCCGGACGGTTCGCCTGCATGACCTCCTGTAGGGCCTGCGTCACCGTGTCCTCGTCGAGCCCCAGCTTCTCGGCCAGCGACGCCGCGAGGTTGCCCATGCCACGGGAACCGTCTTGGCCTCCCGGTGCCTGGCCCCCAGGCCCGCCGCCCTCTGGCGCAGAGCTGTTCGTTCCCTGGCCCGCCTGCGCCTGCGCTTGGCCGGACGACGTGCCTGCCACCGCGTAGCCGACGCCCAAGGCGCCGCCGATGCCGATCACCGCGGCCCCGATCGCCAGCCCGGTCTTCTGCTTGATGTTCATCTGTCTCCTGATTTGGTCGGCTTATGGATGCTTCCATTGAGCCGGACGCCGCTGGCCGACGGCTGGTCGGGGCCTGTTCGTGGGCTGTGAGAACCGGTGCCCGTCGCCCCCGGCGGGCTTCGCCGTGGCCTCGGGTCACGCGGACTACCCTGTCCGGGTGCCGTCCGAATATCACCGGCCCCGCCGGCCCGCGTTCCGCGATCCCGCGATGCTGGAGCTGCTGGGGGAGGGTTCCGATCCGATCGCCCAGCTGCACGCCGCGCATGAGACCGCGGCCGTGCTGCTGCACACCGGGCGCGCCGCCGACGATCCGTCGGTGACCGAGCGCCTGGTCGACCTGGTCGGCCAGATCGGGCTCTCGACGCTGGCCGACCTATGGGCGAGCCGGCCGGCCCGGACCCTGCCCGGTGCGCTGTGGCGGCTTTACTTCCTGCGGGAGTGGATGCGCACTGACGCCGCAGGCGTGGCCCGTTGCTATGCAGCCGGTATCCGGTTCACCGAACCCAATCACGTGGTCGCAGGCGTCGAGCCGCCGCGACCAGAGGACGTCCGCCGGGTCGCGGACGACCTGATGCGCGGTGCCTTCACCGGCGACTTCGCGGTCGCACTGGAACGCGCCGCGGCGTTGTGTCTGGTCACCTCCGCAGGCAACGCCGACCTGCGGGGTGTCGAACCGCTGACTCGAGCGGCCACCCTGCAGGGAATGGCCGCCGACCTCACCGCGTGCGCCCGGCTGTGGCGCGCGGGTTCGCTGCAATAGTCGGGGAGCCGCGGGACGGTCAGCCGAACGGCGAGCGCTGGGACGAGAGTTGGGAGCAGCGGCGTGGTTGCCTATGATGGATGATCGGTGTCGGGCTGAGGTAGCCCCGGGCTCCAACATCTGCCGCTGCGAGCGGCCACGCGCCGAGAGGCGCTCCCAGCCCGACACCAACCTTCTTCGCCCCCAGGCCGGGGAGTGGGCGAGCGGCGTCCTGACACGACCGAGCCCGGCCGTCGGGGGAACGGCCGGGCGGGGTTGAGGAATCAGTCGATCGTCGTGGTCAGGGGCGGCTCCCCTCTCCGGTGCGAGCGCCGACGGTCTGCGTCGCCCGGTGGGTCTTCGTCTTCGGTGTGATGTTCATGGGTACTACTCAACCGGCCGTTCCCCTGAATGCGCTGGCGGCGACCTGTGCGATGCCTGTGGCTATCGGCGCTAACCTGAGGCGCATGAGGGCACCCCAGCGGATGTGTGCCGGCTGCCGCGCCCGGGCCGACAAGGACGCTTTGCTCCGGCTGGTCTGGGACGGCGGTAGCTCGGTGCTGATCGACGAACGCCAGCGGCTGCCCGGCCGCGGCGTCTACCTGCACCCCGACTGCGTCCAGCGGGCGTTGAAGTCCCGCGCGATCGGACGCGGTCTGCGCCGCAGCCTGGACGGCGCCGCCGTCGGGAATGTCCTGGCGGTGCTGTCGGTTGGGTGATTCGGGCGCAGCGGCGATAGACTACCCAGCGCGCCTCCGCCGACTCCCGGCGGATCCCAATCCAGAAAGTGGGCTAACGCTCATGACCACTCGATGAGTACCTCGAAATGAGCAACAACAACTAACTGGTCCGCGCGCTCGCGGACCTGAAGGAGAGTAGTGGCCAAGGTCCGCGTCTACGAGCTCGCCAAGGAGCTCGGACTCGAAAGCAAAGATCTTCTCAAGAAGCTGAACGACATGGGCGAGTTCGTCCGGTCTGCTTCGTCCACCATAGAACCCCCCGTGGTTCGGCGGCTGAGCGAACGCCTGTCGGCCGAGAAGACGGGCAGTGCACCGGCGGCGAAGTCGCCTGTACCCAGGCCGGGTGCGTCCGCGCCGAGGAGTTCGGCACCAGCGGCCCCCGCTTCGGGGTCGGCCGCGAGCACCCCCGCGCAGTCCCGGCCCGGTCCGCGTCCCGGCACGACACCGGCCGGCCCGGGCGCCGCCCAGGCAAGGCCCGGCACCCCGGCGCCCCGCCCGGCTGCGGCACCGCAGCCTCGCCCGGCCGTAGCCCCGCAGCCTCGCCCGGCCGTAGCCCCGCAGCCCCGCCCGGCCGCAGTCCCACAGCCCCGCCCGGCGGCGGCCCCGCAGCAGCAGCGTCCGAGCAGCCCGCCGGCGCAGCAGCGCCCGGCGGCCCAGGCCGGCGGCTCTGCGTCGCAGCCGGGTGCTCCCCGGCCGATGCCGCGTCCCGGTGGTACCGGTGGCCTGCCCGGTGCCGGTGCCCGTCGTCCGGGTGCGCCCCGTCCGGGCAACAATCCGTTCTCGTCCAGCCAGGGTATGGGCGTGCGCCGTCCCCGCCCCGAGGGTGCGGCACCCGCCGGTCGCGGTGATGCGCGTACCGGTACCCCGCGTCCCGGCCAGGCCGGCGGAGCGCGTCCCGGGCCCAGGCCCGGTGTGCCCGGCATGCCGCGTCCGAACCCGGCGATGATGCCGCGCCAGGCGAATCCCTCGCTCGGCGCTCCGGCCCGTGGTGGCGGTGGTGGCCGTCCCGGCTTCGGTGGCGGTGGTGGCCGTCCCGGGGGTGGTGGCGGTGGTGGCCGTCCCGGTTTCGGTGGCGGCCCCGGCCGTCCCGGTGGTGCGCCGGCAGGTGGCGGTGGTGGCCGTGGCCGTGGTGGTCGCGGTGGCTCAGGGACCCAGGGTGCGTTCGGTCGCGCCGGGGGACCAGCGCGTCGTGGGCGGAAGTCGAAGAAGCAGCGCAGGCAGGAATTCGACCAGATGGAGGCGCCGACGATTGGCGGCGTCCGGATCCGTTCCGGTGACGGGTCCACCGTCCGGCTGCGTCGCGGCGCCTCGCTGACCGACCTCGCCGAGAAGATCGGCGTCGATCCCGCGTCGCTGGTGCAGGTGTTGTTCAACCTGGGCGAGATGGTCAACGCCACCCAGTCGGTGGCTGACGACACCCTGCAGGTGCTGGGTGCCGAGCTCAACTACACCATCGAGGTCGTCTCCCCCGAGGACGAGGACCGCGAGCTGTTGGAGAGCTTCGACATCGAGTTCGGCGAAGACGAGGGTGGCGAGGACGACCTCGCGCCGCGCCCGCCGGCCGTGACCGTGATGGGTCACGTCGACCACGGTAAGACCAAGCTGCTGGACGCCATCCGCAACACCAACGTGGTGGCCGGCGAGGCCGGCGGCATCACCCAGGCGATCGGCGCCTACCAGGTGGCCACGGAGGTTGACGGGGTCGAGCGCAAGATCACCTTCATCGACACCCCGGGTCACGAGGCGTTCACCGCCATGCGTGCCCGTGGTGCCAAGTCGACCGACATCGCCGTGCTGGTGGTCGCCGCCGACGACGGTGTGATGCCGCAGACCATCGAGGCGTTGAACCACGCCAAGGCGGCCGAGGTGCCGATCGTGGTGGCGGTCAACAAGGTCGACAAAGAGACCGCCGACCCGACCAAGGTGCGCGGCCAGCTCACCGAGTACGGCCTGGTGCCCGAGGAGTACGGCGGCGACACGATGTTCGTCGACGTGTCGGCCACCGCCCGGCTGGGCCTGGACGAACTGCTCGAGGCGGTCGTGCTGACCGCGGACGCGTCGCTCGACCTGCGGGCCAACCCGGACATGCCGGCCCAGGGCGTCGCCATCGAGGCGCACCTGGACAAGGGCCGCGGCCCGGTCGCCACCGTCCTGGTGCACCGCGGAACGCTGCGCACCGGCGACTCGATCGTGGCCGGCTCGGCCCACGGCCGGGTCCGCGCCATGATCAACGATCAGGGCGATCAGGTGGCCGAGGCGCCGCCGTCCATGCCGGTGCAGGTGCTGGGTCTGACCTCGGTGCCGGGGGCCGGCGACAACTTCCTGGTCGTCGACGACGACCGGATGGCGCGCCAGATCGCCGACAAGCGGGAGGCCCGGCAGCGGGCCGCGCTGCTGGCCAAGACCACCCGGCGCAAGACCCTCGACCAGCTGTTCGAGCAGCTCGAGAAGGGTGCGACCCAGGAGCTCAAGCTCATCCTCAAGGGCGATTCGGCCGGTTCGGTCGAGGCGCTGGAGGACGCGCTGGCCAACATCGACATCGGCGACGAGGTCAGCTTGCGGGTCATCGACCGTGGTGTCGGTGCGATCACCGAGACCAACGTGTCGCTCGCCGAGGCGTCCGACGCGGTGATCATCGGTTTCAACGTCCGGGCGCAAGGCAAGGCCACCCAGATGGCCGACACCGCCGGCGTCAACATCCGCTACTACTCGGTGATCTACGCGGCCATCGACGATGTCGAGGCGGCGCTGAAGGGCATGCTGAAGCCGATCTTCGAAGAGAAGGTCAGCGGTCAGGCGCAGATCCGGGAGATCTTCCGGTCGTCCAAGTTCGGCACCATCGCGGGCTGCATGGTCATCGACGGTTCGATCCGGCGGAACTCGAAGGCCCGGCTGCTGCGCGACGGGGTCGTGGTCGCCGAGACCTCGATCGCCTCGCTGCGGCGTGAGAAGGACGACGTCACCGAGGTCCGCGAGGGCTACGAGTGCGGCATGACGCTGGCCAACTACTCCGACATCAAGATCGACGACGTCATCGAGACGTTCGAGATGGTCGAGAAGCCGAGGGATTGATGGGTAACCCGCGTTACATCAAGGTCGCCGAGCAGATCAAGGTGATCGTGGCGGAACTCCTGGAACGGCGGATCAAGGATCCGCGGCTGGGGTTCGTCACGCTCACCGACGTCCGGCTCACCGGTGACGGCCGTGAGGCGACGGTGTTCTACACGGTGCTGGGCGACGAGCAGTCGCGCTCGGACACCGCGGAGGCGCTGGAGTCGGCTCGTGGCATGATCCGGTCCACGGTCGGCAAGCAGCTGGGGATGAAGTTCACCCCGACGATCGCCTTCGTGCTGGACGCCGTCCCCGAGTCGGCCGCCCAGATCGAGGACGTGCTGGCCCGGGCCCGCGCCGCCGACGAGGCGGTGGCGGCCCAGGCCGCGGGGGCGTCCTATGCCGGCGAGCCCGACCCGTACAAGAAGCCCGGCGAGGACGACCCGGCCGACTAGGCCCGTCGCCAGCCCTCGTGCGGCGCACCCCAACCGACTAGGCCCTCCCTAATCAGTTCAGCCCTCCCGTATACGGGAGGGCTGAACTGATTAGGGAGGGCCTAGTCGGTTGGGGGGTTGATCTGGCGGGACAGAATGCTAGCATTCAAGTATGCAAGCAAACGAGCAGGCTCCGGACCTGAAGGTGCAGTTCAACGTGTACCTGCCGAAGTCGCTTGTCATCGCCCTGAAGCATCGGGCGATCGACGAGGGGCTGAGCATGTCGGCGTTCGTGGAGAAGCTGGGGCGGCGCTACCTGGAGGAGGAACGATGATCATTGTCCGGCCGATGCAGTACACGAGCCGAGTCGCGCAGTACCGCGAGCTCTTCGGTGCTCTCGGGCTCGCCGAAATGCCGGCCGACCAAGGAGGTGACGCGACGCCGGACTGGACGGTCTTCCAGGCCGGCTCCGGACGAGTCGGCCTGCATGCCGTCCCCGACGGCGACCCGCTGGACGGGCAGGCGGCCCTCGGATTCGAAACCGACGAACTGGACGCCGTCGCCGTCCGTCTCGCGGCGAGCTGCCGGGTGCGGCGGTTCGGACGCTCGGGTGGCCGCGCGATCGAAGCGATCGCGCCCGACGGCCTGTCGCTGGTGTTCCTCGCGCCCACCGCTGGGGAAGCGTCGCCCGCGTTCTCCGCGTCGTCCGAGGTGTCCGTGCCGTTTGCGTCGTCCGCAGTGTCGGCTCTGGGGCTGTGGATGACTGCCGACACCGGCCGGGCTACCCGGGTGTTGCAGGAGCTGGGTCTGGACGGCAGGGTGCGCAGTGACAGCGGCCGCTGGTTCCAGGCGTCCGCCGACGGCGGCGGACTGGCCGCAGTTCACGAAGGTGGCGACGAACCGAGGGCGGAACTGTCCTTCGAGTACGACGGCGAGGTGGACGCCCTGGCCGAGCGGCTCGAAGCTGCCGGCATCGGCTGCAACGTGGTCGACGAATCCTACGGACGCACCCTGCTGGTGGACCGTCCCGGCGGCGGCGAGCCGATCTGGGTCAACGAGCGCCAGACCGATCTGTACGGCTACGTCGCGTTGAGTGGGCGGGCGTCCGGCACGTCCTGAGTGGGTTGCGATCGTGATCGGCCTGGCTGTCGATCCAGCGCCCCGACGGCGGCCGCTCGGCATCCATCTCGGCGCCACCCTGTCCGCGGACAGTGGTGGGTGGTGCTGATCCTGGCCCTCGCCGAGATGGGACGAGGCATGAACGCCCCGCCACTGACCGTCGCGATCGGCTTCCTGGCCGGGTGCGCGATGATTTCGCCATCCAGATGCTGGCGCCGTATGAGCCGCGCTATGCGGCGCAGCGCGCCGCAGTCAGCGGGTTCTGCCGCTCGCTGGCTGCGGGGACGCCGAGCGGTGCCGCCTTGCTTGCCGCCGATCGCAGCCTGGCGTTGCTGCGGGCCGACGGCAACGAGCTGACCCGGTTCGTCCAGTTGGTCGAGCGCGGCGAAGAGACCGCCCAGTTGCTGCCCTACATCGGGCTGCAGGTCTTCGGCAGCTGTGGGCAACCCTGGTCGATGCTGTTCCTGGTCGCCTGGATCTCATCGCTGATGGCCGGTCCGCCGGCCGCAACCACCCGCGGCTCGATACCGTCATCGGGTGCCTGCCCGCTTTCGCGGTCTACCTGATCTTTCCCACCTGGCAGCGGCACCGGCTGGACGAACTGCTGCCGGAGTGGGCGCGCGCCGAGGCCGACCGGCTGACGGCGCTGAGCCGGCTGTCGGCGGAGCGGGCCGAGGAACGACGGCTCGCCGTCGCCCGTGCGACCGTACTGAGCAGGTTGGTGCGGCTCGAGTTCGTCAATGCCGCCCCAAGCGCCCGCACCGAATCACCCCATCCGGTGCAGCGCTGGGACGACGCCGTGCCTTCCCCGGCGGCGGACGCCGTGTTCACCGTCGGTCGCCAGGTCGCTGCACTTTCCGCGCTGGCGCCGTACTGGAGCGAGGCAGAACGGGAGGACAGCCGGTCGGCGGTGGAGCAGCTGGCGAGAGAGTTGCTCGTCCTCGCCGGCACCCCGCAGCCTGGTGTCGGCGATGCCGTCCAGGTTGATGACGAGGTCACCGGCGGGGAGGTGGCGCCCGATGACGTGACGCCGACCGGTGGTGTGGGGCCGACCGGTGGTGCGGGGCCGACCGGTGATGTGGCGCCTGACGGGGGCCTGGCGCCCGACACCCGCGTGGCGCTCGATCAGGCGTCCGGGGCGGTGGCTCAACTGGACGCGCTTCGCCGATCCGCAGTCGTGAGCTGACTGCCCGACGGCAAACCTGCCGAGTGGTGGCGTAGCCTGTTCGGGCCGCCGTCCGCAGTAGAGGAGAGCAATGCCCGACTCGGGAATCCTGGTTGTCGACAAGCCGTCCGGCTGGACGTCGCACCAGGTGGTCGGACGGTGCCGCCGGCTGCTCGGCACCCGCAAGGTCGGCCACGCCGGCACTCTCGACCCGATGGCGACCGGGGTGCTGGTGATCGGGGTCGAGAAGGCCACCCGGCTGCTGGGGCATCTGGCCTTGTCAACCAAGACCTACACGGCGACGATCCGGCTCGGCCAGGCGACGGTGACCGATGACGCCGAGGGTGAGGTGACCACGGCGTCCGGGGCGGGCGTCGTCGGCGACGCCGAGATCGAGGCGGCGCTCGCCCCGCTGCGCGGCGACATCGTGCAGGTGCCGTCCACGGTGTCGGCGATCAAGATCAACGGTCAGCGCGCCTACGCCAGGGCCCGCCGCGGCGAGGATGTGGTGCTGGCCGGCCGGCCGGTCACCGTCTCCCGCTTCGACATCATCGGACGCCGCGACACCGACGCCGACGGCCTGGCGGTGATCGACCTGGACGTGATCGTGGACTGCTCCTCGGGCACCTACATCCGGGCGCTGGCCCGCGACCTGGGCGCCGCGCTCGGCACCGGTGGACACCTCACTGCACTGCGCCGCATCCGGGTCGGCGGCTTCGAACTGGACGGCGCGCTGACGCCCGAGGCGCTGACCGCCGACCCGCCCCGGACCCCGGCTGTGATCGGCATGGCCGAGGTGGCGCGGCGCTGCTTCGCCCATCTCGAACTCACCGCTGACCAGGCCGTCGACGTCGGGTACGGACGTCCGCTGCGGTTGACGCTGCCTGCGGACCCCACCGCGCTGCTGCACGACGGACGGCTGCTCGCCCTCTACCGTCCGGACGCCGACCGCGCCGTCGCGGCCGCGGTACTGATCTGAGGAAGCCATTGCGCTGGTTGAGCTTGTCGAAGCCCGGGTCTCGACAAGCTGTGACCAACGGCTCAGGTCTCGACACGCTCGACCAACGGCTCACCGGGTCTCGACGCGCTCGACCAACGGCTCACCGGGACTCGACAAGCTCGACCAACGAAAGGTCAGCGTTGCTCGGCGCCCAGCCGCCAACGCGCACCGTGCCGCTGATGCTCCCAGAAGGCCGCGAACCGGCCGCCGGCGGCCAGCAGGTCGTCGATGCTGCCGTCCTCGACGATGGCGCCGTCCTCCAGGAACAGCACCCGGTCGGCGGTGCGGATGCTGGACAGCCGGTGCGCGACGATGACCCGGGTGCGGGGCAGCGGGTCGCGGGTCAGCGCATCGACCACGGCCCGCTCGTTCTCCGGGTCGAGGGCGCTGGTGGCTTCGTCGACCAGCAGCACCGGGGCCTTCTTCAGCAGCGCCCGGGCGATGCTCACCCGCTGGCGTTCGCCGCCGGAGAGCTTGCCGCCGGCCTCGCCGACAGTGCTCGCGTCACCGTCGGGCAGCCGGGCGGTGATTTCGTCGACGCGGGCCAGGCCGGTGGCGACGGCCAACTCATCGGCGCTGGCGGTGGGATCGCCGACCAGTACGTTCTCGCGCAGCGTGCCGTCGAACAGGTACGGGTGCTGGAACACCACACTGACCGCGGCCCGGTGCGCCTCGGGGGTCAGCCCGGCGACGTCCACGCCATCGAGCAGCACCCGGCCGCGGCTCGGCTGCAGCAGGCCGGCGATCAGCGACAACAGCGTCGTCTTCCCCGAACCGGACGGCCCCACGATCGCGGTCGTGGTGCCGGCCTCCAGGGCCAACTCAAGACCGGTGACCACCGGCGGACCGTCGTTGTAGCGCACCTCGACATCGCGGAACTCGATCCGCGGCGGCCCGTCCAAGCGTGACTCGTCCGGTCCGGACGGCGCCAGCGGGGCGTCCAGGACGGCACGGATCCGGGCCAGCGCGAGCCGGGTGGTCTCCAGCGCCGGAGCCAGCCCGGCCAGCGTCGTCATCGGTTCCAGATAGCGGACGATGACCACGATCAGCCCGACGGCGGCGCCGGCGGAGAGTTCGCCGCGCAGCACCAGCGCGGCGGTGGTGCCGGCCAGCAGCAGCAGGGCGAGCTGGCTGGCGACGGCGAACATCAGCTGTCCGGGGATCTGCATCAGCACCAGCCGCACGGTGGCGGCGTGCTGCCCGGCCAGGGCTTGGGCGACCTGGCTGCGGGCCGGGGTGGCGCGCCGGCTGGCCCGCAGCACCTGCTGGGTGCGGCCGAACTCGACCAGCCGCTCGGTCAGGGCGATGTTGGCGGACTCGGCGGCGGCGTCAGCGCGGTGGGTGATCCGTCCGGCCAGCCAGAGCGCACCCAGCACCGGGATCACCCCGGCGAGCGCCGCCAGCGCCAGCGGCGGCGACACCCAGAGCAGGGCGAGGGCGATCGCCGCCGGCAGCAGCACCGCGCCGATGATCGGGGTGACCAGGTTGACGATCAGGCCGACCAGATCGGGTCCGGTGGCGGCGACTGCCGCGCGGGCGTCGGCAACGTTGGCGGCGGTGAACCAGGCCATCCGGATCCGGGTGAGACGGTCGGCGATGCCCTGCTGCGCGGTGTCCAGCACCTCGAAGCCGAGCCCGAAACCGAGCCGGGACGCCGACGCGTCCACCACCCAGCCGAGCACGGTGGTGCCGGTGAGTGTGGCCAGCACCCATAGCGCGAACTGCGAGTTGCCGCTGGTCAGGGCGGCGATCAGCGGCACCAGCAGCACCGTCGAGATGGCCCGCAGCAGCACCGAACCGACGGTCAGCGCCAGGTAGCCGAGCAGGGCGCGGCGGGCCTTGGCTGGTACCAGGACGATCAGCGTGCGGATCATGCGCGGGCCTCCATCCGGTCCTCAGTCGGCGCGTCCTCGGACGCGGCCTCGCTGGGCGCCGCCTCATCGGGCGCGGGAGCGTCGGGCGCCGGATCGGTGAGCGCGGGAGCGTCGGTCGCGTGCCGCCCGCCGGCCTGCCACAGACTGCGGTAGCGGCCGTCCAGGGTCAGCAGTTCGTCGTGGGTGCCGGATTCGACCACGGCACCGGCGTCCAGCACCAGGATCGCGTCCGCGCCGGAGATGGTATGTAGCCGGTGCGCGATCACCAGCACCGTCCGGTCGGAGGTGAGCCGGTCCAGCGCCCGCTGCACCAGGTACTCCGATTCGGGGTCGGCGTACGCAGTCGCCTCGTCGAGCACCAGCACCGGAGTGTCGGCCAGCAGCGCGCGGGCGATGGTCAGCCGCTGCTTCTCACCGCCGGACAGCGCCACCTCGTCGCCGAGCATGGTGTCGTAGCCCTGCGGCAACCTCAGCACGCGGTCGTGGATCTGGGCGTCGCGGGCGGCCGACTCGATCTGCTCCCGGGTGGCGTCGGGCCTGGCCAGAGCAATGTTCTCGGCGACCGTGCCGTGGACCAGCGCCACGTCCTGCAGGACGAAGCCGACCCGGCGGTAGAGCTCGTCGGCGTCCAGGGTCCGCAGATCGTCGCCGTCGAGGCGGATCGCGCCCGAGTCGACGTCGTGGAACCGGGCGACCAGGGCTGCCAGCGTCGATTTGCCGGACCCGGACGGCCCGACCAGCGCGGTCACGGTGCCCGGCCGGAGCACCGCGGACACCTCGCGGATCACCGGGACGCCGGGGTGGTAGCCGAAGCTGACCCGGTCGAACTCGACGGTGCCGCGGGCCAGGCGGGCGGCGTCCGGGGTGGGGGAGGGACGGCTGTCGAGCTCGCGTTCGGTGAGCGCGATCCCGATCCGGCGGGCGGCGATGAGGCCGCCGCGCAGGCCTCCGAGGCCGTACCCGATGCCCAGTAACCGCGTCCCGAACGCGGTGCCGAGCAGCAGGAACGGCAACAAGCCGACCACATCCAGCCCGCCGCCGATCACCATCAGCGTGCCTGCGGCGGCGATCAGCCAGCTCAGCGTGCCGGGCCGGGTGACCAGATCCATCATCGTCTTCTTGCTAATGAACGGGCGCTGCCACTCGTTGAGGAACCTCAGGTAGCCCTCCAGCCGGCGGGTGAACGCGGACGCCGCCGCACCGCCGAAGACCCGGACCACCGGCTGCCCGTCCAGGTAGCCGGCGGCGGCACCGCTCATCCGTTCGGCCCAGCGCTGCGCGGCGCCGATCTTCGTCCCGGATTGGACGATCATGATCCACATCGTCACCAGATAGGTGAGCACCGGAAGCAGCAGCACCAGGCCGAGTCGCCAGTCGGCGACGAACAGGTAGCCCAGCACCGCCAGTGGAGCGACGCCCGCCGCCACCGCGTCGCAGATCGCGTGGGTGACCAGGTAGTGCAACGCCAGCGTGTCGTCGCTGACCAGGGATTTCACCCCGGTCAACCCGCGGTCGGCGAACCAGCCGAGCGGCAGCCGGGACAGCTTGTCGAGCAGCCGTAGCCGCAGATCGCGGGCGAATCGGGCGTCCACGACGTGCAGCCAGAGCAGCAGCCCGGCCCCGAGCAGCGCGCCCGCGCCGAGCAGCGCCACGGCGCCCACGGCCAGCGGCCAGAGTGCGTCCGGACCGTCGCCGGCGAGCAGCCGGCGGGCCAGTTCGACCAGCAGCAGGTAGGGGGCGAGTTCGAGCAGCGTAACCAACGCCTGCAGCACACCGGCGACGATCAGCCGCGACTTCACCGGAGCCAGCAACGTGCCCGCCGCCTGTGAGCGCCAACGTCCCCGGGTGGGCAGGGGAGTCGTCGCACCGGGCGTTGGGACGTCGTGGACGGCCGTCGCCGGCGCTGGTGCGGATGCCATCGCCGCCGCTGGTTCGGACGCCGGGAGCTCAGGGGTGTGAGGTTCGGACGCCGGCACCTCTGGTTGCGCAACCACCGGCTGCCCAACCGCGGGCCGCTCGCCCGCCGGCGTCATGGGGGTGCCTGCAGCCGTGCCCTGGGCGGCGGTGGTTGCGGCGGCCCCACTCCGCGCGGCTGCCCCTGCGGCCCCGCTCCGCGCAGCTGGCCTGGCGGTCCCAGTTGGCGCGGCTACCCCTGCGGTAGCACTCCGGTCGGTTGCCTCTGCGGCGACCGCGTCCGGTCCCTTCGGGGTGGACTCGACGGAGTCTCCGCGCACCTTGCCCATCGAGCGGCCCTCGATCCAGTACGCCCGGCCGTGGATCTCGCGTTTGGGGAAGCCGAACTCGTCCCGCAGCCGGGTCTGCAGTGCCTTCAGCGACCCCGATTCGGGTGCTGCCCAGGCGTACCAGTCCGACCAGTCGGACGCCGCGATCGACGCGGCCAGCGAGCCGGCGTCCCGGCGGTCGGTCCAATGCACCCGCAGCCGGGGGTGGCCGCCCAACGGGATCGCCTCGTCGTGGGCGCTGTGCCGTTCCAGGTACAACTCGACCGCAACCTGCGCGGGCAGCACACCGAGCACGCTGTTGATCGCCGGGATGGAGGCGGCGTCCCCGACCAGCAGGAACCCCGCCGGCAACTCCTCCGGAACGGTGAAGCCCCCAGTCAGCGACGTCATCACCGGCACCGTGTCACCGGGCTGGGCGCGCTCCGCCCACAGGCAGGCCGGACCGGCCGGGGTGTGCAGCACGAAATCCACCGCGAACGCCCCGGTGTCGGGGTCGGCCTCGGTCAGGGTGTAGGCGCGCTGGTACTCGGTGTCGCCGCCGTCCGGATCGGGGAACCAGAACCGCAGCCAGGTGGTTGTCTCGACCTCGATGTCGTCGAACAGCGTCGGCGAGGTGAGCCGTACTCGGAGGAAGTGCGGCGCCAGCCATTGCGTGCCGGTGACCGTGGCGATGTGGTCGCGGGCACCGAAGCTGCGCATCAGTGCGCCCTGGAATCCTCGGGACATCTCAGCCCTCCAACGGGTTCACCCGCACTGTCGCCACGAGGCAGTTATACCCCGCAACTAAGGGTTGCCTAAGCTAAGTCCGTCCAGGGTCGTCATCACCACAGAGCCCCTCCCTAACCTTCTCTGGCCTCCCGTCAACGGGAGGCCAGGCAAAGTTGGGGAGGGCCTTACCGAGCCGGTGCCGCCGGACTCAGCGGCTCAGCTGGGCCGGGACGCCGGGGTGCTGTCCTTGGTCAGCGTCGGGTCGGAGACCACCACGTCGCCCAGGGCCTCGTCGATGGCGGCCAGCGTCTCGGCGGACAGTTTCACCCCGGCGGCTGCCGCGTTGTCCGCCACCTGCTCCGGACGTGAGGCGCCCACGATCGCGCAGGCCACGTTGTCGTTGGCCAGCACCCAGGCGACCGCCAACTGGGCCATGCTCAGCCCCAGATCGGACGCGATCGGCTGCAGCTTCTGCACCCGCTCCAGGATGGTGTCGTCCAGGAAGCGGCTGATGGTGCGCTTGCCGCCCTTCTCGTCGGTCGCCCGCGACCCCGCCGGAACCGGCTGGCCGGGCAGGTATTTGCCGGTCAGGACGCCCTGCGCGATCGGCGACCAGACCACCTGGGAGAGTCCCAGCTCGCGGCTGGCCGGGACGACCTCGCCCTCGATCACCCGCCACAGCATCGAGTACTGCGGCTGGTTCGACACCAGTGCGAAGCCGAGCCCCCGGGCCAGTTCCTGGCCGGCCCGGATCTGGTCGGCGCTCCATTCGCTCACGCCGATGTAGAGCGCCTTGCCCGAGCGGACCACGTCGGCGAACGCCTGCATGGTCTCCTCCAGCGGCGTCTCCACGTCGTAGCGGTGGGCCTGGTAGACGTCCACGTAGTCGGTGCGCAGCCGCCGCAGTGAACCGTTGATCGACTCCATGATGTGCTTGCGACTCAGCCCGCTGTCGTTGTGCCCGCGCGGCCCGGTCGGCCAGAACACCTTGGTCATGATCTTCGAGCGATTCGCGCCGCTGCCCGGCCAGCGCCTCGCCGAGGACGGTCTCGGCCTTGGTGTTGGCGTAGACGTCGGCCGTGTCGAAAGTGGTGATGCCGGCGTCCAGCGCCGCGCGCACGCAGGCCAGCGCGGCCTCGTTTTCGACCTGCGATCCGTGTGTGAGCCAGTTGCCGTACGTGATCTCGGAGATCTTCAGCCCCGAGCTGCCCAGATGACGAAACTCCATGGAGCCATCCAACCACCGTCGGCGGCTGCACTCGTCCCGGGCTGAGCCGGCAGCCGATCGACTTTCGCCTCCTTGCGGAATCTCCTAGGCTGGCTCCTCGTGAGCGAATCGGTGGTGGTCATCGGCAACTTCGATGGCGTCCACCCCGGCCACGTCGAGGTGCTCGCCGAGGCGCACGCGCGCCGTCCCGACCTGCCGCTGGTGGTGGTCACCTTCTGGCCGCACCCGGTGCGCGTCCTACGACCCGATCGGGCGCCGATGCTGCTGACCAGCCTGGACGACCGGATCGCGCTGCTGAAAGCCGCCGGTGCCGACCGTGTCGAGGTGGTCGACTTCACTCCGCAGTTCGCCCAGTTCAGCCCCGAGCAGTTCGTCGCCGAGGTGCTGCTGCCACTGCATCCCGAGTTGATCGTGGTGGGGGAGAACTTCCGGTTCGGGCACCGTGCTGCCGGCACGGTGGAGAGGCTGCGTGACATCGGCCGCGACCGGTTCGAGGTGGACGCCTTGAAGCTGGTCCGCTTCGGCGACGAGGAGACCTGCTCGACGACCATCCGCGACGCCCTCGCCGCCGGCGACGTCGCGCATGCCGCGGAGCATCTCGGACGGCCCTTCCGGTTCGCCGGCGTGGTCGCACACGGCGATCATCGCGGGCGAGAGCTGGGCTTTCCCACCGCCAACCTGCCCGTTCCGGAGGACCTGGCCTGCCCGGCCGACGGTGTCTACGCGGGCTGGGTCACCCGGCTGGACGGCCGGGACGCCCACGGCGAGCCGCTCCCGGACGGCGCGTCCGCACCCCGCTGGCCCGCGGCGATCTCGGTCGGCACGAATCCGACCTTCGACGGTGTGCAGCGACGGGTGGAGTCCTACGTGCTCGGCCGCACCGACCTCGAACTGTACGGCGCGCCGATCGCCGTCGACTTCATCGAACGCATCCGCGGTCAAGTCCGGTTCGAGGGCATCGATGCGTTGATCGTCCAGATGAACGACGACGTCCGGCGCAGTCACGACATCCTCGGCGCTTCCATGGGGAACGGCTGATCCACCCGATCACCGCTGGTTGAGCTTTTGTCGGGACCCGGTGTTGGCAGAGCCTGCTGAGAGCCGGGGCCGGTTCGTCCTATCGACACCCGGTGTTGGTGGAACTCGTTGAGACTCGGCGTCGGTGAGCCTTGTTGCGACCCGGTGTCGGCGGACAGGTGAGCTTGTCGTCACCCGGGGCCCGGCGATCTCGACAACGTCGCCGAATGGACGGATGCTTCGCCGGATCTCGTGTTACAACACGAGATCGGAGGACTGTCCCACCATCGGCGAGCGATCTCGACAACGTCGTGCCGGCGGCGACACGTGGGCCAGCGAAATCGGCGCTTCCTGGGTCCTACGCCGCAAGAGGTTGGGGCAGATCGCCGGCCGGGTGCGCCGCAGCCGGGACATGCTTGATCAGCACCGCCTGGCGATACCGGAACGTGCGCCATTTCCCCCACCGATTCGCTCGATCAGCGAGCCGCTGCGATGGATGTATTGCGCGACGCTGATCGGCGGCGCACAGTTGGGGGTATGACCGGGTTGGTCGCGCTCGCCATGGTGGCGGTGCTGATTGCGATCGGGGTCGGCATGATGCGCCGGCCCAAGGCTTTCCGGCGGCCCAAGGCGTCCCGGCGTCGCAAGATTGGCCGCCGGACGCGCAGTGCGCCGTGGACGCCCGAAGAGCTCGGCCTGCTGGAAAGCGACCTCGCCGAGTTGACCGCGATCGGCCATCAGATCGAGCGGGAGTTCAGCCGGGCGCCGGTTCAGCTGCTGCTCCATCGGGTCGGCAATGTGAAGCGGCGCAACGTGCCGCTGCGAGCCGTCCGCCCCGGACCAACCCACGGATTGGCCCGGATGTGCTTCGCGGACGGCACCACCCTCCAGGTGCGAGGACGCCATGTCGGCGACCTCGGACACCTAGCGGTCACCGCGATCACCCACAACGTGCGGGTCTCCGACTTCCACGCCGAGCAGAGCCGGGTGGTGCTCGATCTGGACTGGGACCGCGGGCACGTCAGCGTGCTGGCCGTCGGCCTGGATCAGGACGATTGACCGGCCCGATGACTGGTCGGGCCCGGCGCGCGCCGATCAACGCGGCCAGCGCCGGGGAGGTAGTGCCTCGGCCACTAATGTTCGCCCCGGCCGAGCGGCGTCCGGTCGGATGCCTCGCAAGGCCGACGAGGGGGCATACCGGGTTGTCTGGCGACTGAGGAGAACGCAGCGAGGCGCCCGTCCGGGCGTCGTGGAGCGGGCGAAGGTTGGTGGCCGAGGCACTCGGTCGAAATCCCTTGTCAACAAGCCGATGTCCAGGGTCTCGACAGGCTCGACCAGCGAGAAATCGGTGCGTCGCCGGCGGACGGCTCAGTGCAGCAGCCGCAACGACTTGCGGTAGATGGCGTCCAGCTCTTCGCGGCTGTGCGCGTTGCCCAGACCGTCCACGTACTCATAGGTGGTCAGCTTGTGATCGCCGGTCGGGGTGTAATCGAGCGAGATGTACATCGGGATTGCCGCGACGTTCTGCGGATCGACCCGGAGGAAGATCTCCTCGAAGCCCAGGTCGATCGCCTGCTGTTCGAGGAAGCGGGTCAACGCCCGCGCGGCACCCTGCCGGCGTGATTCGGGGTTCACCCAGAGGCTCTTCAGCTCGGGCTGCAGCAGATTGTCCGAGCGGCAGTCCAGCACGCTGGTGCCCAGTTGCAGGCCGTCGCGAACGGCGATCGCGAAGAAGTAGCCGCCCTCCTGCTGACGCTCGAAATGCCCCAGGGCGTACCGGGCGTTCGGGTGAGGCTCCCGGCGCCCCAACGCGTCGAGGTCATCAGCGGTGCACAGCCGTACCACGATGGGCTCCGTCATAGATACCTCCGCTGGTCGGGATCCGGGTCGAGTGGGCCTTGGTCTGGCTTGCGTCCATCGGATGGCTCATCTTGCCAGAACGGTGCAAGCCTACGTCGATCCGCGCGGCTCGCGAGCCTGCTCGTTCATCAGCCGTGGGCGACGTCGTTCCGAGGGACGACGTGGTGTGTCGGTCAGCCGAGCTCCTTGAGTTGGCCGATCACATCGGCGACAGCCTGTTGAGCACTGCCGTACAGCATCGAGGTGTGGTCGGCGTAGAACAGGGCGTTCTCGATGCCGGAGTAGCCGGCGCCGCGTCCGCGCTTGATCACGATGCAGTTGCGGGCCTTGTCGGCGTCCAGGATCGGCATGCCGTAGATCGGGGACGTCTTGTCGGTGCGGGCCACCGGGTTTACCACGTCGTTCGCGCCGATCACCAGCGCCACGTCGGTCTGCGGAAACTCGGCGTTGATCTCGTCCAGGTCGAAGATCTTCTCGTACGGGACGCCGGCCTCGGCGAGCAGCACGTTCATGTGTCCCGGCATCCGGCCGGCCACCGGGTGGATCGCGAACGACACCTCGACGCCGGCGTCGGTGAGCAGCTTGGCCATCTCCCACACCTTGTGCTGAGCGCCGGCCACCGCCATGCCGTATCCGGGCACGATGATCACCTTCTCGGAATAGCGCATCAGCGCGGCCGCGTCGGTGGCGTTGACCTCTTTGAGCCGGCCCTCGATCGCCCCGCCGGCCTGCGCCTCGCCGGTGATCGGGGTGAACAGCACCCCGAGGATCGGCCGGTTCATCGCCTTCGCCATCAGCTGGGTGAGTAGGGTGCCGGACGCGCCCACGACGATGCCGGCGATGATCAGCGCCGGGTTGCCCAGCACGTAGCCCTCGAAGCCGACGGCCAGGCCGGTGAACGCGTTGAGCAGCGAGATCACCACCGGCATGTCGGCACCGCCGATCGGCATGGTGACCACCGCGCCGAGCGCCAGTGACAGGCCGAAGAACAGCACCAGCAGCCACGGGTCGGCCGTGCCGACGCCCATCGACGAGATCACGATGACTACGCCCAACGCGACCGTGGTCAGGGCCAATGCGATGTTGATCAGGTTCTGCGCCGGCAGCCGGACGGCTTTCTTCATGATGCCCTGCAGCTTCAGGAAGGCGATCACCGAGCCGCTGAAGGCGACCGAACCGATCAGCGAGCCGAGCACGGCCAGGGTGCCGACGATCGGTCCGTGTACCTCGGCGCGGGCGAACTCGACCGCCGCGATCAGCGCCGCCGCACCGCCCCCCATGCCGTTGTAGATGGCGACCATCTGCGGCATGTCGGTCATCTTCACCACGCGTCCGGCCCACCAGGCGACGCCGCCGCCCAGCACGATCGCGACCGCGATCAGCACCATGTTGCGCATGCCCGGCACGAAGAAGGTGGCGCCGGTGGCCAGCACCATGCCGACGCCGGCCCAGGCGATGCCACGGCGGGCTTTCGCCGGCGACGCCATCGCTTTCAGGCCGACGATGAACAGTGCCGAGACCAGCAGATAGATCCCGTTGACGATCCATTCCATGGGTGATCAGGCCTCCTGGCCCGGGCCGGGCAGCTTCTTCTTGGGCGCGAACATGGCCAGCATCCGCTCGGTCACCACGTAGCCGCCGGCGGCGTTCGCCGCGCCCAGCAGCACGGCCAGGAAGCCGAGCACGATCTGCAGCGGCGTCTCGGCATGACCCAACGCGTACATGGCGCCCACCAGCACGACGCCGTGGACGAAGTTCGAGCCGGACATCAGCGGGGTGTGCAGGATGACCGGCACCCGCGAGATCACCTCATAGCCGGTGAAAGCGGCCAGCATGAAGATGTAAAGATAGAGAAGGTCGGTCATCTCAGGCGTTCCCTTCCTGGGCGCTCCGGGGAGCCAGGTCGTCCAGCCCCAGCACCTGGCGCGCCAACGGATGCACCACGGCACCGTCCAGGGTGAGGGCGGTGCCGGCGATCACCTCGTCGCTGGTATCGATGGTGAGCGTGCCGTCGGTGATCATCGGGGCGGTGAAGTTGAACAGGTTCTTGGTGAACATCTCCGAGGCGTGCACCGGCATTCGGCTGGGCAGGTTCACCGGGCCGACGACGTGCGTGCCGCCCACCCGGACCTCCTGGCCGGCGACGGTGCCGGCCACGTTGCCGCCCTGCTCGGCGGCCATGTCGACCACGACCGCACCGGGACGCATCGCCTGCACCATCATGTCGCTGACGATCCGCGGGGCCTGCTTGCCGGGCACGGCGGCGGTGGTGATCAACACGTCGCACTGGGCGATCGCCTTGCCGAGCCTCGCTTCCTGGGCGCCCCGTTCGGCCTCGGTGAGTTCGCGGGCATAGCCGCCCTCGCCGACGGCACTGACGCCGGTGTCGACGAACTTGGCACCCAGCGACTCGATCTGTTCCTTCGTCTCGGGGCGGACGTCGTAGCCCTCGACGATCGCGCCCAACCGCTTGGCGGTGGCGATCGCCTGCAGGCCCGCGACGCCGGCGCCAATCACCAGCACTCGAGCCGGACGGACGGTGCCGGCGGCGTAGGTGAGCATCGGGAAGAACTTCGGGCAGCGGGCGGCGGCGATCAATGCGCACTGGTAGCCGGCCACCGCACCCTGGGACGACAGCACGTCCATCGACTGGGCGCGCGAGATGCGGGGGAGGAGTTCCATCGCGAACGCGTTGACGCCACCCGTGGCGAGGGCGCGGACCCGGTCCGGGTCGGCGAACGGCGCCAGGGTGCCGATCAGGATGGTGCCGGGCCGCAGCGCCGCGATCGCTTCGCTGGTGGGCGGGCCGATCGTCCAAATGACGTCGGCGGCGGCCAGCACCTCGGCGGTGCTCTGTGCCCAGGTCACCTCACCGAGGGAATGTTCGGTCAGGTAGGCCTTGTCGGTCGCACCCGCCTGGATCACCAGGGTGGCACCGAGCGCGCGCAGCTTGGTCGCCACGTCCGGGACGATCGGGGTGCGCCGCTCGGCTGGATCGGCACTGGTTGGAATGCCGAGAACGAAGCCCATGGCCGTGGCTCTCTCCCTCGCCTTGTCAGACGTTGTCAGACGGTGATGATTCCATCCAACCCCGGTGCACCGGCCTTGTCACATCAGGTGTGGAGCGGTGTGTCGTGCACTAGGATTCTTCGGTGGATTATCGCGTGGCGGACCTGAACCTGGCCGATTTCGGACGCAAGGAGATCGCTCTTGCCGAGCATGAGATGCCCGGGCTGATGGCGATGCGGGAACGCTACGGCGACTCGAAACCCCTAGCCGGAGCCCGTATCGCGGGTTCGCTGCACATGACCGTGCAGACCGCGGTGCTGATCGAAACCCTGGTCGCGCTGGGCGCGGAGGTGCGCTGGGCGTCCTGCAACATCTTCTCCACCCAGGACCAGGCCGCCGCCGCCGTGGCGGTCGGCCCGCACGGCACCCCCGAGGACCCCCAAGGCGTCCCGGTGTTCGCCTGGAAGGGTGAGACGCTCGCCGAGTACTGGGCCTGCACCGAGCAGATTCTGGACTGGGGCGAGGCGCGTCCGAACATGATCCTGGACGACGGCGGCGACGCCACCCTGCTGGTGCACAAGGGGGTCGAGTTCGCGAAGGCCGGGGCGGTTCCCGAGCCGGGGGCGGGGGATTCCGCCGAGTACGCGGTGGTGCTGCAGCAGTTGCGGACGTCCACCCTGGACTGGGTGGCGATCTCCAACGAACTGCGCGGCGTCACGGAGGAGACCACGACCGGCGTCCACCGGCTGTACGAGATGGCGAAGCAGGGTTCGCTGCTGTTCCCCGCGATCAACGTCAACGACTCGGTCACCAAGAGCAAATTCGACAACAAGTACGGCATCCGGCATTCGCTGATCGACGGAATCAACCGCGGCACCGACGTGCTGATCGGCGGCAAGACTGCGGTGGTCTGCGGCTACGGCGACGTCGGCAAGGGTGCTGCCGAGGCGCTGGCCGGCCAGGGCGCCCGGGTGATCGTCACCGAGATCGACCCGATCTGCGCGCTGCAGGCCTCGATGGACGGCTACCAGGTCGCCCGGCTCGACGACGTCCTCGACGTCGCCGACATCGTGATCACCTGCACCGGCAACCGCGACGTGGTGACCGCCGACCAGATGGCGCGGATGAAGCACCTGGCGATCGTCGGCAACATCGGCCACTTCGACAACGAGATCGACATGGCCGGCCTGGAGACCTACCCCGGCGTCCAGCGCACCGTGATCAAGCCGCAGGTCGACCGCTGGACGTTCCCCGACGGGCACTCGATCCTGGTGCTCTCGGAGGGACGGCTGCTGAACCTGGGCAACGCGACCGGGCACCCGTCGTTCGTGATGAGCAACTCGTTCACCAACCAGGTGCTGGCCCAGATCGAACTGTTCACCAAGCCGGCGGACTACCCGGTCGGCGTCTACACCCTGCCCAAGGAACTGGACGAGGAGGTCGCCCGGCTGCATCTGGACGCCCTCGGCGTCCGGTTGACCGAGCTGACGCCCGCCCAGGCCGACTACCTCGGCGTCCGGCCCGAAGGCCCGTTCAAATCGGACGCCTACCGCTACTGATCTTGTCTGGTCTCCGCCGCCATCACGAGGCTCCTTATCGTCATCCCGGGCTCGCCACGGGATCTCGATAGCCAGGCGCGTGATGCCTCATGTCAGTACCTCTGGATGGGGTGATCGTTGCCTCAGGTGAGGATCCCGGGAGGCGGGGGCCGTCTTGCCTCGTGTCAATAGGTCCGGGAGCGATTTACGGACGTCTTTTGGTTGGCATATCATCCGGCATGGAATTGATGTGGGGCCGGTTCGGATGGTGGCGTTGGATCCGAGTCCTGATCTGTGTGATTGCCGTCTTAAGTCTGTCGATCGTGACTGGCTCAGCAGCACGTGCCAACAGTTTCGGCCCCGTTTTTGCTGACAACGGGTCTCACACGTTCTTCTATGACGACGACATCGGCAGCACCCGCAGATCAGCCATGGAGAACGCAAGGATCAATGCACTTGATGGTCCGACCGTGATGACCAACGTCCCAGCGACCAAGGATCGCTAGGGCAGGATGACCGATGAAGCGGTTTGGCGCAGCGGCAGTAACCGCGGTGTTTCTGGTGGGATGTGCCTCCGTGAACGGCACGAGCCTCGCCGGTGGAGACCCGAGTGCCTCCAGCAGTATCCAGCGTCCGGTCTTCTGGCAGGCTCACGGTGCAGGGGTTGGTCGGGAGGTGGATCGTCCAACCTCTCTGAAAGAGTTGGGAGGCAAGGTCGGCGTCGTGGCGCTTGGGCGGATTACGGGCTACGCCGAAGGTCGGGATTACACGGATCCAGGTCGGCCGCCCAACAAGACGGGCAACGTTGAGATCGCTGTACAGAAGTCATCGAGTGACGTGCGTCTTCCAGGGACGATGCGGGTGGAATTCACTCGGCATCCTCTGATGACCGCCGACGAAGCAAAAAAAGCGCTGCCGGAGGGCGAGTTCATCTTTTTCCTCACTGATTGGTACTCCGATGAAAAGGGTGCGGTCTACAGATGTACTTCGCCCAGTCTGTGCGTTCTTGGAGTCGACGATGGGCAGCTGATCAGTTTGCGTGAGCCTGATGCAGCGATTGACCTTGCTACTGAGCGCTCCAACCGAAGATATCCGGCCGTAGAGGATATCTATTCTGAAGCCACGTCAGGCTGACGACGTCCGAGGCCGGACAGTTCCTTCTTGACGGTCGCCGTAGCAATCTCACACTTGGCTCAGGATCTCAGTGGGGTGGTGGAGTTGGAGTATTTAGCCGCGCGCCGATGATCTTGTCCATGGAGGCTGCTCCGGCCACTGCAATCAGATAGACGACGAGGTCGCGGGCGTCGAATCCGGTCCCGAGCACCAGCGCGACGGGCGGAAAGGTCGCGGCCCAGGCAGCGGGGAGAGTGGTGAGTTGAAACAGTTCGATCGCCACGCATAGCGAACCCGCGACGACGGCCACGACCGATGGGCGAGCACGGGGCACCAGGAAGACGATGATCACGTAGATGAGGACGGCGTACAGGGCGTCGCCGCCGACATCGGACGCGGCACCACGGCGGAGTGCGAAGCGCACAGCCAGACCGGCCGACACGGTGGCCGCGGCGAGCCCGGCGGCGGTCAGCCTGCGGCGTCCGATAGTCGTCATCGGGCGCCGCCCGACGCACGCGGTCGAACTCGAGAGCATCTCGACAGGCTAGCCGAGCAGGGTCCGGTGAGATGCCGCACGGTGCTGAGCGCGACTCCGCGCAAGCCGCGACGGCACCGCGAGGATGGCGCGCCACTTCACAGTCGTGGGAGGCGCCTCATCTCGCTGCTCACAGTGGGCCGAGAACCTCCTTCGGGTCGGAGCCGAGGCTGAGCGTCTCGAGCACCGTCCGCAGGCTGCGTTCCTCGTAGCGGACGTGGTTCTCCATGATCGCCGCGACGCCGTCGAGGTGTCGGTCCAGTTGTGGCGGACGGCGTCCAATGCGTTGCGGCGGGCGGCCGGAATCGACAGCAGTCGAGAAGATTGCGGCTCGGCGTCCGGTATTTCGCCGCGCGGGCCCCGTCGCGGTGGGTGTCGTGGCAGATTGATGGGGACGCCGCTCATCGGACGAACTCAGGAGAGCCCATGCTTCGCCGCACGATCGAACCGCCCGACGAGGCGGCGATCGCCGCTGCCCGCGAGTTGAGCGCGGCGCAGGCCAAGCCACCGGGTTCGCTCGGCATCCTGGAGGATCTCGCCGCCTGGATCGCCGGCTGCCAGCGACAGTGTCCGCCGCGACAACTCGAGGACGTCCGGGTGGTGGTGTTCGCCGGCGATCACGGCGTGGCGGCGAGTGGGGTGTCGGCCTACCCGGCCCAGATCACGCCGGTGATGGTGCGCGGGATCGCTGCGGGTGCCACCGGGGTGTCGGCGCTTGCGGCCTCGAACGGCGTCCGGGTGGACGTCGTGGACATCGCCGTCGCCGTGGACCTCGCCGATCTCGACCCGGCGGTCGGCCGGTTCAAGGTGTGTAGCGGTTCCGGCTCGATCGAGACTCAGGACGCGCTCACCGGCGAGCAACTGGATGCCGCGCTGGCCGCGGGCGAGCGGATCGCGGCGGAGGCGGCCACCGACGGCGCCCAGTTGCTGATCGCAGGCGATCTCGGCATCGGGAACACGACCGTCGCAGCCGCCCTGATCGCCTCCACCTTCGGCCTCCCCGCGGCAGCGGTGGCCGGTCGCGGCACGGGCGTCGACGACGTCGTCCTGGCCCGCAAGGTGGCGGTGATCCAGCGGGCGCTGGACCGGGCCGGTGATCGCGCCAGCGACCCGCGGCAGCGGCTCCGGGCGCTCGGCTCCGCCGACATGGCGGCCGGGGTCGGGTTCCTGCTGGGTGCCGCGGCGGCCGGCGTCCCGGTGCTGCTCGACGGCCTGATCGCGGTCGCCGAGGCGTCCGTGGCGGCGTCCATGAATCCCGGGGTGCGGCCATGGCTGTGGGCCGGACACCGGTCCAGCGAACCCGGGCAGTCGCTGGCGTTGACCCGGCTCGGGCTGGCGCCGCTGCTCGACCTGCGGATGCGCCTCGGCGAGGGCACCGGCGCGGTCGTCGCGGTGCCGATCGTCCGCGCGGCGGTGGCGGCCCTGCGGGACATCGCGCAGCTGTCGGACCTGGCCTGACGGCCGAGCGGTTCGGACGCCGACCCGGCCGATTCGCCCTGGCTGAGCGCCTGCGGTAAAGTTCGATGTTGGCGTCAGGACGCCCGCGGACTCCGAAGAGCCGCCCACCGATCTCCCTCGGAAATCGTGCCGAACGGCAGGGCAGCGCCGCGCAACGGGAAACCGAGAGGAGTGCAGCAACCTTCATGGACGCTGAACTGAAGAAGAAGACCATTGAAGAGTACGCGACCAAGCCGGGTGACACCGGTTCGCCCGATGTGCAGATCGCGCTGCTCACCCGCCGGATCGCCCATCTGACCGAGCACCTCAAGGTGCACAAGGGCGACCACCACAGCCGCCGTGGCCTGATGCTGCTGGTCGGCCAGCGCCGTCGGCTGCTGAACTACGTCGCCAAGCAGGACATCGAGCACTACCGTGCGCTGATCGCGCGGCTCGGCCTGCGTCGCTGACTTGATGAGGGGAGTGGCTCCGGCTGCTCCCCTCACGTCATTCCCCGGGCGTTCGACAGGGTTTCGACAAGCTCAACCGACGGGCTTCGACAAGCTCAACCAACGCAGGGCCCGACAAGCTCACACACCGGGACACAATTGAATATCCACACCACCGTCCACCGCGCGAACGCATGTGAATCCTCGGTCCTCGGTAGTGGCTCTCGGGTCGAAAGCCCCGCGGGCCTCGATCGAAGACCGGGTTCAAGTCGCCACCTCAGTACCTGGCTGATTCAGTATCTGCTGATTCCGTACCTGGCTGAAGGCTGGCCGTGACGCCGCAGTGGTGGTCAAACCCGAAAGGAGGTCCCGTGGAGGGACCCGATCTGCAGTACACCGAGGCCATCATCGACAACGGCGCGCACGGCAAGCATGTCGTCCGCTTCGAGTCCGGCCTGCTCGCTCGCCAGGCCAACGGCTGTGCGAGCGTCTACCTGGACGGCGACACCATGCTGCTGTCCGCCACCACCGCGTCCAAGAACCCGCGCGACGGCATCGACTTCTTCCCGCTCACCGTGGACGTGGAGGAGCGGATGTACGCCGCGGGCCGCATTCCCGGCTCGTTCTTCCGCCGCGAAGGTCGTCCGGGTGAGGCTGCGATCCTCGCCTGCCGGCTCACCGACCGCCCGCTGCGTCCCTGCTTCGTGAAGGGCCTGCGCAACGAGGTCCAGGTCGTCATCACCGTCATGGCGCTCAACCCCGACGTGCTGTACGACGTGCTGGCGATCAACGCCGGCTCGGCGTCCACCACGCTGGCCGGCCTGCCGTTCACCGGCCCGGTGGGCGGCGTCCGCGTCGCCCTGATCGGCAACGACTGGATCGGCTTCCCGTCGAACAGCCAACTCGAGGACGCCACCTTCGACATGGTGGTGGCCGGCCGGGTGCTCGCCGACGGTGACGTCGCGATCATGATGGTCGAGGCCGAGTCGACCGAGCAGACCTGGGATCTGGTCCGCTCCGGCCGCACCGCGCCGACCGAAGAGATCGTCGCCGCGGGTCTTGAGGCCGCCAAGCCGTTCATCAAGGCGCTGTGCGACGCGCAGGTCGAACTGGCCGCCAAGTTCCCCAAGAGCGTGGGCAACTTCCCGGTCTTCCTGGACTACCAGAGCGACGCCTACGAGGCGGTCGCGTCCGCCGCTGGCGAGCGGCTCAGCCAGGTGATGACCATCGTCGGCAAGCACGAGCGGGAGACCTCCACCGAGGCCCTGCTGGCCGATCTGCACACCGAGCTCGACGGCACCTTCGAGGGCCGCGAGAAGGAGATCACCGGTGCCTACCGGGCGCTCACCAAGAAGGTCGTCCGCACCAAGACGCTGACCGACGGCATCCGGATCGACGGCCGTGGGCCGCGCGACATCCGGACGTTGTCCGCCGAGGTCGGCGTGATCCCGCGCGTCCACGGCTCGGCGCTGTTCATGCGCGGCGAGACCCAGATCCTGGGCGTGAGCACGCTGAACATGCTCGACATGGAGCAGAAGATCGATTCGCTGGCGCCCGAGACCACCAAGCGCTACATGCACAACTACAACTTCCCGCCCTACTCGACCGGTGAGACCGGCCGGGTCGGTTCGCCGAAGCGGCGCGAGATCGGCCATGGTGCGCTCGCCGAGCGGGCCCTGGTGCCGGTGCTGCCCAAGCGCGAGGAGTTCCCCTACGCGATCCGCCAGGTGTCCGAGGCACTCGGCTCGAACGGTTCGACGTCGATGGGTTCGGTGTGTGCGTCCACGCTGGCGCTGCTGAACGCGGGCGTGCCGCTGAAGGCGCCGGTCGCGGGCATCGCGATGGGTCTGATGAGCGACGAGATCGACGGCCAGATGCGCTACCTGGCGCTGACCGACATCCTGGGCACCGAGGACGCGCTCGGCGACATGGACTTCAAGGTCGCCGGCACCCGTGACTTCGTCACCGCCCTGCAGCTCGACACCAAGCTCGACGGCATTCCGTCCGACGTGCTGGCCGGTGCCCTGCAGCAGGCCCGCGACGCCCGGCACACCATCCTGGACGTGATGGGCGAGGCCATCGACACCCCGGACGAGATGTCGCCGTTCGCACCGCGGATCATCACCATCAAGATCCCGGTCGACAAGATCGGCGAGGTGATCGGCCCCAAGGGCAAGATGATCAACCAGATCCAGGACGACACCGGCGCCAACATCTCGATCGAGGACGACGGCACCATCTACATCGGTGCCGACAACGGCGAGGCCGCGGACGCCGCCCGCTCGATGATCAACGCCATCGCCAACCCGACGATGCCCGAGAAGGGCGAGCGCTACCTGGGCACGGTCGTCAAGACCATGCCGTTCGGCGCCTTCGTCTCGCTGCTGCCCGGCAAGGACGGCCTGCTGCACATCTCGAAGCTGCGCACGCTGAACGACGGCCAGCGGGTCGAGAACGTCGAGGACGTGGTGAGCGTCGGCCAGAAGATCCAGGTCGAGATCTCCGAGGTTGACGATCGCGGCAAGCTGTCGCTGATCCCTGTGGTCGAAGAGAAGGTTGACGCCTGATCGTCGCCGACCCTCGCTGGTCGAGCTTGTCGAGACCCTTGGACATCCTGCTGACTAGGGGTTCTCGATAGGCTCAATCAGCACGGCGGGTTCTCCCCGCCGCTCAGCACAAGCACGGCGCCGGATCCTTCGGGATCCGGCGCCGTTGGCTTTCGTGCGCGTCCGGCGGAGACGTCCAGGGGTCTCGACAAGTTCGACCGGCGGGCTGTCGGTCGGTGGGGGTCTCGACAAGCTGTGACCAGCGGGACGCCGTCCGGCGGGTGCCTCAGAGGCCGAGCGCGGCGGCGACGCGTTCCAGGTCGGGCATCGGGCCGATCCCGGAGTTCGGTTCGGACGCCGTGCCGTTGCCGGCGTCCGCCAGCACCGCACGCATCTGGTCGGGGGTGAGCGGCGGCCGGCCTGCGGCCCTGAGCATCGTCTGTACCAGGACGGCCACGCCGGCGATGATCGCACTGGCCGAACTCGTGCCGTTGAAGTTCTGGTAGCCGGCGGAGGCGGCGCAGCTGCGCCAGGGTGCGCACCCGCTGGTGTACACCTGGCGGGCCCACGAGTAGCAGTTCACCCGGTTGCCGAAGTTGGAGCCGATCCGAGGGTCGTCGCCGCTGACCCAGCGCCGCGCCACCGAGCCCGGCGCAGCATCCGGATCGACAAACGCGCCACCCACGAGCACCGCGTGTGAATCGACAAAGCCCGGTCCGTTGATGTCGAGCTGGCAACGGCCGTTGTCGATGCCGAGTTTGGCCAGGTCCTTGTTGCCGTTGCCCGCCGGCTCGATCACCACGATCCCGATTCCGGTGAGCAGCAAGATGGCTTGCCGAACGTGCTCGTCGCGCTCGATCGGGCGCTGGAAGCGGGTGCTGACGCCGTCCTCCAGGGCGGCGACCTCGATCAGCACGACATCGCCGGGGTGCAGCACGGTGACTGCGGCGACCAGGACGTCGGCCAGTGGCTGCGCGGGCGCCGCACCGTTGAACGGGGACGCCGCGAACACCGTCGCCGGTGAGCAGATACCCTCGACGCCCTGCGGCGCCACGAACATGCCGGCGACGATGCCGAGCGCGGCCGTCCCGTGGTTGTCGGAGTAGCCGTTCACCCCGAATTGGTTGACGCCACTGACCACCGACACGTTGAGCGGCTTCAGCGCCTCGTGGCTGAGGTCCCAGCCGGATTCCACGTCGAGCACCTGGACGTCCGCGGCAAAACCCGCAACCTTCTCCCAGGCCCAGCGGACGTTGCTGCCGATCGGTGCCGCGTCGAGATGGTTGAGCGACGCGGTTGCCGTGGCGGCGGCACCCCGGCCGTCCGGGCCGCCGGCCTCGATCGCCGGCGCCTCGACGTAGGCGACGTCAACGCCCTCCTGGCCGGTGAGTGCCGCGGCGACCTCGTTCGGATCCAGGTCGCGGCCGGTCAGGTCGATCTGCCAGTACTGGGTGAGGCTGGGCTGGTCGCGATCCGCGTCCCGGCGGTTCTCGATTTCCCGCAGCCGACCGGGATCGAGCGCGGTGATCAGTCGCGGCCCGGTGACGTCGAGCTGCTCCAGAACGCTGCTGAGGCCCTTCAGACCGGTTCGGCCCGCCGCCTCACGCAGGTCGCGGTAGGCGTCGGTGGCGATGTCGCGGCTGAGCCGGACGATCACCCGGAAGGGCCGGCGTCGTTGATAGATGGACTCGGTGGGAGGCGGGTCGGCCATGGGTGGTTCCTCTCGTGGGGACGGCTCGGACAAGCAGGGACCGCCGCCGGTCGAGCGGTCGAGAATCGGTGACGTCCCGGTGCGGCGCGGAGGCCTCGGCCGGGGGCGGAGGGATGGTCCGACCTGGTCTCAGGCGGCTCGGAGCGCGACCCGGAGCCGGGTCAGTGCACGCTGCCGGGTGGGTCCGATGCTGCCGATCGCCATGCCGGCCAGCGACGCCAGTTCGTCGTAGGACAACTCGCGGAGCAGGCCGCGCACCACGGCCCGCTGCTGGGGTGGCAGCTGAGCCACCGCCGCGTGGAGTTCGCGCAATTGCTGCCGGTCCAGGCAGCGGCGTTCGACGTCGCTCTCGGCCCGGGTGGCCCGCTCGGGCAGCTGCTCGACAACCACCTCGCGGCCCTCCTCGCGAAGCAACGTGAGAGCCGTCCGGCGGGCGGTGGTGGACAGCCAACCCGGCAGGCACGCCGGGTTGCGGATCGCGGTGGCGTGCTGCAGCAGGGCCAGCCAGACCCGCTGCTCCATGTCCTGGCGCTGCCAGGGCTTCAATCCCACCTCGGACGCACGGGCCAGCAGGCAGGGCCGGAAAGCGCGGACGACGTCCGCCCAGAGCGCGGAATCGCCGGCGGCGAGCCGTTGCAGAAGATCGTCGGGCCACTCGTCGTGACGAAGCTTCGCCACTGGGCTGAGCATCTGTGAAGTCATGCTTCAGCGTGTGCTCGGCGCGGGATGTGCGGCGGGGAGATCCGCCCGCCGCGTCCGGGAAGAACGCCCGGCGGTTCGGGCGGGCCACCCGGGACGGGTTCATCGTTCGTGCAGTCCGGCGTCGCGGGCCAGCAACGCCACCCGCACCCGGTCGGCGATGCCGAGCTTGGCCAGGATCGCCGCCATCTGGTTGCGGACGGTCTTCTCGGTCACGTTCAGGGTGGCGGCGATCTGCGCGCCGGAGAGCCCGCCGGCGAGCAGCCCGACATGCTGCAACTCGCGGGGGCTGAGCAGGTCGAACGGGGCGGGAATGTCGCGCCGGAGGCCGGTCAGCGCACCGCCGGCCACCTGCGGGCCCAGCACCAGACCGCCGTCCAGCACCGTCCGCAGGGCCGGGAGCAGGGCGTCCGGTGCCGACTCCTTGAGCAGGTAGCCGGTGGCCCCCGCCGCCAGGCAGGCCTGCACCGTCGCCTCGTCCTGGGTCATGGTGAGAACCAGCACCAGGCAGCCGGGGACGGCATGTCGCAGCCGCCGGATCAGGCTCACCCCGTCGCCGTCCGGCAGCCCGAGGTCGACCACGGCGGCGTCCGGCTTCTCCAGGACGGCGAGCCGCAGCGCCTCGGCGACGGTCCCGGCCTCGAGCAGCCGTCCGACCCACGTTTCACCGGCCAGCATGGCCGCTAAGCCCCGCCGGACCACCGGGTGATCGTCGACGAGCAGCACCAGCGCGGGCCTCGCGTCGTCTCCCATGGGCGACAGCGTAGGAAAAGTGCGTAGCGATGGACAGCGTAGGAAAACTACGTATCAATGTCAGCGGCCTGTGGAACTTGCTGTCGATGGCCGTACTGTGCGGCTCATCGACAACGAGAGGAGTCCCGATGACCGAAGAGACCCCCACCCCGGAGCCCGCGCCGGTCGACGACGTCCCGCGCCGTTGCCTGGTGGTCGACGCGACCCCGGCGTTGCAGGCCTGGGTGGACAAGGCGTACGCGCTGGCGCCCGTTGTGGCCGGCCCCGACTCCGATGACCCGCTCGACCTGCCGGACGGCACCATCGTGCTCACCGTCGCCACGGTGTGGCGGGCGATCGAACAGGGATTCTCGACCGAGGACGATGCGTGGTCGATCGTTGACATGGGGCTGCCGAACCTGGACCGGGGAGTGTGGAGCAACAGCGGGCCGGCGAGTGCCCGCAACCCGATCTACGGCATGCTCTGCTGGTTGCTGCGCATGAAGTGCTGACACCGGACGTCGCCATGGCTTCACGCACCGGACCGGCTCCCGTCCTGGCCTGGGTCATCGCCGGCACCGGCCTCGTCGCCGCGTTGGGCGGCCTGGCCATCGACGCCACCATTCACTCCGACCTGGCGATCCGTGATTGTGTCCTTGCCGTCGCCACGTTGGTCGTCGGCGCCCGGATCGCCAGTCATGCGCCCGGCAACCGCTACGGATGGCTGCTGCTGCTGGTGGGCATCCTGGCTGCCCTCTCGGTGGACGTCGCGCTCGCCACGTCCGGGCCGCTGGTGGTGCTCAGCGAGTGGGCCTCCTTCCCCAGCTATGCCGTCCTGGCGTTGAGCGGCTGCTTCTTCCCGGACGGCGTCCTACCCTCGCGGCGGTGGCGTGTGCCGGTGCTGGTCGCGGTCGTCGGGCTGCTCGTCGGAGTGGTGGGCTTCGTGGCGTACGGTGCCCGGACCGCCGGCGAACCGGCGACAGCCGGGCAAGAGAGCGGGCTGGGCTGGGATCAGGTCGCCGGCATCATCGGGCTGGTGTCGCTGCTGGTGGCGGCCCTGCTGGCGTTGGTCGCGATCGTGACCCGGATCAGGCGGGCGTCCGTGGCCGAACGGGGCCCGCTGGTCTGGGCGGCGGCATCCACCGCGCTGCTCATCCTGGGCATGGTGCTGGAGGCGGCGAACGTCCCGATGACGGCGGTGCTGGTCGCACTGGCGTTCCCGGCGGCAGGCGTGATCGCGATCGCCCGGTACGGGCTGTACGACATCGACACGGTGGTCCACCGGTCGTTGCTCTACGGCACCCTGACCCTGGTGGCGGCCGCGATCTATGCCACGCTGCCGGCCCTGGTGGTGCAGTGGACCGGGGTGCCGGCACCCTTCGCGGCCGCCGTCGCGGCGCTCGCGGTGCTGCCGTTGCACGGCTGGCTGCAACGACTCATCGATCGCTGGCTGTACGGCACCAGCGGGCGTCCGGTCGAACTGCTCACCTCGCTGGCCAGGGGCGTCGGCACCGCGCTCACCCCGGACGACATGCTGACCGCCGTCGTGGACGGCGTCGCCGAGGGGTTGCGGGTGCCGTACGTCGCGGTGCTGCTGGACCCGGACGTCCGGCCGGAGCGGGCCGCCGGGAGCCGGCGACCCTGGCCGGTGACCTCGCTCGAACTGGTCTACCGTGGCGTCCGGATCGGCGAACTGGCGGTGCAGCAACGGGCGCCGGACGAGCCGTGGACGCGCCGCGAACGGCACCTGCTCGACACCCTCGCCCTGCAGGCGGCGGCACCGGCGGCCGCAGTCCGGCTGATCCGTGACCTGCAGCAGGCCCGGGAGCGGCTGGTCACCGCCCGCGAGGAGGAGCGCCGCAGGCTCCGCAAGGATCTGCACGACGGGGTCGGTCCGGCCCTCAGCGGGGCACGGATGCAGCTGCGGGCTGCGCTGCCCGGGCTCGAACCGGATCACGACGTCACCGCCCTGCGCGCCATCGAGGACGATCTCGGCCTGGCGTCGACCGAGTTGCGGCGCGCGATCGAGGGCCTGCGCCCGCCCGCGCTGGACCGTGGACTCGCCGCCGCTCTCGCCGGGGTGACCGACCGGCACGCCCACGGCGGCCTGCAGATCGACCTGGCCATGCCGGATCGGTTGGACGGGGTGCCGGCCGCAGTCGAGGTGGCGCTCTACCGCGTCCTGGACGAGGCGCTGATCAACTGCGTGCGGCACGCCGCCGCGAGCACCATCGCGGTACGGATCGAACGGACGGCGGATCAACTCGTCCTCACCGTCGCCGACGACGGACGCGGCTACGCCGGCCCCGGGACGGCGGCGTCGGCACCGAGTCGATGCGGCAGCGCTGCGAGGAACTCGGCGGCTCGTTCACGATCGAGGACGCCCAGCCGCGGGGCACGCTGCTGCGGGCGACCTTCGGCGGCGGTTAGGTACCGGCCGGTTAGAGCTGCGGCTGACGAGAACGCCCCACCCGGGTGGCACTGAGGGACGGTTCTGTTCGTCCCGCCGGCGGTACGGGGGGACGGTTCTTTTCGTCCCACCGGAGCCGAGGATTGGAACGTGAAGGACCATTTCCGGCGTGCCGGAGTGGAACGAAAGGAACCGTCCCCGGCGTGCCGGAGTGGAACGAAAGGAACCGTCCCCGGCGTGCCGGAGCGGAACGAAGAGAACCGTCCCCGCGTGCCAAGTGAACCTCGCCGGCCTGCGCTGAGCTGATTTTCGGGTGGCGGCTTCCTGCGATTAAGCTGGGCGTACTCGGGGGAGCCCATTTCGGCGACTCCGAGGAGATGTAACGGTGTACGACCAGCGGTCTCAGCTGACCGACCCATCCCGTGCCGAGACGGACGCCGTCCAGCCCCCGGCGCCCCGCACGCAGCCCGCCCTGCGTCGCACCTCGTTCCGCGCCGACGCTGCGCGCTTCTCGTCCCGACCGGACGCCCGCCTCGCCGGCTGGGCGCCCGGACTGCGGCTGCTCGGCACCGAAACCACCCGCTCTCGGGTCTGGGCGCGGATCGGGGTACTGGTCTCGATCACGGCGATTCTCGTCTACGGCACCTGGCGGATCATGTTCACCATGCCGGCGGGCGGCTGGAACCTGTTCGCCGCCTGGCTGCTGGTGGCGTTCGAGGTGCTGCCGGTGACCGGGCTGGCGATCCGGGCGGTCAACCTGTGGCGCCTCGACTGCTCGGGCCCGGCGCCGGTGACGACTGTCGAGCCGGGACTGCGCGCCGCCGTGTTCATTCCCACCTACAACGAACCGGTCGAGGTGATCGCCCCGACCATCGCTGCCGCCATCGCACTCGAGCCGGCCCACCAGACCTGGGTGCTCGACGACGGCGACCGGCCCTGGGTGCGGGAGCTCTGCGAGAGCTACGGCGCCCGCTACGTGCGGCGCGACGAGCACACCCACGCCAAGGCCGGCAATATGAATCACGCCCTGGGACTGATGGCCGCCGAGGTCGCCGCCGGGGCTGAGCCGATCGACGTAATCGGCGTCCTGGACTGCGACCATGTGCCGCTGCCGCACTTCCTGACCGACACCCTGGGCTGGTTCCGAGATCCCGAACTGGCGCTCGTCCAGGCTCCGCAGACCTACTACAACTCGGGGGCCTTCGACGACGACGGCGACACCGGCGAGCAGGGGGTCTTCTTCCACGTCCAGCTGCCGGCCCGCGACCGCGCCGGTGCCGGGACGTCCTGGTGCGGCTCCACCTCGTTCATCAGGGTGAGCGCGCTGCAGCAGATCGGCGGGATCGCGACCGACACCATCGTGGAGGACTTCCACACCACGATGCTGCTGATCAGGGCGGGGTGGAAATCCGCCTACCATCATCAGGTTCTCGCCCTGGGCCTGGCGCCGGACACTCCCGAGCAGTACCTGCTGCAGCGTCGCCGCTGGGGGATGGGCTGCATGCAGGTGCTGGTCAAGGAGCGGCTCTGGGCCGCCAAGCGCTGGCTGTCCTGGCGCAGCTACTACGAATACCTGGACGCCACCGTGTGGTGGCTGGAGGGCGTGGCGACCGTGCTGGGCTTCATGATCCCGGTGGTGGTGCTGCTCAGCGGCGCCCAGGTCTCGACCGCCGACCCCTGGCTGTTCATGGCGGTGTTCGCCGCGCTCTTCGTCATCCGGTTGTGGGGTGCCCGGCGGCTTTATCGGCTGCATCTGCATTGGGGCACTGCGTTCGCCCTGCGGATCCTGCGGATCCCGGTCGGCCTGGCCTGCCTGTGGTGGCTGCTGACCCGGCGCTCGCTGGACTTCGCGGTCACCCCGAAGGCCGGTGCCGACGAGCGGTTGCGCGGGCATGTGCCGCAGATTCTGTGGTGGCTGCTCGGCATGACCGTAGCGGTTGTGCTGTACGCCGGAGCCGGCGTCGCGGGGGCGGTGCCCTGGCGGACGTCGCCGTCCTCGACGGTGACCGCCGGCGCCTGGGTGGTGCTGGCCGGAGCGGTGCTGCTGATGGGCATCCGGCGGATCCAGGCTGCGGAGTTCGCCACCTCGCGACGCAACGCCTACCGAGCCGAGGTCAGCGCGCCGATCACGGTGAACGGCGTCGAGGGCCGCCTGCAGGACATCTCCCTGGGCGGTGTGGCTGTCGCGGTGCCCACCGGGACGCTGCCGTCTGCGTCCGAGATCGAGCTGGTACTGCCCGGACAGAGCGAACCGGTCGTGCTGGAGGCGGTCCGGGTGCACAGTCGTGACGGCGCCGACATCGCGTCGTTCCGCGTCCGGTTCGGTGACTGGGTGGCCTACCGAACGATCGCGCTGTGGATCTTCCACACGCCGCGGGGGGTCGTTAACGGGTTGCCGGACGACGTGCCGGCAGTGGCCCTGCGCAGCGGCGCACGGTCCAGCCGGACACCCACACTGGTCGTCCAGTACGGCCCGGCTGCCGCCCGGCCCGAGCCTGGGACGCGCCATGACTGAGGGGCGGGTGATGATCGACACCGCGGCCCCACGGCGTAACCCGGTGTCGTCGGCATGGCTGCTGCTCCTCGTAGTGGGCGCCGTCGGCATCGTGGTGAGCCGGCTGTTGCCGGACGGGCTGCCCCGGTCGATCGCATTCGCGGCCTTCGGCCCGATCGCGGCGGTCAGCATCGTCGCCGGCGTCCGGATGCATCGCCCGGCCCGCGCCCTGGCCTGGTACCTGATGGCGGTCGCCCAACTGATCTGGGGCGTGGCCGACATGGTGGGTGCGATCTATGCCGACCTGCTCGGCGAGCAGGCGTTCCCGGCACCCTCCGACGTGGTCTACCTGATCGGCTACCCGGTGCTGGGCCTCGGACTGCTGCTGCTCAGCCGCGAGCGCCGCCGGCGCGGACTGGCCGGTGTGCTGGACGGCGCGATCCTGGTGATGGCGCTGGGTCTGTTGACTTGGGTTGCGCTGGCCCAGCCGACGCTATCGGCGCTGAACGTTTCGGCGGTGGCGGCCGCCGTCAGCCTGGCCTACCCGATCTTCGACGTGGTCCTGGCCGCGTTTCTGGTTCCGTTGGTCGGAGCGCCCTGGGGCCGGACGCCGTCGTTCTGGCTCCTGGTCGGCGCGGTGAGCGCATTGCTGCTCGCCGACGTCCTCGCCTCGGCGCTGGAGCAGCTGACCTGGGCGTCCAGCGACCACCTGGAGATCATCTGGATGGCCTCCTACCTGTTGTGGGGAGTGGCTGCGCTGCACCCGTCGATGATCCAGGTGCCGGGGACGACGCACGAGGCCGAGCGGGGGTTCAGCCGGACCGGGATGATCGCCCTGGCGCTGGCACTGGTGATGCCGGGCGCCTTGCTGGCCGGCAAGGAACTGGTCGGTCAGGACATTGATGTCTGGCCGCTGGTGGTGGGCTGGGCAGTGATCTGCGGTCTGGTGATCGCCCGGATCGGGGTCGCCATGGCGGCGATGGAACAGGCGCGGGACGAGCGGGAACGCGCGCTGATCGCGCTCGCCCACCAAGCCACCCACGATGCGCTCACCGGGCTGGCGAACCGGGTCCAGGTGCTGGAGTTGATTCGTGGCGCACTCAACCGGGCTCGCCGCTCCGGTGACGTGGTGGGCCTGCTGTACATCGATCTGGACGGCTTCAAACAGGTCAACGACACCCTGGGTCATGCCGCCGGCGACCAGGTGCTCACGGTCGCCGGACGGCGCATGCAGGAGGGCGTCCGGGCCGGAGATGTGGTGGCCCGGTTGGGCGGCGACGAGTTCGTCGTGCTGCTCGAACCGGTCGCCGACGAAGTGAACGCGGTCGCTGTGGCCGAGCGGCTGGTCGCCGTCCTGGCCGAGCCGATCCCGCTGAGCTCGGGCCGCGAGGCCAGAATCGGCGCCAGCATCGGGGTGACGGTCAACACCGACCTGCCGACCGACCCGGAGCGGCTGCTGCAGGAAGCCGACCATGCCGTCTTCCGGGCCAAGGCGACCGGGCGCGGACGCGTCGAGGTGTTCGCGCCGTCCCAGCGCGCCGAGATCGAGCGTCGGGCCGCGGTCCAGGCCGCGATCGCGGGCGCTCTCCGCGATGACACGGCCTCGGTGCGCACCAGTCCGATCATCGATCTGGGTACCGACCGGCTTGCCGGCGACGAACTCGAGGTGATGGTGCCCGGCCCCACCGGTGCGCTGTGGCAACGGCGGCAGTTGCTGCCGCTGGCCAGGGGCACCGACCACCTGTGCGATCTGGACGGCTGGGTGCTGCGCCGGGGTGTGCTGACCCAGCCGGGTGAGGGCTGGCTGCTGGTGCCGGTGAGCGGACGTCACCTCTCCCAGGGCACGGTGGTCGCCGAGGTGAGCGCCGCCTTGGCGGCCGGTCTGGTGGCGCAGCGGCTGATATTGCTGGTGCCCTCCGACGAGGTGGGCACCGCGCAGGTGCTCGACACCCTGCGGCAGCTCCGGACGTTGGGCGTCCGGATCTGCGCGGACAGTTTCGGTGGCGACGACAGCGGGACGGATCGGTGGACCCGGGCCCCGTTCGATTTCGTCCGGCTCGACCCGAGGCTGCTCGACACCGGTGCCGGTGACATGCTGCTGCGGCTTACCGTCGAGACGGCCCATGCGTTCGGCTATCGCGTGATCGCCTCCGGGATCGTCACCGAATCCGAGGCCGAGGTGGTTGCCGCCGCAGGCTGCGAACTGGGACTCGGGCCGCTCTACGCCGGGACCGCAGGTGTCGAGGTGCTGAGCCAGCCCTCCAGCTTCTCGGCCGAGAGCGCCGGCGACCACAGGTAGCCCTGTCCCAGATCGCAGCCCAGCTGACGGACGGCCGCCGCTTGCGTCGCGGTCTCAATGCCCTCGACGGTGACCCTCAAACCCATCCGGTGAGCGGCCTCGGTGAGCGCGCCGATCAACGGTGCCGTGCGCGGACGGTTGAGCTCGGCGGTGAAGGATCGGTCGAATTTGATCCCGTTGACCGGGAGCCGGATCAAGTCGCGCAAGCCGTAGTAGCCGGAACCGAAGTCGTCGAGCCAGACCGGAAGGCCGTGCCCGCGCAGGGTGTCCAGACCCGCGGCACCCACGTCGGCGCTGGCCGGCCGGGCCGATTCGGTGAGTTCGATGCAGACCGACCCGGGCGGCACGCCGGCCTCTTCGACGGCAGCGATCACCTGGGCGACCCCGGTGCTCGAATCCAGATGCCGTCCGGAGACGTTGACGTTGAGTTCGAATCCGGGCCGGGTGTGTTGCCATCGACCCAGATCGGCAAGGGCCTGCCTGATCACCGCCAGGTCGAGCTCGATGACCATATCGCTGGCCTCCGCGAGCGGGACGAAATCGGCTGGGCTGAGCAGCCCGTCCGGGCGATGCCAGCGGGCGAGAGCCTCGACGCCGTGGACGTCACCGCTGGTCAGGTCGATGATGGGCTGGTACCAGGGGACGATCTCGCCGGCGCCGAGCGCGGCGCGCAACTCGTCGGCACCGACGGCGTGGGAGGTCAACACGACAGGCGGGTTCTGAGTGCGCGGCAATGCTGGGTGCGCCGGCCCTTGGGGGTGAGTTCCGACATGGTGGAAGGCTACAAGAGTCGACCCGGAACGCGAACGGTCTTGGGCCTGGCGACGTCCGCCGGGCCTCTTCCACCAACGAGGGACGCCGTGGCGCAGTAGGCGCAGATCGGCAGATCTGGGCTAAGGTCACGTCCCGTGGCCAGCGACATCACCGTCTTCTCCGGCTCCGCACATCGTGAGTTCGCGCAGGAGATCTGCGACCTGCTCGGCATTCCGCTCTCACCGTCGGAGACGACCCGGTTCAGCAACGACTGCCTGCAGGTGCATCTGGACGGGAACTGTCGCAAGCGGGACGTCTTCATCGTCCAGCCGCTGGTGCCGCCGGTGCAGGAGAACCTCGTCGAGTTGCTGCTCATGCTGGACGCCGCCCGCGGCGCCTCGGCGGGACATCTGACGGTGGTGATGCCGCATTACGCCTACGCCCGCAGCGACAAGAAGGACGCCCCGCGGATCTCGATCGGCGCCCGGCTGGTGGCTGACCTGCTGCACAAGGCGGGGGCCCAGCGGGTCGTGACGATGGCGCTGCATTCGCCGCAGGTGCACGGCATGTTCGAGATGCCGGTCGACCACCTGAGCGCCAATCACGTGCTGGCCAGGCATTTCCGCAACAACGGTGACTTGTCGAACGCGGTCGTGGTGTCGCCCGACTTCGGCAACGTCAAAGAGGCCAACCATTTCGCCCGGCTGCTGGACGTGCCCGTCGCCGCCGGGGCCAAGCGCCGGCTCACCGACGACCGGGTGGTGATCGACAGCATCGTGGGCGATGTGCGCGGCAAGGACGTGATCGTCCTCGACGACGAGATCGCCACCGCCGGCTCGCTGATGGAGTTGTTCGCGAAGTTGCGCGAGGTCGGCGTCAACTCGATCACCGCCGCCTGCGTGCACGGACTGTTTACCGGCCCGGCGGTGGAGCGGCTGAACGCTCAGCACGACCTCAAGGAGATCGTCTGCACCAACACAGTGCCGCCCCGGGTGGCCGGCGAGCTCGACCGGCTCACGGTGCTGTCGGTGGCGCCCCTGTTCGCCGAGGCCGTCCGCCGGATCCACAGCGGCGAGTCGATCTCGTCGCTCTTCGACGCCTGACGGCCGATGCCCCCCGCCACCCCCCAAACCCCTCCGGGCGGACGGTGGGGGTGCGGTCAGTAGGGTGAGCATCGACGAAACCCGGTGGAGGAGAGAGCGATGAAGGTAGCGGTTTTCGGTGCGCACGGGCGGATGGGCGCCGAAGTGGTGCGGGCGGTGGAAGCCGCCGATGGGCTGGAGCTGGTCGCCGCGGTGGACGCCGGTGACGACCGGTCCGCGGTGGAGGTGGCCGAGGTGGTTGTCGATTTCACCCACCCGGACGCGGTGATGGACAACATCGCCTGGTGCACCGAGCGCGGCATCGACGTCGTGGTGGGTACCACCGGCTTCGACGCCGAACGGCTCGAGCGGGTCCGCGCGCTCGCCGAGGCGGGGGGCGTCGGCGTGCTGGTGGCGTCCAACTTCTCCATCGGTGCGGTGCTGATGATGCACTTCAGTGCGCAGGCGGCCCGGTTCTTCGAGTCGGTCGAGGTGATCGAGCTGCACCACCCGAACAAGGCCGATGCGCCGTCCGGCACCTCGGCGAGCACGGTCAACGGGATCGCCGCCGCGCGGGCCGAGGCCGGTCTCGGTCCGGTGCCGGACGCCACCGTCCAGTCGCTGCCGGGCGCCCGCGGCGCCGAACTGAATGGCATCCACGTACACAGCGTCCGGCTGCGCGGGCTGATCGCCCACCAGGAGGTGCTCTTCGGGGGCGAGGGTGAAACCCTGACCATCCGGCACGACTCGCTCGACCGGGTGTCGTTCATGCCCGGCGTGATCGCCGCCGTCCGTGCCGTGCCCGGGCTGCCCGGGCTGACCATCGGCATCGAAGGCATCCTCGGCTTGGCGTGAGGGGTCCGCTGCGTCCATGCCGGGTGCGAGGCAAGCGGCGCTGTCGCGGTAATCTCCACCCAGCCGACCGAGGAGAACCGATGTCCATTGCCGACTTCCCCCGTCACCCGCTGACTTTCGGGCCCAGCCCGGTCCACCCGCTGCGGCGGCTCACCCAGCATCTGGGCGGGGCGCAGATCTGGGCCAAGCGTGAGGACGTCAACAGCGGCCTCGCCTTCGGCGGCAACAAGGTCCGCAAGCTGGAGTACATCGTTCCCGACGTGCTGGCCACCGGTGCGGACACGCTGGTGTCGATCGGCGGCTACCAGTCCAATCACACCCGGCAGGTGGCGGCGGTCGCGGCGCATCTGGGGCTGAAGTGCCGGCTGGTGCAGGAGCATTGGGTGCCGTGGGAGGACCCGACGAACGACCGCGTCGGCAACATCCTGCTGTCGCGGATGATGGGCGCCGATGCGCGGCTCGACCCGTCCGGTTTCGACATCGGCATCCGCGACTCCTGGAAAAACGCGCTCGCCGAGGTGGAGGCGTCCGGCGGGAAGCCCTACCCGATCCCGGCCGGAGCGTCGGAGCACCCGCTGGGCGGCCTCGGTTTCGCCAACTGGGCGTTCGAGGTTGCGGAACAGGAGCGTGAACTCGGCGTCTTCTTCGACACCGTCATCGTCTGCACGGTGACCGGGTCCATCCATGCCGGGATGATCGCCGGCTTCGCCGCGCTGGAAGACCTGACCGGCGTCCGGCGCCGGGTGATCGGCATCGACGCCTCGGCGACCCTGGAACAGACCCGCGACCAGGTTGGACGGATCGCCCGGCACACCGCCGAGCTGATCGAACTCGGCCGCGACCTGCGCGACGACGAGATCACCGTCCTGGAGGGGTGGGCGGGTGAGCTGTACGGCATCCCGGTGGAGTCCACCATGAATGCCATCGCGCTGGGCGCACAGCTGGAGGCGATGATCACCGACCCGGTCTACGAGGGCAAATCGCTGGCCGGGCTGATCGACCTGGTTACCTCGGGCGAGATCGGACGCGACTCGACCGTGCTGTACGCCCACCTCGGCGGCCAGCCGGCGATCAACGCCTATCACCGGCTGTGGTCCTGATCACGCGGCTGTAACCGGCAGATCATTGCCGTCGGCGCCAGCCGGGCGACATAATCGCGGCAGCCCCACGGACGGAGACCGCGATGAAGTACGACTACGACCTGTTGGTGGTCGGCAGCGGTCCGGGCGGGCATCGTGCCGCCATCGCGGCCGCCAAACTGGGCCGTTCGGTGGCCATCATCGACCGCAAGCAAATGATGGGCGGAGTCTGCATCAACACCGGCACCATCCCGTCCAAGACCCTGCGCGAGGCCGTGCTGTACCTGACCGGCATGCATCAGCGCGATATGTACGGGGCGTCCTATCGGGTCAAGGACGAGATCACCATCACCGATCTGACCGCGCGTACCCAGCATGTGATCGGACGCGAGACGCAGGTCGTGCGCAACCAGCTGTTGCGCAACCATGTGGCGCTCTATAGCGGGGATGCGTCCTTCCTCAACCCGCACACCATCAAGGTGGAGGGCGCCGATCACCACACGGTCAGCGCGCACCGGATCGTGCTGGCGCCCGGCACCGAACCGGCCCGTCCCGCCAACGTCGAGTTCGACGACGTCAACGTGGTCGACTCCGACGGCATCCTCGACCTCCAGCGGGTCCCGGGCACGATGGTGGTGGTCGGCGCCGGAGTGATCGGCATCGAGTACGCATCCATGTTCGCCGCCCTCGGCACCCGGGTCACCGTGGTGGACGCGCGGCCCTCGATGCTGGACTTCTGCGACGCCGAGATCGTCGAGTCGCTGCGGTTCCATCTGCGGGATCTGTCGGTCACCTTCCGGTTCGGCGAGACCGTCGAACGGGTGGAGCGCAGCACGCACGGCACCATCACCACCTTGGGCAGCGGGAAGCGGATCCCCGCCGATACGGTGATGTACTCGGCCGGACGCCAGGGCGCCACCGCCGCGCTGGCGCTGGAGAACGCCGGGCTGGAGGCCGACCGACGTGGCCGGATCGTCGTCGACGAGCACTTCCGCACCGCCCAGCCACACATCTACGCGGTCGGTGACGTGATCGGTTTCCCGGCGCTCGCGGCGACCTCCATGGAGCAGGGCCGGCTCGCGGCGATGCATGCCATGGGGGAGAAGCCCGGCGGCATCACCCCGCTGCAGCCGATCGGCATCTACACCATTCCCGAGATCTCCTATGTCGGGAAGAGCGAGGACGAGCTGACCGCCGAGTCGGTGCCCTACGAAACCGGCCTGTCCCGGTACCGCGAGCTGGCCCGCGGCCAGATCGTCGGCGATTCCTACGGCATGCTCAAGCTGCTGGTGCACAGCGTCGACCGCACCCTGCTGGGCGTCCACGTCTTCGGCACCGGCGCCACCGACCTGGTCCACATCGGCCAAGCCGTGATGGGCTGCGGCGGCACCGTGGACTACCTGGTCGACACCGTGTTCAACTATCCCACCTTGTCAGAGGCCTACAAGGTGGCGGCTCTGGACGCCACCAACAAGCTCCGCGCGCTGAGCCGCTTCGAGGACATCGCCGGCTGAGTTTCCCCGCCGTCGGTTCCACTGGTCACGTCCCCTGAACCGAATCGGAACCGTCGCCTGAACTGAGTCGGAACCGTCGCCTGAACGGAGTCGGAACCGTCGCCTGAACGGAGTCGGAACCGTCCCCTGAACCAAGTCGGAACCGTCCCCTGAACCGAATCCGCCGGTCGAGCTTGTCGAGACCCTTTCGGGGCGACAAGCTCACCAACGGCACCTTCCTAGCCGAGGGGGTTGGGCACTTCCTCGCCGGGCCGGACGGGGCTGGGCGGCGTCGCGTTGCCAAACGGACGTCCACCTAACTCATCCCTTCCGTGCGGGCTCAGCCAGCCGGCCAGGGCCGGGCCTTTGGGGACGATGCCGTGCGGGTTCAGATCACGGTGGACGATGTAGTAGTGCTGCTTGATCTGGACGAAGTCGATGGTGTCGCCGAAGCCGGGGATCTGGTACAGGTCGCGGGCATACCCCCACAGCGCCGGCATCTCGTCGAGCTTGTTCCGGTTGCATTTGAAGTGCCCGTGGTAGACGGCGTCGAACCGGGCCAGCGTGGTGAACAGCCGGACGTCGGCCTCAGTGATCGCATCGCCCATCAGGAAACGCCGGGACCTCAGCCGTTCCTCCAGCCAGTCCAGCGCCGTCCAGAGCCGGTCGTAGGCGGCGTCATAGGCCTCCTGGCTACCGGCGAAACCACAGCGATAGACGCCGTTGTTCACCTCGGTGTAGACCCGGCGCATCACCGCTTCCATCTCGTCACGGACCTCGGACGGCCACAGGTCGGGTGCGTCCGGGCGCTGGAACGCCGTCCATTCGGAGGCCAGGTCGCGGGTGATCTGATCGAAATCGTTGGTGACCACCTCGCCGGTGGCGATCTCGACGATCGCCGGCACGGTGATGCCGCGCGGATAGCCGGGGAACCGTTTCTCGTAGGCGTCCTTCAGCTTGTGGATGCCCAGGACCGGATCGACGCCGCCCGGGTCCAGGTCGAAGGTCCACGAATCGGCATCGTGGGTGGGTCCGGGCAGCCCGACCGAAAGCACGTCCTCAAGGCCGAGCAGCCGGCGGACGATCAGCGTCCGGTTCGCCCACGGGCAGGCCCTGGCCGCGATCAGGCGATACCGGCCCGCCTCCACCGGCCAGTCGCCCGGCGCATCCGGGCGCGCGACGATCCGGTCGTTGATGTAGCGGGTGTCACGGACGAACTGCTGGCCCGCGGTCGAGTACGTCCCACCCCTGCTGTGCTCGTCGCGTTCGCTCACGTCCGTTCCCTTCCTGCTCCCACCCTAGGCCCGGCAGCCGGGCCACTACAGTCGGCCGGGAGTGACGCCGGGACGAAGCAGCCCCCGCCCGTCGGCGCCTCGCGCGACGCGGCCGCGCTCGTCCAATACCCAGTTCCCGGGCCGCACCCAGGCGTCCTCATGCCCCAGGCTGCCGCGGACGCCGCCGACGATCAGTCCGGACAGGATGGCCCGGGTCGCGGCGTGGTCGGCCGAGGCGTCTCCGACCACCTTCGCGAAGGTTGCGGTGCGACGATAGGGGAATCGGGGATTGCGCAGCATTTCGTCGAAGTGCGCCGCGATCGCTCGGCGGACATCGCGGTCGCGCAGGTCGGCGGCCAGGGTGCGATAGAGGTGGTGGACGTCCTTGACCGCCGAGGTCAGGTCCGACAGGCTCAGCGGAATCATCGGGGAGTCCGGGCAGCAGTCAGGTGTGCCGCATCGTTCGGTGGCAGGACGATGGTGTTGGTCATGAAACAGCCTCCAAGCCGCGTTGACTACCGGTTGGCGTTGTCGTCGTGCTGGGTGCGAGGTGTGGGGCCGCCGTTGGTGGCTGGGGAGTTCTTCGCCGCGCGCCGGCGGAGCAGGGTGCGCATGGTGCGGCCGTTGACGTCGGCACCGGTGGAGCGATGGTCGGCCAGGACGTCGCTGACCAGCTGGTCGCGGTCGGCGACGCTGAATGGTGCGTCGCCGTCGCGTCCGATCATCTTGGTCCCCACGTAGGACGCGGAACTGATGGCCATCAGTGCGACGAAGGTGGCGTCGAGTTCGGGCAGCTGGGAGATGTCGGCGGGTGTGGCGATCAGCGGGACCCCTCGGCCGAGGAAGTCGTAGACGGCGGCCAGCACATATCCGGCACCGAGGAAGAGCGTGATCATGAAGGACTGGAATTTCCCGGCGTCGATGATCTGGTCGGCGCCGGCCCCTTCCTCTTGGAGCACGATCTGTCCGAGGAACGCGGCACCCGGACGAGGTGCCTCGATCGGGACGGACGCCGCGATGGCGTGGGGGCGAGCATGGCTTCGCTGAGCCTTCACGGTGGCAGAACTCACGGTGGTCGCCGCGGTCGTGCCGAGCAGCGCGAGCACGGGCCCGGGGATCGTGAAGCCGAGTGGCTGCGCGTTCGGCACGGTGAACCGGGCCAGGGTAACGGCTGCCGACATCGAGAGGATGATCCACAGCCACCACAGCATCTGGAACCGGTTCAGGCTGAACCGGCCCCGCTCATCGATGAGGATGCCCAGCGGCGTGCCCTTCACCTGCTGGCCGGCGATGACGCCGACCAGCAGGAGCAGTGCTGCCGAGACAACCCACGCAGTCCATAGCGTTGTCATCGCACTATTTCCCGGTGAACAGCTTCACTACCTGGCTGGCGTCCGTCGCCAAATCGCTCACCGACTTACCGGCTGCGACCCATTTGTCCAGAATGGTCTGGAAGCTGTCCGGAGCCCAGGTGTGGAAGACCTTCAGTGCCGCCACCTGCGCGGCTGCGTCGGGCTGATGCCGTACTGGAGGGCGTCGGTGCGGTTGCTGCGTCCGATCCACCTGCCGTCCACGCCGAACCGCCACAGCGGGGTGTGGCCGTTCGCCACCGGGATGTCGTCGGAGTCGACCACGATGGCGCAGACGCCCGCGTGATAGGCCCCCGAGCGAGGTGACCGTCCAGGTGCGATTCGTTCCGGACAGGTCGCCCGTGCTGCGGGTCAGCCGCAGCCGGGTGCGGACGTAGTGGCCCGCCCCGAGGAAGTCGTCCCCGGTGTCCACGGTCAGGTCGCCGCCGGTGGGCTTCACCACGGACGGGATGGGGTCGCCGAGCGGAATGGTGCCCATCACGGACGAAGAGATCGTCTCCACCGCGCTCCAGTCGTATCCGGACGCGAACAGGGTCGGAGGGTCGGGAATCCAATGCCGCTGTCCGCCTTGCACGACATAGACCTCCGGCCTGGTCAGCATTTTGACCAGTTGCCCATCGGAAATGCCCATTTCGACTCCTCGCTCGGTCGTTGGTGGCGATCGATCTCGCATCGGAATTGCAGGGTGTTCAATTCCGGCGCGGGTCGCTTTTGCCTGACTTGGGCCGCGGACAGCCACCTTGTTGGAGAAGGTTCGCTGAGCGATAACCCACCGCCGGGAGGCGGCGTAAAGAGTTTCATTCGCTGGCCGAGCCCCGACAATACGTCAACCCGCGTACGTCACGCCTCGGCTGCCGTGCCCCGGATCCGGTGACTGCACCCCAGTGCGGACCCTGGTCGATGGATGTATAGCGGGCCGCCGGCAGGCGAGCGGTCCCGGACGCGGTCTCCAGCACACCGGGGCCTCGCGTCCGGCCGGCCCGCGGGTCGTTGCAGAGCTGGCGGTCGTCGTCGGCGTCGTTGAGATCGCCGGGTTCGTGCCCTTGCGCAACGGGCTATAGCGGACTAAAACAGTGATGGCCCACGCGCGTGGACCGACTGGAGGAATGGGCCATGTCGGAGTTGTCTGCGGTGCTCGAGGTGTCCCGGCGACTGGGTAGTTGCGAGTCCCACGACGCATTCAGGCTCTCGGCGCGCGAGGGTCTGCGTTGGCTCATCGACTGCGATGCGGTCATCTGGACGGGCATCGACATGCAGACGGCGTCCGCTGTGGTGGAGGGCGAACCGTACGACCAACTGACCCTTGCCGATGGATTGATTCAGTACGCGGTCAATCACCCCGCTATTACCAGCTATCTTGCCGCGCCGGGTGACCTCACGCCGCGTCGAGTGTCCGATGTGGTGGATGGCAGGAGATGGAAGAATTCCGCAATCTACTGCGATGTGTTCCGGCCCCTCAGAGCACTCTTCCAGCTCAATCTGGTCATTTCGTTGAGACCACCGGCAGTCGGTGAGGGATTGGTGCTGATCCGCGAGACGTCCGACTTCACCGCCGACGATGTGGCTACGGCTACGCATCTGCTGCCAGTCCTGGTCGCGCTCAACGACCGGTTCATCCGCCCCAGTCTCGAGAGCTGGGTGCTCCGCCCGTCCGATGTGCCCGCGCCGGGCCTGTCGAGCACCCTGACTCCGCGGGAGCACGAGACGCTGCGGATGCTGAGCCGAGGGTTAACCGCGCAGGCAATCGCGCACCAGGAAGGGATCAGCGTGAGGACGGTTCGCAAGCATCTCGAGCACGTCTACAGCAAGCTCGATGTGCACGACCGACTGCTTGCCGTCGACAAGGCACGTGCGCGGGGCCTGCTGAGCTTCGACCAGCTGGCCTGACAGCCAATGCGGGCGCGTGCCGGGGATCGCTGCTCAGGCGGAGATGTCGGTGTGCAGCCGGACGAGCTTGACCCGGGTGGCGTCGTCCAGGCCGATCTCCTGGTGGCCGCCGTCCGCAGCCCAGCCGGACTCGATCAGGAAGCGGCGCAGGGCGTCGTCGGTGGAGCGGACCCACCAGGTCGCCCGTCCGAACCCGTCGGCGCGCAGGGTGTCCATGCAGGCGTTCAGCAGGCGCGACCCGTGGCCGAAGCGCTGAGCGGCCGGGTCGATCGCGAACTCGGCAACGACGCCGTCCTCGCCGGCCTCGGCGTCCGGATCGTCACTTGGTCCGAGGGCGGCAAAACCGACCACCCGGTCGTCGGTCACGGCAACCAGCACCCGGAACTGAGCCAGCGGTGGACGGACGATCGCCGCATGCCAGGACTGGGTCATCGCGTCCAGGTCGACGTCGGCCAGCACCGACCCGGCCACCTCGGCGGGCAGTTGCTGGTTCCACACCCGCCGCTGGATGGACGCGATCTGGGCGGCCTCGACGGGCAAGGCCAAGCGGACGGAGTCGGCGATCACGGGGTTCATGATAGGGATCGACTCGCGCCGCACCCAGCCCGGCTGACTCGGGCACCGATATGGCGGGGATAAGGTGAGCGACGTGCGTGAGTCCCTGAAGACACCCCCCAAGCTGGCCAAAGACACCCTCCGCGTCACCCCGCTCGGGGGGCTCGGCGACGTCGGCCGGAACAGCACCAGCTTCGAGTTCGACGGCCAGCTGCTGCTGGTCAACTGCGGGGTGTTGTTCCCGTCCGACGACCATCCCGGGGTCGACCTGATCCTGCCCGGCCTGCACCTCCTCGAGGAGCGGTTTGACGACATCCAGGCGCTGGTGCTGACCCACGGTCACGAGGACCACATCGGTGCCGTGCCGTACCTGCTGCGCAGCCGCCCCGATATTCCGGTGATCGGGTCGCGGCTCACCCTGGCTCTGGTTCGCGAGAAGCTGCGCGAGCACCGGTTGCGCGACGTCAACCTGCGGGTGGTGACCGAGGGCACCCGGATCAAGGTCGGCGCGTTCGACCTGGAGTTCCTCGCCGTCAACCATTCCATTCCGGACGCCCTGGCGGTCGCGATCCGGACGCCGGCCGGCCTGGTGCTGCACACCGGCGACTTCAAGATGGATCAGCTGCCTCTGGATCGCCGGCTCACCGACCTGCGCGGCTTCTCCCGGCTCGGCGAGGAAGGCGTCGACCTGTTCATGGCCGACTCGACCAACGCCGAAACCCCGGGTTTCACCACTCACGAACGCGACATCGAGCCGGCGATGGAACGGGTGTTCTCCCAAGCCAAGCAGAAGCTGATCGTGGCCTGTTTCGCCTCCCACGTGCACCGCGTCCAGCAGGTGCTGGACGCCGCCGTCCGGCACGGCCGCAAGGTGGTCTACATCGGCCGGTCGATGGTGCGGAACATGACGGTGGCGCAGGAGCTCGGCTATCTGAACGTGCCGGCCAACACCCTGATCGAACTGAAGCAGCTGGAGAACTACCCCGACGACAAGGTGGTGATGATCTCCACCGGGTCGCAGGGCGAGCCGTTGTCGGCGCTGTCCCGGATCTCCAACCACGAGCATCCGGTGGTGAAGGCGGGCCCCGGCGACGTGGTGCTGTTGGCGTCCTCGCTGATCCCCGGCAACGAGAACTCGGTGTACCGGGTGATCAACGGCCTGGCGCGCAACGGGGTGACCGTGGTGCACAAGGGCAACGCGCTCGTGCACGTGTCCGGTCACGCCTCCGCGGGGGAGTTGCTGTACTGCTACAACCTGATCCAGCCGCGCAACGTCATGCCGGTGCACGGCGAGATCCGGCATCTGCTCGCCAACGCCGACCTGGCGGTGGCGACAGGGGTTCCCCGCGACCGGGCGATCGTGGTCGAGGACGGTGGCGTCGTCGACCTGGCCAAGGGCCGGGCCCGGGTGGTCGGCAAGCTCGACTGCGGCTACATCTTCGTGGACGGTTCCACGGTCGGCGATATCGGCGACGCCGAACTCAGCGATCGCAAGATCCTCGGTGCGGACGGCTTCATCAGCATCATCGTGGTGGTCAACCTGCATTCGATGACCCTGGTCAGCGGCCCCGACATTCACGCCCGCGGCTTCGTCGAGGACGATTCGGTCTTCGACGGCGTCAAGGGCCAGATCGTGAAAGCGGTGAATGACGCCCTGGCCGACGGCTCCGAGGACGTCCGCGGCCTGCAGCAGGTGGTGCGCCGGACGGTGGGCCGCTGGGTGAGCAACACCTACCGCCGCCGTCCGATGATCCTGCCGGTGGTGGTCGCAGCCTGACCGGGTTCCGGCGACGGTCGACGACCTCGCGCGCTCGTTCTCAGCGCGGGCGTCATCGCGTCCGCATTGGTTGCTGGTTCGACGGTCCACCTGGGCGTCGTCCCGATTAGGCGCCTCGGCGTCCGCTCGGGTATCGTTGACGAGGCCCTCGTCGTGGGGCCCGTTTCCCAAGCAATCGAGGAGTTACCAGTGGCTGCCGTGTGTGACATCTGCGCCAAGGGCCCAGGCTTTGGCCACAACGTGCCCTGGTCGAAGAAGAAGACCAACCGTCGGTGGAACCCGAACATCCAGCGCGTTCGCGCGGTGGTCGGCGGGACGCCCAAACGGCTCAACGTCTGCACTTCGTGCCTGAAGTCCGGCAAGGTCACCCGCTGACCTGACCGGCACGCTCAAGGACCCGTCACGGCGGGTCCTTCTGCTTTCCCGGTCCTGCTCAATTCCGCGGCCCGGCTCAGTCGGACCGGCGGGCCATCTCGTCGAGAATCCACCGCGCCGTCTCCCTGGTGCATGCCCCCGGGTCGGCGAAACTGACGCCGAAGATGCCGGTGACCTCGGTCAGCCTCGGGACCCCGTGCAACGCAAGGATCTCGTCCGCCTCGGACGCGTACTCGTTTCGCGGGGCTCCGGCCGCGATCAGCCCTACCGGGTCCGCCTCGGCCAGGATCTCGATCAGTTGGTTGCGGGTCATCGGCATGGGCGCGAGCTTACGGAGTCATCGTCCCGTTCGGGTGATCCGCGGAGCGTTGCGCTGAGGTTCGCGTCCGAACCAGTCGGCACGCTCGGTGAAACGTGTCACAGCCTCCGGTTAGCATGCCGACCATGGTGATGTGGCAGACGCAGGCGTATCGCGAACTGCACACGCCGGTGGCCGACGTGGTGGGCGCCCGGACGGCGAAGGAGTTCGAGAAGCTCCGTGTGTACACCGTCGGCGACCTGCTGCGCCATCTGCCGCGGCGTTACCTGTCGGGGACGGAGCTCACCGACCTGGCCACCCTGGAGGAGGGTGAGCACGTTGCCGTGATGGCCCGGGTGAGCCGCACCAATGTGATCCGCGGCGCGGGCGGCTATGGCGGTCAGTCGCGTCGCGGCGGGCGTCCGAGCCGGCTCGAGGTGACCCTGACCGACGGCGAGGGCTACCTGGCCGTCACCTTCTTCGGGCGGGACCATCTGGTCGAGTACTGGGAGCGGGAGCTGGGCAAGGGGGTCCGCGGCATTTTCGTCGGCAAGGTGGGCCGGTTCCGCGACCAACTGCAGCTGACCCACCCCGAGTTCGTCATGCTGGACGCCGCGGGCGCCATCGTCGGCTCGTCGGAAGAGAAGCAGCGGCTGGCCACGATGAGTCGTTCGGGCCTGGTCGGCATGTACCCGGCGACCGCCAAGTTGCCGACCTGGAAGGTCGCCGAATGCTGCCGGCTCGCGCTGGCCACCCTGTCCGGTGCGGAGGATCCGTGGCCCGAGTGGGTGCTCGACGAGGCCGACGTGATGCGCCAGGCGGACGCGTTCGCCGCCGTCCACCAACCACACACGGTGGCCGAGGCCTCGGCGGGAGCCGAGCGGTTGCGGTTCGACGAGGCCTTCGCCACCCAGTTGACCATGGCCTATCGTCGCGCCGACGCCGCCACTCATACGGCGATCCGGCGTCGAGCAGCCTCGGGCGGACTGCTCGACGCGCTGGACGCCCGGTTGCCGTTCACGCTCACCGCCGGGCAGCGGCAGGTGTGCGACACCTTGTTCGCCGAGCTCGACCGGTCCCGCCCGATGCAGCGACTGCTGCAGGGCGAGGTGGGCTCCGGCAAGACGGTGGTCGCACTGCGCGCCATGCTGGCGGTGGTCGACACCGGTGGCCAATGTGCTCTGCTGGCGCCGACCGAGGTGCTCGCCCACCAGCATTTCGCCACCATCCGGGCGTTGATGGGCGACCTGGCCGGCGGGCGGCTGCTCGGCGCGCCTGACGCCGCCACCGATGTGGTGCTGCTCACCGGGTCGATGCCGGCCGCCGCGAAGCGGTCCGCGCTGCTGCGGGCGGCGTCCGGGGAGGCCGGGATCGTGGTCGGCACCCACGCCCTGCTGCACGACAAGGTGCAGTTCGCCGATCTCGGCTTCGTCGTGATCGACGAACAGCACCGCTTCGGCGTCGAGCAGCGCGGCGCCCTCACCGACAAGGCGTCCGCTCGGCCGCACGTGCTGGTGCTGACAGCCACCCCGATCCCGCGGTCGGTGGCGATGACCATCTTCGGCGACCTCGACATCTCGACGCTGGCCGAGTTGCCCGCGGGCCGCCAGGTCGTCGGCACCGTCGTGGTCGATGCCGCGTTGCGTCCGGCCTGGGTGGAGCGGGCCTGGCAACGGGTCGCCGAAGAGGTGGCGCAGGGTCGCCAGGCGTTCGTGGTGGTGCCCCGGATTAACTCCGGCGACGAGGGTGTCGGGGTGGTCGAGCTGGCCGAGCGGCTCAGCGCCGGGGCGCTGAGTGGCGTCCGGGTGGAGGTGCTGCACGGGCAGTTGGCCTCCGACGCGAAAGAGGCCACGATGGCCGCCTTCGCCGCCGGCGAGGTCAACGTGCTGGTAGCCACCACCGTGATCGAGGTCGGTGTCGACGTCCCGAACGCCACCATGATGGTGATCTGGGACGCCGAGCGCTTCGGCATCTCCCAGCTGCACCAGCTGCGCGGCCGGATCGGACGTGGCGAGCACCCGGGGGTTTGTCTGCTGATCTCGTCCGCGCTGGCGGAGGAGACCATCCGGCAACGGTTGGACGCCGTGGCCGCCACCAACGACGGTTTCGAGTTGGCCGAACTCGACCTGCTGCAGCGCCGGGAAGGTGACGTGCTGGGGGCGGAGCAGTCCGGTTCGCGGTCCAGCCTGAGGCTGCTCAGCGTGCTCGAGCATGCCGACGTGATCACCCAGGCCAAGGAGATCGCCGCCGAGGCCGTCCGGCGTGACCCGGAACGATCCACACCCGGGTTCGTCAACGCGGTCGCCGCGACGGAGCAGCTGATGGCCGGCGACTTCCTGGAGCTTAGCTAGGGCGGAAACGCCTACGGCTCTGCCCCAACCACAAGCTCTATCTCGAACCCCTGGCTGTTCTCCAAGAACAGCGCCACATGCCTCTCCCCACCGGCATGCGGATACCGGTCGGCAAACAACTCCTGCCAGCCATGACGCGGTGACTCCGAACGCAACCGGTCCAGCCGATCACGATCGGATACCCGCAACGCCAGGTGGTTCAAGCCAGGACGCAGTCGATCATGGGCCTCGTCAACCACATCTGAAGACTCCTCCAAGACCAGGTACACGCCTGAGTCGTGGCGCCAAATCAGGCCCTGTGGCCAGTCCGGATCACGCTCGCCCACCCATCCGAGACATGACAACAGCCAATCGAAGGAATCAGCAACGCCGCGGAGATCGTTCGTCCACAACTCGATGTGATGAACAGGACCTTGCACAGGGCCAAGCTACCGGCACCAGCCCCGTGACCAGATGCGCACGAGCTCGAGTCGAGGAGACCGGGTCAACCGTGGTCGGCTGCCCTGAATGCCAACGGCTGAGGTCATCGGGGGACCGCCGTACCCGTCGTAGTTGTCGGACGGGCTCTGGCACGATGACCCGGTGACTCTGATCGCCGCCGCGGACGGCTCCGCCCTCGGTAACCCCGGCCCCGCCGGCTGGGCCTGGTACATCGACCCCGAACGCTGGGCCTGCGGGGGTTGGGCGCACGGCACCAACAACATGGGCGAGCTGACCGCCGTGCTCGATCTGCTGCGGCAGACCGCCGACGTCGACGACGAGCTGCTCGTCTACTGCGACTCGATGTACGTGATCAACTCGCTGACCAAGTGGATGCCGGGCTGGAAGCGCAAAGGCTGGCGCAAGGGCGACGGGAAACCCGTACTCAACGTCGAGATCATGAAGGAGCTCGACGCGGCACTGGCCGGACGCCGGGTGAAGTTCGAATGGGTGAAAGGACACTCGGGACACCCGCTGAACGAGGAGGCCGACCGGCTGGCCAACGCGGCCGCCGTGGCGTTCAGCCAGGGCCGCGAACCGGACGCGGGACCGGGCCTCGGCCGAGGCCCCTCCGCTCTCGATGACGCTGACTCTGCCTCGACCGGTGCGGGCACGGCGCGGGAGGAGCCGGAGGACCTGTTCTCCGCGATGGCCGACCTGGCCGAGCCCGAGCCGTCCGACACCGATCGGGTGATCGCGCTGGAGCGCTCGCTGCTCAGCGATGAGGTGCGCGCCGACCCGTCCGCGGTCGCCGCGCTGCTGCACCCCGACTGGTGCGAGGTCGGCCGTTCCGGACGGCTCTCGACCCGCGCGGACACCCTCGCCGAGATCGGGCCGCTGGGCACTGCTGTCCGGCTCGAGGTGGTCTCCGTCGACCAGCTGGACGCCCGATCGATCCTGCTGGTCTGGCGCTCGGTCGGCGACCAGGGCTCAGCGTTGCGCAGCTCACTGTGGGTCAAGGATGCCGACTGGCGCCAGCGCTTCCACCAGGGCACCGCGGAATCTTGATCAGGTGAGTTGGCGCGTCCTGTCCCGTGCGCGATCTGGGGACACCGGACCGAGGGCTGGCACATTCCCTGCGCCGCTCGTGATTCACGTCGGCTAACCCGCGCTGAACCAGCTACCAGTATCCGTGACGAGAGGCTGCCAGATCGAACGGGGGTGGACGGTGAAGCAGCCCATCATGGGGTCACTGAGGCGCCCAGCGAGCCGAGACGCCAATTCTCACGGACCCAACAGTGCCGCGGGGATGACGGCGATGCCGTCCGGCCTGCGGTAGGCGGCGGGGCCCGTGGTGATCACCGCCGCATCGACAAGGTCGTCGCCGATTCGTTCTCGGAGCCACCGGAGGTGCCGCAGGTCGCGGTCGTCAGGTGTTGGCCCGAGTTTCACCTCCAGCGCGAGGACACCGCCGTCCGGTCCCGTCACGACTAGATCGACTTCATGGTCGCCGCGTTGAGTGCGCAAATGACTGACGTGAGCGCGTGCCGCATCCGCATAGACCCGAACCGACTGGGTGACCAGGCTTTCGAACAGCGAGCCGAGGAGCGTGCCGTTGCGGATGACTGACACGGCGCCCGGATCGGGGGTGCTCAGCAGCGCCTGGCTACTGACCTTGAGCAGCCTGGCGGCCAATGCCGGATCCGCCAGATGGTGCTTCGGCGCTTGCCTGAGTGCGGCGAGCAGGTTCCGCGAGCCGGTCCATGCGGGCAGTTCCTCGAGAAGCCACATCCGCTCGAGGACCTTGCGATACGCGACGATGGTGGCGCGGCTCGGCTTGTCGGGCAGTCCTGGGGTTGCCGCGTCGAGAATCACGTTGTAGGCGGTGGTAGTCGAGGTCGCAGCCGCGTAGGCCGCGAGCCACGCCCGCAAGGTGGCGGGACGACGCACAGGCCGACCGGCTTCGGAGAAGTCTCGGTCCACGACGGTGTTCACGTAGCCATCCAAGAGGTCAGCGCGGACGTCGTGTGGCACCGAACGGATGCCCGGAAATCCTGATGACGTGATCTCGTCGGTGTAGTCGTCGAGAGTCGCCTGAGTGTCCCCACCGATTTCGGCACGGCCGGTCAGCATCGCAGACAGCGACACCGACGAGGTCCTCCATCGCTCCGCCAGGCTCAGAGGTCGCATCCGCACTGTCACCATCCGGCCGGCACCTGAGTGCTTCGGAGGTTCGGCAGGGAAGGCTAGCCGGCGAGCAGGTAGCTGCCGGGGGCCGCCCCAGCGTCCACGTCGTGCCGGACTCGATCCCAGATCGGCGGGTAGTGCTGCCATTCGTCGATCAGGAGAGGCTTCGCGAGCCGTGCGAGTCGCCTCGGGTCGCCACTGATTAGCGAAACCTCGTCCGGATCGTCCAACGACACCGCCGCGGCGACGCGGCGCTGCGCGGTCACGGACTTGCCAACCGCCTTCGGTCCCTCGATGACGACAGCAGGCAGGCCTGCGAATAGCCGGTCGATCTGCGTGTCCACGATTCGCGGTAGGTACTCCATCCGACTACGATACAAAAATGATCGTATCTGCGATACGAATCCAGCATGATCTGCGATACGTTTCCGTGCAGAAGCGGTCCGGGGTGGTTGTCAGTCGCCTATCGCGTAATCCGGTTCGGGCTCCTCGCCGAAGACGAAGCGGCGTCCCTCGATCTCGTCGACCTCGATGCGCACCACGTGGGTCTTCACCGTCGCCACCCAAGGATGCAGCAGGGACTCGATTCGGTCCCGCTCGGCCCCCGCGTCCATCTCGGTGGCGGTGCCCTTGGCCACCACGCTCCAGCCGGTGTCGGTGACCCAGCCGTCCGCCTGGAAGGCGACCCGCGAGTTCACCGTGACCTGGAGCAGCTTCGATCCCTCGGCCGTCCGGAAGATCACCGCGGAGTCTTCGACGATGAAGTTGACCGGGAAAATGTCGGGCTGACGGTCGACGACGGTGGCGAGGCGTCCGACGGGGGCGCTCCGCAGCAGCTCCCAGGCCTCGGCCTCGCTCAACCTGGTGACCGGAGATTGCTGTGTCATGCCCCATTGTCGCGCGTGGACGTCGTGCCCGCATGAGCTAGCGTCAACTCCATGTCGCGGATCATTGCCGGTAGCCGGAAGGGTCATCGACTGCACACCCCGCCCGGCGACGGCACCCGCCCGACCTCCGACCGGGTGCGTGAGGCAGCCTTCGGCGTGCTCGCCTCCGAGTTGGGTCGCGCCGGGGACGCCGCCGAGCAGCTGTCCGGCTGTGCCTTCCTCGACCTGTACGCAGGCTCCGGCGCGGTCGCGCTGGAGGCGATGAGCCGGGGAGCGAACTCCGTCGTCGCGGTCGAGAACGATCGGCGCGCGGCAGAGGTGATCCGCCGCAACGCCCGCGAGACGGGTTTGGCTGTGCGGGTGATCGGGACCAGTGCCGAGAAGTACCTGGCCGGACCACCGCAGCAGTTCCAGATCTGCTGGCTCGACCCGCCCTACCGGCTGGCGAACACCGCGGTCGAGGCGGTGCTGACGCGGCTGGCCGACGGCTGGCTGGCGCCGGCGGCGATCGTGGTGGTCGAACGCGCGCGACGTGACCAGCCGTTCGCCTGGCCGGAGCGGTTGGGGGATCGCTGGGAACGTCGCTACGGTGAGACGACGCTGTTTCTCGCGACGGAAGGTGGCGCATGAGGGCCGTCTGTCCCGGGTCGTTCGACCCGATCACGCATGGCCATCTGGACGTCATCGGGCGTGCCGGTGACCTGTTCGACGAGGTGATCGTCGCGGTGGGCCGCAACTCGGCCAAGAACTACTTGTTCGACACCGGCGAGCGGATCGAGTTGGTGCGATCCGCGGTGGGGGAGAGGCCCGGCGTCCGGGTCGAGGTGCTGTCGGGCCTGCTGGTCAACTTCTGCCGCGCGCAGGGAGCGGACGTGGTGGTCAAGGGGCTGCGGTTCGCGTCCGATTTCGACTTCGAGCTGCAGATGGCGCACATCAACAAGTCGCTCACCGGCCTGGAGACCGTGCTGCTGCCGGCCTCGGCACAGTGGGGCACGCTGTCGTCCACCATGGTCCGCGAGGTCGCCTCGCTGGGCGGGGACGTGCGGGCCTTCGTGCCGTCCCTGGTCGCCGAATGCATCGAACAGAAGAGGAACCCCCACCATGGCTGAATCGACCGCCGAGCGGTTGGACGCGCTGCAGCAGCTGATCGAGCAGGGCAAGGCGGTACCGATGTCGGCGTCCTGCATGGTGAACCGCGCCGAGGCGCTGGCTCTGGTCGCCGCCGTCCGGGCGGCGCTCACCGATGAGTTGGGCGCCGCGCGGCTGGCCGCCGAAGCCAGCCCGCCGGTGCTGGAGCGGGCGAAGACCGAGGCCGAGGACATCGTCCGGGCCGCGCAGCAGGAGGCAGAGCGCCTCGTGGAGGCCAGCGAAGTGCTGCAGGCCGCCCAGCAGCGGGCCGACGCCCTGCGTGTCGAGACCGATGCCGAAGCCGAGGCGCTGCGCAAAGAGGCCGACGTCTACGTGGACGGCCGGATCGCCGCCATGGAGGCCGGCCTGCAGAAGACCCTCAGTCAGATCCAGACCATGCGCGCCCGGCTGGCCGCCCGCTCCGGCCTGGACGCAGGGGCGTAACCCGTCCCCATCCCAAAACGCTCGCCGAACTATTTGGGGCTCGCCAAACTCAGCGAGCCCTAAATAGTTCGGCGAGCGCTGGGTGTGGAGCGCGCGATGTGCGAGCGCTCGGCAGGCTGGCGAACCCACCGCCGATTGGCGCCGACGAAGCGAGCCCGGTAAAGTCTCCCTTCGGTCATGACCATGTCACATCGCCAGCTGAATCCCCGCTCCGGGCTCGTCATCGATACCCACGAGCTGGGCCGACGTGTCGGCGCCATGAAGGAGATCCAACGGATCGCCGAGGCGCCCGACGGCATTGGCACGGACGTGATCGGAGTGCCACCCGGTTCTTCCGTCGATTTCGAGCTGCGGCTCGAATCGGTGGTGGAGGGGGTGTTGGTCACCGGAGCCGCCGAGGTTACGTTGACGGGGCAGTGTGCACGCTGCTTGGAGCCGATCTCCTTCGATGAAGAGGTCGATCTCCAGGAGCTGTACCTCTACCCCGACAAGGAGCCCGACGACGAGGAGGCCAGCCGACTCGAGGACGACCTGCTCGACCTTGAGCCCCTGCTGCGGGACACGGTGGTGCTCGACCTGCCGTACACACCACTGTGCCGTCCGGACTGCGCAGGCTTGTGCCCCGACTGCGGGGCCGACCTGAACGCCGATCCTGACCACGCGCACGACGATCGGATCGACCCGCGCTGGGCCGGACTGACCGGGTGGACGGCAGACCCAGACGACGAAGACGAGGCCGTTGTGGCCAGAAACGAGGAGTGAGCCGTGGCCGTTCCCAAACGGAAGATGTCCCGGAGCAACACCCGGCACCGCCGTTCCCAGTGGAAGGCGTCCGTGCCCACCCTGGTGACCTGCGCCAACGCCGCCTGCCGGGCCAAGCACCTGCCGCACACCGCCTGCCCGGAGTGCGGCCAGTACGGGCCTCGCGCCGCCCGCCGTCAGATTCTCGAACCCTGACACCGGCGGCGATGAGCCGCATTCACGACCTTCTCGACGAGCTGGGGATCACCATCGATCCCCAGCTTTTCGAGCTTGCCCTGGTGCACCGCAGCTTCTCCTATGAGAACGGCGCCATTCCGCACAACGAGCGGCTGGAGTTTCTCGGCGACGCCGTCCTGGGCGTGGTGGTCACCGAACACCTCTATCTGCGGTTCCCCGACCTGCCCGAGGGGCGGCTGGCGAAGCTGCGGGCGGCCGTCGTCAACGCCCATGCCCTCGCCGACGTGGCCCGCGGGCTGGAACTCGGCTCGCTGATCAAGCTCGGCAAGGGCGAACTCGCCACCGGCGGCGCCGACAAATCGTCGATCCTCGCGGACGCCTTCGAAGCCGTCCTGGGTGCGCTGCACCTGTCCGCCGGACGTGACGCCGCCGACACCTTCGTTCACACCCTGTTCGATCCGCTGGTCGAGGCTGCCAACGGTCTCGGCGCCGGTCTGGACTGGAAGACCAGCCTCCAAGAACTCTGCGCCCTGCGCGAGCTCGGCGCCCCGATCTATGCCGTGACCGAATCCGGACCCGACCACGACAAGCGGTTCGAGGCGGTCGCTCTGATCGGCGAACAGGTCTTCCCGTCCGCGTCCGGCCGGTCCAAGAAGCAGGCCGAACAGGGTGCCGCACAGGCGGCCTTCGAGTCGCTCAGCTGATGAGCTCTCGCCGACGCCATCGCATGCTGCGGAAGGAACGGACGTCGTGACAGATGCGGGTGCCGACCGAGCGACGCACCAGGATCGAACGCGGATCTCCAAGCGGTTGGCCTATGTCCTGCGTCACAACCCCGGCAGCATCGGTGCCGATCTGGATCGTGCGGGCTGGGCCGAGGTGGGGACGGTCCTGACTGGCCTGGGGTCGATCGGACGGCCGCTGGATCGGGCCGTCCTCGAGCAGATCGTCGCCGAGGACGCCAAGGGCCGCTACGAGTTCGCCCCCGGTGGGCATCGGATCAGGGCACGGCAGGGACACAGCGTGAGTGTCGAGTTGGGCTTAGACCCCGTTCGTCCACCGGACGTCCTGTACCACGGGACAGCGGTCCGCTTCCTGGAGAGCATCAGGGCAGAGGGCCTGCGCCCGATGGGACGACATCACGTCCACCTCTCCGCCGACGTGAGCACGGCATCCACTGTGGGAAGTCGCCGCGGACCGTCTCTGGTACTCCGCGTCGACGCTGGTGCCATGTTCGGTGATGGTCACCAGTTCTTCAGATCCGCCAGCGGGGTCTGGCTGGTCGAACGAGGTGTCGCCGAAGTACTTGACCGAGGACGGCGGCGACGTTTCGGAGGGCTGAGAACGATCCGTCCGGGTGCCGCGCGTCGCCCACACCGGCGTAGCCTGCATGGGAGCAGGCGAGCGAGGGAGCGACCATGGACAGGATCGGGATTCTCGGTACCGGCCAGGTGGGGCTCACGCTGGCGGAGCGGCTCGCGAGCCTCGGCTTCCGGGTGGCGGTTGGCGCTCGGACTTCGGACTCCGACAGTTTGGCCGAGGCAGCTCAGCTGGGTGTGGCTACCGGGTCGTTCGCGGATGCTGCCGCGTCCGCGGATCTGCTGATCAACGCGACCAACGGGCTGCATTCGGTGGACGCACTCGCTGCCGTCGGTGAAGCGACGCTGACGGGGCTTACCGTCCTCGACCTGGCGAATGCTCTGGCTCCCAACCCCGACGGGTTTCCGACGCCGGTGGTGAGCGCCGACGACTCGGTGGGGCAGCGGCTGCAGCGCGCGTTTCCCGGAGCTCGCATCGTCAAATCGCTGTGCACGATGAACTGTGCGGTGATGGCGGACCCGTCGCTGGTCCCGGGCGACCATGTGGCGTTTCTCAGCGGCGACGCCGCCGCGGCCAAGGATCAGGTCAGGGAGTTGCTCCAAGCGATGGGCTGGCGTCCCCTTCAGCTGATCGACCTCGGCGGTATCGAGACGGCCGCGGCGCAGGAGATGCTGATGCCGCTGTGGATGCGCGTCACGATCGGACGCGGCTCCAGCGCCGCTCGCTTCAACTGGGCGATCAACGCGGCCGATCGCGACTGACTCGAATCAGCCGTGGAGCTCGGCCTCGTAACGTTCCCAGCCGTGATCGAGGATCCGGAATCCGGATTCCATCATCGAGATCGGTTCAGTGCTGCCGCTCACCAGCAGCTGTATCTGCAGCACAAAGCGCGCGTAGATCCGGATCTCGTCGCTGGGCTCAGCCAGGCCGAATTCCGCGGCGATGGCCGCGGCCAGCGCGTCCTCGTGCCGCAGCCACATCCGGGCGGCGTAGTCGCCGAGGGCAGGCGTCTGATCGATGAACGCCAGAAACTCGCGGCGCTGCGCCCCGTCGTGGTCGAAGGGGGGCAGCAGCTCGGCGCGGTAGTAGTCGAGCAGGGCGGCCGAGATCGACGTCCCCGCCGGACGGTCACGCACCACCGCCACCAGTTGCTCGCGCTGCTCGTCGTCCTCGTCGAAGACGAGCGCCTCCTTCTGTGGGAAGTGGGCGAAAACGGTGGTCGGCGATACGTCCGCCTTCTCGGCGACCTCGCGGATGCTGACGTTGTCGAAGCCGCGCTCGAGGAAGAGCAGCGTGGCCGCGTTCGAGATTGCCTTGCGAGTGGCGGCCTTCTTCCGCTCGCGCCGGCCTTGGGGGCTGGGAATCGTACTCACACATCCACCATAGCGGTACGACTACACAACTGGGTTGACTTCAAAACTGGTGTAAGTACAGTTATGGTGTGACTTCAGTTAACCGGACTCCTCAGGCAGCGGGATCGCGCCGCGCCTGGGTGATGCTGATCGCGATCACCATGCTCAACGTCATCGGCATGACCGTCGTGCTGCCGGTGCTGCCCTTCGTCGTCGCCCGCTACGTGCCCGACCAGTCCCAGCTCGCGGTCTGGGTCGGCGTCCTCGAGACGATCAACGCGCTGTGCGCCTTCCTGGTCGCCCCGTTGTTCGGCGGCCTCTCCGACCGGTACGGACGCCGTCCGGTCATCGTGCTGGCGGCGTTCGGGGCGGCGATCGGCTTCGCCACCTTCGGCATCGGCGGCTCGATCTGGGTGCTGCTGGCCGGCCGGATCATCCAAGGCGTCACCGCCGGCGACATGCCCGCCCTGTTCGCCTACGCTGCCGACATCACCCCGGCCGAGGAACGCGCCAAGCGGTTCGGGCTGCTCGGCGCACTCTCCGGCATCGGGTTCATGATCGGTCCCGCGCTCGGCGGGCTGCTGGCCGCGATCGACATCGACCTGCCGGTCTTCGTCACCGCCGGCATCGCGCTGCTGGTCGCCGTCCTCTGCCTCTTCTTCCTTCCCGAAAGCCTCAAGCCCGAGAATCGGACGCCCACCCTGCAGCTCGAGCAACTCCATCCGGTGCAGGTGTTCCGCACCGCGTTCGCCCGGCCGAACCTGCGTGGCCTGCTCACCGCCCTGATCCTGATCGGCGTGCCGTTCTCCATGTTCGTGAACAACTTCAGCGTGCTCGCCATCGATGAGGTGCAGTGGAGCGCGACCCAGATCGGCCTGCTCACCGCGGCCATCGGCGTGTTGGACATCATCATCCAGGGCGGGCTGATGCAGCTGTTGTTGCCCCGGATCGGCGAGCGCGGCGTCATCGTCGCCGGTGTCGCGACCCAGGCGTTCGGCCTGCTGGCGCTCGCAATCGTCGCCTCGGTGCTGGCGCAACCCTGGCTGCTGATCGTCGGCACGCTGGCGCTCGGTGCCGGCCAGGGCCCGGCGACCGCCGCGATGGACGGCATCATCTCGACCCAGGCCGGTGACGACGAGCAGGGCTGGATCGCGGGCGTCATGCAGTCGCTCAACACTGGTGTCAATGTGCTCGCGCCGGTCCTGGCGGGCGTGCTCTACGCGAGCGTGGCTCACGCGCTGCCGTACTGGCTCGGCCTGGTCATGATGATCGGCGCCCTGGTCGTGTTGTCCCGGGTCCCGTTCGCCAGTCCGTCGAAGCGGACGCCGTCCGAGCCGGAGTTGGCGGTGACGACCGCCGAGTAGCGCCGGGCGGAGTGGCAGAATCGCCGGGTGCCCGAGCTTCCCGAAGTCGAGACCGTCCGCGCCGGCCTGGCCGGCCTCATCACCGGACGCCGCATCGCCGCGGTCACCGTGCTGCATCCGCGGCCGGTGCGCCGTCACCCCGGCGGTCCGGACGACTTCGCCGCCACCCTCGCCGGCCGCACCTTCGCCGAGCCCCGGCGACGCGGCAAGTACCTGTGGCTGCCCTTCACCGACGGCGACGCCCTCTTGGCACACCTCGGCATGAGCGGCCAGTTCCGGTTCGATTGCTCGGACGCCCCGCTGCTGCGGAACACCCGGGTGCTGTTCGATCTGGGCCCGTCGTCCGACCCGGTGGTTGAGCCTGTCGAAACCACGTCGCCAGCCGACCCAGCCGATCGGGTCTCGACAAGCGCGACCCGCGCAACGCAGCTCAGGTTCATCGATCAGCGCATGTTCGGCGGACTCTCGCTCAGCCCGGACGGCGCCGACCTGCCCGCCGAACTCCGCCACATCGGACGCGACCCCTTCGACCCACAGTTCGATCTCGCCGCCGCGGTCGCCCGGATCCGTGCCAAGCGCAGCGCCATCAAGCGGGTGCTCCTCGACCAGACGGTGGTTTCGGGCATCGGCAATATCTACGCCGACGAAGCGTTGTGGCGGGCCCGGCTGCACTACGACCGTCCGGCCGACACCCTCACCGCCGCCAAGGTCCGCGAACTACTCGGCCACGCCCGCGACGTGATGGCCGACGCCCTGGCCCAGGGCGGCACGTCCTTCGACTCGCTCTACGTGAACGTCAACGGCTCCTCGGGCTACTTCTCACGTCTTCTACGCTCATATTCCCGCGCTGGCGAGCCCTGCTTCCGCTGCGGCGCTCTGATCGTGCGCGAGCCGTTCATGAATCGCTCGTCGTACTTCTGTCCGCGGTGCCAGCCCAGACCGCGGCGATGAGGTGTGCCCACCTCGATTCGTCAGCATCGGCCGCCATCACAACCACGGATCTTGTGGGATGCGGGGCGGCTCCGGGTCACCCGAGGGAGTCGAACACGGGGCCGAGGGCGTCGAGCAGCGGCGAGAGCGCTTCGTCGCCGGTGATGGTCTCCAGTTCTCCGATCTCGATCCCTACGATCTCGCTGCGCGCGAGCGCGGTCGCCGCGTCGTGCAGCTCCGCCAGACTGATCCCGTCCCGGACGTTGTAGTCGGTGGGCACGATGCCAGGCTCCAGGACGTCGCAGTCAACGTGGACGTACACCGGTCGGCCCGCGACGGCGTCGCCGAGGCGCGGGCCGAAGTCGGGGCCGGGAGCGACGAGGAGCAGCCTGGACGAGCCGACGAACTCGGTCTCCGGCGGGTCGATGTCGCGGACGCCGGCGAGGATGACGTTCTCCGTCGCCACCTCCGCGCCGAGGCCAGACTCCCATGCACCGAGAGGCCCGGATAGTGCGAGGCCGCCGAGGTAGCCGGTGGTGGTGCTCTCGGGTGTGTTGACGTCGGCGTGGGCGTCGAACCAGACCACGACGGCGTCCGGGCGGTGGTGTGCGACGACGGGGAGTGTGGCCAGGGCGACGGCACACCGCCCCAGCGCGGTGACTGGTGTCTCGCCGCGCTCGAACAGGTCCCGGTAGTGCGCCGCCAGCCGCTCCAGCTCCGGGCGCGCGGCGTCGAGCTCGATTTCCCAGCCGGTCGACAGGGCTGGGCGGGGCGAGCCGATGACTGTCGGCGCTGCGCCGAAGCGGTCGGCCAGCGCACGGGCCAGGCGCGGCGAAGCGGCCATCGCCCGGTCGTTGTGGTCGCCTGCGCGCCCGGCGAAGTGAGTGACGGCGACGCTCGCTCCGACGGCTGCCCGGTCATTCATGCTCTGCTCCTGAGATATTCGTTCTGCGTGGTCATCAACCACGCTACGATTCAGCGAGTTGGTGAATCAACTGGCATAAAGCTACCGTTTTGCGGTGGCATCCAGCGATCTGCTGGCCTGCGATAGGCTATGTGCCGTGCTCGACGACACTGACCACCGATTGCTCGCCCTGCTGAGGGCGGATGCGCGCACGCCGCTCGCGGAACTCGCGCGGCAGGTCGGGGTGAACCGCTCGACGGTCTCGGCGAGGATCGAGCGAATGGTCGCCGACGGGGTGATCGAGGCGTTCACCGTGCGGGTGGGCAACGACGTCGATCGCGACGCGATCCGCGGGGTGTCGATGCTCTCAATCGCGCCGAACCGGGGGAAGGATGTCGTGCGGACCGTCCGCGGGTTCCCCGAGGTCGAGCAGCTGCACTCCACGATCGGAGAATGGGACCTCGTCGTCCACCTGCGAGCGGTCAGCCTGTCTGAGTTCGACGCGGCACTCGAGCGCATCCGCGCCGTCCCCGGCGTGACGGACACACGGACGAGCCTGCTGTTCAACTCTCTGACCGGGCGGTGATAGGTCGGCGCCGGCGGCAGTGCGGCGATGCCTCGCAGCAGGCGTTCTCGATGTCGGATCTGGCCATGGGAGCCGGGGATGGCGCTGTGCCGGCCGTTCCGCTCTGATCGTCGCCGGACGGGCACGCTCTGCGGAGGTGAGAGCTGCACATTCGGAGCATCTACATCCCATGATATGACTATCATGCTCGTCATATCATCATTATCGGGATATTGCGATTGTCATATCTGAAGGGAGTGCGCGCATGGCCGGGTACAAGATCGACCGACAGCTTGCCGAATTCGGCGAGCACGTGCGGGGCTGGCGCATGGTGCTGGGCCTGACGGCGCAGCAGGTGTCCGAGCGCGCCGGCATCACCCGCGACACCCTGCGCAAGATCGAGAACGGCGACCCGAGCGCGGGCTTCGGCAATGTCGCGCAGGTGCTGCGCGCTCTCGGCGTGCTCGACCAGGTCGTCAGTGCCGTGGATCCGCTGAACAGTGACATCGGTCGCCTGCGCGCTGGGAATCTTGCGAAGAAGCGCGCGCGATGACCACCATCGAGGTCCTCGTCAACGTGGCGGGCGGCGCGCGCGTGGTGGGCCAGGCGCACTTCACCAGGCAGCGTGGCCAGATCTCCACCACGTTCCTCTACGACCCGGACTACCTGTCGAGCGACGGCACGAGCATCGACCCCGCCCTGCCGCTGGTCTCGGGCGCGCAGCACCAGTCCGGGCTGGTGCGCGCCTTCGCTGACAGCGCTCCCGATCGCTGGGGCCGCAACCTCGTCGAGAAGGCGGAGCGCGCGCGTGCCCGCGACGAGGGCCGCGGGCCGCGCCGGCTGGACGACCTCGACTTCCTCCTGGGCGTCAGCGACGACACGCGGCAGGGCGCGCTGCGCTACCGGCTACCGGGAGGACGGGCGTTCCTCGGCAAGCCCGCGACCGTCCCGCGGCTGGTTTCGCTGCCAGAGCTGCTGCGCGCATCGGACGAGCTGGTCTCCGACGAGGACCCCGCTGCTGCGGTGAAGCAGCTGCTGGACACCGGCACGACTGGCCTGGGAGGCGCGCGGCCCAAGGCCTCGGTGCGCCTCGAGGATGGCTCACTGGCGATCGCGAAGTTCCCGCACGGCAGCGACCGGTGGGACGCCATGGCCTGGGAGGCGACGGCGCTCGACCTGCTGGAGGCCGCCGGGATCAGGACGCCGCGGCGGCGGCTCACCAGGGTGGGGCAGCGCAGCGTGCTGATCCTGAGCAGGTTCGACCGGACCGGCGAAGGGCACCGGATCGGCTACATCAGCGCGATGACCGCGCTGAGCGCGGCCGACGGAGAAGACCGCGACTATGTCGAGATTGCCGAAGCGATACGAGACCTGTCCTGGTCGCCCAAGGCTGACCATCACGAGCTCTTCGACCGTGTCGTCGCATCCGTCGCCTTAGGCAACACGGACGACCATCTGCGCAACCACGGCTTCCTTGCCGATCGCGGCTCCTGGACGCTGAGCGCTGTGTTCGACGTGAACCCGAACCCCGACCCGCAGCGGGCCCGCTCGACCACGATCATGGGAGCCGACGCCCCACCCGACGAGGCCGAGGCGCTGCTCGCTCTCGCGGAAGAGTGCAGCCTCTCGCCCGCCCAGGCCCGCGAGCGTATGGCGCGCGTGGCCGGAGCGGTCGCCGGGTGGCGCGACGCCGCTCGGAGAAACGGTGTCCGCGAGCAGGAGATCACGATGATGGCCGAGTCGATCGAACCGCGGATGAACACGGTGATCGCTACCGCGGGGAAGGCGTGAACATAGCCTCGACAAATGCCCGCGTCCACTCGCTGTACGTGAACGTGCAGCGGCATCCGGGTCGCGCAGGCCGGATGGCGTCCGGCCTCTCTGTGGGAGATACTGCGCGGCAATGCTCTGCTCATGCCAAACAAGGATCTCAGGTTCACGGTGACGTCCTGCACGGTCGCGCACCTATACGAGGTGAGGTGGAAGGTGCTGAACCGCGGACCGGAGGCCGAACGCCGGAACAACGTCCGCGGGCAGATCATCGGCTCGAGCAAGCCAAACGTCCGGAAGGGGTGCACCACCTCCGGGGGAAAGGGGCACGTCGTCGAGTGCTTCGTGGTCAAGGACGAGGTGGTGGTTGCACGGGACCGGATCGACGTGCCGATCAGCAGCACGAGCGACGTGTCGGCAGGGATCTCGTAGGCGCCTCCTAGACGCGACGGGGCGTCACCGCGGCGATCACGCATGAGGGTGGGTCTGGGAACACTGTCTCGTTGGCCTGGTGCTCAGCCAAACTGCGTTGCGAGACGTGGATCGGCGCCAGGGAGTCAGCCGCGCCAGAGGTCGAGCGACTCCCAGTTCCGAGGCGCGCCGATCGACTCGATTGTCAGGACATGAGAGGCCGGGAAATCGCGCAGCAGCGCAGCCATCTGCTCCGCCCAGTCGCTGCCGGGTTCGATGGATGGTAAGAGATGGGCGATGACGGCGAGGGCGTTGTAGGTGCCGAAGACCCCCTTCGCCGTCCCCTCGTCCCGCAGGTGGTCGAGGACGGGGATCTGCCCTGACTTCGGGCGCGCCGGCGCGTGCTGGAGCTTCCTGTTGAACAGCCGGGAGTGGTGCGCCGCGACGTTGCGGACGTAGTTCAGGCTGGCCAGGTCCTCCCCGGAAAGAAAATCAGCCCGCGCCTTGCGGCAACGGGCTGATCGTGATGACGCGAGCATCGCACGAGGCCGGTACGACGACGCGGGACCGTTCTAGGTGACCAGGTCGATCACGACGTCGAGAGGGTGATCCCAGCCTTCTTCGATCAGCTGAATCCGAGAAGATGCGGCTCTTCACATCGCGTGACGCTTCCTGTCGCACTGACCTGGCGACCCTCCTCGGCCCAGGTCTCAACGAGGGCGGAGCCGACGACTGCCTGAAAGCGCATCTCAGGCCACCAGGCGCGCCCCGGCCCGTCGTCAGACACCGCCAGACGACCTCAACGGATGCATGAATGTCCGTTACCACCGTCACCGAGTCACGAAGCACATGAACAAGCTATCGACTCAACAGAGGCCTTTAACAACACGGCCTAGTCGAGCCACTCGAGTTCGATGTCGCGGTACCCGGCGACTACGGCCGCGGCGGTCTCCTTCCAGGATCTCAAATCGGCGACCAGCATCTCGAGGTGCGCTGACGATGCAAGGTCGTTCGCGCAGGCCTTCTGGTAGGCCAGCGACAGAGACGGCATCCACGGGAACATCGAGGCGAACCCTCGATCCCGGAGTCGCCGACGCGTCGTGGTGTCGGCTCCGCAGCGATCCGTGTATCGGCGCAGCCGCTGGCCGCGGAGCGGAAGAGAGCGCTCGGCAAGGTCCTCCTCGACCACATCCGTGATCGGGAAGCGATGATGGGGCCGGAGCGCCCGATCGCGAACGCGCCCGACTTCGTCAGGGTCAGTGTCGGACCTGTCGGGCAGGATCGAACCATGAGTATGAGCCAGCGTTCCGTTGACGTGCTGGAGTATTGGTGGGTCCTCGAACTCTTCAGTCCGCAGAATGTCCCGAAGGTCACGGGGCGTGCGATGCGACCCGAGGACCGTCAGGTCGTCGAGTGGCAGCCCGGGGATGCGCTGCCTTGGCAGGTGCTGCGGCCGCCGCGACCTGTGGGCAAGACGCCACGAGTGTGGCGTCACACCGTTTATCTCGGCGTCTACGACTTGGAAGCGACGTATCAGCGCCTCCACGAGGCGTTCGCGGAGGATCGCGACGCCTACGACGAGCGCCGTGCTGGGCTGAGCGCGTGCGCAGGGGTGCTCGTCGATGAGGGCGGAATGCTCTTGTCGGGCTCGGCGGTGTTGTCATCTGCGCTGTGGGCGGTCTCGAAGCTGGCCGCGCAGACACCTCCGCGCGGGACGGGATGGGCATCTGGGTTCGTGGAGGCCACGGCGGGCCTGGCCGAGGAGTTCGACGCTCTCGAGGGTGCCCGTCGTGAAGCCGCGGGCCAGGAGCTGCCTCTCGCTCAGGATGAAGAATCGTTGCAGCGGCTTCTGGCCGCCGCGCATGCTGCGGCGGGTGCCGCAGAGGATGAAAAATTGGCAAGTCGACGGGTCGTCATCCAGTCGGTCGCCGTCTCGGCTCGTCTGGACGAGGACTCGACGACAGACATGGACTTCCTGAACAGCTTCTTTCTCGAAGACCTGGCCGCCGTCCACGATGACGTCGCGGCTAACGGACTCATCGGCGCGCTGGCTGACTACCTGACCACGGACACTGCTGTTCGTGCCGATGCGCGGATTGATGTGATGACCGATCACCACGTTGTCGACGACGCTGTCTCGATCAGGCGGTTACCGAAGGGACGATGGCCGGCGCAACCCGATCATGGGTTGGCTCTGCGACAGCAGTTCGCAGTCAACCAGGCGTTGACGGATTTGTCCGGCACGGGCGGGCTGATGGGAGTCAACGGACCCCCGGGCACGGGGAAGACGACCATGCTGCGTGACATCCTGGCTGGGAACGTGGTGGAGCGTGCTCGAAGGCTGGCATTGCTGTCCCGCCCGGCAGACGCGTTCACCCAGATCACGCACCGGTGGAATGCCGCTGACGGGTATCCGCGACGCGTGCGGCAGCTGAGGGATGACCTGACCGGGTTCGAGATGGTGGTGACGTCCGCGAACAACTCCGCGGTGGAGAACGTGTCGATCGAGATCCCGGCCCGCGCTGCCATCGCCGAGGGCTGGCAGGCCGAGGCCGACTACTTCGCCGACATCGCCACAGCGACCCTGAGAGCTACCGCGAAGCTCGGCGGGTCCTGGCCCGCAGAGACAGACGATTCGCTGACGGCGTGGGGGCTGGTGGCCGCCAGGCTAGGCAACAAGTCCAACCGTGGAGCGTTCAGATCCGAGTTTTGGTTCGACAAGACGAATCCGCGCACGAAGCAACGTATTCCAGACACAGCACCGCGCATGCAGTCGCGGCTGCTCCAGTGGCGCGACGGTGAGCTGCCGGCGAGATCGTGGTCGGATGCACGGGACGCGTTTCAGCAGGCCGAGCGACGTGTTGACGAACTTATCGAGGCACGTCGAGCTGCCGAGGACCGGCTGACGAGGTTCGGCGACGCGCGCAGGGCCGATGCTGAGGCGGCCAAGCACGCCGCGAAGCTCAAGGCGGAACTCGCGATCGCGGCTGAAGCGGCTCGGAGCCAGGCCTGCGAGGTCGAGCGTTCCGGGTCTGCCATCGTGCAGGCGATGGAAGATCGCGGTCGGCACGTCGAAACCCGACCGAGTGCGCTGGAGACCCTGTTCAGCCTCGGACGTGCGGCCCGTGACTGGCGGAATGCGCTCGTGCCCCTCGACGCCGCCGCGCAGGAGGCCGAGCTGCGCCATCGGGCAAGCCAGGAGCGAGCGAATCGACTCGAGGACGCTAGGGAAAGGCTGGCTGCCGAGTTCGCCGACAACGAGGAGACCCGCGCGCAACTTTCGGCCGAGCTTGCCGCCCTCCGGAGGTACCTGGCTGTGGACCGCGACCGATACGGTTGCGCGTACCCGGGCGAGGGGTGGAGCGGACCGAAACGCGAGCTGCGCGCGCCATGGCTTGATGCTGAGATCGACGCAGCGCGTTCCGACCTGTTCCTGGCCGCGCTACGGCTGCACGAGGACTTTCTGGCAGCTACCGCCGGGGACATGCTCGAGGGGCTTCGCGCCGCGATCGAAGTCGTCGCCGGTGCCCATCCGAGTCGTCTGGAGCCGGAAAAGGTGCTTGCGGCGTGGCAGCTGTTCTTCATGGTCGTGCCAATGGTCTCGACGACATTCGCATCCTTCGGGCGCATGTTCAAAGGTCTTGGTGCCGAGTCGTTGGGATGGGTGCTCATCGATGAAGCCGGACAGGCCTGTCCGCAGTACGCAGTCGGCTCGATCTGGCGGGCCCGTCGAGTGATTGCCGTCGGCGACCCGCTGCAACTGCAGCCGGTCGTGACGATCCCGGCCAAGGCTCAGCGCGACATCGCGTCCGCATATAGCGTCTCGGACACGTGGATCCCTCCGCGCGCGTCCGTGCAGACCTTGGCGGATCGTGTTTCCCCGCATGGGACTCGACTACGCCACGGCGAGGAGACGGTGTGGGTCAGCGCCCCGCTGACTGTGCACCGCCGTTGCGACGAGCCGATGTTTAGCCTGTTCAATGACATCGCTTACAACGGCATCATGGTCAGCGGCGTCACCCGCCGACCCGACCATTTCGACAGCCCGAACGGTGCGCGCATCCCGGCGAGCCGTTGGCTGGACGAGGCTGCGACGACTGCTGGCACCCATCTTCAGCGCAACCAGATCGCCCGCCTGCGGCGGCAGATCGAGGCACTCAGAGACGACGGAATCGCGGCTGACGAGATGATCGCCATCTCGCCATTCCGAGAGGTCGCCGACCACCTCGGACGACTCGACCAGGACTACCCAGGGCTCAGGGCCGGCACGATCCACACCGCGCAAGGCCGTGAGGCCGACGTCGTGTTCCTCGTCCTTGGCGGCGACCCGACAGCGCCCGGGGCGAAAGCGTGGGCGGCGGCCACGGTCAACCTCGTCAACGTCGCCGCCAGCCGTGCCAAGCGACGCCTCTACGTCATCGGAGACCAGTCCGCCTGGGCCAAGCACCACTACTTCAACCAGCTTGCCGCAGCCCTCGACCAGAGCACCCGTCAGGATCGACAAGGAGCGTGAACTCACCATGGGACACACCACCAACTGCGAGACCGCGAAGACGTACACCTGCGTGTGCCCCTGCGGAGGGGCACGACATGGCGCGATCCTGATCAGGGGCATCGCCACTTCTGACCCGGCAACCCAGGTCGAGGCCACCAATTGGGCCGAGCCCCGCCGTTGGATTCGTTTGCCGGAGGCGACGCGGGCGACGACGATCAAAGACCGAGTCGCCGACCGCCATCCCGCGGTGACAGGAATCGTCAGCGAATTGGTGATCACCCTCGTCGAACAGGCCCGCACCGACGGCGAGGTCAACGCCGTCGCTGCACTGGCGCACCAGATCTCCGACGAGATCGGCGACGAGTTCGAACGGCATCTCGACGGCGGTGGCCCTGACCATCGCAGCTCCCGGCACCTCTGGTGCGTCGTACTGGCGACACTCTGCCGCCTCTACGACCACGGAATCAACCTCGTCAACGGGGCCCTTGATGATCTCGTCGAGAACATCACGAAGGCCCTGCGAGAAGACATTTCGACCGACAGGGGCGAGGAGAGTCAGCCTCGGGACATCTACCAGTACCGGTACCGGATCGTCGCGGCGTTCGAAGTCGCCGAGTACGCGTTCCTGGTGGCACTGATCAAGAAGGCGGTTCGCGCGGTCACGACAGCCATCAAGGAGATCGGCGAAGAAGCTGTGTTCAAGCATCTTCGCCTGATCGGCGCGATCACGTGCCCCGATCCCGATAGGCATCCGGAAGTCATTAGGCATTGCTTGTGGCCTCTCCTGTCCGGGCCGTTCAAGGAGATGCTCGAAGCCTCCATCGCGACCGAGATGCGCACGTGGCTGCGCAATGCATACTCCGTAGTGCCCGCTGGTTGAGAACGCGACCTCCGTGGCACGCGACTCAGACGTATCCAAGCGTCAACCCTTGGGCCTGGGCGGGCCTGTAGCGGTCAAGTCCCTGGACCTCGTCGTTTCGCTGCCCGAACTGCCAGCGGCTGCAATCACGGACTCGAGCCGCAGCTCGATCGACTCGGCCATCATTGTGACGTCTCACTCTCGGATCCCTTGATCCATGAACAACCTCGAGCGCGGTCATTGCGCACGCTTCCTCGCGCGGTTCCCCGCGCGCAGTCGGCCGATATCGCTGTTTAGCGAGTCCGTGGCATCGACGACCTGATCCAGCCTGCCAAGGGCCCGCAGAACCTGCGCGACATTACCGAAGCGCACCCCCGGGTCACCGGACTCGATCTTGCGCAGGGTGTCCCTGGTGATCCCCGCGCGCTCGGACACTTGGTGGGCCGTGAGGCCCGGGACCATGCGCCAGCCCTTCACGTGCTTGCCGAGCTCAGCGAGCTGCCGATCAATGTGATCCCAGCCATGGTTAGCTTCCCTCCCTATGGCGTGCGTAACAGCCCTAATCGGTAGATATGAAGAGATCTATCGTCATAACGTCGGGGTGCAACGCTCTGGTGCGTGCATCGGGTTGCGTCGGCGCGAACGCAATTGGCGCGAGACTCAAAACCGATCTAGGGCCTCGGTCAGCATCCGGTGCCCCTGTGCCTCGAACGCCGTGTCCCCGACGAGGAACGCCCAGACGGCGGTGCCGATGGCCTCACGCAGAAGCTCGATCCGCCAGAGCTGATCGTCGCGGGGGTCGTCGCCGTACCCGGCCAGGAAGGCGTCCTCGAGCGCAGGTGACAGTTTCCATTGCTGCACCGCGAGCCGGCACAGGTCGGTGCTGGCCGGACGGAAGTCGAAGCGCCCGAAGTCGATGACACGCAAAAGGCCGGCATCGATCAACCAGTTCCTCGGCTGCCAGTCGCCATGGGTCGGCACGACGACCACCGGTGACGGGCGGTATGCCGTAAGGATCCGCCGCGCTCTTGCCTCAATGCTGGGCGCGATCCGATGCTCTCGATCCAGCCAGGCCGTTGCCCTTTCGGTCGTCAGGCGTTCGTGGGCGGCATCGAACCGAGCATGTTGTTGATGCAGCACGCGCAACGCAACGCCGGCTTGGCGATGCACGTCCGGGTCGAGTTCCGCAGTTGTGCCCTCCACCAAAGCGCCCGGCTGGTACGTGACGATGAGCGCGTTCGACGCCCGGTCAGCAGCTACGAGTTCCCCCGCGCGCTCATGCAGGGCAAGTGAGGCGGTGTACTTCGCGTAGGCGTCGATCTCCCGGCCGATGTGATGGTTGCCGGGTCCTGCTGCCTTGAGGACGAAGTCTTCGCCGGCTGCCTGTAGGTGCAGAACCTTCGTGTCGACAAGGCCCCATGACAGATCGTCCATCAGTTGTAGCCTGCCGAGCGTTCGCTCGACGAACGCTGACTGCGCTGCATCGAGCCGTTCGCCGCTCCACCCGGACACGCCCCCAGGTTACTGAGCGCGAGCGGATCCTCACTGCGGACAGCACGAATGGTGGCCCCCGATCCGCGAATCCTGGATGACGTCGGTTGATGTGGTGGGCTGTCGCCCCCGACACGGGGAAATGGCTTCGGAAGCTGAAGAGCCGGTGGTGCCGGTGCGGCCCGCGACGCCGCGCGAGATAAGGTGCCCCTCGTGACTTCTGCCGACCCCTGGTATCGCCGCTACGCCTATGTCGGTCGTCAGTTCGTGAAGTTCGGGCTGGTCGGCGGCGCCGGCGTGGTGGTGAACATGCTGGTCGCCATCGTGATGAACAAGCTCAACGGCGGCACGCTCAACGCCCAGAACATCCTGTTCACGATTCCCGGCACCCCGTTCAACTTCCGGTACACCACCCTGGTCTGGATCGTCAGCTTCCTGGTGGCGAACCTGTTCAACTTCCAGCTGAACCGGCAGTGGACGTTCCGCAACCGCAACCAGGCCCCCTGGATGAAGGAGTTCCTGCCGTTCCTCGCCGTCGGCAGCGCCGCCGCACTGATCGGCATCTTCATCAAGATCGGCTTCACCAATCCGACCTCGCCGTTCTACCTGCCCGAGCCGTGGTTCCACGAGAACGCCGGTCTGCAGTCCCGCGAATACTGGGCGCAGCTGCTCACCATCGTGATCACCACGCCGATCAACTTCCTGGTCAACAAGCTGTGGACGTTCCGGCACGTCCGCAGGCGGCACGCTCAGAGCGAGACAACCGCCGGCGTCCGGTAAGCCCTATGCATCTGAAGTCGCTGACCCTGCGCGGATTCAAGTCGTTCGCGTCGACCACCACGCTGGCCTTCGAGCCGGGTATCACCTGCGTGGTCGGTCCCAACGGCTCGGGCAAGTCGAACGTGGTGGACGCGCTCAGCTGGGTGATGGGTGAGCAGGGCGCCAAGTCGTTGCGCGGCGGCAAGATGGAAGACGTCATCTTCGCCGGCACCTCCGGGCGCGCGCCGCTCGGCCGCGCGGAGGTGACCCTCACCATCGACAACACCGACGGTGCGCTGCCGATCGAATACACCGAGGTGACGATCAGCCGGACGATGTTCCGCACCGGCGGCTCGGACTACAAGATCAACGGCAACAACGCCCGGCTGCTCGACGTCCAGGAACTGCTCTCCGATTCCGGCATCGGACGCGAGATGCACGTCATCGTGGGCCAGGGTCAGCTGGACTCGATCCTGCAGGCCACCCCCGAGATCCGCCGCGGCTTCATCGAGGAGGCGGCCGGCGTCCTGAAGCACCGCAAGCGCAAAGAGAAGGCGCTGCGCAAGCTGGAGGCGACCGGCACCAACCTGAACCGGTTGACCGACCTGCTCGCCGAGATCCGCCGCCAGCTCAAACCGCTCGGACGCCAAGCCGAGGTGGCCCGCAAGGCTGCGGTGATCCAGGCCGAATTGCGCGACGCCAAGGCCCGGCTGGTTGCCGACGACTACATCATGGCCACCCTGGCGCTGGAATCCGACCTGGCCGTGGAGGCCGAGGTGAAGGCGCGCCGGGCGTCGGTGGAAGCCGCGCTGGACGCCGCGCGCGCCGCCGAGGCGGAGGCCGAGGGCGCCGCCCGGGAGGCCTTGCCGCGGCTGAACGCCGCCCAAGAGACCTGGTACGGGTTGGCCGGCGTCCGGGAACGGCTGGCGTCCACGGTGACGATCGCGGGCGAGCGGGTGCGCAACGCGGAGGCGGCCGGCGACGGCGAGCGGCCGGGCCGCGACCCCGAGCTGATCGAACGCGAAGCCGCCGAGGTGCGCAAGGCGGAGGAGGCGCTTGCCATCGAAGTGGCGGAGGCTGCCCAGGCGCTCGCCGCTGCCAGCACGGCCCTCAAAGAGACCGAGTCGGCACATGAGCGGGCGGAGCGGGCCTACGCCGCGCAGCTGCGGGCGATCGCCGACCGGCGCGAGGGCCTGGCCCGGCTCACCGGCGAGGTGAACACGCTACGGAGCCGCACCGAGGCCGCCGGGGCCGAGATCGAACGGCTCACCGCCGCCCGCGACGACGCCCTGGCGCGTGCGGCGTCCGCGACCCGCGACTTCGCCGCATTGGAGACCCGGATCGCCGGGGTCAGCGACGGCGAATCGGGGCTGGACGACGACTACGAGACGGCATCGGCCGACGTGGAGCGGATCGAGGCGAGGCTGGCTGAGGTGCGGCGAGCCGAGGCGAAGGCGCAGACCGAACGAGCCACCCTGGCCGCCCGGCTCGATGCGTTGGCGCTCGGTCTGGAACGCAAGGACGCCTCGGCCGCGCTGCTGGCGGCCGGTGAAACGGTGGACGGGCTCCTCGGCTCGGTGGCGACCCTGATCGGCGTCCGGCCGGGATACGAGACGGCCATCTCGGCCGCGCTCGGCTCGGCCGCCGACGCCGTCGCGGTCGCCGACCTGGACGCCGCGGTCGGCGCCTTCGGCCACCTGAAGGCCGAAGACCTGGGACGCGCCGGGCTGCTGCTGGGCGGGTCGGCTCACCCTCAGGTGGAGGCGTGGCCGGACCTGCCGGCCGGTGTGGTCTGGGCGATCGACGCCGTCGACTGTGCCGGCCAGGTCCGGCCGGCGCTGCTCCGGCTGCTGCGCAAGGTGGCCGTGGTCGATGACCTGACGGCGGCCAAGATCCTGGTTGCCGACCTACCCGACGTCACCGCGGTGTCCCGCGACGGTGACGTGCTCAGCCAATGGTTCGCCGCCGGTGGATCGTCGGCGAAACCGTCGCTGATCGAGGTGCAGGCGGCGGTCGACGAGGCCCAGGCGCGGCTCGCCGCCGTCCAGGCCGACCTGGAGCGGGCCCGGTTCTCGCTGGCCCAGGCCGATGCCGAACTGAGTGCGGCTCGCGAGCGCGCTGATGCGGCGCTGGCCCGGCTGAACGAATCGGACGCCGAGCATGCCGCCCTGGCCGAGGAGCTGGCAACGCTCAGCCAGACCACCCGGGCGGCGCAGGGTGAGGCGGCACGCCTGGAGGCGTCCATCACCGCGGCCCAGGCCACCAGGGAACAGAACCGGACCGCCCTGGCCGGCTTGGAGCAGCGCCTCGAACTGGCCTCGGCCCAGACCGAGGTCACCGAGGCCGATCCAGCCGAGCGGGACCGGCTGAGCGAGGCCGAACGGGCCGCCCGGGGCGCCGAGATGGAGGCCCGGCTGGCGCTGCGCACCATCGAGGAGCGCGCCCGCGCCCTGGCCGGACGGGCCGACTCGCTGACCCGCGCGGCGACCGCCGAGCGACAGGCCCGGGCCCGTGCCGCCGCCCGCCGCGAGCAGCTCCACCGCGAAGCCGCCGACGCGCGCGCGGTCGCGCTGGCGGCCACCTGGCTGCTCACCCGGGTGGAGGCGTCCCAGCAGCTGGCGGCCACCGAACGCGCCGCCGCCGAGGCCGCCAGGCTCGCCGCCGAGACCACGCTGACCGAGGCCCGGCGTCGCGGCCGTGAGCTGGCCAAGGAGTTCGAGGACCTGGTCGCCCACGTCCATCGCGACGAACTGGCCCGGGCCGAGCAGCGGCTGCGGGTCGAGGCGCTGGCCGAACGGGCGTTGGTCGAGCTCGGCCTGGACGCCGACGTGCTGGTCGCCGAGTACGGCCCGGACCAGCTGATTCCCGTGCTGACCAGGCCGGACGGCGCCGCGCTGGGCCCCGACGACGAGGTGCCGCCGCCGGTGGCGTTCGTCCGGGCCGAGCAGGAGAAGCGGCTGCGCACTGCCGAGCGGAACCTCGGCGTCCTGGGCAGGGTGAACCCGCTGGCGCTGGAAGAATTCGACGCCATGCAGGAGCGGCACGCCTTCCTCGCCGAACAGTTGGACGACCTGCGCAAGACCCGGGCCGACCTGGCCGACATCATCGAGCAGGTGGACGCCCGGGTGCAGGAGGTCTTCGCCGCCGCCTACGTCGACGTCGAGAAGGCCTTCGAGCACGCCTTCTCGCGGCTCTTCCCCGGCGGTGAGGGACGCCTGGTGCTGACCGAGCCGGGGGAGTGGCTGACCACCGGCGTGGACGTCGAGGCGCGTCCGGCCGGCAAGAAGGTCAAGCGGCTGTCGCTGCTGTCCGGCGGCGAACGCTCGCTGGTCGCGGTGGCCTTCCTGGTGGCCCTGTTCAAGGCCCGGCCCAGCCCGTTCTACATCCTCGACGAGGTCGAAGCCGCCCTCGACGACACCAACCTGGGCCGGCTCCTGGAGATCTACGAGGAACTGCGGGAGAACTCCCAGCTACTGGTGATCACCCACCAGAAACGCACCATGGAGATCGCCGACGCCCTCTACGGCGTCACCATGCGCTCCGACGGCGTCTCCGCGGTGATCAGCCAGCGCCTCCGCGACTGACCCCCCCGCCGCCCGGTCCCACCGTCCCCGCCCCCCGACAGGTCCCCTCGGTCGCCTTCCCTCCGGACGTTTGCCCCGGTTTGGGGTCATTGCTCCTGTTCAAACAGGTGCGATCACCGCGAAAAGGTGCAACGTCGGGGTGGGGGCCGTGTGTGGAAGCCGATGCGGGGGTGGCGGCTGTGATGTTGCATACTGGGGCTACCCGTCCGGAAGGTTTCACACGTGGCTATCGCACTGCTGGTGATGGTGGTGATCCTCGCCGTCGCTATCGCCATCGTTGCGATCGTTGCCATGGGCATGCAGGGCGCGGGGCGTGACAAGGCTCCCGAACTCGCCAACGTGATGGCCGAGACCGCCCGGCATCTCAACGGGGACGCCGACCCGCCGCAGGGCCTGGTCGAGTTCTTCGAAGAGATCCCCTCCCGACGAGGCTCAGCCAACTCGGCCACATCCCCCGCCTCGGTTGATTCGCCCACGTCGGCGACGTCGTCCGACTCTGCCCACTCGGTGGATTCTGCGGCTGGCGCGAAGTCGGCAAGTTCCGCCAACTGACCTCGGCTCACCCGGCAGGTCTCGCTGAATGAACGAGCCCCCCGTTGGCCGAGCCTGTCGAGGCCCCGGACGGTCGAGAGGTGCGACCGGTTGAGGAAGCGCTGATTCTCGTCGGTCGAGCGTGCCGAGACTTCGGACGACCTGGCTTTGCCAAGAGTTTCGACAAGCTCAACCAGCGGTGGTTGCGTCGATGAGCCCTTTCAGCGGCGGTGAGGGACAGGGTGGACGGGCTCAACCAGCGAGAATCGGGTGATTCGGTAGCGCGTCGCGGGATGTGATCGGAGGAGGGCCGGCACGAGAACGGTGCTCAGCCGGTCCTCAACCACCCGTAGCATGAGCCGGTGGATTTGATCACCTGGCTCATCGCCGGCGTGCTGGCCTTCGCGGTCGTCGTCGCCGGCACCATCTTCCTGGCCCGCCGGCGGGCGCTGCCCGCGGCCCCGCCGCGTCCGGAGCTCCCCGCTGAGGCTGAGACCGGTCCGGAGCCGGGCGCGGAGCGGGCCGACGACACCACGACCGCGACCGGCGTGGCGACCCTGGAGCGGCCCGAGGCGCCGGCGACCCGGATGGCGCGGCTGCGGCGCCGGCTCGCCGGCAGCAACAACCCGCTGGCCCGTGGCCTGCTGTCCATCCTGTCCTCCGACCGGTTGGACGCCGAGGTCTGGGACGATTTCGAAGCCACCCTGATCACCTCCGACCTTGGGGTCGGCCCGACCCAGGAGCTGACCGAGGCGCTGCGCCGCGAACTGGTGGTGGACGGCGTCAGTGACCCTGCCCAGGCCAAGGCCGTGCTGCGGCGCGAGCTGCTCAGCCTGGTCGGGCCGGACCAGGATCGCTCGCTGAACGTCCAGGGCGCCGACGGCAAGCCGGCTGTGGTGCTGGTGGTCGGCGTCAACGGCACCGGCAAGACCACCACCATCGGCAAGCTGTCGCGGGTGCTGGTGGCCGAGGAGAAATCGGTGGTACTGGGCGCCGCGGACACCTTCCGGGCGGCAGCCGCCGAGCAGTTGCAGACCTGGGGCGACCGGGTCGGCGTCCCCACCGTCCGTGGCCCCGAGGGCGGCGACCCGGCCGCCGTCGCCTACCAGGCGGTGCAGCGCGGCATCGACGACGGTGCCGACGTGGTGATCGTCGACACCGCCGGACGGTTGCACACCAAGACCGGCCTGATGGACGAACTCGGCAAGATCAAGCGGGTCATCGAGAAGCTCGCCCCGGTCACCGAGGTGCTGCTGCTGCTGGACGCCACCACCGGCCAGAACGGGCTGATCCAGGCCCGGGTGTTCGCCGAGGTGGTGCAGATCACCGGCATCGTGCTCAGCAAGCTGGACGGCTCCGCCAAGGGCGGCATCGTCGTCCAGGTACAGCGCGAACTGGGCGTCCCGGTGAAGCTGATCGGTCTCGGTGAAGGCGTGGACGACCTGGTCCCGTTCGAAGCCGCCGGATTCGTGGACGCCCTGCTCAGCGAGTGAGCGGCCTGGTGCCGCTCCTTTGCAGCATGATCAATCACGTCGCGCGCGGGGACCTGCTCGCCGGGGGCGCCGGACGGCGTCCGCGACCGAGCCGGTAGAGTGACCCGGTAATCCGACTGCGTGAGGAAACCCGTTGTTCGACACCCTGCAAGATCGCCTCTCCGAGGTCTTCAAGAACCTGCGCGGCAAGAGCCGGCTGTCCGAGGCCGACATCGACGCCACCGCACGCGAGATCCGGCTGGCGCTGCTCGAAGCCGACGTCAACCTGGGCGTGGTCAAGGAGTTCATCGCCAACCTGAAGTCGCGTGCACTCGGCGCCGACATTCACAAGGCGCTCAACCCCAGCCAGCAGATCATCAAGATCGTCAACGAGGAACTGGTCGCGATCCTCGGTGGCGAGGCCCGGCCGCTGCAGTTCGCCAAGCGCCCGCCGACGGTGATCATGCTGGCCGGCCTGCAGGGCTCCGGTAAGACCACCCTGGCCGGGAAGCTGGGCGTCTGGCTCAAGGGCCAGGGGCATTCCCCGCTGCTGGTGGCGGCCGATCTGCAGCGTCCGAACGCCGTGAACCAGCTTCAGGTGGTCGGTGAGCGGGCCGGCGTCCACGTCTACGCGCCCGAGCCGGGCAACGGGGTCGGTGACCCGGTGCAGGTGGCCCGCACCTCGATCCTGCACGCGATGAGCAAGCTCTATGACGTGGTGATCGTGGACACCGCAGGCCGGCTCGGCATCGATGCCGAGTTGATGCAACAGGCGGCGGACATCCGTTCCGCGGTGAACCCCAACGAGGTCCTGTTCGTCGTCAACGCGATGATCGGCCAGGACGCGGTGAACACCGCCAACGCGTTCGCCGACGGTGTCGGTTTCGACGGCGTCGTGCTGACCAAGTTGGACGGCGACGCCCGTGGCGGCGCGGCGCTGTCCATCGCGAAGGTGATCGGCAAGCCGATCATGTTCGCCTCCAACGGCGAGGGGCTGAAGGACTTCGACGCCTTCCATCCCGACCGGATGGCGTCCCGCATCCTCGGCATGGGCGATGTGCTCACCCTGATCGAGCAGGCCGAGAAGACCTTCGATGCCGAGCAGACCGCCAAGGCCGCCGAGAAGCTGCTGGGCGGACGCGGTGACTTCGGCCTGGACGACTTCCTGCAGCAGATGCAGGCCGTCCGCCGGATGGGTCCGCTGAGCAAGATCCTGGGCATGATGCCCGGGATGGGTCAGATGAAGGACCAGATCAACAACATCGACGAGCGTGAGATCGACCGGCTGGAGGCGATCATCAAGTCGATGACGCCCGCCGAGCGGGCCAACCCGAAGATCCTGGACGGCTCCCGCCGCACCCGGATCGCCAAGGGTTCCGGCACCACCGTCACCGATGTGAACGGCCTGGTCAACCGCTTCTTCGACGCCCGCAAGATGATGCAGCAGCTGGGTGGCCAGATGGGTGGCATGCCCGGTCTTCCCGGTGGTGGACGCCGCCAGCCGCAGCGTCAGGCGGCCAAACCCAAACGCGGCAAGGGCGTCTCCGGCAACCCCGCCAAGCGGGCGGCCGGCCCCGCGGCGGTGCCGGCTGCGGCACAGCAGCAGCCCGAGTGGAACCCCGCGGACGCCTTCGGCCTCGGTGGCGGCAAGCCGTCCGACGCCGAACTGACGAAGGCGCTGGGCGACTTCCAGTTGCCGCCCGATCTGCAGAGGATGTTCAACCAGAAGAACCAGGGCCCCCGCTGACCTGAGGCGAACTGGACCGAAAAGAACCGTCCCCGCGTACCGGTACGCGGGGACGGTTCTTTTCGGTCCACCGTTGGTTACGGCTTGTCGAGACCCTGACTGACTGACACGTCCGCGCACCACTGCCGCTTTGCAGAGCGCCAGTGGCTCCCGAAGGTGTCAGTCGGTTGGTGGACTGGCTGAACCTCCACCGCCGATTCGGCAGTGGTGACAGGATCGGGTCATGACGCACAGCCATGACCTGCCTCCCGGTCTGGGGCCGCTGACTTCGTTGACGCACACCCACGACGGGCACACCCACACCCACGTCCGCAGTGAGGTTGCGGTTGGGCCGCCGCAGCGGCTGCACCTGCGGGGCGTGGTGTTGCCGGACGGGGAGGAGCGTGAGTTGTGGCTACACGACGGCGTGATCAGTTTCGCGCCGGTGGCGGACGCCCTCACCATCTGCACCGCGGGCTGGATCATGCCGGGCCTGGTGGACGCCCACTGTCACGTGGGGCTGGAATCGCATGGCGCGGTCAGTGCGGAACGCGCCGAGGAGCACGCCGTCACCGATCGCGAGGCGGGGGCATTGCTGCTGCGGGACGCCGGGTCGCCGCTCGATACCCGGTTCCTGCAGGACCGGGAGGATCTGCCGACGATCATCCGGGCCGGACGCCACATCGCCCGTCCGAAGCGCTACTCCCGCAACTTCGCCGAAGAGGTCGAACCCGATCAGCTCGTCGACGAGGTGATCACTCAGGCGGAACGAGGCGACGGCTGGGTCAAGATCGTCGGCGACTGGATTGACCGGGACGCCGGCGACCTGACCCCGCTGTGGCCCACCGAGGTTGCGAAGGAGGCGATCGAGGCAGCCCATGAGCACGGTGCCCGGGTCACCGCGCACTGCTTCGACGAGCGTTCGGTCGCCGAACTCGTCAACGCCGGCATCGACGGCATCGAGCACGGCACCGGCCTGGACGACGACACCATCGCGGCGATGGCGCAGCGTCAGGTGTCGCTGGTGCCCACCATGGTCAACCTGGAGAACTTCCCACAGTTCGCCGCGGCCGGCGAGGCGAAGTTCCCGCGTTACGCGGCGCACATCCGGGCGTTGCACGCGCGCCGCTTCGACACCATCGGCAAGGCCGTCGACGCGGGCGTCCCGGTCTATGCCGGCACCGACGCCGGCGGCGTCCATGGGCACGGGCTGATCGCGTCCGAGATCGAGTTGCTGGCGCAGGTCGGCGGGAACGACTTCGCGCTCGGTGCGGCGTCCTGGAGTGCGCGGCGCTGGCTGGGTCGTCCGGGCATCGAGGAGGGTGCCTCCGCCGACATCGTGGTGTTCGCCGAGGATCCCCGGGTCACCATCGCGACGGTCCGGGAACCGGCGCTGATCATCCTCAACGGCCGCGTGGTGGGTGGTTCTGCGACGGTCTGAGATCCCGTTCGCGGGGAGGACCCAGTGCCGGGCTGGCCGACATCGACGAGTTGAGTGGCCCGCCACCGGGCACCGCGCGACCGGTTCGCGGTTTCGGCGAGCGATCTGGCACAATGTTGGGCGCGTCGTCCGCGTCGGTGCCCTCTCATCGCCGGTTCGGACGGTCCACCCGAGACTCGCGCCCATTCCCCACAATGGGGGTCGGCCTCACCCGTCCAGCCTGGCAGACGTTGCCCAGGCTTTCCCACAGGAGAAACCACACACGTGGCTGTCAAGATTCGTTTGAAGCGGCTCGGCAAGATCCGCTCGCCGCACTACCGCATCGTCGTCATGGATTCACGCACCAAGCGTGACGGTCGGGCGATCGAGGAGATCGGTCTCTACCAGCCGAAGAACGACCCTTCGGTGATCAAGATCGACTCCGAGCGGGCGCAGTACTGGCTCGGCGTGGGCGCCCAGCCCACCGAGGCGGTCGTCACCATTCTCAAGCGCAGTGGTGACTGGCAGAAGTTCACCGGAGACACCTCGGAGTCGGGCATCGCCCCGCAGGCCGAGAAGGCCGACAAGGTCGCGCGGTTCAACGCGGCGCTGGCCGAGGCCGACGACGCTCCCGCGAGCGGCGCGATCAGCACCGGCAAGAAGAAGGCCGCCGAGTCGGACGCGGCTGACGCTGCCGACGAGGCCTGATCGTGCTCGCCGACGCCCTGGAGCACCTGGTGCGCGGCCTGGTCGCCAACCCGGACGACGTCCGGGTCACCGAGTCCGAGCGGCGGCGCCCGCGCACCCTGGAGGTCCGGGTCCATCCCGAGGACATCGGCAAGGTGATCGGACGGCAGGGACGTACCGCGGGCGCGCTGCGCACCGTGGTCGGGGCTCTGGCCGGACGCGAGACCGTGCGGGTCGACTTCGTCGACGTCGACCGGCGGCAACGTCAGCGTCGCCGCTGACCTGCACACCCGTCGGACGCCCTCGAGCCTGCTCGGGGGCGTTCTCGTGGCCTTTCAGGAGGAAACGATGGCGCCCATCGTCGAGGTAGTGGTCGGTACGATCGGACGCGCCCACGGGCTGCGTGGCGAGGTGACGGTTCGCGTCCGGAGCGACTTCGCCGAGGATCGTTTCGCGCCCGGCGCCGTGCTCCGGGCCGGCGGTGTCACCGGAGGCTCGCTCGAGGTGAGCGCCAGCCGCTGGCAGGGTGATCTGCTGCTGGTGACCTTCCGCGGCTACACCGACCGGTCCCGGGCCGAGACCTTGCGCGGCACCGAGCTGTGGGCCCAGGTGGAGGCCGGTGAGGGAGACCCGGGGGAGTTCCACGACGCGGCGCTGATAGGTCTCCAGGTGCGCACCGGGCCGGTCGTCCGGGGCCGGATCGCGGCGATCCTGCACAACCCGGGGCAGGATCTTCTGGTCGTCCGCTCGGAGGCCGGTGAACAGCTGGTGCCGTTCGTCACCGAACTGGTGCCGGTGGTCGACCTGGAAGGTGGGTACGTCGAGGTGGTTGACCTGCCCGGCCTGTTCGATCCGGCACCGGCCGATTCCGCACCGGCCGATTCCGCACCGGGCCGGGAGGGCCGATGAGGCTCGACGTCGTCAGCATCTTTCCCGAGTATTTCGCCCCGCTCCAGCTGTCCCTGGTCGGCAAGGCGATCCGTTCCGGCACGGTGGACGTCGCGGTGCACGACCTGCGCCGCTGGACACATGACCGGCACGGGACGGTCGACGACACCCCCTACGGCGGCGGAGCCGGCATGGTGATGAAGCCCGAACCCTGGGGCGAGGCGCTGGACGAGCTGCTCGCCCTGCCGGGGCACGAAGCGGACGAGCCGGTGCTGATCGTGCCCACACCGTCCGGGACGCCATTTCGTCAACAGCTGGCCCAGGAATGGGCGGGCGAAAAGCGGCTGATCTTCGCCTGTGGGCGCTACGAGGGCATCGACGCCCGGGTCGTCGAGCATGCGGCGACGCGCCTGCGGGTCGCGGAGGTGAGCCTCGGCGACTACGTGCTGAACGGGGGAGAGGTCGCCGTGCTGGCGATCATCGAGGCCGTGGTGCGGCTGCTGCCCGGCGTGCTGGGCAACCCGGCGTCCCTGATCGAGGAATCGCACGCCGCGGGCCACGACAACCTGCTGGAATACCCGGCCTACACCAAACCCGAGACCTGGCGCGGGCTGACCGTCCCCGAGGTGCTGTTGTCGGGTCATCACGGGCAGGTGGCCGCCTGGCGCCGGGAGCAGGCCCTGGCGCGGACTCGCGAACGACGTCCGGACCTGCTGCCGCAAGCCTGAGCGGAACGGTGCGGTCGGCAGCGTCGGCGTGGTGGAGGGCCGACTTGCTCTATCAGGCGGCGAGACCGGTGGCGTAGACCTTCGGGGTCACGCCGAAGTAGCGCCGGAACGCCAGAATGAACCCGTTCGCGCTGGTGAAGCCGACCTGCTGGGCGACGACGGACACCTTCCCGTCCCGGGCGAGCAGGTCGACAGAGGCGTTGATCCGAGCTCGGGTGCGCCACTCCGAGAAGGTGAGTCCGGTCTCGGCCAGGAACGCGCGCCGCAGGCTGGTCGGGCTGGTGTAGAAGGTCTCGGCCCATTCGGTCAAGGTGCGGGGATCGTTCGGCGTCGCCACCAGCACGCTGGCCACCGCGTGCGGCACGGTCGAGGTCGGCATCGGCAACGGAACCTGGCCGGCGTCCGAGACCAGGGCCTCGTACAGTTCGACCGACGGCTCGGCGTCGTCCAGGCGTTCCCGCAGGTGGGCGAGCAGCATGCGTCGTCGCCGCTCGGTCACCACCACCTCGGCGCACCCCTCGGACGGCGCCCCGAACCGTTCGGCCGCGAACATCACCGGGGCGACCAGGCAGTCGGCGTCGAAGCGGGCCGCATGCCAGACCCTGGCTGGGATCCACAGCGCCACGTTCACCGTCAGGTGGTGGGCGCGGCCTTGCGCCCACACGACGGCATGGCCGAGCGGAGTGTAGATCAACTGGTGGTCGTCGTGTACGTGTGCGTCGTGGCCCCAGGCCCCGAACCCGGCGGACGCCTCGCGCGCGAATGATGCCTCGTCGGACGACGATCGCCCCCCGCCGGGTACCCGGGTAGACGCCGGACGAGCCCCCGCCAGGACCAGCTCGCTGCGGCGGCCGTGACGCACAGCGCGCTGCGTTGGATGGCCTGACACCTGCGTGGGATCGGTAGGCATAAGGGCAGCCTAACCTTACGGGCGGCCCGAACTCACCGGGCGTCTCGAACAGCGCAGGGGAGGTGCGGCAATGCCTGTCGCCGCGACCCGTTCCACCGCCACGCCGGCACCAGCGCCGCTGCCGCGCACCAGGCCGGCGCGCGGGGTGCCGCTGCTGATCGGCGCGGTGGTGCTGGTGCTGGTCGCCGTCCTGCTCGGCGTCGCTCTCGGTGCCCGCGACATCGCCCCGGCCGACGTGCTGCGCATCGTGCTTTTCGGCCAGCAGGGCTACGACGCCGACGTGCTGTGGGTGGAGCGCATCCCGCGCACCATGCTCGGCGCGCTGGTCGGCGCCGCGCTGGGCGGCTCCGGCCTGGTCATGCAGGCGCTCACCCGCAACCCGCTGGCCGATCCGGGCATCCTCGGCATCGAGGTGGGCGCCGCGCTGTTCGTGGTGCTGGCCATCGTGCTGTTCGACATCCACGGCCTGCACGGCTACTTCTGGTTCGCGCTCGCCGGTGCCGCGGTCACCGCCGCGCTGGTCTACCTGATCGGCACTCGCACCGCCTCCGGTGACCCGACGCTGGGACTGGTGCTCGCCGGGGCCGCGGTGGCGGCCTGCCTGGCGTCGGTCACCACCTTGCTGGTGGTGCGCGACGAGGCCGTCTTCGCGTCGCTGCGGTTCTGGTCGGTCGGTCAGCTCACCGGGCGCGCCGACGTGCTGGGTGACGCGCTGCCGTTTCTGCTGGCCGGCCTGCTGGTCGCTCCGCTGCTGGGCCGCAGCCTCAACATTCTCGGCCTCGGCCAGGACACCGCCGCCGGCCTCGGCCTGTCGGTGGGGCGCACCCAGTTGCTGGTGGCGGCCGTGGCCGTGCTGCTCTGTGCCGCAGCCACCGCGGCGGCCGGACCCGTCGCCTTCGTCGGCCTGGTCGCCGCCCATATCGCCCGGATGCTGATCGGCGCCGACCACCGCTGGTCGCTGCCGCTGGCCATGCTGACCGGTGCGGCGCTGCTGTTGCTCGCCGACGTGGCCGGACGGCTGGGGCCCGGGGCCGGTGAGATCCCGGTCGGCATCATGACCGCCCTGGTCGGCACGCCGTTCTTCGTCTGGCTGGCCCGCCGCCGTGAGCTGGTGACGCTGTGAACGCCGCCTTGCTGCCCACCACGGATGCTCGCGCCGAACTGGTCGCCGCACTGCGGGCCGGCCGGTCGGACGCCCGGCGCCGGTTCGTCGCGGTGGTGGCCGGTGGTGCGGTGCTGGCCCTGGTGTTCTTCTTCGCCAACCTGCTGGTCGGCCTGCCCACCCGGATCGGGCTGGCCGACGCGCTGTGGGCGATCACCGGGCGGGCGCGCGGGCTGGCCAACTTCGTGGTCTTCGAGACCCGGCTGCCCCGAGCCGTCGGGGCCCTGCTGGCGGGGGTGCTGTTCGGGGTCTCGGGGCACCTGTACCAGCGCGTGGTGCGCAACCCGCTGGCGACCCCCGACATCATCGGCATCACCAGCGGCGCCACAGCGGGAGCAGTGGCCGCGATCGTGCTCGCGCCGTCCGTTCCGCTCGGCGTGCAGGCGGCGGGCCTGCTCGGCGCACTGCTCGCCACCGCGGTGGTGTTCGCGCTGACCTGGCGCGGCGGCCTCGACACCTACCGGCTGGTGCTGGTCGGCATCGGGGTCAGCGCGGTCGGAGTGGCGGTGACCAGCTACCTGCTCACCTTCGCCGACCGCATGGCGATCGCGGCCGTGCTGCGCTGGTCCACCGGCACCGCTTCGTACGTGCAGTGGCCGGACGCCGGGCTGCTGGCCATCGTGCTCGCGGTGGTTGTGGTGGCGGTGCTGCCGCTGGTCAGCGGGCTGTCGGCGCTGGGTCTGGGCGATGACCTGGCCCGCGGGCTCGGGGTCCGGGTGGTCGCCGTGCGGGTCGTGGTGCTGGTGGTCGGTGCGGTCGCCGCGGCACTCACCACCAGTGTGGTCGGACCGATCGGCTTCGTCGCGCTGATCGCCGGACCGATTGCCGCCCGGCTGGCGCCGCGCGGCCCGCATCTGCTGCCCGCGGCACTGGTCGGCGCGGTGCTGGTGCTGAGCGCCGACCTGGCCGCCCAGCAGTTGCCGCCGATCGCCCCGGTTCCCACCGGCGTGCTGACCGGGCTGGTGGGCGCCCCGGTGTTCGTCTGGTTGCTGCTCCGCTCGCGCGCGGGGGCGGCGTGACCGGCCAGGAGACGCTGGCGGCGTCCGGACTGTCCGCCCGCGGCATCAGTGTCGGCTATGCCGAACGCCTGGTGATCGACGGCCTCGACCTGACCATCGAACCGGGCACCATCACCGCGCTGATCGGGCCGAACGCGTGCGGCAAGTCCACCCTGCTGCGCGCGCTGGCCCGGCTGCTGGCGGTACGCGCCGGCGCGGTGCTGCTCGACGGCGCCGACCTGCACGCCCTGCCCACCCGCGAGGTGGCGCGCCGGCTCGGCATCCTGCCGCAGAGCCCGATCGCGCCCGAGGCGATCACCGTCGGCGATCTGGTCTGGCGCGGCCGGCACCCGCACCAGCGGTTCGGGCAGCGCCGCACCTCCGCCGACGAGGCCGCGGTGGTAGACGCCCTGCTGGCCACCGGCACCGCCGATCTGGTCGAGCGGCGGGTCGATTCGCTGTCGGGCGGGCAGCGCCAGCGGGTCTGGATCTCGATGGCGCTCGCCCAAGGCACCCCCTACCTGCTGCTCGACGAGCCCACCACCTTTCTCGACATCGCGCATCAGGTCGAGGTGATGGACCTGCTGCTCGACCTCAACGCCGAGCGCGGCACCACCGTCGTGGTGGTGAGCCACGACCTCAATCAGGCCGCCCGCTACGCCGATGCCCTGGTGGCGCTGCGCGACGGCGAGATCGTCGCGCACGGCAGTCCGGCCGAGGTGCTGACTCCCGAGCTGGTCGAACGCGCCTTCGGTCTGCGCTGCGTGGTGCGCCCGCACCCGGCGACGGGACGCCCGCACGTGTATCCGCTCGGACGCCACGACTGACCTCCGGCCCCGGCCGGCAACGAAAGGAAAGAGATCCGTATGAAGACCACCCGGACCTTGATGACGGTGCTGGCTGCCTGCGTCGCACTGTCGCTCGGAGCCTGCACGGCCTCCACACCGGCCGCTGAGAGCCCCTCACCCGCGGTCACCGAGAAGAGCCCGGTCACCCTGACCACCGCCTGGGGGGCTCAGGAGATCCCTGCCGACCCGAAGCGGGTTGCGGTGGTGTCGTACGGCGACCGGTCGATCGCCTACGCGCTCGGCATCGTTCCCGTGATCGAGTGGCGCTACCCCGGCGTGACCGCCGCGCCCTACGTCACCGAGGCCCGGCAGCGGCTCGGCATCACCGACCCGGTCACCTTCGACGCCAGCGACGGTACCGACTTCGCTGCCATCGCCGAGGCCGACCCCGACGTCATCCTTGCCATGAACAGCTACTCGATGGACGACGACTTCAAGCAGTTGGCCAAGATCGCACCGGTGATCACCTTCGAGAAGACCGACCAGGCCCTCTCGATGACCTGGCAGGACCGGTTGCTGCGGGCCGCCCTCGGCCTGGGCCTGACGGAGAAGGCCGAGCAGGTGATCGCCGCGAACCAGCAGGTGGTGACCGACGCCAAGGCCGCCCATCCCGAGCTGGCCGGCAAGACGTACACCTACCTGGTGGTCCATCCCGAGCAGATCAGCTACATGTCGCACGCCCAGGCCGCCCCCTCGCCGCTGGATGACCTGGGCCTGGTGAAGTCGGCCAACGCTGCGAAGTTCACCCGTGACAACAACAAGCTCAGCCTGGAGAACCTCGACCTGGCCGACGCCGACGTCCTGCTCATCGCGTACCCGTTCGGCGACGAGGGCCTGCTGTCGCGCAGCGAACTGGAGAAGAAGCCGTTGTGGACGAAGATCCCCGCCGTGGCCGCCGGCCGGTGGGCGATCATCGATTCCGAGAGCGGCCTGGCCTCGGACGTCGCCTACCCGGACACCTTGTCGTACCCGTGGGTGGTCCAGCAGCTGACCCCGGTGCTGGTGAAGGCGCTGGCCGGCGAGGGTCCCGCCTGACCGATCGCACCCCGGCACCCCCGGCATTCCGGCTTCTGCCGGGACGTCGGGGGTGCTCGCGTCGGGGGTGCTCGCGTCGGGGGTGCTCGCGGAGCCTTTCAGCCCGCTACCCGGCCGGCGTCCAGCCTGATCACGCGGTCGGCTCGGGCCACCGTGTCGGGCCGGTGCGCGATCACCACGACGGCACGGCCACTGCCCGCCCGGGCCAGGGCGTTCTCCACCCGGGCGGCGGTGACCGGATCGACGTCGGCGGTCGCCTCATCGAGCACCAGCACGGCCGGGTCGGCCAGCACGGCACGCAGCAGCGCCACCAGTTGGCGCTCCCCGGCCGACAGCGATTCGCCCTGTTCGCCCACATTGGTGTCGAGCCCGGCCGGCTGTTCGGCCAGCCAGCGGTCCAGCCCGAGGACCCGTGCGGTGGCGAGCATCTTCTTCCGGCCGTTCGGGTCGTCCTTCACGCCGGGCGCCAGGGCCAGGTTCTCGGCGAGGGTGCCGCGCAACAACAGCACCTCCTGCGGGACCAGCACGATCCGCCGCCGTAGCTCGGCCTCATCGAAGCCGGCCAGCGGCTGGCCCGCGTAGCTGAGCTCGCCGGTGTCCGGTGCATAGAGACCGGCCAGCACCTTACCCAGCGTGGTCTTGCCCGAGCCGGTGGCCCCCACCAGCGCCACCCGCTCGCCGGGCTGCACGCGCAGGCTCACGTCGGTCAACGCCGGGCGGTCGGCGAGGTAGTGGTAGCCGATCCCCGTCGCCACCAGTCCTCCTGCCATGGGTCGGTGGTCAGCCGTCGTCGGTCGCTCGTCGCCCGCCCCGCATTGCTGATCGCGGGCCCCGGAACGGGCCTTGGCCGCACGCCGCTCGTCAGCCGGCACGGACGCCGCGGGCGCGAACTCGTCCATGGCGTCCAGCAGGTCGAGCACCCGGGCCAGCGTGGTCTTGGCGGCGCGCCACTCGCCGAGTCCGGCCACCAGCTCCTGCACGTTGCCGAACGCCTGCCGGCAGGCCGCCAGGAACACCACGACCCCACCCACCCCCAGCCAGCCGGAGACGGTGGCGGCATAGGAGAGCAGCACCAGCACGACCAGCACGACGCCCTGCACGGGTTCCAGCCCGGCCAGCCAGCGGTCGGCGTGCACCTCGGTGATCCGGGCCCGCAGCAGAGCCTCGTTGTCGGCGGCAAACCGGCCGAGTCGGCGCGGTGTCGCGCCCAGCACCACCAACTGTTCGCGGGCCGGCAACGACTCCGAGAAAGTGGCCGACACCTGCGCCTCGGCGCCGGCGGTCGCCGCGTAGGCGGGCTTGGCTCGCCGCAGGAAGCCGCGCACCAGCAGCACCGAACCCGCCAGCACCAGCACCGCCAGCACCGCCGTCAGCTGCCACGAATAGCCGGCCAGCATCACGAAAGTCAGCCCCAGGGTCACCAGGACACCGGCCAACTCGGGCAGAGTGCCGCCGACGAAGGCCGACAACCCGGCGATCTCACCGGTGAGCCGGCGGACCAGTTCGCCACCGGGGTGCGCCTCGACGAACCGCACCGAGGTGCGGGCGAGGGCGGCCACGGCGTCCTCCCGCAACCTGCGAACGAAACGTTCACCGACCAGCACGACCAGCCACCGACTCAGCCAGCCGAGGCAGAACCCGGCCAGCACCAGGGCGCCGAACGCAGCGGCACCGGTCAGCACCCGGGACGAATCCGCGGCCAGCGCCGCATCGGTGACCAGGCCGAGCGCCGCCAGCGTGCCGACCTCGGCCGCCGAGGCGCACAGGGTGACCACCATGGCCACGGCCACCAGCACACGGTGGCCGCGCAGTAGCGGCGCCGCGCGGCGCAGCAGCCGGCTCTCGTCGGGGGTGGCGGCCAGTAACCGTTGCTCAGGCATCGGCGCCCACCGCCAGGTCGGCCGACCGATCGGACGCCGCGCGCACCGCGGCGCGGTGGCCCGCCCACACCACCGCGGTGCCGCGCAGCCGGGTTCGCAGCCGGCGGATCAGCTCGGCCTCGGTGGCCGGGTCGAGCGCCGAACTGACGTCGTCGAGCAGCAGCACACGAGTGCCGCGCAGCAGCGCCCGGGCCAGCGCCAGCCGCTGTCGCTCTCCCCCCGACAAGGTCGCGCCGCGTTCGCCGACCACGGAGTCCAGGCCGCCGGGCAGGCCCTCCAGCACCTCGTCGAAGCAGGCGGTGCGGCACACCTCGAGCAGGGTCTCGTCAGCCGGGTCGGCGCCGGGGCGGGGCGCACCGAGCAGCAGGTTGTCGCGCACCGTGCCGCGCAGCAGCAGCGGTGACTGCGGCACCAGGGTGAGCCGTTGATAGCGCCGGGCGGCCGGGAGCCGGGCCAGGTCGAGTCCGTCGACGCCGACCAGGCCCGCGTACGGCTCGAGGCCCGCGATCGCTCGCAACAACGTCGACTTGCCCGAACCGGTCGGGCCGCACAACGCCAGCCATTCGCCGGGGCGCACACCAGCGGTGAGCGGCGCTACCCCGAGCCGGCTCACAGTGAGAGCCGACACCCGCAACCCCTGCGCCTCGCCGGCGCCGCCCGGGGCGGCGGACGTCCGGCCCGGGCGCAGGTCGGCGTCCGGCCTGTCGGGGCTGGATTCGCAGGCGTCCGGCGCACCGGGGTGCAGCGCGAGCACCGCGGCGATCCGGTCGGCGCTCACCCGCGCCGCACCCCGGTCGCCGAGGCGCTGCACCACCGCTTCGCCGGCTCGCTGCACCGTGCCCATCCACAGCGCGAAGGCGGTCAGCTGGCCGACGTCGAGCTGCCCGTTCACCGCGGCCAGGCCGCCGATCGCCAATCCGGCGGCCACGCCGGCCGGCGCCACCGCCTGCCCGGTCGCCGACCAGGCCGCCGACACGGTCGCGACCCCGCGCACCCGCTCGGTCAACGCCGCGCTGGAGCGGTGATGCCGTTCCACGACGGTGCCGGCGCCGCCGATCCCACGCAGGCCGACCAACCCGGCGAGCAGATCGCTCACCGCCTGGGTCCGGGCTGCCTGCGCCTGGGCCATTGCCCGCAGACGCCGCCCGAAGACGCGGGGAAAGACGAGGTTCGCCGCCACCAGCGCCGCTGCTACGACGAGCGCCACCACCAGCAGCAGCGGATCCATCGCCGCGAACGCCGGCACCAGGACCACCACGGTGGTGGCCACCACGATCCAGGTGGCGAGTCCGTGAATCCAGAACAGCACCCGGTCCACGTCGTCCATCGCGCGGCTGACCAGGTCACCGTAACCGTCGGCCACGGCCCGCCCGCCGCCGGGGTCGGCGAAGACGGTCTCCAGCAGCCAACCGCGCAGGGTGCCGGCCAGCCGGGCCTCGGCCAGATTCGCCCACCACACCCAGCCGCACAGGCCGGCGAACTCGACGAGGGTCGCCAGGGCCAGCAACCCCGCCCACTGCGCCACCGCGGCGCCGTCGCCCTCGGCGACCGACAGCACCGCAAGGCCCAGTAACCACGGCACCGCGAGGAAGGCCAGCTGGCGCACGAACGCCGAGCCGATCGAGGCGAGCAGGTCGCGCCGGGCGCCGAGCAGGCAGAAGCGCAGCAGGGCGGAGCCGTTGGGGGGCGGGGAGGTCACCGAAGCCAGGCTAGGCGGTTGCCCGGTCGAGACGTCCAAGCGGGCCACCGAGCCGTCGAACCGAGCGCCCGGACGCCCGCGGGCCGCCGGCAGCGCCACCGGCGGCGCGAGGTTGCGGAAGCCTCGCAGTCCGGCAGCCGGTTGCGACCTCGTGGGCGCTGGGTTGGACCTCCGGGAGCCGTTGCTGGCTAGCCTCGGAGCCGTGCCGAGAACCCGTCGCCAGCTACTCACCTTTCCGATCAACGTGCGCGCCCTGACCGTGGCGCGGGTGGTGGACGTCACCCCCGGGCTGCGCCGGATCACCCTGACCGGCGACCAGCTGGGCGCCTTCACCACCGCCGACGGCATCGCCGTGCCGGCGCTGCGCAACGAGGGCTTCGACGACCACGTCAAGATCATCGTGCCCGAGCTGGGGGAGTCCGAGATCAGGCCGCCGCGACAGGTCGAGGGCCACCTGGACTGGTCCGGCGTCTCGGCGGCCAAGGACTACACGCCGCGCCGCTGGGACCCCGAGGCCCGCGAACTCGACCTCGAGTTCGTGCGGCACGGCACCGGCCCGGCCGCCACCTGGGTCGAGCGGGTCCGGCCCGGCGACCCCGCCCACATCGCCGGACCCAAGGCGTCCGTCCTGCTGCCCGAAGGCGTCGACTGGCTGCTGATCGGCGGCGACGAGACCGCGTTGCCCGCGATCGGCCGGCTGGTCGACGACCTGCCGGCCGACGCGAAGGCGCAGGTCTTCGTCGAGGTCGCGGACGCCGCGCACCAGGTGCCGCTGCCCGGCCTGGCGAGCCGCCCTGGCGTCCGGCTCACCTGGCTGCACCGAAACGGCGCCGAACCGGGAACCAGCGACGTGCTCGCGCGCGCCATCGAAGCGGCGGACTGGTGGCCCGGCCAACCCTACTGCTGGGTGGCGGGTGAGGCGCTCACCCTGAAGCCGATCCGCGCCCACCTGAAGTACGACCGGGCGGTGCCGCCGGATTGCCTCGAGGTGGTCGGCTACTGGCGCCGGCGCGAGGTGCTGGTGGATGCCTCGGGCGTCGAGACGATCGCTCCCGACGACACCTATGCCCGCCTGCACGCATTGCTCGAGGTCACCGCGCCGGTCGCACTGCGGGCCGCTGTCACTCTCGGCCTGATCCAGCGGCTGGACGCCGGCCCCGCCACGGCGGACGCGCTGGCCGGAGGGCTGGGCCTGGAGCTGGCGGCGACGAACGCGCTGCTGCGCTACCTGGCCGCGATCGAGGTGCTGCGTGCCGACGGCGGCACCTTCGCCCTGGCCGACCTGGGCCTGGAACTGGCCGACGATGAGAACCTGGAGCGCGACCTCGCCCTCGGCGGCCCGGGAGACCTGCTCGAACTCACCGTGCCCGCGCTGGTCGAACACGTCCGTTCCGGCGCCGGCAGCGGGGCGGTTGCCGCGCTGGCCGCCGACTCCGCGCTCGCCGCGGGGCTCCGCGACGTCTGTGGCGAGGAGGCCACCTGGTACGCCCCGTCGATCGTGCAGCACTGGGACTGGACGGCCCATCCCGCCCTCACCGTCACCGGTGCCGGTGCGCCCGAAACGGTCGCTGCGCTGCTCGACCTGCACCCGGACCTCTCCGTGACGGCATCGATCACCGTGCCCGGGCAGCTGGCCACGCCGGCGCTGCTGGCCGTCCAGGCCCTCGATCAGCTGCCGGACGCGGACGCCGCCGCCCGGCTGGCCGAGCTCGCGGCCCTCGCTGCCGAGGCCGACGCCGACCTGGTGCTGGTGGAGCGGACGCTGGACGCCGGCGACGTGCACGACCACGACGCCGAGCTGGATCTGCAGCTCCGGGTGGCGTTCGGCTCCGGCGTCCGCACCGTCGATGAGTGGCGTGCGCTGCTGGTGGCGTGTGGGCTGCCGGACGGCGACAGCATCGACATCGGCTGGGATCTCCGGCTCTGGCCGCTGCGCCGTCGTGGTGTGGGGCATGGCTGACTCACGCGCCACCACCGTCCTGGTCGCCCAGCACCCCCACCCGCCCAGACCCCGGCGGCTGTGCTGACAGAGACCATCTGGTGAAACCAGTCGTCTCAACGCGGGGTTCTCGCTCGTTTGGCCCATCAGGGCCCTGGCAACGGGACTAGTGTGGGGTCCGTGGCGACGACGACTCTTTCCCCACGTGCTCAGGCCGTCCGCTCATCAGTGGCCATGAAGGTCCTGATGGCGGTGACAGGCCTGATCATGATCGGGTTCCTGCTGATGCACATGTACGGCAACTTGAAGGTCTTCTTCGGTGCCGAGTCCTTTGACCACTACGCGCACTGGTTGAAGGGGGACATCCTCTACCCGCTGGTGCCGAAGGGCTGGTTCATCTGGATCTTTCGGACGTTCATGCTGGCCGCGATCGTGTTGCACGTCTGGTCCGCGGCGACGTTGACCGTGCGAGCCCGGCGAGCGCGAGGCACCAAGTACGTCAACTCCAAGCCGATCCAACAGACCTACTCGGCCCGCACCATGCGCTGGGGCGGTGTGATCCTGGGTGGCTTCCTGATCTTCCACCTCCTCCAGTTCACCTCCCAGGCCATCAAGACCGGCTTCACCAGTGAGTCCGGTCCGTATGAGATGTTCGTGCTCTCGTTTCAGCAGTGGTGGCTGGTGCTCGCCTACGCGCTGTGGATGGTGACGGTGTGCATGCATATCCGGCACGGCTTCTGGAGCGCGTTCGCGACGCTGGGCGCGAACACCTCGGAGACCAGCCGTAAGTGGTGGAACATCATCGCCTACGCGGTGGCGATCCTGTTGTACGTCGGATTCATGATCGCACCGGTCGCGGTGCTGTTCGGAGTGGTGAAGTAATGGCAACCCAGACAGTGGAGCGTGAGACGACCACTGGCGGCGCGTTCTGGCGCGAGGGCGCCGAGGTGCGCGACACCAAGGCGCCCGCCGGCCCGATCGAGGGCAAGTGGGCCAAGCGACAGTTCGAGGCCAAGCTGGTCAACCCCGCCAACCGGCGCAAGCTGACGGTGATCATCGTCGGCACCGGCCTGGCCGGTGGTGCGGCGGCGGCGTCCCTGGGTGAGGCCGGCTACAACGTGCTCAACTTCTGCTACCAGGACAGCCCCCGCCGCGCCCATTCGATCGCCGCCCAGGGCGGCATCAACGCGGCCAAGAACTACCGCAACGACAACGACTCCACCTACCGGCTGTTCTACGACACGGTCAAGGGCGGCGACTACCGGGCCCGCGAGACCAACGTGTACCGGCTGGCCGAGGTGAGCGCCCGGATCATCGACCAATGCGTCGCCCAGGGCGTCCCGTTCGCCCGCGAATACGGCGGCCTGCTCGACAACCGGTCGTTCGGCGGCGTGCAGGTGCAGCGCACCTTCTACGCTCGCGGCCAGACCGGGCAGCAGCTGCTGATCGGCGCCTACCAGGCGCTGGAGCGCCAGGTGGCGGCCGGTACGGTGCAGATGTACGCCCGGCACGAGATGCTCGAGGTGATCGTCGCGGACGGACGGGCTCGCGGCATCGTGGCCCGTGACATGGTGACCGGCGAGATCGAGACCCATCTGGCGGACGCGGTGGTGCTGGCCACCGGCGGCTACGGCAACGTCTTCTTCCTTTCCACCAATGCGATGGGCTGCAATGTGACCGCGGGCTGGCGGGCGCACCGCAAGGGCGCCTACTTCGCCAACCCGTGCTACACCCAGATCCACCCGACCTGCATCCCGGTGCACGGCGACACCCAGTCCAAGCTCACCCTGATGAGCGAGTCGCTGCGCAACGACGGCCGGATCTGGGTGCCGAAGCGGGCCGAGGACTGCGACAAGGATCCCCGGCAGATCCCCGAAGAGGCTCGCGACTACTACCTGGAGCGGATCTACCCGGCCTTCGGCAACCTGGTGCCGCGCGACATCGCGTCCCGGCAGGCGAAGAACATGTGCGACGAGGGACGCGGGGTCGGCCCGGCGGTCGCCGAGAAGCAGCCGGACGGCTCGGTGAACATGGTCCGGCGCGGCGTATACCTCGACTTCGCCGACGTGATCGAGCGGATCGGGAAGGCTGGCGTGGCGGCCAAGTACGGCAACCTGTTCGACATGTACGCCCAGATCACTGCCGAGGACCCGTACCAGGTGCCGATGCGGATCTACCCGGCCGTGCATTACACGATGGGCGGCGTCTGGGTCGACTACGACCTGATGACCTCGATCACCGGCCTGTACGCGACCGGGGAGTGCAATTTCTCCGACCATGGCGCGAACCGGCTCGGGGCGTCCGCGTTGATGCAGGGGCTGGCCGACGGCTACTTCGTGCTGCCGAACACGATCAACGACTATCTGGCCGCGGCACCGTTCCCGAAGCTGAGCGCAGATCATCCCGACGTCGTCGCCGCGGTGCGCAGCGTCGAGGAGCGGATCGAGACCCTGCTGTCGATCCAGGGCAGCCGCACCGTCGACTCCTTCCACAAGGAACTCGGCCAGATCATGTGGGAGTACTGCGGCATGGAACGCACCGAGGAGGGCCTGACCAAGGCGATCGGGCTGATCCGGGAGTTGCGGGACGAGTTCTGGCGCGACGTGAAGGTCACCGGGCAGAACGAGGAGTTCAACCAGACTCTGGAGCGGGCCGGACGAGTTGCCGACTTCCTCGAGCTCGGCGAATTGATGTGCATCGACGCCCTGCACCGGCGGGAGTCCTGCGGCGGGCACTTCCGGGCCGAGTCGCAGACACCGGACGGCGAGGCGCTGCGGCACGACGACCAGTTCCTCTATGTGGGGGCCTGGGAGTACACCGGCGACGGCCCGGTGCTGCACAAGGAACCCCTGGATTACGAGTTCATCGAGCTGAAGCAACGGAGTTACAAGTGAACATCACTCTGCGGGTGTGGCGGCAGTCGAACGCCGACGCCAAGGGCGCGATGCAGACCTACCGGCTGGCCGACGTCAGCCCCGACATGTCATTCCTGGAGATGCTCGACCTGCTCAACGAGCAGTTGACCGTCGAGGGGGTCGAGCCGGTCGCCTTCGACCACGACTGCCGCGAGGGCATCTGCGGCATGTGTGGCGTGGTGATCAACGGGTCCGCGCACGGACGGGGCTCGTCGCCGGTGCCGACCACCACCTGCCAGTTGCACATGCGCTCGTTCGCCGACGGTGCCGTGATCGACGTCGAGCCGTGGCGGGCCGGCGGCTTCCCGGTGATCAAGGACCTCGTGGTCGACCGGACGGCGTTCGACCGGATCATCCAGGCCGGGGGCTACATCTCGGTGAACACCGGCGCCGCCCAGGACGCCAACGCCACCCCCGTCCCCAAGACGGACGCCGACCGCGCCTTCGACGCCGCCACCTGCATCGGCTGCGGCGCCTGCGTGGCGGCCTGCCCGAACGGCTCGGCGATGCTGTTCACCTCGGCCAAGATCACCCACCTCGCGATGCTGCCGCAGGGCCAGCCGGAACGCTGGTCGCGGGTCAAGGGCATGGTGGCGCAGCACGACATCGAGGGCTTCGGTAACTGCACCAACATCGGTGAGTGTGCGGCGGTGTGCCCCAAGGGCATTCCGCTGGACACCATCAGCCAGTTGAACCGCGACCTGGTGCATTCGCTGTTCAGGAAGGACAAGTAGCCACACACCCAGCGCTCGCCCGCTCCACCGTTGGTTGAGCGTGTCGCAACCCCTTTGCCCGCACGGGCATGATCAGGTCTCGACAAGCTCGACCACCGGAATCGCCGCTCCCCGGACAGGTGGAGCCGCGAGAGCGAGCGGGGATGGGTCCGATTTCGGGTCGGCGAGCGGGTATGGCAGACTTGATCCTCGGTGCCGAACGCCCCTGCCACAGGGGGAAGGCGTCCGCACTCACGCTCCAATCAACCACGAGGTGTCCTGTGGCACCGGCGAGGAATCTCTCACATGAACAAGCTCGTTGCCGAGGTCACCGAGGCCTCCCTGCGCTCCGACATCCCCGAGTTCCGTCCCGGCGATTCCGTGCGGGTGCACGTGAAGGTCGTCGAGGGCAACCGCTCCCGTATCCAGGTCTTCGCCGGCGCGGTGATCTCGCGCACCGGCAGCGGCATCGGTGAGTCGTTCACCGTCCGCAAGGTGAGCTTCGGCACCGGTGTCGAGCGGACGTTCCCGCTGCACTCCCCGATCATCGACAAGATCGAGGTCGAGCGCCACGGCGACGTCCGGCGGGCCAAGCTGTACTACCTGCGTGGGCTGCGCGGGAAGGCCGCCAAGATCAAGGAAAAGCGCGACCGCTGAACCGTCCGCCGTACTGCGGACGCGATCGAGATCAGGAGGTCCGCGGTGAGTGACTCACCCCCCGCCGAGAAGCCCGCGACCGAGAAGCCTTCGGCCGGCCGGGTGGCCGGCATGTGGGCGAAAGAGATCGCCATCGTGGTGATCGGTGCGCTGGTGGCGTCCACCCTGCTGCGGCTGTTCGTCGCGCAGATGTTCGTCATCCCGTCCGGGTCGATGGAGAACACCCTGATGGTCCGGGATCGGGTGATGGTGCAGAAGGTTGCCGGCTGGTCCCGGGGTGACATCGTGGTGTTCCGCGACACCCAGTCGTGGCTGGCTGATCCCGTGGAAGAGACCGATCCCGTCCGCAAGGCGCTGATCTTCATCGGGCTGGCCCCCGATGAGAGCTCGAATCACCTGATCAAGCGGGTCATCGGGCTGCCCGGCGACCACGTCAAGTGTTGCGACTCACAAGGCCGGGTGACGGTCAACGGGCAACCGCTGGACGAGCGGTCCTACCTGTACAGCGACGGTGGCGGGCAGACCGTGGAGCCGTCCGAGATGCCGTTCGACGTGGTCGTGCCGAAGGACCGGATCTGGGTGATGGGCGACCATCGCAACAATTCCCAGGACTCCCGCTGCCACCTCAACGCCGGCACCGACGGCATCGCGGCCTTCGTGCCGACCGCCGACGTGGTGGGCTCCGCGGTGGCGATCGTCTATCCGTTCGATCGGTGGCGAATATTGTCGCGTCCGGACACCTTCGGCCATGTCCCCGAGCCGACTGCACCACCGCCCGATAGCCCGGTGGTCACCGGACCGATACCGGTCTGCTGAGGCCGCGATGCCGTTCGTGGTGCGTCGGGACGCGGGCCTGTACGGCTATGAGCGGGCGCTCCGCCGGGCCGGCTTCGGGCTGATCGCGGGTGCTGACGAGGCCGGACGTGGTGCCTGCGCCGGTCCACTGGTAGCGGCCTCGGTCGTTTTGGGCAGCACCCCCGCCGCCCGGGTGACCGGGCTGCGGGATTCCAAACTGCTCACCCCGGCGCAACGCGACCGCTGCTATGACGAGATCGTTGCCAAGGCGGTGGCGTGGTCGGTGGTGTTGATCGAGCCGGGCGAGTGCGACCGGCTCGGCATGCACGTGGCGAACATCCAGGCGCTGCGGCGCGCTGTGTGGCGGCTGAATGTCACTCCGCAGTTCGTACTCACCGACGGGTTCGGCGTCGATGGGCTCGGTGTGCCGTCCCTGGCGGTCTGGAAAGGGGACGCCGTGGCCGGCTGTGTCGCGGCGGCGTCCGTGATCGCCAAGGTCACCCGCGACCGGATCATGACCGCGGCCCACTACCAATGGCCGGACTATCGTTTCGACGTCCACAAGGGGTATTGCACGCCGCTACATCAGCAGCACCTCGACGCCAACGGCCCGTGCGAGATCCATCGGTTCCGGTTCGAGAACGTCCGCAGGGCGGCCGCGACGGCCGGACGAGCGCGCCAGGCGGAACCGGCAGCGAGCGCGTTGAGGTATGACCCGGCCCCGTTCGCCGAGCGGGCTTCGCAATAGGGGATAGAGTGGCCGGGTTATGAGCGCCGAAGATCTTGAACAGTACGAGAGCGAACTCGAACTCCAGTTGTATCGGGAGTACAAGGACGTGGTCGGGATCTTCACCTACGCGGTGGAGACGGAGCGGCGCTTCTACCTTTGCAACGCGGTCGACCTCAAGGTGCGCACCGAGGGTGGCGACGTCTACTACGAAGTGTCGATGGGTGACGCCTGGGTGTGGGACATGTACCGGCCGGCCCGGTTCGTGAAGTCGGCCAAGGTGCTCACCTTCCGCGACGTCTCCATCGAGGAGATCGCGCACAGCGAGTTGAAGGTCCCCGACGGACTCTGAAACCCACCGCGGGTCGCCGTGGGCGCCGCGCAGTTTGGCCGCCTCCGGCCTCCGCCCGGCCACCTTCCCCGGTTGTCGAGATCGCTTTCAGCCCACGGCAGCCGCGTTGTCCACAACACCGCAACGATTTTGACCACTTTCGGACGCAGGTGCCCACGATGAGGACGTGGAACGACAGGCAGTCTGGAAAGCGGGCGAAGTGGCGGCCGTGCAGCATCTGGTTCGCCGGGGCTGGACGATCGTCGAGCGCAATTGGCGATGTTCCCTGGGCGAGGTCGACATCATCGCCCACACGGCCGACGCCGACCCGGTTCTGGTGTTCTGCGAGGTCAAATGCCGCACCGGTACCGGGTTCGGCGACCCGTTGGAGGCGATCACGACCGACAAGCTGGCCCGGCTCAGACGCCTTGCGCTGGCCTGGCTGGGGGAACAGCCGAACTGGGTGCCCCGGTACCGGCTGGACGCGATCGGCGTCCTGATCCTGCGTGACGGCCGTCCCCGCATCACCCACCTGGAAGGAGTCGGGCAATGATGCCGGCGCGGGCCTTCTCGGTGGCGTTGGTCGGCGTTGAAGGCAGGATCGTCGAGGTGGAGGCCGCGATCGGCGGCGGCCTGCCGCGGATGGTGATCGTCGGCCTGGCGGACGCGGCGCTGACCGAGGCGCGGGAACGTTGCCGGGCCGCCGTCCACGCGCACGGCCTCGGGTGGCCGGCCCAGTTGGTGACCGTGAACCTGTCACCTGCCACCTTGCCGAAGGCCGGCTCGCATTTCGACCTTGCCATCGTCGCCGCAGTGGAAGCGGCGGACGGCAAATTCGATCGGGCTGTGCTGGAACGCATGGTGCTGTTCGGTGAGCTCGGCCTCGACGGACGGGTGCGCCCAGTGCGGGGGTTGCTGCCGGCACTGCTGGCGGCGGTGACCGCGGGCTTCAGCACCGCGGTGGTGCCCGCGGCGCAGCTGCGCGAGGCTCAACTGGTTCGACGGACTCACCCTGTGGGGCGTCAACGACCTGCCCGATCTGGTGGCGGTGTTGCTCGGTGACGCGCCGAAGCCCGCAGCAGAGCTCCCCGTTGTCGAAGCCGGTGACCAGCCACCGGTGAAAGACCTCAGCGACGTCGCCGGCCAGCTGGAAGCGAAATGGGTGGTCGAGGTGGCGGCGGCCGGCCGCCATCACCTGCATCTGCATGGCCCGCCCGGTGTCGGCAAGACGCTGCTGGCTGAGCGGCTGCCCGGCATCCTGCCCGAACTCGACCAGGCCCAGGCGTTGGAGGTGTCAGCCATCCACTCGCTGGCCGGGCTCCCGCTCGACGAAGGTTTGATCCGGCGTCCGCCCTATTCGGATCCGCATCACACCGCCTCGCTGGCCAGCATCGTCGGCGGCGGTGCCCGAATTGCTCAGCCCGGCGCTATCAGCCGCGCCCACAACGGCATCCTCTTCCTCGACGAAGCTCCCGAGTTTCCGCCGAAGGTCCTGGAGGCCCTGCGGGTGCCGCTGGAATCCGGTCGCGTGGTGCTTGCCCGGGCCGCCGCGCAGACCACCTACCCCGCCAACTTCCAACTGGTGCTCGCCTCCAATCCGTGCCCGTGCGGCAACGCCGGAACGGCCGGGGCACAGTGCGGCTGCGCCCCGATGGCGATCCGGCGCTACAGCGAGCGGATCTCGGGGCCGATCCTCGATCGCATCGACATCCGGCATCACCTCCGGCCGATGTCGCGGAGCTACCTGAAGGCAGCGCTCGGCGTCGGTGAATCGTCCCAGACGGTTGCCGCCCGGGTGGCCGCGGCTCGGGAGCGGCAGCGGCATCGCCTCGCCGCCCATGGTTGGCGGACGAACGGGGAGGTACCCGGACCGGCGCTGCGTCATCGCCTGCCGCTGCCCGACGGCATCGACCTGCTCGACGATGCAGTAGTCCGGGGCCGGTTGTCGGCCCGTGGCGTCGACAAAGTGATCCGGCTGTCGTGGACGATCGCCGATCTTGCCGGGGCCGCCCGTCCCGAGCGTGACCATCTGCACACCGCCCTGGCGATGCGCCACGGGCTCGACCTGGGAGGGGCTGGGAGTGGACGAGCGTGAGGCGCGCATGGCGTTGTGTTGTGCGGTGGAGCCGGCCAGCGCGGCGGTGACCGAAGCCGTTGCCGCAGACGGGCCGATCGCCGTGTTCGAGCGGCTCCGGCACCGAGCGTCACGGTGGCGGTGGGCGCAGCGCGCCCAGGCGGTTGACGTGGCGACGATCCGGCGGGCCGCGGACCGCAACCGGTTACGGTTCGTGATACCGGGCGACGTGGAATGGCCGGCTTCGCTGGACGGGCTCGCCACCTGTGAGCCGGTGCAGGAGATGAAGGGCATGCCGTTCGGGTTGTGGGTCAAGGGTGACACCAACCTCGCGGAGGTATCGCCCCGTGCCGTGGCCGTCGTCGGATCACGGGCCGCCACCGCGTACGGCGAATCGGTGGCCTCCGACCTTGCCGCCGGCCTGGCTGCCCACGGCGTCAGCGTGATCAGCGGGGGAGCCTACGGCATCGACGCCGCCGCCCATGCCGGGGCATTGGCCGGTTCCGCCCCGACTGTGGCGGTGATGGCCGGCGGACTGGACAAGCCCTACCCGCCGGGCAACGCCACCCTGCTGCAGCGCGTCGCCGGGCAGGGGCTGCTGGTGAGCGAGCTACCCCCGGGCGAGCACCCGACGCGGGCACGGTTCCTGTCGCGGAATCGGTTGATCGCCGCGCTCTGCCCAGCCACGGTCATCGTGGAGGCGGCCTGGCGCAGCGGGGCGCGCAACACGGTGAGCTGGGCGAACGCCTGCGGCCGGATCGTGCTGGCCGTCCCGGGCCCGGTGCACAGCGCGACCTCAACCACGCCGCACCGGTTGATCCGGGACGCCGAAGCGGTGCTCTGCACAGGGGTGTCCGACGTGCTGGAACTGGTCGGCCCGCTCGGACGCGCGCCCGCCACCCGTCCCGATCAACACCGGGCGCTGGACGAACTCGGTGCCGATGAACTGGCGGTCTATGAAGCGATCCCGGCACGTGGCGAGATCGCCGGCGGCGAGGTGGCGTTGCGTGCCGGCCTGCCGCTGGGTACCTGTCTCGGCATCCTCGACCGGATTGGTGACCGCGGATTGGTGGAACACGGCGACGCCGGGTGGAGACTTCCTCGGGCCGGTGTCACTCGCGCGGGTGACTGATGCGACAGCAACACCCCGCTACAGTGTCGGACGTCGGGGGGAACATCGAGACGCTGTTGACCGAGTCGCACCAGAACGGGGGAATGGCGCGATTCGGCCAGTGGCGATTCTCCAGCCATCGTCTTTACCCGCCCCGTGTCCTGGCGCACGGCAGCGGGTGGCCGTGGTCTGGTGCCCCCCGTAAAGGGGGAACGCCAGTAGGAAAGGGACGGCAACGATGCTGGAATACCGCCGCGGCTGTGAGTGCTGTGGTCGCGAACTGGCGGTCGGCGACGACCGCGTCTACATCTGCTCATTCGAATGCACGTGGTGTGCCTCCTGCGCGGCCACGTTCCCAGGCGGAGGCTGCCCGAACTGCGGCGGCAGTCTCCGGCTGCGTCCGGCGCGGTCATTCAGCCGACGCCTGCACGCGCCGACCGTCCAGCCGCATTCGGACACCCGCCTGCTGTTGGCGCACAGCGCCTGAGGAGCCACCACCGTCGCTGGTCGAGCCTGGTGTCGCTAGGCTGACAAGGGGTTTCGGCACGCTCAACCACGTCGGCCGGGTAGTCCGGTGCGTCGGCGTCCGGGCTCGCGGGCAGCCATCACCGGCCCGACCTGGGGATCGCGTCCGGGGAAGCGTTTCCCTTGAGGGAAGCGTTGATCAATGCTGTTCCGAGCGAGGACGTGCTCGGCGGGATGGGTTGGAACCCCCAGGTCTTGTGACCGTATCGGGTCATCCGGCGCACGAGCTGGGGCTTGACCCTTCCAGATCGCCCGCCGAGTGCGCCGCAGCCGGGACCTGATTGATCAGCGGTTCCGTAAGGTGTGGGTCATGACCCGTGGACCCCTCAACCGTGCCCTGAGTGGATTCACCTCCACTATCTTCGCCGAGATGTCCGCGCTCGCCGCCCGCACTTCGTCGGTCAACCTGGGGCAGGGCTTCCCCGACTTCGACGGCCCGACCGCCATGCTGGAGCGAGCCCGGCAGGCGATCGCCGATGGCGTCAACCAATACCCACCGGGCGCCGGCGACCCGGGGCTGCGGGCGGCCGTCGCCGCTCACCAGCGGCGCTTTTACGACATCGAACTCGACCGGGACAGCGAGGTGCTGGTGACGGCCGGGGCGACCGAGGGGATCGCGGCCGCGATGTTGAGCCTGCTCGAGCCCGGTGACGAGGTGGTTCTACTCGAGCCCTACTACGACTCCTATGCCGCGACGATCGCGCTGGCCGGCGCAGTGCGTCGTCCGGTCCGGATCGAGCCACCGGACTTCGCGCTGCCCCGCGAGACGCTCGCGGCGGCGATCAATCCGGCAACGAGGCTGCTCCTGCTGAACTCGCCGCACAACCCGACGGGTGCGGTGCTGAGTGAAGCCGACCTGGCCTTCATCGCCGACCTGGCCGTGCGGCACGACCTGCTGGTGGTGACCGACGAAGTCTACGAACACCTGACCTACGACGGGGTGCGCCACCTGCCGCTGAGCACGCTCCCAGGGATGGCCGAGCGCACGGTCACACTGTCCTCGGCAGGGAAGACCTTCTCGGCGACCGGGTGGAAGATCGGCTGGGCGACCGGGCCGTCCGACCTCGTCGCGGCCGTCCGTGCCGCCAAACAGTTCCTCACTTACGTCAACGGTGCACCGTTCCAGCCGGCCATCGCCGAGGCGCTGCAGCTTCCCGACAGCTACTTCGAAGGGTTCCGCACGTCGCTGCAAGATAAGCGGGACCGGCTGATCGATGGCCTCAACGCAGCCGGCATCGCGACGTTCCGGCCCTCGGGCACCTATTTCGTCGTTTCCGACGCACGGAGCCTCGGTTTCGAGGACGGACTCGAGTTGTGTCGCGCACTACCGGAACGCTGCCGGGTGGTCGCCGTGCCCATGCAGGTGTTTTACGACAACCCGGACGGTGCACGTCACCTCGTCCGGTTCGCGTACTGCAAGCGCGACGAGGTGCTGGACGAGGCCGTCCGCCGACTCCGCACGCTGCGGCCCTGACCGCGGGCGGTCCGAGCGCCCACCGTCAGGCGGTGAGCCCGAGGCGGGCGAAAGCCTCGACCAGGCCGGACTGCGCCGGGGGAGGCACCACAAGGTCGGCCAAGGCCAGAACCTGTTCCGGGGCACCGTCGATCACGACCGCCGTGGCCGCCTCACGCAGCATCTCCAGGTCGTTGTAGCCGTCGCCGATGCCGACGATGTCGCCGTCGTCGGCGCCGAAATGCGCGGCAGCCAGCTTCATGCCGACCGCCTTGTTGATGTCCGCCAGGTAGAGCTCGCCGGCACGCTCCCCGAGCGTCGCCAGTGAGCTCGGCAGGAACCCGACCTCGTCGGGAAGCTCGCGCGCCACGTCCGCCATGGGCCGGCTCGCATCGAAACAGGCGATCTTGTTGAACGAGACCGCCGTCAGGTCGTCGCCGGTGCGCAGCGCCTCGAGGATGTCCAGGCCGGTGCGGCCGGTCTCCGCGTCATCGCCGAGATCCACCTGCATCAGCGAGGCGATCCGTTCGGGCGTGGACACCCGCGCATGCACCGCGTCCGGGGCCTCCAGGATGTACGCGACATCGTGGGCGTCGAGCACGGAGACCACGTGGGCGCCGAGCGCAGGGGGGAACCGTCGATCGGACAGAACCTCGCCGTCAACCTCGATGTACCCGCCGGCGGCTGCGACCATGCCGTCGAAGAGGCCGCGCACCTCGTCACTGACCAGCGACCGCGGGCGACCCGTACACAACACGATGTGGTGGCCGCGGCGCCGTGCCTGCTGCACGGCGTCGACATGCGGTTGCGGAATCACTCCGTCGTCGGCGAGGGTTCCGTCGAAGTCGATGAACACGATCTTGCCCACGTGGGAAGCAACTCCTGAAGGTTGGGGGTTCCGTCGAGATTCCGCTGGTGGGCTGTCACGGTGGGCGACGGCCACGGCCGCGGAACGTCCAGGCAGCAGTCTATAGAGTGCGGTCGTGGTACCGACGACGATCGTGATGGTGATACTGGCGCTCGCGGTGGTTGCCTTCATGTCGAACCGCCTGCCGTTGGGCATCGTCGCGCTGGGGGTGGCCCTGTCGCTGTGGGCCACCGGCATCCTGACCCTCAACGAGGCGCTCGCCGGATTCGGCGATCCGACGGTGATCTTCATCGCCGCGCTTTTCGTCGTCTCCGAGGCGCTCAACGTGACCGGAGTGACATTCTGGGCAGCCCAGCAGGTGCTCAGCAGGAGTGGCCGGCAGGGCACCCTGTTGACGCTGGTCTGTCTCCTGGGGGCCGGGCTCACCGCGTTGATCAGTGTCAACGGTGCCGTGGCGGCGCTGATTCCGATGGTGGTTGTGGTCGCCGTCCGGATCGGTGCCGGCCCGAGCCGGATGCTGATGCCGCTGGCCTTCGCCGCGCACGCCGGATCGCTGTTGCTGTTGACCGGAACGCCGGTGAACATCCTGGTCAGCCAGGCTGCGGTCGACGCCGGGAGCAGACCGTTCGGCTTCTTCGAGTTCGCCCTGACCGGCCTGCCGCTCCTGGCGGTGACGATCGTCTTCATCGCACTGTTCGGACGCCGGCTGCTGCCCGAACGCGCGTCCGCCACCCTGCCCGCCGACGTCAGCAGCCAGATGGTGGCGTTGCGCCTGCAATACGAGCTGCCCAGCGACACCGAACTCGCCAGTTCGAAGAAGGGTTACGCCGAGGTGGTCATTCCTCCCCGGTCGCCGCTGGTCGGCCAACGCGTGTTCCGTGGCATGGCGACGGCTTCGGGTGACCTGGTGGTGCTCGGCCTGCAACGAGGCGGCGAGAACGTCCTCGACGATCAGGCGCGGCTGAAGCCGGGCGATACCGTGCTGGTGCGTGGCCGCTGGGAGCATCTGGAGGTGCACACCGCGAGGTCCGATGTGCTGGTGGTGGACGACCCGGCCGCATTGCGTCGCGCGGTACCACTCGGTGTCGGCGCCAAGCGGGCCATCGGCATCCTGGCCGCAATGGTGGTTCTGCTCGCTACCGGGGCGGTGCCGGCGGCCGTCGCTGCCCTTCTCGCCGCCTGCGCGATGGTGCTCAGCGGCGTGCTGAACCCGAAACAGGCCTATCGGGCGGTGTCCTGGACGACCGTGGTGCTGGTCGGCGGCATGATCCCGCTCTCCACCGCATTCATCTCCACCGGTGCCGCGGACGCTATCGCCAGCCGGCTGCTGGGTGCGATCGGCGACTCGTCGCCGCAACTGGCGCTGCTGGCGCTCTGCGTGCTGACCGTGATCCTCGGCCAGCTGATCTCGAACACCGCGACGGTGCTGATCATGATCCCGATCGCCACCGCGGTGGCCGCCGACCTGCACGTCTCCGTGTTGCCGTTCATGATGGCGTTGACGGTCGCCGGTGCGGCGTCCTTCCTGACCCCGGTGGCGACGCCGGCGAACACCATGGTGATGGAGCCCGGCGGCTATCGCTTCACCGACTACTGGAAGCTCGGCCTGCCGCTACTGCTGATCTACGTCGTTGTCGCTGTGCTCTGGGTACCGCTGATCTGGCACTTCTGATCTGGCACTTCTGATTCGGGCCGGAGGAATCCGGAGAGGGCCCGACTCAGTGTGTGTCATGATGACGGCCCTCGGCGCCGTGACCACGGGCAGCACGAGGACAAGGTTGCGCGAGGAGTTGTGGGGCGGGGATGTTCGAGTCGGACACTGAGGGCGTTCCGCAGCACAGTTCAACGGGATCGCTGCCACCGCGGTGGCGGGTCGCCGAACTCGTCGAAGAAGCACACGCGCGGTACGCCGATCTCGACGAAGGGGCGGTCGCCGACTACATTCCGATCCTCGGCGAGGCCGACCCTGCCTGGTTTGGGCTCGCCCTGGTTCGTGCCAACGGGCACACCGCCGGCGCGGGCGACGTCGATGTCGCCTTCTCGATCCAGTCGATCTCGAAAGCCTTCGTCTTCGCCCTGGTGTGTGACGAGATTGGGCACGCCGCAGTTCATGACATCGTCGGCGTCAACAACACCGGCCTTGCGTTCAACTCGGTGATCGCCGTCGAGATCAACGACGGCAGCCCGATGAACCCCATGGTGAATGCCGGCGCGATCGCGACCACGGCTCTTGTCCCGGGACGGCACGCCGAAGATCGCTGGCAGGCGATCCGCGACCGGCTCAGCCGCTTCGCCGGGCGCACGCTCTCCCTCGACGAGGAGGTCTATCGTTCCGAGTCGCTGACGAACCATCGCAACCACGCGCTCGGACGGCTGCTGCAGAGCTACGGTCGGCTCGCCGTCGACCCTGACCTGGCCATCGAGATCTACACCCGCCAGTGTTCCCTCGCCGTGACCGCCAGGGACCTGGCGGTCATGGGTGCCACGCTTGCCTGCGGCGGCGTGAACCCGGTCACCGGCGAACAGGTGGTGTCGCCCGAGACGGCTCGTGACACCCTGGCGCTGCTCGCCTCCTGTGGCCTGTACGAGCGCTCCGGCGAATGGCTGTTCGAAATCGGGTTGCCCGCGAAGTCCGGCGTCTCCGGCGGCATTGTCGCGATCGCGCCCGGAAAGGGAGCGTTGGGAACCTTCTCGCCGCGGCTGGATCGGGCCGGCAACAGCGTCCGTGGGCAGCGTGCCTGCGCGTACCTGTCCCGGGTGCTGGGGTTGAACCTGTTCGCCTCGGCGCCGCTGGCAACGACCCCGACGCTCCGATAGGAACCCCAACTCCGGGTCAGAAGTCCCAGTCGGAGTCCTCGGTGTTCACCGCCTTGCCCATCACGTAGGACGAACCCGAACCGGAGAAGAAGTCGTGGTTCTCGTCCGCGTTGGGGGAGAGTGCGGCGAGGATGGCGGGGGAGACCGCGGTGGCCTGCTTGGGAAACAGCGGCTCGTAGCCCAGGTTCATCAGTGCCTTGTTGGCGTTGTAGCGCAGGAACATCTTGACGTCCTCGGTCTGGCCGAGCGGGTCGTAGAGGTCCTCGGTGTAGTTCTCCTCGTTGTCGTACAGCTCGTAGAGCAGCTCGAAGGTGTAGTCCTTCAGCTCGTCGCGACGGGCCTGGGACGCCTCGCGCAGCGCCACCTGGTACTTGTAGCCGATGTAGTAGCCGTGCACCGCCTCGTCCCGGATGATCAGCCGGATCAGGTCGGCGGTGTTGGTCAGCTTGGCGTGGCTCGACCAATACATCGGGGCGTAGAAGCCGGAGTAGAACAGGAACGACTCCAGCATGGTCGAGGCGACCTTGCGCTTCTCCGGGTCGTCGCCGTAGTAGAAGTCGAGGACGATCTGCGCCTTGCGCTGCAGGTGCTCGTTCTCCTCGCTCCAGCGGAACGCGTCGTCGATTTCGGCGGTGGAGATCAGGGTGGAGAAGATCGACGAGTAGCTCTTGGCGTGCACCGACTCCATGAAGGCGATGTTGGTGTAGACGGCCTCCTCGTGCGGCGTCCGGGCGTCCGGGATGAGCGAGACCGCGCCGACCGTGCCCTGAATCGTGTCCAGCATGGTCAGCCCGGTGAACACCCGGGTGGTCATCAGCTGCTCGTGCGGCTTCAGCGTCCGCCAGCTGGGAATGTCGTTGGACAGCGGCACCTTCTCGGGCAGCCAGAAGTTGCCGGTCAGCCGGTCCCAGACCTCAAGGTCCTTGTCGTCCTCGATGCGGTTCCAGTTGATCGCCTGGACGCCCCGCAGCAGGGTCAGTTTCTGAGTCATCGGTGTTCCTTCGATGTGCGGTGGTTGCGGTTGGTCGGGCCTGTCGAGATCGGGACCGTTCGCCTGCGACCCGGGTCCGGCGGCCTCGGCCGGCGAGTGGATGGACGGGGACGGTTCCTTTTCCCTCCAGGGAACCGTCCCCTGAACCGGAATGGAACCGTCCCCTGAACCGGAATGGAACCGTCCCCTGAACCGGAAAGGAACCGTCCCCTGAACCGGAAAAGGAACCGTCTCCTTCGTGCCGGTGGTTCACAGCGCGCAGCTGACGCAGCCCTCCACCTCGGTGCCCTCCAGGGCGAGCTGCCGAAGTCGGATGTAGTACAGCGTCTTGATGCCCTTCTTCCAGGCGTAGATCTGGGCCCGGTTGAGGTCGCGGGTGGTGACGTTGTCGGGGAAGAAGAGGGTCAGCGAGAGGCCCTGGTCGACATGCTTGGTCGCCTCGGCGTAGGTGTCGATGATCGCCTCGGGGCCGATCTCGTAGGCATCCCGGTAGTACTCCAGGTTGTCGTTGGTCAGGTACGGCGCCGGGTAGTAGACGCGTCCGATCTTGCCCTCTTTGCGGATCTCGACCTTCGCCACGATCGGGTGGATCGAGGACGTCGAGTGGTTGATGTAGCTGATCGAACCGGTCGGCGGAATGGCTTGCAGGTTCTGGTTGTACATGCCGTACTCGGCCACCTCGGCGGCCAGCGCACGCCAGTCGTCCGGGGCGGGCAGGACGATCCCGGCGTCGGCGAACAGCCCGGCCACCTTCGCCGTCCGCGGCGTCCAATCGCCCTCGATGTAGCGGACGAAGTACGCACCGGACGCGTACTGCGAGCGTTCGAAGCCGTCGAAGCTCCGGCCCCGCTCCCGGGCGATCCGGCAGGACGCCGCGATCGCGTGGAAGGTCACCGTGTAGAAGTACATGTTGGTGAAGTCCAGGCCCTCGGCTGAGCCGTAGTGGATGGACTCCCGGGCCAGATAGCCGTGCAGGTTCATCGCGCCCAGGCCGATGGCGTGACTCATCGCGTTGCCCCGCTCGATGCTCGGCGCGCAGGCGATGTTCGACTGGTCCGACACCGCGGTGAGTGCCCGGACGGCGGTCTCCACCGTGCCACCGAAGTGCGGCGAGTCCATCGCCTTGGCGATGTTCAGCGACCCCAGGTTGCACGAGATGTCCTTGCCGACCTCGGCGTAGGTCAGGTCCTCGTTGTAGGTCGATTCGGTCGAGACCTGCAGGATCTCCGAGCACAGATTGCTCATCGTGATCCGGCCGTCAATCGGGTTCGCCCGGTTCACCGAGTCCTCGAACACGATGTAGGGGTAACCCGATTCGAACTGGATCTCGGCCAGCGTCTGGAAGAACTTCCGGGCATTCATCTTGGACTTGGTGATCCGCCGATCATCGACCAATTCCCGGTACTTCTCGGAGATTGAGAGCTCGGTGAACGGCACCCCGTAGACCCGTTCGATGTCGTAGGGGCTGAACAGGTACATGTCCTCGTTGTCGCGGGCCAGCTGGAAGGTGATGTCGGGAATCACCACGCCCAGCGACAGCGTCTTGATCCGGATCTTCTCGTCGGCGTTCTCGCGTTTGGTGTCCAGGAATCGCATGATGTCGGGATGGTGGGCGTGCAGATACACCGCGCCGGCACCCTGCCGGGCGCCCAGCTGATTCGCGTACGAGAAGGAATCCTCCAGCAGCTTCATCACCGGAATCACTCCCGAGGACTGGTTCTGGATCTTCTTGATCGGCGCCCCGGACTCGCGAATGTTGGTCAGCGACAACGCCACCCCGCCGCCCCGCTTGGACAGCTGCAAGGACGAGTTGATCGCCCGGGCGATCGACTCCATGTTGTCCTCGACCCGCAGCAGGAAGCAGGAGACCAGTTCGCCGCGCTGGGCCTTGCCGGCGTTCAGGAAGGTCGGGGTGGCCGGCTGGAACCTTCCGGACATGATCTCGTCGGTGAGGCTTTCGGCCATGCGCCGGTCGCCGGCCGCGAGGGTGAGCGCCACCATGCAGACCCGGTCCTCGAAGCGCTCCAGGTAGCGCGAGCCGTCGAAGGTCTTCAGCGTGTACGAGGTGTAGTACTTGAATGCCCCCATGAATGTGGGGAAACGGAACTTCACCGCATAGGCGCGCTTGAACAGCGACTTCACGAAATCGAAGTCGTACTGGTCGAGTACCGCCTGCTCGTAGTAGCCCTGCTCCACCAGGTAGTCGAGCTTCTCCTTCAGCGAATGAAAGAACACCGTATTGGTGTTCACATGCTGCAGGAAGTACTGATGCGCAGCCTGACGGTCGGCCTCGAACTGGATGTTCCCGTCCGCGTCATACAGATTCAGCAGGGCGTTCAGGGCGTGGTAGTCGACCTCGGACGAGACGGCCTCTAGGCCGGTGTCGGTGAGCACAGTGGTTGCCATAGTGAAATGAGTCCTTCGCGGACGGCCTCGACGTCGTCGGGCGTCCCCATGAGTTCGAACTGGTACAGGTGCGGCACCGCGCATTTGCGGGCGATGATGCGGCCGGCGAGGCAGTAGGCCGCGCCGAAGTTGGTGTTCCCGGCCGAGATGACACCCAGCAGCAGGGCCCGGTTCGCCGGCTCGTTGAGGAACCTGATCACCTGCTTCGGGACGGCCCCCTGGCCGTTCCCGCCCCCGTAGGTCGGGACGATCAGGACGAACGGACGGTTGACCACCAGGTGCGGGTCGGTGGCCCGCAGGCCGATCCGCTGGGCATCGAAGCCGAGCTTGGCGACGAAGCGGTGGGTGTTCTCCGACGTGGAGGAGAAGTAGACGATGTGCACCACCGGGTTCTCCTCACTGGGGTGGTCGGCGGGAGTGGTGGTCGAGCTTGTCGAGACCGGTCCGGGTTTCGACAAGCCCAACCAGCGAGTGGGTGGTTTCGACAAGCCCAACCAGCGAGTGGGTGGTTTCGGCAAGCTCAACCAGCGGGCGTGATTCCGGCGCTCAGGCTGCCTGGGCGCGGGCGGCGGTGGCCTTGATCTTGTCCGGACGGAAGCCGGCCCAATGCTCGTCGTCGGCGAACACCACCGGAGCCTGTTGGTAACCGAGTTCCATCACCTGGCTCAGGGCCTGCTCGTCCGCGGAGAGGTCGACCACGTCGTAGCTGAGGCCGGCCCGATCGAGCGCACGGTAGGTGGCGGTGCACTGAACGCACGAGGGCTTGCTGTAGACGGTGATCGTCATGGCGGCGGGTTCCTTCCGGGGGCTGGGCTTACATTGTTGTAGTTCCAACGGTGTTAGTCCTGGACACTACACATATGGGTGCGGGTGCGCAACAACCACTACATCTTGTGTTTGCGAGTCGTTGTGTGTCGTCGCGGGGGCATGCCGAAGGGCCGCCGGGTGACCGGGCGTGCAGCGCCTGTGGACGGCGTGGTTGCGCCGAAAAGCCGGTCTGGCGGTGTGGTGGGGAAGGATGGTGCGAGCCGGGAGGGGCGAACCCCTCAAGCTCGCGGACGGGGCTGACTGCTCAGTTGCTGGTCAGGATCTCGGTTCGACATGGTCGGGATTGCGCCCGGCTCGGGCACGGCCGACTGCTGGTCATCCAACTCTCCTTCGCGAGTTGCCGCCGACCGCTGTGGCGGCACCACCCACGAAGCCGGGCGATGCCCGAGCTGTGCGGCGGGGCCGTCCCTGGCGGTCCTTGCCTCCAGCCGGCGGTTGCCGGCCGGGCGCTGGCAGGTCTTCGGACTCTCAGGCCCGGATCGCCAGATCCACCTACTGTCCGTCGCTTCCCAGGCTGTTGGCCCAGTGCTTGATGACGGAGGTCGTTCCCGATTACCGCTGCGGGGCAGTCCCGGATTCTCACCGGGTTCCCTCTTGCCTCTCCGTCGCCGAGGACGGCGGAGAACCAGTCGCGGGGCCGACTCTACGCCAGCCGGTCCCGGCGACACCTATCGTCGGCGTGTCGCGTCCTGTGTGTCGGGTGGGTATCGCCGGGCGTCAGCGGCGAGCTGCGCCTCGCCCGATCAGGGCAGGCCCAGCAGGCCCCCGAACAGGACGCGGACGTCTCGGCGGCCCCGGGCCTCCAAGCTGGCCGCCGCCACCTCGGCGCGCCGGCCGCTACGGCAGATCACCAGGATCGGACGGTCGTCGGGGACGGACTCGACGGCGCCGTCGAGCAGGTCGGGCAGTGGGATGTTCACCGATCCGATGACCCGTTCCGTGGCGAACTCGTCCGGGCCGCGGACGTCGAGCAGGAACATCGTGTCCGCCTCGGCCAGTCGGATCTCGCGGCCGGCCGCAGGCCCGGCCGGCGCTGCCCGGGGCGCGGCGGTGCTCGGGCCGGCCGTCGCCCCTGCGTCGCGGGATGCCCGGCGCACCTCGACCTGGTCCCAGCGCCCGGCCAGTGCATCGATCACCAGGACTCGCCCCAGCATGGGACGTCCGATCCCGGTGATCAGCTTGATCGCCTCCATCGCCATCACCGAGCCGGCCTGGGCGCACACCGCGCCGACGACGCCGGCCTCAGCGCATGACGGGACCGAGCCGTCCGGGGGCGGCGCGGGGAACACATCCCGCAGCTGGACGCCGGTGCCGCCCGGCGCGGCGTCCCAGAACACCGCGACCTGGGCGGCGAAGCCCAGCACCGCCCCCCACACCAGCGGTTTCCCGGCGGCCACACAGGCGTCGTTGACCAGGTAGCGGGTCGGGAAGTTGTCACTGCCGTTGACCACCAGGTCGTAGCCGGCCAGCAGGTCGGCCGCGGTCTCCTCGGTCAGCCGCAGCTGGTGCCGGCGGACGGTGATAGCCGGGTTCAGCGCGGCGAGCGCGTCGGACGCGGAGGCGACCTTGGCGCGTCCGACATCGGCGTCGCGATGAATCACCTGGCGGTGCAGATTGGAGGTCTCCACCCGGTCGAAGTCGACCACGCCGAGGGTGCCGACGCCGGCCGCGGCCAGATAGAGCAACACCGGTGACCCCAGACCCCCGGCGCCGATCACCAACACCCGGGCGGCGGCCAGCCGTCGCTGGCCGGTGACGCCGATCTCGCCCAGGATCAGCTGCCGTGAGTATCGCGCCAGGCCCTCCCCGTCCAGATCGCCCGAGGGTGGCAGCAACGGCGGCAGTGTCATGGATCAAACCTAGGCCTCGCCAGTCCCGCCGCTGTCGCCGGCGCCGGATCGCCGAGTGGGGCCGACCGAGCGAGTCCGATCGAGTGGGGCCGACCGAGCGAGTCCGAGCGAGCGAGTCCGACCGGGTGGTCGGTCTCGAGCAGGGCGCCGACGACCACGTCGTGAAGCCGTTATCGCCGCGCGAGGTGACGTTGCGGGCGCAGCGGCTGCTCCGCATGTCGTCCAGCCGGGCGCCGACGGCCGTCCTGTCGATGACGATCTGATGCTCGACCTGGCGGCCCGCCGGGCCACCTGCGCCGGCCGCGAGCTGGCGATCGCAGCACGCTGCTGACGGAGGCGCACCCCGGGGTCCTGCGCGGGTGCCCGCAGCGGCCGTCGCCGAAGACCTCCCTTTGCTGTTGTGGGGCCCGTCCGGCGCGACGATGATGGGGTGCATGGGGGACCTGACGCGTCGTGACGTCTTGAGTGTGGCCGGCCTGGTGGGTCTCGGTGTGCTCGTTCCTGGATGCTCGGCGGCGGATGGCACCACCACCGCTGGCGCGTCGCGGACGGCGTCCGGATCGCCGGACCCCACCATTGCCAGCTCGGCGAAGCCGACCTACGCCCAGCTCGCCAAGCAGCTCTCCGGCACTTTGTCGCTGCCGGGGCAGAGCGGCTACCAGCCGAAGTCGCTGCTCTACAACCCGCGGTTCTCCACCCAGCACCCACCGTCGGCGATCGCCCACGTGGCAAGCGCTGCGGACGTCGCCGCCTGCGTCAAGTTCGCTGCTGACGGCGGAGCGTCGCTGCGGATCCGTAACGGCGGACATTCCTACGGCGGCTGGTCGTCCGGTTCCGGGCTGGTGGTCGATCTGGCGCAACTCAACACGGTGAAAGTGGCCGCCAATGGAAAGACCGCCACCGTCGGAGCTGGCGCGTTGCTCGCCGACGTCTACAGCCGGCTCGGCTCCAAGGGCGTGTCCATCGGCGGCGGATCCTGCGCGACGGTCGGCGTCACCGGGCTGGCGCTCGGCGGCGGAGTGGGCGTCCTGGCCCGAACCTATGGACTGACCTGTGACCAGCTGGCGTCGGTCCAGGTGGTGACCGCCGACGGACGCGTCCGCACCGTCGATGCGCACACCGACCCTGACCTGTTCTGGGCGCTGCGCGGCGGTGGCGGCAGCTTCGGCGCCGTCACCCGGCTGACCTTCAACGTGCGACCGGCGCCCAGGATCCAGACCTTCTTCCTCCAATGGACGTCGTTGTCGGCGGCCGAGCAGGTGCTGTCGGCATGGCAGCACTGGATGGCCGGAGCGCCGCGCGAGCTGTGGAGCACCTGCAAACTGTTGGTCGAGCCCGGGCAGGGCAGCCGGGTGCTGGTGGCCGGCACCTGGGTCGGGTCGGGATCGCCGGCGTCACGGCTCACCGCACTGCTGGCGCAGACCCCGCGTCCGTCACGGCGGGGCAGTGGCGGCGGCAGCTACGCGGCCACCATGCTCAGCGAAGCCGGCTGCTCGGGTGAGACTGCATCCGCGTGCATCAGCAAGTCACTGAGCCCGGCCTACCGCCAGCCCTTCTCGGCGACCTCCTCGATCCTGCAGGCACCGCTGCCGAGCGCGGGCGTGCGGGCGATCGTCCAGGCCGCCGGGGAAGGTGCGAAGGTCAAGGGCATGGTGGAGGGCGGCGTGTCCTTCGACGCCTTCGGCGGCGCGATCGCCGACGTCGCGCCCGACGCGACCGCGTTCCCCTGGCGGACGGCGCTGGCCGACGTCCAGTACACGGCGACCTGGCCCTACGCCGGTGCCGGTCAGAACCCGGCCCCTTTCGACAATTTCGTGCAGGCCCAGCGCAAGGCGCTGCAGCCGTGGCTGGGGAATTCCGCCTACGTGAACTATGCCGATCCGAAGCTGAACGGTTTCGCGGAGGCCTACTGGGGCACGAACCTGGCCCGGCTCAGCCAGGTCAAGAAGAGCTACGACCCGCACGACGTATTCTCGTTCCCGCAGTCGGTGCCGGTGTAAGGGATCGAGTCGTTGCAGGACAGGGTCCTCCTTCGTCGCGGAACGCTGATTTTCGTTGGTCGAGCTTGTCGAGAACCCGGAACGACCTGGCGTGGGCAAGGGGTTTCGACGACCTCAACCAGCGATGGTTGCGCTGATCAGCACTTCCCTAGTTGAGGATCTCGCCCCGCTCGTCCGGCGCCTTGGAGATCAGCCGGTCACGCCATTCCTGCAGCGCCTCGGGGGTGAGCCTGACCCAATCGGTGACCTCGCGGACGACGCGGAGCGGATGGGCGGTCCGGAACGACCGCGTCGGGTTGCCGGGGGAACTTCTCGTCGGTGACGTTCGGATCGTTCTCGAACGCGCCGGTCGGCTCGACCTCGTACACATGGGGGAACCCCGGTGCCGCCGAGCAGTTCGACGGCCAACTCGGCACCCAGTCCGGCGCCTTCGAGCCGCGACGTGAAGTAGACGTGGTTCACCACCACATCGGGCCGGTAGTTGGAACGGAAACCCGGGGTGAGCAGCGCACCGGACTGCAGTGCGGCTGCAGCGCCGTGGAGGAACGGGCCGTCGTCGAGCGCGTCCGTCACCTGACAAGGGTAGAGCCACTTCGCTAGTGCCCCGGCCGCCAACCTTCGCCCGCTGCGCGACGCCCGGACGGCGCCTCGCTGCGTTCTCCTCAGTCGCCATACGACCCGGTATGACTCCCTCGTCGGCCTTGCGAGGCATCCGACCGGACGCCGCTCGCCGGGGCGAACGTTGGTGGCCGCGGCACTAGCCAGGCTTGAAACCTGTTGTCCGAGCGATCTCGACAAGCGTGACCCGACCGCGAACAGCGATCCCCTGCGAGTACCCCGCATGGTGCCGAGAGCCGTGAGTCAGGTCGGCATCACAGCGGGCGAACTGGCAGTGCCGCGAGCGACGCGGAATCCCAGATCGTCGAACGTGGCGCTCGGGTTGGTCTTGCGTCGGACGCCCGCCCGGCAACTCCACTCTGGATCACTCCATCCTCCCCCGCGAATGATGCGGTACGACCCGTAGACCGCAGGGTCATACAGATCCCAGCACCATTCCCAGACGCCGCCCAGCATGTCAAACAAGCCCCACGCATTCGGCTCCTTCAACCGCACCCGAGGAACGCTCCCACCAGAGTTGTCCGCATACCAGGCGATATCGTCCAACCTCCCGTACCGTGCGCCAGTGGTGCCTGCGCGGCACGCGACCTGCCATTCGGCATCGGTGGGCAGTCGATAGCCATCGGCCTCGTGGTCCCAGGTCACCATCCAGTCGTTGACCGCAGGTTCGCTGTGCGGCCGCCATCGCGTGACCACGGGGACTTCGCGTTGCGAGACTTCGTAGACCGCTGTCAGCCCTTCTCTCGCCGAGAGCGCATTGCAGAACATGATCGCGTCTCGCCAACTCACCTCCGTCTTCGGCAGACTGGCCGACCTGGAATCGACGGACACGCCGTGTACCTCGTCCCACAGGCCGCACGTCACCACGGTCTCCGACAACCTGAACGGTTCGACACGAACGGTCCACGAGGCGCCCGTGCGGCGGTCCACCACCGGCTCGTGCACAGTGCCCAGTGGGAGAACTGCGACCAGGTCCACGCTCATGGTGGCCATTCTCGATCATCCGGCCGGTGGCCACTCACTATGTCGGCTCGCAGCCTGCAGGCCTGGGCGACGTTCGCCAAGCGCAGCGACTCGATCCTCTACGCATCCTGTCTGACGCTGGCTGAGGTTACTGTCGACGGGACCGCTCGCGATGTTGCCGTCCGACGCGGGCCACACTCTGCGGCCATCTCCTATGCGAGACTTCCAGCTCCGGTCGGCTGTTGGGAGGGCGCGTTCCGTGAACGTGGGTCCTTCAACGCCGGCCGAATTGCGACGCAGTGCCGAGGCGCCGCCGTGGCTTCTGAGTCTTGTGCTGCCCGAGATTGGCGGTGGCCGGTTCACTGTGGCCGATGTGGCCAGGGTTGACGTGCCTGCTTCGGCGACTGCACTTCAGATCAGTGGTCTGGACCAGGCCAGCTTCGAGTCGTTGGTCACGCGACTGGGGGCGCGGTTCTGGGCGATCCAGTTCTGGAAGTGTCCTCGGATCGCGACCTGAGTCCGCTCGAGGACCTCCCGCACCTGCGTTTGGTCTCGTTCTACTGGAACCAGCGGGCGACGCGGCTGTGGAACCTGCGGAAGACGCCGAAACTCGCGGGGCTGCACTTCGATGACTTCACCCGGTTGCACGACCTGGTCGACCTGGCCCGCGGGACATCGCTCGTCGAGTTGGAGTTCGGAGATGCCGTCTGGGACACCTCGGTCTTCGACAGACTCGAGCCGTTTTGTCCGCGCTGGCGGGTCTCCGGTCGTTGACGCTCTGTGCCAAGAAGATCACCGACGGGCGCGTCGAACCGCTGGCGGCGCTACGGAACTTGGAGTCCTTGTCCTTCTCCTCGCGTCAGTTCACTACCGAGCAGGTGGCATGGCTTCGGGCGCATCTGCCAGCCTCCCTTCATTCCGGGGCGCTCGAGCCGCTGCGACGGTTCTCGCCGCCGCTGGCAGGCGAACACAAGGATCTCGATGTTCTCTTGGTGGGCAAGCGAAAGCCGTTCCTGAACTCCGTGCTGGATCGCGCTCGCATCGAGAAGCACGTCGAGAAGTTCGGGGAGATGGTCGCGCGATTCCGAGACGACCCGACACTGCTGCCGGGCTGAGAGTCGCCGACGCCGCGGGCGCCCGCCGGCGGGACACTGACCTGATCGGTCATCGCCGTCCGACTACGCCAAGATGGTGCTGTGACCAAGCCCGCCATCGCCGTCGCCGCCACAGGCGCCCAAGCCCTCGAAGCCGGCCTGTCGGTCGGTCGGAACGGCGGCAACGCCGTGGACGCCGCGCTCGCTGCGGCGCTGGTGGCCATGGCTACCGAACCGGGCATGGTCAGCTTGGCTGGGGGTTGCTACGTCGCGGTGTGGCCGGCCGGTGGTGATCCCGTCGTGATCGACGGCAATGTCGAAATGCCTGGTCGGGAGGGTGATCCGGCGCGCCGCGGTCACGGCCTGCGGAAGGTGGTCACCTCGTATGGCGGTGGAGTGACCATGTACGCCGGGTACGGCTCGGTGGCTACCCCTGGCATCGTCCCCGCCTTCGGTGTCGCGCAGGCCCGCTTCGCCCGGTTGCCCTGGGCGGACGTGGTCGCACCCGCCGCCCGCGCGGCCCGTCGGTACCCGATCGGGGCAGCGGCGGCCCGCTACCTTGCCTACACCGCGGACAGCCTGTTCGCCACCGATGCCGAGGCGCACGCGCTGGTCACCAGGCCTGACGGCAGCCTGCTCGGCCCGGGGGAGTTGACCAGCAACCCGCAACTGGCGGCGGTGCTCGATCAACTGGCCGATGAGGGTCCGGAGTTGTTCACCACCGGTGCGGTGGGGCAGGGGCTGGCTTCGGAGATGGCCCACCGGGACGGGCTGATCACCGCGTCCGATCTGGCTCGCTACCAGCCGGTGAGCCGCCCGGCGCACGTCTCGACGGTGGGCCGCTGGCAGATCGGCATGAACCCGCCGCCGGCGGTGGGCGGCCCGATGCTGGCTGTCATGCTGGGTGAACTGGCCCGGATCGGCGATTGGACCTGGCGGGACGCCATCGAGATCCAACGGGCGGTGCTGTCGTATCGGCTCACCACCCATGACCTGTCTCATGACCTCGAGGCGGACGGCGTCCGGCTGCTGAACTCGGTGGGGCGCTACGGACTCTCCGCGCTGCGCGGGGCGTCCTCGACGGCGCACATCTCCGCGGTCGACGCCGACGGCAACGCCTGCGCCGTCACCATGAGCAGCGGATACTGCGCCGGGCTGTGCATTCCCGGCACCGGCGTGCTGCTGAACAACGCCCTCGGCGAGGTGGAACTCAACCGGCTCGGGCTCCACGCCACGCCGCCGGGAACACGGTTGGCGTCCAATATGGCGCCCACCGTCGGACGCAGTGACGATGGCCAGGTGATGGCCATCGGATCACCCGGCGCGGACCGCATCACCACCGCCCTGATGCTCGTGCTCGGCCAGAGCTGCCTGCATGGCAAAGAACTTGCCGAAGCCATCGCCAATCCCCGGCTGCACGTGCGGCACACCGATAACGGCCTAGTGGTGGAGCATGAACCCGACCCGGGAATCGCGGCAGCCATCGCCGAACTCGGCCTCGACGGCCATGAATACGGTGAGCCGCACATGTACTTCGGTGGAGTGGGCGCCGCACTCCGCCACGAGGACGGCACGTTGCAGGCGGCCGGCGACTCCCGCCGCGAGGCGCACGTCGGCGTCGCGTGAGCCCGGCATCCCGTTCGGACGAAGCGGAAGTGCTCCATCGCCTCGTCCGGCCGGATCCCTAGGTGCGGCTGGGGTAGCCGGCCCGATTCAGGTGGTCGACGAGTCGGTCGAGGTACCGGGTCGGCAGATCGCTGGATCTCGCCTCAGGGGTGGCCGTGATCGCGCTGCTGAGCGCGTCGGGAAGCTCGGCGGCCAGCTCGATGACCCGTCCCCAGAGCCATTCGGGATCCACTCCGGCGCGCCGAGCCAGGCGTGCCCAGTGCTGCCGGCCGACCATGCCGAACCGCTTCTCTCCGCCGATCGCCATGGCCAGCCTGCGGAGTGCCGAGTCGGGCGGCGCGTCGTAGGGCAGGCTGCTGGCGATGTCGTAGAGCGGGGCGAGGGTGACGCGAGGGCCGCGCAACAGCAGCGCGTAATTCTTTGCGTGGGCGTCGGACGCGCCGACCAGGTAGTTGAAGGCCAGTGCGATGAGGAATCGCCGGACGCTTTGCGCGCTGGCGTCAATCCCGCGTAACAGGTCGACGATTGCGGCGGCGCCGGGGCCGCCGTCGTCCTCGTACTTCTTCCCGCGAGCCACGGACAGCGCCATGCACGTGTCCTCCTGGTGGGCGCGCACGATGGCTCCGTCGGATTCTGCGCGGTCGTAGCGGGTGATGATGATCGCGGGTTCGCCGTCGAACTCCTCGTAGCGGGTCTCTGCAGCTTGGAGCCCGAGTTCTCGTGCGGCCGTCAGGGTGAGGTTGTTCGTTGATGACCGCAACCAACTGGTCCTCGGCCGTTGACCAGCTTCGACCGCGCGCGCACGCGCTCCGACACCTGAGCCGCTGGCCGGTCGCGGCTGGCCCGTCACCACACGGGCGGCGCGCCCGGCGCCTCGCATCGCGCGCCGGTCGCGGCCGCGCGGGTCGCCGGTGGCGAACATGTATGGCATAACCGGCCCGGTCCGATGGGCCGGGCGGCTCGGTGGCGGTCTGCCCGTGGTCGGCGGCGGCCGGGCGAGTGGTCGGGCAGTAGCGCACGCTAGCCGCGGGTAGTGGCCCGTGACGTCACGCTCAACGGCCGGAAAGCCCGGAGCAATCCGACACAGATACGACACGAAACGAGAAGACCCCTAGCCGACTGCCGTCTGACTAGGGGATTTATCGGTGTCCGAGAGAGGACTTGAACCTCCACGCCCTAAAACGGGCACTAGCACCTCAAGCTAGCGCGTCTACCTATTCCGCCACCCGGACAGGGTGCGCACCCGGCGGACCGGGCAACCACGTCAGCATATCCGCCCGGGCCGGGCGTCCTCAACTCGACCCGATCCACGAACACCAGGGCCACCCCACGGCAGACTCCAGCGGTGCCCGGACCCCCACCCGGCTCGCCCTTTCCGGCAAGATGGGCGCCATGACCGTGCAGAGCACCCCCGAGGCCGAAGTCGTCCAGTTGTGCAGCGAGTTGATCCGGATCGACACCTCCAACTACGGTCCGGACGGCTCGACGGGCGAGCGCGGCGCGGCTGAGTACATCGCCGCGAAGCTGGCCGACGTGGGTATCGAGTCCCAGCTCTTCGAGCCGGAGGTCACCCGCACCAGCCTCGTGGCGCACTGGGAGCCGGACGGCTGCGATCGGTCGCTGCCGCCCCTGCTGATCCATGGGCACACCGACGTGGTTCCAGCGCAGGCGTCCGACTGGCAGGTCGACCCGTTCGCCGGCGACGTGAAGGACGGCTGTGTCTGGGGACGCGGTGCGGTCGACATGAAGGACTTCGACGCGATGGTGCTGTCGGTGGTCCGCGACCGGGTTCGGACGGGGCGCGCGCCGCGGCGTCCGATCAGGTTCGCGTTCACCGCCGACGAGGAGGCCGGCAGCGGACTCGGCGCCCACTGGCTGGTCGAGAACCATCCCGAACTGATTGCCGACTGCCCCGAGGCGATCGGCGAGGTGGGCGGCTTCTCGCTGACCGTGAGGGACGATCTGCGGCTCTATCTGATCCAGACCGCCGAGAAGGGTCTGGCCTGGCTGAGCCTGATCGCGGACGGCACCGCCGGGCACGGCTCGATGCGCAACTCCGACAACGCGGTGACCGCGCTGGCCTCCGCAGTGGCGCGAGTCGGCGCGCACGAGTGGCCGCACCGCATCCACCCTGCTCAGCAGGCGTTCCTGGACGCCGTCGAGGACGCCCTCGGTGTCGAGATCAACGCCGACTCGGTGGAGGAGTCGCTGGCTCGGCTCGGCACCATTTCACGGATGGTCGGCGCCACCATGGCCAACACGGCCAACCCGACGATGCTGAAAGCCGGCTACAAGGTGAACGTCATCCCCGGTCGGGCGACGGCTGCCGTCGATGGCCGGTTCATTCCCGGATATTCCGAAGAGTTCTTCACGACCCTCACCGAACTTCTCGGTGACAAGGTGCGTTACCAGATCGACAGCCATCACGACGCGGTCGAGACAGAATTCTCCGGCGCACTGGTCGAAGCGATGCGGTCCTGTTTGGAGGCCGAGGATCCGCAGGGCAAAGCGGTGCCGTACCTGATGAGCGGTGGCACCGACGCCAAGGCGTGGTCGAAGCTCGGCGTCCGCTGCTTCGGGTTCGCGCCGCTGCAACTGCCGGCCGACCTGGACTTCGTCGCTATGTTCCACGGCGTCGACGAGCGGGTGCCGACGGCGTCGTTGGAGTTCGGCGCGCGGGTGCTGGACCGCTTCCTGGATCAAGCCTGATCGGCCGCCGGGACCGTTGCTCCGTTCAACCGGCCATCGGACGCCGGAACGGCCGAGTCCGGACCCGTCCGAGGGCGACTTCGAGGCGGCTGAGGGTGTCTTCGGAGTGACGGGCACTGCGGGGCGGAGGGAGTCCGACCCCCTAGGGTTGCGGTCATGGATCGACGGGCCGTGGGGGACAGTGGGCTCCAGGTGTCGCGCCTCGGCCTCGGTTCGCTGACCTGGGGACGGGACGTCCCGCCCGCGCAGGCGCGCGCGCTGTTGAACCGGTTCGTCGAAGCCGGCGGCTCGCTGGTCGACACCGCCGCCGCCTACGGCAACGGGGACGCCGAGCGGATCATCGGACGCGCCATCCACACCGACCTGACCCGTGACGATCTCGTGATCGCCACCAAGGGTGGCTTCGGCGTCCGCGATGGGCGTCGGGTGGTCGACACCTCCAGGACGGCGTTGCTGGACGATCTGGCCGGCTCGTTGCGGCGGCTGCACACCGACCACGTTGACCTGTGGCAGCTGCACGCCTGGGGCGCGGCTCCGGTGGAGGAGTCGTTGGCCGCCATCGACCATGCGGTGTCGACCGGCATGGTGCGCTACGCGGGGGTGTCGAACTTCGTCGGCTGGCAGACCGCGCAGGCCGCGACGTGGCAGGCGGCTTTCCCCGGACGGGCGCCGATCGTGAGCACCCAGGTGGAGTATTCACTGCTGGCGCGTCGCGCCGAGGTGGAGGTGATTCCGGCGGTCCGCTCCTTCGGGATGGGCCTGCTGGCCTGGTCGCCGCTGGGCCGCGGCGTGCTTGCCGGGCGCTACCGGACGGGCATACCGCGCGACTCCCGAGGCGGGCAGGCCCACTTCTCGTGGTTCGTTGAGCCCTACCTGGAGGCCCGCTCGCGTTCGGTGGTGGACGCCGTCGCGACCGCCGCGGACGGTCTCGACCTTTCCTGTGCCCAGGTGTCACTGCTCTGGACGCGCGACGCCCCGGGGGTCACCGCCCCGCTGATCGGCCCGCGAACCGTCGAGCAGCTGGACCATCTGCTGGAAACTGAGGAACTGGTGCTGCCGTCCGAGATCACCGCCGCCCTCGATGATGTCAGCGGCGGCCCGAACGCCGGGCGGAACCCCTAGCCAAAGGCCAGTGACGGGGGTTGGCGCGACCCAGTGGCCGGATCAGGTGTGGCTGATCGTCTGGGTGACCAGCAGGACGATGATGACGGCGGCCAGCGCGAGCCGATACACGATGAAGCCCGTGAAGTTGTTCTTGGATACGTACCGCAGCAGCCAGGCGATGGAGACGTAGGCGACCACACCGGAGACCACTGTGCCGACCATGGTGGATGCCCAGCCGACGCCGTCCGTGATGTGCTTGGCCTCTTTGACCGCCTGGTACAGCCCGGACGCCACCAGCGTCGGGATGCCGAGGAAGAAGCTCATCCGGGTCGCCGAGACCCGGTCGAGGCCGAGCAGCAGGCCGGTGGTGATGGTGGCGCCCGAGCGGGAGACGCCGGGCACCAGCGCCAGCGACTGCAGGGCGCCGAGGATGATGCCGTCCTTGACCGTGATGGAGTCCTCGCCACGGGTCTGCTTGCCGACCCGGTCACCGATGAACATCACGATCGACCAGCCCACCAAGCCGATGACGACCGCCCACAGGCTGCGTAGGGGGCCGGTGATCAGCGGCTCGCCCAGTAGTGCGATGACCGCGGTGACGGCGAAGCCGGCGATGATCGCCCAGCCCATCCGGTAGTCGGAGTTCCGCTTGGACGCGTCCCGCAGCCCGCCGAACCAGGCATTGGCGAACCGGATGATGTCGGACCAGAAGTAGACGATCGAGGCGATCATCGCACCCACCTGGATGACGGCGGTGTAGGCGGTGACGCTCGGATCGTCGATCTGGATACCCATCAGCTTCTCAACCACGGTCAAATGGCCGGTGGATGAAATGGGCAGGAACTCGGTGATGCCTTCGACGATGCCGAGCACGATCGATTGCCACCAGTTGATCATGGATTTCCTTCCGGCGAGATTGCCGCGGGATAGCTTAGCCTCGATCCGCCGATGGGCGGCGTAGCGAGCAGTCCCTGATCAGCCAGCCCGCCGAGCACGTCCTCGTTCGGACAACGTTGATCAGCGCTTCACCAGGTTCGCGCGGTAGCCGCAGCTGGGTATGGAGTCGGGGTGGGTTCGTCGCGTGCCGCCCGCGCCCCCACGACCGGGCGATCTCCACGCCCAGGAATGTCGCGCCGGTCGGCGAGGTTGAGGATCGCAGCGACCCGCGTGCCGCGGGGGCGCTGAGCCTTGCCGGCTCAGCGCGGTCGCGACGATACGCTGGCGCCGGCCCATGAAGTGGCGCCAAGAAGGAGGAATCGGTGAGAGCCTGGACCGCGCCGGACGTACCCGCCCTGGACGGCGCCGATGGTCGGCTACGCATCCATGACACCGCACTCGACGAACTGATCGACGTTCGGCCGGACAACGGCGAGGCGCGTTTCTACGTCTGCGGCATCACCCCCTACGACGCGACCCATCTCGGCCATGCCAACACCTATGTGGCCTACGACCTGATGTACCGAACGCTGCTCGACTGCGGACATCGGGTGGTCTACACCCAGAACGTCACCGATGTGGACGACCCGCTGCTGGAGCGTGCCGCGCAGACCGGGGTGGATTGGGAGGAGCTCGCCGAGGATCAGGTGAACTTGTTCCGCGAGGACATGACTGCACTGAGGGTGCTGCCCCCGCAGCACTATGTCGGTGCCGTCGAGGCGATTCCGGCCGTCGTCGAGCTGATCGAGTCGCTCAAGCTGACCGACGCGATCTACCAGGCCGACGACGCCGAGTATCCGGACTGGTACTTCGAGGTGCGCCGCGCTCCCGGTTTCGGACGGCTCTCGAAGCTCACCGACGACGAAGCGCTGGCGGTGTTCGCCGAGCGCGGCGGAGATCCGAACCGTCCGGGGAAGAAGGACCCGCTCGATTGTCTGGTGTGGCGCCTTGAGCGGCCCGGTGAGCCGTCCTGGGAGTCACGTCTCGGACGTGGCCGTCCGGGCTGGCACATCGAGTGCACCGCGATCGCGCTGCAGCACCTGGGCGCGTCCTTCGACGTCCAGGGCGGCGGCTCCGATCTGATCTTTCCGCACCACGAGATGTGCGCCGCCGAAGGTGCGATGGCCACCAGGCAGCCGTTCGCCAAGGCTTATGTGCATTCCGGCATGGTCGGATTGCACGGCGAAAAGATGAGCAAATCGCGCGGAAACCTGGTGCTGGTCAGCCGGCTGCGCGCCTCCGGCGCCGACCCGATGGCGATCCGCCTCGGACTGCTCGCGCACCACTACCGCGCCGACTGGGAATGGACGGCTGGCGCGCTGACCGAGGCGCAACAGCGCTTGAATCGCTGGCGTGACGCCGTTGCCCGTCCCGCAGCACCGTCCGCGGAGCTGCTGATCACCGCACTTCGGGACGCCCTCCGCGCCGATCTGAACTCCCCGGCCGCGCTGGCCGCGATGGACGCCTGGGCCGCGGAATCCGGTGACGATGCCGCCGCCCCCGCCGCGGTGGCCGATGCGGTGGACGCCCTGCTCGGCGTCCGCCTCTGAACCAGGCGGACGCTGAACCAGATTGGGGACGGTTCCTCGAATCAGTTCAGGGGACGGTTCCCTGAACGGTTCAAGGAACCGTCCCCTGAACCGGAAAGGAACCGTCCCCTGAACCGGAAGTCCCCGAGCGGGAGTGGAACCGTCGCCGCGCTCAGAGGGTGAGGGTGGTGGACTCCACGGTGAACTGATCGACGGCGTTCAGATCGACCTCGACGCCGGTCCCGGGGCCGGACGGCGCGGTCAGGCAGCCGTCGGCGTCCAGTTCGAATGCCGGGCCGATGTCGGCGGCGTAGTACCGCGAGGTGGCTGAGATGTCGCCGGGCAGGGTGAAACCCGGCAGGGTCGCCAGGGCCAGGTTCGCGGCGCGTCCGATCGCGGTCTCCAGGGTGCCGCCGCAGAACACCGGGACGCCGTTGGCGAGGCAGACGTCGTGGATCTGCCGCGCGGTGAGGTAGCCGCCGACCCGGCTCGGCTTGATGTTGATCACGTCCGCGGCGCCGAGCCGGATCGTCGTCATCGCATCGTCCAGCGACAGCACCGACTCGTCCAGGCAGACCGGAGTCCCACCGCGGGCGGCCAGTTTCGCGTGTCCGAGCAACTCGTGCCGCGCGAACGGCTGCTCGATCAGCACCAGGCCGAAATCGTCCAGCCGGCTGAGCAGCGGAATGTCTGCGGGCGTGTAGGCCTGATTGGCGTCCACCTGAAGCGGCAGCTCGTCAGCGAACGCCTCCCGGACGGCGCGCACCGGGGCCAGGTCCCACCCGGGCTGGATCTTCAGCTTGACCCGCCGGTAGCCGTCCTCCAGGTACCCGGCCACCCAGGACAACAGGGTGTCGATGTCGGCGGGGATGCCGACCGACACCCCGACCCGGATCGGACGCCGTACCGAGCACAGGAAGTCCACCAGCGGCATCTCGTGCCGCCGCAGTTCGGCGTCCAGGACGGCGGTTTCGAGCAGCCCACGGGCCAGCTGATTGCCGGGGACGTCGGCGAACGCGCGGCGCAACACCCCGGCGGTCAGCGGGTCCGGGGACGCCGGCAGCAGCGGCAGCAGTACCTGCTCGATGGTTCGCCGGACGCCGTCGAGGTACTCGGGGAAGTAGATCGGCTCGGCGTCGGCGGCCGATTCCGCCCACCCCGTCACGCCGTCCGGGTCCGTCCAGGACGCCACCAGCACGTCGCGGATGCTCTCCTCGCCCTTGCTGGTTCGGAAGGGGCGCACCAGCGGCATCGCCAGCCGGCGTAGTTCGATGGTTCGCGACATGGGCTCAGACCTCTCCCGCGAGGACGCGGCCGGTCACGACGACGCCCCGCGCACGAACACGTAGTGCCCGTCGGCGTCGATCCCGACGGGCCGGAACCCGTCAGCGAACAGGGCCCGGAACACTTTGCGTCCGGATCGCCGCCAGCGGCGTCCGAGCTTGGGATGGCTCATCCGCAGCCACTCGATGTCCGGCGGCACCCAGGCCCGAACCGTGCCCAGAGCGGCCGTGTCGACCCCGGGGAGCCGCAGCACGGGCTCCATGTCTGCCTCGACGGCGAGCACGACCGGGCTGGTCGCGGCCTCCGCCGGCAGTGGGCGACCGACCGGTTCCTCGGACAATCGCCACTCGACGACGAACCGATCGGGTCGATCGCCGGCGTTCACCGGGTCCAGCATCGGCGGGTAGTAGTTCTTGATGAATCGGGTGACGCCTGCGCCCAGCCGGTTGAGGTTGAAGTGCGCGTTGCGCCGGATCAGCGGGTCGTAGGTCCAGGTCAGGACCGCCGCCCCACGCTCCAGGGCCCAGTCGCGTTGCGCCAGCTTCAGCCGGCGACCCACGCCGTGTCCGGCGGCTGAGGCGTCCACGCCGGCGATGTAGGAGTACACCCGGTCAGAGCCGGGCGCGCCCGCGAAACCGACCGTCACTCCGACCAGGGTGCCGCCGGACGTCCAGGCGCCGAGGACGCAGCCGCCGGCCCGGCTGAGTGCGGTGATCAGATCGGCGGGCAGCGGCGACTCCGCAGGCGGTACCCGCCAGATGCGGGCCAGCAGCTCCGAGGCGGCGACCCGCTGCGGATGACTGGTCAGTTCGGCGATCCGCAGCGGCGCCGCGTCGGTTGCTCCCATGCCGACAGCATGCCACCGGACGCCCGGCCCGCGACGCCGCCACGGTCAGCGGCGGGGCGGGGCACGCCGTAGACTGGCTGCCCGTGAGCAAGAGCTTCGAAGAGTTGTTCGTCGAACTGCAGCGGCGTGCCGCCGAGCGTCCCGAGGGGTCGGGCACGGTGCGTGCGCTGGACGCCGGCGTCCATGCCATCGGCAAGAAGATCGTCGAGGAGGCCGCCGAGGTGTGGATGGCGGCCGAGTACCAGTCCAAGGACGACGCCGCGATGGAGATCAGCCAACTCCTGTACCACCTGCAGGTGCTGATGGTCGCGCTGGACCTGGAACTCGACGACGTGTACAGCCACCTCTGATCCCCGCACCGGCGCTTCCGGCACTCCGGATCCGGGCAACGGTCGGCCCGCCGGAGTGCGGTGGGCCGTCGCGCGGACCGAGGCGAGGTGACGCCCCGCGATGAACACCGTTCGCGCCCAGCCTTCCATCACCAGTAGAGTCACCACAGTGTCTGAGCGTTCCCTGCTGAAGGTCGCCGTGCCCAATAAGGGCTCCCTCTCCGAAGCGTCCGTCGGGATGCTGCGCGAGGCCGGCGACCGACAGCGCCACGATTCCAAGGATCTGGTGCTGGTCGATGCCGACAACGGCGTCGAGTTCTACTACCTGCGGCCCCGCGACATCGCCGTGTACGTGGGGGAGGGCACCCTCGATCTGGGCATCACCGGCCGTGACATGCTGATCGACTCGGCCGCACATGCCGAAGAGGTGCTTGCGCTCGGCTTCGGCGGTACCCGGTTCCGCTTCGCCGCGCCCGGTGGTGACGGCTGGACGGTTGCAGACCTGCACGGCAAGCGGATCGCCACGTCGTATTCCGGCCTGGTCGGCAGCTGGCTCGCGGAACAGGGCATCGATGCCCGGCTGATCCACCTCGACGGCGCCGTCGAATCGTCGGTTCGGCTGGGTGTGGCGGACGCCGTCGCCGACGTCGTCGAGACCGGCAGCACCCTGAAGCGCGCCGGGCTGGAGTTGTTCGGGGACGCCATCCTGACCTCCGAGGCGATCCTCATTCAGCGCTCGGGCACCTCCGTCCCCGACGGCATGGACCGGTTGGTCCGGCGGCTCACCGGGGTGCTGACCGCGCGGTCGTACTACATGGTCGACTACAACGTCCCGGAGACGGCGCTCGAGGTCGCCTGCGAAGTGACCCCCGGATTGGATGCGCCCACCGTGTCACCCCTTGCCAAACCGGGTTGGGTGGCGGTGCGGGCGATGATCCCGCGGGCGATGGCGCCGCAGATCATGGACCAACTGTGGGACGTCGGGGCAGACGCCATCCTGGTGACCGACATCGTCGCCTGCCGGCTATGACGGAGTTCGTCACGTACCGCCCGCGTGCCGCCCTCCGGATGGGGGTGTCGTTGTTGACGTCCCTGGTGCTGGCCTCGCTGCTGGGCTGGACGATGACGCCCCAGCACATCAGGGACCTGTTCACCCCGATCCAGGTGCTCACGCTGCTGCTTCTCCTGGCGATCATGGTCGGCATGGCGTTGGGTGTCGGGTTGAGCTACGTCCGGGTCGACGGTGCCGGGCTCACCTTCCGCAACGTCGTCCGCACCCATGTCGTGCCGTGGGAGGAGATCAGGGCGTTCCGCTACCGCGATGGTGATCCCTGGCCGTTCGTTGTGGTCCGGGGTCCGATCGAGCAGCGTCCGTTGCTGGGCATTCAGCGCAGCGACCGCGACCTGGCCGGACAGCACGTTGCCGAGCTACGGGCTCGGCTGGCCGAGGCATACCGGGTGGAGCGCCCCGAGGAAGAGCGGTGAAGAGGTCGCGTCACGGATTGGGCCGGTTCTCCGGCAGGATCAGCGTCTGCTCGGCCTCGCTGCGGGGTGGAGCGGGCCGATAGGCCGGAGGCGTGGTCCTGGCCGAAGTCTCGATCGCCGGCTTGCGTTTGCGGGGACGGTTCGGCACCAGCCGCGAGGCCACCAACAGCAGGCCGGCCAGTGCGAGCAGGCCGACGCCGATCGACACGGGCAGTGTGAACACCAGTCCCTGCCACCACAACGCGAGGGTGTTCCACCCATCGATCGCCGCCTGCGACAGTCCGCCCAGCCACAGGCCGAGCGGTATCAGGGCGATGCCCAACCAGGCGATGACCGCCTTCCAGGGCGCCCGCGACCATAACGTGGCCACCAGTACCAGGCCGACGACGGTCCAGCCGATGACGATGATCATCACCCACAGGGAGATATCCATGCGAGCAGCGTGCCAGCATCGCCCCCGGACTGCCAGACATCGCGGCCTGGATGGGCGACCGACTTCGGAGCTGGGCCGGTTCGTGAGCGGGGGACGGGCTGAGGTTCTCGTCCGTGCGGGGAGTCGGGGTGTGGTTGGCTGGGGTGGTGAAGAGCCTCGGACGGGTCAACGCCGCATGGGCGGGCGATCGCGGCGAGCCGGACGCGGGCGTGCGTTCGGCGCTGGCCGCCACCGGCACCGGCGACCCGGAGGCGTACCTGACGGCAGTCGCCGCGTTGTGCGGTGCCCGCCTGCTGTTGCCGATCGTCGCCTCCGGGGACGAGGCCGGCGACGGCCCAGATCCCGATCGGCATGCCGAGATGTCGGCGGTGCTGATGACCTCCGCGTCCGGGGCCAGCGGGGTGCTGGCCTTCACCGGCCTGGACGCCCTGCGCGCCTTCGACCCGCTGGCTCGCCCGGTGCCGTGCACCCTGGATGAGGTCGCGGCCACGGCGGTGGAGACCGGTGCGGAGGCGATCGTCGTCGATGTCGCAGGACCGCATCTGCTGACCATGGAGGGCGAGTTGATCCGTCCGCTCGCCACCGGGAACCGGCTGATGAAGCTCTCGGACGGCTGGGGCTGGCTCAGCGTCGCCGGCTCATAGCCCGCCGATTCGGTGCCGCGGGCAACACAAGCTAGAATGACGGGCGTCGACCGGCCGTCTTCGGCTGGTCCTCCGAAGTGGGGTCCCGCACTCCCACCCGTCCGGCCTCTGGCTGGCGGGTCGCCGACCGGCCTGCTGCGTGCAGCGACGGCCGTGTCTTACCCGTGGGCCTCCGCATCGGCGGAGGCCTTTTCGTTTCGGTCGGCACCGCCACGCTGCAACACACTGGAGGAAACATCAGCGAACCACGGATCAACGATCGCATCCACGCCAACGAGGTGCGATTGGTCGGGCCTGCCGGCGAACAGGTCGGAATCGTCCGGCTCGAAGACGCGCTGCGGCTTGCCCGCGAGGCAGATCTCGACCTGGTGGAGGTGGCCCCGATGGCGCGCCCACCGGTCGCCAAGCTCATGGACTACGGCAAGTTCAAGTACGAGGCCGCCCAGAAGGCCCGTGAGAGCCGGCGCAACCAGACCAACACCGTGATCAAGGAGATGAAGCTCCGCCCCAAGATCGACAGCCACGACTACGAGACCAAGAAGGGTCACGTCGTGCGCTTCCTGAAGGCGGGCGACAAGGTCAAGATCACCATCATGTTCCGCGGCCGCGAACAGAGCCGTCCGGAACTCGGTTTCAACCTGCTGAAGAAGCTCGCCGACGACGTTGTCGAGGACGGTTTCGTCGAGTCGGCGCCCAAGCAGGACGGCCGCAACATGCTCATGGTGCTGTCCCCGACGAAGAAGAAGTCGGAGGCGCGGGTGGACGCCGAGGTGAATAAGCAGGCCCGGATGGCCAAGCGCGCCGCCGAGGCCGAAGCCGAACGCACCGCGGAGGCCGAGCACCGTGCCGCCCACCAGGGCGGCACCAGCCTGAGGAAGCGCCGGGGTCCGGCCGACAACATGGACCCAGACATCGACCTGTGAGACCCCTCACACACCCTGTGAGACCCACGAAAAGAAAGCGAGCGGCACGATGCCGAAGATGAAGACGCACTCGGGTGCCAAGAAGCGATTCAAGCTCACCGGTACCGGCAAGGTGATGCACCGCAAGGCGGGCAAGATGCACCTCAACGAGCACAAGCCGACCACCCGTACCCGGCGGCTGGACGGCGATGCCGTCGTCGCGAAGGGCGACGCCAAGAAGGCGCGCAAGCTGCTCGGCTCGTACAAGGCCCGCTGACCACACCACCCTGCGCGGTTCGCGCACGGTCCGGCTGGCCCGGACCGATCAACACAAGGAGTTAACCCACCATGGCACGCGTCAAGCGTTCGGTGAATGCCCAGAAGAAGCGCCGCGAAGTTCTCGATCAGGCGTCCGGTTACCGTGGGCAGCGGTCCCGGCTGTACCGCAAGGCCAAGGAGCAGCTGCTCCACAGCGCGACCTACAACTACGCGCACCGCAAGGACCGCAAGGGCGACTTCCGCTCGCTGTGGATCCAGCGGATCAACGCCGCCGCCCGCAACGAGGGCATGACCTACAACCGATTCATCAGCGGCCTGAAGGCTGCCGGCGTCGAGGTCGACCGCAAGATGCTCGCCGAGCTCGCGGTGAACGACGCCCCGGCGTTCGGCAAGCTCGTCGAGTTGGCCAAGGCCAACGCGGGCGCCACCGCCTGACCAGCAGCAAAGGTCAGCGCGATACCGCGAACGCTCGCGGTATCGCGCTGTTCCGTCCCACCCCCTCGCTGAGCCCTCGCATCCGCTGAGCCGTCGCACCTGAAAGGCGATCGCCGATGATCCCCGAACGTTTGGAACTGCCCGAACCGTCCCAGGCGGTGCTGCGCGCCGCCCGGGCGCTACTGCGCCGCAAGGAACGCAGGGCGACGAGCAAGTTCCTGGTCGAGGGACCGCAGGCGGTACGCGAGGCGCTCAAGCAGCCGGGCGTTGTGGAGGCCGTGTTCTTCCGCTGGGCGGCGGTGCACGATCACGTCGAGCTACTTGCCGCAGCCCGCGATGCAGGGGTGACGCACTACGCGGTCAGTGAGCAGAACATCGCCACGATCACCGACACGGTGACTCCGCAAGGGGTCGTCGCGGTCTGTCGCACCCTGGATGTCCCGCTTGAGGAAGCCATCACGCCTGAGGTTCGGTTGGTGGTGATCTGCGCGCAGATCCGTGACCCCGGCAATGCCGGAACGGTGATCCGTTGCGCGGACGCCTTCGGGGCCGACGCCGTCATCCTGTCCTCCGATTCGGTCGAGGTGTACAACCCGAAGACCGTCCGGGCCAGCGTCGGCAGCGTGTTCCACCTGCCGCTGGTGGTTGGGGTCGACCTGGCTGAAGCCATCGATGCCTGCCGGGCCGCCGGGCTGCAGGTGTTCGCCACCGACGGTGAGGCCGGCACCGAACTCACCGACCTGACCGACCGGCTGGCCGAACCGACCGCCTGGGTGATGGGCAACGAGTCCTGGGGGCTTCCGGTCGAGCACTTGAAGCTGGCCGACAGCACGGTCGCCGTCCCGATCTACGGCCAGGCCGAAAGCCTGAACCTGGCCACTGCGGCGGCGGTCTGCCTGTACGCCTCGGCCAGCGCCCAGCACACCCGCCTCGACGCCGGCTAGCGGCGGTGACCATCGTCGGTCGAGCTTGTCGAGACCCCTTCGAAACGGCGATGACAAGGGATTTCGACAAGCACAACCAACAAAGGGGTGCATCGATCAACGGTTCCCGATGCACTCCAGGTCGACCAGCCGACGCGTTCCGCGCGCAGGCCTGAGACAACGGAGAACAGACGCATGTCAGTCCCGAACGAATCTGATCCGGCCGCTTCCCTGCGCCCGGAGGCGATCGAGGCGATGGTCGCCGACGCGCTGGCCGCCATCGCAGCCGCAGACTCGACGTCCGCGCTGAAGGAGGCACGGCTGGCGCACGCCGGCGACCGGTCGCCGCTGGCCCTGGCCAACCGGGCGATCGGCGCCATCGCGCCCGCCGACCGCAAGCAGGCCGGGCAGCTGCTCGGCGCCGCTCGCGGACGGGTGCAGAAGGCGCTGGCCGCCCGTACCGCCGAGGTGGAAGCGGCAGAACTGACCCGGGTGCTGGCCGAGGAAGCGGTCAACGTGACGCTGCCCGTCGAGTTGCACCCGGCCGGCGCGATCCATCCGATCACCGGGCTGATCGACCTGATGAGCGACGTTTTCGTCGGCATGGGTTGGGAGATCGCCGAGGGGCCCGAGCTGGAATCGGAGTGGCTGAACTTCGACGCGCTGAACATCGGCGCCGACCATCCGAGCCGTGGCGAGACCGACACGCTGTTCGTCGAGCCGGTCAGCAGTCACCTGGTGATGCGCACCCACACCTCACCGGTGCAGATCCGTTCGCTGCTCGATCGTGAACTGCCGGTGTACGTGGTCTGCCCGGGCAAGGTGTACCGCGCCGACGAGTACGACGCGACCCATTTGCCGGTCTTCCATCAGATCGAGGGACTGGCCGTCGACAAGGGCATTTCGATGGCCCACCTGCGCGGCACCCTGGACCATTTCGCCCAAGCCATGTTCGGCGCGGGCATCCGCACCCGGATGCGTCCGCACTACTTCCCGTTCACCGAGCCGAGCGCCGAGGTCGACCTGCAGTGTTTCGTCTGCCGTGGTGAATCGGTCGGCAACCCGGATCGTCCCTGCCGCACCTGTAAGTCGGAGGGCTGGATCGAGTGGGGCGGCTGCGGTGTGGTCAACCCGCGGGTGCTGCGCGCCGCCGGTGTCGATCCCGACGTGTACAGCGGCTTCGCGTTCGGGATGGGAATCGACCGCACCCTGATGTTCCGCAACAACGCCTCCGACCTGCGCGATTTCGTCGAGGGCGACGTCCGATTCAGCCGCATGTTGAAGGGGGTTGCTCGATGAGGGCGCCGATGAGCTGGCTGCGCGACTGGGTTGCGCTGCCGGAGTCACTGACCGGACGCGAGTTGGCCGAGGTGCTGACCCGGGCCGGACTCGAGGTCGAGACCGTCGAGCAGTTCGGCGCCGGCGTCGGGCCCCTGGTGGTCGGACGCGTCGTCGACTTCGTCGATCAGCCGCAGAAGAACGGCAAGGTGATCCGCTGGTGCCACTTGGACGTCGGCGCCGATCTTGCCCCGGCCAGTCCGCCGGCCCCGGTGGAGGGGCGTCCGGTGACCGAGGGCGTCCGCGGCATCATCTGCGGCGCGCACAACTTCGCCGTCGGCGACCTGGTCGTGGTCGGCCTGCCCGGCACCGTGCTGGCCGGTGGGTTCACGTTGAGCTCACGCAAGACCTACGGGCACCTTTCCGACGGCATGATCTGTGCCGAGGACGAGCTGGGCATCGGGACCGATCACAACGGCATCATCGTGCTTCCTGCTGCTTCTGGTCTGGTGCCGGGGGATGACCCGTCGGCGTACCTGGGGCTGGGCGACGAGGTGCTCGACATCAACGTGTCGCCCGACATGGCGTACTGCATGTCGATCCGCGGTTTGGCCCGCGAGGCCGCTCAGGCGCTGGGTGTGTCGTTCACCGACGTGGTCGACAGGGCCGTGCCGGCGCCGGTTGCCGACGGCTACTCGGTCGTTCTCGAGGACCCGGCCTGCTCGCTCTTCGTCGCGCTGACCGTGACCGGCGTGGACGAGACCGCGCCGTCCCCGCGCTGGATGCAGCAGCGGCTGACCATGGCCGGCATGCGGCCCATCTCGCTGCCGGTCAACATCACCAACTACGTGATGCTCGAAGTCGGCCAGCCGTTGCACGCCTACGACGCGTCCAAGCTGTCCGGTCCGATCCGGGTGCGCAGGGCGTCCGCCCGGGAGCGGATCGTCACCCTCGACGACGTGCAACGCACCTTGTCCGCCGACGATCTGCTGATCACCGACGACTCCGGACCGATCGGTATCGCCGGGGTAATGGGTGGTGCCACCACCGAATGTGATGCCGCCACCACCGCCATCGTGATCGAGGCGGCCGCCTTCGACCCGTCCACTATTTCCCGCTCGATGCGGCGGCACGGGCTGCCGTCCGAGGCGTCGAAGCGGTTCGAACGTGGCACCGATGCTGCCGCGGCCTACGCGGCCGCGCACCTGGTGGCGCGCTACCTGGTCGAGCTGGGTGGCGGCGTACTGTCGGGCGCCGAGACCGTGGCCGGGGCTGTTCCGATCATGCCGACGCAGCGGATCAGGACGGAGTTGCCGTCCGAGATCCTGGGTGTCGAGGTGCCCGCCGAGCGGGTGACGGAGATTTTCCGGGCCAGCGGCGTGGTGGTCAGCGATGCTCCCGACGGGGTGCTGGAGTTGCTGCCGCCGACCTGGCGCCGCGACCTGCGCGACCCGTACGACTACGTCGAAGAGGTCGGCCGCAAGATCGGTTTCGACACCATCGGCTCCATCCTTCCGACCCCGCCGGCGGGTCGTGGCCTGACCGCGGGGCAGGTGACCCGGCGGGCGATCGTCCGGGCGCTGGCCGGCAACGGTTTTACCGAACTGTTGACCCTGCCGTTCGGTTCGGCCGAGGACCTGGACCGGCTGGGACTGCCCGCCGACGACGCTCGTCGCTCCGTGGTTCGGCTGGCGAACCCGCTGGCGGAGACCAGCCCGTACCTGCGGACGTCACTGCTGCCCGGCCTGTTCGCCGCGGTCCAGCGCAACACGTCCCGCGGCAACGACGACCTGGCCCTGTTCGAGACCGGCTCGGTGTTCCGGGCCGGGAGCGGTGCCGCCGCCCCGGTGCCCGGCGTCGACGGGCGTCCGAGCGAGGAGGAACTGGCCGCGATCGAGGCCGCACTGCCGGCCCAGCCACGGCATCTGGCCGCGGTGCTGACCGGTGCCTGGCGTCCGGCTGGCTGGGACGGCCCGGCCGAGCCGGCGTCCTGGAAGCACGCGATCGCCTTCGCCGAACTGGCTGCCGGTGAGGCCGGCGTCGCGGTGCGCCGCGAGGCCGACGACCATGCCCCGTTCCACCCCGGACGCTGCGCGAAACTGCTGGTTTCGGACGCAACTGGCGGTGACGTCCTGCTCGGCCACGCCGGCGAACTGCACCCCACCGTGTGCAAGGCCTTCGGCCTCCCGCCACGGACGGCGGCCGCCGAGATCAGCATCGACGTGCTGCTCGCCGTCGCGCCCGGACCGGGCAGCATCGATTCGGTGTCGCAACACCCGGTTGCCAAAGAGGACGTCGCCCTGGTGGTCGCCGAAACGGTCAGCGCCGGTGAGGTCACCGACGCCCTGGTCGCCGGCGCCGGCGAACTGCTGGAGTCGATCCACCTGTTCGACATCTACCGCGGCTCCCAGATCCCGGACGGTTCGAAGTCGCTGGCCTTCGCGCTCCGCTTCCGGGCGCCGGATCGGACGCTGAAGGACGCCGAGATCGCGGGGGCGAGGGATGCCGCGGTGGCCGAGGCCGTGCGCCGATTCGAGGCCGTCCAGCGCGCCTGACCTTTGCTGGTCAGCTTGTCGAAGGGCCACGACACGAACACGAACAACCGGTCCGACCACCCTGCCAGCTAGCCCCAGGCCAGCCACCACCAACTCTCACAGCTTGTCGAGACCTCGGCGCAGTGGGTTGCGCTTCGGCCCTGTCGCTTGGGCTCGTCGAGACCTGGGGCGTCGGTAGGTCGGTCGCACCACGGCAAACGGTGCACGGGGTTGACCAACCATGGTTGACCAAGTGTGGTCATCTACCTACCATCGAGTCATGGACACAGTGAAGGTGCAGTACGCGAAGACGCATTTGTCTGCGCTGCTGAACGCGGTCGAGCACGGCGAAGAGATCGTGATCTCGCGAGGCGACCGTCCGGTTGCTCGTCTGGTCCCGCTGAAGGAGGCCGAGGAACGGGAACTCGGGTTCGTCGCCTACGAGGTGCCGGACTCGTTCTTCGAGCCCATGCCTGAGGATGAGCTCGCCGCCTGGGAAGGCTCGGCGTGACCTACCTGCTGGACACCCATACGCTGCTCTGGGCGCTGACGAAGCCATCTCGTCTTGGTGCAGAGGCTGCCCGTGTGGTGGCCGACCGCAGATCGCCGCTGGTCGCATCGGCCGCCTCAGCCTGGGAGATCGCGACCAAGCACAGGATCGGCAAGCTGCCCCAAGTGGACGCCGTGATCGGCGGCTACGCGCGCCACCTCGATCGCCTCGGGGCGGCTCGCCTGCCGTTGACGGAGGAGCATTGCCTGCTCAGCGGACGCCTGGACTGGGAGCATCGTGATCCATTCGACCGGATGCTCGCCGCGCAGGCGATGATCGAGTCGCTGACGCTGATCACCGAGGATTCGGTGTTCCAAGGTTTACCGGGTCTGCGAACTCTGTGGTGAGGTGAGTTTCACCAGCATGACGGTGTGCGGGACGTGGGGAGCGAATCGTCGTCGTCCGGGACGAGGTGGTAGCCGGCGCGGGAGTAGAGCCGAATCGGACGCCGAGATCGCCGGTGCCAGGGACGCCGCGGTGGCCGAGGCGGTGCGGCGGTTCGAAGCAGGGACGACCCCGGGGCGAGGCGGCCGTTCGCACCCCGCCCCGGACTCTGGCACATCCCTATTTGGCTAGGGCGACCTTAGCCTCGCCGCTGAAGAGGCCCGGCTTGAACACCAGGACCAAATCCTTGGCGCTCTTGGGAATGGCGAAGAGGAGCTGCCCGCGAGCGGTTGTCTTGGGATTGATCTTCTTGAGGAACAGCGACTTGTCGGAGTCGATGAACATCAACACGTCCGTGTCGGTCTCGTATGTCGTGCCATCACCTTCGACGAGCGTAAAACTGGAGTTGTTGATTTGGATCGGGTCCTTGCCCTTATTCGCGACGGTCACATCGACGGACATCCAGAATCCGCGCTTGCTGGAGAACCCGTTGGACAGCCGGTTCGTGGTCTTGAAGGAATTTAGGGTCAGGATGACGTCATCCACACGCACCGGCTTACCGACGCCCGGAATCGAATCCGCCTGCGGCTTCTCCTCTTCCTTCGGAGCCTTTGTGTCCTGACTGGGGGCCTTCGTGCTGTCGGCCTTAGTGCTGGTGGTCGCGGGTGCGGCGGGCGTGGCAGTCTCGCCGGACCCTTTTCCAAGGTTTGGAACCACGATCAGCAGCACGATCACGGCGACAACCCATACCCACCATCGTTTGAGCAGCGGCTTCTTGGGTTTGGCTGGCGGCGCCATCCAGGGACCCGGTTGTGCTGGGCCAGGCGGCTGGGCAGTCGGTTGCGGTGGGGGCTGTTGCGACATAGCGGTTCCTTTGGAGGTGGGGTGAGCGGAAGCGTCCAGAATAGCCCAACATATTGGGTCTTAGGGATCGACGGGTATTACCCAGAGGCTCGAGTCGTTGAGACGGGGTCGAGGCCCAGTGAGAACGAGTGACGGCAACCAAGAAGTGGGCCGACCTGCGCCCCCTAGCATCGTGGCCGGTGTCGGCCCTGAGGCGCGCGCTGAGGCGGCTCGGCACACCCAGAGCTGTGTCGCACGGCCTTGCCGAGCGTCGGAAGGCACTCGGCCTCAGCCCGTCGGATGTGGCCAGACGCATGGGCGTGGCCAAGATCCGAATCTCCCAGATCGAGCGTGGTGAGGTCTCAACGGTGGACGTCATCGCTCGTTACGTGGAGGCGATCGGTGGTCACCTGCAAATCTCGGCGATCTTCGGTGACGATCTGTTCATTCTGCGCAGCGCCGATACCAGCGCCGCCTGATTCTGCCGCGACCTCGCCGGCGGTCGCCGGGGTCGGTCCGGCCGGGACATGCTTCACCAGCCTGACGGTGTGCGGCACGTGGGGGAGGGAGTCGTCGTCGTCCGGGACGAGGTGGTAGCCGGCGCGGGTGTAGAGGCGAATGTTCGCCTCGCTGCGCTTGCCGGTGAACAGCCAGAGGCGACGTGTGGCCCCCGGGGCTTGGTGTTCGATGTGGCGCAGCAGCATGCGTCCGAGTCCCTGGCCCTGCAGGTCGGGGGCGACCATCAGGCGCCCGACCTCCCAGTCGGTGCCGCGCAGCACTCCGCGCACCGCGCCGATCAGGCGGGGACCACGGCGCAGCACCCAGGTCTCGTGCGTCAGGAAATTTGCCTGGACTGTGGCTAAGTCTTCGTAGAGTGCTGGAATCTCGAAGGTGTCGTTGAGGATGGCGTCCGGGGTCCAGCAGGCGCGTTGCAGCACCAGCAACTCGGCGGCATCCTCGGCCCGGGCGGCTCGCAGTTCGTCGGTGACAGCCTGGTCAGCCGTCGCGGTTTGGTCGGTTGTGGCGGGCTGATCGAGTCCGGACGGCGCCGTCACCGGCAACTCCTGTGCGGCGACCTCACCGATCACCGCGATCGCCGGCGCGTGGATTCCGGCCTGCTTCGCCTGCTCAGCGATCTCGGTCACTGAAGCGCGGACGGTGCGCATGGTTGGTAGCCAGGCGTCGGCGATGATGGCGGCCGGGGTATCGGCGGGCAGCCCCTGAGCGACCAGTTCGGCGCAGATCGCGCCGAGGTTGGCCACGCCCATCAGCACCACGATGGTGTGCCCGGCGTGCGCCAGCGCCGTCCAGTCAGTGGTGGAGGCGGGGTGACCTGGGGGGACATGTCCCGAAACCACGGTGAACGCCTGGACGACGCCGCGGTGGGTAACCGGGATGCCGGCCAGCGCCGGTCCGGCAACCGCCGAGGTGACGCCGGGAATCACTGCCACGCCAAGACCGGCCTCGGCGCAGGCCAGCACCTCTTCGCCACCGCGTCCGAACACGAACGGGTCGCCGCCCTTGAACCGGACGACGTGCCGTCCGGCCTGAGCGTGCTCGATCAGCAACTCGTTGATCCGCTGCTGGGAGGTGGCCCGTCCGCCGGGAATCTTGCCGACATCGATCAGCAACGCGCCGGGCGGGCACTCGTCCAGGCAGGCGAGTGGCGCCAGATGGTCGTAGAGGACGACGTCGGCAGTGCGCAGCGCGCCCAGCCCGGCGACGGTGAGCAGCCCGGGATCACCGGGACCTCCACCGACCAGCGTGACCCGGCCGGTCACCGCGTGACCTCGTCATCCCGGGCTCCGACCCGGGATCTCGGGCGGTCGTGAGTGGGTCGTGCGGTCACGATCGGCCCGCCGCCTGGGCGGCTGCCGGCAGTGCGTCGACGATCCGGTTCAGGACGGCGTCATCGTGCGCCGCGGACAGGAACCAGGCCTCGTAGCCGGACGGCGGCAGCGCGACCCCGGCGTCCAGCATCGAATGGAAGAACCGGGCGAAGGCGGCCGAATCCTGCTGTTGTGCGGCTGCGTAGTTCTCGATCGGGCCGTCGAAGTCGCCGAAGAAGACGGTGAACAACGATCCGGCCGCCTGCACGCGGTGCGGGACCCCGGCCGAATCCAGTGCCGCCCCGATCGCACACTGCAGCGCGGACGATGCGGCGTCCACCCGCTGGTAGACGTTCTCGTCGCCCAGCGCGAGCGTGGTGATGCCGGCCGCCGTCGCCAGTGGATTCCCGGACAACGTGCCTGCCTGGTAGACCGGTCCGACCGGTGCCAGCAGATCCATCAGCTCGGCACGTCCGCCGATCGCGGCCAGCGGCATGCCGCCGCCGACCACCTTGCCGAAGGTGAACAGATCAGGGGCCTCAGCCAGCGGGGTCTCGCCGGACTGCTCCAGCCCCCACCAACCGCGGTAGCCGACCCGGAAACCGGTCAGCACCTCGTCGAAGATCAGCAGCGCACCGTGCCGCTTGGTGATCTCCCGCAGGAAGGCGTTGAACCCGTTCCGCGGCGGAACCACCCCCATATTCGCCGGGGCCGGTTCGGTGATCACCGCGGCGATCTGGTCCGGGTGTGCCGCAAAAGCCGCTTCCACGGCGTCCGGATCGTTGTAGGGCACCACGATCGTCTGGGCGGCGGTTGCGGCGGTCACCCCGGCCGACCCAGGCAGGCCCTGGGTGGCGACTCCCGAACCGGCGGCCGCCAGCAGGCCGTCGGAATGCCCGTGGTAGCAGCCGGCGAACTTCACCACCAGGTCGCGTCCGGTGGCGCCGCGGGCCAGCCGGATCGCCGTCATGCACGCCTCGGTTCCGGTGGAGACGAAGCGCACCTTGGCGGCCTCCGGCACCCGGAACCGGACGGCCTCGGCCAACTCAACTTCGGCCTGGGTGGGGGCGCCGAACGACAGCCCGCGTGCCGCCGCGGCCTGAACGGCGGCCACCACCTCGGGGTGGGCGTGGCCGAGCAGTGCCGGCCCCCACGAGCCGACAGCGTCAACGTATTCGCGGCCGTTCGTGTCATACAGATACGGCCCGGACGCCCGGGCGATGAACACCGGGTCGCCCCCGACCGAGCCGAACGCCCGGACCGGTGACGACACACCACCGGGGATCACCCGGCAGGCCCGCTGGTAGAGGCTCATCAGTTGCTCCCGTTCGCACGTTCGGCCAGTTCGGAGGCGGCATAGGTCAGCACGATGTCGGCACCGGCCCGCAGGATCGCGGTGACCGCTTCGGCCAGCGCGGCGTCCCTGTTCAGCCAACCGCGCTCTGCGGCGGCGCAGACCATCGCGTACTCGCCCGAGACGTGATACGCGGCGACCGGCACTTGAGACCGGGCGGCGACGTCGGCGAGCACGTCGAGGTAGTAGCCGGCCGGCTTCACCATCAGCATGTCGGCGCCCTCGGCCTCGTCCAGATCGGCTTCCCGGACGCCCTCGCGGCGGTTCGCCGGATCCTGCTGATAGCTTCGCCGGTCGCCGGAGAGCGAGGAGTTCACCGCTTCGCGGAACGGTCCGTAGAAGGCGGAGGCGTACTTGGCGGCGTAGGCGAGGATCGCGGTGTCGGTGAAGCCGGCGGCGTCCAGCCCGTCACGGATCGCGGCCACCTGGCCGTCCATCATTCCGGACGGCCCGACCACATGCGCGCCGGCCCGGGCCTGGCTGAGCGCCAACTCGACGTAGCGGTCGTTGGTGGCGTCGTTGTCGACCCGGCCGCGCTCGTCCAGCACCCCGCAGTGGCCGTGGTCGGTGAACTCGTCCAGGCAGGTATCGGCCATGAGCACGATGTCGTCGCCGACGGCGTCCCGGACGGCACTCAGCGCCCGGTTCAGAATGCCGTCCGGTGCCGAGCCGACCGAGCCGACCGCGTCCTTGTCCTCGGGACGCGGCACGCCGAACAGCATCACGCCACCCAACCCGAGCGCGGCGGAGCGGCGCACCTCGTCGACCAGCGAATCGACGGTGTGCTGCACGATGCCCGGCAGTGAGCTGATCGGACGCGGCGCGTCCAGTCTCTCGGCGACGAACATCGGCAGCACCAGCTGACTCGGATGGATCCGGGTCTCAGCCACCAGGCGGCGCATCGCCGGCGTGGTGCGCAGCCGGCGCGGACGGACGATCATCGAGCTTCCTTTCGAAGGGTGACCAGGGCGTTCACCAGCCCGGCCGGAGTTGCTTCGGCAGCGGTCGCGACCACCGTGAACCCGGCGCCGCGGGCGGCGGCGGCGCTGCTTTCGCCGAGCGCAACCACCGGGGGACCGGGGCGACCGAGCAGGTCGGCGGCGGCCCGGACGACGGACGGCGCGGTCACCACGAACGCGTCGAAACCGTCCGGCCAGCCTAGGCGAACCTCCTCATCGACCCCGTCCACGGGATCGGTCCGGTAGACGGCGACCCGATCGACGTCGAACCCGCGGGCAGTGAGTCCGGCGTCCAATCCTGCGGCTGGGTCCGCAGCCCCGGGAACTAGCACCCGTCCGGGTTGATCGGGAGACGGCGAAGGGAACGACGCCGCCAGGTCCGCGCCGCCGGAGCCGGACGTCGGCAGCAGGTCCACCCGCAGCCCGGCCTCACGCGCCGCGGCGGCCGTGGCCGGGCCAACCGCGGCGACCCTGGTGCTCTGGAGCAGAACGGCGGAAAGGTCGTGGCCGAGGTCACGCAGCGCGGTGAGTGTCCGAGCCGAGGTCAACACGAGCCAGTCGTAGCGACCGGCGGCGAGCCCGTCCAACCGCTCGCCCAGCCGGGGGTCGGTCACCGTGTGGTGCCGAGTGAAGGACGCCGTCGTTACCTGGGCGCCGCGAACTGACACCGACTCCGCGAGCCGGGACGGCGGCATCAGCACCCGCAGCCCGACCAGCGGGGCCAGGTTCTGCGCCATGGCGGCGACCATCGCTCCAATGCTGCGGTGGTTCCCGGGGGAGGCGGAGGGTGCGGATGGCCCGTCAACCTGACTGTCGACGCCCGAGGTGTTCACTCGACGCGCTGAGCGCGGCTCCGATCCACTCTCGAACCGGATGGACGTGGCCAGGGTCGTCATCCCGTCGGGCGCGGCGAGCCGGGCCTGTAGTCGCAGCCGGGGTGGCCCGGGTCGGCTCGGCGCGTCTGGGTGACCACACGGATCAAAGTTCCCAACCGTTGGTTGAGCTTGTCGAGACCCCTCATCGCCGCCAGCCCTGCCAGCCTCGACAAGGTCTCGACGAGCGACGATCGGGTCCTCAGCTAAGGCGCTATCGGCGGCCCCATCGTGACCAAGCCCATCCGTGACCTCCGCCAGCGCCCCGAACGGGGCCGCGCAACCCGCCTCGACCTGACGCATCAGCTCACGCTCTGCCTCGACCGCAACACGGGTGGGGGAGTGGTCGAGGTGCGCCAGCAGCGCCAGCAGTTCGACATCGTCGCTGCGGCACTCCAAGGCCAGAGCCCCCTGCGCAGGAGCCGGCATCAGCACGTCCGGCTCGAAGAACTCGGTGATCGCGTCCGCGCGACCCAACCGGTTCAGACCTGCCGCGGCCAGTACCACCGCGTCCAGGTCGGCGCCGACACGAGCGAGACGGGTGTCGACGTTGCCGCGGATGTCCACGATCTCCAGGTCCTGGCGCACCGCCCGAAGCTGCGCGGATCGCCGCGGTGACCCGGTGCCGACCCTTGCGCCCCGCGGCAGACCCCAGAGCCCGAGCCCGTCGCGCGCGCACAGGGCGTCTCGCGGGTCCTCCCGCTCCGGGATCGCACCCAGGATCAGTCCCTCGGCCGGGGTGGTGGGCAGGTCCTTCAGCGAGTGCACCGCCAAGTCGCACGCACCGGCCAATACGGCTTCCCGGACGGCCACGACGAACACGCCGACCCCGCCCATGCTGGACAGCGGTGCGCTGGACACATCGCCGAGCGTCTTCACCGGCACCAACTCGACCTCGGCCCCCAGGCCGCGCAGGGCGTCCGCGATCATCCCGGACTGCGCCATCGCCAGGCGGGAGCCGCGGGTTGCGAGCCGGATCTGCATCCTCCGATCTTGCCGTACCGCTCGGAGGCCTGTGCCCCGCATCCGACGACTGGTCGGCGTGTCCACGAGCCGGGCGCACCAGCCGGTGGGGCGACGCCGGATATTACTATTAGTGTTTCCGACTAATAAGAGGTATGCTGGGTGTCATGCGAAAAGCTCGCGATATTGAATGCTGGCTCACCGACATGGACGGCGTCCTCGTGCACGAGGAACAGGCCCTCCCCGGTGCAGCCGAACTGATTGAACGCTGGGTCGACACTTCCAAGCGCTTCCTGGTGCTGACCAACAACTCACTCTTCACCCCTCGGGATCTCTCCGCGCGGCTCAAGCGCTCGGGGCTGACCGTCCCGGAGGAGAACATCTGGACCTCCGCTATGGCGACCGGCGCCTTCCTCGCCGAGCAGCCCGGCGACAAGACCGCCTTCGTGATTGGCGAGGCGGGTCTGACCACCGCCATCCACGATGCCGGCTTCGTGCTCACCGAGACCGACCCCGACTTCGTGGTGCTCGGCGAGACCCGCAACATCTCCTTCGAGGCGATCACCAAGGCGATCCGGCTGATCACCAACGGTGCCCGGTTCATCGTCACCAACCCGGACACCACGGGTCCGTCCAAGGACGGCCTGCTGCCCGCCGCCGGTGCGGTCGCCGCGATGATCACCGCAGCCACCAACCGGACCCCGTATGTGGTCGGCAAGCCGAACCCGATGATGTTCCGCTCGGCCATGCGCCGGATCGAGGCTCACTCCGAGTCCACCGCGATGATCGGCGACCGGATGGACACCGATATCGTCGCGGGCATGGAGGCCGGCCTGCACACCGTCCTGGTGCTCAGCGGGCTGACCACGACCTCCGACGTGGCCAAGTTCCCGTTCCGCCCCAACCAGATCCTCGGCGGCGTGAACGAACTGATCGACCACATCTGACCCGGTGCCGGGCCGCCCAGCGCGGCGTGCCCGGCCCGGGTGTGTGTGCCCGTCCACCTAGGCCCTCCCTAATCACCTACGCCCTCCCTAATGCGGGAGGGCTGAACTGATTAGGGAGGGCCTAGTGGCGTGGGGACGCGGGTCGATTGGAATATTCATTCCACCTTCGGCATAGTAATGCCTATGTCTGTTCGGATCGCTGTCGCGGGGTGTACCGGCTACGCCGGAGGCGAGTTGCTCCGGCTGCTGCTGCAGCACCCCGGGGTCACCATCGGCAACCTGACGGCCAAGTCGAGCGCGGGTTCACGGCTGATCGAGCACCACCCGCATCTGCTGCCGCTGGCGGACGTCGAGGTGCTCGACACTACCGCCGAGAACCTGGCCGGCCACGATGTGGTCTTCCTCGCGTTGCCGCACGGGGCGTCCGCCGCGGTCGCCGAGCAGCTGGGCGACGACGTGCTGGTGATCGACGCCGGGGCCGACTTCCGGCTGAGCGACCCGGCCGACTGGCAGAAGTTCTACGGGACGCCGCACGCCGGAACCTGGCCCTACGGCCTGCCCGAGCTTCCCGGCCAGCGGGCCGTCCTGGCCGAGACCAATCGGATCGCGGTGCCGGGCTGCTTCCCGACCACGGTCACCCTGGCGCTGCTGCCGGCACTGACCGCCGGCCTGACCGACGGCCGGGACGTGGTCGTGGTCGCGCCGACCGGGCCGTCCGGGGCGGGGAAGAGCCTCAAGGTCAACCTGCTGGCCGCCGAACTGCTCGGCAACGCCAGTGCGTACGGCGTCGGTGGTGTCCACCGGCATGTCCCCGAGATGCTGCAGAACTTCCGCCGGCTCGGCGCGACGGCACCCACCCTGTCGTTCACCCCGGTGCTGGTCCCGATGGCGCGCGGCATCCTGGCCACCGTGACCGTCCCGCTGAATGGCGACGGTCTCGGTCATCAGGATCTCGACAAGCTCGATCAGCGGGTACGTGACGCGTACGCCGCCGCCTACGCCGATGAACCGTTCGTCCATCTGCTGCCCGAGGGCATCTGGCCGCAGACCCAGGCTGTGCTCGGTTCCAACGCCGTTCACGTCCAGGTCGCGGTCGACGAAGCCGCAAACCGTTTGGTCGCCGTCGCCGCGCTCGACAACCTCGCCAAGGGCACCGCCGGCGGCGCCGTCCAATCCATGAACCTGGCTCTCGGACTCCCCGAGACCATCGGCCTGTCCACGATCGGAGTCGCACCGTGAGCGTCACCACCCCCAAAGGCTTCACTGCGACCGGTGTCACCGCCGGCCTCAAGGAATCCGGACGCCCCGACCTCGCCCTCGTGGTCAACAACGGTCCGACCGCCCATGCGGCCGCCGTCTTCACCTCGAACGCCTTCAAGGCCGCTCCCGTGCTCTGGTCGGCCGAGGCCGTCGCGAACGGACGGCTCGCCGCGGTCGTGCTCAACTCGGGAGGCGCGAACGCCTGCACCGGACGGGCCGGGCTCGAGGACGCCCGCCAGATGGCCGAGTGGACGGCGGCGTCGGTCGGCTGTGAGGTCGATGACGTCGCGGTGTGTTCCACCGGGCTGATCGGCGTCCGGCTGCCGATGCCGAAGGTGCTCGCCGGTATCGAACTGGCCGCCCAGGACCGCTCGGAAGAGGGCGGTCCCGCTGCCGCCGAGGCGATCATGACCACCGACACCGTCGCCAAGGAGGCCGACTACCGCTCGCCGCAGCACTGGGCGATCGGCGGCATGGCGAAGGGCGCCGGCATGCTCGCCCCCGCCCTCGCCACCATGCTGGTGGTGCTCACCACCGACGCGGTGGTCCCCGCCGACCGGTTGGACGCCGCCCTGCGCACGGCCACCGGGTTCACCTTCGATCGCACCGATTCCGACGGCTGCATGTCCACCAACGACACCGTCATCCTGCTGGCCAGCGGCGCCTCCGGTGTGGAGGCCGACGCCGAAGAGTTCACCGAAGCGCTGACCGGGGTCTGCCACTCGCTGGCCCGGCAGTTGCTGACCGACGCCGAGGGCTCCGCCCACGACATCGAGGTCACCGTCACCGGCGCCGCCACCGAAGCCGACGCCCTCAGCGTCGCCCGCGCCATCGCCCGCAGCAACCTCTTCAAATGCGCGGTCTTCGGCAACGATCCGAACTGGGGCCGGGTGCTGGCGTCCGCCGGCACTGTCGCCGCAGACTTCGATCCCGACCACGTCAACGTCTCGTTCAACGGAATCGGCGTCTTCGTCGACGGACAGCTCGGCGTCGACCGCTCCGAGGTCAACCTGACCGGACGCGACGTGGTGGTGGACGTCAACCTGCACGCCGGCGACGCCACCGCCACCATCTGGACCAACGATCTCACCTACGACTACGTCAAAGAGAACGCGGAGTACTCCACATGAGCCCCACCACCCGCACCCGGGAGACCCTCGCCGGAGTGGTCGACAAGGCCGAAACCTTGATCGAGGCGCTGCCCTGGCTCGAGCGTTACGCCGGCAAGATCGTGGTGATCAAGTACGGCGGCAACGCGATGGTCAACGACGAACTGAAGCGCGCCTTCGCCGACGACATCGTCTTTCTGCGCCGCTGTGGGCTGAAGCCGGTGGTGGTGCACGGGGGCGGCCCGCAGATCTCCTCGATGCTGGGCCGGCTCGGCATTCCGTCCGAGTTCCGCGGCGGGCTGCGGGTCACCTCGCCCGAAGCGATGGACGTTGTCCGGATGGTGCTGGTGGGTCAGGTCGGACGCGAACTCGTCGGCCTGCTCAACGCGCACGGCCCGCTGGCAGTCGGGCTGTCCGGTGAGGACGCCGGCCTGTTCACTGCGACCCGGCGCGGCGTCACCATCGACGGCGAGCACGTCGACATCGGCCTGGTCGGCGACGTCACCCTGGTCCGCCCGGAAACCGTGCTCGACCTGATCGCCGGCGGACGGATCCCGGTGATCGCGACTGTCGCGCCCGATGAGGACGGCAACGTTCACAACGTGAACGCCGACACTGCCGCAGCCGCACTGGCGGTCGCGTTGGGGGCCGAGCGGTTCGTGGTGCTCACCGACGTCGAGGGCCTGTACGCCGACTGGCCAACCTGCGAAAAGGTGATCGCCCAGATCACCCCGTCCGAACTGGAGGCGATGCTGCCGTCGCTGGAAGCCGGGATGATCCCGAAGATGGAAGCCTGCCTGCAGGCGATCCGTGAGGGCGTCGGCCGGGCCACCATCATCGATGGACGGGTCGCGCACAGCCTGCTGCTGGAGATCTTCACCACCGAGGGCATCGGCACCATGGTGGTCCGCGAGGACGAGGCCGACGAGGGAGAGCCGGCATGACGGTCGTGGCGGACGGCGACGCGCAGGCCGAGTTGGCCACCCGGTACAGCCACGCGCTGATGAACACTTTCGGCGCACCCAAGCGGGTGTTCGTCCGCGGCGAGGGTGTCCACCTGTGGGACGCCGACGGCAACCGCTATCTGGACATGCTGTCCGGATTGGCGGTGAACGCCCTCGGTCACGCCCATCCGCAGGTGATCGGCGCGATCTCGGCCCAGCTGTCCACCCTGGGTCACGTGTCGAACTTCTTCGCCACCCCCACCCAGATCGCGCTGGCCGAGAAACTGGCGGTCTTCACCACCGCCAACGATCCCGGCCTCCCTGCCCGGGTGTTCTTCACCAACTCCGGCACTGAGGCCAACGAGGCCGGCTTCAAGATCACCCGCCGTACCGGCCGGACCCGGCTGATCGCGATGGAGGGCTCCTTCCACGGCCGCAGCCTCGGCGCGCTGGCGCTGACCAGCAACCCTGCCTACCGCGACCCGTTCGAGCCGCTGCCCGGCGAGGTGATCTTCGTGCCCTACGGGGACGCCGATGCCCTCGCCGCCGTTCTCGACGACCGCGTCGCCGCGGTGATCGTGGAACCGATCCAGGGTGAGAACGGCGTGGTCGAGCCCCCGTCCGGCTATCTCGCCAGGGTCCGTGAGCTGACCACCGCCGCCGGGGCGCTGCTCTGGATCGATGAGGTGCAGACCGGCATCGGACGCTGCGGAGACTGGCTGGCGAGCGCGAGTTCCGGCGTGACCGGCGACATCGTCACCTTCGCCAAGGGCCTGGGCAACGGCTTCCCGGTCGGTGCCTGCGTGGCCACCGGAGCGGCCGCGTCCCTGCTCGGACCGGGTTCGCACGGCACCACCTTCGGCGGCAACCCGGTGGCTGCCGCCGCAGGGCTCGCAGTGCTGGGCATCCTCGAACGTGACGGCCTGCTGGCAAGGGTCCGGACGGCGGGGGAGCGGCTGGCCCGCGGCATCCTCGACCTCGATCACCCCCGAATCGCCACCGTGCGCGGTCAGGGTCTGCTGCGCGGCGTGGTGCTCAACGAGCCGATCGCCGCGGTGGTCGCGGACGCCGCACTGGCGTCCGGTTTCGTGATCAACGCGCCCCGCCCTGCCGTGCTGCGGCTGGCGCCGCCGCTGATCATCTCCGACGCCGACCTGGACGGCTTCGTCGCCGCGCTGCCCGGACTGCTGGAGGCCGGGTGAACGAAACACGGCTGCCCCAGACCAAGACCGCCCGGCAGGCCCGCATCGTCGAACTGATCGGACGCCAGCCGGTGCGCTCCCAGACCGAACTCGCCGCGCTGCTGGGCGCCGAGGGCGTCGTGGTCACCCAGGGCACGCTCAGCAAGGACCTGGTCGACGTCGGTGCGATCCGGATCAGGCAGGGCGACGGCGAGTTCAGCTACGCCCTGCTGGCCGGCGAGACCTCCGGCGACTCGTCGGCGGCCCCCGTCCGGTTGTCCCGGCTGTGCGCCGAACTGCTTGTGTCGGCGGAGGGTTCGGCGAATCTGGCCGTGTTGCGCACCCCGCCGGGAGCCGCACAATACTTCGCTTCGGCGATCGATCGGGTGGGGCTGCCCGAGGTGCTGGGCACCATCGCCGGCGACGACACCATTGCGGTGATCACCCGCGACCCCGCCGGCGGCGCAGCGCTGGCCGAGACCATGCTGGCGATGAGCCACAACCCACGAACGGAGTGAGATGAGCAACACCCCAGCCGAGCCGAGCAACGACGGCGCGGAGGCTGCCGGACGCCTGTGGGGCGGCCGCTTCGAAGGCGGCCCGGCCGACGCGATGTTCGCGCTGTCGGTGTCGACCCATTTCGACTGGCGGCTGGCCCGGCACGATCTGGCCGGCTCCCGGGCGCATGCCCGGGCGCTGCACGCCGCGGGCCTGCTCACCGACGACGAACTGACCGGCATGATCGCCGGCCTGGACGCACTGGAGACCGACGTGGTCTGCGGCCGCTACGTCGCCGCGCCCACCGACGAGGACGTGCACGGCTCGCTGGAGCGCGGCCTGATCGAGCGAGTCGGCCCCGACCTGGGCGGAAGGCTGCGCGCCGGCCGGTCCCGCAACGACCAGATCGCCACCCTGATCCGGCTCTACCTGCGTGACGAGCTTGCCGTGCTGGGCGAGTCGCTGGGCACCGTGATCGAGGCGCTCGCCGACCAGGCCGAACGGCACCTCGGCGCGGTAATGCCGGGCCGCACCCATCTGCAGCACGCCCAGCCGGTGCTGCTCTCGCATCACCTGCTGGCGCACGCCTGGCCGCTGGTCCGCGACCTGCAGCGGCTAGCCGACCTGGACGGCCGGCTGGCCCAGAGCCCCTATGGTTCGGCCGCCCTGGCCGGCACCTCGCTCGGGCTCGACCCCGAGGCCGTCGCCGCCGACCTGGGTTTCGCCGGCTCGGTCGCCAACTCGATCGACGGCACCTCGGCGCGCGACCTGGTCGCCGAGTCCGCCTACGTGGTCGCCCAAATCGGGGTGGACCTGTCTCGGTTGGCCGAGGAGGTCATCCTCTGGTGCACCGTCGAGTTCGGCTTCGCCAGCCTCGACGACGCCTGGTCGACCGGGTCGTCGATCATGCCGCAGAAGAAGAACCCCGACGTCGCAGAACTGACCCGCGGCAAGGCCGGACGCCTGATCGGCAACCTCGCCGGCCTGCTCGCCACCCTGAAAGGCCTGCCGCTGGCCTACAACCGCGACCTGCAGGAGGACAAGGAGCCGGTCTTCGACGGCCTCGATCAGCTGCGGGTGCTGGTGCCGGCGGTCGCCGGCATGGTGGCGACGCTGACCTTCCATACCGACCGGATGGCCGAACTCGCCCCGCGCGGGTTCTCCCTGGCCACCGACATGGCTGACTGGCTGGTCCGGCAGCGGGTGCCGTTCGCTCAAGCCCACGACATCACCGGCGCCGCCGTCCGGTACTGCGAGCCCCGTGGCATCGACCTGCCCGACCTGACCGCCGAGCAGCTCGCCGAGATCCACCCCGCCCTCACCCCCGCCGTCCTCGAGGTGCTGACTGTAGAAGGTTCTGTCGCAGCCCGGGACGGACGCGGCGGCACCGCCCCCGTCCGGGTCGCCGAGCAACTCGCCGAGCTCCGCTCCACCGTGTCGAGTCTGATCGGCGGGTGAACAGGGGGACGGCTCGTTGATCGGGCCGTCATCGAGAGCGGCCTCGTCAGATGGCGACCGATTCGGGTGCCGTTTCGCCTGACCTCCTCAGGTCAGTTGGGAATCGGTCGCCGTTCCACGACGCGCCTTTGGTTACGGGACGGTTCCTTGGCTACCGGGGACGGCTCGCTCGTCACGGCGGACGGTTCTCTTGGTCAGATCTCGGTTCAAAGCGGCGACCGCTTCCGGGTCAGGACCGTCCCTTGTCGCTCGGCGGCGCCGGTCGTCCGCTGGGCCGAATCGGTGGTCGGCCGGCCCCGTCGCAAACCTCGCTCCACGGGGCGGGAGCCACGGCGGTGTCGGCTCAGGCGGATCCGAACCGGACGACCGGAGCCGCCCCACTACGCTTACCCAGCGTGACCGACGTATTCGAGGAACTGTCCTGGCGTGGACTGATCGCCCATTCCACCGATGCCGACGCTCTGCGCGCGCACCTGGACGCAGGGCCGATCACCTTCTATGTCGGCTTCGACCCCACGGCCCCCAGCATTCACATGGGCAACCTGGTGCAGATCATGGTGGCCCGGGCGCTGCAACGGGCCGGGCACCGTCCGATCCTGCTGGTGGGCGGCTCGACCGGCTTGATCGGCGATCCCAAGCAGGCCGGCGAGCGGTCGATGAACCCCAGGGAGCTGGTCGGCGAATGGGTGGCCCGGATCCGCGACCAGGTGAGCCGACTGATCTCCTTCGAGGGTGCCAACGGCGCGGTGGTGGTGAACAACTACGACTGGACGGCCGAACTGTCCACCCTCGACTTCCTGCGGGACGTGGGTAAGCACTTCCCGGTCAACCGGATGCTCGACCGTGAGGTGGTCAAGGCCCGGCTGGAGTCGGGGATCTCGTACACCGAGTTCTCCTACGTCCTGCTGCAGTCGCTGGACTACCGCGAACTGTTCCGACGGCACGGCTGCACCCTGCAGACCGGCGGCTCCGACCAGTGGGGGAACATCACGGCGGGAGTCGAGCTGATCCGCCGGTCCGAGGCGGCGAAGGTGCATGCCCTGGCGACGCCGCTGCTGACCAAGGCGGACGGCACGAAGTTCGGCAAGACCGAATCTGGCACGGTGTGGCTCGATCCGGTGATGACCTCGCCGTACGCGTTCCATCAGTTCTTCCTGAACTCCGAGGACGCCAAGGTGATGGACTACCTGAAGGTGTTCAGCGAGCGGCCTCGCGAGGAGATCGAAGACATCGCGACCCGTAGCGCGGAAACGCCGCACCTGCGGATCGCCCAGCGCGCCCTGGCCGACGACATCACCGATCTGGTGCACTCGACGGCCGAGCGCGAGGCCGCGACAGCCGCTGCGCAAGCGATTTTCGGACGGGGCGACCTGGCTCAACTGCCGGCGGACACCCTGATTGCGGTCGGTGCCGAGTTGGGGGCGCGGGCGCTACCGGGCGGTGATGAGCTGCCCACGCTGGTGGATGCCCTGGAAGCCTCGGGGGTGGTGGCCAGCAAGTCCGCCGCTCGCCGGGCGATCGCTGAGGGTGGCGCGTACCTGAACAACGCGAAGGTGACCGACCCGGCCGCACGACTCACCACCGACGATGTGCTGCCGGGGGGGTTGGTGGTGCTCCGCCGGGGACGCCGGACGGTGGGCGCCGTCCGGATCGGCTGACCGCAGTGTTTCGCCTAGTCAGCGGCGTGACACGCCCGGGCGTCCGGGCCGATTTGACCCGACGCCGCTAGCTCCGTAATGTTTACTAAGCCTTCTCGGTGTGACGGACGGCCTGGAGTGATTCGGGGTGGACGGACCGGAGGGATTCCAACTCTAATGCAGTGCGGGTATGGTGTGTCTTCATGTCAGGAGCCGCCTAGGCCTGGGGTGTTGTTGCGGGTTGGGAGGGGTGAGGTAGCCTGGTTTGACACTGGGTGGAGGCCCTAGTAAAGTAAGTCGAGTTGCCCCAAGCGTCGGTCGGATGGCCGGTGCGCGGTGCGCATCCGAAACTTGAGAACTCAACAGCGTGCTTGAAAGTCAATGCAAAGTGCACCCTTCGGGGTGTGCGATAAACGAATATCCCGTCCCTTGAGGCTTTTGTCTCTTGGACGTGATTCCTTTGATTATTGATAGATCCAGCAATGGATCCTGTCAGTGTCGAGCAATCCTTTGACAGCAATGCTGGCCTTTTGGTTGGTGCTGAAATTTTTCAACGGAGAGTTTGATCCTGGCTCAGGACGAACGCTGGCGGCGTGCTTAACACATGCAAGTCGAACGGTGACGAAGAGCTTGCTCTTTTGATCAGTGGCGAACGGGTGAGTAACACGTGAGCAACCTACCCTTGACTCTGGGATAACAGTTGGAAACAGCTGCTAATACCGGATATGAACCTGGCGGGCATCTGCTGGGTTGGAAAGCTCCGACGGTCAAGGATGGGCTCGCGGCCTATCAGCTTGTTGGTGAGGTAATGGCTCACCAAGGCGACGACGGGTAGCCGGCCTGAGAGGGCGACCGGCCACACTGGGACTGAGATACGGCCCAGACTCCTACGGGAGGCAGCAGTGGGGAATATTGCGCAATGGGCGAAAGCCTGACGCAGCAACGCCGCGTGCGGGATGACGGCCTTCGGGTTGTAAACCGCTTTCAGCAGGGACGAAACTGACGGTACCTGCAGAAGAAGCACCGGCTAACTACGTGCCAGCAGCCGCGGTGATACGTAGGGTGCGAGCGTTGTCCGGAATTATTGGGCGTAAAGAGCTCGTAGGCGGTCTGTTGCGTCGGAAGTGAAAACTCGGGGCTTAACCCCGAGCCTGCTTTCGATACGGGCAGACTTGAGGAATGTAGGGGAGAACGGAATTCCTGGTGGAGCGGTGGAATGCGCAGATATCAGGAGGAACACCAGTGGCGAAGGCGGTTCTCTGGACATTAACTGACGCTGAGGAGCGAAAGCGTGGGGAGCAAACAGGCTTAGATACCCTGGTAGTCCACGCCGTAAACGGTGGGCACTAGGTGTGGGGGACTTCCACGTTCTCCGTGCCGTAGCTAACGCATTAAGTGCCCCGCCTGGGGAGTACGGCCGCAAGGCTAAAACTCAAAGGAATTGACGGGGGCCCGCACAAGCGGCGGAGCATGTTCATTAATTCGATGCAACGCGAAGAACCTTACCTGGGTTTGACATATACCGGAAACATCTGGAGACAGGTGCCCCGCAAGGTCGGTATACAGGTGGTGCATGGCTGTCGTCAGCTCGTGTCGTGAGATGTTGGGTTAAGTCCCGCAACGAGCGCAACCCTCGTCCTATGTTGCCAGCGGTTCGGCCGGGAACTCATAGGAGACTGCCGGGGTCAACTCGGAGGAAGGTGGGGATGAGGTCAAGTCATCATGCCCCTTATGTCCAGGGCTTGAAACATGCTACAATGGCTGGTACAAAGGGCTGCGATACCGCAAGGTGGAGCGAATCCCATAAAGCCAGTCTCAGTTCGGATTGGGGTCTGCAACTCGACCCCATGAAGTCGGAGTCGCTAGTAATCGCAGATCAGCAATGCTGCGGTGAATACGTTCCCGGGCCTTGTACACACCGCCCGTCAAGTCATGAAAGTCGGTAACACCCGAAGCCGGTGGCCCAACCCTTGTGGAGGGAGCCGTCGAAGGTGGGACCGGTAATTAGGACTAAGTCGTAACAAGGTAGCCGTACCGGAAGGTGCGGCTGGATCACCTCCTTTCTAAGGAGCCATTGGCGGGGGTTAATCACCTCGTCCAAGCGCATGGTTTGCCACGGCGAATGTTCGTGGGGCCTGCAGGCTACTAGTGGAGCATTGACCTGAAGCTTAGTTGCCAACTCGTCAGTACAGTCCCGTGAGGGAAGTGGAACATCGATTGTTGGGGCGAAGCCCGAGAGCACGCTGTTGGGTCCTGAAGGGTCGGTTGCGGTGGGCAACGCCTTCTGAAGAGCGGACCAGGAGAGGTTTCCGGCAGGTTGTCGGTGGCTGAACTGGGCCCGCCCGTTTCTTGAGAACTGCACAGTGGACGCGAGCATCTTTGTAGTGAAATAACAAGCTACTAAGGGCAATCGGTGGATGCCTTGGCATCAAGAGCCGATGAAGGACGTTGTAACCTGCGATAAGCCATGGGGAGCTGGTAAACGAGCTTTGATCCGTGGATTTCCGAATAGGGAAACCTCGAAAGAAACCGGAGTAATGTCCGGCGACCTCTACCTGAACACATAGGGTAGTTGGAGGGAACGTGGGGAAGTGAAACATCTCAGTACCCACAGGAAAAGAAAACAACCGTGATTCCGTAAGTAGTGGCGAGCGAACGCGGAAGAGGCCAAACCTAGCATGTGTGATAGCTGACAGGCGTTGCATGTTGGGGGTAGTGGGGCCGCACCGACCGGGCTGTTGACTGGTCAGAGAGTAAGAAAAGAGTGTTGAAGTCGAAGGACTCTGGGAAGTTCCGGCACAGAAGGTAATACCCCTGTAGACGTAAGCCGCTCTCTCTCGTGCGTCACCCCAAGTAATGCGGAACCCCTGAAATTCCGCATGAATCTGGCGGGACCACCCGTTAAGCCTAAATACTCCTTGATGACCGATAGCGGACAAGTACCGTGAGGGAAAGGTGAAAAGTACCCCGGGAGGGGAGTGAAATAGTACCTGAAACCGATTGCCTACAATCCGTCGGAGCCTGTGAGGGTGACGGCGTGCCTTTTGAAGAATGAGCCTGCGAGTTAGTGGTACGTGGCGAGGTTAACCCGTGTGGGGAAGCCGTAGCGAAAGCAAGTCCGAATAGGGCGATTTAGTCGCGTGCTCTAGACCCGAAGCGAAGTGATCTATCCATGGCCAGGGTGAAGCGACGGTAAGACGTCGTGGAGGCCCGAACCCACTTGGGTTGAAAACCGAGGGGATGAGCTGTGGATAGGGGTGAAAGGCCAATCAAACTTCGTGATAGCTGGTTCTCCCCGAAATGCATATAGGTGCAGCGTCGCGTGTTTCTTACCGGAGGTAGAGCACTGGATGGTCTAGGGGGCCCACAAGCTTACCGAAATCAGCCAAACTCCGAATGCCGGTAAGTGAGAGCGCGGCAGTGAGACTGTGGGGGATAAGCTTCATAGTCGAGAGGGAAACAGCCCAGAACACCAGCTAAGGCCCCTAAGGGATTGCTAAGTGGAAAAGGATGTGGAGTTGCATAGACAACCAGGAGGTTGGCTTGGAAGCAGCCACCCTTGAAAGAGTGCGTAATAGCTCACTGGTCAAGTGATTCTGCGCCGACAATTTAGCGGGGCTCAAGCAATCCGCCGAAGCTGTGTCATTCGCGTGATAACCAGGCCTTCGTGGTCCAGGTGCGTGGATGGGTAGGGGAGCGTCGTGTGCGCGGTGAAGCGGCGGGGTGACCCAGCCGTGGAGAGCACACGAGTGAGAATGCAGGCATGAGTAGCGAATGACGGGTGAGAAACCCGTCCGCCGAATATCCAAGGGTTCCAGGGTCAAGCTAATCTGCCCTGGGTAAGTCGGGACCTAAGGCGAGGCCGACAGGCGTAGTCGATGGACAACGGGTTGATATTCCCGTACCGGCGAAACAACGACCCTGCCGAGGCAGTCAATGCTAAGCACGCAAGAGCCGGCGGCGGACTTCGGTCCAAGCTGGTTTGAGTCTGCGACCCACGATTGTATTAGGCAAGCTGCGGAGGGACGCAGGAAGGTAGCCCATCCCGGGCGATGGTAGTCCCGGGGTAAGTGTGTAGGGCGAGGTGTAGGCAAATCCGCATCTCGTGTGCCTGAGACATGATGCCTTTTGGAGCTACGGCTCCTGAAGTGGGTGATCCTATGCTGCCTAGAAAATCTTCGTGAGCGAGTTGTTAGCCGCCCGTACCCGAAACCGACACAGGTGGATAGGTAGAGAATACCAAGGCGATCGAGAGAATCGTGGTGAAGGAACTCGGCAAAATACCCCCGTAACTTCGGGATAAGGGGGACCTGATTTGTGATGGGGTTTTCCCCTTGAGCATTGAGGGTCGCAGAGACCAGGCCCAAGCGACTGTTTACTAAAAACACAGGTCCGTGCCAAGTTGAAAGACGATGTATACGGACTGACTCCTGCCCGGTGCTGGAAGGTTAAGGGGACGTGTTAGCGCAAGCGAAGCACTGAACTTAAGCCCCAGTAAACGGCGGTGGTAACTATAACCATCCTAAGGTAGCGAAATTCCTTGTCGGGTAAGTTCCGACCTGCACGAATGGAGTAACGATTTGGGCGCTGTCTCCACCACGAACTCGGCGAAATTGCACTACGAGTAAAGATGCTCGTTACGCGCAGCAGGACGGAAAGACCCCGGGACCTTTACTATAGTTTGGTATTGGTGATCGGTACGACTTGTGTAGGATAGGTGGGAGACTGTGAAGCAGGGACGCCAGTTCGTGTGGAGTCATCGTTGAAATACCACTCTGGTCGTTCTGGTTATCTAACCTAGGTCCATTATCTGGATCAGGGACAGTGCCTGATGGGTAGTTTGACTGGGGCGGTCGCCTCCCAAAATGTAACGGAGGCGCCCAAAGGTTCCCTCAGCCTGGTTGGCAATCAGGTTTTGAGTGTAAGTGCACAAGGGAGCTTGACTGTGAGAGGGACACCTCAAGCAGGGACGAAAGTCGGGACTAGTGATCTGACGGTGGCACGTGGAAGCGCCGTCACTCAACGGATAAAAGGTACCCCGGGGATAACAGGCTGATCTTGCCCGAGCGTCCATAGCGACGGCATGGTTTGGCACCTCGATGTCGGCTCGTCGCATCCTGGGGCTGGAGTCGGTCCCAAGGGTTGGGCTGTTCGCCCATTAAAGCGGCACGCGAGCTGGGTTTAGAACGTCGTGAGACAGTTCGGTCCCTATCCGCTGCGCGCGTAGGAATCTTGAGAGAGGCTGTCCTTAGTACGAGAGGACCGGGACGGACAAACCTCTGGTGTGCCAGTTGTTCTGCCAAGAGCACGGCTGGTTGGCTACGTTTGGAAGTGATAACCGCTGAAAGCATCTAAGCGGGAAGCACGTCTCAAGATGAGGGTTCCCACAGAGTTAATCTGGTAAGGCCCCCGGAAGACCACCGGGTTGATAGGTCGGATGTGGAAGTGCAGTAATGCATGGAGCTGACCGATACTAATAGGCCGAGGGCTTGTTTCCTACAAAGATGCTACGCGTCCACTGTGCGGTTCCCGAGTAACGGTCGGGGATCCGATTCGACAACTCCATAGAGTTACGGTGATCATGGCGAGCGGGAAACGCCCGGCTCCATTCCGAACCCGGAAGCTAAGCTGCTCAGCGCCGATGGTACTGCAGGGGGGACCCTGTGGGAGACTAGGACGTCGCCGGACATTTAAACACCCCTGTGGTAGTCAGCAATGACAACCACGGGGGTGTTTTGCGTCCCGGCATGTGCGGACAGGCAAACTTGGACGGGTGACCAATCAACAGCATTCGGCCGACGGCCAGGGGCGACGGTCGGGCGGGCGCGACGGGGGACGTCCGGCGAAGAAGTTCGGCGACCGGCCCGGTCAGCGATCGGGCGGGCGAGGCTACTCGGCCGGCGAGGGTAGCGGCGCAGGCGGGGATCGGCGGCGCGACAACGCGGGTTGGAGCGAGAACCGAGGCAGTTCGCGGCGCTCGGATGCTGGCGACCGATCGGACACCCGTCGTTTCAAGGCGTCCGACGGAGAGGGGTCCCCGCGCGGCGTCCGGGGTGAAACCGGTCGGCGCACAGACGCGAGCGGCCGGAAGTCCGGTGACACCGGTCGGCGCTGGGACGCAGCCGGCGGAAGATCCGGAGACGGCGGACGCGGTCGGGATGCCGGCGGCTGGAAGCCGGCGCAGCGGGAACCGGCCCGCCGACGGCGGCGGAGCGGGCGCGTCGGATGGCTATCCACGAGGCCGATCGGGCGGAGCCAGGACGGGAGGACCGAGCGATCGGCGTCCCAGCGGTGAGCCGTGGCGTGCGTCGTCCGGCAAGACGGGCCCGCGTC